>NZ_CBDIBV010000011.1:0-449831 GCF_965277155.1 Profundibacter sp.
GGAAACCGGATAGGGATTTGATGGCCCCGTCAACGCCTGAATATAGGCTGTGGCAGGATTTCGGGACAGATTTATCATCCATTCCGTTCCATCCCAGTCCCGCGCATAACGCTGGACAAGCGCATTGAAATTATCCAGCGCTCCATTCAACTGATATGTGGCCCTGATACGCATGGCGACAAGGGCAACCGGTTTGTCAAAATTGACCGGATATTCCGGGCGGATCGACTGGATTGCCGACAGGTAGGATCGGGTCGAGGCATTTGAAGAGGTCGTTTCCGGTGTCATTCTGGTGACCTCGATCTGCCAGCGACCGCGCGCTGGCAGCTTCCATGTGTGTTGCCTGAAAAAACCGGACCTTTCACGAGCAGATATTTTCAGTGTTTCAACATCCTGCCAGACCGTCGCACCGACCGGACGCTGCCGGATTTTTATATCGACCGATGCCACATTCACTTTGCCAGAGTCATCCACCCAGAACAGTCCGCTTGGGAACGCCAGAATGACCGACGCCGTTTCGGTATCCACCGCAGTATAGCGCCGGATCGGGGTTTCAATCGGGGTGCCGCCGGGCACATATTCACCAGCAGCATCGCGCGGATAGGGGCGGGTCAACTCGATGCTGGTTGGATCCTCGAGCACCTGATTTGGATACAGTGTTATGGGTGTATCACCCTCCACGCCTTCGCGAACCTCGATATCGACATCCCTGTAATCGTCGATCAGGGTTTCTCCCAGTTTGAAATCGCTTAAGGACAAACGGCCATAGCCAAAGCAGAACAAGGCGCGGATATACTGCTGGTCTCCGACGGGTAGTGTCGCGAGTTTGGTGGAAATTCGAGGACGGCGTAATCTCCGGGTGCATCGAAGCCACCCAACCGGCGGCTGGAACCGCCAAGGAGATCACGCCATGACAAAGAATACAGCAACATCGACATCCGCGCTACTGGCCAATGAAGCAGGCTATGACCCGATTGAAGACCGGCTGCGCCAGAACATCCGCGCGACGATCGAGGCGGTTTTCGAAGAGGAGCTGGAGCAGTTTCTGGGCCGTTGCCGGTATGGCCGCAGCGGCGGGGCAAAGGCCGGATACCGCCACGGGCATCGCGAGCGGCAACTGGTCGGAACATTTGGAACCGAAACGGTGCGCGTGCCGCGTGCGCGGATCACAGGCGAGGCCGGCAAGGCCAGAGAATGGCGCTCGAAGGCATTGCCCCGCTACCAGCGGCTGACGAAGAAGGCCGAGGCGCTGATCGCTGCTGTCTACCTTTCGGGCACCAACACACGGCGGGTAAAACGCGCCCTGTTCGGCCTGTTTCAGGGGGCGGTCAGCAAGGATGTGGTGAGCCGCGCCTGGCGCAAGGTGAAGGTGGACTGGCAGGCGTGGTGCGCCCGCAGCCTTGCGGATGAAGACATCGTGCGGCTGATCCTGGACGGCACCGTGATCAAAACGCGGATTGACAGGAAGGCCACCAATATCTCGGTTCTGGCCGCGATTGGCGTGCGCCGGGATGGGCAGAAGGTCTTGTTATCACTGATGAACATGGGCGGCGAAAGCACCTCCGCCTGGCGTCAGTTCATCAACGATCTGGATGCGCGCGGGTTGAAACGGCCCGAATTTGTCATCGTGGACGGGGCACCGGGACTTGAGGTCGCTCTCATTGCCCTCTGGGGTGAAGATCTGCCGATCCAGAGGTGCACGGTGCACAAGCACCGCAACCTTCTGGCCAAGGCACCCAAGCGTATGCATGATGAGTTGACAGAAGATTACCGCGACATGATCTACGCCAAAACACCCGAGGAAATCGCCACCCGCCGCAAGGCATTTCTGCGAAAATGGCGGCTGAAATGCAAGGCCGTCGCTGACAGCTTGGAAGAAGCAGGAGATAAGCTTTTCACCTTCACGCGTCTGCCACAAGGCCAGTGGAAATCGGCCAGAACGACAAATGCGATCGAACGCCTGAACGAGGAATTCCGCCGCCGCATCAAGACCCAGACCGTGCTGCCATGCGCCGAGACCGTGCCGATGCTGCTTTGGGCTCTGATGGCCTCGGGGCAGATCGTCATGCGAAAGGTCGATGGCTGGGAAACGCTCGCTCAGCCCGTCGCCGACGCAACCCTTGACCAAGCCGCCTGACCGGCGCATAACTCAACCCGCTCGGAGGTGCCTGAAATCAATTTCCACCACTTTCGAGACACAACCTGTCATCATCTATAATCCTGATGGTACTGTTCGTTCGACGAATACACTGGGCGCTGTGGTGAATACCATTGCGGGCAAAGATGTTTATGTCATCGACACGGCAACATCGGGCACCTTCGACGGGCTCCATAAACTGGGGGCTGTTGCATTGGTTAGCAATGGTGCGGTGCTTAGTTTTGTATCCTTCGATGATGGCAGCCCTGTTACTGCGATCGAGGGCCCGGCAGATGGATTGACGTCCACCCAGATTGGTCAGGCCGGTGCCGGTGAATCATTGGAAACCACGGATGGCGGGGCGACGTATGTTACGCAAACATCGCCTAACAGTGGGACAGTGCCCTGCTTTGGGAACCTCTGTAAATTCCCGTTTTCGCCTTCTTCGCGGCGGGGTGGACGGTTTTTCGCCTGTCCCGCCTGATTGCTTCGGATCATAAACCCATTTTCACCGGTTTCAAGCCGGTTTTGGGTATTTCAGGCACACCTCACCCCATGAACCCTTATCCCGGCGCCGCCAGGCCGCATTCGAACTGGACGAAGCGCTTCATGTTGTAGACCAGGTTCATCATCCCGATGCGAAATCGCGCCCGCTTCAGGCCGATGGAGCGGATCAGCTTGCCGCCCATGGAGCGCTCCTGAAAAGCGAATACATGCTCGACCCGGACCCGCACTTTCGAGCGCCTCCGGTTGGCCTTTTGCTGGCGCTCGCCAAGCGGCTTGCCGCGCCTGCCCTTGTGATGGATATGGCTGTGAAGCCCCCGCTCTTCCAGCTCGCTTTCGATCTTTTGCGAGCGATAGGCGCTGTCGGCCCACAGGTCCGATGAGGTGTTGCTCGCATCAATCAGACCGGCAAGCGCCTGGCTGTCATGCACGGCGGCATCGGTGACATCATAAGCGCGGATGAATTTGTGCCGCCGGTCGACATTGATGTGGTTCTTGTAGCCGTAATAGCTCTTGCCGTGCTTCTTCGTCCAGCGCGCATCCACGTCCTTCTGGCGCTTCTTGTGGGGTTTTTCCTCCCACTCTTCAGGCGTTTCGCCCGCCTTGATTTTCTCGTTCTCGTCCCTTTTGTTGTGCTGGCGCGGCGCCGGAACGATGCTCGCATCAACAATCTGCCCGCCCATCGCCAGATAGCCCTTTTCGCGCAGAAAGGCATCGAACTTGTCAAACAGCTCCTTCATCTTCCCGGCCCCGGCCAGCCTTTCACGGTAGGCCCAGATGGTCTTGGCGTCAGGTACGCTGTCTTCAATGCCAAGGCCGAGAAACCGCATGAACGACAGGCGGTCGCGGATCTGATACTCGATCTGATCGTCAGAGAGGTTGTAGAGCTGCTGCAAAACCATCGTCTTGAATATCAGCACCTCATCCCAAGGCGGGCGGCCAGCGTTGGATTTGCGCTGTTCGGGCGGCGTGCGCCATATGGCCTTCAGCTCGTCCCGGTAATCCTCGAACGGCACCATGTCGTTGAGCAACACCAGCGGATCACCAGATTTGTCCAGTCCCGCGTATCGGCTGGAAAGATCAAAAAATCCCATCTGACCCATGACAAAACCCCGTCGGTCGAATCATTTTCATCCTGATGACGATTCTACCCCGTCAGGCCGGATTTTGGGGGATTTTTAGAGGTTCCCTGTAGTTTGAAAGAGCCATAAAACCGCTTTGGCTGGGTGCGTTCGTTAAAGAAATGGCGATAGATCAGGCGCTCTTCTTTCCAGCCGGTTTTGATCCAGTTGCTTTCGAAGTAATCAAAGCTTTCGATGTAGTCCACATCGTCATTGTCCAGAAAATCATGCACATAGCTGGCCGATTTGATCGGCATGCAATCCCCCGACAGCATGTAGAAATGCGTCGCCCGCGGGAATGCGTCAACCGCCGCTTCGACCGCGTTCAACGTGGCCTGCACCAGTGACCACGCCCCCCAGCCGCATTTGATCCGCTTCTTGGCAAAGGTCACATTGGGATTGTCGCCCAGCGCATCCTTGATCATTTCAAAGCTGGCCGGATTCGCACGCGCATCAAAGTGAATCGCCATGAAATCACCAGCCGCAGTTAACCGTTCGGCCTGCTTTATGATCGCATCCGGGTCTTTGTGACATAATAGAATAAAGGCAATTTTTGCCATGGGGCTGACCCAGATAACCTAAAAAGAGGTTATGATGGGAAGCATGAGAAAGAGTCGCCTGAGCCACTACAAGCAAGACCGTCTTACGGAGCATTTTGTTTCGGGATCGACAGCACGAACAGCAGCCAGTTTGTGTGGTGTAAACCGCAAGACCGCAGCGTTTTATTTTCTACGCCTGCGCGAGATAATCGCCTATGAGCTGGAGGCGGAAAGCCAAGCTATGTTCGGCGGAGAAATAGAAGTGGACGAAAGCTACTTTGGCGGCAAACGCAAAGGTAAACGCGGGCGTGGTGCGGCAGGTAAAATTCCCGTTTTTGGTATATTAAAAAGGGGTGGGAAGGTTTACACCAAGATCATCCCGGACGCCAAATCCGCCACTCTGATCCCGATCATAGAGCGCAAAGTCGTGCCGGATTCCATCGTCTATTCCGATTGTTGGCGCGGTTATAATGTGCTGGATGTGTCAGACTTCCACCACTTTCGCATCAACCATTCCAAGCTCTTTGCAGACCGTCACAACCACATCAATGGCATCGAGAATTTCTGGAACCAAGCCAAGCGCCACATGCGCCGATTTAACGGTGTCCCCAAGGCCCAATTTGGGCTATATTTGAAGGAATGCGAGTGGCGTTTCAACAACAGTGACCCTTCAGCTCAGTTATTGCAGCTAAGACAATGGGTTAAGCGTTACTTGAAGTAGTTATCTGGGTCAGCCCCTTTGCCATTTGTTGAACCGCAACCCCGAAAAACCGCTTATCATCCCTAAATAACGCGAATGGCCGTTGAATATACAGCGTTTATTTGCTTTTTTAGGCGCAATTGTCCTTGGGTCACATTTTGCGGCGCGACAAATAATTAAAGGCGAGTGAATATTATGGGTTTTCCCGGAGTCTGGATGACAGAAAGCGAAAGTGTCGTTTATCGTGTTGTCCCCAAATGTGCCTGCTCGACCATTGGGCAAATCATGTATTATTCCGACCACGGAGAATTCTTCGATGGCGACATCCATGACGCCAAAAGCAAAATCCACAAATGGGGGATCGAGGACAGCCAGCCGGTGATCGAGGCAAATGTGCTGAACCACAAATCCCCTGCCTTTACCTGTGTGCGCAACCCTTACGGGCGGATCCTCAGTTCGTTCTTTGACAAAATCTGTGGCATCCAGCGCAACGGTAAACGCTATCGCGGTAAACTGGTGCCGCTGCTGATCCAGAAATACGGGATCGAAGTGGGTGATCCGGAAACCGGGTTCGAGTTTGACCAGATCAAATCGTTCCGGCGTTTTTTGCTGTTTGCCCGCGACACCATCCGCTGGCGCAGTCCGATGGACCCCGACATCCACTGGTCGGCCATGTCGGGCCATGTCTCGACCTTCATCATGAACGGCGGGCAGTATGACCACATTTTCCCTGTCGAGACCTTCAATGACGGGATGCAAAAGGTGCTGGATTCAATCGAAACCCGACACCCCGTCAACCTGACCGAAATTCCGCGGTTCAATGAATCCGAAGGCCACGGCCCCAAACGCGCCCACCCGATTGCCGATTATTTCGACGATCTGTCGCTGCATCTGGTCTATGAAATCTACAAACGCGATTTCAACCTGTTCAAATACGATGTGCATGACCCGAACAACAAAATGCCCACCGGCGAAATTGATCTGGACGAAGTGCACGCAAAACTGGGGCCGAAGGGTTAGGAAATCAGCCCCTTGGCCTTGAACACCTCGGTCAAATCTACTTCGGTGCGTGCACCAATATGGCTGATCACCTCGGAGGCCGCGATGCAGCCCATGTTGCCGCTCGTTTCCAGATCATGGCCGTTCACCAGCCCCCACAGGAAAGCCCCCGCAAACAGATCACCCGCGCCGGTGGCATCCACAATGTCTGTCGGCACGGCCGGTGCGTGCCAGCGTTGCCCGCCTGACAGGATATGTGCGCCCTGATCGGAATCGGTACAGGCGACGATCTCGACCTCGGCGGCGGCCTGATCCAGTGCAGTGTTAAAATCCTCGGTTTGATACATCGACAGCATCTCGGCGCGGTTGCAGAACAACAAATCTACGTCCGACTTGATCATCTCGCGGAACGCATCGCGGTGGCGCTCAACGCAGAACGGATCCGACAAAGTCAAAGACACCTTGCCACCCGCCGCCTTGCAGGCCTTGTTCGCCTTGGCGAATGCCTCATGGCTGTCCGGCCCGTCAAAACGATATCCTTCCAGATAAATCCATTCCGCCTGGGCCATTTGGGTTTCGTCAATATCGGATGGCTCCAGAAATTCGGTCACACCCAGATAGGTGTTCATCGACCGCTCGCCACAGGGCGACACAATCACAATGCAGCGCCCCGTTTCCTGAACTGCGTCCTTGCCAGCAAAGACGGTTTCGTAATCCACCCCCTGCGAGCGCAGATCGTGGGCGAAAATCCCGCCCAACTGGTCATCCTTGACCTTGCCGACATAGGCCGTGCGCGCACCCAGATGGGCGGCGCCGGCGATCGTATTGGCGGCCGAACCACCGGAAATTTCAGTTGCGGGGCCGATTTTTCCATACAGCTCGACGGCACGTTCCATGTCGATCAACTGCATGATCCCTTTTTCAATGCCATTATCGGACAGGAAACTGTCCTCGGCATGGGCAAGCACATCCACCATCGCGTTACCGATGCCGACAATCTGGTATTTTTTGGTCATAAGGTCTTTTCCTCAAAGGGGCAGATATCACGAATTATACAATTGGCACACACAGGTTTGCGTGCCTTGCACACATAGCGGCCATGCAGGATCAGCCAGTGGTGCGCGTGTAGCTGATACTCGGCAGGGATGTTGTCTTCAATAGCGCGTTCCACCGCATCCACATCTTTTCCGGGCGCAATGCCGGTGCGATTGCCAAGCCGGAAAATATGGGTGTCCACCGCCTGCGTTGGCATATGGAACCACATGTTCAAAACCACATTGGCAGTTTTTCGACCCACCCCCGGCAGGCTCATCAATGCCGCGCGGGAACTTGGCACTTCGCCATCGAATTCATCAACCAGAAGCTGGCTCATCTTGATAACGTTCTTGGCCTTTTGCCGAAACAGCCCGATGGTTTTGATATATTCGATCAGACCATCCAACCCCAGCGCCAGCATCTTTTGCGGCGTATCCGCGATCTTGAACAAATCACGCGTGGCTTTGTTCACACCCGCATCCGTTGCCTGCGCCGAAAGGGCCACCGCAACGGTCAGTGTATAGGCATTGGTGTGGTGCAATTCACCTTTGGGTTCCGGCTCCAGTTCATGGAACCGGCGGAACACTTCCTTGATGGTCAGGTATTTCATCTGTTTTGCCATGCCGACGGTATGCCCTCTGTTAAAGGGATGCGCAAGAAACGGATCGACCTACGCGCCGTGATGCGCCATCTTTGCATCATGGAAAACGATTACCACTACGGCGTGATCAAACGCGCCATTGAAACCATTGATGCCGCAGGCGGGCGCAACCTGTCGCTGGAACAGTTGGCCGGCGAATTGCAAATGAGCCCCGCCCACTTCCAACGCGTCTTTTCCCGCTGGGTCGGCACGTCCCCCAAACGCCTGCAACAATATCTGACGCTGGGCTATGCCAAAACCCTGCTGCATGACCATTTCACCACCCTGCAAGCGGCCGATACCGTCGGCCTGTCCGGCAGCAGCCGCCTGCACGATCTGTTCCTGCGATGGGAGGCGATGAGCCCCGGTGAATTTGCCCGCAGGGGCGACGGGTTGGCCATCCGCTATGGCTGGTTCGACAGCCCCTTTGGCGAAGCGCTGGCAATGGGCACAGGCAAGGGATTGTGCGGACTGGCCTTTGTTGCCGAAACGGGGCGCGATGCGGCGATGGTGGATATGCAATCACGCTGGCCCAAAGCCACGTTCATTCAGGATGCAGCACCGCTGGCCGTGTGGGTCAATTCCGCCTTCGGGCAATCGGGGCAGGCCAACCTGCACCTGATCGGCGCCCCGTTCCAGATCAAGGTATGGGAAGGGATACGATCGGAATCCGCCTGATTTGGCGGTTTCTGGCCTATTCCGGTGGTTGATATTCGATAACAACGCCCAATATAGTATGTGTGACCCGTCAAAGAACGGCAATATTGAGTGAGGCAGATACCATGAAATTCAAAACACCTGTAATTCTACTGGCCGCGGGCAGCTTTGCCTTGGCTGGCTGTATGGATCCCGGTCCCGAACCCAAAAACGGCAACACACGCGCCCAGAACGGTGCGTTGATTGGCGCAGGTCTGGGTGCCCTGTTGGGCGCCACCCGCGAAAGCGGCAATGATCGCGTCAAAAACGCGGTTGTGGGGGCCGCCATTGGCGCCGGCGTCGGGGCCATCATCGGCAACGAGCTGGACAAGCAAGCCGAAGAACTGCGCGGTTCCATGAGCGGCGATGTCAAAATCGTAAACGCTGGCGACCGCTTGATCGTGACCATGCCGCAGGATATCCTGTTTGATGTGGACAGCACCTATGTGCGCCCCGATCTGCGCAGCGACCTTGGCAAGCTGGCGGCAAGCCTGCAGAAATACCCGAACTCTACGGTTGATGTTTTCGGTCACACCGACGACACCGGCGCGGCATCCTATAACCAGAACCTGTCAACCCGTCGCGCCCGCGCGGTTGCATCTGTATTGATCAATTCGGGTGTGGCACAGTCGCGGGTACGCGCAATCGGTCGAGGCGAAGATGAACCAATCGCAACAAATCTGACACCAGAAGGCCGCCATCAGAACCGGCGCGTAGAAATCGTGATCCGTCCGGTTCGCTAACCCGCGATTCCTGAAAATTAATCAAAGGCCAGACCATTGCGTCTGGCCTTTTTTGTTGTCCTTGCTGTATTGCAATCATATGCTTAACCAGTTTTCAAAGGATGCCGTATGCCCTTTCAACCTGTCCAGTCCGAGAAGCTGTCCCAATCCGTGGTGCGCCAGATTGAACAGCTGATCCTGCGCGGAATCCTGCGCCCTGGCGAACGCTTGCCATCAGAACGCGAACTTAGTGACAAGATGGGTGTTTCCCGCCCGTCCCTGCGCGAAGCCGTTGCAGATCTGCAAACCCGTGGACTTCTGGAAAGCCGTGCGGGCGCGGGCATTTTTGTATCGGACGCCTTGGGCAGCACCTTCCCACCAGCACTTTCGCAACTGTTCGCCACCCATGACGAAGCGGTGTTCGACTACCTCGATTTTCGCCGCGATATGGAAGGGCTGGCGGGTGAGCGCGCCGCGCGCCTTGGATCAGACACCGATTTACAGGTGATCAACCAGATCTTCCTGAAAATGGAGGCTGCCCACCCCAAACGCAATTCAGCCGAAGAGGCCGCTCTGGACGCCGAATTCCATCTGGCGATTGTCGAGGCCAGCCACAACGTGATCATGCTGCATATGATGCGTTCCATGTTCGATCTGCTGCGCGAAGGGGTGTTTTATAACCGCAAGGTGATGTTCAAGCAGCGCACCACCCGCAGCGCCCTGCTGGACCAGCACCGTGCCATCAACGACGCATTGCAGGCCCGCGACCCGGCAGGCACCCGTGCCGCAATCGAGGCGCATCTGGACTACGTTGGCGCCGCCCTGAGCGATCAGCAAAAGGCCGACCATAACGAAGCCGTTGCGCGCCTGCGCCTGCAACAGGAACAGACGCGCGGGTAGGATGCCTGCGGCGCAGGTATTTTGGGCAAGAAGAAGGAGAGGGTTATCCCCTTGCTTCGCGGCCCAACAGATAGAGAGATGCGCCGACGATCAGGAAGGTGCCGATCCACATGGCACCAGCGGGCAAGAAGCCGAACACAGCCCAGCCCAGCAGCACATTGAACGGCAGTTTTACATGGTCGAACGGTTGCAGATAGGCGGCATCGGCCACACTGTAGGCTTTGACCAGAACATAATTGGCAGCCGCCGTTAAAACCCCCGTTACCACGATCAGCAACATCGAATCCGGGGTGGTAAGGACAAAGCCGCTTTTCGCCGCCAGCACCGCGTTAATCGGGGTAAGTAGCAACAGCAGATACAAGGTCAGCGAATCCGGTGTTTCCGTGCGGGTCAGAACCTTGGTGACAAGTGATGACATCGCCCAAAGTAACGACGCCCCCACCGGCAGCATTGCAGCCCAGCTAAAAGCATCCGACCACGGCGACAGGATGATCATGCCACCGATGAAACCGACAAACACGGCCGCCCAACGCTCCACCCCGACGCTTTCGCCCAGCATCAGCCGCGCGCCGATGGTGACAAAGAATGGCGAGGTCATGATCAGCGCAATCGCCTGCCAGATCGGCACATAGGCCAGCCCCGAAACCCACATCTGCACACCGGCCGCCGCCAGCACCACGCGGAAAATATGCATCGGCCAGCGTTTGGAAAACACGCCGCTGCGAAAGCGCATCACAACCCACGGAAAGCTAAACATCAGGGCAATGGCATATTGCCAAAAGGCAACCGTGGTCGGTGCCTGCCCCTGTTGCATGGTCAGCATCTGCACCAGTGTATTATCGATAGCAAACAACAGGCCCGCCGTCATCATCCAGACGGCCCCCGTAACGGCCGTGCTGCGGCCTGTGGTCAGTGTATGAGTCATGGCGTCGTCCCTTTCCCTTTGCGCACAAGACCCAAGGCAAAACAGGACATTACGGGCGCGCACAGCGGCACGGCCCAAATCCCGCTCTCTTCCATCCGGACTTTAACCGTCGGCTCCGGAGTCTCACCGGATCTGCTGACCCCCCTTTTGATCGGGGGCGCTCGCGGGCTTTCACATCAGTGATTTACCGCCGGTGGGGAATTTCACCCCGCCCTGAGAACATACCGCCCGATGAAGGGCAGCAAGGTTTGGGTAATAGAAAAGGATTGGCGAGGCAAGTTGTTAGAAAACAAAAAAACCCGACCACAAAGGGCCGGGTTTTCAAATCACATAGTAGGGTGGGCGGTTCTGTGGCCTTGGCCACAGGTTCGCCCACCGCTTGTCAAATCAATGCAGCTTCGCAGCCACATCCTTGATGGCGTCCTCGATCAGCGTATTGCCGTCTGCTGCTGTCAGCTTCTTGGCAATCACATCTTCTGCCGCCGCAACTGCAACCGCAATCGCGCTGTCACGCACTTCTTTCACGGCCGAGGCCTGTGCCGAGGTGATCTGCTCGTCCGCAGCCGCCAGACGGCGCGCGATCGAGGCTTTCAGGTCTTCCTTGGCTTGTGTTGCCGCAATCTCGGCTTCGGCCTTGGCGGCTTCGACGATGCGGTCGGCCTGTTCCTGCACTTCTTTTTGCTTGCGCTCATAAGATGCAAGGATCGTCTGCGCTTCTTCGCGCAGGGCTTTAGCTTCGTCCAGATCCGATTTGATGCCTTCGGCCCGCTTATCCAGCATCCCGCCAATCAGACCGGGCACCTTCAAATAGGCAACCAGCGCCAGAAACAGGATAAACCCGATCAGAACAACGAATTCCGGGTTGCGCAGGCTAAAGAACGGGCCTTCGGCAGCAAGTGCCGGTGATGCGACAAGGGCAAATAGAACTGTAAGTTTTTTCATGTCCCTACCCTTTCATCCGTGCAGTAACCGCAGCGGTCACCGATTTAGCGTCGGCTTTGATGCCCATAGAGGCCACAATCTCTTTTGCGGTATCGGCAGCCACCTTTTTCACGCTAGCAACCGAGCCTTTCCGGATTTCGGCAATCGCGGTTTCTGCCTCGGCAGATTTGGCGGCGATTTCGGCGTCGGCCTTGCTGATCGCAATGTCCAGCTCGGCTTGAATTTCGGCCTTGGCTTCGGCGGCAATCTTTTGCGATTCAGCCCGCGCATCGGCCAGCGCCTTGTTATAGGCTTTTTCGGCTTCAACAGCCTGTTGCTTCAGCTCTTCTGCTGCGGCAAGGTCATTCGTAATCGTCCCTTGGCGTTCGGACAGAACCGAACCTACACGCGGCAGAACCACCCGCGACAGGACGAGGTAGATCACGACCAGCGTGACCAGCAACCAGAATATCTGGTTGGGAAAGGTGCTGAAGTCCAGCTGCGGCATACCCGAGGCTTCGGCCCCGTGCTCCGCCATTTGGCCAACGGCTTCTGTAGCGTCTGTTGCCATGTCGTCGTCCTCCTAGGAACCTTTGTTTACATCGGTGCGCCCGCATCGGGACGCACCGACCGTAAGGATTGGTTCTTTAGGCTTAAACAGCAAACATCAGCAGCAGTGCAACGAGGAACGAGAAAATCCCGAAAGCCTCGGCAAATGCGATGCCGATGAAAAGCATAGCTGTCTGGCCGCCAGCGGCCGAAGGGTTGCGCAGGGCGCCGGACAAAAAGTTGCCCACGATCGAGCCAACACCGATAGCAGCGCCGCCCATACCGATTGTGGCCAGACCTGCACCGATGAATTTACCCATTTCTACGATATCGCCTTCCATAGTGTATTCTCCTTACGTTGGAATTTGGCTTGTAATTAGTGAATTGTCGGGCTGACTAGTGGCTGGGATGCAACGCATCCTTTAGATAGACACAAGTCAGAATAGTGAACACATAGGCCTGAATGAAGGCCACCAGCACATCCATGCCGAACATCGCAACGATGCCGACCATCGCCAGCGGGGCAATCAGGATCGCGCCTGCAAAGGTCGCGAAAACCTCGATCACGGCGTGACCCGCCATGACGTTGCCGGCCAAACGAATGGAATGGCTGACAGGGCGTACGAAATAGGAAATGATCTCGATCACGGCCAGCACGGGGCGCAGCGGCAACGGGGCTGCAGAGACCCAGAACAGACCAAGGAATTTCATGCCGTGCAGGTAGAACCCCAAAAGCGTGACGGAAACGAACACCAAAATCGCCAGAACAACGGTGACCGCGATTTGGGACGTGGTTGAAAAGCTCATCGGGATCAGGCCCAGAAAGTTCGAGAACACGATAAAGATAAACAGCGTCATAATATAGGGAAAGTATTTCAGCGCCTCTTTACCGGCCACATCCTCGACCATCGAATGAACAAAACCATAGGCCAGCTCGGCAACCGACTGTGTGCGGCTGGGGACAATCGCGCGTTTGCGTGTGCCCAGAACCAGCAGGCCGATGATGGCCAGAACAGCAAGGGCCATCCACAAGGTAACATTCGTGGGCGTATACCAGTGAATTGTGTCGCCACCGAACAGCGGCTCCACAGTAAACTGCTCCATCGGATGAAATTGCATGCCCTCGGCTTGTTCTTCAGCTGCCATGTCACTTTCCCTCGTCCATCCCGGCGTCATCCGCCGCGTTTTCTTCCTGTAGCTCTTTGGCAGTTTTTAACATCACGTTGATACCCGCCGCGAACCCTAACAATGTAAACGGCACCAGAAACCACGGCATCGTGCCAAACAGCACATCCAGCCCGTATCCAATGCCAACGCCGATACCGATACCGACAGTTAGCTCGACGATCATCCGCCACGCATGTTGCGCTTGGGATATCTTCGATACTTCCTTGGGCTCCGGCTCTTGCGCTTTCTTGGCCGCTTCAATCCGCTGCTCCAGCTCACTCAGCCGGTTTGGATCAGGTGCGTCAGACATGGCAAAAAGGCCCCCTCGGACAGTTGGGCGGAACCTAGGCAGCAGGGGGGCATGAGTCAAGCGCCAAGGAGTATGCTTCACTAAACTCCAGCCAATTGTAATAAAACAATATTTCCAATACCGTGACAGAACGGCAATCCTGAATTTTCATGGATTAACCAGAATCCGCACCAAAGCTGTTATTCAACCAAATGGTTGACGATTACCCCGCCTTGCGCATACCCATCGGGCATGAGCACAACTCTGGACACCACCTTTGCCGCCCTCAGCGACCCGACCCGCCGCGCCATCCTTGCGATGCTGCTCGAGGACGACATGGCCGTCACGGATGTGGCGGAACCGTTTGCAATGTCGCTGGCCGCCATTTCCAAACACCTGACCATCCTGACCCGCGCCGGACTGATCAGCCAGGAAAAACGCGGCCGGGTGAAATGGTGCAAACTGGAACCCGACGCCCTGCGCGATGCAACGATCTGGATGCAGGGGTTCGGGCAATTCGAAGCGGTCAATCTGGACGCTTTCGAACGGTTTCTAAAGGAAGAACTGGACGGATAGATCGCCCCAAAAAGATTCAATGCCTCCGGCGGGGATATTTGGGCGAAAAAGAAACACCAGATAAATGCGCCCCGCTGTACGTCAATACACCGGGGCGGCTTCTCTTTCGGCGGTCATCGGCGTCCCCGCCTGTACCGCAAACCGATCCAAGAACAATTTTATTAAAATTTGGTTTCTTTTTCGCCCAAATATCCCCGCCGGAGGCCTTAAAGTTCTTCATCCTTCAGCAGCAACCACAATGCAACGATGGTAAGGCCCACCCCGACCAGTATCAGCCCACCCGGTGCGCCGTTCCCCAGCACGATTTCCCACAGGATCACCCAGCTGGGCGTCAGATAGGTATAGGCCATCACCTTGGCCGAGGGCAGGCGCAATACGGCATATTGCAGCAAGACAAAGGTGATCGAACTGGCCGCAATCGAAATATAGGCCAGCGTGATCCACACAATCCCCGGCAGAGCAGCCCAGTCGGTCGCCCACAGATCGCGCCAGCCATAGGCCAGCAGGACAAAGAACCCCGCCACCATCATGCCGAAACTGAACACCACCGGCGCCTCGCCGCGATTCAGTTTGCGCACCAGCGGGGTATAGATCGCATGGGCCACGCAGCCCCAGAAATAGATCACTTCCCCCGTGCCGATCCGGAATCGCAGCAACGCCGCCAGATCGGCGCGGAAAATCACCCACAGCGCGCCCGCTGCCCCGATCGCCAGCGCCAGCGCCATCCGGCGCGTCATGATCTGGCGCAGCAGCAAATAACCGAACCCCGCCGACATCAGCGGAATCAGCGTGAACACCGCCGAGGTGCTGACCGGATCAGCCGTTTTCAGCCCCTCGAACATCAGCACGAAATAGATGGCAAACAGCCCGCCCAGCAGCAGGTACCGCCATGGCGCATCAATATCGCTGCGCTTGAATCCTGTGGTCAGCGATGCCACCGTGCCAATCACCACCGAGGCAATCAAAAACCGCACCACATTCAGCGCCGCCGGAGCGATTTCATTTGCCGCCATATGGCCCAGGCTGAACGATCCGGCCACCAGCACCGAAAACAGCAGCATCGCCAGATGCCCGCGCATTTGGTTGCTCATGCACCGGCCTCGATTGCCATTTCTGCTTTCAGGAATTTCAGGAATGTTTGCACCTTGGCGGTGCGGTGCAAATCCACATGCGTGACCAGCCACAGCGGCGAGGCCCACTCGGCCCGTGACGGCAATATCTTCACCAGCCCGCTGTGGCTGTCGGCCATCCGTTCCGTCATGAACCCCAGCCCCGCACCCGCCAGAATGGCCTGTTGCAGACTGCGGTCATCGGCCACGCGGAACGTCACCTGTTCGGACGGGATGTTGTCCTTTAACCACTGATGATAGGGCGCGCGGGTGTGTGGCTCGTCATAGCTGACAAAGCGGTGTGACCCCAGATCACCTTCGCCCTTGGGCATGCCGTTCACCGCGATGTAATCTTCCGAGCCATAGAGCGCGATACATTCGGTCGAAAACTTCTGCACTACATTGTCGGGCTGATCCGGGGGCGATCCGGCGCGAATGGCCACATGGGCCTCGCCATACTCCAGCCGGAACAGCCGCGATCCGGTCAGATAGCGCACGGTAACTTCGGGATGCTTGCGCTGAAACCGCACCAGAACTGGCGTCATGACGTGCGAAAAACTGGCAAGCGATGTCACCACCAGATCCCCCGTCACAGTATCGCCCTGTCCCTTGATCCGTCCGGCAAGCTGTGAAAACTGGTCATCCGTCGCCTGCGCCACCCGCAACAGATCAGCCCCTGCTTCGGTCGGGGTATAACCACGCGCATGCCGCTGGAACAGTTTGGTCCCCATCTGGGTTTCCAGCGCATCAATATGCCGGATCACCGTAGCATGATGCACACCCAGTTCCTGTGCCGCCCCGCTAACCGTTCCGGCACGGGCAACATGATAGGCGGTGCGTATTTCGTCCCAACTGTCCATAATCGACCCTTTTGTGCATATTCGAGCAACCCACAGCACTTTCGGTCTGTTGGTTCGAATTTGCAATAGGGATTAGGGCCTGTTGACTCTGGCGCCTTCCCGCCGTAAATCCCCCCTGTATCCGGAAGTCCGTCAAAGCTTCCGGTCCCCGCGAAAGCGGGGATCGCCCCCCGTCAGCGAGGTTTCGCCCACGGGGGTGATTGGCATTTGGGCGTTCCATCCTACATGATGGGGCATATGGTTAACGGCACAGGAGCCTTTAAGATGTTTGAAAATCTATCCGAACGCCTTGGTGGTGTCTTTGACCGGCTGACCAAACAGGGCGCCCTGTCCGAGGACGATATCAAAACCGCGCTTCGCGAGGTCCGCGTGGCCCTGCTTGAGGCGGACGTTTCCCTGCCCGTTGCCCGCGATTTCATCAAGGCGATTGCCGACAAGGCCGCAGGCCAGTCGGTGACCAAATCCATCACCCCCGGCCAGCAGGTCGTGAAAATTGTCCATGACGAACTGGTGCATGTGCTGGCGGGTGACAACGACAACGCCGGCGAGTTGAAGATTGATAACGCGCCAGCACCAATTCTGATGGTCGGTTTGCAAGGCTCGGGTAAAACCACAACCACCGCCAAGCTGGCCAAACGGCTGAAAGAAAAGAACGGCAAACGGGTGCTGATGGCGTCACTCGACGTGCAGCGCCCCGCAGCCCAGGAACAGTTGGCTGTGCTGGGCACACAAATCGGCGTCGATACCCTGCCGATCGTCAAAGGCCAATCCGCCGTCGACATCGCCAAACGCGCCAAACAGCAGGCGACTATGGGCGGCTATGACGTCTATATGCTGGACACTGCCGGTCGCCTTCACATCGACGAAGTGTTGATGGACGAAGTGCAATCCGTGCGCGACATCGCCAATCCCCGCGAAACCCTGCTGGTGGTCGATGGCCTGACCGGTCAGGACGCCGTGAACGTGGCCGAGGAATTCGACAACAAGGTCGGCGTCTCGGGCGTGGTCCTGACCCGTATGGACGGCGACGGTCGCGGTGGCGCGGCGCTGTCGATGCGCGCGGTCACCGGCAAGCCGATCAAATTTGTCGGCCTTGGCGAAAAGATGGATGCGCTTGAGGAATTCCACCCCGAACGTGTGGCGGGCCGGATCCTTGGCATGGGCGATATCGTGTCGCTGGTCGAAAAGGCACAGGAAACCATCGAGGCCGAACAGGCCGAACGGATGATGCGCCGGTTCCAGAAGGGTCAGTTCAATATGAACGACCTGAAACAGCAACTGGAACAGATGCTGAAGATGGGCGGCATGGAAGGCATCATGGGCATGATGCCCGGCATGGGTAAAATGAAGAAACAGGTGGAAGATGCCGGTTTTGACGACAGCATCCTGAAACGCCAGATCGCGCTGATCCAGTCGATGACCAAACGCGAACGCGCCAATCCGAAACTGTTGCAGGCCTCGCGCAAGAAACGCATCGCCAAAGGTGCAGGTCTGGAAGTGTCCGAGCTGAACAAACTGATGAAGATGCACCGCCAGATGGCCGACATGATGAAGAAGATGGGTAAAATGGGCAAAGGCGGCATGCTGAAAAAGGCTATGGGCGGGATGTTTGGCAAAGGCGGCCATGGCATGGCTGGCGAATTGCAGAACATGGACCCCAAGGCAATGGAAGCCGCAGCCAAACAGATGGGCGGTAAACTGCCCGGTCTGGGTGGTGGTGCGCTACCGCCGGGGCTGTCAGGGTTTGGGAAGAAGAAATGATGACCTGCACAATTTGCCATACGCAAGCCATACGCCAGTCAGACGCGAGCCAGACCGCTGGAAAGGGGGCAAAATGACTGATCCCGTCACCCGCGCCGCTGAACTGTTAAAAGACCACCGCGAGAGCATCGACCGGCTGGATTCGATCCTTGTCTATACCCTGGCCGAACGGTTCAGCCACACGCAGGCCGTGGGCAAGCTAAAGGCCGAACATGACCTGCCCGCGTCCGATCCGGCGCGCGAGGCACAGCAAATCGCACGACTCGAGGAACTGGCCGAAAAGGCCAACCTCGACCCGAAATTCGCCACGAAATTCCTGAATTTCATCATTCAGGAAGTCATCCAACATCACAACCAACACAAAACCTAATGTAGGGCGGGGTTCACCCCGCCACCCAGCCAAAATAGGAGAAACTACTCATGGCTATGAAAATTCGTCTCGCACGCGGCGGTTCCAAGAAACGTCCTTTTTATCGCATCGTTGCGGCTGACAGCCGTATGCCCCGCGATGGCCGTTACATCGAAAAACTGGGCACATACAACCCGCTGCTGCCCAAAGATTCCGAAGAGCGCGTGAAAATGGATATGGAGCGCGTGAAATACTGGTTGTCTGAAGGCGCACAACCGACCGACCGCATATCGCGTTTTCTGGAAGCTGCCGGCGTTCTGGAAAAGAAAACCCGCAACAACCCCAACAAAGGCAAGCCCGGCGACAAAGCTGTTGCCCGCGCCGAAGAAAAGGCTGAAAAGGCGGCTGCACCTGCAGAAGAAGCACCCGCAGAAGAAGCCGCACCCGAGGAAAATGCTGCTGAGTAATCAGCAGCTTAGGTTCACTCATGCCTGATTTTTCCAATCAGTTCCGGCAAGAGTTCACCCAGCTTCTACGCTGGCGGCGTGACGTGCGCCGCTTTCGCACGGATCCTGTCGAGGGGGGCATTATTGATCGTTGTCTTGCAACGTTCAATCTGGCCCCCTCGGTCGGTCTATCCGAACCCTGGCGGATTGTGCGCATCACCTCGCAAGCCGCCCGCGACGCCGCGATTTCCAATTTCGAGGCCGCAAATGCCGATGCCCTGAAAGGCTATTCCGGCGAAAAAGCACAGCTATATTCGGGGCTTAAACTAAGCGGGATGCACGACGCGCCTGTTCAGTTCGCCGTGTTCTGCGATGACGAAACCCCCAAAGGACAGGGCCTTGGCGCTGCCACTATGCCCGAAACCCGGCGCTATTCCGTGGTGGCCGCAATTACCCAGTTCTGGCTGGCCGCCCGCGTCGAAGGGCTGGGCGTTGGCTGGGTGTCCATCCTTGACCCCGCCCGCCTGACCCGCGATTTGGACGTGCCTGCGGGCTGGTCGCTGATCGCCTATCTATGCGTTGGCTGGCCTGAAGAAAACAAAACCATCCCCACCTTGCAACAAGTCGGCTGGGAAACCCGCAGCACGACGTTGAACATACTGGAGCGATAAATGGGCAATCCGGATCACATCTGTGTCGGGGCTTTTTCCGGCTCTTACGGCGTCAACGGCGAGGTCCGTTTGAAAAGCTTCTGCGCCGATCCCGAAGCGATAGCAGACTACAGCCCCCTGACCACCGAGGATGGCAAACGCAGCTATGCTATCACCATCACCCGCAGCATCAAGGGCGCACTGGTGGCCAAGGTCGAGGGGATCACCAAAAAGGAGATGGCCGATGACCTGAAAGGCATCCGCCTGTTTGCGCGGCGTGATCAGCTACCCGCCCTGCCGGATGACGAATTCTATCACGCCGACCTGATCGGCCTGACCGTTCTGGACACCGGCGGCACGGTTCTGGGCAAGGTCCACGCGGTGCAAAACCACGGTGCCAGCGACCTGCTGGAAATTATGCCGGATGCGGGCGGTAACACTATCCTGCTGCCATTCACCCGCGAAGTGGTGCCCACCGTGGACCTGACCGCAGGCCGTATCATTGCCGACCCGCCCGAGGGGGCCATCTAAATGACCCGCGTCATTGTCCACGCCGGGTTCCACAAAACCGGCACGACAACGGCACAGCGGTTTTTGATGCACAACGGCAAACTGATCTGGCCACACCACGCCATAGCCATCCAGCATCGCATCCGCCACCCTTTGAAAATGGCGCTGGCCTATTCCACCGGCGCCGGGGATCTGGCGCTGGATGAATTCCGGTTTCGCCTAACGGCGTTCCTGAAAACGCTGGATATGGGCAACCGCGGATTGATCATCAGCGCGGAAAACCTGTCAGGCATGATGCCCGGCAAGAATGATCTGGTGGATGGCTATTCTGCCTGTCCTACCCTGATGCAGGCCGTGGCCGAATGTATCGAAACGGTGATTGATGCAAACCCCGATCTGGTATTCCATTTTTCCACCCGTGAAAAACCCGCTTGGTTGCGCAGCATCTGGTGGCATAATCTGCGCAAAACCCGCCTGACCGATGATCTGGAAACCTTCTCGGCCATCCTTGGGCCGACCTGTGATCTGGACAAAACCGTCAAACAGGTGCGCCGCGCAGTTGGGCCATATCAGGTGGTTAGCGAACGGTTGGAGCAAACCACATCACAGCAATTCGGCCCTGCAACCCCGCTGATTGATCTGCTGGAGCTGCCCGACCACCGCCGCACAGCCCTGCAAAATATCCCGCGGGAAAATGTGATGCCTTCGCTTGATCTGGTCCATGAATTTCTGGCCCTGAACCGCTCGACCATGACCAACACCGCCCTGAAGGCCCGCAAACAAGAGCTGCTGGAACAAGCCGCGAAATTGGATTAGGCACGACATATGTCGAAAACACCCAAATCCCCGCTGACCAAATCGCATGGTCGCAAAACCATCACCGCCACGCTGCAACCGCGTGACCTGATGGGCGAGGCCCCGCAACTGGCCAACGCATGGCGGGTCAAGGTGGTCACCCTGTTCCCCGAAGCATTTCCCGGTGTGCTGGGGGCATCGCTGACCGGCAAGGCCCTGCAAGAAGGGCTGTGGCAGCTGGAAACCATTGACCTGCGCCCCTTTGGCGAAGGCAAGCACAAGAACGTCGATGACACCCCTGCCGGCGGGGGTGCCGGTATGGTGCTGCGGGCCGATGTGGTGGGCAAAGCGCTGGAAAAGGCACAACAGGGCACGTCGACAGATCGCGCCAAATGGCCGGTCATTTACCTGTCGCCACGGGGCAAACCCCTGACACAGGCGATGGCACAGCGATTCGCGCAGGCCGACGGAATGACCCTGCTTTGTGGCCGTTTCGAGGGTGTGGACGAGCGCGTGATCGAAGAATTCGCGATAGAAGAGGTTTCTTTGGGCGATTTTGTCCTGACAGGCGGCGAGATTGCTGCACAGGCCTTGATTGATGCCACAGTCCGTCTTATACCGCGCGTCTTGGGGAACCAGGCATCCACCGAAGAGGAATCATTCTCGGACGGGTTGCTGGAACACCCGCAGTATACAAGGCCTGCCGTCTGGAAGGGTCGCGAGATACCGGAAATTCTTCTGTCCGGCCATCATGCGAAAATATCCGACTGGCGACAGGAGATGGCCGAAAGGCTGACAAAGAAACGTCGACCTGATCTCTGGCGGGCTTATTGTGACTCGAATAATTCGGGCACAAATAGGGACCCGGAAGAAGACCAAGAGCTATAGGGGCGCGCCAACACTTCGCGGGCAAACCGTGAGCATTTATGAAGGAGCGTTTCAGATGAACCTGATCGCAGAACTGGAAGCCGAGCAAATCGCCGCGCTTGGCAAAGACATTCCCGATTTCAAGGCGGGTGACACCATCCGCGTTGGTTACAAAGTGACCGAGGGCACCCGCACCCGTGTGCAGAACTACGAAGGTGTTTGTATTGCCCGCAAAGGTGGCTCTGGCATCGCCGCAGCATTCACCGTGCGCAAGATTTCGTTTGGCGAAGGCGTAGAACGTGTGTTTCCGCTGCATTCGACCAATATCGACAGCATCACAGTTGTGCGTCGTGGCCGCGTGCGCCGCGCCAAACTGTACTATCTGCGCAGCCGTCGCGGTAAATCGGCACGTATCGCCGAAGACACCAACTACAAGCCCAAAAAATCTTAAGGAGTGCGGAGATGAAAAAAGATATTCACCCCGACTACCACACAATCAAAGTCAAAATGACCGACGGCACGATTGTAGAAATGAAATCGACCTACGGGACAGAAGGCGAAACACTGTCGCTGGAAATCGACCCGTCGGTTCACCCCGCCTGGACCGGTGGCGGCACCCGCTTGATGGATGCCGGTGGCCGTGTGTCCAAGTTCAAGAAGAAATACGAAGGGCTTGGCTTCTAGGCCATTTCCCCCTTTCGAAATTGATAACGCCGCGCTGGAAGTCAGGGCGGCGTTTTTCGTTTTCCCAGGCTATCTTATGACGTGCCCAGGTCGCAGACCACCCCGTTCGGGCCTTGGGTAACTACCCTGGCACCGGGGCCACAGGGACCATCGGTCGGCTGAACTGGCGGCTCTTGGGCGCGAGCTATGCCCAAAAGTTGGTGACGCAGTAATCAGGCGGCATGTTTTTCCTGCTTGATCCCGTCCTTAAATTCAACCCCTTCGATGATTTCCGGCAATCGGAATGCGCCGTCGAGTTTACGCCATTTCTTCTTTGCCGACATCATCAGGCGGAAGGTCATTGCCAAGGCGGTCTTGCGCCCGAGGCAGCCTTTGGTCTTCTTCGTTCGGTGCCGCACGGTGGCAAATATGCTTTCGATGGGGTTGGATGTGCGGATGTGTTTCCAGTGCTCGGCAGGGAAGTCGTAGAAGGTCAGCAGCACGTCCCGGTCCTTGGTCAGCTTCCCCACGGCACGCTCGTATTTCACGCCATAGGCTTCGATGAAGAAATTGAACGCGGCCTCGGCGTCCCGTTTGTTCTCGGCCATCCAGATGTCCTGTAGATGGCCCTTGGCTTTGGCTTGCAGCGACTTCGGCATGGCATTCAGGACGTTGCCGGTTTTATGCACCCAGCAGCGCTGCTCCCGGGTCTCACCGAACACCTCCCGCAAGGCGTTCCAGAAGCCGAGCGCGCCATCACCAACGGCCAGATCAGGGGCTTTTCTGAGGCCACGACGTTGCAAGTCCAGCAGCAGTTCACGCCAGCTCTGGCTGCTTTCTCGATACCCGTCCACGAGGCCCAGAACATCCTTGTTACCCCACTCGTCCGCGCCGATGATCACCAGCATGCATTGCTTGTCAGCATCCGTGCGCGGCTTGAAATAAACCCCGTCGGCCCAGAAATACACATAGCGTTTGGCCGACAGGTCACGCCGGTTCCAACGCTCGTATTCTGCCCACCACTCCGCCTTCAGGCGCGAAATCGTGCTCGATGTCAAACCACCCGCATCAGGCCCCAGAAGGGCCGCCAGTGCTTCGCCGAAATCACCCGTGGAAATACCTTTGAGATAGAGCCAGGGCAACAACTCCTCGACCGACTTTGCCCGGCGCAGATACGGCGGCAGAAGCGTCGAGGTGAACCTGATCTTCTCCGCCCCCGTGCCACGATCACGCACCCGAGGCACATTCACCGGGACAGGGCCGATCCCCGTCATCACCTCGCGCTCCGGCAGGTATCCGTGGCGAACAAGGCGCTGGCGACCGGCCGAATCCCTCAAATGCGCGTGTTGCGCCATCAGATCACAAACCTCGGCCTCGACCGCCTGTGCCAACAGATCCCGCGCGCCTTTGCGCAAGATATCCGTCAGCGGATCAGGTGAAATTCCGGCTGGATCGGTAAACTCCAAAATAGTATCGTCTTCCATGTGGCATATCCTTTTCTCTCTGAGAATCGCGGCGCGTCAACACCGCCATGATATGCCACCCAATCACCCCATCACCAACTTTCGGGCATTACTCGTATTTTTGCAGTTTGATACGCTTTAGTCCTGCGGGATCACCCGCAAGTGCAATTCGCGCAGTTGTTCGTTCATCGGCTCGTTCGGCGCGCCCATCATCAGGTCTTCTGCGCGCTGGTTCATCGGGAACATGATCACTTCGCGGATGTTGGCCTCGTCTGCCAGCAGCATCACAATGCGGTCGATACCGGCCGCACAACCACCGTGAGGCGGAGCGCCGTATTTGAATGCGTTCACCATGCCGCCAAAGCGTTTTTCGACTTCGTCTTTGCCGTAACCGGCAATCTCGAACGCCTTGAACATAATCTCGGGTTTGTGATTCCGGATCGCGCCGGACACCAATTCATATCCGTTGCATGACAGATCATACTGATAGCCCAGAACCTCAAGCGGATCACCTTCCAGCGCTTCCATGCCGCCTTGGGGCATCGAAAACGGGTTGTGTTCAAAATCGACCTTGCCAGTTTCCTCGTCCCGCTCGTAAATCGGGAAATCGACGATCCATGCAAAGGCAAAGCGATCCTCGTCGATCAGCTTCAACTCGCGGCCAATTTCATCACGGGCGCGACCGGCCACAGCTTCGAACGCTTTGGGTTTGCCGGCAAGGAAAAACGCGGCGTCGCCGACTTCAAGGCCCAACTGCTGACGAATGGCTTCGGTGCGTTCGGGGCCGATGTTTTTGGCCAAAGGCCCAGCGGCTTCCATCCCGTTACCCTGATCACGCCAGAAAATATAGCCCATGCCCGGCAGCCCCTCTTTTTGCGCAAAGGCGTTCATGCGGTCACAGAATTTGCGCGAACCGCCGCCGGGGGCCGGAATGGCGCGGATTTCGGTGCCTTCCTGCTCCAGCAATTTCGCGAAAATCGCAAAGCCTGATCCACGGAAATGTTCGGAAACAATCTGCATCTTGATCGGGTTGCGCAGATCGGGCTTGTCGGTGCCATACCATAGGGCGGCGTCCTTGTAGGAAATCTGTTCCCATTCGGTATCAACCTTGCGACCGCCGCCGAATTCCTCGAACACGCCCTGAATCACCGGCTGGATGGTGTCAAACACATCCTGTTGGGTGACGAAGGACATTTCCAGATCAAGCTGGTAAAAATCGGTCGGTGAGCGGTCGGCACGCGGGTCTTCGTCGCGAAAACACGGGGCGATCTGGAAATATTTGTCATAGCCAGACACCATAATCAGCTGTTTGAATTGCTGTGGTGCCTGCGGCAACGCGTAAAACTTACCAGGATGCAGGCGTGACGGGATCAGAAAATCACGGGCACCTTCAGGGCTAGAGGACGTGATAATCGGGGTCTGGAATTCGCGAAACCCTTTATCCCACATCCGCTTGCGCATGCTGGCCACCACATCGCTGCGCAGCTTCATATTGTTTTGCAGCTTTTCACGACGCAGGTCCAGATAGCGGTATTTCAGGCGGGTTTCCTCGGGGTATTCCTGATCGCCAAATACCATCAGCGGCAGTTCGTCGGCATGCCCCAGCACCTCGATATCGCGGATGAACACCTCGATTTCGCCGGTGGGGATTTTCGAATTGATCAGGCTTTCGTCCCGCGCCATGACGTTTCCGTCAATCCGGATGCACCATTCGGACCGCACCTTTTCAATTTCGGCAAACACGGGGCTGTCCGGGTCGGCCATCACCTGCGTGATGCCGTAATGATCGCGCAGATCGATAAACAGCAACCCGCCGTGATCGCGCACCCGATGCACCCAGCCCGACAGGCGGACATTGTCCCCGACGTTGGATTTGTTCAATTCCGCGCAAGTGTGGCTGCGATAGGCGTGCATAGTCGTCCCCTTATGGGCAATTTCAGGTTTCCAGCCGATACACCCTGCAAAACGGCCAAAGTCAAGGTCACATCCCCGTTTTGCGCCTGTCCAAAATGAAATATTCCTCAATCCCTGTGCCTATTTGAAGATAAATAGGGGATAAATTCACGGCCTGAATACCGAGTTGCAGAAATCACATCATAAAATTTTGTTTCCAAAACAGCTATTATCAAGCCTATTGCAAGACGCTTATAACTGCACCAATGACAAACCTGCGCGCATTTATACCAAACGAGACATTATTATGATTACACGTTCAACAAGAACGGCATTCTTGTTAGTCTTAACTGTTTCAACATTGTTTGGGGCTGACCCAGATAACCTAAAAAGAGGTTATGATGGGAAGCATGAGAAAGAGTCGCCTGAGCCACTACAAGCAAGACCGTCTTACGGAGCATTTTGTTTCGGGATCGACAGCACGAACAGCAGCCAGTTTGTGTGGTGTAAACCGCAAGACCGCAGCGTTTTATTTTCTACGCCTGCGCGAGATAATCGCCTATGAGCTGGAGGCGGAAAGCCAAGCTATGTTCGGCGGAGAAATAGAAGTGGACGAAAGCTACTTTGGCGGCAAACGCAAAGGTAAACGCGGGCGTGGTGCGGCAGGTAAAATTCCCGTTTTTGGTATATTAAAAAGGGGTGGGAAGGTTTACACCAAGATCATCCCGGACGCCAAATCCGCCACTCTGATCCCGATCATAGAGCGCAAAGTCGTGCCGGATTCCATCGTCTATTCCGATTGTTGGCGCGGTTATAATGTGCTGGATGTGTCAGACTTCCACCACTTTCGCATCAACCATTCCAAGCTCTTTGCAGACCGTCACAACCACATCAATGGCATCGAGAATTTCTGGAACCAAGCCAAGCGCCACATGCGCCGATTTAACGGTGTCCCCAAGGCCCAATTTGGGCTATATTTGAAGGAATGCGAGTGGCGTTTCAACAACAGTGACCCTTCAGCTCAGTTATTGCAGCTAAGACAATGGGTTAAGCGTTACTTGAAGTAGTTATCTGGGTCAGCCCCCATTGTTTTTTACGATTTTTTATAATGTCCGGTCCCCCGATCTGCTTGCAAACTGGATGGGCGGACATTTTTATCAAATCGGCGCGTGGGACCAAATTTATCCTGCTGATACTATTACCTATTCAATGCTGCCTCCGGACGGGTGGATGCCCTATCTTCAGGAACAGGGCTATGACGGGTCGGTGTTTCCCTTCATCTATCCGCCATTATGGGCACATGTGTTTGGCTGGCTGACAACTGTAACCACATACAGCACACTTTCCAACATTGCCCGGGCCATCAATCCGCTGCTTATGGGAGGCATGGTAATTCTGGCCTGGCGGAGTGTGGGCAGCACCATGTCTGTTGCGCTTTATACATTTATCGGATTGGCAATTCTGGTCAGCACCTATGTCGGGTTTATCCCGATATATCAGAACCAACCACAAATATTAGTTAGTTTTCTAATCGTTTTGGCCATTGAACGCAGCCGCCACAATGCGCCCTTTGCCGCTGGCATGGCAATGGCATTAGCAGCATCGATCAAGCTGTACCCAGCATTGTTTGCACTGTTTTGGCTGGCGAACGGGAATCGAAAAGCCTTTGGCAGTTTTATTATTTCTGGACTTGTTTTGGCCGGAACATCTGTATGGCTTGCAGGTTGGCCGTTACATCGGATATTTTTGCAAAGACCTCTGCATAACATCGGGATTCCCCCGGGTTGGCCGTTTTGGTAAGCTAGCCGGGAAATCTCTGGGGTGAATAGATGGACCTTTTCCTGCACGAAGCGGCGGCACGGATCGGCGCGGATGACGTTCTGTCGAAGATCGACGCGCTGATGGATTGGAACTCGTTTTTGCCGATCCTGCGGCGCGGTCTGGGGCGCTCGGGGATCGGGCCTCAGGGCTATGATCCGCTGGTTCTGTTCAAGTGTCTTCTGGTTGGCCAGTGGCACGGGCTGAGCGACCCGAAGCTGGAGCGGGCCTTGAAGGTGCGGCTGGATTTCATGCTGTTCTGCGGGCTCGATCTGCACGCGTCGGTGCCGGATGAGACGACCCACTGCCGGTTCCGCAATGCGCTGGTCCGGGGTGGCGTTTACGATGAGCTGCTGGCCGAGGTCTGCCGCCAGATCGAGGCGCATGGGCTGAAGCTGAAAGAGGCTGAGGCGGCGATCATTGATGCGACCCTGATCGCGGCGGCGGCGCGCCCGCGCACCCATATCGACGCCCCGCAGGACCGGGCAGAGGACCGGGCAGAGGACGGGGCAAGGGAAGGGACGCCGGATGATCCGCCCGAGGTCTCACCCGACGGGGCACAGCTGCATTTCAGCGCCGACCCTGATGCCCGCTGGGTCAAGAAGGGCCGCAAGAGCACGCTCGGCTACAAGGGCTTTGCCCGCTGCGACGAAGAGGGCTTTATCGACAAGGTGCACACCACGCCCGCCAATGCCGCCGAAAGCCCCGAATTCGCCACCATGATCGCGGGCGCAAAGGCGCAGCGGGTGCTGGCCGACAAGGCCTATGCGAGCAAGGCCAACCGCCAGATGCTGCGCGGCAAATACCGCGACGGCATCCTGCGCAAGGCAGCGCGCGGCCGCCCCCTGCGGCAATCGGAGAAACGCTTCAACCGGCTGATTTCGAAACGCCGCTTCCGCATCGAGCAGACTTTCGGCACGATGAAACGCCTCTTCGGCCTGCAGCGGGCGAGATATTTCGGGCGCGCCAGGGTGCATGCCCAGATGGTCATGGCCGCCATCGCGCAAAACCTGCTCAAGGCCGCAAACAGGATCACCCTCAACCCGCAAACCCCCGCAATCGCATAGCCCCAAACCCCGCCACCCGTCTGTCCGCCGGACCCGCAGGGGCGCAAGGTGGGCGGCCGAAATCTTGCTTCAACCGAAAGCCATGGCCTCATGCAGAGGTCTTTTGCATGAAGTTTCGGTGATCAACAATACCGCACTGGTTAACTTCATGAATGTATCAATCGACGGGGTAATCGCCCAATTGTTCTTCCCCGAAGATTTACATTTTATTCAATCTGCCGGAAATCCACACGTTCAGGGTGAATATCTGGGATGGTATACATTAAATAAATCATCGCTATGGGTGGGCATCTCGGCAACAGCAATGGTTTTAACAATTATTGCCATGTCGCGACTGTTCAAAAAGTACCCAGCGGGAACCCCACAGCACGATTTAGCCTGGCCATTGGCAATTATAATCGTTGCATTGCTCAATCCCATCTCGTGGAACTATCATTATTTACCAGCCGTGGCCTTTGCACCCGCATTATTTGTTTATTACCGGCCAAGCACAGCTGCATTTTTGCTGGCTCTATCGTTTTCACCGTTGCTGATGATAAAAATCATTTCCTTTCCGAATTTCGGCTGGATCAAAATCTCGAACCAGATTGCATCGACTATGGGAATTATCGGGCTTGCTGTTGCATTTGCCTTCGCCATGCGGCGAAAACCCCGCAATTTCAAAGCACCGGACAGTATGTAGCATCATAACAGGGCTTGCGCCCCGCCGCCGCTTGTCTATAACCCCAAAGAATTTGCCGCTATTTGCACCTCGGGGGTCTGCCAAATGCCAAAAAGAGATGACATCAAATCCATCATGATTATCGGCGCCGGCCCTATCATTATCGGGCAGGCTTGCGAGTTTGACTATTCCGGTGCACAGGCCTGCAAAGCGCTGCGCGAAGAAGGCTACCGCGTTATTCTGGTCAACTCGAACCCGGCCACCATCATGACCGATCCGAAACTGGCCGATGCCACCTATATCGAGCCGATCACCCCCGAAATGGTCGCCAAGATTATCAAGGCCGAACGCCCCGACGCCCTGCTGCCGACAATGGGCGGGCAAACCGGCCTGAACACGGCGCTGGAACTGGCCGATATGGGGGTTCTGGAAAAATACAACGTCGAGCTGATCGGCGCCAACCGCGAGGCCATCGAGATGGCCGAGGATCGCAAACTATTCCGCGAGGCGATGGACCGTCTGGGCCTTGAAAATCCGCGTGCCACGATTGCCGAAAACATGGATCAATGTATGACCGCGCTCGAAGATATCGGTCTGCCCGCCATCATCCGCCCCGCCTTTACCCTTGGCGGCACCGGCGGCGGTGTGGCCTATAACCGCGATGATTTCATCCATTTCTGCCAGACCGGTCTGGACGCCAGCCCTGTTAACCAGATCTTGATTGATGAATCCCTACTGGGCTGGAAAGAATACGAAATGGAGGTGGTGCGCGACACCGCCGACAATGCTATTATCGTCTGTTCCATCGAAAACATTGATCCGATGGGCGTGCATACGGGTGATTCCATCACCGTTGCCCCCGCCCTGACGTTGACCGACAAGGAATACCAGATGATGCGGTCGGCCAGTATTGCGGTCTTGCGCGAAATCGGCGTGGAAACCGGCGGCTCCAATGTGCAATGGGCGGTGAACCCTGCTGACGGGCGCATGGTAGTGATTGAAATGAACCCGCGTGTATCGCGCTCCTCGGCGCTGGCGTCCAAGGCAACCGGTTTCCCGATTGCCAAAATCGCCGCTAAACTGGCTGTGGGCTACACATTGGACGAGTTGGACAACGACATCACCAAAGTGACGCCCGCGTCCTTCGAGCCAACCATCGACTATGTCGTCACCAAAATCCCGCGCTTTGCCTTTGAAAAATTCGCAGGCTCGGAACCGCTGCTGTCCACCGCGATGAAATCGGTTGGCGAAACCATGGCCATTGGCCGCACCATCCATGAATCCCTGCAAAAGGCGCTGGCCAGCATGGAAACCGGCCTGACCGGATTTGACGAAGTGGAAATCGAGGGCGCCCCCGACAAGGCCGCCGTGATCAAAGCCATCAGCATGCAAACGCCCGACCGGATGCGCACCATCGCCCAAGCCATGCGCGAGGGGCTGACGGATGACGAAATCCACAATGCCACCATGTTTGACCCGTGGTTCCTGTCGCGCATCCGCGAGATCGTGGACGCCGAGGCACAGATCAAGGCAAACGGCCTGCCCGACAACGCCGACGCCTTGCGCAAAATTAAAATGATGGGGTTCTCGGACGCCCGTCTGGCCATGCTGACCGGCAAAACCGAAACCGATGTGAGCAACATCCGCCTTGCCGCCGGTGTAACGGCCGTATTTAAACGCATCGACACCTGCGCGGCCGAATTCGAGGCCCAAACGCCCTATATGTATTCCACCTACGAGGCCCCGGCGATGGGCGACGTGGAATGCGAAGCACGGCCCAGCGACAAGAAAAAGGTGGTTATCCTTGGGGGTGGTCCCAACCGGATCGGACAGGGGATCGAATTCGATTACTGCTGTTGTCACGCCTGTTACGCCCTGACCGATCAGGGTTATGAAACCATCATGATCAACTGCAACCCCGAAACGGTTTCCACCGATTACGACACCTCGGACCGGCTGTATTTCGAACCGGTGACCTTTGAACATGTGATGGAAATTCTGCGGGTTGAACAGGAAAACGGCACCCTGCACGGGGTGATTGTGCAGTTCGGCGGGCAAACCCCGCTGAAACTGGCAAATGATTTGCAGGACGCGGGCATACCCATATTGGGCACTACGCCCGACAGCATTGATCTGGCCGAGGATCGCGAGCGGTTTCAGGAACTGGTAAACTCCCTTGGCCTGTTGCAGCCGAAAAACGGCATTGCCAGCACCGACGAAGAAGCCCTGAAAATCGCCGAGGAAATCGGCTTCCCCTTGGTGATCCGTCCCTCCTACGTTCTGGGTGGCCGCGCGATGGAAATCGTGCGCGATATGCCCCATCTGGAGCGCTATATCGCCGAGGCCGTAGTGGTTTCCGGTGACAGCCCCGTGTTGCTCGACAGCTATCTGTCTGGTGCGATTGAAATGGATGTGGATGCGCTGTGCGATGGCAAGGATGTTCATGTTGCAGGCATCATGCAGCATATCGAAGAGGCCGGCGTTCATTCCGGTGACAGCGCCTGTTCGCTGCCGCCCTATTCGCTGCCCACAGAGATCATCCAAGAGGTCCACCGCCAGACCAAAGCGCTGGCCTTGGCGTTGAATGTGGTCGGCCTGATGAACATCCAGTTCGCGGTCAAGGATGGCAAAGTCTACCTGATCGAGGTCAACCCGCGGGCCAGCCGCACCGTGCCGTTTGTGGCCAAAGCCACCGACAGCGCCATTGCATCCATCGCAGCGCGGATCATGGCGGGCGAGCCGCTGTCAAACTTCCCGATGCGCGCGCCCTACCCCGAAGGCGCCGGCGTGGACACACCTCTGCCCTTCGCCGACCCGATGTCGCTGGCCGATCCGGACATGCCGTGGTTTTCGGTGAAAGAGGCCGTGCTGCCCTTTGCCCGCTTCCCCGGCGTCGATACGATCCTTGGCCCCGAAATGCGCTCGACCGGCGAAGTCATGGGCTGGGACCGTTCCTTCGCGCTGGCGTATCTCAAGGCACAAATGGGGGCGGGTGTGGTGCTGCCGACTGAGGGGGTTGTGTTCATCTCGATCAAGGATATGGACAAAACCACCGACATGGCCGACACCGCCCGCCTGATGGTTGAACTGGGCTTTGATCTGATTGCCACCCGTGGCACCGGCGCGTGGTTGCAGGAAAACGGCATTGACTGCGAGATCGTGAACAAGGTTTACGAAGGCCGCCCCAATATCGTTGACAGGATGAAAAACGGCGAAATCGCACTGGTGATGAACACCACCGAAGGCGCGCAAGCGGTCGAGGACAGCCGTGAAATCCGTTCCGTGGCACTAAATGACGGCTTACCCTATTTCACCACAGCAGCGGCCAGCCATGCGGTGGCTTTGGCGATGAAGTCGCGCGAAGAAGGCGAATTGGGCGTGCGCAGCCTGCAAGGGTAAGCATCTTTTTCATCAGGAGCAAATCAATGCGCCATCACGGAAACATGAAATGGCTGATCCTGACAATCACGGCGCTGTTCTTTCTGTTTGAATTCGTCACCCGTGTCGAACCCAGCCTTGCCAACAGCGAAATCGCTGCGCGTTTCCAGCTGAACAATGCCCAGTTCGGCACTCTGGCCAGCATATTCTTCTGGATCTACGCCCCGATGCAACTGATCGTCGGCCTGCTGCTGGACCGGTTTGGCGCGCGGCGGCTGATCCCGCCAGCCATCCTGATTTGCGCCAGTGGTGTGATCCTGTTTGCTACAGCGGGCAACGCCTATATTGCCGGAATCGGGCGGTTCGCAACCGGGCTTGGGGCTTCGTTTGCCTTTGTCGGTTCGCTTTATGTGGTGAACCACTGGTTCGGGGCGGGGCGGTTTGCGGTGCTGTCCGGCGTGGTAAATGCGGTCGGGATGCTGGGCACGGCGATCGGGGCAGTTGCGCTGACGTCGGCAATTACCACAAGCGGCTGGCAAAATGTATTCTGGGCCACCGGCATTGCCGGTCTGGTTTTGTTTGTCATCGCCCTGCTGTTCATGCGCGACCCGCCGGAACATGTGCCAGCCGCCAAAAAAACCACCAGCTTTATCACGCCCGTTCTTGTGGCGGTGCGGGACCGGAACATCTGGCTGATCGCCATCATCGGCACACTTTACTACATGCCGATCAATGTTTTCGGTGGGCTATGGGGCAATGCGGAACTGACCAAAGACCACGGCCTAAGCGCAGTTCATGCCGAAACCGCCGTCTCGATGATCTTTTGGGGGCTGGCAGCAGGCAGCATCGCGGCCGGGTGGCTGTCGGACCATCTGGGGCATCGGAAATGGATCATCGTGATCGGGGCGTTTCTGACCGCCATCAGCTTTGCCGCAGCAGTTTATCTGCCGACATCTTCGCTTCCTTTGCTATCGGGCCTGCTGTTCCTTAGCGGTTTTCTGGGCGGGGGGCAGATGCTGACATTTTCCATCGCCAAGGAGAGACATGCAGCGGCCTATTCCGGCACGATCATTGCCTTTGTCAACATGATCGGCATTGGCGGGGCGTTGATATTCCAGCCGCTTGTCGGGGCGATTGTCGATCGAAACAACGGCGATTTTGCATGGGCAATGCTGACCATGCCCGCCTGTTTGCTGGCGGCCGCACTGCTATCCCTGATGCTGACCGACAAACGCCACCCGGATCATATACCCGGTCGCTAACGCCTGATCCCCTGCAACAGCGGCAACAGATGCGACATATCAGGCCCGTGGTCCATTCCCGTCAACGCCTTGCGCAGCGGCATGAATAACCCGCGGCCCTTGCGGCCTGTGGCCTCTTTCACCGCCTTGGTCCATGCGCCCCATGTATCGGTATCCCACGGCTGTTCCGGCAACATCGCCAGCGCCTGCTCAATGAATTCCTTGTCTTCGTCATCCACCATTGGCGTTGCCCCGTCGCGGCACAGCGCCCACCAGTCCTTTAGATCGTCCAGCACGGTGATGTTTTCGCGCACCGTGTTCCAGAAGGCTTCGGCCACATCATCCGGCACGCCCAGCGAACGGATGTAATCGGCAACCTCGGCATAAGCCAGCCCCTGATTGTAATGCGCGGTCAGCGGGAACAGGTCGTCCACGTCGAATTTTGTCGGCGCCGCCCCGAAATGCGACAGGTCAAACCCCTGAACCAGATCGGCCATATCGGTGCGCAATTCGATCGGATCGGATGTTCCCAACCGTGCCATTTGCGACAGCAATGCCATCGGCTGCACACCCTGCGCCCGCAGATCGCGCAGCGCCAATGTGCCCAGACGTTTGGACAAAGCTTCGCCCTGCGGCCCCGTTAGCAGCGAGTGATGCGCGAATGACGGCACCGTGCCGCCCAGCGCCTGAATGATCTGGATTTGGGTGGCGGTGTTGGTCACATGGTCCGAGCCACGCACCACATTGGTGATACCGAAATCAATGTCGTCACAAACCGAGGCCAGCGTATAAAGAAACTGCCCGTCGCCACGGATCAGCACGGGGTCGGACACGCTTGCCGCGTCAATCGACAGATCGCCCAGAATTCCGTCGGTCCACTCGATCCGTTCCTGATCCAATTTAAAGCGCCAATGCCCCGCGCCACGCTCGTTGCGCAGGCGTGCCTTTTCCTCGTCGCTTAGCTCCAGCGCCGAACGGTCGTAAACCGGAGGATGCCCCATGTTCAACTGCTTCTTGCGCTTCAAATCCAGCTCGGTCGGGGTTTCGAAACATTCATACAACCGCCCGCTGGCGCGCAATTCGTCCGCCGCCTGATTATAGCGATCCAGCCGCGTTGACTGCTTTTCCATCCGGTCCCAATTCAGGCCCAGCCACTGCAGATCTTCCATGATTCCGTCCGCATATTCCTGTTTGGAACGTTCGGGGTCGGTATCATCCAGCCGCAGGATAAATTGCCCGCCAGCCTTGCGGGCAATCAGGTAATTCATCAGCGCAGTGCGCAGGTTGCCAACGTGGATATAGCCGGTCGGGGAGGGGGCGAAACGGGTGGTTGTCATGGATCAGGTCCGATTGATTACGTTCGCCTAGGCTCTTACGGCAATTTTGGCAGATGTGGAAGGGTCAGGCGTAACTAACCACCTCGACTTCAACCGCATCCGGATCGTCGAAATAAAATCGCCGCCCCGGCTCGTAGTCAGCGTGCGAATGGATCCTACATCCTTCTGCGCGCACCCGTTCCTCGATGGCATCCAGATCATCGACCACAACAGCGATATGATTGATCCCGCCAACATGGGAATAGCTGTCGGTGGCCGGCTCGTAATCACCCTTGGTATATAGCGCGACGTAACTGTTTTCGCCGCCCACATGCAGGGTGACACCGCCATGTATCGCTGTGCCCTGCCAGCGTATTTTCCAGCCGAACAGTTTGCTATAGAGCGCAGCGGTGACCTCTGGGTCGCGCACGGTGATGTTGACGTGTTCCAGATATATTTCCGACATTTTAGTTCCTTTCCATACTTGATTTAACACTTGTAATTCCTCAAGCTAACTTTAGGTCAAGAGATTTTTTAAAAGGAATTCCATGCGCGCATCTGATGAAATGACAATCGGTAATCTGGCTCGGCGCACCGGCTTGGCAGTTTCGGCCATCCGGTATTACGAAGAACAGGGGCTGGTCCACCCCGAACGCAACTCCGGCGGGCAAAGGCGGTTCAGGCGCTCGGACATCCGTCGCCTGTCGTTTGTGAAAATTGCCCAGCAGTTCGGCTATACCCTGCCAAAAATCGCCAACCTGATGGCCACTTTGCCAGAGGGGCGCACCCCCACCAAACGCGATTGGGAAAAGATCAGCCGCAGTTTCCGGCGCACATTGGATAAACAAATCCTGACACTGGAACAGATGCGTGACAATCTGGATGGCTGCATCGGCTGCGGCTGCCTGTCGCTGAAAAAATGCCGTCTATATAATGATCAGGACCGCGCCGCACGCCTTGGACCCGGCCCCCGCTATATGATGGGGGACCGGCCAAAAGATTTGGATTAACAGCAGCTTTGGCCGCTTTTGGTCGGGGTGCAGCCGCATGTTTCCCCTTCGGGTGCAACGACGGGGGCTGTGTCATTCGCCGCCGCGTCAAAAGCGAAATCCAGCTTTTCAGTGGCCTCGTCCCGAATGTGGCGGGCGATTTCGATCACCGCATTGATCTGATGTTCCGGCACCCCTGCCCCGCGCAGCCGTTCCAGTTGACATTGACCCATTGCCGGATGGTTGGCGGCAATACCCGACGCCAAAGATACCATCGCGACAATGTTGGAGTGAAGTTGTGGTTCGTTATCCATGATTATCCCCAACTATCCCTGCACCCATTCCTGCACCTTTTCAGGTGCCGGAACGCCACCGGCATGAACCAGCTTTTCGTCCAGAACAACACCCGGGGTGGACATCACGCCATAACCCATGATCGCGCCCATATCGGTGACTTTTTCCACCTCGACATCGACACCGGCCGCCTTGGCTGTCTGTTCGATCAGCGCGGCGGTGTTTTCACAGTTTTTGCAGCCACTTCCGAGGACTTTGAAATGTTTCATTCATCTTGCTCCGATTGATTAAAAGATTGCGTTGAACAGAAAACCCACGGCCAGAATACCGCTGCCGACCACACCGACAAACACCGCGATCAGTTTTATCGTCAGCACTTTGCGCAGGATCAGCATTTCCGGCAGTGACAGGGCGATCACACTCATCATAAAGGCCAGCACGGTGCCCAGTTCGGCGCCCTTGCCCAGCAAGGCTTCGACTATCGGTATCACACCAGCCGCGTTTGTATACATGGGAATGCCCATGCCAACCGCGACGGGAACCGACCACCACTGCCCCGATCCCATGATCGAAACCATCGTGTCCTCTGGCACATAACCGTGGATGACAGCACCCAGGCTGATCCCGACAATGACCCATATCCAGACCTTTCCGACGATCTCTTTGACAGATTCAATGCCCTGCCCGTAACGATCCACCATGGTCAGGTTTTCTTCAGGCACAGCGCCAGCAGCCTGCCCCAAGTGAATATCTTTCACCCAGTCCTGCAACCAGCCTTCCAGATGGAAACGGCCAATCACCCAGCCTGCGACAATGGCGATTGTCAGGCCGAAGAACAAATAGATGATTGCCACTTTCGGCCCGACCAGCCCCCAAAGCAGCACCAGCGCCACCTCGTTCACCATCGGGGCTGCAATCAAAAAACTGAAGGTCACGCCCAGCGGCACCCCGGCGGATACGAACCCGACGAACAACGGCACAGCCGAGCACGAACAAAACGGCGTCAGAATACCAAGGCTGGCAGACATCACATTCCCCACGCCTTCGCGTTTACCCGAAAGCAACGCGCGGGTTTTTTCCGGGCTGAAAAAGCTGCGGATAACCCCCATCCAGAACACAATCAGCGCCAGTAGCATGATCACTTTGGGGGTGTCATAAAAGAAAAAGGCCAGCGCCTCGCCGGTATGGCTACTGCGATCAACCGGCAACAAGGCGGTCAGCCATTCGGAAAAGGCCGGCAGCTGTTTATATACGGCAAACCATACAATTGTGGCGGCGACAACACCTGCATGCCATACCCACGCCGGGCGGTTAGGGGAATCAATTGATTGAACTGTCATGCGACCGTCCTTTCCTGGGATGCTTCTGCCGTAAAGATGGCATTAACGACAGCCACAATTTCAGAAGCAAGTTTGACATTTCTGCGGTAGCGCACCCATTGTGCATCGCGCCGGTCGGTCACCAACCCTGCGTCTTTCAGTGTTTTCATGTGTCGTGACATACTGCTTTGCGATGCGTCCAACTTGGTCATCAATTCGCAAACGCAGTGTTCGCCACCACCCCATAAGATATGTAGCGCACGTCGCCTTAGAGGGTCGGCAATAGCATTTAATACTGTCTGCATGACTGGATTCCCAAATATGTTTCACATCGCATATGCACTTAATCGCATATGCTGTCAATAGCATATGCGGGCTTATGAAAATTTCCGCCATCTAAAACTATATCTGCAAGATCGCTTCACTTCAGGTTTGCAAAGGAATATCGTCTCTTTACTATATCAAACGAATAATTACGTTGATGCAGGCCCCTACCAAAGGAGGCATTGATATCTATGAGCAACCAATCCAACGACCCAAAACGCACTGCCTTATTGAAGCGAGGACATCCAAGACGTAATCCGGACAAATCTGCGGGCACATTTGATATCGCAAGAAAAGGATCAAACCAATGAGCTTCCTATGTTCCATTCCTCTTGTGAATTCGCTTTTGTCTGCCTGTTTGGCCCCGTTCCCGCTGGCAACCGGATATGTTGAAGGCGAGTATATATTGCTGGCCCCGATCGAAATTGCCCAAATATCCCGGGTTACGGTAAAACGCGGGGAATTAATCAAGGGGATGACCCAGATAACTACTTCAAGTAACGCTTAACCCATTGTCTTAGCTGCAATAACTGAGCTGAAGGGTCACTGTTGTTGAAACGCCACTCGCATTCCTTCAAATATAGCCCAAATTGGGCCTTGGGGACACCGTTAAATCGGCGCATGTGGCGCTTGGCTTGGTTCCAGAAATTCTCGATGCCATTGATGTGGTTGTGACGGTCTGCAAAGAGCTTGGAATGGTTGATGCGAAAGTGGTGGAAGTCTGACACATCCAGCACATTATAACCGCGCCAACAATCGGAATAGACGATGGAATCCGGCACGACTTTGCGCTCTATGATCGGGATCAGAGTGGCGGATTTGGCGTCCGGGATGATCTTGGTGTAAACCTTCCCACCCCTTTTTAATATACCAAAAACGGGAATTTTACCTGCCGCACCACGCCCGCGTTTACCTTTGCGTTTGCCGCCAAAGTAGCTTTCGTCCACTTCTATTTCTCCGCCGAACATAGCTTGGCTTTCCGCCTCCAGCTCATAGGCGATTATCTCGCGCAGGCGTAGAAAATAAAACGCTGCGGTCTTGCGGTTTACACCACACAAACTGGCTGCTGTTCGTGCTGTCGATCCCGAAACAAAATGCTCCGTAAGACGGTCTTGCTTGTAGTGGCTCAGGCGACTCTTTCTCATGCTTCCCATCATAACCTCTTTTTAGGTTATCTGGGTCAGCCCCTTAATCAATGCCGGGCAGGATCTGGTCATTCTCGAACATCGTGATGCGGAAATTGCCGTGTCACAGGCACGGGCGGCATTGGCACTGGCCCAAAGCAAGCTGGCAGATATCTCGCAAGGACGTCGCCCCGAGGAAATCGCAGTAATCGAGGCATCCTTGCGATCGGCCAAAGCACAGGCCGCAGAAGCAAAGCGCGAGTTGGAGCGGCAAGCGGATTTGGTGCGGCGCGGGGCAATCCCGCAATCAAAATATGATCTAGCAAAGACCCAAAGCGAGGTATCCGACGCGCATGTTGCCGAGTTGGAGGCAAACCTTGCCGTGGCTAAACTGCCCGCCCGCGAGGATGCAATTGCCGCCGCAAAAGCCAGCGTCGCGCAAGCACAGGCAACATTGGAAAATGCACTTTGGCGTTTGTCAAAACGCACCATAGTGGCCAGCAGGGACGGCACAATAATCGACATTATCCGTAGCGCCGGCGAAACGGCCGGGCCGCAAGCCCCCGTATTATTGGTCTTGCCAAACGGCGCAATCAAACTGCGTCTGTATGTGGCAGAAAGCTATCTTTCCGATATCCAGTTGGGCACGGCACTGGCGGTAGAATGTGACGGATGCGCAAAGGGTATAACAGCGACAGTCAGCTATATTTCAGCGGGGCCGGAATATACACCACCTGTGATCTATTCGCTCGAAAACCGGCAAAAACTTGTTTACCTGCTAGAAGCCCGCCTTAAGGGCGATAGCACCCTGAAACCCGGCCAGATCGTCAATGTTGATTTGATCGAGGCTGCGAAATGAAAGCCATCGACGTTCATGGCTTGGTAAAACGTTACGGTGACAAGACTGTCGTCGATAATGTTTCCATGGCTGTTGAACAGGGCGAGATTTCTGGGTTTCTGGGGCCGAACGGGTCCGGCAAAACCACCACTATCCGTGTCATGTGCGGCTTGCTAACGCCGGATGCGGGCGGGGGAACAGTACTGGGCATGGATCTGCACCGCGACCAGCTAAAGATCAAACGCGAGGTCGGGTATATGACCCAGCGGTTCTCGTTTTACGAGGACATGTCGATCGAGGAAAACCTGATGTTTGTTGCGCGCCTGTATCAGTTGAAACCGGTCCGTCAGGTGGTGCGTGATACATTGGAAAATCTGGGCCTGTCTGCCCGTCGTGCGCAACTGGCCGGACGGTTGTCTGGCGGCTGGAAGCAGAGGTTGGCCCTGGCGGCCTGTATCATGCACAAACCCAAATTATGGGGCTGACCCAGATAACTACTTCAAGTAACGCTTAACCCATTGTCTTAGCTGCAATAACTGAGCTGAAGGGTCACTGTGGTAGTGTCGCGAGTTTGGTGGAAATTCGAGGACGGCGTAATCTCCGGGTGCATCGAAGCCACCCAACCGGCGGCTGGAACCGCCAAGGAGATCACGCCATGACAAAGAATACAGCAACATCGACATCCGCGCTACTGGCCAATGAAGCAGGCTAAGACCCGATTGAAGACCGGCTGCGCCAGAACATCCGCGCGACGATCGAGGCGGTTTTCGAAGAGGAGCTGGAGCAGTTTCTGGGCCGTTGCCGGTATGGCCGCAGCGGCGGGGCAAAGGCCGGATACCGCCACGGGCATCGCGAGCGGCAACTGGTCGGAACATTTGGAACCGAAACGGTGCGCGTGCCGCGTGCGCGGATCACAGGCGAGGCCGGCAAGGCCAGAGAATGGCGCTCGAAGGCATTGCCCCGCTACCAGCGGCTGACGAAGAAGGCCGAGGCGCTGATCGCTGCTGTCTACCTTTCGGGCACCAACACACGGCGGGTAAAACGCGCCCTGTTCGGCCTGTTTCAGGGGGCGGTCAGCAAGGATGTGGTGAGCCGCGCCTGGCGCAAGGTGAAGGTGGACTGGCAGGCGTGGTGCGCCCGCAGCCTTGCGGATGAAGACATCGTGCGGCTGATCCTGGACGGCACCGTGATCAAAACGCGGATTGACAGGAAGGCCACCAATATCTCGGTTCTGGCCGCGATTGGCGTGCGCCGGGATGGGCAGAAGGTCTTGTTATCACTGATGAACATGGGCGGCGAAAGCACCTCCGCCTGGCGTCAGTTCATCAACGATCTGGATGCGCGCGGGTTGAAACGGCCCGAATTTGTCATCGTGGACGGGGCACCGGGACTTGAGGTCGCTCTCATTGCCCTCTGGGGTGAAGATCTGCCGATCCAGAGGTGCACGGTGCACAAGCACCGCAACCTTCTGGCCAAGGCACCCAAGCGTATGCATGATGAGTTGACAGAAGATTACCGCGACATGATCTACGCCAAAACACCCGAGGAAATCGCCACCCGCCGCAAGGCATTTCTGCGAAAATGGCGGCTGAAATGCAAGGCCGTCGCTGACAGCTTGGAAGAAGCAGGAGATAAGCTTTTCACCTTCACGCGTCTGCCACAAGGCCAGTGGAAATCGGCCAGAACGACAAATGCGATCGAACGCCTGAACGAGGAATTCCGCCGCCGCATCAAGACCCAGACCGTGCTGCCATGCGCCGAGACCGTGCCGATGCTGCTTTGGGCTCTGATGGCCTCGGGGCAGATCGTCATGCGAAAGGTCGATGGCTGGGAAACGCTCGCTCAGCCCGTCGCCGACGCAACCCTTGACCAAGCCGCCTGACCGGCGCATAACTCAACCCGCTCGGAGGTGCCTGAAATCAATTTCCACCACTTTCGAGACACAACCTTTTGAAACAAAATCAGGCACAGCTTATTCAGGCGCAGCTTATAAAAGAAGACATAACATGACGGATAAAAATTCTGCCGAAAAAGATAAAGAAGCCGAACGGATTGCCAAATGGCGGGCTGAACGCGCGGCTGTTGCCCAAGAGGCCAGACAAGAGCGGTTAAAACAGGCCGAGGTTGCCAAAAAGGCAGCTAAGGAAGGGGCGGTGCAGGACATTATCACAGACAGCATGACAGACAATCGCAAAGAACAGCTGGCAAGCGAGGAAAAGGTGCGGATCAGCAAGGTGGCTGAAACCCTGCCTGACAAGGACGAATTGCAAGAGGTGCGCAAAACCATCCTGCGTCAGCAACGCGTGCGACGGGTTTTTGCCTATTTCCAGTTTCTGTTGTTTGTAATCCTGCCAACTGCGCTGACCGGCTGGTATGTAACCAACATTGCCACCCCGCTTTACGAGGCGCGATCCGTTGTTACCATAGCCAAACCCGGTGGTCAGACCGATCCGGCCTTTCCGGGTGTGTTGGGGATGCCCCTTTCACAAGGCAACCTGAATGAAGCGTTCATCGCCAAGGAATTCATCGATTCCGAAGAAATGATCCGCCTGATGGAGGAACAGGAAGGGTTGGTCACCTATCTGAGCGATGCAGAAATGGATCCACTTCAACGGTTGCGCTATTTGCCCGGATTGCAGGTGGGTCCCGACAGTTATTACCATCGCTATGTTCGCTCGGCAGTTAATATCCAGACCGGGTTGCTGACGCTATATGTCAACGCCCGAACGCCCGAAGACGCACAGAAATTCTCGATGGCGATACTGAAGTTTGCCGAGGCCAAAGTGCGCTCCCTGTCTCGGGCCTTATTTCAGGAACAGATTGCCGAAAACGAAGCGGCGGTGGAACGCGCCCGCAAGGCACTGGAAGATGTGCGGCGTGATCTGGTTGAACTGCAAATCAGCAGTGGATATGCCAACCCCGAGGAGCGTATTACCGAAGTATACAAAACCATTTCTACCCTTGAGGCCGAGTTGCTGTTGTTGCATCGGGAAATGGATAATGCAGAGCTGGTTGGATATTCGGATTCACCCCAGATGAAGACTTTGGTCGAGAAAGAGACAGCACTGCAAAAGCGCATTCAGCAGCAGCAGGACCGTTTGATCCTGGGGACCGAGGGGCGTGAGCCTCTGAACGAGGTTCTGGCCGATTTCCAGTTTACTATCGTCCAGAAAGAAATTGCAGAACAAACGTGGTCGGCAGCACTAGCGGCATTGGAATCAGCGCGCAGCTCGGCCTCATTGGGGCTAAGCCAATTCCAAATTGTGGTGCCACCAAATGTTTCATTTACCCCCAAACGGCCCAACCGAATTAAAACGACCCTTCTGGCCTTTTTGATGTTCTTTGGTTTGTTTGCCGCCTTCAAGGTGTTCCGGCCCAAGGTTAGTTAAGATGATTGTAGCGGATGGGATGCATGCTCTGTGACTTGGCGGTTAGGCAAAGAAGCCTTTGGTATGATGCTGAACGTTTAATGACTGTCTGTCGTGATCATATGTTCACGGGTTTTGGTCGGAAGGCTAATTGATCTAAACCATATCTTGCCTATGGATTTACCGAAAATCCTGTATAAAGAAAACAAGTAAAAACATTCAAGACTGAATGATCTTCAGTTTTACAGGTTTATTGCAAAATGCGCATATTTCTATTGTGTCGGGGATACCCCAGTAAAGAAAGCCTCTACAACTATCCATTCCTGCACAGAAGGGTGCTTTGGTATCGGAAATTTGGCCATGAAGTTCGCATTTTTGTTCTGTCAAACAAGGCGCGTTCATATAGTTTTGAGAGCTGCCATGTTGAAACGGGGAATGGTGCGACCATGCGAGATGCCGTGGCTCGGTTTGCCCCCGATTGCATTGCGGCGCATGGAATTGCGGACGATCTTTGGGCGGCGTTGGCAGGTTTGCCTAAAAGGATGCCGGTCTTCGGCTGGGTGCACGGCTCGGAATTTATTGCGCTTTATAAAACGAACTATCCCGATCCGAATGACCCTCGGCGGCAAAAGCAGCAGGAAATCCATGCACGGCGAAAACAGTTCTGGTGCATCCTGGTGCGGGATTGGCCGGATAATCTAAAGCTGGTTTTTGTATCGCAAGATGCAGCCGACCGGTCGCAACGGGACATCAACTGCCCATTGCCCACCGGTAGCTTAAGCATTATTCACAACCCGATTGATACGGAACTGTTAGATTACAAGGAAAAAACGCCGGATCAGCGGTTTAACGTGCTGTCGATCCGCCCCTATACGAACTGGACCTATGCCAATGATCTGGCGGTGGCGGCCATTGTCCGGATGTCGGCGCACCCACTGTTCGAACGGTTTTCTTTTCGTATAGTGGGGGACGGGGATCTGTTTGAACAGGTGCTGGCACCGGTGCGGCAATTTGAAAATGTCACATTGGAAAGACGGTTTTTGACACAGGCGGAAATCAGTGCATCGCATAAGAAAAACGGCGTGTTTCTGGTGCCGACCCGTGCCGATACCCAAGGGGTCTCCCGCGACGAGGCAATGTCCTCGGGTTTGGTGCCGGTGACCAATGCGGTTGCGGCGGTGCCGGAGTTTGTATCGCCCGATTGTGGTTGCCTGGCACCGCCGTCCGATGCGGCTGGGCTGGCCGAGGGGATGTTGGAGATGGCGCAAAAACCCGATTTGTTCCTTGCAAGATCCAGACAAGCCGCCGCGCGGGTTCGCAGTCAGAGCGCGGTAGATATTATTATTCCGGCGGAATTGGCGTTATTGGCGGGTAAAGGGGCAGGGGCATGAACCAATTAAAGCCGGATATCTATATTGCCGCGATCGGACGGTCGGGCAGTACGATGTTGTGCAATATTCTGACCCGTGAGCCCGACCAGATCATGTTTATCGAGCCCAAATTCCATACACCGCCCTATCGCAACATTCTGAAACCACAGTTGGCGCAATACGGTATGGAATTTGACGAATCCGAAATGGCGGCCGTTCAGGATCTACCGCCGGATCAGATGCTGGAAACCTTGCTGGGGGCGCATTTGCGGCCTATCAAATGGGGCTTTAAAGAGGTGCAGTGCAGCGAACACCGGCGGGTTGTCGACCTGTTTGCCCCCGCACATATTCTGGTGAATGTGCGACATATCTTTAACATTGCGCTTAGTTTTTTCGAGAAACACCGCCGGCAGGGCAATCAGGACAGGTTTCCGGCATCGTGGGTCAGGGATTATTGCCTTCGCGAAACACAGGGTCTTGTCGGGTTCTGTCAGGATATGGCACAGCGGGGGATTGCTTGTCGGATCGTCCGCTACGAGGATTTCATGACCGATCCACAGGCACGCAAGGCCCTTAGTGATCATCTGGGCTGGAGCTATGGAGGAAGTCCGAACCGGTTTTTAAGCGACCTAAATCGCGACTTTGAGGCCCGCCGCCATGCCCTAAATGGGTTTCGGGAAACATCGCTTGTCGATCGCGGTTTGTCCGAGCAGGAAGTCCATTATGCCCGCGATATCGAGGAACAATGTGCACAATATCAAGCATTTTTCGGCTATCAGACCGGGATTGCACCATGATTTTAAGCCATAAGCACAGTTTCCTGTTCATCAAGGGACGCAAAGTGGGGGGCACCAGTATTGAAATGCTGCTGGCTCCGTTTTGCGGTCCTTCGGATATTGTAACGCCAATCAGCCCCGTGGATGAAATACGGCGGCTGAATGCGGGCGGAGCACCGCGAAACTATTGCCCTGATCCGGCAGTTGAGGCGCGGTATCTGCAATTGGTTCGGGATGGCAGTTTTGACGAGGCGCGAATAATGCGGGTCCATTCAGATAAGGTTTATCCATTTTTCAACCATATGTCGGTTGCTTTGGTCGAACAGTTGGCCAATTTTGTTCCCAGCGAATTCACACTGGCGTATGTTGTGCGAAACCCCTACGCAAAGATCATTTCGCTCGCCAATATGAACCTGTCATTTTCAGGCTACAGTGGTGTGCCGATGGAGAATAATGCGGCGGATATTCGTCGATCAATCCAGAAACTGTTTGAAACAGATCAGTTTTTATTGGCCCGCAATATTTATCTTTATCAAACTAAGATGGCATACCAACACCAGATAATTTTACGGCAGGAACATATGGTCAGGGATATACGTCATTTTCTGAACCATTTAGGACTGGAGCAAATAGGTGTTGAAATTCCCTACGCAAAGCAAGGGTCGATCCGCAAGAAATATTCAGCAAGAACAATGTTTACACGGGAACAGCTGGATATTGTGAATAGCACTTTTGCTGATGAATTCAATAATAAAGACCTCTGCATAACATCGGGATTCCCCCGGGTTGGCCGTTTTGGTAAGCTAGCCGGGAAATCTCTGGGGTGAATAGATGGACCTTTTCCTGCACGAAGCGGCGGCACGGATCGGCGCGGATGACGTTCTGTCGAAGATCGACGCGCTGATGGATTGGAACTCGTTTTTGCCGATCCTGCGGCGCGGTCTGGGGCGCTCGGGGATCGGGCCTCAGGGCTATGATCCGCTGGTTCTGTTCAAGTGTCTTCTGGTTGGCCAGTGGCACGGGCTGAGCGACCCGAAGCTGGAGCGGGCCTTGAAGGTGCGGCTGGATTTCATGCTGTTCTGCGGGCTCGATCTGCACGCGTCGGTGCCGGATGAGACGACCCACTGCCGGTTCCGCAATGCGCTGGTCCGGGGTGGCGTTTACGATGAGCTGCTGGCCGAGGTCTGCCGCCAGATCGAGGCGCATGGGCTGAAGCTGAAAGAGGCTGAGGCGGCGATCATTGATGCGACCCTGATCGCGGCGGCGGCGCGCCCGCGCACCCATATCGACGCCCCGCAGGACCGGGCAGAGGACGGGGCAAGGGAAGGGACGCCGGATGATCCGCCCGAGGTCTCACCCGACGGGGCACAGCTGCATTTCAGCGCCGACCCTGATGCCCGCTGGGTCAAGAAGGGCCGCAAGAGCACGCTCGGCTACAAGGGCTTTGCCCGCTGCGACGAAGAGGGCTTTATCGACAAGGTGCACACCACGCCCGCCAATGCCGCCGAAAGCCCCGAATTCGCCACCATGATCGCGGGCGCAAAGGCGCAGCGGGTGCTGGCCGACAAGGCCTATGCGAGCAAGGCCAACCGCCAGATGCTGCGCGGCAAATACCGCGACGGCATCCTGCGCAAGGCAGCGCGCGGCCGCCCCCTGCGGCAATCGGAGAAACGCTTCAACCGGCTGATTTCGAAACGCCGCTTCCGCATCGAGCAGACTTTCGGCACGATGAAACGCCTCTTCGGCCTGCAGCGGGCGAGATATTTCGGGCGCGCCAGGGTGCATGCCCAGATGGTCATGGCCGCCATCGCGCAAAACCTGCTCAAGGCCGCAAACAGGATCACCCTCAACCCGCAAACCCCCGCAATCGCATAGCCCCAAACCCCGCCACCCGTCTGTCCGCCGGACCCGCAGGGGCGCAAGGTGGGCGGCCGAAATCTTGCTTCAACCGAAAGCCATGGCCTCATGCAGAGGTCTTTAGGGAACCTCTGTAAATTCCCGTTTTCGCCTTCTTCGCGGCGGGGTGGACGGTTTTTCGCCTGTCCCGCCTGATTGCTTCGGATCATAAACCCATTTTCACCGGTTTCAAGCCGGTTTTGGGTATTTCAGGCACACCTCACCCCATGAACCCTTATCCCGGCGCCGCCAGGCCGCATTCGAACTGGACGAAGCGCTTCATGTTGTAGACCAGGTTCATCATCCCGATGCGAAATCGCGCCCGCTTCAGGCCGATGGAGCGGATCAGCTTGCCGCCCATGGAGCGCTCCTGAAAAGCGAATACATGCTCGACCCGGACCCGCACTTTCGAGCGCCTCCGGTTGGCCTTTTGCTGGCGCTCGCCAAGCGGCTTGCCGCGCCTGCCCTTGTGATGGATATGGCTGTGAAGCCCCCGCTCTTCCAGCTCGCTTTCGATCTTTTGCGAGCGATAGGCGCTGTCGGCCCACAGGTCCGATGAGGTGTTGCTCGCATCAATCAGACCGGCAAGCGCCTGGCTGTCATGCACGGCGGCATCGGTGACATCATAAGCGCGGATGAATTTGTGCCGCCGGTCGACATTGATGTGGTTCTTGTAGCCGTAATAGCTCTTGCCGTGCTTCTTCGTCCAGCGCGCATCCACGTCCTTCTGGCGCTTCTTGTGGGGTTTTTCCTCCCACTCTTCAGGCGTTTCGCCCGCCTTGATTTTCTCGTTCTCGTCCCTTTTGTTGTGCTGGCGCGGCGCCGGAACGATGCTCGCATCAACAATCTGCCCGCCCATCGCCAGATAGCCCTTTTCGCGCAGAAAGGCATCGAACTTGTCAAACAGCTCCTTCATCTTCCCGGCCCCGGCCAGCCTTTCACGGTAGGCCCAGATGGTCTTGGCGTCAGGTACGCTGTCTTCAATGCCAAGGCCGAGAAACCGCATGAACGACAGGCGGTCGCGGATCTGATACTCGATCTGATCGTCAGAGAGGTTGTAGAGCTGCTGCAAAACCATCGTCTTGAATATCAGCACCTCATCCCAAGGCGGGCGGCCAGCGTTGGATTTGCGCTGTTCGGGCGGCGTGCGCCATATGGCCTTCAGCTCGTCCCGGTAATCCTCGAACGGCACCATGTCGTTGAGCAACACCAGCGGATCACCAGATTTGTCCAGTCCCGCGTATCGGCTGGAAAGATCAAAAAATCCCATCTGACCCATGACAAAACCCCGTCGGTCGAATCATTTTCATCCTGATGACGATTCTACCCCGTCAGGCCGGATTTTGGGGGATTTTTAGAGGTTCCCTTAACTGTTTCCTACGGCACATTCTCGTGCACGCTGGAGGGGTTTGACGACACTTTGGATACGATGAAAGCCATCGCGGAATATTTTCGCGATTTGTCGGCCAAAGACCGCTATTTTGGTGCCGAGCCCCCTGCCCTCGATCCCGAGGTCCTTGCCAATATCGCCAGTCGGGAAACCAGCCTGCAGGTCGAGGCCAAAGTCAGCGACAAGGGCGTCCACCTAACACCCAGTGAAACATCGCCTGCTACCTCTCAGCCGCAAGTATCGGCCATGGCTGAAATGCCTGCCATTGCGCCAACCAAAGACATTCAGGAACAAACAAAACAGGAAGATGAGCTTAGTAACCTTGTTATTCCTTCGAACGAATATGACGATGCGCAGGACGAAGCCTTGGTCAAAACCGCCCCGTCACCTGAAAATCCGGTTCTGAAACATGATACCTCTGAGCCCGGCGCCGAAAGCATCGCCGCCAAATTGCGCCGAATCCGTGCGGTTGTTGCAGCCAAACAAGCGACCAGTTCGACATCCTCCATCTTTGCCGAGGATTTCCAGCCAGAACCAGAGACCGAGCAAAAAGATAATGCCACTGACGAGGACGACGAGCCTGCCGACGAAGAATTGCAAACCCCGCCTGTCATTGAGCCGGCACAGGATGCGGATACAACTGAAGAACCCACTGTAGAAACAACATCTTCGGAACCTGAAGAAAACGATATGAAAATCGATCTGCCCGGGGCCGATTTTTCAATGGGTGACGACATTGAAGGCTTTGATCAGGATGATGATGACATGTCGGTCGCTAACATTCTGGATTTTGTTGAAGATGGGGAAGAAGAGCTGGAAGAAGAAGCCGTATCCAAGCCCGAAACGAATGAAGTGGAACAGGTTGACGACAACCAGGATGACACCGGCCCAGAACAGGCGGAGGAAATCGCGGTTGTGCACCCGGTCCGCCCCATCCGGCCAACAGTGACGACATCCCAGCGGCCAGAGCGACACAATAGAGGTGGTCGCGGAAATTCGGACCAGTTGTTAAGGTGGATCGACTTATGAGAAAGACGATTCAAAATGACGAAACGAAAGAACCATTCTCCCGAATTCAAAGCCCGCGTTGCGCTTGAAGCAATCCGCGAGGAAATGACGATGGCGGAGCTGTCGAAGAAGTATGGTGTGCATCCAACCCAGATTGGCACATGGAAACGAGCAGCGATTGAAAACATGGCCACGGCATTTTCCAGACGGGGCCGTGATCCTGATCGGGTTGATGAAGCCCAGATTGAGAAGCTGCACTCCAAGATTGGTCAGCTGGTCGTGGAACGGGATTTTTTAGCCAACGCCTCGCAACAGTTGCTCGGGAAGCGAGGCAAAAAATGGTGAGCCGTGAGCATGATCTGAGTGTGCGACGACAATGCGGGCTACTTTCTCTGGCGCGCTCGAACCTGTATTACCAGCCAAAAGGCGAAAGTGCTGAAAATTTGCGGTTCATGACAATAATCGACAAGCAATTCTTGCAGACGCCGTGGTATGGATCACGGCAAATGGCCCGGCACATGCAGCGCCAAGGTTACAAGTGTGGTCGCCACAGGGTCCGCCGTTTGATGCGGCTGATGCGGTTGGTTCCGATCTACCAGACGCCCAACACGAGCAAGAAACATCCGCAGCATAAGATCTACCCGTATCTGCTGCGAGACCTGACGATTGATCGTCCAAACCATGTGTGGTGCGTAGATATCACCTACATTCCGATGCAGCGCGGGTTCCTCTATTTGGTCGCGATCATGGACTGGCACAGCCGCAAGGTTTTGAGCTGGAGATTGTCAAACAGCATGGAGGCAGATTTTTGCGTTGAAGCCCTGAAAGAGGCTATGGCCAAATACGGCAAGCCCGATATCATGAACAGCGACCAGGGCAGCCAGTTCACCGGGTTTGAATGGACGCAGGCGCTGAAAGAAGCCGACGTGAAAATCTCGATGGATGGCAAAGGTCGCTGGGTCGATAACCGGATGATCGAGCGGCTTTGGCGATCCTTGAAATACGAATGCATTTACCTCAACGCATTTGAAACGGGTTCGCAGACCCGCGCCGGGATCGGGAAATGGTTGGCTTACTACAACACCGAGCGCCCGCATTCCACCCACGGAATATTGACCCCGGATGAAGCCTATGACAGAAAAACAAAACCAATGAGTTTGGCAGCCTAAATGAAACCCTGATCCATCTTAAACTGGCTGCTGACTGGTCAAAAAAGTGGGACCACCTCTCAATAGCGATCCGGAATACCAGCAAGATACACAGGATGAAACATCAATTGATCTTGGGAATGTGCCTGATACAAAAACTATTCACAGCGCTGTAAAAGGGATTTTGGGGAAAACAAGCCTGTCTGACGATGACGAATCCGAGTTGCTGAGCCAGTTGGCTAGTATCGAAGTTGAGGAAGCCACTTCTTCGACATCGGCCTCACTTGATCGCGGGATTGATGCGGCCTTGCGCGCTGATCGTGCCAATCGTGTAATGAACGAAGAAGGTGGCGCAGAAGATGAAGACGCGCTTGATCGGCTTTTGGAAGAAACCAACGCCAAACTGGATACCAGCGAAGGTTGTGTCTCGAAAGTGGTGGAAATTGATTTCAGGCACCTCCGAGCGGGTTGAGTTATGCGCCGGTCAGGCGGCTTGGTCAAGGGTTGCGTCGGCGACGGGCTGAGCGAGCGTTTCCCAGCCATCGACCTTTCGCATGACGATCTGCCCCGAGGCCATCAGAGCCCAAAGCAGCATCGGCACGGTCTCGGCGCATGGCAGCACGGTCTGGGTCTTGATGCGGCGGCGGAATTCCTCGTTCAGGCGTTCGATCGCATTTGTCGTTCTGGCCGATTTCCACTGGCCTTGTGGCAGACGCGTGAAGGTGAAAAGCTTATCTCCTGCTTCTTCCAAGCTGTCAGCGACGGCCTTGCATTTCAGCCGCCATTTTCGCAGAAATGCCTTGCGGCGGGTGGCGATTTCCTCGGGTGTTTTGGCGTAGATCATGTCGCGGTAATCTTCTGTCAACTCATCATGCATACGCTTGGGTGCCTTGGCCAGAAGGTTGCGGTGCTTGTGCACCGTGCACCTCTGGATCGGCAGATCTTCACCCCAGAGGGCAATGAGAGCGACCTCAAGTCCCGGTGCCCCGTCCACGATGACAAATTCGGGCCGTTTCAACCCGCGCGCATCCAGATCGTTGATGAACTGACGCCAGGCGGAGGTGCTTTCGCCGCCCATGTTCATCAGTGATAACAAGACCTTCTGCCCATCCCGGCGCACGCCAATCGCGGCCAGAACCGAGATATTGGTGGCCTTCCTGTCAATCCGCGTTTTGATCACGGTGCCGTCCAGGATCAGCCGCACGATGTCTTCATCCGCAAGGCTGCGGGCGCACCACGCCTGCCAGTCCACCTTCACCTTGCGCCAGGCGCGGCTCACCACATCCTTGCTGACCGCCCCCTGAAACAGGCCGAACAGGGCGCGTTTTACCCGCCGTGTGTTGGTGCCCGAAAGGTAGACAGCAGCGATCAGCGCCTCGGCCTTCTTCGTCAGCCGCTGGTAGCGGGGCAATGCCTTCGAGCGCCATTCTCTGGCCTTGCCGGCCTCGCCTGTGATCCGCGCACGCGGCACGCGCACCGTTTCGGTTCCAAATGTTCCGATCAGTTGCCGCTCGCGATGCCCGTGGCGGTATCCGGCCTTTGCCCCGCCGCTGCGGCCATACCGGCAACGGCCCAGAAACTGCTCCAGCTCCTCTTCGAAAACCGCCTCGATCGTCGCGCGGATGTTCTGGCGCAGCCGGTCTTCAATCGGGTCATAGCCTGCTTCATTGGCCAGTAGCGCGGATGTCGATGTTGCTGTATTCTTTGTCATGGCGTGATCTCCTTGGCGGTTCCAGCCGCCGGTTGGGTGGCTTCGATGCACCCGGAGATTACGCCGTCCTCGAATTTCCACCAAACTCGCGACACTACCCCAGCGAAAGCCATCGCCGCCGTTCGGCCATCTCGCATCTGCGCGCTGCAGTTGCCGCAACCTTTGCAGACAGAAAACTTGATTTGGGTGACGGTGATGGCAATGGGGATGGTGCCGAACCTTATCGCTCGGCTCTGGCGGATGTTGTCCAGCCCAAAACTGCAAACAGCTATGTCGAACCTGACAATAGCGGTGTTGCACCTCTGGTTCTTGCAACAAATCAACGCGTCGATATTGAAAATATCGCCAAAGACGGACTGGCCCTTGTTGGCACCAAAACCGATGATCGCAATGATTTGATCTCCGACAGCACCAGCTTTGCCGATTTTGCCCGCGAAGTCGGTGCAACCGGTCTGCCTGATTTGATGGAGGCCGCAGCTGCCTACGCAGCCTATATCGAAGGGCGCCCCCATTTTGCGCGACCACAGATAATGCGCCAGGTTGCCAATCATACCGGTAAGGATGAATTCAACCGTGAAGAAGGGTTGCGCGCCTTTGGCCAGTTGTTGCGTCAGGGCAAGATTGTCAAAATCCGGCGCGGACAGTTCGGGATTGCCGATAGCACGCGGTTCAAGCCGTCAACGCCGATGGCTGGTGAATAATCTGTAAGCGTTCAACCGGGTTTGCGAAAAAGGGTGGCTATTTCAGCCACCCTTTTTGTTTACTCATCGCCGTTTTCGGCATCCGGATCAGCCTTGCCAACCCCCAGAAAAACCGATCGGAACGGCATCATCCAAAGAAAACCCAAAACCACATAGACGATCAATTCCAGCCAGAATGGCGGGCGATCAAACAACGACACTACAAACAGCGCCGCCGCGATATATAGCGGCAGGCCGACCAGCAGGATTATCAGCGACCAGCGCTTGCGGGCTTTGTAAGAAAGGGCCATCACGATGTTTCCAGTTTACATTTGCAAGAAAGTATCAAAACGCACCCACTCTTGGGGTGTGTTTTGATTCATTAATAACTGAAAACATCTAGTCGGCAAACGGATCTGTTACAAGAATGGTATCCTCGCGCTCTGGCGAAGTGGACAGCATCGCCACAGGGCAGTCGATCAATTCCTCGACCTGGCGCACATATTTGATCGCCTCGGCAGGTAGATCATTCCAACTGCGCGCGCCCACGGTGCTTTCCGACCACCCCTTCATGGTTTCATAGACCGGCGTCACGCGGGCTTGTTGATCTGCGGCAGTAGGCAAGTAATCCAGCCGTTCGCCGTCCAATTCATAGGCAACACAGATTTTCAGCTCTTTCAGCCCGTCCAATACGTCCAGTTTGGTGAAAGCAATGCCATTGATACCGGAAATCGCACAGGTCTGGCGCACCAGAACCGCATCAAACCAGCCACAACGCCGCGACCGGCCCGTGACGGTGCCTTTTTCATGGCCGACGGTGGCCAGATGCTCGCCCACCTCGTCAAACAGTTCGCAGGCAAAGGGGCCTTCGCCCACCCGCGTTGTATAGGCCTTGACGATCCCCAGCACATAATCAATCGCGCCCGGTCCCATGCCCACACCCGATGCCGCCATACCGGCGGTGGTGGTCGAGGATGTCACAAACGGATAGGTGCCGAAATCAACATCCAGCAGTGAGCCTTGCGCCCCTTCAAACAGAATGCGTTTGCCCGCCTTGCGCTTTTCGTTCAGCACTTTCCAGACGGGGGCGGCATAGGGCAGAACCTCGGGCGCGATTTCCAGCAGCGCCTGTTTCAGGCCCGCAGGGTCAACCGGTTCCAGCCCCAGTCCCTTGCGCAGGGCATTGTGGTGGGTCAGCAGGCGCTCAATCCGCAGATCCAGCGTGGCTTCGTCCGCCAGATCGGCCACGCGGATCACACGACGGCCGACTTTGTCCTCGTAACAGGGGCCGATACCACGGCCTGTGGTGCCGATTTTGGCAACCGAGTTCTGGCTTTCGCGGGCGCGGTCCAGTTCGCCATGGATCGGCAGGATCAGCGGAGTGTTTTCCGCGACCATCAGGTTCTCAGTGGTAATTTCCACCCCCTGCCCGCGCAGCTTTTCCATTTCGGCGACAAAGGCCCAGGGATCCAGCACTACACCGTTGCCAATCACCGCCAGCTTGCCTTTGCGCAGCAGGCCCGAGGGCAGCACCGACAATTTGTAGACATTGCCGTCAATTACCAGCGTATGACCCGCATTGTGGCCACCCTGAAAGCGCGCGATCACATCGGCACGCTCGCTTAGCCAGTCCACGATCTTGCCTTTTCCCTCGTCACCCCATTGAGCACCGACGACAACTACATTGGCCATTAAGAATCCCCAGACATCCGTTAAAATTCGCGCCTTTGTAGCCACAGCCCAGCCCCAATGGAACCGGTAAAATCGCCGCCCCACTGGACAGGCAGGCCACAAACCTGCAAATCATTGCCAAAAAGGGATTGGATATATGGGCTTTTTACTTCGCTGGGCGGTTGCTTTTGGCCTATTGGCTGCAACTTTCAACCCGACACAATGGAATTACACCCGTTGGGCGGTGGACAATTTCGACAAACAAATGCCGTTGGTCGTGTTACTGGGGTTACTTCTGCTGATCGGCTATATCATTTTCATGCGCGCGACATTGCATTCCATCGGCGCGCTGGGCATGGGGTTGGTGACGGCCGTCGTCGCGGCACTTTTGTGGGTGTTGTATGATTACGGCCTGCTGTCGCTTGATAATTCCAGCATGAACGTCTGGATCGGAATTCTGGCCCTTTCGGTGGTTTTGGGTGTTGGATTGTCCTGGAGTTTCGTGCGCCGCAGCCTTTCCGGACAGGTCGATATCAACGATAGTGATGACTAAGGGCTTGCGGGCGGGCGTTTCTGGCCCTAGATAACACCAAACCTGAATCAAACGGACCGTCCCTATGGAAAACGTAATCCTTGTCATCCACCTTATTCTGGCGCTTTCGCTGATCGGTGTTGTGTTGTTGCAGCGCTCGGAAGGCGGCGGTCTGGGTATGGGCGGTGGCGGTGGTGGCGGCGGCGGGGCCATGTCGGGCCGCGCAGCAGCCGATGCGCTGACCAAATTGACATGGATTCTGGCGATTGCATTTATTGCCACCTCGATCACCATGACAATCATTGCGGCTAAAAACGCGGCAGGGTCTTCGGTTCTGGACCGTTTGGGCGATGCACCGGTGGAACAACCCGTGACAGCGCCAATTGCACCGGCTACGGATGATCTGTTGCCGCCAAGTGCCGGCGACACACCGATCACACCTCCGCCTGCGGACTGATCTAACCATCTACAACAAATAGGTTTTGCAACATTTTGCACAACATCATGTTGTGCCATGTTGCCAAAACCATGCGAATCTACTATATGTCAAATCCCGTGATGATGCGGTTTTTGCAAGGCTGCACGCGCTGCATATTACGATATATCTCACGGGGGCGTTTGCCACATGGCACGGTTTATTTTCATAACAGGTGGTGTTGTTTCAAGCCTTGGCAAGGGGCTGTCTTCGGCGGCTTTGGGTGCCTTATTGCAGGCCCGCGGCTATACTGTGCGTCTGCGCAAGCTGGACCCGTATCTGAACGTCGATCCTGGCACGATGTCGCCCTTTGAGCATGGCGAAGTGTTCGTCACCGATGATGGCGCGGAAACCGATCTGGACCTTGGCCATTACGAGCGTTTCACCGGTGTTTCCGCCCGCAATACCGATTCTGTGTCCTCGGGCCGGATTTATTCCACCGTGCTGGAAAAAGAACGGCGCGGCGATTATCTGGGCAAAACCATTCAGGTGATTCCGCATGTCACCAATGAAATCAAGGATTTCATTTCGATTGGCGAAGACGAAGTCGATTTCATGCTGTGCGAAATCGGCGGCACCGTAGGCGATATCGAGGCCCTGCCGTTTTTCGAGGCGATCCGCCAGTTTTCGCAGGACAAACCACGCGGGCAATGCATTTTTATGCACCTGACGCTGGTTCCTTATCTGGCTGCGGCAGGCGAATTAAAAACCAAACCGACCCAGCACAGTGTCAAGGAGCTGCGTTCTATCGGTATCGCGCCCGAGGTTCTGGTCTGTCGTTCCGAACATCCGATCCCCGACAAGGAACGCGCCAAGATCGGGTTGTTCTGTAATGTGCGCACCGAAAACGTGATTGCCGCTTATGATCTGAAATCCATCTACGAGGCGCCGCTGGCCTATCACCGCGAAGGGCTGGATACGGCCGTTCTGGACGCCTTTGGCATCACCGATGCGCCTATGCCGGATATGTCCCGTTGGGATGACGTTGCCGACCGCCTAACCAATGCCGAAGGCGAGGTTAAAATCGCCATTGTCGGCAAATACACCCAGTTGGGCGACGCCTATAAATCCATTGCCGAGGCTTTGACCCACGGTGGCATGGCAAATCGCACCCGGGTAAAACTGGAATGGGTCGATGCCGAGGTCTTTGATACCGAAGATCCAGTCGCCCATCTGGAACCATTCGACGCGATCCATGTGCCCGGCGGATTTGGTGAACGCGGAACCGAAGGCAAAATCAAAGCCGCCGAATACGCCCGCACCCATAATGTGCCCTATCTGGGCATCTGTCTGGGCATGCAAATGGCCGTGATCGAGGCCGCGCGCAATCTGGCGGGGATCACCGATGCCGGCTCCGAGGAATTCGACCACGAGGCAGGCGGCAAACGCTTTACCCCCGTGGTTTACCACCTGAAAGAATGGATTCAGGGCAACCACAAGGTGGCCCGCAAGGTGGATGATGACAAAGGCGGCACCATGCGGCTGGGCGCTTATACCGCGCAGCTTGAGGAAGGCTCGAAAGTGGCCGAAGTTTACGGCACCACCACCATCGAGGAACGCCATCGCCATCGTTACGAGGTAGACATTAAATATCGCGATGCACTCGAGGCAACGGGGCTGCATTTTTCCGGCATGTCGCCCGATGGCCGCCTGCCCGAAATCATCGAATGGCCGGATCATCCATGGTTCATCGGGGTGCAGTTCCACCCCGAACTGAAATCGAAACCGTTTGCGCCGCACCCGCTGTTTGCCAGCTTTATCAAAGCGGCGATTGAATCTTCTCGTTTGGTATAAAGGAAAGCACATGGCAAAGGGGTATTGGGTCGGTCAGATTGTGGTGCATGATCTAAAGCAATATCAGGCCTATCGCGCGGCGAATGCAGAAGCATTTGCCAAATACGGCGCGAAATTCCTGATCCGCGGCGGCGAACAGACCATCGTCGAAGGGCAGGCCAACCCGCGCACCGTGGTAATCGAATTCAAGGATGTGGCCACCGCGCAGGCCTGTTACGACAGCCCCGAATACCAGGCCGCCAAAGCCCTGCGTGATCCGGTATCCGGTTGTGTCTCGAAAGTGGTGGAAATTGATTTCAGGCACCTCCGAGCGGGTTGAGTTATGCGCCGGTCAGGCGGCTTGGTCAAGGGTTGCGTCGGCGACGGGCTGAGCGAGCGTTTCCCAGCCATCGACCTTTCGCATGACGATCTGCCCCGAGGCCATCAGAGCCCAAAGCAGCATCGGCACGGTCTCGGCGCATGGCAGCACGGTCTGGGTCTTGATGCGGCGGCGGAATTCCTCGTTCAGGCGTTCGATCGCATTTGTCGTTCTGGCCGATTTCCACTGGCCTTGTGGCAGACGCGTGAAGGTGAAAAGCTTATCTCCTGCTTCTTCCAAGCTGTCAGCGACGGCCTTGCATTTCAGCCGCCATTTTCGCAGAAATGCCTTGCGGCGGGTGGCGATTTCCTCGGGTGTTTTGGCGTAGATCATGTCGCGGTAATCTTCTGTCAACTCATCATGCATACGCTTGGGTGCCTTGGCCAGAAGGTTGCGGTGCTTGTGCACCGTGCACCTCTGGATCGGCAGATCTTCACCCCAGAGGGCAATGAGAGCGACCTCAAGTCCCGGTGCCCCGTCCACGATGACAAATTCGGGCCGTTTCAACCCGCGCGCATCCAGATCGTTGATGAACTGACGCCAGGCGGAGGTGCTTTCGCCGCCCATGTTCATCAGTGATAACAAGACCTTCTGCCCATCCCGGCGCACGCCAATCGCGGCCAGAACCGAGATATTGGTGGCCTTCCTGTCAATCCGCGTTTTGATCACGGTGCCGTCCAGGATCAGCCGCACGATGTCTTCATCCGCAAGGCTGCGGGCGCACCACGCCTGCCAGTCCACCTTCACCTTGCGCCAGGCGCGGCTCACCACATCCTTGCTGACCGCCCCCTGAAACAGGCCGAACAGGGCGCGTTTTACCCGCCGTGTGTTGGTGCCCGAAAGGTAGACAGCAGCGATCAGCGCCTCGGCCTTCTTCGTCAGCCGCTGGTAGCGGGGCAATGCCTTCGAGCGCCATTCTCTGGCCTTGCCGGCCTCGCCTGTGATCCGCGCACGCGGCACGCGCACCGTTTCGGTTCCAAATGTTCCGACCAGTTGCCGCTCGCGATGCCCGTGGCGGTATCCGGCCTTTGCCCCGCCGCTGCGGCCATACCGGCAACGGCCCAGAAACTGCTCCAGCTCCTCTTCGAAAACCGCCTCGATCGTCGCGCGGATGTTCTGGCGCAGCCGGTCTTCAATCGGGTCATAGCCTGCTTCATTGGCCAGTAGCGCGGATGTCGATGTTGCTGTATTCTTTGTCATGGCGTGATCTCCTTGGCGGTTCCAGCCGCCGGTTGGGTGGCTTCGATGCACCCGGAGATTACGCCGTCCTCGAATTTCCACCAAACTCGCGACACTACCTTGGCGAATAAATATTCCAAACACATTGGTCAGAATTTAGTGAAGTATTTTCACTCTCCTTGCAAGCTATACCTACGCAGATTTCCATTCCGTTTCGGGAATAATTATAGGGAACCTCTGTAAATTCCCGTTTTCGCCTTCTTCGCGGCGGGGTGGACGGTTTTTCGCCTGTCCCGCCTGATTGCTTCGGATCATAAACCCATTTTCACCGGTTTCAAGCCGGTTTTGGGTATTTCAGGCACACCTCACCCCATGAACCCTTATCCCGGCGCCGCCAGGCCGCATTCGAACTGGACGAAGCGCTTCATGTTGTAGACCAGGTTCATCATCCCGATGCGAAATCGCGCCCGCTTCAGGCCGATGGAGCGGATCAGCTTGCCGCCCATGGAGCGCTCCTGAAAAGCGAATACATGCTCGACCCGGACCCGCACTTTCGAGCGCCTCCGGTTGGCCTTTTGCTGGCGCTCGCCAAGCGGCTTGCCGCGCCTGCCCTTGTGATGGATATGGCTGTGAAGCCCCCGCTCTTCCAGCTCGCTTTCGATCTTTTGCGAGCGATAGGCGCTGTCGGCCCACAGGTCCGATGAGGTGTTGCTCGCATCAATCAGACCGGCAAGCGCCTGGCTGTCATGCACGGCGGCATCGGTGACATCATAAGCGCGGATGAATTTGTGCCGCCGGTCGACATTGATGTGGTTCTTGTAGCCGTAATAGCTCTTGCCGTGCTTCTTCGTCCAGCGCGCATCCACGTCCTTCTGGCGCTTCTTGTGGGGTTTTTCCTCCCACTCTTCAGGCGTTTCGCCCGCCTTGATTTTCTCGTTCTCGTCCCTTTTGTTGTGCTGGCGCGGCGCCGGAACGATGCTCGCATCAACAATCTGCCCGCCCATCGCCAGATAGCCCTTTTCGCGCAGAAAGGCATCGAACTTGTCAAACAGCTCCTTCATCTTCCCGGCCCCGGCCAGCCTTTCACGGTAGGCCCAGATGGTCTTGGCGTCAGGTACGCTGTCTTCAATGCCAAGGCCGAGAAACCGCATGAACGACAGGCGGTCGCGGATCTGATACTCGATCTGATCGTCAGAGAGGTTGTAGAGCTGCTGCAAAACCATCGTCTTGAATATCAGCACCTCATCCCAAGGCGGGCGGCCAGCGTTGGATTTGCGCTGTTCGGGCGGCGTGCGCCATATGGCCTTCAGCTCGTCCCGGTAATCCTCGAACGGCACCATGTCGTTGAGCAACACCAGCGGATCACCAGATTTGTCCAGTCCCGCGTATCGGCTGGAAAGATCAAAAAATCCCATCTGACCCATGACAAAACCCCGTCGGTCGAATCATTTTCATCCTGATGACGATTCTACCCCGTCAGGCCGGATTTTGGGGGATTTTTAGAGGTTCCCTATATTTCGCGGAATAAATAACGACCATAGAGCGAATACTGCTGAAAATAAAATCAACCCAATAGAATGCCAAATAACCCATTCACTCGAACCTCACATTTTCCCGTACAAAAACTAGTCGTATCCACATGTTGAACGGCACCACATCATGAAGAAATGCGTGGCAATCCGTGCATTTCATTATTTAATCTTGTCAGTATATTTGTTTGTCGCTTTCGCCTATGCGACGAAAACACTTAGTCTTAAAGACCTCTGCATAACATCGGGATTCCCCCGGGTTGGCCGTTTTGGTAAGCTAGCCGGGAAATCTCTGGGGTGAATAGATGGACCTTTTCCTGCACGAAGCGGCGGCACGGATCGGCGCGGATGACGTTCTGTCGAAGATCGACGCGCTGATGGATTGGAACTCGTTTTTGCCGATCCTGCGGCGCGGTCTGGGGCGCTCGGGGATCGGGCCTCAGGGCTATGATCCGCTGGTTCTGTTCAAGTGTCTTCTGGTTGGCCAGTGGCACGGGCTGAGCGACCCGAAGCTGGAGCGGGCCTTGAAGGTGCGGCTGGATTTCATGCTGTTCTGCGGGCTCGATCTGCACGCGTCGGTGCCGGATGAGACGACCCACTGCCGGTTCCGCAATGCGCTGGTCCGGGGTGGCGTTTACGATGAGCTGCTGGCCGAGGTCTGCCGCCAGATCGAGGCGCATGGGCTGAAGCTGAAAGAGGCTGAGGCGGCGATCATTGATGCGACCCTGATCGCGGCGGCGGCGCGCCCGCGCACCCATATCGACGCCCCGCAGGACCGGGCAGAGGACGGGGCAAGGGAAGGGACGCCGGATGATCCGCCCGAGGTCTCACCCGACGGGGCACAGCTGCATTTCAGCGCCGACCCTGATGCCCGCTGGGTCAAGAAGGGCCGCAAGAGCACGCTCGGCTACAAGGGCTTTGCCCGCTGCGACGAAGAGGGCTTTATCGACAAGGTGCACACCACGCCCGCCAATGCCGCCGAAAGCCCCGAATTCGCCACCATGATCGCGGGCGCAAAGGCGCAGCGGGTGCTGGCCGACAAGGCCTATGCGAGCAAGGCCAACCGCCAGATGCTGCGCGGCAAATACCGCGACGGCATCCTGCGCAAGGCAGCGCGCGGCCGCCCCCTGCGGCAATCGGAGAAACGCTTCAACCGGCTGATTTCGAAACGCCGCTTCCGCATCGAGCAGACTTTCGGCACGATGAAACGCCTCTTCGGCCTGCAGCGGGCGAGATATTTCGGGCGCGCCAGGGTGCATGCCCAGATGGTCATGGCCGCCATCGCGCAAAACCTGCTCAAGGCCGCAAACAGGATCACCCTCAACCCGCAAACCCCCGCAATCGCATAGCCCCAAACCCCGCCACCCGTCTGTCCGCCGGACCCGCAGGGGCGCAAGGTGGGCGGCCGAAATCTTGCTTCAACCGAAAGCCATGGCCTCATGCAGAGGTCTTTCTTAGTTAACGACCGACAGGTCCCGTGCATTTTTTTCGATCTGGAGGTTCTCGACTTCACCAAGCTCGGGTGCTGCAGGCTCAACCCCAAAAGTCGGATCCCCTTTGACAAGTTCCTGGAAGAAACCCGTAACCTCTTTCATTGCTTCGAATGAATCATCGAACCCTTCCAAAGTGCACGAGAATAGAGGTGGTCGCGGAAATTCGGACCAGTTGTTAAGGTGGATCGACTTATGAGAAAGACGATTCAAAATGACGAAACGAAAGAACCATTCTCCCGAATTCAAAGCCCGCGTTGCGCTTGAAGCAATCCGCGAGGAAATGACGATGGCGGAGCTGTCGAAGAAGTATGGTGTGCATCCAACCCAGATTGGCACATGGAAACGAGCAGCGATTGAAAACATGGCCACGGCATTTTCCAGACGGGGCCGTGATCCTGATCGGGTTGATGAAGCCCAGATTGAGAAGCTGCACTCCAAGATTGGTCAGCTGGTCGTGGAACGGGATTTTTTAGCCAACGCCTCGCAACAGTTGCTCGGGAAGCGAGGCAAAAAATGGTGAGCCGTGAGCATGATCTGAGTGTGCGACGACAATGCGGGCTACTTTCTCTGGCGCGCTCGAACCTGTATTACCAGCCAAAAGGCGAAAGTGCTGAAAATTTGCGGTTCATGACAATAATCGACAAGCAATTCTTGCAGACGCCGTGGTATGGATCACGGCAAATGGCCCGGCACATGCAGCGCCAAGGTTACAAGTGTGGTCGCCACAGGGTCCGCCGTTTGATGCGGCTGATGCGGTTGGTTCCGATCTACCAGACGCCCAACACGAGCAAGAAACATCCGCAGCATAAGATCTACCCGTATCTGCTGCGAGACCTGACGATTGATCGTCCAAACCATGTGTGGTGCGTAGATATCACCTACATTCCGATGCAGCGCGGGTTCCTCTATTTGGTCGCGATCATGGACTGGCACAGCCGCAAGGTTTTGAGCTGGAGATTGTCAAACAGCATGGAGGCAGATTTTTGCGTTGAAGCCCTGAAAGAGGCTATGGCCAAATACGGCAAGCCCGATATCATGAACAGCGACCAGGGCAGCCAGTTCACCGGGTTTGAATGGACGCAGGCGCTGAAAGAAGCCGACGTGAAAATCTCGATGGATGGCAAAGGTCGCTGGGTCGATAACCGGATGATCGAGCGGCTTTGGCGATCCTTGAAATACGAATGGGAACCTCTGTAAATTCCCGTTTTCGCCTTCTTCGCGGCGGGGTGGACGGTTTTTCGCCTGTCCCGCCTGATTGCTTCGGATCATAAACCCATTTTCACCGGTTTCAAGCCGGTTTTGGGTATTTCAGGCACACCTCACCCCATGAACCCTTATCCCGGCGCCGCCAGGCCGCATTCGAACTGGACGAAGCGCTTCATGTTGTAGACCAGGTTCATCATCCCGATGCGAAATCGCGCCCGCTTCAGGCCGATGGAGCGGATCAGCTTGCCGCCCATGGAGCGCTCCTGAAAAGCGAATACATGCTCGACCCGGACCCGCACTTTCGAGCGCCTCCGGTTGGCCTTTTGCTGGCGCTCGCCAAGCGGCTTGCCGCGCCTGCCCTTGTGATGGATATGGCTGTGAAGCCCCCGCTCTTCCAGCTCGCTTTCGATCTTTTGCGAGCGATAGGCGCTGTCGGCCCACAGGTCCGATGAGGTGTTGCTCGCATCAATCAGACCGGCAAGCGCCTGGCTGTCATGCACGGCGGCATCGGTGACATCATAAGCGCGGATGAATTTGTGCCGCCGGTCGACATTGATGTGGTTCTTGTAGCCGTAATAGCTCTTGCCGTGCTTCTTCGTCCAGCGCGCATCCACGTCCTTCTGGCGCTTCTTGTGGGGTTTTTCCTCCCACTCTTCAGGCGTTTCGCCCGCCTTGATTTTCTCGTTCTCGTCCCTTTTGTTGTGCTGGCGCGGCGCCGGAACGATGCTCGCATCAACAATCTGCCCGCCCATCGCCAGATAGCCCTTTTCGCGCAGAAAGGCATCGAACTTGTCAAACAGCTCCTTCATCTTCCCGGCCCCGGCCAGCCTTTCACGGTAGGCCCAGATGGTCTTGGCGTCAGGTACGCTGTCTTCAATGCCAAGGCCGAGAAACCGCATGAACGACAGGCGGTCGCGGATCTGATACTCGATCTGATCGTCAGAGAGGTTGTAGAGCTGCTGCAAAACCATCGTCTTGAATATCAGCACCTCATCCCAAGGCGGGCGGCCAGCGTTGGATTTGCGCTGTTCGGGCGGCGTGCGCCATATGGCCTTCAGCTCGTCCCGGTAATCCTCGAACGGCACCATGTCGTTGAGCAACACCAGCGGATCACCAGATTTGTCCAGTCCCGCGTATCGGCTGGAAAGATCAAAAAATCCCATCTGACCCATGACAAAACCCCGTCGGTCGAATCATTTTCATCCTGATGACGATTCTACCCCGTCAGGCCGGATTTTGGGGGATTTTTAGAGGTTCCCTATACAAAGAAGATGTTGCTGAATGTAAAGATGAGTCCAGTCACTGTGATTGGCGTGACCGAATTGCATTGAGCAGTTGTAGCTAGCGGGTAGTGTCGCGAGTTTGGTGGAAATTCGAGGACGGCGTAATCTCCGGGTGCATCGAAGCCACCCAACCGGCGGCTGGAACCGCCAAGGAGATCACGCCATGACAAAGAATACAGCAACATCGACATCCGCGCTACTGGCCAATGAAGCAGGCTATGACCCGATTGAAGACCGGCTGCGCCAGAACATCCGCGCGACGATCGAGGCGGTTTTCGAAGAGGAGCTGGAGCAGTTTCTGGGCCGTTGCCGGTATGGCCGCAGCGGCGGGGCAAAGGCCGGATACCGCCACGGGCATCGCGAGCGGCAACTGGTCGGAACATTTGGAACCGAAACGGTGCGCGTGCCGCGTGCGCGGATCACAGGCGAGGCCGGCAAGGCCAGAGAATGGCGCTCGAAGGCATTGCCCCGCTACCAGCGGCTGACGAAGAAGGCCGAGGCGCTGATCGCTGCTGTCTACCTTTCGGGCACCAACACACGGCGGGTAAAACGCGCCCTGTTCGGCCTGTTTCAGGGGGCGGTCAGCAAGGATGTGGTGAGCCGCGCCTGGCGCAAGGTGAAGGTGGACTGGCAGGCGTGGTGCGCCCGCAGCCTTGCGGATGAAGACATCGTGCGGCTGATCCTGGACGGCACCGTGATCAAAACGCGGATTGACAGGAAGGCCACCAATATCTCGGTTCTGGCCGCGATTGGCGTGCGCCGGGATGGGCAGAAGGTCTTGTTATCACTGATGAACATGGGCGGCGAAAGCACCTCCGCCTGGCGTCAGTTCATCAACGATCTGGATGCGCGCGGGTTGAAACGGCCCGAATTTGTCATCGTGGACGGGGCACCGGGACTTGAGGTCGCTCTCATTGCCCTCTGGGGTGAAGATCTGCCGATCCAGAGGTGCACGGTGCACAAGCACCGCAACCTTCTGGCCAAGGCACCCAAGCGTATGCATGATGAGTTGACAGAAGATTACCGCGACATGATCTACGCCAAAACACCCGAGGAAATCGCCACCCGCCGCAAGGCATTTCTGCGAAAATGGCGGCTGAAATGCAAGGCCGTCGCTGACAGCTTGGAAGAAGCAGGAGATAAGCTTTTCACCTTCACGCGTCTGCCACAAGGCCAGTGGAAATCGGCCAGAACGACAAATGCGATCGAACGCCTGAACGAGGAATTCCGCCGCCGCATCAAGACCCAGACCGTGCTGCCATGCGCCGAGACCGTGCCGATGCTGCTTTGGGCTCTGATGGCCTCGGGGCAGATCGTCATGCGAAAGGTCGATGGCTGGGAAACGCTCGCTCAGCCCGTCGCCGACGCAACCCTTGACCAAGCCGCCTGACCGGCGCATAACTCAACCCGCTCGGAGGTGCCTGAAATCAATTTCCACCACTTTCGAGACACAACCAAAACCCGCACCGCGTAAATTCACCGGTGCAGACGACTTGTAATTCGCCTATACAGGATACAGGTTAGGTAGAGTATTTGAACATAAGGAAGCTCAATGGCTGGAAATAATGGCGGACCCTGGGGTGGAGGCGGCAACAACGGCGGCGATGACAAGCGCGGCGGTGGTGGCAAGCGGCCCGGACAGGACGGACCACAAATCCCCGAACTCGAAGAAATCGTGAAAAAAGGTCAGGAGCAGCTGCGCGTGCTGATGGGTGGCGGTCGCGGACGCGGCGGCAACGGCAGTGGCGGCCAAGGTGGTCAGCCCACAGGTCCTGCATTGACCAAAGGCACCATCGGCCTTGGCTTGCTGGCGGCTGCTGTGGTCTGGAGCTTTGCTTCGTTTTATACAGTCAAACCCGAAGAGCAGTCGGTTGAACTGTTCCTTGGCAAATATTCGCAAACCGGCAATCCGGGTCTGAACTTTGCGCCCTGGCCTGTTGTCTCCAAAGAGGTGGTGATCGTAACGCGCGAACGCACGGTTGATATCGGTGTTGGCAATCGCGGCGGGGACGCCGGTCTGATGCTGACAGGGGACGAAAACATCGTTGATATCGATTTTCAGGTGGTATGGAACATTAATGATCCCGCCAAATTCCTGTTTACGCTGGAAAATCCTGATCTGACCATTCAGGCCGTTTCGGAATCAGCCATGCGCGAGATCATCGCCCAATCCAATCTGGCCCCGATCCTGAACCGGGATCGCGGGGCGATTGCCAGCAAACTGCAAGAGCTGATCCAGTTCACACTTGATAGCTACGACAGTGGCATCAACATCGTGCGCGTCAACTTTGACCGCGCCGATCCGCCAAGGGAAGTGATCGCAGCCTTCCTTGATGTGCAAGCCGCCGAACAGGAACGCGACCAGTTGGAAAAAGAGGCTGACGCCTATGCCAACAAGAAACAGGCCGAAGCGCGCGGTCAATCCGCGCAAATCCTGCAGGTTGCCGAAGGCTATCGCGCCCGTGTGGTGAATGAGGCCGAAGGGGAAGCCAGCCGGTTCTCGGCCGTTCTGTCGGAATATCAGAAAGCACCGGAAGTAACGCGCCAGCGGCTCTATCTGGAAACGATGGAAGAAGTGCTGGGCAATGTCGACAAAATTATTCTGGATGAAAATTCGCAAGGGGGGCAGGGTGTTGTGCCCTATCTGCCGCTAAACGAGTTACGGCGTAATAGCGGGGGGAACAACTGATGCGTAAGACAACTTTGATACTGCCAATTGCTTTTGTGATCGTAATCGCAGCACTGTCCTCGGTTTTTGTCGTCACAGAAAAAGAAAAGGCACTTGTGCTGCAATTCGGTAAAGTCGTTATGGTGAAAGAGGATCCCGGTCTGGGTTTCAAAATCCCGTTGATTCAGGAAGTGGTTAAATATGACGACCGTATCCTTTCGCTGGACACACCGGAATTGCAGATCACCCCGCTGGATGACCGCCGTTTGGTGGTTGACGCCTTTGCCCGTTACCGGATCACGGATGTAAACAAATTCCGTCAGGCCGTGGGTGTCGGTGGTATTCGCACCGCGCAATCGCGGCTGGATTCAATCCTGCGCGCCCAAACCCGCGAGGTGCTGGGCTCGGTTAACTCCAATGACATCCTGAGTGTGGATCGTGCCGCGCTGATGGTAAAAATTCGCGACGGGGCGGCTGCCAAAGCGCGTAGCTTGGGTGTTACGATCATCGACGTGCGCCTGAAACGCACCGATTTGCCGCCGGAAAACCTGAAAGCCACCTTTGGCCGGATGCGGGCCGAACGCCAACGCGAAGCAACAGACGAGCGCGCCCGTGGCGCCGAGGCCGCGCAGCGGGTTCGGGCACAGGCAGACCGGACGGTGGTTGAACTGGTATCGGATGCCAAACGGCAAGCTGAAATCATCCAGGGTGAGGCAGATGCCAAGCGGAACGCGATTTTTGCCAAAGCCTATGGGGCTGATCAGGAATTTTTCCGCTTCTACCGGTCGCTTTCGGCCTATCGCAATTCACTGAAAGGCAGCAATACAACGATAGTTCTGTCGCCTGATAGTGAATTCTTTAACTACCTGAAATCGGCAAATCCTGAATGACGGATCAGATCATTCTGGCCTTCGGGCTGGTATTGGTGATCGAGGGGCTGGTGTACGCACTGGCCCCTTGGCTTGTGGAATCCCTGCTGGAAACCATGAAAGAAATGCCATTGGAAACGCGCCGTCGTATCGGGCTGGTGGCGGTTGCATTGGGGGTTGCGCTGGTGTGGCTGGCCAAGGGGTTTGGCTGAATTATTCTTCACAACCAGTTGATTTTTCACACAGGGGTTTGTGTTCTGCGGATTTAGGCCTATCTATAGGACAACAGGCAATAATGCGGTGTATCGCCGTGCAGTGTGTCTTTTGAACCCAAAATAAGGAGCCCTTAGACGTGATACCCAAGGCTATTTCCAAATCGGTCGCGCAAAACAGGCAGGCCAGTTCGCTCATTCATAAAACCGGATTTCTGGCACTCGCGGCGATGCTGCTTGTGCTTCAGGCCGTTATGGCACATGCCCGCAGCGGCCCGGACAGCTTTGCTGATCTGGCTGAAAAAATCAGCCCGTCAGTAGTGAATATTACCACGACCACCACAATTGCCGCCCCTATGGGGCAAGGCCCTGTTGTTCCCGAAGGGTCTCCGTTCGAGGATTTCTTTCGCGACTTCATGGATCGCGGCGGTAATGGTGCCCCGCCCCGCCGTTCACAGGCGCTTGGCTCGGGGTTTGTGATTTCCGAGGACGGTTATATCGTCACCAACAACCACGTTATCGCCGAAGCCGACGAAATCGAGATCGAGTTTTTCTCGGGCGAGGTTCTGCCAGCCAAACTGATTGGCCGCGACCCCAAGGTCGATATTGCACTGCTGAAAGTCGAGAGCGACAAGCCTTTGCCGTTCGTTTCTTTCGGGGACAGCGACATCATGCGCGTTGGCGACTGGGTGATGGCGATGGGCAATCCGCTGGGTCAGGGGTTCTCGGTTTCTGCCGGTATTATTTCGGCTCGCAATCGTGAGTTGTCGGGCACCTATGATGATTATCTGCAAACCGATGCCGCCATCAACCGCGGCAATTCGGGCGGCACGCTGTTCAATATGGACGGCGAAGTTATCGGTGTGAACACCGCGATCCTGTCGCCCAATGGTGGCTCGATCGGGATTGGCTTTTCGATGGCCTCGAACGTGGTGACACGGGTTGTGGACCAGCTTAAGGAATTTGGTGAAACCCGCCGTGGCTGGCTGGGTGTGCGCATTCAGGACGTGACCGATGATGTGGCCGAAGCACTGGGGCTGGACAAAGCCGCCGGTGCATTGGTCACCGATGTTCCCGAAGGTCCGGCAGCCGAGGCCGGCATAAAATCTGGGGATGTGATCACCGCATTTGATGGTGTTCCCGTGCCCAATACCCGTGCATTGGTGCGGCAGGTTGGCAATACCCAAGTTGGGAAAGAAGTTCGCGTTGTCGTGTTGCGGGATGGCAAAACCCAGACGCTGAAAATCACACTTGGGCGTCGTGAAACGGCCGAAGGTGACGTCCCCGCAAGCGAAAATACAGCGCCCCAAGCCCCTGTCGAAAAGGGTGTCCTGGGCCTGATTGTCACCAGCATGACGGATGAGCTGCGCCAACAACTGGGCCTGCCCGAAGATGCGGAAGGACTTGTTGTAAAAGATGTGGACGAAGCATCGCAAGCCTTTGAGAAAGGTTTGCGGGCAGGGGATGTGATCACAGAAGCTGGCCAGCAAAAGGTTGCTACCGTGGCCGATCTGGAAGCCCGCATTGCCGATGCCAAAGAGGCCGGACGCAAGTCGCTGTTACTTCTGGTGCGCCGCGCAGGCGAGCCACGATTTGTGGCGCTGTCGCTGCAATAGGCGTTGCCTTTAACTGATAACCTTAAAGCCCTCGCAATTTGCGGGGGCTTTTGTTTTTGGTGGGCCACTCAAAGAAACGGCATGCGGAATTGACGCCCGCAGGGCAAGGCAATAGCGTCAGCGGGAACCAATCCTGGAGAATCCCCCTATGACCCTATCCCACGGCCGCCCCTACCTTGCCATTCCCGGACCATCCGTGGTGCCGGACAGGGTGTTGCAGGCGATGCACCAGCCCGCGCCCAATATCTATGGCGGGGCGCTGGCCGATACGGTGCGCAGCATCATTGTGGATCTGAAGACCGTAGTGCGCACACAGCATCAGGCCGCCATCTATATAGCCAACGGGCACGGCGTATGGGAAGCGGCGCTGGCCAATGTTCTGTCACGCGGGGACAAGGTTCTGGTGCTGGCAACGGGGCTGTTTGGCCTTGGCTGGGCCAATATGGCCGAACGGTTGGGGGCCGAGGTGGAGATTCTGGATTACGGCAAACGTTCGGACATTGATCTGGCGCAGGCCGAGGCTGTTTTACGCGCCGACACCGAAGGCCGGATCAAGGCGGTGATGGCGGTGCATGTGGACACCTCGACATCGGTGCGCAACGACATTCCGGCGCTGCGGGCGGTGATGGACCAGACCGGGCATGACGCCCTGCTGATGGTGGATTGCATCGCGTCATTGGCGGTTGAGCGGTTCGAGATGGACGCATGGGGCGTTGATGTGGTGGTCGCAGCCTCGCAAAAGGGGATCATGGTGCCACCGGGGCTGGGTTTTGTGTTTTTCAACGACAAGGCGGGGTAGTGTCGCGAGTTTGGTGGAAATTCGAGGACGGCGTAATCTTAGGGTGCATCGAAGCCACCCAACCGGCGGCTGGAACCGCCAAGGAGATCACGCCATGACAAAGAATACAGCAACATCGACATCCGCGCTACTGGCCAATGAAGCAGGCTATGACCCGATTGAAGACCGGCTGCGCCAGAACATCCGCGCGACGATCGAGGCGGTTTTCGAAGAGGAGCTGGAGCAGTTTCTGGGCCGTTGCCGGTATGGCCGCAGCGGCGGGGCAAAGGCCGGATACCGCCACGGGCATCGCGAGCGGCAACTGGTCGGAACATTTGGAACCGAAACGGTGCGCGTGCCGCGTGCGCGGATCACAGGCGAGGCCGGCAAGGCCAGAGAATGGCGCTCGAAGGCATTGCCCCGCTACCAGCGGCTGACGAAGAAGGCCGAGGCGCTGATCGCTGCTGTCTACCTTTCGGGCACCAACACACGGCGGGTAAAACGCGCCCTGTTCGGCCTGTTTCAGGGGGCGGTCAGCAAGGATGTGGTGAGCCGCGCCTGGCGCAAGGTGAAGGTGGACTGGCAGGCGTGGTGCGCCCGCAGCCTTGCGGATGAAGACATCGTGCGGCTGATCCTGGACGGCACCGTGATCAAAACGCGGATTGACAGGAAGGCCACCAATATCTCGGTTCTGGCCGCGATTGGCGTGCGCCGGGATGGGCAGAAGGTCTTGTTATCACTGATGAACATGGGCGGCGAAAGCACCTCCGCCTGGCGTCAGTTCATCAACGATCTGGATGCGCGCGGGTTGAAACGGCCCGAATTTGTCATCGTGGACGGGGCACCGGGACTTGAGGTCGCTCTCATTGCCCTCTGGGGTGAAGATCTGCCGATCCAGAGGTGCACGGTGCACAAGCACCGCAACCTTCTGGCCAAGGCACCCAAGCGTATGCATGATGAGTTGACAGAAGATTACCGCGACATGATCTACGCCAAAACACCCGAGGAAATCGCCACCCGCCGCAAGGCATTTCTGCGAAAATGGCGGCTGAAATGCAAGGCCGTCGCTGACAGCTTGGAAGAAGCAGGAGATAAGCTTTTCACCTTCACGCGTCTGCCACAAGGCCAGTGGAAATCGGCCAGAACGACAAATGCGATCGAACGCCTGAACGAGGAATTCCGCCGCCGCATCAAGACCCAGACCGTGCTGCCATGCGCCGAGACCGTGCCGATGCTGCTTTGGGCTCTGATGGCCTCGGGGCAGATCGTCATGCGAAAGGTCGATGGCTGGGAAACGCTCGCTCAGCCCGTCGCCGACGCAACCCTTGACCAAGCCGCCTGACCGGCGCATAACTCAACCCGCTCGGAGGTGCCTGAAATCAATTTCCACCACTTTCGAGACACAACCAAGGCGGATGCGGCACGGGAAAAGGTGGATCTGGTCAGTTCCTATTGGGACTGGCGGCCACGGGCGCAGCCGGATGATTTTTACCAGTATTTCGCCGGCACCGCCCCGACGCACCATATCTTTGGCTTGCGCGAGGCGCTGGACATGCTGGTGCACGAAGAAGGGCTGGAGGCCGCATGGGCGCGCCACGCCAGGCTGGCACAGGCGGTCTGGGCGGCGTTTGACGCCTGGGGGGAGATGGGGCCGGCCGAGCTGAACATTTCGGATGCGGCCAAACGCAGCCATGCGGTGACAGCGGTGCGCATCGGCGCGCCCGAAGGCACGGCGCTGCGGGATTGGGTGAGTGAAAAGGCGGGGGTGACGCTGGGCATCGGCATTGGCATGGCCCCGCCGGGCGACCCGGCCTGGCACGGATTTTTCCGCATTGGCCACATGGGGCATGTAAACGCGCATATGCTGTTGGGTGTGTTGGGCGTGATCGAGGCGGGTATGGACGCGCTGGGTATCGAGCACGGCGACGGCGCGCTGTCGGCCGCGGCGCGGGTGGTGGCAAGCGCCTGATAATTCAGGCGCTTTCGGTATTGTCTATCAGGTCTTGTCCGCCAGCGCCTTGCACCATTCTTCCATTGCGTCTGTGGCCATTGGCATGGGTGGCTCCATGAACGAGATGTGGAAGTGGTCGCCCATATCGGTCACGCCGATCGAGCGCGGGCGCACGGCCAGAACGCGCGGGTTGGGGAGTTTGACGCCAAAACAGAACAGGATGTTTTTAGCGTCCTTGATTTCGGGGGCAACGTCGCCGTCAATGGTTTTTGTGTGACTCAGGTGGTCGAAAATACCGATGTAGGCCACTTTCGGGTGGGCATCGATGTTGACCTTCAACGCGGCAAGGATGTCGTCAACCGAAGTTAGCGAGGTTTCGTCTTTGCCGATTTGCAGATCGAATGTGGGGTATTTTTCCATCAACAGGGATTGTTTCATTACTGGCGTCCTTTTGGTTGGGATTGGACGGGGGACATGACATCGCTGGTGTGAAATGGCGATGTGGCAGTTTGTCGTTACTGGCGGGATATTAGATTTTATGCCTGCGGCGCGGATATTTGTGGAACAGTAATGGCGTTAGCCAACCAGCCCCATAAACCGGTCCCGGCTGATGTTGGCACCGCAGGCCAGCAGGCCGATGTTTTTGCCTGCGCAATGTTCTTTCAGCGGCCCCAGCGCGCCGGTGAGCGAGGCGGCACAGGCCGGCTCGACCATCAGTTTCAGGGCGCTGTTCATCAGGCGCATGGTGGCGCGCAGTTCGTCATCGGTGACGCGCGCAATGTCGGTGACATTTTCGCGGGTCAGTTCATAGGAATAGGGCAATGCGGTAGGCGAGCCGAGGGAGTCCGCGATTGTTTCGACCTTGTCCAGACGTTCGGGGGTGCTGGACTGGAAACTGCGGAACATGCTGTCGGCGCCGTAAGGTTCGACCCCGAAGATTTCGATGCTCGGGTTCAGCAGTTTCAGTGCCTTTGACATGCCGCTGATCAACCCGCCACCGCCAACCGGCAGGATCACGACATCAAGGTTGGCTGTATCTTCGAACATTTCCGCGCCGCAGGTGGCGGCGCCAAGTGACATATTATAGCCCTCGAACGGGTGGACCACGCTGCGGCCCTCGGTATCGGCGATCTGCTCCATCACCGAGAAAACCTCGTGAATATCATCGCACAGCACCAGTTCCGCGCCCAAGGCACGGCAGCCGTCAATGCGGATCGGATCGGCGGTTTTCGGGATGGCGATTTTGGCCGAGGTGCCCGCCGCCTGTGCCGCCCATGCCAGCGCCAGCGCGTGATTGCCGCCGCTGGCCGCCGTGACACCGGCGGCGCGCTGATCCGGCGTCAGGGCCTGCACCGACAACAGGTTACCGCGCGCCTTGAATGATCCGGCCTTTTGAAACAGCTCCAGTTTCATCACCGCGTTCGAGCTTTTGGGCAGCAGTTCTTCCAGCCCCGTCTGGCGCAAGTCCAGCACCGGAGTGTGGATGATCTGGCCTGCGATTTGCTGTTGCGCGGCTTTGATGGCTTCAAGGGTGATGTCGTCCATATCAGCTGTTCCAGGGTCCGTGTTGCACACCGTCCTTGTCTATCCGTTTGAACCCGTGTTCACCAAAGAAATCGCGCTGGGCCTGAATCAGGTTCGTGCTGCCACGGGCGGTGCGGATGCTGTCATACCACGCCAAGGCACCGGCCAGAACCGGCACGGGGATGCCGTTTGTAACGGCGCTGGCGACCACGCGGCGCAGGGGCGCGATGGTGCTGTCCAGACGGGCGCGGATGGCGGGGGCAAGGATCAGTTCGCCCTGGGGCGGGCCGCTGCGCAGGGCGTCGGCCAGATCGTCCAGCAGGGATGATCGGATGATACAGCCTGCGCGCCAGATTTCGGCGATGCGGGGCAGGTTCAGGGACCAGTCGTATTCCTCCGACGCGGCCTTAAGCACGCGAAACCCCTGTGCATGGCCAAGGATGCGCGCGGCCAACAGGGCGGCTTGCAGATCATCGGTTTCGGGCAGGTCGGCCAGGGAGGTGGCCGCTGTCAACAGCCCTTGGGCCACCTCGCGGGTCTGTTTTTCCGAGGACCACGCGCGCGCCGCGACCGCACCTTCGATTGCGCTGGCGGACTGGCCCAGTTTCAGCGCCTCGATCACGGTCCAGCGGCCAGTGCCCTTTTGCCCCGCCTGATCATTGATCAGATCGACCATTGGCTTGCCGGTTTCGGGGTCAACGGCCTGCAACACCTTGCCGGAAATCTCGATCAGGTAGGAGTGCAGCGGGCCGTCGTTCCAGCCCGCAAACAGCGCGCCGATTTTGGCGGCATCCCATCCCGCCACATCGCGCAGCAGCGCATAGATTTCGGCAATCGCCTGCATATCGGCGTATTCGATACCGTTGTGCACGGTTTTCACGAAATGCCCCGCGCCATCGGGGCCGAGGTGGTCAACGCAAGGGTCGCCCTGATATTTCGCAGCAATCGCTTGCAGGATCGGTTTAAGCTGCGCCCAGCTGTGTTTTGTGCCGCCAACCATCATTGATGGCCCGTGCCGCGCGCCGCTTTCGCCGCCCGAAACGCCCATACCGACGAAATGCAAATCCTGTTCTGCCATTAATGCGCTGCGCCGCCGTGTGTCGTGGAAATTGGCGTTGCCGCCGTCGATGATTGTGTCACCCGGTTCCAGAAGCGGCGTTACCGCCTTTATCATCATATCCATCGGTTTGGTTGAGGGGATCATGAACAGGATGACCCGCGGGGTGGCAAGGCCCTGAATGAATTCTTCCAAAGTATCAAAAGGATGCAGGTTTTTCGCCAGATCGCCGGCCTCTTGCATAAACGGTGCGATCCAGTCGGTTTCGCGGTTGGTCACCGCCACTTGAAACCCGTGTTCCGCCATGTTCAGCGCCAATGCGCTGCCCATGGTTCCCAACCCGTAGACGCCGATCTGTGCTTTTGACATGGTCTGTCCTTTATTTTTGTTAGCGCAAACATATACCTGTGCCGCCGGGAATTCCAGCGCCTCACACAGATTTGTTGCGGGCGGCATCAAGCGCCTTGGGAAGGGTGGTTTCCAGCAGGTCAAGATCAGCGGGCGTGCCGGCCGAAATGCGGATGCAGCGGTCTTCGGGGGCGGTAAAGGGCATGCGGATGAAGATATCCCGCGCGCCCAGTTCAGCCACAACGGCGCGGGCAAAATCGCCATCGCGTCCGCAATCAATGGTGACGAAATTGGTGGCCGAGGGCAGGGGTGTCAGGCCGTTGGCGCGGGCAATATCGCTGATCCGGTTGCGGGCGGTGGCGACCTTGGCAAGGGTTTGTTGCAGGTAGTCCTGATCCTGCAACGCGGCGAGTGCACCGGCCTGTGAAATGCGGCTCATGCCGAAATGGTCGCGCACTTTGGTGAAACTGCCGATCAGGTCCTTGTGGCCAATCGCAGCGCCAACGCGGGCACCGGCCATGCCGTAAGCCTTGGAAAAGGTGCGCATCCGGATCACACGCGGGTCATCGGCGTTGACCGGCGGGGCGGTGCCCTCGGGGGCAAATTCGACATAGGCTTCGTCCAGCACCAGAAGGCAGCCGTCCGGCAGGCGGTTGATCATGTCGCTGATCACGCCTGCGCTGTGCCAGCTGCCCATCGGGTTGTCGGGGTTGGCAAGGTAGATCAGTTTTGCATCCACCTCGGTTGACTTTACGATCAGGGCATCGGGATCCTCATGATCGTCCTTGAACGGCACCTGCACCAACGCGCCGCCAAAACCGTTCACATGGTAGTTGAAGGTGGGGTAGGCGCCGGCGGATGTGACCACCTTGTCGCCCTGTGCGACCGTCATGCGCACCAGTGAGCCGAGCAGTCCGTCAATGCCCGCACCAATCACGATGTTGTCCATGGTGACGCCGTGGTGGGCGGCCAAGGCATCGCGCAGATCATGGCTGGCGCTGTCGCCATACATCCAGGTTTCGGGCACCACGTCCTGCATCGCCTTGATCGCCTTGGGCGAGGGGCCGAAAACGTTTTCATTCGCACCAAGGCGGGCCGCAAAAGCGCGGCCACGGGCGCGTTCCTGCACCTCGGGGCCAACGAAAGGCGTGGTGGCAGGAAGCGAGGCGATCAGCGGGGTGTATCTGGGTGTGTTCATGGACGAATAGAAACCGCAAAACCGGCGGGGCGGCAAGGGGGGAGGGTTGAAAAAACTGCCTTGCACCCCCAGATAAGAATTACTCGCAACTACAATGGGTAATTTTATGAGTGCTAAAATGACACGCCGTGGCTTTCTTGCCACCACCGCCGCTGCCAGCGTTGTTCGCAGCGTGCCAACCCTTGCCACCCGCGCGGGTGGACGCCGCATCCTGACGCTGGTTTATGACAAATCGCTGGGCATGATGCGGGCGATTGAACGGGTTGTGCACTAACCCGCCATCACACAGAGCAGTTCGAACATTATAGAGGCGCCCGGAGACGGGGTGGAAGAAAGTGTCGCTCATTGCGTGGTCCTGACGATTGGTTTAACCAGACGGTAAGCCCGCTGCATGTTTTGTGGCAAGGGTAAATGGTATTTCGCCATAATTGGCGCGTTTGGACTGGAAAGCCCGCTATGCTGAGAAAGACAATTCTTGTCGCTGTGTTAGGGCTTGGAGCGGGGGGTGTCTATATCGGTTGGCGCTACCCGTCGGTGATCCGCGATATAATCAAAGGGCCGGCCAATACGGTGTCAGTGCAAGGGGTGGGTGCGGATATAGTGCTGCCCGATACGGCAACCTTTCGGCAGGATACGGCGGAATGGGCCGGTGATACGATGGGGCAGACCACGGACACGCTTGGGCGGTATGGCTGCACCGTATCCAGCGTAGCAAATGCCATCAGCAATGTGACGGGCACGCCGATTTCACCCAAACAGTTGAACGAAAAGCTGGGTCAGGTCGGCGGGTATACCAGCCGCGGCTGGCTGATCTGGAGCAAGGTGGCCGAGGCCACAGATGGGGCCGTGCAGATTAAAGTGCATGATGAACCCACCCACGAGGGAATTGCGGCTTGCATGGCCGATGGTGGCTATCCGGTTGTGAAAATCAAACTGGGCGGGGTGATCCCGCATTGGGTGTTGCTGGTTGGACGCAAGGATGGCGAATATATCATGCGTGACCCGTTGGTCGGGGCGCCGGATGATCCGGCAATTCCGGTATCTGTGCGCGGCAAGACGATTTATTCCTTGCGGTGTTTGTCAAAAGCCTAGTTGTATTCCATCCGTCCGGTTAACGCCCTGCCTTGCATCTGCAAAACAGGGCGTCTTCCAAATGGGCGGCCATCGGCGTCCCCGCCTGTACCGCCCCTGTAGATTGGCGTATCTTGGTTTCCAAATGGTTAAAATATCCCCGCCGGAGGCATAAAAGTTTTCTTGCCTGCGGCGCGGATATTTGGGCCATTTGGAATTAGCCCATATCGGTCAGACGCTGCATCGCGGCTTTCAGTTTGCTGGCTTCTTCTTCTTTCTGGGCCAATAACTCGCGGCTTTCGGCCACAACGTCTTCGGGCGCGCTGGCGACGAATTTGGGGTTGTTTAGGCGGCCCTTCAGCCCCCCCATATCCTTTTCCAGTTTTCCAAGCGTTTTTTCGAGGCGTTCTTTTTCCGCTGAAATATCAATGATATCGGCCAGCGGCAGGGCAAATACGCCACCTTCCACTGCAATCGTCACGGCCCCTTTGGGCAACTCGGGCGCGTCTGTCAGGCTTTCGATACGGGCAAGGCGTTTGATCAGGGCTTGGTTATTGGCCCAGGCGGTGCGGCCTGCGTCGTCCAGTTCCTGAACCAGCATCGGGATTTTCGCGCCTGCGGGCACATGCATTTCGGTGCGCACACTGCGGATGCTTTCGATCAGCGAAATTGCCCAGTTCATTTCGTGATCCGCCACCGCGTCGACCATTTCGGCGGCTGTATAAGTGGGCCAATCGGCATGGACCAGCATTTTGGGTCGATCCGTGATGCTGCCCCACAGTTCTTCGGTAATGAAGGGCATGATCGGGTGCAACATGATCAGGCACTGGTCAATCACCCATGCCATCGTGGCGCGGGTTTCGGCGATTGCGGCCTGATCTTCGCCAAAGAAAATCGGTTTGCTCAGCTCCACATACCAGTCACAGACCTTGCCCCAGACAAAGGCATAAAGCCCCGATGCGGCGTCGTTGAAGCGGTAGGCATCCAGTGAGGCGTTCAGGTGATCCAGCGCGCGGGCGGTTTCGCCGGTGATCCATTTGTTCAAGGTCTGGGTGCAGGATTTCGGATCAAAACCCGGCTGCGGCACACATTCGTTCATTTCGGCAAAACGGGTGGCGGACCACAGTTTGGTGCCGAAATTCCGGTAGCCTTTGACGCGTTCGGTTGACAGTTTCAGGGTGCCGCCGATGGAGGCCATCGAGGTCATGGTGAAACGCACAGCGTCGGCACCAAATTCGTCGATCATATCCAGCGGGTCGATGACATTGCCCAGCGTTTTGGACATTTTCACACCTTTTTCGTCGCGCACCAGCTGGTGCAGATAAACGGTGTGAAACGGCACCTGGCCGGTGACTTCAAGCTGCATCATCATCATGCGTGCGACCCAGAAGAACAGGATGTCCTGCCCCGTGATCAGGGTGGAGGTGGGGAAGTATTTTTGCAGTTCCGGCGTGTCCTCGGGCCAGCCCAAGGTGCCGATGGGCCAGAGGCCGGAGGAGAACCATGTGTCGAGGACATCGGGGTCGCGGGAAAGCTTAATGGTAGTTGGTTCGGGATCATTGTCGCCCCAAGCGGAACCAAGAATATTAGGAATTGCTTCTGCCTGATAACCGCTGCCAAACAATGCGGTGGGATCTGTCTTTTCTATGGTTATTTCGATTTCCGTGCCATAATAGTCTTTAGCTTTATTAAGCACTTCTTGCTCAGATGATGCGCAAAACTGTTTTTTACCAAGACTCGAAAATGCGTCGTAGCCATCAGATAAGATGGTTTTCCCCTTTTCCAATGAAGGCCCATACCAAACTGGTATCTGGTGCCCCCACCAAAGCTGCCTTGAAATACACCACGGCTCGATGTTGTTCATCCAGTGGAAATACACCTTCTCGCCGCTTTCGGGGATGATTTTCACACGTCCGTCCGACACAGCCTCGCGGGCAGGGCCGGCCAATTTGGCGGCGTCCACATACCATTGATCGGTCAGCATCGGTTCCATCACCACCTTACTGCGGTCACAGAACGGCTGCATGATCTTTTTGTCCTCGACCATGATCATCAGGCCTTCGGCGTCGATATCTTTGATTACCGCCTTGCGGGCCTCAAAACGGTCCATGCCGCGATAGGCGTCGGGCACAAGGTTCAGCGCATCGATCTCGGCTTCGTCCCACTCGGCCCCTTCGGAAATTTCCTTGGCCCGCGTCGCGGCGGTTTTGTAATCGGCGCCATCGCTGCGCATGTGGGCGCGGGTGTCCATCAGGCGATACATCGGGATGTTGTTGCGTTTGGCAACACCGTAATCGTTTTCATCATGGGCGCCGGTGATTTTCACCGCCCCCGATCCAAAGGTCATATCGGGATATTCATCGGTGATGATCGGGATCAGGCGGCGGTGTTCCTTTGGTCCGACCGGAATTTCGCACAGTTTGCCAACGATGGGCGCATAGCGTTCGTCATCAGGGTGCACAGCCACCGCGCCATCGCCCAGCATGGTTTCGGGGCGGGTGGTGGCGATGGAGATATAATCGCGCTCTTCCTCCAGCACGATATTGCCGTCCTCGTCCTTTTCCACATAGGTATAGGTCGCGCCACCGGCCAGCGGGTATTTGAAGTGCCACATGTGGCCGTCGACTTCGATATTCTCGACCTCGAGATCGGAAATCGCGGTTTCGAAATGCGGATCCCAGTTGACCAGCCGCTTGCCGCGATAGATCAGGCCTTTGTTATAGAGATCGACGAATACTTTCAGCACGGCGTCGTGGAAGTTTTCATCCATGGTAAAGGCGTTGCGGTCCCAGTCACAGGATGCGCCAAGGCGTTTGAGCTGGTTGATAATGGTCGAGCCGTATTTCTCTTTCCACTCCCATACCTTTTCGATGAACGCCTCGCGGCCCATGTCGGCGCGGGATGGCAGGCCCTGTTCGGCCAGCATCTTTTCGACTTGTAGCTGGGTGGCGATACCGGCGTGGTCCTGTCCGGGCTGCCACAGGGTGTCATGGCCGCGCATCCGGTGCCAGCGGGTCAGCACGTCTTGCAGTGTGTTGTTAAAGGCATGACCGATGTGCAGCGCGCCGGTGACGTTGGGCGGCGGGATCATGATGGAAAATGTTTCCGCGCCCTCTTTGGCATTCGCACCGGCCGCAAAGGCGCCGCTGCTTTCCCAAGCCTTGTAAATCCGCGCCTCGGCCGATGCCGCGTCAAAGTTCTTTTCCATCGCCATGTTCGTCGTCCCGCATGAAATCATTGGTCAGGCAGGGTCTAACGAATGATGCAGGCAAGGGGAAGGCCGGTTTTGGTGTAAAACCCGCTATGAAAACGCCTGATAGACCTGAACGGCGATTTTGTTTAGCTGATCGCGGGGCAGATCGCCAACAAGGGCGAACCGCAGGTTTTCGTCCTGCCAGTAGAAACTGTTGGTATCGCCCTCATTTTTGAACTCGAATTCGGCCATTTGGCTGTTGTCGCTGCGCACGGCAAACAGGGTGATGCGGGTGCCGTCGGCATTTTCATACATGAATTGCGCCGCAGGGCCTTCGGTAGCAGACAGCAACCGCCCGCCAACCAGTTCGAACCCGTTGGCCGACAGATCGGGGGCCGACAGTTTTTCACCAACGCGGTTTGACAGCCAGCGGATCAGCAGGTCTTCGTCATTGGCCTTGATTTCGACTGGGCGGTTCGGATCGGCGGTGAAAACGGCGTGGGCGGCGATGGCCTCGGTCACAAGGCCGGCCACCTGTATTTCGGTACTTTGCGGCGCCGCGCCACGGCCCGTCCAGCCCAGCGCAATGCCAACTGCCAGAATGGCAACCGAAGCGGCAATGGCCCGCCAAGGGGCGCGGTTGGTGTTGGCCACGGGTGCAATTTCGGGCAGTTCAATCGGCATATCGGGGGCCGGGAACAGCTCGCGGATCGCATCATTTTGCGCGGCCCAGTCGGCGACTTCTTCGGCGCGGTCGGGATTTTCGGCAAGATAGGCCTCGACCAGCGCCATGTCGGCATCGTTTAGCTGCCCGTCCACAAAGGCGTGCAGCATATCGGGTGTCACATTAGGTTGGGTCATGAGGCCCCCTTCAGGTCGGCTGTTGGCACATCGGCCATTAAATCGCGTAGTTTCGCCCGTGCGCGGCCAAGGCGTGACATCAATGTGCCCAGCGGCACGTTCAGGGCAACGGCTGCCTGTTTATAACTGACACCCCCCAACACTACGAGCAAAAGCGCCTCGCGTTGGTCATCGGGCAGCTTTTTCATGGCCCGCGCGGTTTGCGATAGGGCCAGTTTCTGGTCCAGCGCATCGGGGGCGGCCGGATCATGGTGCATATCATCCATCGCTACCAGTTGCGGGCGGCGTGACTGGGTGCGCATATGGTTGCGATAAAGGTTTAAAAGCATTTTCATCAACCACGGTTTCAAGGCGCCGGTCTGTTTCCACAAATCACGTTTGCGCAGGGCGCGTTCGGCGCAATCCTGCACCAGATCGTCGGCCATAGTCCGGTCACGGGTCAGGGCATAGGCATAGCGCCAGAGATCCGGCAGGCAATCCTGTAACTGGGTTCGAAATTCCGGCATGGTGTCCAATCAAATTCGGGCGGCCCCAAGGACGGGACCACCCATTGCCTTACCCTAGGGGACAGGATTAGGGTTAAAACCCAATCAACCTGTTGATTTTGCGATATGTGTCTGATTCACTGCGGGAAAACGAGCCGGAGGTGGATGATGACGGAAGGGTTTTGGCTCTCGGATCAAGCGTGGGCGGCGATCAAACCGCTGTTGCCGCACAATCAACCGGGCGCGCGCAGGAAAGATGACCGACGGGTGATCAGCGGGATCATCCATGTTCTGAAGTCGGGCTGTCGCTGGAAGGACTGCCCGCGCGAATACGGCCCGCCGACGACCATCTACAACCGGTTCAACCGCTGGAGCCGGCGTGGACTGTGGCAGAAGATTTTCGCGGAGTTGGTCGGACAGGCGGAAATCCCACACGAACTGAGTATCGATTCCACTGCCGTTCGGGCGCATCGCTCGGCGCATGGCGGAAAAGGGGGGCGAAGATTCACTGCATCGGGCGCTCGCGTGGCGGGCCCACGACGAAAATACACGCGTTGACAGATGGTTACGGGCGCATTGCCGCGTTCAGTCTGACCCCCGGAAACATTGCCGACATCTCGGCTGCCCCTGCTCTGCTGGCAACCATGCCCGCACCACGCCGCCTGCTCGGCGACCGGGGCTATGATGCAAACAGCCTGCGCGCAACTCTTGCGCGGGCCGGAACAGAGGCCGTCATCCCCTCCACCCGATCCCGAAAACGCCCCATCCCCCATGATGTGCAGGCTTATCGCGCTCGCAACCTGATCGAACGCGCCTTCTGCCGCCTCAAGGATTTCCGCCGCATTGCCACCCGCTATGACAAACTGGCTCAAAACTTCCTGTCAGCCGTCGCTATCGCTGCCTTTATCCTGTGGTGGACTTGATTGAGTCTCGACCCTAGGGCTTGGCAACATGCCATACGCCTTTGACGCCGTCACCGGTCATGTCACCACGGGCCTTGTCTTTGAACCATGTGTAAAGGGCCATACCATCATAGGCCCACTGCTTGGACCCATCTGCACGGGTGATGACCGAAAAATCGCCTGTCTTGCTGGCATTGGCGGCGGCCATCAGCGGGGGCCACTTTTCCGCGCAACCACCGTTGCAGTTGGAAACACCTTTGGTGTCTTTGTCGAACGTATACAGTGTCATGCCATTGCTGTCGGCAAAATATTTCTCACCGTCCGCGGTGATCGCATAGATGGCGGCTTTTGGGGCTTGTGTGTCGGCCAGAACGCTCCCTGCGGACAGGGTAGAGGTGATAGCGGCGGCAATCAGAAGGGATTTGAACATCGTGTTCTCCTAAAGGTTTCAATCGGCCGGTGTTTGTGATCCGGCATACTAGAAACACACCGCACCGAGGCGGTTTAATCCCGGCAAAGACAATTAATTTTGAAAATCGCGTTAATTCAGTATGTTAGGACCGAAATTAATAATATGTAACAATCATTCACAGGGTTTTTTATCGACTTGGCGCGGTTTGACAGGCAATCATTAATTAATGATCGGAATAAAACGCATAAAGCGCTGGCTGGGTCTTGGACCCGGTATCGAGCAATCGCCCGCCTTACCATCGCGCGGCCGGGTGGATCATGTGATTATCTTTGACGGCACCATGTCCACGTTAAAGGCGGGGTGCGAAACAAATGCGGGGCTTGCCTATAAACTGTTGTGCGAGATGGCCCCCTCGCAGCATCTGTCACTACGCTATGAACATGGCCTGCAATGGCACGACTGGCGGCACACATGGGATGTGATCAATGGCAAGGGGATCAACCGGCAGATCAGGCGCGCCTACGGGTTTTTGGCCAGCCGATACCGCCCCGGAGACCGGATTTTTCTGCTGGGGTTTTCGCGCGGTGCCTTTGCGGCGCGGTCCTTGGCGGGGGTGATCGACAGGCTGGGATTGCTGACGCAGGAGCAGGCAACCGTGCGCAACGTGCGCCAGCTATACCGCCATTACCAATGTTCGGCGGATAGTGATGCGGCGCGGTTGTTTGCAACGGCCCATTGCCACAAAGGCGTGAAAATCGAAATGGTCGGGGTCTGGGATACGGTGATGGCTCTGGGCCTGCGCTGGCCGGTTTTGTGGCGCTGGACCCAGCCGCAACATGCGTTCCACAGCCGCCACCTTGGCCACAGCGTGCGGCATGGATTTCACGCGCTGGCGATGGATGAAACCCGTCTGGCTTTTGCGCCGGTGATGTGGGAAAGCCGCGCCAATTGGGTCGGCGTGATGGAACAAATGTGGTTTCGGGGATGCCACAGTGATATCGGCGGCAATCTGGGCGGGTTCGACGCGGCAAGACCGCTGTCAAACATTCCGCTTGTCTGGATGCTGGAAAAAATGGAAGGCTGCAACGTGCGCTTCCCCGAGGGGTGGCCGGCCCGGTTCGAACAGGATGCCGATGCCCCGATGGTCGGTTCATGGCGTGGCTGGTCCAAACTGTTCCTGTGGCGCCGCCGCCGTGTGATCGGGCAGGATGCAAGCGAACGGATTCACCCCACAGCACGGGGGCATAAATACGTGGCTAACCGAAGGTCAGTGCGCCCCTAGGCCACATTTTCCAGCGAAACCGCAGGTGTGGTAGTGTCGCGAGTTTGGTGGAAATTCGAGGACGGCGTAATCTCCGGGTGCATCGAAGCCACCCAACCGGCGGCTGGAACCGCCAAGGAGATCACGCCATGACAAAGAATACAGCAACATCGACATCCGCGCTACTGGCCAATGAAGCAGGCTATGACCCGATTGAAGACCGGCTGCGCCAGAACATCCGCGCGACGATCGAGGCGGTTTTCGAAGAGGAGCTGGAGCAGTTTCTGGGCCGTTGCCGGTATGGCCGCAGCGGCGGGGCAAAGGCCGGATACCGCCACGGGCATCGCGAGCGGCAACTGGTCGGAACATTTGGAACCGAAACGGTGCGCGTGCCGCGTGCGCGGATCACAGGCGAGGCCGGCAAGGCCAGAGAATGGCGCTCGAAGGCATTGCCCCGCTACCAGCGGCTGACGAAGAAGGCCGAGGCGCTGATCGCTGCTGTCTACCTTTCGGGCACCAACACACGGCGGGTAAAACGCGCCCTGTTCGGCCTGTTTCAGGGGGCGGTCAGCAAGGATGTGGTGAGCCGCGCCTGGCGCAAGGTGAAGGTGGACTGGCAGGCGTGGTGCGCCCGCAGCCTTGCGGATGAAGACATCGTGCGGCTGATCCTGGACGGCACCGTGATCAAAACGCGGATTGACAGGAAGGCCACCAATATCTCGGTTCTGGCCGCGATTGGCGTGCGCCGGGATGGGCAGAAGGTCTTGTTATCACTGATGAACATGGGCGGCGAAAGCACCTCCGCCTGGCGTCAGTTCATCAACGATCTGGATGCGCGCGGGTTGAAACGGCCCGAATTTGTCATCGTGGACGGGGCACCGGGACTTGAGGTCGCTCTCATTGCCCTCTGGGGTGAAGATCTGCCGATCCAGAGGTGCACGGTGCACAAGCACCGCAACCTTCTGGCCAAGGCACCCAAGCGTATGCATGATGAGTTGACAGAAGATTACCGCGACATGATCTACGCCAAAACACCCGAGGAAATCGCCACCCGCCGCAAGGCATTTCTGCGAAAATGGCGGCTGAAATGCAAGGCCGTCGCTGACAGCTTGGAAGAAGCAGGAGATAAGCTTTTCACCTTCACGCGTCTGCCACAAGGCCAGTGGAAATCGGCCAGAACGACAAATGCGATCGAACGCCTGAACGAGGAATTCCGCCGCCGCATCAAGACCCAGACCGTGCTGCCATGCGCCGAGACCGTGCCGATGCTGCTTTGGGCTCTGATGGCCTCGGGGCAGATCGTCATGCGAAAGGTCGATGGCTGGGAAACGCTCGCTCAGCCCGTCGCCGACGCAACCCTTGACCAAGCCGCCTGACCGGCGCATAACTCAACCCGCTCGGAGGTGCCTGAAATCAATTTCCACCACTTTCGAGACACAACCCGCAGGTGTCACCCCCAGCGCATGACAAATATCGCGGGTCAGCGCAGGGCGGTTCAGGGTGTAGAAATGCAGATCCTCGACCCCGCCGTCAATCAGATCGCTGCACAATTCGGTGCAAACAGCGGTGGACAATAGATCGGTGCGCCCGTCGCGGATGGCTTTGGTAAACGCATCATCCAGCCACTTAGGGATTGACGCGCCACAACCGGCGGCGAATTTCTTGATCCCCGTCCAGCTGGTAATCGGCATGATCCCCGGAATGATCGGCGCATCTATACCGGCCTTCTCGCAGGCATCGCGGAACCGGAAAAAGGTTTCCGCCTCAAAGAAAAACTGGGTAATGGCACTGCTGGCGCCCGCATCGATTTTGCGTTTCAGCCACTCCACATCTGCCGCAGTGTCAGGGCTTTCGGGGTGCGGTTCGGGATAGGCGCCAACGCGGATGTTGAATTTGCCGGTTTCGGCCAGCGTTTCAACCAGCTCAACCGAACTGGTGAACCCGCCATCAACCGGCTTGAACCCGTCCGCCCCCTTGGGGGCATCACCGCGCAGGGCGACGATGTCGGTCACGCCGGCCTTGGCGTATTTATCGGCAATCGCCAGAATTTCTTCGCGGGTGGAATTGATGCAGGTCAGATGCGCGGCCACCTTCAGCCCGTAATTGTTCTGGATGGTCGTTACCGCGTCATGGGTCAAATCCCGCGTGGTGCCGCCCGCGCCATAAGTGACGGATACGAAATTCGGGTTTAGCGGGGCCAGCACCTGCACGGTATCCCACAGGCGGAATGACGCCTCGAGCGATTGCGGCGGAAAAAATTCAAAGCTGATGCGGGGCGTGGCCATACCGGTTTCCTTTTTGCTTGAGGGTCCTTTTCGCATATGGCAAACTGTGAAACAAATTCATAATTCTCAAGATTAACATGAGGCTGGCCACATAATGCACTTGGAACTTCGCCACTTGCGCAGCATCAAAGCCATTCACGAGGCCGGCGGGCTGGCCCGTGCGGCCGAGGTGATGAACATCACCCAATCCGCCCTTAGCCACCAGATTAAGGGGCTTGAGGAACAGACGCAGGTCGAACTTTTTATCCGCCGTTCCAAACCTTTACGCCTGTCCGCCGCCGGCATGCGCCTGTTGGCGCTGGCCGAGCGGGTGTTGCCGGAAATCGAGGCGATAGAGCAGGATTTTGCGGGGCTGAACAGTGGCCGCGCGGGACGCTTGCACATCGCGATTGAATGTCACGCCTGTTTTGAATGGCTATTCCCCGTGCTGGAAGAATTCCGCAAGGCATGGCCCGACGTTGACGTCGATATTCGCGCCGGTTTGTCATTTGATGCGCTGACGGCGCTGCAAAAAGAACAGGTCGATCTGGTGATTTCTTCGGATCCCGAAGATTTGGCTGGTGTCGAATTTTCCCCGTTGTTCGATTATGAACCGGTATTTGTAGCTGCGGCAAAAAACCCGTTAGCAGAAAAACCCTATATCGAGGCCAGGGATTTCCGCGACCAGACATTGATCACATATCCGGTGGACCGCAGCAAACTGGATGCTTTCACCGAATTGCTGGGACCGGCCAAAGTAGAGCCGGCTGCCATCCGTCAGGTGGAACTGACCGCCGTTATCCTGCTGCTGGTGGCCTCGAACAGGGGTGTGACCGTTTTGCCGGACTGGGTGGTGCGTGATGTCAGATACAATTCGGATTACATCACCCGCCGCCTGACAAAAGACGGATTAACCCGCAGATTATATGCAGCCATCCGCAATGAAGATGCCGCCAAACCCTATATGGCCCATTTTATCCGGTTGGGGCGGTCGATTCCTGTTAAATTGCAACGAGGGTCACTTGTTTCCACCTGAAATAGCTAATTTGGTGTTTTTCGATGGAAAGTGACCGAAAATAACAAGAAATGTCTATTTTTTGCCGTATTCGATTAATAAGAACCATACAAATCGTGTGTACTATAGCTTCTTACAACTGGAAAGTTTCTGTTTCTAAAGGAATGGGTTATGCCAACAACATTTAATGTAAAAGACCTCTGCATGAGGCCATGGCTTTCGGTTGAAGCAAGATTTCGGCCGCCCACCTTGCGCCCCTGCGGGTCCGGCGGACAGACGGGTGGCGGGGTTTGGGGCTATGCGATTGCGGGGGTTTGCGGGTTGAGGGTGATCCTGTTTGCGGCCTTGAGCAGGTTTTGCGCGATGGCGGCCATGACCATCTGGGCATGCACCCTGGCGCGCCCGAAATATCTCGCCCGCTGCAGGCCGAAGAGGCGTTTCATCGTGCCGAAAGTCTGCTCGATGCGGAAGCGGCGTTTCGAAATCAGCCGGTTGAAGCGTTTCTCCGATTGCCGCAGGGGGCGGCCGCGCGCTGCCTTGCGCAGGATGCCGTCGCGGTATTTGCCGCGCAGCATCTGGCGGTTGGCCTTGCTCGCATAGGCCTTGTCGGCCAGCACCCGCTGCGCCTTTGCGCCCGCGATCATGGTGGCGAATTCGGGGCTTTCGGCGGCATTGGCGGGCGTGGTGTGCACCTTGTCGATAAAGCCCTCTTCGTCGCAGCGGGCAAAGCCCTTGTAGCCGAGCGTGCTCTTGCGGCCCTTCTTGACCCAGCGGGCATCAGGGTCGGCGCTGAAATGCAGCTGTGCCCCGTCGGGTGAGACCTCGGGCGGATCATCCGGCGTCCCTTCCCTTGCCCCGTCCTCTGCCCGGTCCTGCGGGGCGTCGATATGGGTGCGCGGGCGCGCCGCCGCCGCGATCAGGGTCGCATCAATGATCGCCGCCTCAGCCTCTTTCAGCTTCAGCCCATGCGCCTCGATCTGGCGGCAGACCTCGGCCAGCAGCTCATCGTAAACGCCACCCCGGACCAGCGCATTGCGGAACCGGCAGTGGGTCGTCTCATCCGGCACCGACGCGTGCAGATCGAGCCCGCAGAACAGCATGAAATCCAGCCGCACCTTCAAGGCCCGCTCCAGCTTCGGGTCGCTCAGCCCGTGCCACTGGCCAACCAGAAGACACTTGAACAGAACCAGCGGATCATAGCCCTGAGGCCCGATCCCCGAGCGCCCCAGACCGCGCCGCAGGATCGGCAAAAACGAGTTCCAATCCATCAGCGCGTCGATCTTCGACAGAACGTCATCCGCGCCGATCCGTGCCGCCGCTTCGTGCAGGAAAAGGTCCATCTATTCACCCCAGAGATTTCCCGGCTAGCTTACCAAAACGGCCAACCCGGGGGAATCCCGATGTTATGCAGAGGTCTTTGTAATCAGTTTGGGTGTGTTATCGGATATTGATACCACAGAAGGAAATAACACAGCAGAAGGTGCTTCCAATTTGGTTGGAATGACTTTCGGCAGCGCTGGCAATGCGCTTGTGAATAATTTTGTTACGGGAACCTCTGTAAATTCCCGTTTTCGCCTTCTTCGCGGCGGGGTGGACGGTTTTTCGCCTGTCCCGCCTGATTGCTTCGGATCATAAACCCATTTTCACCGGTTTCAAGCCGGTTTTGGGTATTTCAGGCACACCTCACCCCATGAACCCTTATCCCGGCGCCGCCAGGCCGCATTCGAACTGGACGAAGCGCTTCATGTTGTAGACCAGGTTCATCATCCCGATGCGAAATCGCGCCCGCTTCAGGCCGATGGAGCGGATCAGCTTGCCGCCCATGGAGCGCTCCTGAAAAGCGAATACATGCTCGACCCGGACCCGCACTTTCGAGCGCCTCCGGTTGGCCTTTTGCTGGCGCTCGCCAAGCGGCTTGCCGCGCCTGCCCTTGTGATGGATATGGCTGTGAAGCCCCCGCTCTTCCAGCTCGCTTTCGATCTTTTGCGAGCGATAGGCGCTGTCGGCCCACAGGTCCGATGAGGTGTTGCTCGCATCAATCAGACCGGCAAGCGCCTGGCTGTCATGCACGGCGGCATCGGTGACATCATAAGCGCGGATGAATTTGTGCCGCCGGTCGACATTGATGTGGTTCTTGTAGCCGTAATAGCTCTTGCCGTGCTTCTTCGTCCAGCGCGCATCCACGTCCTTCTGGCGCTTCTTGTGGGGTTTTTCCTCCCACTCTTCAGGCGTTTCGCCCGCCTTGATTTTCTCGTTCTCGTCCCTTTTGTTGTGCTGGCGCGGCGCCGGAACGATGCTCGCATCAACAATCTGCCCGCCCATCGCCAGATAGCCCTTTTCGCGCAGAAAGGCATCGAACTTGTCAAACAGCTCCTTCATCTTCCCGGCCCCGGCCAGCCTTTCACGGTAGGCCCAGATGGTCTTGGCGTCAGGTACGCTGTCTTCAATGCCAAGGCCGAGAAACCGCATGAACGACAGGCGGTCGCGGATCTGATACTCGATCTGATCGTCAGAGAGGTTGTAGAGCTGCTGCAAAACCATCGTCTTGAATATCAGCACCTCATCCCAAGGCGGGCGGCCAGCGTTGGATTTGCGCTGTTCGGGCGGCGTGCGCCATATGGCCTTCAGCTCGTCCCGGTAATCCTCGAACGGCACCATGTCGTTGAGCAACACCAGCGGATCACCAGATTTGTCCAGTCCCGCGTATCGGCTGGAAAGATCAAAAAATCCCATCTGACCCATGACAAAACCCCGTCGGTCGAATCATTTTCATCCTGATGACGATTCTACCCCGTCAGGCCGGATTTTGGGGGATTTTTAGAGGTTCCCTTACGATGTCATCGGTTGGCAGCCCCGGATCCTATTACGATATGGACAACAACCCGAATGACCAGTTCTCGATCAACGGTGGCGCCCCACAAACCTTTGATGGCACTGCAATCTACAATGCAACAATCACCTATATTGATGGAACGACTGCAACAATAACTGCTGTTGTTTATCAGGATGTGAACGGCAATACCTATCTGGCGCCGGAATTCTCGGCAAATGCGGATCAAACGGCTCTTGAAGCCGGGGCGATCCGCTCGATCTCTCTGGATAGTTTAGCCGGAAACAATTACTCTGGTCTGACTTCAAGCCGCGAAACCTGGAATTATGTGACCTGTTTTGTGCGCGGCACGAAGATCGAAACCGCCGATGGGCCTGTTGCTGTCGAGGACTTGAAAACAGGCGATATGGTTCGTACCGTTGATAACGGTTTACAACCATTGCGCTGGATCGGGCGACGGACTGTTCCGGCCGAAAATGCATTTGCGCCGATTCTGATCCGCAAGGGTGCATTGGGAAATACAGAAGACCTGCGTGTATCGCCCCAGCACCGGGTTTTACTATCGGGATGGCGTGCTGAAATAAATCTGGGCTTGCCCGAAGTATTGGCACCTGCCAAGTCATTGATAAATGGCGAAACAATCCTGCGAGAAACGGGGGGCGAGGTCGAATATTTCCACATCATGTTTGACCGTCACGAACTGGTCTATGCCGCCGGGATTGAATCCGAGAGCTTCCATCCCGGTGATATGGGCTGGAATGCGTTGACTGATGAGACCCGTGAGGAAATTCTGACCCTGTTCCCCGAATTGCGTGATGAAGGGGTCAAAGCATACGGTGCGACGGCTCGGCCAACAATCAAGTCTCGCGAAGCGCAAATGCTATCCTAGAATTCGCTCTTATGCGCCCTTGTGCGCATGGCGCAGGGGTGTATATACGGCTTCTTGAAAAATAGGAGCCGACCGATGCCGATGAGTGCCAATCTTAACCTGATGATCAAAGCCGCGCGTGCGGCCGGTCGTTCGCTGTCAAAAGATTTTCGCGAGGTCGAGAACCTGCAGGTATCCCTGAAGGGGGCCGGCGATTTCGTCTCCAAGGCTGATTTTGCAGCCGAAGAAATAATCCGCGAACAACTGACCGAGGCCCGTTCGACCTACGGCTGGGTGGGCGAGGAAACCGGCGTGACCGAAGGGGATGACCCGACGCGGCGCTGGATTGTTGACCCGCTGGATGGCACCACCAATTTTCTGCACGGGATGCCGCATTGGGCGGTTTCGATTGCACTGGAGCACAAAGGCGAAGTTGTCGCCGGTGTGGTTTATGACCCGACCAAAGACGAGATGTTCTTTGCCGAAAAAGGGCAGGGCGCATGGATGAACGAAAGCCGGATGCGGGTTTCGGGCCGTCGTCGCCTGTCGGAATGTGTGTTTGCCACCGGTCTGCCGTTTAGCGGTCGTCCCGATTTGCCGCAAACCCTGAAAGAACTGGCACGGATTTTGCCCGCAACCTCGGGCGTGCGGCGTTGGGGGTCAGCGTCACTGGATCTGGCCTATGTTGCGGCTGGCCGGTTTGACGGTTTCTGGGAACGCGGCCTGAACCTGTGGGATATCGCTGCCGGTGTGGTGATCGTGCGCGAGGCAGGCGGCATGATCGAGCCATTACGCAAAGAGCGCGATATTCTGGCGGATGGTGAAGTGATCTGCGCCAACGAGCCGATATTCGAGCAATTCGCCAAGATTATCCGCGACGTGTAATCCCTAGCTTTCGCGATCAGAGGGGTGGTTCACCCCGTCGCTCCACGGCACATTTCCCAGATCGCGCGGGTTCACCCCTTCGATTGCAGCGGCATTCACGCCGTATTCATTTGGGTTCGAACGGCGCTGGTGGTGGGTATAGATGCCGCAGACGGAACAAAAGTAGTGTTTGGCGGTATGCGTGCCCCAAGTGTACAGGGTCAGTTTATCCTTGCCTTTCACTATTTCAACATCTCCGATCATTGCAGTGACTGCAATCGCGCCTCTTCTTCTACAAAACGAACAATCACAGCGCCGAGCGCTGTTCAATCCATCGGCCAGTTTCACCTGCAGTTCAACCGCGCCGCAATGGCATGTCAGCTTGTGTTTTGTCATCTGCGCCTCGTGATTTTCGGGACGCGGGACGGGGTCAGTTTATACTTGGCCTCGGGATGGGGCGGGTGACCGTGGGTTTTGTCCCAGAACACCTTGCCACCCAGCCGTTGCCAGACTGGCAGGGTTAATAGTATCCCGGCGATAAAGCCGCCAGCGTGTTCCCAATAGGCCACCCCGCCAATGCTGGAATCCGCGATTGCGCCATTCAATACCTGTAGCCCGAACCAGATCCCCAGCATGATCCACGCGGGGATCGGAAAGATACGAAAGAACACCACAAAGATAAACAGAATGTCGATTTTTGCCTTGGGAAACAGCAACAGATAACCGCCCATCACACCGGCAATCGCCCCCGAGGCACCCACCACCGGCACGGGCGAATGTGGTGCGGTCAGGATCTGGGTAAACCCCGCCGCCAACCCCACAGCAAAATAGAACAGCAAATAGCCGATATGGCCCAACTGTTCCTCCATATTGTCGCCGAATATCCACAGGAACAGCATATTGCCTGCCAGATGCATAAACCCGCCATGCAGGAACATTGAACTGATCAGCGTATAGTAATGATCGCCGCCGGTAACCATTTCCGGCACCATCGCCCAGTCATAAAAGAACTGGTTAATGACGCGCGGATTTTCCAGATTGCCCCAATAGGACAGGAACACCAGAATATTTACCGCCATCAGCGCATAGGTGACGTAGGGCGTTTTCAGGGACGGGTTATGATCGCGTATAGGAAACATGTGCCAAAGGTTGCCGATGCGGGGCAGGGGGTCAAGGGCGGTTCTGACAAAGATGTGATTGGTGTTGAGGGTATAGGACAGTCCAAACTTGTGCGCAAAGATGTTTTCTTCTGTGAAAGGTAGCGCGATGAACAAATATTTGACTGGCTTGTTGGCAGCTTTGGCTATTTCGGGGGCGGTTCAAGCCTCGGCTGAAGCACTGAAATTTGACAATTCATGGGTCGAGCAGGGGTTTCTTCGCTTGTGGACCAATGATTACGGCCTGAAGGGGCGCCAGTTGCAGGTGTCTTCGGATGGCACGGTTTCGATGCTGTACCGGTCGGTGCCTAAATCGGCATGGGGGGCAAAAATGGCGTCCTGGGGCTGGTCGGTGGCAAAATCGGTTGTGGCCACGGACCTGACCCGCAAGGGTGGGGATGATCGCAATCTGGCGATCTATTTCGTGTTTATGGATGCTAATGATGCCGACAGGTTGTCTGGTGCCTCTATCCGCAAGGTGCTGAAAAATTCTAGCACAAAGGCTCTGGTTTATGTTTGGGGTGGCGATTACCCGCGTGGCAAAATCCTGTACAGCCCCTATGGACCGAACAAGTTGAAAACCGTGATTAGCCGCAGTGCGGGCAAGGGGGCCTTCAATGAAAACGTTGATCTGGCCGCCGATTACCGCCGCGCCTTCGGGGCCACGCCCGGTGTGCTGGTCGGGGTTGGTGTTTCAGCCGATAGTGATGACACCGACGGGATGATCAGCGCCACCATCAAGGATTTGAAGGTGTTCTGATCACTCCATTGCCGCCAGCAACGCCGCGTTGCCGCCGGATGCGGTGGTGTCGACGCAAGTGTGGCGCTCGATTGTGACGTGGGCCTTGTCCGGCACGGTGGTGATCAGCGGCAGGACCGGCCCGTCACGCTGCGCCAATGCGCAGCCGTAAGCGCGGGCCTTGTCCGCATCCCCCCACCAGATTGCGCCGGAAAACCCGTGCAGGGTTTCCAGTGCCTGCGGGTTCAGCCCATATGCCGGAACCGCCACACCACCCAGTTTGCGCACCGCGTCGGCCTGCTGTTCGGCCGCTTGACGCGTTGGGCCAAGGCACAACAGCGGCGGGCGGCTGTGATAGGTCAGACGGTTGGATTCTCCCGTTGGCCCGGGCAGGTCGGCGGCTGTGATTTCGCCGGAGTCATAGGGGGCGCTGTCTATCATGGCCTGCACCTTTGCGGTCTCCGTCACCTCACCGGTATCCTTGACCTGTGGCGCGTCGTGCCGCAGGAACCGCAGCAGGTATTCCTGCCCCCCCGCCTTTGGTCCCGTGCCGGATAATCCTTCACCACCAAAGGGTTGCGAGCCGAAAACCGCGCCGATCTGGTTTTGGTTCACATAAATATTGCCAGCCTGCAACCGCTCGACCACATGCTGCACCCTGTCGTCAATCCGCGTGTGCAGACCAAAGGTCAGCCCGTAGCCACTGGCGTTAATATCGCCGATCACCCGATCCAGATCATCGGCTTTGAACGTCGCGATATGCAGCACAGGCCCGAACACTTCGCGCTCCATGTCGCCAATCCCGTTAACCTGCAGCAGGGTCGGCGGTACGAAATGCCCCGCGTTCGGGCGCGCCAGCTGTTTGATCACGCGTCCTTCGGTTTTGGCCGCCGCAATATAGGCGTCAATGCCCGCCTGTGCCTCGCCATCAATCACCGGTCCCACATCGCAGGACAAATCCCAAGGGCCGCCGATTGACAATTCATCCATCGCGCCCTTCAGCATCTCGGTGAATCCGTCGGCGATGTCCTCTTGCACATACAAACACCGCAGGGCCGAACAGCGCTGCCCCGCCGATTGAAACGCGCTTTGCACCACGTCGCGCACGGCCTGTTCGGGCAGGGCGGTGGAATCGACGATCGTCGCATTCAGCCCACCGGTTTCCGCGATCAATGGCGCGCCGGGGGCCAGGTTTTCGGCCATTGCACGGCGGATCAAAAGGGCGGTTTCGGTCGAGCCGGTGAAACACACCCCGCCAACGCGGGGATCGGAGGTAAGCGTCGCGCCAATCCGTCCATCCCCGGGCAACAGTTGCAGCACATTGGCAGGCACCCCTGCCTTGTGCAGCAGCGACACCGCGAAATGCGCGATCAGCGGGGTTTGCTCGGCGGGTTTGGCCAGGGTGGCGTTGCCGGTGGCAAGGGAGGCCGCGATCTGGCCGGTGAAAATGGCCAGCGGAAAATTCCACGGCGAAATGCAAGTGAAAATGCCGACGGGCGAGGCGTCGTGGTTTTGCGCCTGTGCCGCGTAATAACGCAGGAAATCAGCGGCTTCGCGCAATTCGCTGACGGCATCAGGCAGGGATTTTCCGGCCTCGCGGGCCAGCAGGGCAAAGAAAGGGGCGAAGTTTTCTTCAAAGAGATCAGCGGCGCGGTTCAGGATTTCGGCACGTTTGGCAACCAGGGCTTCCCAGATTTGTGCGGCGTTCAGGGCGGCCTTGACATCCTCTGCCGTTGCCCATGTGACATGTCCCACCGTGTCCTCGGCATTTGCGGGGTTTTGCACCGGCTCATCAGGGCCTTTGGCGGTGTGGCCCGCGACCAGCGGGGCCGAAAGGAAGCTGTGATCCCGATAGGCCCTGCGCCCCTTGTCAATCGCGGCCAGGGTCGGCCCGTCCGCCAGATCCCATCCTTTCGAATTGCGCCGCTCGGGCAGGAACAGCTCTGGTCCGCGTTTGATCGGGGCCGGCGACAGATCGGTGGCAAAAGGATCGGCGGCAACCACCTCGGGCGGCACGTCCTCGTCCACGATCTGGTTGACAAAGGATGAATTCGCCCCGTTTTCCAGCAACCGGCGCACCAGATAGGCCAACAGGTCGCGATGCGCGCCTACGGGGGCGTAAATCCGGCAGCGGGTGTGTTCGGATTCCAGCACGATGTCGTGCAGGCGTTCGCCCATCCCGTGCAGGCGCTGGAACTCGTAGCTGTCGGAATTATCAGCCATTTCCAGAATGGCGGCGACGGTATGCGCGTTATGGGTGGCGAATTGGGGATAAATCCGGTCGACCATCCCCAGCAGTTTGCGCGCATTGGCGATATAGGAAATATCGGTCGCGGCCTTGCGGGTGAACACGGGGAATCCCGACGCCCCGATCACCTGTGCGTGCTTGATTTCGCTGTCCCAATAGGCGCCCTTGACCAGCCGCACCATGATGCGCCGGTCCAGCCGTTCCGACAGCGCATAAAGCCAGTCAATCACCCCGCTGGCCCGTGGTCCAAAGGCCTGCACAACCACGCCAAAACCGTCCCATCCAGCCAGTGACGGGTCGGACAGAACCGCCTCGATCACATCCAGCGACAGGGCCAGCCGGTCGGCCTCCTCCGCGTCGATATTGAACCCCATGCCCGCCGATTTCGCCAATCCCGCCAAAGCGCGGACCCGTGGCACCAATTCGGCCATCACGCGATCCTTTTGGGCCACTTCGTAACGCGGATGCAGCGCCGAGAGTTTCACCGAAATGCCGGGGTTCTGGCGGGTGTCGGCATGGGTGCAGGCCGCCGCAATCGAGGTAATCGCCTGTGAATAGGCCAGATGATAACGCCGCGCGTCGTCCTCGGTGCGTGCGGCCTCGCCCAGCATGTCGTAGGAATAGGTATAGCCCTTGGCCTCCATCCCCGCCGCACGTTTCATTGCCTTGTGAATGTCCTCGCCCAGCACGAACTGGCGTCCCATTTCCCGCATCGCGCGGGCCACCGCATTGCGGATCACCGGTTCGCCCAGCCGTTTCACCGCCCCGCGCAGGTGTCCCGCAATGCCGGGTTCGCGATCCTCCAGCACTTTGCCGGTCAGCATCAGGGCCCAAGTCGAGGCATTGACCAGCGATGACGAGGATTTCCCCAGATGCCTGCCCCAGTTTGACGGCGCGATCTTGTCCTCGATCAGCGCGTCGATGGTGCTGGCGTCGGGCACCCGTAACAAGGCTTCGGCCAGACACATCAGCGCGATGCCCTCATCCGTGGACAGCCCGTATTCGGCCAGAAAAACCTCCATCAAACCGGGGCGGGCAGAGGCGCGGATGTCACGCACCAGTGCGGTGGCACGGGCGGTGATGGCGCGGCGGGCGTTTGGCGACAGGGCGGCCTGTTCGATCAGGGCTTGCAACGCGGCGTCCTCGTCAGCGTAAAGATTGGCGTCAATGCGGGTGCGGAGTTTGTTCAGCATGGCGTTATTCCCGATGTTTGGTGGCTGCCGGATGGGCAACTAAAGGAAACCGCAAGGCTTGAGGGGCGGTTAACTTGAGCCTATGATAACACGAATATACGGGGAATAATTCCTGAAATGATCTATAGTGCAGGCGAAACGACTGAAAGACTGGTAGATATAAATGCAAATGAACTCGACCGAGCTTGACCGCTTTGATCGCGCTATCCTGCATGTGATGGCCGCCGATGGCCGGATCAGCGTCACTGATCTGGCCCGTCGCATCGGCCTGTCCAAATCCCCGACCCAGGCCCGCCTGAAGCGGCTGGAGCAGGACGGCTATATCACCGGTTACCGCGCCATTCTGGACCCGATCCGCCTTGGCCTTGACCATGTTGCCTTTGTCGAGGTGCGCCTTTCGGACACCCGCGAGGCCGCGCTGTTGGCGTTCAACAAGGCGGTTGCCGAAATCCCCGAGATCGAGCAATGCCACATGCTGGCCGCCAATTTTGATTATCTGCTAAAGGTGCGCGTGCGCGATATGGCCGCTTACCGCGCAGTGCTGGGCGAGAAAATATCGTCACTGCCCCATGTTGCGAGCACCTCGACCTATGTGGCGATGCAGGCAGTGAAAGAGGGGATGCTATAGCGGCTGAAAACCCCCTTGCCCTTGGCAATTCAGCCGCTATTGTCGCGCAAGGTTTCGACCCGCATGCCCGCGTGGTGGAATGGTAGACACAAGAGACTTAAAATCTCTGGGCCGAACAGGCCGTGCCGGTTCGATCCCGGCCGCGGGTACCAAAACAGGATGCCGGTCCTGTGTCTTGCGATTATTCCATTCAACTTAACCGCCCGTTCATGGTTTTGGGTCATTTATACCAAAGACTCCAAAGCGATGCGGTCGCTTTGCGAAATATGTTGGAATAACGGGTGCAGCAATGGGCATGATGGAAATTGACGGGCTGACAAGTGATCGGTCATGGGATTGGGAAAATGGGTATTTCTGGTTCACCCACCCCTCCAGAATCAATAAATTTCTGGCCCATTACGAACTATACCAGATGATCCTGAACCTGCCCGGCGATGTGGTGGAAATGGGTGTGTTCAAAGGGGCATCAATGGTGCGCTGGGCGACGTTCCGGCAGTTGCTGGAAAACAGCTATTCCCGCCGGATTGTCGGCTTTGATACCTTTGACGAATTTCCCACCAAAGGGGTGGAACTGGACGTTGATCTGGATTTTATCGAAGGGTTCGCGGCACGTGCGGGGCGGGCGCTGAGCAAGGCACAGATCGAGGATGTGTTTCGCCGCAAGGGGTTTGAAAACATCGAACTGCTGGAAGGGAACGTTACCGATACCTTGCCGCATTTTGTGCAGAAAAATCCGGCCTGTCGCATTGCGTTGTTGCATCTGGATCTGAACGTGAAGGAGCCTACGGAATTCGCACTTGAGGCGTTGTATGACCGCGTGGTGCCCGGCGGGTTGATCGTGATTGATGACTACACATCTGTTGTGGGCGCGACCGAGGCGATTGACGATCTGGTGGCGGACAAGGGGCTGGAGATTGAAAAGCTGTCATTCCATTCGGTGCCCGCGTTCATCCGCAAGCCGAAACCGGATTTCGAGGAATTTTAGGGTCGAAGCGACGAGGCCCCGCATGTGATGCGGGGCCTCTTGTTATTTATTGCAACAGGTCCCGGATCAGGTCCGGGGCCGCGCGCTGATCTAGATAATCGCCTCAAACAGCGCCTTGGTGTTCTCGAAGGTCATCTTCACAGGGTTGCCGCCGGTGCTGGGGTCTTTCAGCGCCATTTCGGTCAGCTCGTCAATGCGATCATTGCCAACGCCCATTTCCGACAGCTTGTGCGGGATTTTGAACGAGTCGTTGAATTCCTGCACAAAGTCCTGAAAACCGCTAAAGCCGCCTTCAATACCCAGATAAGCCGCGGCTGCGTCAAAGCGGTCCGCAATCACCGGTGCGTTCATCTTCAGAACCTCGGGCATGCAAACCGCGTTGGTGGTGCCGTGGTGGGTGTTGTAAACCGCACCAATCGGATGGCTAAGCGCGTGAATGGCGCCCAGTCCTTTTTGGAACGCAGTCGCCCCCATCGCGGCGGCGGACATCATGTTGGCGCGGGCCTCGATATCGGTGCCATCGGCATAGGCGCGGGGCAGGTATTCTTTGACCAGGCGCATGCCTTCCAGCGCGATGCCTTGCGACATCGGGTGGTAATGCGGGCTTGAGTAGGCCTCGACACAATGGGCAAAGGCATCAAGCCCGGTGCCGGCGGTAAAGAATTGCGGCATGCCAACGGTCAGTTCAGCATCACAAATCACAATGGTCGGCAGCACTTTGGGGTGAAAGATGATCTTTTTCACATGCGTCACGCTGTCGGTGATCACCGCAGCACGACCCACTTCCGAACCGGTGCCCGCCGTCGTCGGCACAGCGATGATCGGCGCGATTACGTCGGGGTTGGCGCGGGTCCACCAGTCGCCGACATCCTCGAAATCCCAGATCGGGCGGGTCTGACCGGCCTGAAAGGCGATCATTTTGCCCAGATCCAATGCCGAGCCACCACCAAAGGCGATCACGCCATCATGGCCGCCCGAACGAAAGGCGATGATGCCTTCATCAAGGTTCTTTTCGGTCGGATTTGCATCCACACCCGAGAACATGGCGCGGCCAAGGCCTGCGGCCTCTAGCAAATCCAGCGTGTAGGTGGTGATGTCCAGCGACGCCAGCCCCTTGTCGGTGACCAGCAGCGGGTTGCCGATTCCGGCCTGCTGGCAGGCATCGGCGATTTCGGCAATCCGGCCAGCGCCGAAACGGATGTTGGTGGGGTAGGACCAGTTTCCAGTCAGTTTCATATCAAAGGGCCTTCTTCAGATGATAGGATTTGGGGCGTGTCAGGTTGTGGTAGCCGATCACCGACAGACCACCGCCACGTCCGGTATTTTTGCAGCCGGTCCAGCACAGGCCCGGGTCGACATAATCGGCGCGGTTCATGAACACGGTGCCGGTTTCCAGTTGGTGGCCGATGGCCTCGGCGCGATCAACATCGTTGGTCCACAGCGATGCCGTCAGACCGAATTCGCTGTCGTTCATCAGGGCGATCGCTTCGGCGTCGTCCTTGACCGGCATGATGCCGACCACAGGGCCGAAACTTTCGTCGCGCATCACCCGCATGGAATGATCCACATTCACCAGAATCTGTGGCATCAGATAGGCGCCACCGTTATCTTCGGGGAAATTGGCTGGATCGATCAGCGGTTTGGCACCGACGGCAATGGCCTCGGCGGTCTGGTCGCGTACTTCTTGCGCGAAACGCACATGTGCCATCGGGCCAAGGGTGGTTTCCGGATCCAGCGGATCGCCGAGCTTGTAACCGTTAACGATCTCGACCGCTTTTTTGACAAAATCGTCAAACAGGCTCTCGACCACATAAATCCGCTCGATCCCGCAGCAGCACTGGCCGGAGTTGAACATCGCGCCGTCAATCAGCGTGGCCACGGCCGCGTCCAGATTGGCGTCTTCCATCACATAGCCCGGATCCTTGCCGCCCAGTTCCAGACCGATGCCGGTAAAGGTGCCCGCGGCGGCTTTTTCCATTGCGATGCCACCTCCGACAGAACCGGTGAAATTGACAAAGCCGAAATTCTTGCCGGCAATCAGGTCCGACGTGGTATCATGGCCCAGAAACACGTTCTGGAACACATCTTCGGGGATGCCTGCGGCATGGAAGGCCTCGGCCATGCGTTCACCCACAAGCGGGGTCTGGCTAGCATGTTTCAGCAGTACAGCGTTGCCGGAAATCAGGGCGGGGGCCACGGTGTTGATCGCGGTCATGAAGGGGTAATTCCAGGGCGCAACCACCAGCACCAGACCGTAAGGTTCCCGCGCGATGTAGCGCTTGAAATCGTCGGTTTCCTCGACATTCAGCGGCGCGAGGGCCTCTTTGGCGATCGAGGCCATGTAACTTGCGCGTTCGTTAAAACCGGAGAATTCACCGCCATAGCGCACGGGGCGGCCCATCTGTTTCGCCAGTTCAGGCACGATCACATCGTTCATTTCCCCGACTTTGGCAACACCGGCCATCACCAGATCAATGCGGTCCTGTAACGGGCGTGCGGCCCATTCCTTTTGCGCGGCCTTGGCGCGGGCGACGGCGTCGTTGGCCTGCTCCATTGTCAGCAGCGGGCGTTCGACAAAAACCGATCCATCGATCGGCGAGATACATTTCAGTGTTTGTGTCATGGTTCAGGCTCTTTCAAATCCACGGGCGATTTCATAGTCGGTGACAACTTTGTCAAATTCTTCCTGCTCCCATGTAGCAGCGCGTGTGTAGTGGTCAACCACATCATCGCCAAAGGCTTCGCGCAACATTTTCGAGGCCTTCAATGCTTCGCCTGCATCGCGCAGGTTGGCGGGGATGTGGTCAACATTCTTGGCGGCATAGGCATCACCGGACAGGGGTGCGCCCAGTTCCAAATTTTCTTCGACGCCTTTCAGGCCGGCAGCCAGTTGGGCCGCCATTGCCAGATAGGGGTTCATATCCGAGCCGCCAATGCGGCATTCTACCCGCACGGCCTTGGTGCCTTCGCCGCACAGGCGGAAACCGGCGGTGCGGTTGTCAACTGACCAGGCGGTGCCGGTGGGGGCGAATGTTCCCTTCTGGAAGCGTTTATAGCTGTTGATATAGGGGGCCAGAAAATAGGTGTAGTCGGGGGCATATTTGATCATCCCCGCGATATAGCTGCGCATCAGGTCGGACATGCCGTGCGGTTTGTCCGCGTCATAAAACAGCGATGTGCCGTCTTTCCACAGGGATTGATGAACGTGGGATGACGAACCGACCTTTTCGTGGTGCCATTTGGGCAGGAACGTTACGGCGTGGCCCGCTCCCCAAGCAATTTCCTTGATTGCGTGTTTTGCAATTGTGTGGTGATCGGCGCAATCCAGCGGGGCACCGTATTTGATGTCCAACTCTTCCTGTCCCGCCTCGGCTTCTCCTTTGGAGCCTTCCACGGGAACACCAGCGGCAATCAGATGATTGCGGATCGGGCGCATGATGTGCTCTTCCTTGGTGGTTTGCAGGATGTGGTAATCCTCATTATAGGCGCTGATCGGTTGCAGGTCCTGAAAGCCATCAGCGCGGATTTCGTCCAAGGATTTCTCGAACAGGAAAAACTCCAGTTCGGTCGCCATCATTGCATCCATGCCCATATCGGCCAGCCGCGCCAGTTGCTTTTTCAGCACCGCGCGGGGGGAATGGCTGACGTCATTTCCGTGGTGATCCAGAACATCGCACAGCACCATTGCGGTGCCTTCCAGCCACGGGACGGGGCGAAGCGTATCCAGATCAGGCTTCATGACATAATCGCCATAGCCGCTTTCCCAGCTGGTGCTGGCGTATCCATCCGGCGTGGCCATTTCCAGGTCGGTGGCCAGCAGGTAGTTGCAGCAATGGGTTTCTTCCCATGCGCCATCGACGAAATATTGCGCCACCATGCGTTTGCCCATAAGGCGGCCCTGCATATCGACCATCACTGTCAGAACCGTATCAATACTGCCATCGGCAACCTGTTTTTTTAATGCATCAAAGGTAAGGGGGGCTGTCATGGTAAGACTCGCTTTTCGTCTGGGTCGGGTGCCCCGTGACAGGGCACCCAAGGGTTTGTTTTGTCAAGATCAGCCGTAGCGGTACGGGCGTCCGGCTTTGATCATATTGTCGTTGTATTGGCGGATAATGCCGACAATTTTGGCCTTCAGTTCGGATTCCGAGGCGATCTGATCCCAGAATTCCTGTGCTTTGGCTTCAACAATGCCCCATTCTTCATCCGGGATTGTTGTCAGCTTCAGCTTTGTGCCATTGACGCGCAGGCTGGCTTCTCCACCCCAATACCACCACTGACGGTGATAATGGCTGTCGTTCATGCAGACCTGCATCAGCGTTTTCAGGTTGTCCGGCAGTTCATTCCAGCGATCCATGTTCGAGAAGAAGTGGCCGATCCATGCGCCGGAAATGTTGTTGGTCAGGAAGTAGTTGGTCACATCTGCCCAGCCCGAAGTGTAATCCTCAGTGATGCCGGACCATGCCAGACCGTCCAGCTCGCCGGTTTGCAGGGCGACTTCCGCGTCTTCCCACGGGATAGTTACCGGAACCACGCCGAACTGCTCAAGGAAGCGGCCAGCGGTGGGGAAGGTAAAGATCTTCAGACCTTTCAGATCCTCAAGGCTGTTGATCGGTTTCTGGGTGGCAAAGTTGGCCGGATCCCAGCTGCCCGCGGAAATGTGCTTCACACCAACAGCTGCGTATTGTTCTTTCCAGATTTCATCCAAACCGTACTGGTTGAACAGCACCGGCACATCCAGCGAATAGCGGGATGCAAACGGGAAATAACCGCCAAAGGCTGTAACTTCGGTGGGCGACGCCATCGAGTCATCATCCGACTGCACCGCGTCGATCGTGCCTTTTTGCATGGCGCGGAACAATTCGCCTGTTGGCACCAACTGATCAGCGGTGAACAATTCGATCTGCATTTCATCACCGGCAATGGCGTTGAATTTATTCACCATCGGCACGATGACCTGTTCAGCCAGCGCAGGGCCGGCATAGGTTTGCAGGCGCCATTTGATTTTCGGGCCACCGGCCTTAACGGCAGGGGCGGCAAGGGCAGCGGCAGCGCCAACACTTGCAGTGGTTAAAAACTTGCGTCTTGTTGTCATAATATTTTCTCCTGGTTGTTGGTTATTAATTTATCAGAGCGGATCGCCCGTTTTTGTGCTCCTGTTCGGAGTTCTTGTTAATTCTTATAGACCAGATGCGGTAGCCACAGCGCAATATTCGGGACCAGCATAATCACGGCAAGGGCCAGCACCATTACAAACACAAACGGCCAGATTGATCCGTAAATGTCGCGCATGGTGATTTCCTTAGGCGCCATCGCCCGCATCAAAAACAGGTTATAGCCAAACGGCGGGGTCATATAGGCGATCTGGGTGGTGATGGTATAAAGCACCCCGTACCAGATCAGATCGAACCCCAAATGACGCACCAGCGGGATATAAAGCGGGGCCACAATCACCAGCATAGCTGTATCGTCCAGAAAGGTGCCCATGATCAAAAAGCTAAGCTGCATCAGGATCAGGATGGTCCAGGGGCTTAGCCCCATCTTTTCGGTGAACAGCTGGTCAATCGCATGCACCGCGCCCAGCCCGTCAAATACCGCGCCAAAGGCCATCGCGGCCAGAATGATCCACATAAACATGCAGGAAATCGCCAGTGTCTGACGAACGGAGACCTCGAATACCTCGCGGTTCATGCGCCCTTTTAAAACCGCTGCCATAAAGGCGACCATCGCCCCCACGGCAGAGCTTTCGGTTAGTGAGGTCCAGCCGTTCACGAAAGGCACCATCATTGAAAAGAAGATGATCAGCGGCAGCAGACCGGCCAGCAACAAGTGGTATTTCTCGGCCATATGGATTTCGAAATAGCGGCTATAGGACTTGCGGAAGGTATAAAGCAGCCACGCGCCGCCAATCACAATCGCCAGAAAAGAAAGCGAGGCAAAGGTGGTTTTCGGCAGCACGATATACCCGTTACGGATCGACAGGAACAGCGCCACGATGCCCGCGCCGATAATCCAGCCGGTGTAATTGATCCGCAAGGGGGCATCCTTGTTGTATTGTTTGCGTTCCTCCGGATCGAGCGTCGGGCCAAGTGCCGGATTTACTTTGCAACGCATATAGATATAGAGGATGAACATCCCTGCCATCATCAGGCCCGGCAGGATACCCGCCAGCCACAATTGCCCCACGGGTTGGCGCGCAATCATCGCATACAGCACCAGCACCACCGAAGGCGGCACCAGAATACCCAGCGAACTACCGGCCTGGATGACCCCCGTCACCATCTTTTTGTCATAGCCGCGTTTTAACAATTCGGGCAGGGCAATAGTGGACCCGATTGCCATCCCTGCGACAGACAGACCGTTCATGGCCGAAATCAGCACCATCAGCCCGATTGTGCCAATCGCAAGCCCCCCTGATACCGGCCCCATCCAGACATGGAACATTTTATACAGATCGTCGGCAATTTTGGATTCCGACAGCACATAGCCCATGAAAATAAACATCGGCAGGGTCAGTAACGGATACCATTTCATCAGCTTCATTGTAGCAGTAAACGGAAGGTCTGACCCGCCTGTGCCCCACAACGACAGTGCCGCCAAAGCCGCAACACCGCCGATGGCTCCGAATACCCGTTGGCCGGTCAGCAACATTAACATCATGCTGGCAAACATGAAGATTGCAATCATTTCGTGGGACATCAGTCTTCCTCTACATGCAGATGGGCCGTTGGTTCATCGGCGCGAAGGTCGACACCGCGGATGGTTGCGATGTCCTTGATCAGTTCGGAAATGGTTTGCAACAGCATCAAGAAAATGCCGATGCAGGAAATCACTTTGATTGGCCACAAATAGGGGTGCCAGGCGGTCGGCCCCTGTTCCAGATGGCCGGTCATGCCCTTGACGGTCTCGGGGATGGCTCCGAAACGGAAATGCACGATGTCACTGGCCACGCCGGAAATCATATCCCAGTAGAATTGAAAGAAATTACCGCCGAAATAGCCCAGCGAATAAGCAGTACTGTCCAGTGCTCCGTATAGCAAGACGATCAGATAGAAGATCAAAAACAGTACGGTGATGACATCGGTCTTGGCCTGAGTCGGTCTAGTCCAGGCCCCGTAAAACAGGTCCATCCGCACGTTGGCACGCAATTGCAGTGAATAAGGGCCACCCAGCATGTAATAGGCGACCAGCGAAAACTGTGCGACTTCCAGTGTCCATTTGGATGGATCAAATAGTGATTTTGAAACGGATGACCACAGCAGGATCGCAACCATGGCAAAGATGCCATACATGATGAATCGGCCAAGACGGTAGTTAAACGCATCGATCCAGCGGACATATTTTATGGCTATGCGCGGCATTGGGTTTCCTGTTCGACTTGGGACTGGGCAAGGGCGCCAGTGATGAGTTCGGCCAGCATTTTGGCGATGGCCTGTTGCTGGTCCGCCGTCGCAATTAAGTCATTACGCACCTCGATCATCACATTCATCAGCCCGTTTGGCAGGGCATGAAGTTTCAGCGTATGGGTAACGCCATCGTCAGGTCCATAGGGATCATTGCGTCGGGCGTTCAATTCTGTGTGCTTTGGCGCAAGGTCCAGCATGGCATCGGCCAGCCGTGTGTCACTGTCATGCAGGATGCCGATTTCCACATCGCGTTGTTCGCCCAGATAAACAGGGGTAAAGCTGTGGATGGTCACCATCACCGGCGGTTTGGGGGACGTGGCGATCGTATCGGCCAGCAGGGTGCGGAACGGCTCGTACACCGTGGCGACCCGCGCGGCTTTTTCGGCGTTGCTCAGGTTCCGGTTGCCCGGGATGTCGAAAACCTCGCTATGCTTTGGCATCGCGCCGGGCGCTTCGGGGGGGCGGTTGCAATCGTAAACCAGACGCGAAACGGTGCTGGCCACAAGGCGGGCGTCCAGAATATGGCTGATTTCCTGCGCAACGGCCAGCGCACCGGGATCCCATGCGATATGGTTAAGGCGGGTGGCCTCGTCCAGTCCCAAATTATCCAGCGCGGTCGGAATCCGGTTTGCGGCATGCTCGCACACAAGCAACACCTGCCCATTGCCTTCGGCATTGTGCACTACGGCAGCGGGTGTGCCCTCCAGATCGTTTTCGTCGATCAAACGCCCCATATTCCCCCTCGAGTCGTTTGTGTTCCAATAACCAAGACAATTCTTCACAAGTCCCCCTTGTGTCAATATAATTCCTGAAAAGTATTCTTCACGTTGGCACGCTCTGTTGGTATATTGACAAAAAGGATATCGAGTGACTGATCCAAGTGGCACCGTGGCCGACCGGCTGCAATCGGCCTTTGAACGGCTGACCCGCGCCGAGCGGCAGTTGGCGGATTCGATTCTTGAAAATTATCCGGTGTCCGGTCTGGGCACGATTACAACGGTTGCGGCGGGCGCGCAGGTGTCGACCCCAACGGTGGCCCGGATGGTGCAGAAGCTGGGATACAAGGGCTTTCCCGAATTTCAGGCGGCATTGCGCCACGAGCTGGAAGCCAAAATCACCGGCCCGATTGCCAAGTTCGATACATGGGCCGAACACGCCCCCGAAGGCCATATCCTGAACCGGTTTGCCGAGGCGGTGAACAGTAACATCCGCCAGACCCTGGCGCAGATGGATACGGTTTGTTTTGATCAAAGCTGTGCCTTGCTGGCCGATCCGGCGCGGGCGATTTATGTGGTCGGTGGGCGGATTACACGGTCCTTGGCGGATTATTTCTTTCTGCATATGCAGGTGATCCGCCCGAATGTGACGCATATCCAGTCGATTTCCAATGCCTGGCCACATTACTTGCTGGACATCAAAGAGGGCGATGTCATCGTTATATTCGACATCCGCAGGTACGAAAATTCTACATTGAAGCTGGCTGAAATGGCGCGGGAAAAAGGAGCGCAAATCATCCTGTTTACGGATCAGTGGCGATCACCCGTGGCGAAATATGCAGGGCATGTATTGTCCAGCCGGATTGTGGTGCCGTCGGCATGGGATTCACTGGTGGCGCCGATGGTGCTGCTGGAAACCCTGATCGCCGAGGTGCAGGAACGGTCATGGGGCGAAACCCGCCCGCGTATGGAAGCGCTGGAAGAAATGTTCGACCGCACGCGTTTTTTCCGCAAGTTCACCTGAAAACTTCATCGCCGGATGCCTGCGGCGCAGGTATTCAGGAAAAGAAGAAGGGCATGAGCGATCTGCACAAAATCTGCTGAAACGGGCATCATGCGGTTGTGTCTCGAAAGTGGTGGAAATTGATTTCAGGCACCTCCGAGCGGGTTGAGTTATGCGCCGGTCAGGCGGCTTGGTCAAGGGTTGCGTCGGCGACGGGCTGAGCGAGCGTTTCCCAGCCATCGACCTTTCGCATGACGATCTGCCCCGAGGCCATCAGAGCCCAAAGCAGCATCGGCACGGTCTCGGCGCATGGCAGCACGGTCTGGGTCTTGATGCGGCGGCGGAATTCCTCGTTCAGGCGTTCGATCGCATTTGTCGTTCTGGCCGATTTCCACTGGCCTTGTGGCAGACGCGTGAAGGTGAAAAGCTTATCTCCTGCTTCTTCCAAGCTGTCAGCGACGGCCTTGCATTTCAGCCGCCATTTTCGCAGAAATGCCTTGCGGCGGGTGGCGATTTCCTCGGGTGTTTTGGCGTAGATCATGTCGCGGTAATCTTCTGTCAACTCATCATGCATACGCTTGGGTGCCTTGGCCAGAAGGTTGCGGTGCTTGTGCACCGTGCACCTCTGGATCGGCAGATCTTCACCCCAGAGGGCAATGAGAGCGACCTCAAGTCCCGGTGCCCCGTCCACGATGACAAATTCGGGCCGTTTCAACCCGCGCGCATCCAGATCGTTGATGAACTGACGCCAGGCGGAGGTGCTTTCGCCGCCCATGTTCATCAGTGATAACAAGACCTTCTGCCCATCCCGGCGCACGCCAATCGCGGCCAGAACCGAGATATTGGTGGCCTTCCTGTCAATCCGCGTTTTGATCACGGTGCCGTCCAGGATCAGCCGCACGATGTCTTCATCCGCAAGGCTGCGGGCGCACCACGCCTGCCAGTCCACCTTCACCTTGCGCCAGGCGCGGCTCACCACATCCTTGCTGACCGCCCCCTGAAACAGGCCGAACAGGGCGCGTTTTACCCGCCGTGTGTTGGTGCCCGAAAGGTAGACAGCAGCGATCAGCGCCTCGGCCTTCTTCGTCAGCCGCTGGTAGCGGGGCAATGCCTTCGAGCGCCATTCTCTAGCCTTGCCGGCCTCGCCTGTGATCCGCGCACGCGGCACGCGCACCGTTTCGGTTCCAAATGTTCCGACCAGTTGCCGCTCGCGATGCCCGTGGCGGTATCCGGCCTTTGCCCCGCCGCTGCGGCCATACCGGCAACGGCCCAGAAACTGCTCCAGCTCCTCTTCGAAAACCGCCTCGATCGTCGCGCGGATGTTCTGGCGCAGCCGGTCTTCAATCGGGTCATAGCCTGCTTCATTGGCCAGTAGCGCGGATGTCGATGTTGCTGTATTCTTTGTCATGGCGTGATCTCCTTGGCGGTTCCAGCCGCCGGTTGGGTGGCTTCGATGCACCCGGAGATTACGCCGTCCTCGAATTTCCACCAAACTCGCGACACTACCTCATCATGCTCTGAACATTTACTGTTTAGGACTGTTTTACAAGTCGCCAACAGGCGCGGCGGGACAGTGCAAGGAGCAGTGAAGATGCGAGGATATTTGATGCGCGGTGTACCCGCGTCGGTGCGGATGGACGCGTGGTGGATGAGCGGCGAGGCCCCTGAGGTGCCGCCAGTGGACAAACCCCAGGGGGGATTGGAAACAGTGCGCCGAGCGCCGGTGCGGCTGGTGTTGTTGCTGGCGCTGATCCTGTTGGCGGACTGGTTGTTCTGGGGCTATGGCGTTGGTGTTTCGCTGGTGCTGTTCGGGGTGGCCTTGGCTGCGGCGCTCTGGCTGGCTGCAGGGCGGCGTGATTGGCGAAGGCGTGACACGCTGGCGGCGCTGGTATTCGGCGTGGGGCTGTTGCCGGTTCTGGATTATATGCAGGGGCTGTCGGTGCTGTTCTATATAGGCAGCCTGACAGGGTTTGCGATTTGGGTGGCATTGAACGGGCAGGGGCGGATGGCCGACCTGTTGCAGGCAGGTGCGCGGTTCTGGCTGTTGGCACCGGTGCAGGTATTGCGCGATGCCGGTGCCGGCGGGCAAGCCTTGGTGCGGGGGCAGGATATGCGCGGCCTGCTGCGGGCGTGGGGGTTGCCCATGGTGGCGGGTGCGGTGTTTCTGTCGCTGTTTGCAGCAGGCAATCCGGTGTTTGAAAATCTGCTTCTCCGTATTCCTGATTTTGGGGTCGATGAGGGCCGTTTGCTGTTCTGGGGGTTGATTGCCGCATTGGTCTGGCCGTTTCTGGTACTTCACAAGATGCGCCAGAGGATGCGGGTGCCTTTTCCCTTGCCCGTCACGTCGCGGCTGTCCATTCCGGCCTTGTTCAACCCGCAATCGGTGGTGAATTCGCTGGTGCTGTTCAACCTGATGTTCGCGCTGCAAACCGGGCTGGATGCGGTTTACCTGTGGGGCCATGCGGAATTGCCCAGTGGCGTTTCCCCTGCCGCCTTTGCCCACCGCGGGGCCTATCCACTGGTGCTGACGGCGCTTTTGGCGGGGCTGTTTGCGATGGTGTCGCGCCCCTATGTGCAGGATCGGCGCGGGGTGCGTGCGCTTTTGCTGCTGTGGCTGGGTCAGAATGTGGCCCTGATGGCGGGTGCGGTATTGCGGCTGGACCTTTATGTCGAGGCTTATGGCCTGACTTACCTGCGGGTGGCGGCGTTTATCTGGATGGGGATGGTGGCGGCCGGTCTGGCGCTGATCGGCTGGCAGGTGCTGCGCGGGGCTGGCAATGGCTGGATGCTGGTGCGTATGGCGGGGCTGTTGGTGGTTGTGCTGTACCTGTGCAGCTTTGTGAATTTTGCCGATATGATCGCGCGTTTCAACCTGTCGCGAGAGCCGGAAATATACGCGGTGCAGGGCGGCGACCGTGCGCCGGTGCGGCTGGATGGCGATTATATTTGCGATCTTGGGTCAATGGCGATGCCCGCGATTGCGGATTATCAACAGCAAACCGGACAACCCGTATGTGCAGCATGGAAAATGCCTGCATATCCCGAAATCGACAACTGGCGCGAATGGGGGTTTCGCAAGTGGCGTGTTCGGCGTTACCTTGCAGCGGATACCGCAATGGAAAACAAGCTATGAGCAAGAAAATCCGGTTGTGTCTCGAAAGTGGTGGAAATTGATTTCAGGCACCTCCGAGCGGGTTGAGTTATGCGCCGGTCAGGCGGCTTGGTCAAGGGTTGCGTCGGCGACGGGCTGAGCGAGCGTTTCCCAGCCATCGACCTTTCGCATGACGATCTGCCCCGAGGCCATCAGAGCCCAAAGCAGCATCGGCACGGTCTCGGCGCATGGCAGCACGGTCTGGGTCTTGATGCGGCGGCGGAATTCCTCGTTCAGGCGTTCGATCGCATTTGTCGTTCTGGCCGATTTCCACTGGCCTTGTGGCAGACGCGTGAAGGTGAAAAGCTTATCTCCTGCTTCTTCCAAGCTGTCAGCGACGGCCTTGCATTTCAGCCGCCATTTTCGCAGAAATGCCTTGCGGCGGGTGGCGATTTCCTCGGGTGTTTTGGCGTAGATCATGTCGCGGTAATCTTCTGTCAACTCATCATGCATACGCTTGGGTGCCTTGGCCAGAAGGTTGCGGTGCTTGTGCACCGTGCACCTCTGGATCGGCAGATCTTCACCCCAGAGGGCAATGAGAGCGACCTCAAGTCCCGGTGCCCCGTCCACGATGACAAATTCGGGCCGTTTCAACCCGCGCGCATCCAGATCGTTGATGAACTGACGCCAGGCGGAGGTGCTTTCGCCGCCCATGTTCATCAGTGATAACAAGACCTTCTGCCCATCCCGGCGCACGCCAATCGCGGCCAGAACCGAGATATTGGTGGCCTTCCTGTCAATCCGCGTTTTGATCACGGTGCCGTCCAGGATCAGCCGCACGATGTCTTCATCCGCAAGGCTGCGGGCGCACCACGCCTGCCAGTCCACCTTCACCTTGCGCCAGGCGCGGCTCACCACATCCTTGCTGACCGCCCCCTGAAACAGGCCGAACAGGGCGCGTTTTACCCGCCGTGTGTTGGTGCCCGAAAGGTAGACAGCAGCGATCAGCGCCTCGGCCTTCTTCGTCAGCCGCTGGTAGCGGGGCAATGCCTTCGAGCGCCATTCTCTGGCCTTGCCGGCCTCGCCTGTGATCCGCGCACGCGGCACGCGCACCGTTTCGGTTCCAAATGTTCCGACCAGTTGCCGCTCGCGATGCCCGTGGCGGTATCCGGCCTTTGCCCCGCCGCTGCGGCCATACCGGCAACGGCCCAGAAACTGCTCCAGCTCCTCTTCGAAAACCGCCTCGATCGTCGCGCGGATGTTCTGGCGCAGCCGGTCTTCAATCGGGTCATAGCCTGCTTCATTGGCCAGTAGCGCGGATGTCGATGTTGCTGTATTCTTTGTCATGGCGTGATCTCCTTGGCGGTTCCAGCCGCCGGTTGGGTGGCTTCGATGCACCCGGAGATTACGCCGTCCTCGAATTTCCACCAAACTCGCGACACTACCGAAAATCCTGATCATCGATGACGATCCGCAGATCCGCGAGGTGGTGCAGATCGGGCTGGAGCAGGCGGGTTATGCCACCATGACCGCCGGGGATGGTGCGGCGGGGCTGGCGCTGGTTGGCAGTGCGCGGCCCGATCTGGTGGTGCTGGATATCGGTCTGCCGGAAATGGACGGGTTCGAGGTTTGCCGCCGCCTGCGCGCGCAATCGCAGGTGCCGGTGCTTTTCCTGAGCGCGCGGGACGAGGAACTGGACCGCGTACTGGGGTTTGAAATGGGGGCGGATGATTACGTCACCAAGCCCTTCTCCCCGCGCGAGTTGGTGGCGCGGGTCAAGGCGATTTTGAAGCGGGTGAACGGCGCGGCGGATACCGGCGGGCAGTTGTCGCATGGCGAATTGCAACTGGATACCACGCAGCATCTGTGCCTGTTTCGCGGTGCTCCGGTGGCACTGACGGCCTCGGAAATGGCGTTGCTGGCGCATCTGATCCGGCATCCCGCACAGGTGTCGGCGCGACCGGCGCTGACGGACGCGATGTATGGGGCCAACAGTCAGGTGTCGGACCGCACGGTGGACAGCCACCTGCGCAACCTGCGCCGCAAACTGGCCGAGGCCGGTTGCACGGATGCGGTGGAAACGGTGCATGGCATCGGGGTGCGGATGGGTCCATGTCGCGGATAAGGCGCAAATGGCGCCCCACGCTGGCGCTGGTGATCGGCGGCACATTGGCGGCTGTGCTGCTGGCGCAGATGGCCGGGCTGCTGGTTGTGAAATTCCTGTGGGGATACATGCGGTATCGCTATGCCGCGTTGCTGGTCGGGGCGGGCGTGTTGCTGATCACCGTTGTTCTGGGCTGGTTGCTGTGGCGGCTGATTGTGCGCCCCGTTCAAAAACTGTCCGAGGAGAGCAAGGCCTTTGCGGCGGGCGAGGTGGAGCGGTTCAGCCCGCAATCCCGTTACGGCACGCGGGAACTGCAGGAACTGGGGCAAAGCGTGCTGGATATGGCCGATAGCCTGCACAACCGGCAGGAAACGGTGCGCAGCTATACCAGCCATGTGACGCATGAATTGAAATCGCCGCTGACAGCGCTGATCGGGGCGGCGGAACTGCTCGAGGCCGAAGGGCTGTCCGGGGAGCAGCGGGCGCAATTGCTGGGCACCGTGCGGCAATCGGCGGACCGGATGCAGGATTTGCTGGAAGGTCTGCGGCAGATGGCCAAGGCGCGTGAGCCGCTGGGGCAGGGGGAAAGCAGGCTTGATCAGGTGCTGGCCGATTTGACGGGTGATTATCCGGCGCTAAAGATGCAGGTGACGGGGGGCGAAGTATCCTTGCCGATCCCGTCCGAAGGGTTGGCCGTGATCCTGCGGCAGATGCTGGGCAATGCGGTGTCGCATGGGGCGGATCGGGTGTGGCTTGAGGCGACACCCGAGGCGCTGGTGATCAGTGACAATGGCAGCGGGATTTCGGCGGGCAACCGCAAGCGTTTGTTCGAGCCGTTCTTTACCACCCGGCGCGAGGATGGCGGCACAGGCATGGGGCTGGCGATTGTGCGCAGTTTGCTAGGGGTGCGCGGGGCCGGGATTGCGGTGCTGGACAGTGAAAAAGGGGCGGCGTTCAGGATTGAATTCTGATTTCTGTGCCAAAGAGGTTCCATGCCTGCGGCGCAGGTATTTGGGGCAAGAAGAAGATCAGGACAATTCGCGCGGAAGATGCTGTTTTTCCAGACTGGGGATCACCCGGTCGGCATCGGAGAAATCATCTGTATCAGTATAGGCCGAAGGTGTGACCAGCACCCGCAGATCGGCACCAAGGGCGGATAGGACACCGTTGCGGCTGTCTTCAAAGGCGATGCAATCGGTGGCGGGCAGGCCCAGTTGTTCCAGCGCCAGCAGGAATACGTCGGGGGCGGGTTTCTTGTTGGCCACCATGTCACCGGCGGCCACGTGGTCGAACACCTTCAGCGCGGGTTTGCCCCAGCAGCATCGGGTCAGGGCCTCGACATTGGGGGTGTTGGTGGTGGTGGCAACCGCGACCTTCAGGCCACGCACGCGCGCCGCTTCGATCAGCTCGGCCACGCCGGGGCGCAGGGACAGTTGCCCCGAGGCAAGGATTTCACCGTAGATGGCTGTTTTTTCCTTGTGGGCGCGGGCGATTTCCGCATCTGTCAGGCGGCGGTCCCCAGCGGTCAGGGTGGATTGAAACGCACGCATCCGTTCCTTGCCGCCGGTGGTTTTCAGCAGTTGGCGGTAATCGTCAACCGTCCAGTGCCAGCCCAGCCCCCATTGATCAAAGGTCCGGTTGAAAGCAGCGCGATGCGCCTCTTCTGTTTCGGCCAGGGTGCCGTCTACGTCGAAAATCAGGGCTTGCAGGGGCATTTACAGGGTGTCGATATAGGGGCCAAGGGTGGCGAAATCGTCAAAGGCAAAGGCGTGGGGCAGGTCGTCCACGGGCACCTTGCGGTAGCCTTTGGTGAACAGCGCCATGGGTTGCCCTGCCCGGTCGGCGGTTTTTGCGTCGACTTCGCTGTCACCGACATAGAGGCAGCTATCAGCGCCAAGCAGTTTCAGAGTGTGAAACAGTGGTGCGGGATCGGGCTTTTTCTGCGGCAGGGTGTCGCCACCAACAAGCACGTCAAAGAAATGTTCGATTTCCAACAGGCGCAGGATTTCGCGGGCCGGGGCCTCGGGTTTGTTGGTGCAGACCGCCAGCTTGTGGCCCTTTTCCTTTAACGCGTCCAGCAGGGGCAGAAGGTTGGGGTAAATTGTAGTCAGGGTGGCCGGATCGGCATCGTAATAGTCCATATATGCCTTGACCAGGCGGGCGTGCTGATCGGCGGGAATGCCGTTATCGGCCATCGCCAGTTCCACCAGACGCGGCACGCCGTTGCCGACATAGCCAATCACGGTTTCAAGGCTGGGGGCGGGGGCGCCCTCGTCCGCCAGCATTTTGCAGCAGGCCGCGTGCAGGTCGGGCGCGCTGTCGATCAGCGTGCCGTCCAGATCGAATACAATGGGTGTCATGCGTCTTTCCATTTGATCGAACAACCCATCGAGGGGATCTGTTCGCGTGGGCCTTGACCAGTTTCGGCGACCTGTTTCATCGCCTCGTACAGATCGCGTTTCAGGTCATCAGGCCCAGCGTTGCGACCGGATGAATCCAGACGGCCACGGTATTGCAGGCCCATGTCGGCGTTGAAGCCAAAGAAATCAGGCGTGCAGGCGGCATCGTAGGCGCGGGCCACGGCCTGGGATTCATCGTGCAGATAGGGGAAGGGTAGATCGAGTTTCTGCATATTCTCGAAGCTGTCCTCGGGGTAGGCCGTAGCATCATTCGAATTGATTGCCACCACACCGATGCCCAGTTTTTGCAGGTCAACGGCATCGCGGATGATCTTGTCCATGATGGATTTCACATAGGGGCAGTGGTTGCAGATGAACATCACCAGCGTGCCGTTTTCGCCTTTCACATCAGACAGCGAATAGGTTTTGCCATCGGATGCGGGCAGGGTGAAATCTGGCGCTTGCCAGTCAAAATCGCAGACGGGGGGTGTGACAGCCATGATGAAATCTCCAGATTTGTTGTTACGGCCTGCCGAGTGTATCCCGACAGGCCGTAGACATCAAAGGGCGTTCGCGCGGCCCTTTGGGGCGTTATTGTGCGGCCGAGGCCGCATCGCGGATGGCGCGGATGTTTTTGCCGTATACCTCGGGGGTATCGACCGAGCCGCCGTTGAACACGGCAGAGCCGGCAACCAGAACATCGGCACCGGCGGCCGCAACCAGAGGTGCGGTTTCAGGGGTGACACCACCGTCAATCTGGATGTGGATCGGGCGATCGCCGATCATTTCGCGCACTTTACGGGTTTTCTCGACGCCCGAGTGAATGAATTTCTGTCCGCCAAATCCGGGGTTTACCGTCATGATCAACACCATATCCAGCAGGTCCATGCAATATTCGATACTGGACAGCGGTGTGCCCGGATTCAGGCTGACACCGGCCTTCACCCCTTGGGCCTTGATCGCCTGAAGGGAGCGATGGATATGTGGGCCGGCCTCGACATGGGCGGTGATCATATCGGCGCCGGCTTTGGCATAGGCTTCGATATAGGGATCAACCGGCGCGATCATCAGATGCACATCCATGAAGGTTTTCACATGCGGGCGGAAAGCGCTCACAGCAGGGGGGCCGAAGGTCAGGTTGGGCACGAAATGGCCGTCCATCACATCGACATGGACCCAATCGGCGCCCTGATCCTCGATGGCGCGGATTTCCTGGCCGAAGTTGGCGAAATCCGCCGACAGGATCGACGGGGCGATTTTGATGGAGCGGTCAAAGGTCATGCTGCAAATTCCCTGCATCTGGTGGGTTGAAGTGGCGCGAATCCTTCTCCGCGCCACTGGTTCTTAGCGTGATCTGCCGCGTTATGCAGCCGAATTGATCCGCAAGGCTTCGCGCCAGTTCGGGAACAATGCATCCGCATCGCCGGGGAAGCTTTCGAAGGCGCGGGCGAACTGCTTGTGCTCTTTGGCAAATTCCAGCGGATCAGCACCCTCTTTCCAGCATTGTTCAGCCTGGCGAAGCGATATTGCGCCCTCGGATGGGCCATCAATGTGCCCGAACGCACCACCGCCGGCGGTCAGGATCAGGTTCGAGTGGCCAAGGTTTTTGAAGAAACCAGGCATCCGTAGCGCGTTCATGCCGCCCGAAATAATCGGTGTGGTCGGGTTCATGCCCAGCCATTCCTGATGGAAGTATGGACCATCGGCACTGTCGTCGGTGATCATATAGGCCATCATCTTGTCGGCGGCCTCGCCTTCCATTTTGCCAAAGCCCATGGTGCCGGTGTGAATGCCGGACGCCCCTTGCAGGCGGGCCATTTTGGACAGAACAAAAGATGTGTAACCGCGCATCGCACTGGGGGATGTGATCGCCCCGTGACCGGCACGATGATAGTGCAAGTACTGTTTAGGGAAGGTGCGGCGTGCCGTGGTGATGGCGGCGGGACCTGCCACATAGCCATCCACCAGAAAGGCGACGTGATCGGCATTTTCGCCAAAGGCTTCCAGAATGAACTCGCCACGGGCCACCATTTCATGGTGGTCATCGGCGGTGATATTGGCCGAGAACAATTTGGCCTCGCCGGTTTCATCCTGTGCGCGTTTCATTGCGTCAGCCACCAGCGTGATGGTTTCTTTCAGGGGGGCGAACACCTGATTACCCTGCGGTTCATCGTTTTTGATGAAATCGCCACCCAGCCAGAAATCATAGCAGGCATTGGCAAAGGGGGCAGGGCGTAGGCCCAGTTTGGGTTTGATGATGGTGCCAACGATAAATCCGCCATCCACATGCGGGCGCCCCAGAACATTCCACATGTCCTTGATCGTGGTCGACGGGCCGTCAAAGAGTTTCAGATAGGATGGTGGCACATAAAAATCGTGGATTTTGGCGTGCTCAATATCACCCATGCCCTGATTGTTGCCGATGGTCAACGTCAGAAACGATGCCAGCATCGCGCGCCCGTCGATGATATTGCGATCAAATAATGCCACCGGATAAGCGATCTTCATCAGATCCTTGGTTTCATCGATTTCATACACAAGCGCGTCAACGCCACGGGTGAAATCATCGGTTGTGGACACTTCTACATTGGTGCCGGTCGAGGATTCAGCGGCAAAGTGCGCGGCCGAGGCCAAATAGCTGCCGTGACCCGGTTTCGGTTTCATGATGTAGGCTACAAGCACATGGTTGTTGCCGGCGATAAGGTCTGCCTCTTTCAGCGAGAGGTCTGCATAACGGTCTGACTGGTCCATTTCTGGTCTCCTTTTTAGGGGCCTTTAGGGCCGGATTAAGCGGTTTTCGGGTCAAGCGTGCCGTCGGCGTAACGCTTGGCCATGTCATCCATCGGGATGACCTTGATTTGCGCGGCGTGCCCGGCGGTGCCGAAACGCTCGAAACGGTCTTTTACCAGTTTCTCCATTTCCGCCATCGCGGGGATCAGGAACTTGCGCGGGTCGAACTGGGTCGGGTCTTCCATTGCGACCTTGCGGAACTGGCCGGTCAGGGCCATGCGGTTGTCGGTGTCGATGTTCACCTTGCGCACGCCCATTTTGATGCCTTTTTCGATCTCTTCGACCGGCACGCCATAGGTTTGCGGCATCTCGCCACCGTATTTGTTGATCAAGTCCTGCAGATACTGTGGTACCGAGGACGAGCCGTGCATCACCAGATGGGTATCAGGCAGTTTGGCATGGATCGCAGCGATCTGGCTCATCGCCAGTGTTTCGCCGGTGGGTTTGCTGGAAAACTTGTAAGCACCGTGGCTGGTGCCACAGGCGATTGCCAGCGCATCCACCTTGGTTTTCTTGACGAAATCAACGGCTTCGTCGGGATCGGTCAGCAGTTGCTCCATTGACAGTTTACCAACCGCGCCCGAGCCGTCTTCTTCCGCCGCTTCGCCGGTTTCCAGTGACCCCAGCACGCCCAACTCGCCCTCGACCGAGGCACCGACCCAATGGGCCATGCGCGAAACCCGTTCGGTGATGTCGACGTTGTATTCATAGGACGCCGGTGTCTTCATGTCGGCCTCAAGGCTGCCGTCCATCATCACCGAGGTAAAGCCATAGCGGATGGCCGATGCACAGGTCTGTTCGTTGTTGCCGTGGTCCTGGTGCATACAGATCGGGATATCGGGGTACATTTCCGACAGCGCCTGGATCATATGACGCAGCATGATGTCGCCGGCATAAGAACGCGCGCCGCGGCTGGCCTGCAGGATCACCGGCGCGTCACAGGCGGCGGCGGCCTTCATGATGGCCAGCCCCTGTTCCATATTGTTGATGTTGAATGCGGGGACGCCATAGTCATTTTCGGCGGCGTGATCCAGCAGTTGACGAAGTGTGATAAGTGCCATTGATCGTTTCCTTTGATTAAGCTGCTTTAGCGCGTGTCAGTGCGGCCAGACCGGGCAGTTCCTTGCCCTCGAGCCATTCCAGGAAGGCCCCACCGGCGGTGGAGACATAGGTAAAATCATCCGCCGCATCGGCGACATTCAGGGCGGCAACAGTATCGCCGCCACCGGCCACGGACACGGCCAGACCCGCGCGGGTCATTTCGGCGGCGGTGCGGGCCAGCATTTTGGTCGAATGGTCGAACGGCGGGATTTCAAAGGCGCCAAGCGGGCCGTTCCACAGAATGGTCTGGGCACCGGCCAGTTCGGCCTCGAAATCGCGCAGGGCTTCGGGGCCTGCGTCCAATATCATTGCATCCTCGGGGCAGGCGTCATTTGCGACGATCTGCTTGCGGGCACCGGCCTTGAATTCGCGCGAAACGACAACATCGATAGGTAGTAACAGTTTGCAGCCCGATTTTGCCGCCAACGCGCGGATTTCCTTGACGGTTTCAATCTGGTCGGCCTCGTGCAGGGATTTTCCCATCGGTGCGCCATCGGCAAACAGGAATGTGTTGGCCATGCCACCACCGATGATCACGGCGTCCAGTTTGCCGACAAGGTTTTTCAGCACAGCGATTTTGCTGGAAACCTTGGCTCCGCCGACAATTGCCACGCTGGGGCGTTTGGGGGCTTCCAGCGCTTTGGTCAATGCCATCACCTCTTCCAGCATCAGCGGGCCAGCGGTTGCGGGCATCTGATCCGCAATCGCGGCGGTCGAGGCGTGGGCGCGGTGGGCGCAGGAAAAGGCATCGTTGATGTAGATGTCGCCGAGGCGGGCAAATTGCGCCGCCAATGCGGGATCGTTGGCCTCTTCGCCCGGCTCGAACCGGACGTTCTGGCACAGCAGGGCCTGCCCCGCACCCAGATCGGCTGCGGCAGCTTCAGCTTCCGGGCCAACACAAGCGTCGGTGAAAAACACATCCACACCCAACGCATCGGCCAGAGTTTCGCGGATGCTTTCGGTGGACAGATCGGGGTTACGCTGCCCTTTGGGGCGGCCAAGGTGGGTCACGATGACAAGGCGTGCACCTTTGGCCAGCAGAGGTTTCATCCCTGCCGCAAACCGTGTGATGCGGGTGGCGTCCGAAACCGTGCCGTCATCATTGAACGGCACGTTCAGATCGGCGCGCACCAGCAGGCGTTTGCCGGAAACATCCATATCCGTGATCGCGGGGATGCCCATTAGATCAGCGCCCCCATCGCAACAGCGGTGTCGCCCATGCGGTTGGAGAAACCCCATTCGTTGTCATACCATGTCAGAATGCGCACCATATTGCCGGACACGACTTTGGTCTGGTCCATGTGGAAGATCGAGCTGTGCGGGTTGTGGTTGAAATCGATCGACACATTTGGCACCTCGGTATAGCCCAGCACACCCTTCAGCGGGCCGTCGGCGGCGGCTTTGATGGCGGCGTTCACTTCCTCGATTGTGGTGTCGCGGCTGGCCTCGAATGTCAGATCCACGACCGAGACATTCGGGGTGGGCACGCGGATGGCTACGCCGTCCAGCTTGCCGGCCATTTCGGGCAGAACCAGACCGACGGCCTTGGCGGCACCGGTTGATGTCGGGATCATGCTGATGGCAGCGGCGCGGGCGCGATACAGGTCTTTGTGCATCGTATCCAGCGTGGGCTGATCACCCGTATAGCTGTGGATCGTGGTCATGAAACCGTGGTTAATGCCGATGGCATTGTGCAGGGTTTGTGCCACGGGTGACAGGCAGTTGGTGGTGCAGGACGCGTTGGACACGATGATGTCGTCCTTGGTCAGCACATTGTGGTTCACGCCGTAAACGATTGTTTTATCGGCATTTGCACCGGGGGCCGATATCAGAACACGGCTGGCACCGCTTTTCAGCAGCAGTTCGGCCTTGTCCTTGGCGGTGAATATGCCGGTGCACTCCATCGCGATGTCAACATCGTTCCACGGCAGGTCTTCGGGGTTGCGGATGGCGGTGACGCGGATTTTGCCGCGGCCAACATCAATCCAGTCATCACCCGTTGTTACGGTGGCAGGGAAACGGCCATGCACGCTGTCAAACCGCAGCAGGTGGGCGTTGGTTTCCACCGGACCCAGATCGTTGATGGCGACCACTTCGATATCTGTGCGGCCGGATTCGATGATGGCGCGCAGGATGTTGCGGCCGATGCGGCCAAAGCCGTTGATGGCTACTTTTACAGTCATGTTGTCTCTCCCTTAAAGCAGGTTTTTGGCGGCTTTTGCCACGGCGTCAGCCGTGATGCCGAAATGTTCATAAAGTTCATCCGCTGGGGCCGAGGCCCCGAAACCGGTCATGCCGACAAAGGCGGAATTATCGCCCAGCAGCTTGCCCCAGCTTTGCTCGATCGCCGCTTCGACTCCAACGCGCGGGGCGGTGCCCAGAACGGATGCGCGGTAAGCCGCGTCCTGCTCTGCGAACAGCTCGAAACAGGGGGCCGAGACCACGGTGGCCTTGATGCCGTCGGCGGCCAGTTGATCGGCGGCATTCATCGCGATTTCCACTTCGGAACCGGTGGCAATCAGAGTCACATCCCGTTCGCCTGCGGTGTCGCGCAGAACGTAGGCACCTTTTGCAACCATATTGGTGTCGGTGTGGTTGGTGCGCAGGCAGGGCAGGCCTTGACGCGACAGGGCCAGCACCGACGGTGTGCTTTCGCTTTCAATCGCGATCTGCCAGCTTTCGGCGGTTTCCACCACATCGGCGGGGCGGAACACATAGGTGTTGGGCATGGCGCGCAAGGACGCGACGGTTTCCACCGGCTGGTGCGTCGGGCCGTCTTCGCCAAGGCCAATGCTGTCATGGGTCATCACATATGGCACCGGCAGACCCATCAGGGCCGACAGGCGGATGGAACCACGGCAATAATCGGCAAAGGCCAGAAAGGTGCCGCCGTAGGGCAAAAAGCCCCCATGCAGCGACAAACCGTTCATCGCTGCCGCCATGCCATGTTCGCGCACGCCGTAATAGATGTAGCTGCCGCCGTAGTTGCCTTTGGAGACCGGCTCCATCCCGTCGGTTTTGGTCAGGTTCGAGCCGGTCAGATCGGCCGAGCCGCCGACAGTGTTGGGCAGGGTGGCGTTGATCACTTCCAGCGCCATCTGGCTGGCCTTGCGGGTCGCAACCTTTGGCGCGTCTTGCGACAGGCGGTGTTTATAGGCGTTGATCGCCGCATCCAGCGCCGCTTTGTCCGGCCCTTTCAGCGTGGCGTTGAATTCGTCTGCACGGCCCGAGGCCGACAGACGTTTATCCCAGTCCAGTCGCGCCGCCTTGCCGCGGGCGGCGATGGCGTGCCAGTCGTCATAGACGTCGGACGGGATTTCAAAGGGGGCGTGAGGCCAGCCAAGGGCCTCACGCGTCAAGGCGATTTCGTCATCCCCCAGAGGTGCACCATGAGTGGCGGATGTGCCTTGTTTGTTGGGTGCGCCAAATCCGATAATCGTTTTGCAGGCGATCATGGATGGCTTGTCACTGGCCTTGCGGGCCGCTTCAATCGCGGCTGCAATGGCGTCTTTGTCGTGGCCGTCAACCGACTGGACATGCCAGCCTGCGGCCTCGAACCGTTTTTGCTGATCGGTGCTGGTGGACAGGTCGGTTTTGCCATCAATGGTGATCGAATTGTCATCCCACATCAAAATCAGGCGGCCAAGACCCATGTTTCCAGCAAAATCAATGGCTTCGTGGCTGATCCCTTCCATCAGACAGCCGTCACCGGCGATCACATAGGTATAGTGATCGACCAGATCATCGCCAAAGCGCGCATTCTGCATCCGTTCGGCCAGCGCCATGCCGACAGCGGTGGAAATACCCTGACCCAGCGGGCCGGTGGTGGTTTCGATCCCCTTGGCGTGACCATATTCGGGATGGCCGGCGGTGCGGAACCCCATCTGGCGGAAATTGCAGATCTGGTTCATGTCCATGTCGTCATAACCCAGCAGGTGGTTGATGGCATAAACCAGCATCGAGCCATGCCCCGCCGACATCACAAAACGGTCGCGGTCGGCCCATTTATCGGCGGTGGGGTCGATCTTCATGAAACGGTTGAACAAAACGGTGGCCACATCGGCCAGCCCCATGGGGGCGCCGGGGTGGCCGGAATTGGCGGCCTGAACGGCGTCCATTGCAAGGGCACGGATGGCGTTGGCCATTTGGGTTTCGTTGGTCATTTTCAGGCCTCCTTATGCGCGCTTGGATTCGGAAATCAGCCGTTCCACCAGCGGGGTAAAGATCAGCTGCATTGCCAGCTCCATCTTGCCGCCGGGCACCACAATGGAATTTGCACGGCTCATGAAACTGTCGTGGATCATGGATTGCAGATATGGAAAATCAATGCCACGCGGGTCTTTGAACCGGATTACGACAAGGCTTTCGTCAGCCGTGGGAATCCAGCGGGCAATCATCGGGTTTGATGTATCCACAATCGGCACGCGCTGGAAATTGATGTCGGTTTCGGTGAATTGCGGCATGATGCAATGCACATAGGCGTGCATGCGGCGCAGGATTACGTCGGTTACGGCCTCGGTTGTGTAGCCGCGCTGGTGCTTGTCGCGGTGGATTTTCTGGATCCACTCAAGGTTTACCACCGGCACAACTCCGATTTTCAGATCGGCGTATTTCGGCAGGTTGATCTTGTCGTTTTTCACGGCACCATGCAGGCCCTCGTAAAACAGCAGGTCTGTGCCCGGCTCGATGTCTTCCCAGTCGGTAAACGTGCCCGAAGCCGCGCCCAGTGCCGCGCCTTCTTCGTCGTTATGCACATAATAGCGTTTCTTGCCGGTGCCGGTTTCGCCATAGGCTTTGAACACCGCTTCCAGTTCTTCCAGCGCGTTGGCCTCATAGCTGAAGTGGCTGAAGGTGTGGTCACCTTTGGCATAATGCTGGTCCAGCTGCTCTTTCATCGCCGCACGGTCATATTTGTGGAACGCATCGCCCTCGATGGTGGCGGCGGTCACGCCTTCACGGCGGAAAATCTGCTCGAAAGTGTCTTTGACGGTCGAGGTGCCAGCGCCAGAAGAGCCGGTGACCGAGATGATGGGATGTTTCTTGCTCATGTCATGGTTTCCTTAATCACGAAACAGGCCGCGCTGGCCAAAAAGGGCTGAGACTTCTTTTTCGGGTAGGTCGTGGTATGAAGCGAGACGATCGACCTTCATCGGTGTGCCAAACACAAAAGGCGTGCGTGCGTGCAGCTCTTTGGCGGTTTGGTCAAGGATGCGGTCATGTTCGTTTGTGGCGTGGCCTTCGGCCTGTTCCACCAGAAACGCCATTGGTGCGCATTCGTAAACCATGCGCAGGCGGCCGTTGCCATATCCGTCGCGTGCGTCGGATGGGTATAGGAAAATGCCACCGCGGGTTAGAATGCGATGGGTTTCGGCCACAAGGGAGGCCACCCAGCGCATGTTGAAATTGCGCTCGTGGATACCATCGGCACCGGCGATGCAATCATCGATATAGGCGCGCACGGGTTTGGACCAATGGCGATAATTCGAGGCATTGATCGCGTATTCAGTCGATTCCTTTGGCACGACCACATGATCATTGGCCAGTTCGAATTTGCCCGAATCCGGGCTAAGAACATAGAACAGTGTGCCGTTGCCGAAGGTTACCATCAGGCCGGTTTGCGGGCCAAAGATGATATAGCCGGCTGCAATCTGTTCGCTTGCCGGACGCAGGAAGCTTTCGTTTGCGCCCTCGTTGGCCTCGAAGATCGAAAAGATTGTGCCGATCGAGACATTCACATCAATGTTTGACGATCCATCCAGCGGGTCGATCGCCAGTGCGTAACGCCCCTTTGGGTCCAGTTCGACCACTTCTTCCTGTTCTTCCGAGGCGTACCAGCGCACGCCCAGCGATTTCAGCGCCTCGGCGAATGCTTCGTCTGCCATCACGTCCAGCGCTTTTTGCTGGTCGCCATCGCTGTTTTCGCCAACTGCACCGCCCAATGTTTGCCCCAAAGGGCCACGGGCGATGGTTTTGGCCAAATCCGCACCAACAGTGCAAAGACCGTTGATCAGAGGATATAAATCCGCCGGGATTTTTTCGTTTCCGATGATATTTTCGTCCGACTGCATAATAATCCCCCCGATTCTGGTGCAGTTTCGGTATTTTTATTAGCATTCCATAGTTTGAATGATTATAGAATTTAAAAGAATAGAAGTTGCGTTAAGGAAAATTTAATGCCGAAGCTGGATGCAGTTACTTTCAAACAGTTACGCGCCATTCGCGCTGTGGCTGAAAACGGAACTTTGTCGGCTGCGGCCGAAGCTGTGGGGCTTACACCGCCTGCGATCCACACGCAATTGCGGATATTAGAAGAGAATCTGGGCTGTAAGCTGGTGGATCGGGGCGGGGCGCAAGGGGCGCGACTAACGGCGGAAGGGCAGGCGGTGCTAAGGGCGGAATTCACCGTTCACAGTGCCTTGGAAAATTGCCTGCAACAAGTGCGGGCGCTGCGGGACGGGCAAAGCGGGGTTGTGGTGTTGGGGGTGGTTTCCACCGGTAAATATTTTGCTCCGGGTCTGGTGGCGATGTTACAGCAGCATTACCCAGATATTGACGTGGTGCTGCGGGTCGGGAACCGCGACGCGATCATGCGGGCGTTGCAACAACAGGCGCTTGATCTGGTCATCATGGGGCGTCCGCCACGCAGTCCGATCATGGAAACCGTGGTGATCGGGGACCATCCGCATGTGATGATTGCCGCGCCTGAACACCCGCTGGCCGGACGAAAGGATATTACCGCGCAGGAATTGCTGGCGCAGACGTTTATTGCCCGCGAGGAAGGGTCGGGCACACGGATCATGATGATCCGCTATCTGGACCGCATTGGCGAAGGCACGCCTTACCGCAGCATTGAAATGGGCACCAATGAAACCATCAAACAGGCGGTGATTGCGGGGCTGGGGGTGGCGCTGATCTCGCAGCATACTGTGACCGAAGAATTGCGCACGGGTCGTTTGGCGACGATTGAATCCGCTGGTCTGCCGATTGCCCGAAAATGGTTTTTGTTACACCGGCAGGATCTGCGCGTGACCCCCGCGATTGCCACCGTTCACCGGTTCATTTCCGATCTGGAGGGGTCGTTTTTGCCAAAGCTTTAGGCGATAATGCGGTTCAGGATTGCCCAGTGGCCTAAAGCGGGCATAAAGTCCGGATAGGCGACTCGCAGGACAAAAGGATTTTCAGGGAATGGTTGATAATACCGGCCCGCTAAAGGGGCTGCGCATTCTAGACATGTCGCGTATTCTTGCGGGACCCTATGCAACACAGTTGCTGGGCGATATGGGGGCTGATGTAATCAAGGTTGAACGCCCCGTGGTGGGCGATGACACCCGCGCATGGGGGCCGCCCTATGTGACCACGGCCGATGGCGAGGCCACTCGCGAAAGCGCGTATTATATGTGCACCAATCGCAACAAGCGTTCCATAGCTGTGGATATGGCCGATCCGGAAGGGGCCGAAACACTGCGTCGTCTGGCGGAAAAGGCCGATGTGGTGATCCAGAATTTCAAAGTGGACGGGTTGGTGAAATACGGGCTGGATTATGAGGCGTTGAAAACCCGCAATCCGGCGCTGGTTTACTGTTCGATCTCGGGCTTTGGCCAGACCGGCCCGAACCGCGATAAACCGGGGTATGATCTGTTGGCGCAGGGCTATGGCGGGATGATGAGCCTGACGGGGGAACCGGATGGCGAGCCGGTCAAGGTGGGCGTTGGTATCGCCGACATCATGTGCGGCATGTATGCCAGCAATGCCATTCTGGCCGCTTTGCGCCATCGTGATGCGACAGGCGAAGGCCAGCATATCGACATCGCACTGGTGGATACGCAGATTGCCTGGCTGGCGAATGAGGGTGTGAATTATCTGGCCTCGGGTCAGGCCCCCAAACGGCGTGGCAACCAGCACCCCAACATCGTGCCCTATCAGGTGTTTGAATGTGCCGATGGCCATGTGATCGTGGCGGCGGGTAATGATGGCCAGTTTGCCCGTTTCGCCGCCCTGATCGGCATGCCCGAACTGGCCAAGGACGAACGCTTTACCCTGAACACCGCCCGCCTGGAGAACCGCGAGGTGCTGATTGCGCTGTTGTCGGCGCGCCTTAAACAGATGGAAAAGGGCGCGCTGGTCGCTGCGATGGAGGCCAACAACGTGCCGGGCGGCGAGATTAACACCGTTCCCGAAGTATTCGAAACCGATCAGGTTGCCGCACGCGAGATGAAGATTTCCATGCCACATCCGTTGGCCGCCAAGGGCCATGTCGATTTGATCGGAAATCCGGTGAAATTCAGCGCCACGCCTGTTAGTTACCGACAATACCCGCCGATTTGCGGGGAACATACCGACGAAGTTTTATCTGAATGGTTGAAGGAAGAGTAATGTTTGATTTAACGCCTGAACAACACCTGATCCGCAATACTGTGCGGGAATTGGCTCAGGGGGTCATTAAATCCCGCGCCGCAGACGTAGACCGCACCGAGGAATACCCTTGGGAAAATGTGCAGTTGCTGGTTGAGGCCGGCTTGATGGGCATGTGTATTCCCAAGAAACATGGCGGGGCCGGGGCATCCTATCTGGACGCCGTTCTGGTGGTCGAGGAAATGGCCAAGGCTTGCGGTGTAACAGGCCGGATCGTGGTCGAAGGCAATATGGGCGCAATCGGGGCGATTTGCGCTTATGGCAGCAAAAAGCAGATTGATCGCGTCGCACCACTGGTTCTGGCGGGGGATAAGCCTGCGATCTGCATCACGGAACCCGGCGCAGGGTCGGCAGCCACCAGCATGACAACCGTCGCGGTCAAGAAAAAGGACAAATACATCCTGAACGGGGTGAAGCACTGGATCACCGGCGGCGGGGTTTCGCGGGTGCATCTGGTCTTTGCACAGGTTGTCGAAAATAGTGAACGGCAGGGCATCGGTGCTTTCATTGCCGTGCGAGGCGAGGACGAAGGCATGAGAATCGGCCATCGCGAACCGGCAATGGGCCTGCGCGGAATCCCTGAAACGGAAATCATATTCGAGAATATGGAGATTTCCGCCGATATGGCGCTGATCCCGCCGCAAGGGCTGCGGCGCGGGTTTGGCGGGTTGATGGATGCCTACAACGCCCAGCGGGTCGGGGCGGGCACTGTTGCGCTGGGCGTGGCGGCAGGGGCTTATGAAACTGCAAAGGATTATTTGAAAACGCGCGAGCAGTTTGGCCGTCCAATTGCCGAGTTTCAGGGGTTGCAATGGATGATTGCCGATATGGACGTGGCACTGGAATCCGCACGGCTGATGCTGTGGCGCGCGGCCTGCAGCGGCAACGGTTTTCCCGACCCGCTGCTGGCGGCGCAGGCCAAATTGCTGGCTTCGGAAACGGCGGTGAAGGTCACGAATGATGCACTGCAACTGCATGGGGCGGCGGGGTATTCGCGTGATTTGCCGCTGGAACGCATGGTGCGTGACGCGCGCATGTTTACCATCGGTGGTGGCACGGCGCAGATGCTGCGTAACCTGATTGCGGGACGGGCGCTTGATATGAAAACCCCGCAAACGCGCGACGGTTATTCGCGACTGGCAAAATGAACGCAGCACAGATCATCGCCAATGGTTTGGCGGGGGCGGGGTGCCGCCACGCCTTTGGTATGCCGGGGGGCGAGGTTCTGGCCCTGCTGGATGCGCTGCGGGTGGCGGGGATCGAATTCACACTGGTAAAACATGAAAACGCGGGCGGCTATATGGCCGAGGGCAGTTGGCACGCTACCGGGGCACCGGGCATCTTGTTGGCCACCATCGGGCCGGGGGTGTCGAATGCGGTGAACACCGTGGCCAATGCCTATCAGGAACAAGTGCCGCTGATCGTGTTGACGGGGTGTATCTCGCATACGATGGCGGCGCAGTTCACCCATCAGGTAATTGATCATGTGGCGCTGTTTTCATCCATTACCAAGGCCACTTTGCGGGTGGATCAGGGGACGGCGGCGGTGATGGTGGATAAGGCCTTGTCGATTGCTCTGTCTGATCCGCCCGGGCCGGTGTTGCTGGAATTACCCGACGAATATCTGGATGCGGCGCATTGGCAGGAACCCGATCGCACCCCTGCCGCGCCCAAGCTGGCCGAGGCAGGAAACTGGGCTGACGGCAGCAAAACGCTGCAACAGGCCCGTGACATGTTTGCAAAGGCCGAAAAACCCATTGTTCTGGCAGGGATAGGCGCGGTTCATCATGCGGCAACGCCGGCTATTCTGGAACTGGCCGAAAAACATCAGGTCCCAGTTATAACCACCTATAAAGCCAAAGGAATACTTCCTGAAGATCATCCGATGGCTCTGGGCGGGCACGGGCTTTCGCCGCTGTCTGACAAAACCATCCTTCCACTGCTGGCAAAATCCGATTGCGTGATCCTTGCGGGCTATGATCCGATCGAGATGCGCAGCGACTGGATTAATCCATGGCAACCGGAAAACGCCATCGAAATCATGCACGCCGCCAATGAGCACGGGATGCACAGGGCGGCCGTGCGGTTTGTCGGGGATGTTGGCAAGGCACTGGCCGCTTTATGTGCACCGAATGATCCCGTCTGGCCGGATGGTGAACCCGCCGTTGCCAAGGCCGAACTGGCCCGCGCTTTTGCCATACCTGATGAGTGGGGACCACACCAACTGTTCGCCACATTGAATGCGGCCTTGCCACAGGATGCTATTACCACGGTTGATACCGGTGCCCATCGCATCCTGCTGAACCAAATATGGCGTTGCGATCACCCTGAAACACTGCTGCAATCGGCTGCCTTTTGCTCGATGGGCGTCGCTGTGCCGCTGGCTATCGGCTATAAACGCGCGGCCCCCGATACGCCGGTTTTGGCCGTGGTGGGGGATGCGGGCTTTGATATGGTGGCTGGTGATCTGGCAACCCTGCGCGAAATGCAGGTGCCGATGGTGATTGTGGTGCCGGTTGATAACAGCCTTGCGCTGATCGAAAAGAAGCAGACGGCGATGCAGTTGAATGCCCATGGTGTGCGCTTTGCAGGATCCGACATTCCTGTGATTGCGCAAGCCTACGGGGGCATTGGCGAAGTGATTCAAAGCAAGGATGATCTGCTATCTGCCCTTGCCGATGCCTGGAGTCGAAACACCTTCACTGTCCTTGCCTGTCCGATTGATAAATCTGCTTATGACGGTTCATTCTAAGGGGGTGCAATCCACCCCGAATTTCAAAGAGGTAAACCATGTCACATATATTTCCGCGCCACTGTCAGGTTTCCCCGCCGGTCGTGATGCAGGGTGACGGGGTTTATCTGATTGATCGCAGTGGCAAACGGTATCTTGATGGTTCGGGCGGGGCGGCAGTTTCCTGTCTGGGGCATAGCGATGCGGATGTTGTGGCCGCAATCAAGGCGCAGTTGGATCAGGTTGCCTATGCGCATACCAGTTTTTTTACGTCGGAGCCAGCCGAGGAACTGGCAGACAGGCTGATTGCTGGGGCCCCCGAAGGGATTGAACGGGTATATTTCGTTTCAGGCGGGTCCGAAGCGATAGAGGCTGCGTTAAAACTGGCTCGTCAGTATTATATCGAAAAAGGCGAGCCTGAGCGCCACCGCATTATCGCTCGCGAGCAGAGCTATCATGGCAATACGCTGGGCGCGCTGGCGACTGGCGGGAACCAGTGGCGCAAACGCCCGTTTGCGCCTTTGATGATCGAAACTTCCCATATCCCGCCGTGTTATGAATATCGCGGGCGCGAAACGGGGGAAAGCAGCTTTGAGTACGGTCAGCGGGTCGCGGATGCGCTTGAAACCGAAATACTACGGCTGGGGCCGGATAGTGTTGCGGCCTTTGTGGCCGAGCCTGTTGTTGGCGCGACACTGGGGGCGGTGCCCGCTGTCGAGGGATATTTCAAACGTATCCGCCAGATTTGCGATCGCTACGGCATTTGGGTCATGCCTAGCTGAGCGGGTTTTCTCTGAGGTAGCTTAGCAGTATCTTGTACTTGTTCAAGTTGCGATGATTATAGCGCCATTCTGTTTCCTTGAGATGCAAATGGAAGGTGTGTTTGGGAAGGCCCTTGAACTTGGCAAGGCGTAGTTTGGCCAATCCCCAGAAGCCTTCGATGCCGTTGATGTGCAAGCGGCCACGCGCGAATTCATCCTTGGAATGGTCGACACGGAAGTGCCCGTATCCCAAATCCACCAAACCGTTATAGCCGCGCCAGCCGTCTGTGTTGATCACGGATGCCGGATCAACCCGACCGCGGATAATCCCTTGCAGGGTTGGCTTTGAGCAGTCCGGTACGATCTCGGTGTAGACCTTTCCGTCACGCTCGAAGACGCCAAACACGGTCGTCTTCCCATAAGCCCCGCGTCCGCGCTTGCCTTTCACACGTCGCGCGCCAAAGAAGCTTTCGTCCACTTCTATGATGCCGAACATCGGACGCTGTGCCTCGCAGGCCAAAAGGATACGCTCGCGCAAAGCGCGGTAAAACCGATTGACGGTATTGCGGTTGAGACCCGAGAGCTGGGTAGCCTGGGTGGCCGTCAGATCAGCGGCAAAATACCGAACAATCTCGCGGATTTTCTTCTCTGAAACGCGGGAACCGTGTGCGTATCTATTCTTCATGCCTTTTCATAGCCTTATGACAATTTATTGTCACTCAGCTAGGCATGACCCCGGCATTTTACTGATTCTGGACGAGGTTATGTGTGGCATGGGGCGTTGCGGCACATTGTTTGCCTGTGAACAGGATGGGGTGCGCCCCGATATCATAACCATCGCCAAAGGTCTGGGGGCTGGCTATCAGCCGATAGGGGCGATGTTATGCAGTGGTGAAATATACGCCGCGATTGAAACCGGCAGCGGGTTTTTTCAGCACGGACACACATATATCGGCCACCCCGTCGCCTGTGCGGCGGCGAATGCAGTTGTCAATAAACTGGTCGGTGGCAGGTTGGTCGAACAATCGCGCATCATGGGGGCACGGTTGAAAAAACAGCTGGCTGCGGAATTCGGCCAGCATCCGTATATCGGGGATATTCGTGGACGTGGGCTGTTTGTCGGGCTGGAAATCGTTCAGAACCGCGAGACAAAAGCACCGTTTGATCCTGAACGCGGAGTGAACAAAGCTGTGAAGAAGGCCGCTTTTTCCGCGGGATTGGCCTGTTACCCAATGGGAGGAACGATTGACGGGGTTCGGGGGGATCATGTTCTATTGGCCCCGCCGTTCATATTGCAGGACAATCATATTGACGAAATTGTCGATAAACTTGGACAGGCTTGTCAGGCAGTGTTTTGAAACGGTGGGCAAGTTAGGCGGTCCCAATCCGGGAAAACAGGCTGAATATCGGAATAATATTGCCATTTCTGCGTTCCGGTAACCAATCCTTCAACCCATTTGTGCGAAAACAGCGCGCACCCCCCTTGCAGGGGTTCGAACGCACAACTAAGACTTGGGGAAGGTAACGCGCGCAATATTCGCGCCAGCAGCAGGCAGGTGACCATGAACGACCCGTATGAACACTATATGAACAACCTTGTGCCGATGGTGGTGGAACAAACCGCCCATGGCGAACGTGCTTATGATATTTTCTCGCGCCTTCTGAAAGAACGGATCATTTTCATCACTGGTCCGATCCATGACGGCATGTCCAGCCTTATCGTGGCGCAGCTTTTGCACCTCGAGGCCGAGAACCCGAAAAAAGAAATCTCGATGTATATTAATTCGCCCGGTGGGGTGGTCACATCGGGGCTGTCGATTTACGACACCATGCAATACATCAAACCCAAGGTTTCGACGCTGGTCATCGGGCAGGCCGCCAGCATGGGGTCGTTGCTGCTGACCGCAGGTGCCAAGGGGATGCGTTTCTCGCTGCCCAACAGCCGGATCATGGTGCATCAGCCATCGGGTGGGTATCAGGGGCAGGCGACGGACATCATGATCCACGCGCAAGAAACCCAGAAACTGAAGGACCGGCTGAACCAGATCTACGTCAGCCATACCGGCCAGAAGATGAAAGATGTGGTCGACGCACTGGAACGTGACAATTTCATGGATGCCCAAGAAGCCAAAGATTGGGGCCTGATCGACGAAATCGTCGAGAATCGCCCCGCAGGTGACGACGAGAAAAGCTGATCTGTCTGACGCAAATCGGTATTTTCACGTTGAAGACAAAATCGCGCTGCCCTAAGCTGGAGACGAGGGGCATTCGCTGCGGCCTTTGCGGGTTCGCGTTGAAACACAGGTTACGAGCCACAGAGGTGCACTAATGGCGAACAATTCAGGCAACGACAGCAAGAACACGCTTTACTGCTCGTTCTGCGGCAAAAGCCAACACGAGGTGCGTAAACTGATTGCGGGCCCAACCGTTTTCATCTGCGATGAATGCGTCGAACTGTGCATGGATATCATCCGCGAGGAAACCAAATCCGCCGGCTTGAAGTCGTCCGAGGGCGTGCCGACGCCAAAAGATATCTGCGATGTGCTGGATGATTATGTGATTGGCCAGTTCCACGCCAAGCGGGTTCTGTCGGTGGCTGTGCACAACCATTACAAACGCCTGAACCAAGGCGGCAAATCCGGCGAGATCGAGTTGGCAAAATCCAATATCATGCTGATTGGTCCCACCGGTTGCGGTAAAACCCTGCTGGCCCAGACGCTGGCGCGGATTCTGGATGTGCCGTTCACTATGGCAGATGCCACCACCCTGACCGAAGCCGGTTATGTGGGCGAAGACGTGGAAAACATCATCCTTAAGCTGCTTCAGGCCAGTGAATACAATGTTGAGCGCGCCCAGCGCGGTATCGTCTATATTGACGAGGTTGATAAAATCACCCGCAAATCCGACAACCCCTCGATCACCCGCGATGTGTCGGGCGAGGGTGTGCAGCAGGCGCTGCTGAAAATCATGGAAGGCACGGTTGCCTCGGTACCCCCGCAAGGCGGGCGCAAGCATCCGCAGCAGGAATTCCTGCAAGTGGACACCACAAATATCCTGTTCATCTGTGGCGGGGCGTTTTCGGGTCTTGAAAAAATCATCTCGCAGCGTGGCAAAGGCTCGGCCATCGGGTTTGGTGCCGATGTTCAGGATGACGAAGAACGCGGTATCGGTGAAATGTTGACCGATCTGGAGCCTGAAGATCTGTTGAAATTCGGCCTGATCCCGGAATTTGTCGGCCGTCTGCCGGTCATCGCTACCCTGACCGATTTGGACGAAGATGCACTTGTCACCATCCTGACCCAGCCGAAAAACGCACTGGTCAAACAATACCAGCGCCTGTTCGAACTGGAAGAGGCCAAGCTGACTTTCACCGAAGACGCTCTGAAAGCCATCGCCAAACGCGCGATCGAACGAAAAACCGGCGCGCGTGGCTTGCGCTCGATCATGGAGGATATCCTGCTGGATACCATGTTCGACCTGCCTGGGCTGGAAAATGTGGACGAGGTTGTGGTGAATGAAGAGGCTGTGACCTCGGACGCCAACCCGCTGCTGATTTATTCCGAGCCCAAGGAAAAAGAAGAAGCCAACGCCAGCTGATATGCCGATCAAGCGTATTTCTTCCGGCTCTGCCTATGAATCCAAGGTTGGTTACTGCCGCGCGGTGGTGGCTGATGGCTGGGTGCATGTTTCCGGCACTGTCGGCAATGATCACGCCACCATGACCACCCCCGAAAACGTGGTTGAGCAATGCGAACTGGCCTTGGGCCATATTCGTAAAGCATTAAAACAGGCGGGTGCGACATTTGCCGATGTTGTGCGGGTACATTACATCCTGCCGGATCGCGATGAATTTCAGGCCTGTTGGCCCCTGTTACGCGATGCCTTTGGCGAAAACCCGCCCGCCGCGACGATGATCGAGGCCGGGTTGATCGACCCTGCAATGAAAATCGAGATCGAAGTCACAGCCCGTCTGCCGGAAAGTGCCTAAATACACCGGCAGGTCTGGACCTTGGCGCCCGATTGGTCCATATCAATAGACAACGACCACATGGATATTAGGGGGCGTAATGATACGCTTTATTCTTCGAATGCTGACTTGGTACCACGGCCAGACGCTGGGCACCCAAATTTTCACTTGGCGCAATGGCATCAAAGTGGGCGAAGACGATATGGGCAATATCTATTACCGGACCAAGGACGATAAGCGCCGCTGGGTCTATTACAGCGACATCCCCGAGGCCAGTGTTGTCCCGCCGGATTGGCACGGGTGGTTGCATTTCACCTGGGACGAACCACCAACAAATGCGCCATTGGAACATAAAAAATGGGAAAAACCGCATTTGCCAAACCTGACGGGCACTGACAAAGCGCATTATCCTGTTGGTTCTTTGCGTCGGGAAAAACCTGCCGAATGGCGGGATTATGACGCTTGGCAGCCTGAATAACCATGTCGGAATCAACCACAGAAGTTCTGGTCGGCGGTGCCGTTCTGGCTGTTGCCATCGGATTCTTGGTCTATGCGGGGCAGGCAACCGGTTTTTCGATCGGCAAAACCGGTGATTATCCACTAACAGCCAGTTTTCGGTCGGTCGAAGGGGTGACAGTTGGCACCGATGTGCGCCTTGCCGGTGTCAAAATCGGCACAATCAGCGAAATGAAACTGAACCCTGAAACCTTTCGCGCCGATATGGTGCTGACGGTGAAAGATGGCATCGTGATTCCAGATGATAGCGCGGCTGTTATCTCTTCCGAAGGGTTGCTTGGCGGGAATTTCGTTGAGATATACCCCGGTGGTTCGCCTGACAATTTCGAGCCGGGCGATGAAATCGACGATACGCAAGGCGCGGTCAGCCTGATTACACTGCTGATGAAATATGTTTCCGGAAGCGGTAATGGTAACGATACAACGAAATGATACGTGCGTTGTTTTTCCTGTCCATTGCTTTCCTTGCCGCTCCGTTACAGGCGCAGGAAGTCAGCAGTGCACCCGCTGCGATTTTGCGCGGCCTGGATAAGCTGGATGGCAGCGTGACCGATATCAAATTAGCGGTCGGCAAAAATCAAAATTTCGGTCGGCTCAACATTACCTTGGAGGATTGCCGGTATCCCAAAGGCAATCCTGCGGGTAATGCGTTTGCCTTTCTAACCATTCGTGAAAACGGCAAGGATGATCCGGTATTCCAGGGCTGGATGATTGCCGCTGCCCCCGCATTGGATGCGCTGGACAATGCGCGTTACGATGTCTGGGTATTGCGCTGTATCACCGAATAGGCATCCGGCGTGCCGGTAATGCGGTTGAAATCGGCATCCAGTGATAGTGCGCTTTCCAACCTTTCCCGATAGTCATCACGCGGAATTTCGATCGCCCCTAACGAGGCCAGATGCGGGGTGATGAATTGCGTGTCAAACAGGGTAAACCCCCCCGACCGCAAGCGGTGGATCAGATAGGCAAGTGCAATTTTTGAGGCATTGGTACGCCGTGAAAACATGCTTTCGCCAAAGAAGGCGCCGCCAATGGCAAGCCCGTAAACGCCACCGACCAATTCATTACCCTCCCAGATCTCGAGAGAATGGGCAAAGCCCATTAGGTGAAGTTGTTCATTCAGCTCCAGCAGTTTTGCGTTTATCCATGTCTCGGTCCGGTCGGCACAGGCGTGGACAACGGGCATAAAGGCCGTATTGGTTCGAATTTGGAAAGGTTCCTGCCGGATATGCCGTGCCAGACTGCGGGAAATGTGGAAATTGTCCAACTCAAATATCCCGCGAAAATGGGGGTCGACCCAGAACAGCTCGTCATCCTCGCGCGATTCCGCCATTGGAAAGACGCCCGAGGCATATGCGTGAAGAAGTGTTTCGGCTGTAATCGGGTTCGGCATTCGGGTCACGCGCTTGGGTGTTCAAAAGGGTCTTGTCGGTCCCCATTGTCACGGGGGAAGGTGAATAAAGAAAGAGTGTTTTTTATCTTTCTTGTCGAAACCACCAATCGAAAAAACATCATACCCCACGGCCCAGCAAGGAGCCGTGGTTAACACGCTGCTATGTCTGGACTTAGCCCAGATTTTCCTCGAGCCATTTTTCCAGCCAGTGGATGTCGTAATCCCCTGTCTGGATATCCTTTTCCGCCAGCAGTGCATGGAACAGGGGTAGCGTCGTATCCACCCCGTCCACGATCAATTCACCCAGCGCGCGGCTAAGGCGGGCCAAAGCCTCGGGCCGGTCACGGCCATGCACGATCAGCTTGCCAATCAGGCTGTCGTAATAAGGCGGGATTTTGTAGCCGTCATAGAGCGCAGAATCCATCCGCACACCCAGACCGCCGGGCGCATGGAATTGTGTGATGGTGCCGGGGCAGGGGGTGAAATTGGGCAGCTTTTCAGCGTTGATACGCACCTCGATGGCGTGACCCTGCACTTCCAGATCATCCTGTGTGAAGGACATCGGCAGCCCTTCGGCCACACGGATCTGTTCGCGCACCAGATCGACACCGAAAACGGCTTCGGTCACGGGGTGTTCGACCTGTAGGCGGGTGTTCATCTCGATAAAATAGAATTCGCCGTCTTCATACAGGAATTCGATTGTGCCCGCCCCTATATAGTTGATGCCGGCGACAGCATCAGCACAGGTCTTGCCAATTCTGGCGCGCATTTCAGGGGTAATGACGGGGCCGGGTGCCTCTTCAAACACTTTCTGGTGGCGGCGTTGCAGGGAACAGTCGCGTTCGCCCAGATGCACCGCATTGCCTTTGCCGTCGCCAAACACCTGCACTTCGATGTGGCGTGGCTTGGTCAGGTATTTCTCGATGTAAACTTCGTCATTGCCAAATCCCGACAGGGCCTCGGCCCGTGCAGTGTGAAAGGCGCTTTCCATGTCGGCTTCGGTCGGGGCCAGCTTCATGCCGCGCCCGCCGCCGCCAGCAGTGGCCTTGACGATCACCGGATAGCCCAGTTCAAGTCCGACCTTCTTGGCGGATTCTACATCGGGCACCCCCCCGTCCGAACCAGGAACACAAGGTACGCCCAGCTTTTTCATCGTATCCTTGGCGGTGATTTTATCGCCCATGACGCGGATATGTTCGGCGGTGGGGCCGATAAATGTCAGGCCGTGATCCTCGATCACCTGCACGAAATCGGCGTTTTCCGACAAAAAGCCGTAACCGGGGTGGATGGCCTGTGCGCCGGTCACTTCGCAGGCCGCGATGATCGCGGGGATGCGCAGGTAGCTGTCGGTGCCGGCTGGCGGCCCGATACAGATGGCTTCGTCGGCCATGCGCACATGCATTGCGTCGGCGTCGGCGGTGGAATGCACCGCAACGGATTTAATGCCCATTTCGCGGCAGGCGCGCACCACCCGAAGGGCGTTTTCGCCACGGTTGGCAATCAGGATTTTGTCGAACATGGTGTGGTCCCTATTCGATGATCATCAAAGGTGCGCCGAATTCTACCGCGTCGCCATCGGCCACCAGAATGCGTTTCACGGTGCCCGATGCGGGGGCCGGAATGTGGTTCATGGTTTTCATGGCTTCGATGATCAGAATGGTATCGCCTTCGGCCACTTTGTCGCCAACGCTAACGAATGAGGGGGCGTTGGGTTCGGGCTGTAGGTAAGCGGTGCCAACCATCGGGGATGTCACAGCGCCGGGTAGCGAGGCCGGATCGGCGGAAACTTCGGCAGGGGTTTCGGCGGGGACAGCAGCAGCCGGTGCAGCGGCTATAGGGGCAGCAGCCACAGGGGCGGCAGTGGCCACAACCGTTTCGGTCTTGCGGCTGACGCGGACGTTCATGCTGTCGTTGTTGGCGTAAATGCGCTTGACCTGAATTTCGGTCATGTCGTTATCATCCAGAATCTGTGCCAGCGCCTGAATAAAGGCCACGTCTTCGTCTTTGGTTTTCCTGGTCATGGCGTGTTCGGTATCCCCTTAACGGGCCCCGTTTTGCGGGGCTGGTTGTCTTTGACTTTGCATGCTTATACGCGACCTTACGGAAGGTGAAAAGGAGTAATGCCCGAAAGTTGGTGATGGGGTGATTGGGTGGCATATCATGGCGGTGTTGACGCGCCGCGATTCTCAGAGAGAAAAGGATATGCCACATGGAAGACGATACTATTTTGGAGTTTACCGATCCAGCCGGAATTTCACCTGATCCGCTGACGGATATCTTGCGCAAAGGCGCGCGGGATCTGTTGGCACAGGCGGTCGAGGCCGAGGTTTGTGATCTGATGGCGCAACACGCGCATTTGAGGGATTCGGCCGGTCGCCAGCGCCTTGTTCGCCACGGATACCTGCCGGAGCGCGAGGTGATGACGGGGATCGGCCCTGTCCCGGTGAATGTGCCTCGGGTGCGTGATCGTGGCACGGGGGCGGAGAAGATCAGGTTCACCTCGACGCTTCTGCCGCCGTATCTGCGCCGGGCAAAGTCGGTCGAGGAGTTGTTGCCCTGGCTCTATCTCAAAGGTATTTCCACGGGTGATTTCGGCGAAGCACTGGCGGCCCTTCTGGGGCCTGATGCGGGTGGTTTGACATCGAGCACGATTTCGCGCCTGAAGGCGGAGTGGTGGGCAGAATACGAGCGTTGGAACCGGCGTGACCTGTCGGCCAAACGCTATGTGTATTTCTGGGCCGACGGGGTTTATTTCAAGCCGCGCACGGATGCTGACAAGCAATGCATGCTGGTGATCATCGGCGCGGACGAGTGGGGTAACAAGGATGTTCTGGGCCTCGTGGACGGGTATCGAGAAAGCAGCCAGAGCTGGCGTGAACTGCTGCTGGACTTGCAACGTCGTGGCCTCAGAAAAGCCCCTGATCTGGCCGTTGGTGATGGCGCGCTCGGCTTCTGGAACGCCTTGCGGGAGGTGTTCGGTGAGACCCGGGAGCAGCGCTGCTGGGTGCATAAAACCGGCAACGTCCTGAATGCCATGCCGAAGTCGCTGCAAGCCAAAGCCAAGGGCCATCTACAGGACATCTGGATGGCCGAGAACAAACGGGACGCCGAGGCCGCGTTCAATTTCTTCATCGAAGCCTATGGCGTGAAATACGAGCGTGCCGTGGGGAAGCTGACCAAGGACCGGGACGTGCTGCTGACCTTCTACGACTTCCCTGCCGAGCACTGGAAACACATCCGCACATCCAACCCCATCGAAAGCATATTTGCCACCGTGCGGCACCGAACGAAGAAGACCAAAGGCTGCCTCGGGCGCAAGACCGCCTTGGCAATGACCTTCCGCCTGATGATGTCGGCAAAGAAGAAATGGCGTAAACTCGACGGCGCATTCCGATTGCCGGAAATCATCGAAGGGGTTGAATTTAAGGACGGGATCAAGCAGGAAAAACATGCCGCCTGATTACTGCGTCACCAACTTTTGGGCATAGCTCGGTGAAAAGCGGTTCCGGTCATATTTCATAGGGGGAAATTTGCCGGTTTCCACCTAATATGCGCCAATTTACCCTTGTTTTTCAGGATTTTGAAGAATTGACCAAAAAATAAAATTTACCATTTGATAAAATAATCAACTTGTGGCACGATTTGAGTCTGTTTTATCAACGCGGGATGCAAATTATGCCGAACAGCCAGATGACACCGGGGATTGCCCCGGGACGTTTGCCAAAAGACGCCTACGCCAATAATTTTTCCGACCTGCATGCGCCGCTGGATGCGCATGAAGCAGCAGTTGCGGCGGATCGTTGTTATTTCTGTTATGACGCGCCATGCCAGACGGCCTGCCCAACCAGCATCGATATTCCGATGTTCATTCGCCAGATCAGCACCGGCCTTGCCGAGGCAGCGGCGGTTAAGATTTTCGAGGAAAATATTCTGGGTGGTATGTGTGCCCGTGTGTGCCCGACCGAAACCCTGTGCGAAGAGGTTTGCGTGCGTGAAGTTGCCGAAGGCAAACCGGTCGAGATTGGCCGCCTTCAACGCTATGCCACCGACACGTTGATGGAAAAGGGCGTGCACCCGTTTGAACGTGCCGAACCGACCGGTAAAAAGGTTGCGGTTGTCGGGGCGGGGCCTGCCGGCCTGTCCTGTGCGCACCGTTTGGCGATGCATGGCCATGAAGTTGTCATTCTGGATGGTCGCGAAAAGGCCGGTGGTCTGAATGAATTTGGCATTGCTGCCTATAAATCGGTTGATGATTTCGCCCATCGCGAGGTTGAATGGCTGATGAAGATTGGCGGGATCACGATGGAATACGGCAAACGTCTGGGCGGTGGCATGTCGCTGGCGGATCTGACCGGTTCCTATGATGCAGTGTTTCTGGCAATTGGTCTGGGTGGTGTGAACGCCCTGCGTGCCGATGGCGAAGATCTGGACGGGGTGCTGGATGCTGTTGATTACATTGCTAAATTGCGTCAGGCCGATGATCTGTCGAAACTGCCGGTTGGTCGCAATGTGGTGGTGATTGGTGGCGGCATGACCGCTGTTGACGCCGCGGTGCAGTCAAAACTGCTGGGCGCGGAACATGTTTCGATGGTTTATCGGCGCGGCAAGGAGCGCATGGCGGCCTCCGAATACGAACAGGAACTGGCCACAGCCAAAGGCGTGACGATCATCTATAACGCCCAGCCGGTCGCCATCCACGGGGACGGCGCGGTGCGCGAGGTCGAGTTTGAATATACCGTTGAAGAAAACGACAAGCTGCGCGGCACAGGCGAGATGTTCCGCATCCCCGCCGATCAGGTGTTCAAGGCGATTGGCCAGACACTGGAAGGGGTGCCCGATGGTGTGGCGGTTGAACGCGGCAAGATCGTGGTGAACGAGCATGGCCGCACTTCGCAAGACGGTGTTTGGGCCGGTGGGGATTGCGCCAGTGGTGGCGACGATCTGACCGTGACCGCCGTGGCCGAGGGCCGCGATGCCGCGATTGATATTAACGCCACACTGATGGCATAGGAGGGTTGGTAAATGGCTGATCTTACATCTAATTTTCTTGGTATCAAATCTCCCAACCCGTTCTGGCTGGCCTCGGCTCCGCCCACGGACAAGGAATACAACGTCCGCCGCGCATTCGAGGCCGGATGGGGTGGCGTTGTCTGGAAGACGCTGGGCGAAGAAGGCCCGCCTGTGGTCAACGTCAACGGCCCGCGTTATGGCGCGATCCACGGGGCCGACCGGCGTTTGCTGGGGCTGAACAACATCGAGCTGATCACCGACCGTCCCTTGCAGCAGAATCTGGAAGAAATCACGCGGGTGAAAAAGGACTACCCAGACCGCGCGATCATCGTGTCGTTGATGGTGCCTTGCGAGGAACAGCCGTGGAAAGACATTTTGCGGGCGGTGGAAACAACCGGTGCAGATGGTGTCGAACTGAATTTCGGCTGTCCGCACGGCATGGCCGAGCGCGGCATGGGCGGCGCTGTCGGGCAGGTGCCCGAATACATCGAAATGGTGACCCGCTGGTGCAAGGAAAACACCAAAATGCCGGTGATCGTGAAACTGACGCCCAATATCACCGATATTCGCAAACCCGCCGAAGCGGCGTTGCGCGGCGGGGCCGATGCGGTATCGCTGATCAACACGATCAATTCGATCACCACGGTTGATTTGGACGCGATGGCGCCCGAACCGACGATTGACGGCAAGGGCACGCATGGCGGCTATTGCGGTCCAGCGGTGAAACCGATTGCGTTGAACATGGTGGCGGAAATTGCGCGCAATCCCGAAACGGCCAATCTGCCGATTTCCGGCATCGGTGGCGTGACCACATGGCGGGACGCAGCAGAATTTATGGCGCTGGGTTGTGGCAATGTGCAGGTTTGCACGGCGGTGATGACCTATGGGAACCTCTGTAAATTCCCGTTTTCGCCTTCTTCGCGGCGGGGTGGACGGTTTTTCGCCTGTCCCGCCTGATTGCTTCGGATCATAAACCCATTTTCACCGGTTTCAAGCCGGTTTTGGGTATTTCAGGCACACCTCACCCCATGAACCCTTATCCCGGCGCCGCCAGGCCGCATTCGAACTGGACGAAGCGCTTCATGTTGTAGACCAGGTTCATCATCCCGATGCGAAATCGCGCCCGCTTCAGGCCGATGGAGCGGATCAGCTTGCCGCCCATGGAGCGCTCCTGAAAAGCGAATACATGCTCGACCCGGACCCGCACTTTCGAGCGCCTCCGGTTGGCCTTTTGCTGGCGCTCGCCAAGCGGCTTGCCGCGCCTGCCCTTGTGATGGATATGGCTGTGAAGCCCCCGCTCTTCCAGCTCGCTTTCGATCTTTTGCGAGCGATAGGCGCTGTCGGCCCACAGGTCCGATGAGGTGTTGCTCGCATCAATCAGACCGGCAAGCGCCTGGCTGTCATGCACGGCGGCATCGGTGACATCATAAGCGCGGATGAATTTGTGCCGCCGGTCGACATTGATGTGGTTCTTGTAGCCGTAATAGCTCTTGCCGTGCTTCTTCGTCCAGCGCGCATCCACGTCCTTCTGGCGCTTCTTGTGGGGTTTTTCCTCCCACTCTTCAGGCGTTTCGCCCGCCTTGATTTTCTCGTTCTCGTCCCTTTTGTTGTGCTGGCGCGGCGCCGGAACGATGCTCGCATCAACAATCTGCCCGCCCATCGCCAGATAGCCCTTTTCGCGCAGAAAGGCATCGAACTTGTCAAACAGCTCCTTCATCTTCCCGGCCCCGGCCAGCCTTTCACGGTAGGCCCAGATGGTCTTGGCGTCAGGTACGCTGTCTTCAATGCCAAGGCCGAGAAACCGCATGAACGACAGGCGGTCGCGGATCTGATACTCGATCTGATCGTCAGAGAGGTTGTAGAGCTGCTGCAAAACCATCGTCTTGAATATCAGCACCTCATCCCAAGGCGGGCGGCCAGCGTTGGATTTGCGCTGTTCGGGCGGCGTGCGCCATATGGCCTTCAGCTCGTCCCGGTAATCCTCGAACGGCACCATGTCGTTGAGCAACACCAGCGGATCACCAGATTTGTCCAGTCCCGCGTATCGGCTGGAAAGATCAAAAAATCCCATCTGACCCATGACAAAACCCCGTCGGTCGAATCATTTTCATCCTGATGACGATTCTACCCCGTCAGGCCGGATTTTGGGGGATTTTTAGAGGTTCCCCTATGGTTTCAAGATCGTCGAGGAAATGATCTCGGGCCTTAGCCAGTGGATGGACGAAAAAGGTTACACCTCGGTTGATGATTTCGTCGGGATGGCGGTGCCAAATGTGACCGACTGGCAGTATTTGAACCTGAATTTCATCACCAAAGCTGTGATTGATCAGGACGCCTGTATCCAATGTGGCCGCTGTTATGCCGCATGCGAGGATACCAGCCACCAAGCGATCGAAATGTCGGATGATCGCAAATTCAGCGTCAAGGATGACGAATGCGTCGCCTGCAATCTGTGTGTCAATGTCTGCCCTGTCGAGGGTTGCATCACCATGAAACAGGTGATGCCGGGCGAATTGGATGAACGCACGGGGCAAAAGGTGCCTGCCGAATACGGCAACTGGACCGAACATCCGAACAACCCGGGCAATACCTGCGCGTCGGGGAAATAGTTAAACAGCGATATCTATTTCATGGGTATCTTGGGGCGGCGGGGCGTAAGGCTCTGCCGCCTTTTCTGTTTTGGGCTCGGCGGGGTCTTCGGGTTGCAGTTCCGGCCCCGCGCGCAGTTTTTCGCGCTCGGATTCCAGCAGGTTCGCCTCGAATGTCGGGGGTGGACCTACGGGTTTGTCGGGATTGGGCGGCGGAGGCAGGATCGCACTGCGTTGCCCGTCCGAATGCGGGCCGGTATCGGCACCGGTTTCATTGTGGGTTTTGCTGGATGCCGCCGGTTCCGCCACGGTTTTCACCGGCGATGGTGCAGGTGGCGCGGCAAAGGCCTGTTGTGGTGACGGGGCTACAGGCAAAGCCCCCGGAAGAATAAGCATATCCATGCTCCTGATCGGTGCCCCCACCGACGCTGTATTCTTTGTTAGTATGTATGAAAACCGGGTTAATATCCCCGGTTTTCTACAAAGGATTTAAGGCAAATTGTCAGATTAGACAGCCAATAGTTTGCTGAACAACGTTTCCAGATACTGCTCTGCAGCGGGGAAAGGATCATTGCCCTCGTCGCCCAGAACCGCCCGCACCTGCACGTCGAAATCGGCGTAATGCTGGGTCAGGGACCAGATCGAAAACAACAGATGATAAGGGTGGGAAGGTGCGATTTTTCCCGCATCCATCCAGCCTTGAATCACGGCGGCCTTTTCATCGGTCAAATCTTTCAACTCGCCCTTGATCGCATCCATGATACGCGGCGCACCCTGCAGGATTTCATTGGCGAACAGTCGGCTTTCACGCGGATAATCACGGCTCATCTCCAGCTTGCGACGCACATAGGCAAGGATTTCTGCCCGTGGTTCGCCATTCGGGTCAAGATCGCGCAGCGGATCCAGCCAAGTGTCCATCAGGCAGGACAGCAGTTCCACATGGATCGCTTCCTTGGAGGGGAAGTAATACAGCAGGTTCGGTTTGGACAATCCGGCGGCTTTGGCGATCTGGTCCAATGTCGATCCGCGAAAGCCGAATTGTGAAAACACATCCAGTGCCGCATCGAGAATCGTTGTGCGGTTTTTCTTTTGTATCCGTGTGCGCGTCTGTGGCTCGGCCATTTACTGCCCCTGATTCCAGCGAATTCCTGTCCGTTTGGCTGCCTAGTTTACCGACCACAAGCCAAACTGCCACAAAAATCCCCCTGATACGCGATTTTTCTTCGTTCGAGTGCAAATGATCGCTAAACTTGATGATGATTTCCTTGACTGAAAATGCGGCTCTGCTAACGTGTTTCTGACCAATTGGTCAAACAATCTGCGCTTTCTGCCGCCACCACATAACAGGATTGCTTGTCATGGCTTATGATACACCCAAGGTTCCCAATGATTTGTCCGCCTTCTGGATGCCGTTCACGGCGAATCGCCAGTTCAAGAAAAACCCGCGTATGTTCGTTTCGGCGGACGGGATGTATTACAAAACCGCCAACGGGCGCGATGTGCTGGATGGCACTGCCGGTCTGTGGTGTGTGAATGCGGGCCATAACCGCCCGCTGATCACCGAGGCGATCCAGAAACAGGCGGCGGAACTGGATTATGCGCCAGCGTTCCAGATGGGTCACCCCAAGGCTTTTGAATTGGCTACGGCCATTCGCGATATGGCGCCCGAACCGTTTGAACATGTGTTCTTTACCAACTCGGGGTCTGAGTCCGTTGAAACCGCACTGAAAATTGCCATTGCCTATCACCGTGTGCGTGGCGAAGGCACCCGCACCCGTCTGATTGGCCGCGAACGTGGCTATCACGGGGTAAACTTTGGCGGGATTTCGGTGGGCGGCATTGTGAACAACCGCAAATACTTTGGCTCCTTGCTGACCGGGGTGGATCACCTGCCGCATACACATTTGCCGGACCAGAATGCCTATACTCGCGGGCAGCCCGAACATGGCGCATATCTTGCCGACGAACTGGAAAATATCGTTGCCCTGCATGGCGGTGATAATATCGCCGCTGTGATTGTCGAGCCGATGGCGGGATCAACGGGTGTTCTGATGCCGCCCAAGGGCTACCTTGAAAAGCTGCGCGAGATTTGCACCAAACACGGCATCCTGCTGATCTTTGACGAGGTGATCACAGGCTTTGGCCGCCTTGGAAGCAGCTTTGCCGCCGAACATTTCGGGGTGATGCCCGATCTGATCACCACGGCCAAGGGGCTGACCAACGGCGTGATTCCGATGGGTGCGGTGTTGGCCACCAGCGCCATCCATGATGCGTTTATGTTGGGACCGGAAGAGGCGATTGAACTGTTCCACGGCTACACCTATTCCGGCAACCCGATTGCCAGCGCCGCCGGTCTGGCCACATTGCAAACTTATCGCGAGGACGGGTTGTTTGAAAACGCAGCCGGTTTGGCCGGCTACTGGGAAGACGCGCTGCACAGCCTGAAGGGCCTGCCGCATGTGATCGACATCCGCAATATGGGTCTGATTGGCGCGATTGAACTGGAGGGTATCGAAGGGGCACCCACCAAACGCGCCTTCAACGCCTTCCTGCAAGCCTATGACAAAGGCCTGCTGATCCGCACCACGGGCGACATTATTGCACTGTCCCCGCCGCTGATGATCAACAAGGCCCAGATAGACGAACTGTTCGGCATCCTGTCGGGCGTTCTGAAAGGGCTGGATTGATGCGCGATCCGGCTACGGCAACCCAGCAGATCGATGATAACCGCGTGCGGGTCACGCGGTTTGACTTCGCGCCGGGGGCCGAGACAGGATGGCACATCCACGGGATGGATTACGTGATCACCGCGATCACTGATTGCCAAATGCTGCTTGAGGAAAAAAACGGTGAGACCCACAAGGTTCTGGTGCCTGCGGGCACATCTTACCGACGCGAACAGGGCATAGAACATAATGTAATCAACGACGGGGACAGTGTAATGTCCTTTGTCGAAGTCGAATTGAAATAAGGGAGTTAAGGGAACCTCTAAAAATCCCCCAAAATCCGGCCTGACGGGGTAGAATCGTCATCAGGATGAAAATGATTCGACCGACGGGGTTTTGTCATGGGTCAGATGGGATTTTTTGATCTTTCCAGCCGATACGCGGGACTGGACAAATCTGGTGATCCGCTGGTGTTGCTCAACGACATGGTGCCGTTCGAGGATTACCGGGACGAGCTGAAGGCCATATGGCGCACGCCGCCCGAACAGCGCAAATCCAACGCTGGCCGCCCGCCTTGGGATGAGGTGCTGATATTCAAGACGATGGTTTTGCAGCAGCTCTACAACCTCTCTGACGATCAGATCGAGTATCAGATCCGCGACCGCCTGTCGTTCATGCGGTTTCTCGGCCTTGGCATTGAAGACAGCGTACCTGACGCCAAGACCATCTGGGCCTACCGTGAAAGGCTGGCCGGGGCCGGGAAGATGAAGGAGCTGTTTGACAAGTTCGATGCCTTTCTGCGCGAAAAGGGCTATCTGGCGATGGGCGGGCAGATTGTTGATGCGAGCATCGTTCCGGCGCCGCGCCAGCACAACAAAAGGGACGAGAACGAGAAAATCAAGGCGGGCGAAACGCCTGAAGAGTGGGAGGAAAAACCCCACAAGAAGCGCCAGAAGGACGTGGATGCGCGCTGGACGAAGAAGCACGGCAAGAGCTATTACGGCTACAAGAACCACATCAATGTCGACCGGCGGCACAAATTCATCCGCGCTTATGATGTCACCGATGCCGCCGTGCATGACAGCCAGGCGCTTGCCGGTCTGATTGATGCGAGCAACACCTCATCGGACCTGTGGGCCGACAGCGCCTATCGCTCGCAAAAGATCGAAAGCGAGCTGGAAGAGCGGGGGCTTCACAGCCATATCCATCACAAGGGCAGGCGCGGCAAGCCGCTTGGCGAGCGCCAGCAAAAGGCCAACCGGAGGCGCTCGAAAGTGCGGGTCCGGGTCGAGCATGTATTCGCTTTTCAGGAGCGCTCCATGGGCGGCAAGCTGATCCGCTCCATCGGCCTGAAGCGGGCGCGATTTCGCATCGGGATGATGAACCTGGTCTACAACATGAAGCGCTTCGTCCAGTTCGAATGCGGCCTGGCGGCGCCGGGATAAGGGTTCATGGGGTGAGGTGTGCCTGAAATACCCAAAACCGGCTTGAAACCGGTGAAAATGGGTTTATGATCCGAAGCAATCAGGCGGGACAGGCGAAAAACCGTCCACCCCGCCGCGAAGAAGGCGAAAACGGGAATTTACAGAGGTTCCCTTAAGACAATGGCCGCACCTGCTGCAAACATGAAAATCAACGGCGATCGCCTGTGGGACAGCCTGATGGAAATGGCGAAAATCGGACCCGGCGTGGCCGGTGGCAACAACCGCCAGACCCTGACGGACGAGGATGGCGAGGGACGCAAACTGTTCCAGAAATGGTGCGAGGAAGCGGGCTGTACCATGGGTGTCGACAGCATGGGCAACATGTTTGCCCGGCGCGAAGGCACGGACTCTGATGCACTGCCGGTTTACGTCGGCAGCCACCTTGATACCCAGCCGACCGGCGGGAAATATGACGGGGTGCTGGGGGTGCTGGCCGGTTTGGAACTGGTGCGCACGCTGAATGATCTGAATGTCAAAACCAAACACCCGATCGTTGTCACCAACTGGACAAACAAGGAAGGCACGCGCTTTGCCCCCGCGATGCTGGCTAGTGGCGTATTTGCCGGTGTGTTGGAAGAAGACTGGGCCAAGGACCGCGTTGATGCCGAAGGCAAGCGGTTTGGCGACGAGTTGAAGCGCATCGGCTGGGAAGGGGACGAACCCGTTGGTGCGCGCAAAATGCACGCGATGTTTGAATACCACATCGAACAGGGACCGATCCTTGAGGCCGAAGACAAACTGATCGGCGTTGTTACTCACGGCCAAGGCCTGCGCTGGGTTGAATGCACGGTGATGGGCAAGGGGCAGCACACCGGATCAACCCCGATGTATATGCGTAAAAATGCCGGTCGCGGGTTGGCGCAGATCACCGAACTTGTGCATGAAATTGCCATGCAGCACCAGCCCAACGCGGTGGGTGCGATTGGCCATATCGATGTTTATCCGAACAGCCGCAACATCATCCCTGAAAAGGTTGTTTTCACAGTCGATTTCCGCAGCCACTTCCTTGATATCATGCAGGGTATGGTGGACGAGATGATGGAAAAAGCCCCGGGGATTTGCAAGGAACTGGGGCTGGAATTTTCGGCCGAGGTGGTCGGGCAGTTCGACCCGCCCGCCTTTGACGAAAAATGCGTCTCCGCCGTGCGCAATGCGGCCGAGCGTCTGGGCTATAGCCACATGGATATCGTTTCCGGCGCGGGGCATGATGCCTGCTGGATCAATCAGGTTGCCCCGACGGCAATGATCATGTGCCCATGTGTTGATGGTCTGTCACATAACGAGGCCGAGGACATTTCCAAGGAATGGGCCACGGCGGGGGCGGATGTGTTGATGCACGCAGTTGTGGAAACGGCGGAGATTGTGGAGTGAAATTAATCGGCATCATACTTTTGATTGGCATGATGCCGACTCATGTATTTTCGGGCGAATGGGCGTTACAATATTTGGCCGATACGGGCGGAAGCCATTTGATACGTGTATCAAAGGAGGAGGCGGAAGTTACTGAGGCTTTTGTGCAAAATGATGATGCCATGGTGTTGGGGATCAATTGTGGGCGGCAAAATCTTGATGGGTTAACACCGGTCAACATAGGCTTCACAATTGGAAATGGTTCCCCGTTTCTCGGCCGAAGAGCAGACTTTCTAGCAGCCTTTGATGGTGAGCCCGAGGTAAAATGGGGCGCCGCTACCTATGCTGGAGGCGGATACAATGGTAGAATATTTGGCGACGTGTTTGCGAAACTATCATTGAATAAAAGCGTTGTCATTCGAGATGAAATAAGCGGGTTTACAGCTCGGTTTCCGTTAGAGAATGCAGCTGTAACCATAAGCGACCTACGTTGTGAGTGGTGATGGTATGGATAGTAAATACAAGGATTTCCTTACACCTGTGAACAAAGCAAGCATATTAACCGCGCTCCTCTTCAGCGCCATTCCGGCCCTTGCCGCCCCCCTTCCGGGGGCGGATTGGGATTGGCAGTTGTCCGGCCCCATCGCCCCGCCCGAAGGGGTGCGGGTGTTTGATGCGGACCCTGACAATGTGACCAAGGAACAGATCGCCGCGCTGAACAAGGCCGGCGTCTATACCATCTGCTATGTCAGCGTCGGCACGCTGGAAAACTATCGCGATGATGTTGACCACTTCCCGCCCACCATCGTTGGCAACCGCTATGATGACTGGCCGGATGAAAATTTCCTCGATATCCGTGATCGCAACCATTTGCCCGCGCTGATGGCCGAACGGTTTTCCCGTTGCAAAATGATGGGCTTTGACGCGGTCGAACCGGATAATATGGATGTTTACGACAATGATTCAGGCTTCCCGCTGACCCGCGAGGATGGCTTGAATTACATCAAAATGCTGGCCACCACCGCCCATATGCTGGGCCTTGAAATTGGTCAGAAAAATGTGCCCGACCTGACCAATGATCTGGTGCGCACAATGGATTTCGTCATCACCGAAAGCTGCTATCAGGATGACTGGTGCACACAGGTATTGCCCTATGTCCGATACGGAAAACCGGTGTTTGACGCGGAATATACCGACCGCGAAATAGACTTTGATAATGCATGCAGGCGGGCGCAAAAATCGCTGATATCGGTGATCTTGAAGGATCGTGATCTTGGCCCCGCGCGCCAGACCTGCAAATAGAGAAAAAGGGAGAGACAAGATGAGCAAGGTAATCAAGGGCGGCACCGTTGTCACCGCCGATCTGACCTACAATGCAGACGTGAAAATCGAGGGTGGCAAGATTGTCGAAATCGGCCCTGACCTGAAGGGTGACGAGGTTCTGGACGCCACCGGCTGTTACATCATGCCCGGCGGGATTGACCCGCACACCCATCTGGAAATGCCCTTCATGGGCACCTATTCATCAGATGATTTTGAATCAGGCACCCGGGCCGGTCTGGCGGGCGGCACCACGATGGTGGTGGATTTCGCCCTGCCCAATCCGGGCGAAGGCCTGCTGGATGCGCTGAAACGCTGGGACAATAAATCGACCCGCGCGAATTGCGACTATTCCTTCCATATGGCCGTGACATGGTGGGGCGAACAGGTGTTTGACGACATGAAAGAGGTCGTCGGGCGCGGTATCAACACCTTCAAGCATTTCCTTGCCTACAAGGGCGCGCTGATGGTGAATGATGATGAATTATATGCGTCCTTCAAACGCTGCGCCGAGCTGGGCGCAACCCCGCTGGTGCATGCCGAAAACGGCGATGTGGTGGCCGAACTGACCGCGCAATTGCTGGCCGATGGCAACACCGGACCCGAGGCCCACGCCTATTCCCGCCCGCCACAGGTGGAGGGCGAGGCAACCAACCGCGCGATCATGATCGCCGATATGGCAGGGGCGCCGCTGTATGTGGTGCATACGTCGTGTGAGGAAAGCCACGAAGCCATCCGCCGCGCCCGTATGCAGGGCAAACGCGTTTGGGGCGAGCCACTGATCCAGCATCTGACGCTGGATGAAAGCGAGTATTTCAACAAGGATTGGGACCACGCTGCGCGGCGCGTGATGTCGCCACCGTTCCGCAACAAGCAGCATCAGGACAGCCTGTGGGCCGGTCTGCAAAGTGGCTCGCTGTCTGTTGTGGCCACCGATCACTGCGCCTTCACGACTGAACAGAAACGCTTTGGCGTGGGCGACTTTTCCAAGATCCCGAACGGTACTGGTGGCTTAGAGGACCGGATGCCGATGCTGTGGACACACGGGGTGGCAACCGGCCGGATCACGATGAACGAATTTGTCGCCGTGACCTCAACCAACATCGCCAAGATCCTGAATTGTTACCCGAAAAAGGGCGCGGTTCTGGTCGGGGCAGATGCCGATCTGGTGGTCTGGGATCCTGAAAAGGAAAAAACCATTGCTGCCGACAGCCAGCAATCTTCCATTGATTACAATGTGTTCGAGGGCAAAAAGGTCAAAGGCCTGCCGCGCTATACCCTGACCCGTGGTCAGGTTGCGGTGATGGATGGCGAGATCAAGACGCAGGAAGGTCACGGCGAATTTGTCGCCCGTGAGCCGAACGCAACGGTGAACGAGGCGTTAAGCAAATGGAAAGACCTGACGGCACCACGGCCAGTGGAACGGACCGGAATTCCGGCGAGTGGGGAATAATAGCGTGACCACTGAAACTGTTATCAAGGCAGAAAACCTTGACCTGACCTTTCATACCAATGACGGGGATGTGCATGCGCTAAAGGATATCAATCTGGATATCCAGAAAGGTGATTTTGTTAGCTTTATCGGCCCCTCGGGCTGTGGCAAAACCACCTTTTTGCGCACGATTGCGTCACTGGAAACACCCACGGCAGGGTCGGTTTGCGTCAACGGCATGCCGGCCGAGGAAGCCCGTAAAAAACGCGCCTATGGCTATGTTTTTCAGGCCGCCGGCCTGTATCCGTGGCGTACGATCAGGGGCAATATCCGCCTTCCACTGGAAATTATGGGTTTTCCCAAAAAACAACAGGAAGACCATATTTCCAAGGTGCTTGATCTGGTTGACCTGCGTGGCTTTGGCAAGAAATTCCCCTGGCAGTTGTCAGGCGGGATGCAGCAGCGGGCCAGCATTGCCCGCGCGCTGGCGTTTGACGCGGATATCCTGCTGATGGACGAGCCGTTCGGTGCGCTGGACGAAATCGTGCGTGACCATCTGAATGAGCAATTGTTGAAACTGTGGGATCGCACCAACAAGACGATCGCCTTTGTCACCCACTCGATCCCCGAGGCGGTTTATCTATCCACGAAAATCGTGGTGATGAGCCCGCGCCCGGGGCGGATTTCGGATGTGATCGAAAGCACTCTGCCGCGGGAACGCCCGCTGGATATTCGTGACACAAAGGAATTTCTGGACATCGCGCATCGGGTGCGTGAAGGCCTGCGCGCGGGGCATGCTTATGATGAATAAATCAGTCATCCCCGTTCTGACGGTCGTTGCTATGATCATGGTGATCTGGTATGCGGCTGCGGTCTGGATGAACTCGAAATGGGTTTATGACCAAGCCGCGCGTGCCGGAGAAGAAGTCAGCTTTAGCGAGCTGGTCAAGGATACATGGTCGCAAGACCGCCCTGTTCTGCCCGCACCGCACCAGATTGTAAAAGAGCTGTATAAATCCACCGTCGAGAAAAAGATCACCAGCAAACGGTCGTTGGTCTTTCACGGCTGGATCACCCTGTCGAAGACCTCTGCATAACATCGGGATTCCCCCGGGTTGGCCGTTTTGGTAAGCTAGCCGGGAAATCTCTGGGGTGAATAGATGGACCTTTTCCTGCACGAAGCGGCGGCACGGATCGGCGCGGATGACGTTCTGTCGAAGATCGACGCGCTGATGGATTGGAACTCGTTTTTGCCGATCCTGCGGCGCGGTCTGGGGCGCTCGGGGATCGGGCCTCAGGGCTATGATCCGCTGGTTCTGTTCAAGTGTCTTCTGGTTGGCCAGTGGCACGGGCTGAGCGACCCGAAGCTGGAGCGGGCCTTGAAGGTGCGGCTGGATTTCATGCTGTTCTGCGGGCTCGATCTGCACGCGTCGGTGCCGGATGAGACGACCCACTGCCGGTTCCGCAATGCGCTGGTCCGGGGTGGCGTTTACGATGAGCTGCTGGCCGAGGTCTGCCGCCAGATCGAGGCGCATGGGCTGAAGCTGAAAGAGGCTGAGGCGGCGATCATTGATGCGACCCTGATCGCGGCGGCGGCGCGCCCGCGCACCCATATCGACGCCCCGCAGGACCGGGCAGAGGACGGGGCAAGGGAAGGGACGCCGGATGATCCGCCCGAGGTCTCACCCGACGGGGCACAGCTGCATTTCAGCGCCGACCCTGATGCCCGCTGGGTCAAGAAGGGCCGCAAGAGCACGCTCGGCTACAAGGGCTTTGCCCGCTGCGACGAAGAGGGCTTTATCGACAAGGTGCACACCACGCCCGCCAATGCCGCCGAAAGCCCCGAATTCGCCACCATGATCGCGGGCGCAAAGGCGCAGCGGGTGCTGGCCGACAAGGCCTATGCGAGCAAGGCCAACCGCCAGATGCTGCGCGGCAAATACCGCGACGGCATCCTGCGCAAGGCAGCGCGCGGCCGCCCCCTGCGGCAATCGGAGAAACGCTTCAACCGGCTGATTTCGAAACGCCGCTTCCGCATCGAGCAGACTTTCGGCACGATGAAACGCCTCTTCGGCCTGCAGCGGGCGAGATATTTCGGGCGCGCCAGGGTGCATGCCCAGATGGTCATGGCCGCCATCGCGCAAAACCTGCTCAAGGCCGCAAACAGGATCACCCTCAACCCGCAAACCCCCGCAATCGCATAGCCCCAAACCCCGCCACCCGTCTGTCCGCCGGACCCGCAGGGGCGCAAGGTGGGCGGCCGAAATCTTGCTTCAACCGAAAGCCATGGCCTCATGCAGAGGTCTTTGTCGGCCACTTTATTGGGATTCATTTTCGGAACAGGCATGGGCATCCTGCTGGCCATCGGTATCGTGCATAACCGAGCGATGGATATGAGCGTGATGCCCTGGGCGATTGCATCGCAAACCGTGCCGATCATCGCCATTGCGCCGATGATTGTGGTGGTGATGTCCACCATCGGTGCAACGGATTTTCTGGGCAAGGGGGCGGCGACGGCACTGTTTGGCTATCAACCAGCATTCATGCAGGGGCTGTTGCCCAAAGCGGTGATTGCGGCGTATCTGTCGTTCTTCCCTGTGGTCGTGGGCATGGTCAAGGGCCTGCGTAGTCCCGACAACATGCAACTGGACCTGCTGAAAACCTATAACGCCAGCAAAAGCCGCACCTTTTGGGCGCTGCGCCTGCCCAGTTCCACGCCTTATCTGTTCACATCGCTGAAAATCGGCATGGCGGGGGCGCTGGTCGGGGCGATCGTGTCGGAATTGTCGGTCAGCCCTTTGCGGGGCTTGGGCGCGCGGATGCTGACCGGCAGCTATTACGGCCAGACGATCCAGATCTGGGCGGCGCTGTTTGCGGCGGCGGCCATGGCGGCAACTTTGGTCGGGATCATCGGCATGATCGAACGCTATAGTCTTCAACGGATGGGGATGGTCAAATGATGTGGGTTGTCGGAGTCCTGATTTTCTGGGTGGCGGCCTATGCGCTGAATATATGGCTGTCCAACAGTAAATGGCGTAATACACGGGCGGTGAGATTCGCGGTGCCTGCGATTGGTAGTGTCGCGAGTTTGGTGGAAATTCGAGGACGGCGTAATCTCCGGGTGCATCGAAGCCACCCAACCGGCGGCTGGAACCGCCAAGGAGATCACGCCATGACAAAGAATACAGCAACATCGACATCCGCGCTACTGGCCAATGAAGCAGGCTATGACCCGATTGAAGACCGGCTGCGCCAGAACATCCGCGCGACGATCGAGGCGGTTTTCGAAGAGGAGCTGGAGCAGTTTCTGGGCCGTTGCCGGTATGGCCGCAGCGGCGGGGCAAAGGCCGGATACCGCCACGGGCATCGCGAGCGGCAACTGGTCGGAACATTTGGAACCGAAACGGTGCGCGTGCCGCGTGCGCGGATCACAGGCGAGGCCGGCAAGGCCAGAGAATGGCGCTCGAAGGCATTGCCCCGCTACCAGCGGCTGACGAAGAAGGCCGAGGCGCTGATCGCTGCTGTCTACCTTTCGGGCACCAACACACGGCGGGTAAAACGCGCCCTGTTCGGCCTGTTTCAGGGGGCGGTCAGCAAGGATGTGGTGAGCCGCGCCTGGCGCAAGGTGAAGGTGGACTGGCAGGCGTGGTGCGCCCGCAGCCTTGCGGATGAAGACATCGTGCGGCTGATCCTGGACGGCACCGTGATCAAAACGCGGATTGACAGGAAGGCCACCAATATCTCGGTTCTGGCCGCGATTGGCGTGCGCCGGGATGGGCAGAAGGTCTTGTTATCACTGATGAACATGGGCGGCGAAAGCACCTCCGCCTGGCGTCAGTTCATCAACGATCTGGATGCGCGCGGGTTGAAACGGCCCGAATTTGTCATCGTGGACGGGGCACCGGGACTTGAGGTCGCTCTCATTGCCCTCTGGGGTGAAGATCTGCCGATCCAGAGGTGCACGGTGCACAAGCACCGCAACCTTCTGGCCAAGGCACCCAAGCGTATGCATGATGAGTTGACAGAAGATTACCGCGACATGATCTACGCCAAAACACCCGAGGAAATCGCCACCCGCCGCAAGGCATTTCTGCGAAAATGGCGGCTGAAATGCAAGGCCGTCGCTGACAGCTTGGAAGAAGCAGGAGATAAGCTTTTCACCTTCACGCGTCTGCCACAAGGCCAGTGGAAATCGGCCAGAACGACAAATGCGATCGAACGCCTGAACGAGGAATTCCGCCGCCGCATCAAGACCCAGACCGTGCTGCCATGCGCCGAGACCGTGCCGATGCTGCTTTGGGCTCTGATGGCCTCGGGGCAGATCGTCATGCGAAAGGTCGATGGCTGGGAAACGCTCGCTCAGCCCGTCGCCGACGCAACCCTTGACCAAGCCGCCTGACCGGCGCATAACTCAACCCGCTCGGAGGTGCCTGAAATCAATTTCCACCACTTTCGAGACACAACCCGGCTTGTTGCCGGTGGGCAATTTCATTGCCGCCCTGCCGATTATCGGCACAGCCCCCATTCTGGTGATGTGGTTTGGGTTTGACTGGCAGTCCAAGGCGGCTGTGGTTGTTGTGATGGTGTTCTTTCCGATGCTTGTGAACACCGTGCAAGGTCTAAAGGCCACCGACCAGATGCAGCGTGATCTGATGCACACCTATGCGGGCAGCTATTGGCAAACGCTGTTCAAACTGCGCCTGCCGGCCGCCATGCCCGCCATTTTCAACGGCTTGAAAATAGCCACCACATTGGCGCTGATCGGTGCGATTGTGGCCGAATTCTTTGGCTCGCCCACCCGCGGGATGGGGTTTCGGATTTCGGTCGAAGTGGGCCGTCTGGGGCTGGATATGGTCTGGGCCGAAATCTTTGTCGCCGCACTTGCCGGATCGGCGTTTTACGGCGCAGTGGCGATGATCGAGAAGGGGGTCACCTTCTGGCACCCTTCACAAAGACGCTGAATCATAATACCAATGAACTACAACTAGGGAGAATACCAAATGAATAAACTACTAACAACGGCGCTGGCCGGTGCGATGGCTTTTGCGGCCGGTTTGGCACAGGCGGCAGATGATCTGACGCTGCAACTGAAGTGGGTCACGCAGGCACAGTTTGCCGGTTATTATGTGGCACTGGAGAACGGTTACTATTCAGACGAAGATCTGAACGTCACCATCAACCCCGGTGGCCCCGATATTGCCCCCGCACAGGTTATCGCCGGTGGCGGTGCCGATGTGGTGATTGACTGGATGCCATCCGCCTTGGCCGCCCGCGAAGGCGGTCTGCCGCTGGTGAATATTGCGCAGCCGTTCAAACGCTCGGGCATGATGCTGACCTGTCGCAAGGACACAGGCATCAAGACGCCCGCGGACTTCAAAGGCAAGACACTGGGTGTCTGGTTTTATGGCAACGAATATCCGTTCCTGGCATGGATGGGCAAACTGGGTCTGTCCACGGATGGCGGGCCGGATGGCGTAACCGTTCTGAAGCAGGGCTTTAACGTTGACCCTATCCTGCAAGGTCAGGCGGCCTGTGTTTCGACCATGACCTATAACGAATACTGGCAGATCATTGATGCCGGCATTGCACCCGAAGATCTGGTGACCTTCAAATACGAGGATCAGGGCGTTGCGACGCTTGAGGACGGTCTGTATGTTCTGGAAGACAAGCTGTCGGATCCTGCCGAAGTGGACAAGCTGGCCCGTTTCGTGCGTGCATCCATGAAAGGCTGGAAGTGGGCAGAAGAAAACCCGACCGAAGCCGCGATGATCGTTTTGGAAGCCGATGAAACCGGCGCACAGACCGAAAAGCATCAGGTCCGTATGATGGGCGAAGTGGCCAAACTGACCGCCGGTACCAACGGTGAACTGGACCCCGCCGATTATCAGCGCACAGTTGATACTCTGATGGGTGGTGGTTCGGACCCTGTGATTTCCAAGGCACCCGAAGGGGCCTGGACACATGTTGTGACCGATATTGCGCTTAAGTAAGCCGTAATTTGACAGAAAAACTAATTCGGCGGGGCAGTAATGGCCCCGCCGTTTTTTTACGGTTACTTCATAACCGGCGCAACATTGACACCATACTCATAGACAAGTTGTCCACCGAAATAGGCCACAACAATCACTAGCAAAACCAGTGCAATATCGACAATTGCAACAAGGCTGGATTTCCAGCCCGAGATTTCAATCGATCGCCACCAGACAAATGCTCGCAACGCTGCCCAGATGGCAAATAATGTTGCGGCAGTGGACCCAAGGCCTTCGTGCATTTCTGCCAGCCCATCCTGAAAGCCGCGTTCGACCGCTGTATCTAGCGCGATATCGCCAAAGAAGGCAGCTAAAAGGGCGGATACACCGGCTGTAACGGCGATGGCTGTCGCAACCGTAGCATAGGTGCCACGACCACCCAGTGGCAAACCGCGGGACAGACCAAACAGGTCATGAACGGCAAGTATCATGATCAAAACAATGGGAAAGTGCAGCACCATAGGGTGGAATTGTTCAATAGGGGGCATTGTGTGTCCTTCATACGAGTTAAATTCTGCTGGGAGATATAGTGTTTCAAGGTGCCAACCGCAATAAACCTTTAGATCAAGGGTCTAAACCGCAGGTATAAAGCAATAAAAAGGCCAGCCACAAAAAATGGCCGGCCTTTTCTTGCCAAAGATGGCAGGTAGGTTTCTACCCTTTATTCATCCGGTTTTCGATCAGTTCGTCTACGACCGATGGATCCGCCAGAGTCGAGGTATCACCCAATGTATTGAAATCATTCTCGGCAATCTTGCGCAGAATGCGGCGCATGATTTTGCCGGAACGGGTTTTTGGCAGGCCGGGGGCCCACTGGATCAGGTCGGGCTTGGCGATCGGGCCGATTTCGGTGCGGACCCATTTTTCAAGGTCTTTACGCAACTCGTCAGATGGCTCGACCCCGTTCATCAGGGTGACGTAGGCATAGATGCCCTGTCCCTTGATGTCATGCGGGTAACCCACCACGGCGGCTTCGGCTACATTGACATGTGCCACCAGTGCGCTTTCAACTTCGGCGGTGCCCATGCGGTGGCCGGAGACATTGATCACATCGTCAACGCGACCGGTGATCCAGTAATAGCCGTCTTCATCCCGACGACAACCGTCGCCGGAGAAGAAGTAGCCTTTGTAATCCGAAAAATAGGTCTTCTCGAACCGTTCGTGATCGCCGTAAATTGTGCGCATCTGGCCGGGCCAGCTGTCGGCAATGGCCAAGACGCCTTCTGTTTCGACGTCAACGTTTTCTTCACCACTTTGCGGGTCCAGAACAACCGGTTTCACGCCAAAGAACGGCAGCGTCGCCGAGCCTGGTTTGGTCGCGGTTGCACCGGGCAGGGGGGTGAGCATATGGCCACCGGTTTCGGTCTGCCACCATGTGTCGACGATTGGCAGTTTACCCTTGCCGACAACATCGTTGTACCAGTTCCATGCCTCGGGGTTGATCGGCTCGCCCACGGTGCCCAGTAGTTTCAGCGATGACAGATCACAGGTGGTGACCGGATCATTGCCATAGGCCATCAGCGCGCGGATGGCGGTGGGGGCGGTGTAGAACTGGTTGACCTTGTGTTTCTCGCACACCTTCCAGAACCGGCTGGCGTCAGGGTAGGTGGGCACGCCTTCGAACATCAGGGTTGTGGCCCCGTTGGCCAGTGGGCCGTAGACGATATAACTGTGGCCAGTGACCCAGCCCACATCGGCGGTGCACCAGAACACATCACCATCGTGGTAATCAAAGGTGTACTGGTGCGTCATCGCCGCATAGACCAGATAGCCGCCGCTAGAGTGCTGAACCCCCTTTGGTTTGCCGGTGGAACCGGATGTGTAAAGGATAAACAGCGGATCCTCGGCGTTCATCGGGCGCGGCGGGCAGTCGGGGCTGGCGGTTTCCATCAATGCCAGCACATCGACATCGCGGTCCTGTATCCAGGTTGTTTGGCCGCCGGTGTGTTTCACCACCAGACAGCGAACCTTGTCGGAACAGTGCAGCAAGGCCGCATCGGCGTTGGATTTCAACGGGGTCTTGCGCCCGCCGCGGGGGGCTTCGTCTGCGGTGATCAATACGCGGGCCTGACAATCGTTGATCCGGTTGGCCAGCGCATCGGGGGAAAACCCTGCAAACACCACCGAATGGATTGCACCGATGCGAGCACAGGCCAGCATGGCATAGGCGGCTTCGGGGATCATCGGCATATAGATCACCACGCGTTCACCGCGCATCACGCCTTGGGACAGCAGCACATTCGCCATCCGGTTCACCTTGTCGTGCAACTGGTTATAGGTGATGTGCTGGGCCGGTGTTTCGGGATCATCTGGCTCGAATATAATCGCGGCCTGATCACCACGGGTGGCGAGGTGGCGGTCGATACAGTTGGCGGCCACGTTCAGGGTGCCGTCCTCGAACCATTTGATATTGACCTTGCCCAGCGTGAAATCGGTGTTCTTCACCTTGGTATAGGGTTCAATCCAGTCGATGCGTTTGCCGTGTTCGCCCCAGAACGTGTCGGGGTCCTGCATCGATGCCTGATACATCGCATCATAGGTTGCCTTGTCCGCATGGGAATGGGCAACGAATTCGGGTGAGGGGGGATATGTTTTGTCTGTCATTTTCAGGTCTCCGGAGACATGAGTTTTCTAGGTGGCCCGGGATGCGGGCAGGTCAGGTTAAATAGCCAGATATTCGGCCCGCAATTCATCGTTTTCCAGCACTTCGCTGGCTAGTCCGTCAAATACAACGGTGCCAGTATCCAGAATTACGGCGCGATCGGCAAGGGCAAGGGCGCGCAGCGCGTTTTGTTCGACGATCACGGTGGTGATGCCTTGTTCTTTGATCAGGTTCAGCGTCTTTTCGATTTCGTCCACAATCACGGGGGCCAAACCCTCGTAGGGTTCGTCCAGCAGCAGCACTTTGATGTCACGGGCCAGGGCGCGGACGATGGCCAGCATCTGCTGTTCGCCGCCCGACAGGGTGACGCCCTCTTGCTTGCGGCGCTCTTTCAGACGGGGGAACAATTCGTAAAGGCGTCCCAGCGGCCAGCCTACCGGTTCGACAATTTGCGCCAGTTGCAGGTTTTCCTCAACCGTCAGGCCCGCAATGATGCGGCGGTCCTCGGGCACCAGAGAGCACCCGGCCTGCGCGGCCTGATAGGCCTTCATCTCGTGCAGGGGCTGATGGTCCAGCCAAACTTCGCCGTGGGTCATTTGCGGATTGTCCAGACGGGCGATGGCGCGCAGGGTTGATGTTTTGCCAGCCCCGTTACGGCCCAGCAGGGCCAGAATTTCGCCTTCGGGGACATTAAAGGAAACACCTTGAACGATGTAGCTTTCGCCGTAATAGGCGTGCAGGTCCGAGACCGAGAAAAAGGCGGGGGCAGAGGGGGTGTTTTCGGTTTGGCTCATGGTTTTATTCCTGCGCCTGTTCGCCAAGGTAGGCTTCTTTTACCTTGGGGTGGCCTTTGATGTTTTCCGGTGTGTCCTCGACCAGTGGCGTGCCTTGTGCCAGAACGGTGATGCGTTCGGCCAGGGAAAACACGACGTGCATGTCGTGTTCAATGATTGCCATTGTGATGTCGCGGGTGTCGCGGATGTGTTTCAGCAAATCAATGGTGTTGTTGGTGTCGGCCCGTGCCATGCCCGCTGTGGGTTCGTCCAGCAGCAACAAGCGTGGCTTTTGCACCAGACACATCGCCATTTCCAGCCGCCGTTTGTCGCCCCGAGAAAGAGAGGCCGCGTGCATATCGCGTTTATCCAGCATGTTGACGTCTTGCAGCATGTGTTCGGCTTCGTCGATAATGTCGCGTTCCTGCGCCACGGTTTCAAAGGCATGAACCCGAAATGCCCCGTCTCGGCGGGCGAAACAGGGGATCATCACGTTTTCGATCACCGTAAGGTCACCAAAGATTTCCGGTTTCTGGAACACGCGTGAAATACCCATCTGGTTGATTTCATACGGTTTACGCCCCAGTACCGATTGCCCGTCGAACATTACCGATCCAGAGTCCGGGATCAGTTTTCCAACCAGCACGTTCAGCAGGGTCGATTTGCCCGCCCCATTGGGTCCGATGATCGCGTGCACGGTGTTTTCGGCCACCGACAGGTTCACATCGCCCAGGGCTTGCAGACCGCCAAAGCGTTTGCCGACATTCTTGACTTCAAGGATACCCATAATCGTTTCTCCTTACTCGGCCACATGCGGCGTGGATTGGGGGTGGTGTTGGGGATCGTCCCCATCGCCTTTGGGCTTGCGCTTGAACAGCGCGCCAATACGCTTGCCACCTTCGACCAGCCCGCCGGGAAGGAAGGTAACGACCAGCATGAACATCAGGCCCAGCGTCAGCGCCCAGCCTTCACCGGTAAAGCGCGAGAAGAACCAGACGACACCATCGCGGATCGTATCCGGCAAAAAGGAAAACCAGCCATCCAGCACGTTGTCGTTGATCTTGGAAAAGATGTTTTCCAGATATTTGATTGCACCCGCCCCCAGCACCGGCCCCAGTAATGTGCCGGCCCCGCCAAGGATGGTCATGATCACCACCTCGCCGCCAACGGTCCATTGCATGCGTTCGGCACCTGCCAGCGGGTCCATTGCCGCCAGCAGGCCACCGGCCAGTCCGGCATACATGCCCGAGATCACAAAGGCCGCCAATGTGTAGGGGCGGGGATTCAGGCCGGTATAGGACATGCGTTGCTGGTTCGATTTCACCGCCCGCAGCATCATGCCAAAGGGCGAGCGGAAGATGCGCATGCTGATGTAGAACGCGATAATCGCGATGACAGCGCAGAAATAGAAACCTACATTGAAGGTAAAATCATGCCCCAGAACCTTCCAGTGATAGGACGAGCTTAGTTGCAGGCCAAACAGGTTAGGGTAGTTTGCCGATGTGACACTGTCCAGAATGCGCGGATCATTCGGGCGTACCTGCAAGCCGGTTTCGCCATTGGTCAGCGGGGTTAGAACCGAATAGGCCAGACGATAGCTCATTTCCGCCATCGCAAGGGTCAGGATTGAGAAATAGATGCCCGAGCGGCGCAAGGAAATCCAGCCGATCAGCAGGGAAAAGATACCGGACATGATCACCGCAAGGATCACGGCTGGCAAGACGTTCAGGGTCAGCAGTTTGAACATCCAGACGGCGGCATATGAGCCAACCCCCAAAAAGGCCGCGTGGCCAAAGGACAGATATCCGGTCAGGCCGAACAGGATGTTGAACCCCATCGCAAAGATGCCAAAGATCGCCACTTTGGCCATCAGGTCGGGATAGCCGCTATTGAATTGCGCCAGCGGGCTGTTTTCGGCAAAAGGTTGCATCAGGAACGGGGTGGTCATCGTCAGCAGGATCACAATCAGCAGGAATGACGTATCGCGTTTATTCAGGCCCAGCATGGTCTTATTCCTCCATCACGCCGCGTTTGCCCATCAATCCGCGCGGGCGAACCAGCAGGATGATGATGGCGGTCAGGTAAATGATAATTTGGTCAATCCCGGGAAAGATCGACTTGATTTCGTTCATCGAGGCGAAACTTTCGAGGATACCCAGCAGGAACCCCGCCAGCACAGCACCCGGCAGGCTGCCCATACCGCCGACAACCACCACAACAAAGGACAGCACAAGAAAATCCATGCCCATGTGGTAGTTTGGCGAATTGATCGGTGCATACATCACCCCCGCCATACCGGCCACAGCCGCGGCGATGCCGAACATGATGGTAAAGCGTTTGTCGATGTTGATGCCCAGCAGGCCAACCGTTTCGCGGTCGGCCATGCCGGCGCGAACGACCATACCGAAGGTGGTGAACCGCAAGAAAGCGAACACGCCGCTTATAACAATCAGCGAAAAGGCAAAGTAGATCATCCGCCAGTAGGGATAGATAATGGCGTTGGCTTTGAACCCCATATAGACGCCGAAATCGAACGAGCCTTTGAAGGCATCGGGTGCGCCTGTCGGGATCGGGTTGGCACCGAAAAACTGTTTGATGATTTCCTGCAAAACGATTGCAAGGCCGAAGGTCACAAGGATCTGGTCGGCGTGGGGGCGGTGGTAGAAATGCTTGATCAGCCCGCGTTCCATGATGAAGCCGATAAGAATCATAATCGGGATGGAAAACAGGATCGCCAGTGGCACTGACCAGTCAATAATGGCCGCGCCCATGTCATGGCCGAACCATGTTTCGACATAGGGGGTTTTTACCTTGGCCGGATTGCCCAGAAAATCGGTCTTGGTCGGGTCCAGAACCACGCTGGACAGGTTCAGGATTTTTTGCAAGGTCACCGCGCAGAACGCGCCGATCATGAACAAGGCCCCGTGGGCAAAGTTCACCACACCCAAGGTGCCAAATATAAGGGTCAGTCCAAGCGCGATCAGCGCATAGGCGCTTCCCTTGTCCAATCCGTTCAGAATTTGAAGAAGTATCTGGTCCATCATCCCCGCCCGATGTGTATATCAATAGTCCCGGCCGCACGAAGGATCGCGCGACCGGGTGTAGCCGTATTGAGTGGTGGCTGATTTATGCGCCCGGGTTACATTTACCCAGTTCACCACCGGCAAACATCGGGTTGTCAGGGGCATATTCCACCTGTGCCCGCGGGGTGATCTGCACAACTTCCAGAAGGTCAAACTCGTTTTCAGGGTTTTCCTTCCCGCGCACGACCAGCACGTCTTTGAAGCACTGGTGATCAGCGGCACGGTATTCGGTCGCACCGTTGCCCAGCCCGTCAAAGGTGAACCCTTCAAGCGCTTCGCCGACGGCACAGGGGTTGTGGCTTCCTGCGCGCTGGCAGGCATCGGCATAAAGCAGGGTCTGACAGTAAACCGTATGGGCGGCCTGCGACGGCGGGAAGCCGTATTTGGTGCCGAACGATTTTACGAATGCCTTGGAGCCTTCGTCCTGAAGCGACCAGTGCCAGTTTGTCGAGCCAAGGATGCCCTTCACGTTCTCGCCGGCCCCTTTAGCCATCAGGCGGGAATAGAGCGGCACTACGATCTCGAATTTTTTGCCGTTGACCATCTTGTCGCGCAGACCGAACTGCACCGCAGCAGTCAGCGAGTTGACCATGTTGCCGCCGTAGTGGTTCAGCACCAGCACATCGGCACCCGAGTTCAGAACCGGCGCGACGTAAGAACTGAAGTCGGTTGTGGCCAGTGGTGTTTTCACCGCGTTCACGGTTTCCCAGCCCATCGCTTCGGTTGCCTGCTTGATCGAGGCTTCTTGCGTCCAGCCCCATGTATAGTCGGCTGTCAGGTGATAGGCCTTGCGATCCGCGCCATAAAGATCCTTCAGCACCGGTGCCAGCGCAGCGGCAGACATATAGGCGTTAAAGAAGTGGCGGAAACCGTTGGCTTTTTTGTCTTTGCCCGTGGTGTCGTTCGAGTGGGTCAAACCGGCCATGAAGATAACGCCGGCCTCTTGGCACAGGCCCTGCACGGCAATCGCCACGCCCGAGGAAGATCCGCCGGTGATCATCACCGCGCCGTCTTTTTCGATCATGGATTTGGCCGAAGCGCGGGCTGCATCCGATTTGGTCTGTGTATCGCCGGTGACGAATTCAACCTTGTTGCCAAGGATGCCGGTTCCGTCCAGCGATTTTGAGCTGAATGTATTCAGCATACCGCCATCGCCTTCACCGTTCAGGTGCTCGACCGCCAGCTGATAGGCGCGCAGCTCATCGCCGCCTTCATCCGCATAGGGGCCGGACTGGGGCACGTTAAAGCCAAGGATGACCTTGCCGCCGGTTGGCGCGTTGGTGTAACCACCGCTACCAGCCCAGACATTGCTGGTGAACAGGGTTGGCATCGCCAGACCTGCCCCCGCCACCGCACCTGTTTTCAGCAGGCCGCGACGTGTGAGTTTTGAGTTGGACATTTAGTTCCTCCCGTTATCGAGTTTAATCCCGAGTTAGCGTCTGCACCTCCTCCGCGCAGACAAAACCTTTTTTACAAGGATGCCGATATCATCGGTGAGAATGGGTTAATCTAGCAACAACTACCTTGAATTACTCAACAAAATTGTAAATAAATACACGGCATGTGGTAGAAAATTGTAAATAAATTTTCAATGCGATTATCGAAGCCCTTGAGAAAAAGAGGAAATACAGATGCCGCGCCAAACACTAACCGGCAACCGGATACGCGCCAAGCGGATGGAAACCGGCCTGAAACAGGTGGATTTGGCGAAAAAGGTGGGTATTTCGCCTGCCTATCTGAACCTGATCGAACACAACAAGCGCAGAATCGGCGGTAAACTGCTGCTGGATCTGGCGCGGGAATTACAGGTTGAACCTTCCGCTCTGTCCGAAGGGGCCGAGGCGGCGTTGGTGGCTACGTTACGCGATGCGGCAAGCCAGACTGAAGGCGTGGAACTGGCGCAAGTTGACGATTTTGCGGGGCGGTTTCCGGGTTGGGCCGGTGTGATGGTGGCCCAACACGCGAGGATCAACCGGCTGGAACATACTGTGGCGACCCTGACTGACCGTCTGACCCATGATCCGTTTCTGTCCACATCTCTGCACGAGGTTCTTTCCACCGCTGCTGCCATTCGCTCTACGGCATCCATTCTGGCAGGAGGCGATGCGGTCGAGCCGGAGTGGCAGGCGCGGTTCCAGCGCAATCTGCTGGAAGATGCCAAGCGGCTGGCCGAGGGGGCCAGTGCGCTGGTGTCCTATCTGGACGGGGCAGGGGATGTGGAAAGCACGTTAAGTTCACCGCTAGAGGAGCTGGAAACCTATCTGCAGGCGCGGGGTTATCATCTGCCCGAGGTCGAGGCGGGGCAGAACGTGGCGGCCGAAGGGGCTGTGGCCGATTATCTGGCGCGCTATCGGGCGGATGCACTGGCTTTGCCTTTGGCAGCGTTTCAGGCGGCGGTGGCCGAGGGGCTGGATCCCGTGCAATTGGCGGCGCTGTTCGGGGTGGATCTGGCAACAGTGCTGCGCCGCATGGCCAGTTTGCCGGATGTCGAGGGGCAGGCAGCGGTGGGTTTGGTGGCTTGTGATGCCTCCGGTGCGCTGCTGTTTCGCAAACCCGTCGAGGGGTTCCCGATGCCGCAATTCGGTGCGGCCTGTCCATTGTGGCCGATGTATCAGGCCTTGTTGCGCCCGCAGGTGCCGATCCGTGCGGTGGTGCTGCAAACTGAACGGGATTCGCCGCGGTTTCTGACCTATGCGGTGGCACAACCACGGGTTTTGACGGGTTTTGACGGGGTGCAGATTATCGAGGCGGTGATGCTGGTGATCCCTGAAAACCGTGCAGGAGATTTGGGCGAGGATGGGCAGCCGGTGGGCACGTCCTGCCGGATATGCCCGCGCGCGGATTGCGCTGCGCGGCGCGAGGTATCAATTCTAGCGCAAGAGGGGTAAGGCTGTTTAACGGGGCCGTGCCGGGCCACGCAAATATTTGCCCCTGTGGGGCGTGCCTGCGGCGCGGATACATACGGTAACAAAGATTTAGAGGAAGACGATGGTTAAACCAATTAAAACACTTGTAATGGTCCTGATTGCGGGCGCGCTGGGCGGGTTCAGCAGTGGTATTCTGGTCTGGTTGCTGGGCGCTCTGGGGGTTACGCCGGCGTTGGGCTTTCATATGGTGCCGGATTTCAGTTTTGGCTGGATTTCGCGGCGGGTCATGGCCAGCGCGGTTTGGGGGCTGGTTTTCCTGATCCCGATTTATAATAGCAAACCGGTTCTGAAAGGGGCCGTTCTGGGCATTTTGCCGTGGCTATCCAGTATTCTTTATGTGCTGCCCTTTGTGAAGGGTGCCGGATTTCTTGGGCTTGATCTGGGTATGGGCACGCCAATTTGGACCCTGTTTTCGGTGCCTTATGGGGGATCACCGGCACATTGTTTCTGGCGCGGGTTGCAAGGAAGTTTTGACACAGCGCCCCAGTTTATGGATAGTGCCACAGCGCCAACATGGCCAAGCTGTCATTGGACCAACGGGGGGAGGCTGACAGGTGGGCAAAAAAGTTCTTCTGATCGAAGACGAGCCTAATATCATCGAGGCGATCAGTTTTATACTGAAACGCGATGGCTGGACTGTGGCGACCCATGCCGAGGGGACCACGGCGCTAGAGGCGATTCTGCGCCATGCACCGGATGTGGTTATTCTGGATGTGATGCTGCCCGGACGTTCGGGCTATGATATTTTGCAAGATTTACGCGGCAGCGATGGCGGGCAGGATTTGCCGGTGCTGATGCTGACCGCGCGCGGCCAGACCAAGGACCGCGAGATGGCCGAACGGCTGGGTGCCAGCCGGTTCATGACCAAACCCTTTTCCAACAAGGAAGTGCTGGCCGCCATTCACGAGCTGGTGCAGGCGTGAGCGAGCGCCGCCAACCGCTGTTTCTGGAGCGCGAAAGTTACCGTCAGCGCCGCACCACCGATGCGGCCCGTCTGCTGCCGATTCTTGGATTTCTGGCGCTGTGTCTGCCAATCCTGTGGGGCGGTGAAGAGGGGCGATATACCTCGGTCGGGGTGATTTACCTGTTTGGTGTCTGGGTGGTGTTGATTGCGGTTGCAATGCTGCTGGCCCGCAGGCTACGCCGGATTGATGTGCAGCAGGGTGCGCCGGACTGATGCTGTCCTTCAACACCCTGATTGCGGTTTGTCTGGCCTATGTGGTGGCGCTGTTCCTGATTGCTTTTGCCGCAGACCGGCGGGCACGGCAGGGCAAATTCGGCTGGCTGCGCTCGCCGCTGGTTTATACGCTTAGCTTGTCGATCTATTGCACCGCCTGGACGTTTTACGGCGCGGTGGGCTATGCGGCGCGATCCGGGCTGGAATTCTTGACCATCTATCTGGGGCCGACACTGGTGATGGTTGGCTGGTGGTGGATATTGCGCAAACTGGTGCGGATCGGGCGCAGCCAGCGGATTACATCCATCGCTGACCTGATTTCCTCACGCTATGGTAAATCGAACCTTTTGGGGGTGATCGTCACCCTGATGGCCGTGATCGGCACAACGCCCTATATCGCGTTGCAATTACAGTCGGTCACCCTGTCGTTTGCGGTGTTTGCGGGTCGCTCGGGCGGTTGGGCCGCGTCTGATCTGAACGCAACGGCATTGTGGGTGGCGGCGGGTTTAGCGCTGTTTACCGTGCTGTTCGGTACCCGTAATCTGGATGCGAATGAACGTCATTACGGCGTGGTCACCGCGATTGCTGTCGAAGCGGTGATGAAGCTGTTCGCCCTGCTGGCCGTTGGCGTGTTCGTGGTTTGGGGTGTGGCGGACGGGGCCGGTGATATTCTGGCACGGATTGATGCATCCCCGATTGCGGGGTGGGAGTTGAAGCCGGGCCGCTGGGTCAGTCTGATTTTCCTGTCGGCGGTGGCGTTCCTGACCCTGCCACGTATGTTTCAGGTGATGGTGGTGGAAAACGCGGACGAACGCCACCTGTCCACCGCCAGCTGGGCCTTTCCGCTGTATCTGATGCTGATGAGCCTGTTTGTGGTGCCGATCGCCGTGGTCGGGCTGGATCTGATGCCCGCCGGTTCCAACCCCGATCTGTTCGTGTTGACTGTGCCGTTGTCGCAGGGACGCGAGGGGTTGGCGACTCTGTCTTTTCTTGGCGGATTTTCCAGCGCTACGTCAATGGTGATCGTGGCGGCGATTGCGCTGTCGACGATGGTGTCGAACCATATTGTGATGCCGATCTGGTTAAGTGTGGCGCGGCAGGGGGCGACCGTTTCGGGTGATGTGCGCCAAGTGGTTCTGACCGCGCGACGGATGTCGATTGCGGGGATTTTGGCGCTGGGCTATGCCTATTACCGCGTGTCGGGCGGCGGTGCAGCACTGGCGGCGATCGGGTTGATTTCCTTTGTCGGGGTGGCACAGTTTTTGCCCGCGCTGCTGGGGGGTATTTTCTGGCGTGGAGCCATGCGGATGGGGGCGGCGGTGGGGCTGTTGACCGGTTTCGGCCTGTGGGCCTATACGCTGTTTTTGCCCAGTTTTGGTGGCTCGGTCATCCTGTCGGCGGACCTGTTGGCGCAGGGGCCATTCGGCATCGGCTGGCTGCGCCCGCAAGCCCTGTTCGGCGTTAGTGGCATGGACCCGCTGGTGCATGCACTGTTCTGGAGCCTGACCCTGAACACCATCGCCTTTTGCACCGTCTCGCTGGCCAGTTTTCCGCGCCCGCAGGAACGCCTGCAAGGGGCGCAGTTCGTCAATGTGTTCGACCATAACCCGAACGCGCAGGGCTGGGTCAGCGGCATGGCCGAGGCTGAAGACCTGCTGGTGATGGCGCAACGGATACTGGGGCCGGAACAGGCGCAAAACCTGTTTTCCCGCGAAGCGGCAAGGCAGGGCAAGGCGGGGTATTTGCCCGATACATCGCCCGATTTCCTGCAACGGCTGGAACGTGAATTGGCGGGGTCAGTGGGGGCGGCGACGGGCCATGCGATGATCGGGCAGATCGTTGGCGGGGCCAGTGTTTCGGTGGGCGATCTGATGGCGGTGGCGGATGAAACCGCGCAGATGATGGAATACTCCAGCCAGTTGGAAGCCAAATCCGCCGAGCTGGAGCGCACCGCGCGCCAATTGCGCGAAGTGAACGAAAAGCTGACCGATCTGTCGGTGCAAAAGGATGCCTTCCTTAGCCAGATCAGCCATGAATTGCGCACGCCAATGACCTCGATCCGGGCATTTTCGGAAATCATGCGCGAAGGCGGGATAACGGCAAACGAGCGGGCGAAATACGCAAAAATTATACATGACGAAACCATTCGCCTGACCCGCCTGCTGGATGATCTGCTGGACCTGAGTGTGCTGGAAAGCGGGCAGGTGGAAATGAACATACAAACGGCTGATTTGCAGGATATTATTGACCGATCAGTCACATCGGCGGGGGGCGATGGCTACCTGACGATCCATCGTGACCCGCCGCGCGAACAGGTGGTGTTGCTGACCGATCCTGACCGCCTGTCGCAGGTGTTCATCAACCTGATTGCCAACGCCTGTAAATACTGTGACGCTGAACAGCCGGAACTGCGGATCAGGGTGCGTCGCAAGGGTGGTCACGTCGAGGTGGATTTTGTTGACAATGGCACAGGGATTCCTGCCAAAAGCCAGCCGTTGCTTTTCGAGAAATTTTCGCGGCTTGGTGATCAGAGGGCGGCGGGTGGTGCCGGTCTGGGGCTGGCAATCAGCCGCGAAATTATGACCAACCTTGGCGGCAGCGTGATTTACCTGCCGGGGCAGGGCGGGGCGGCATTTCGGGTGTCTTTGCCGGTGAACGGTGACACGTCAACCAAATCTAAACCATAAGTCCGCTAAGGTCGGGCCAATATTCGGGCCGGACGGGACAATATGGGCGAAACAACACAGCTTACCACGTTACAACGCAAGGCCGGGGCAGGCCGCAGTGAAAGTGAATCGGCGGGGATGACACCGGCCAAGGCGCTGCGGTTGGCCCTGTCCAAGGCGGCGCAGGATGAACTGTCGCTGGCGCTGCGGGTGCAAGGTGTGGAAGAATCGCGGGTGAACCAGCCGGGGTTGCTGACGGCATTGTCGAATGATCTGTTGCTGTTGCTGCTGGAGGGGCCACAAGGGGGCCTTGGCGTTGCGGCTCTGGACATTCAGGCGCTGGCCGCGCTGATCGAGGTGCAGACGATAGGGCAGGTGTTGAAATCACCTGCCACACAGCGGCGGGCCACCGCAACGGACAGCGCGATGTGTGAACCACTGCTGGATCGGGTTTTGCAGGAATTCGAGGGGCATCTGGCAGGAAGCTCTGCCGAACGCTGGGCCACGGCGTTCCGGTTTGGTGAACGGGTGGAAAACACACGGTTGCTGGGCCTTCGGATAGACGAGGTGGATTACCGGCTGTTTCGCATTACAATGGATATGGCTGACGGGGCGAAACAGGGGGAAATGCTGCTGGCGTTGCCTGCGGATGGCGGAATAAAAATGAATACGGCCGCAGAGGGCGGGCACGACTGGGCACAGTTGTTGCAAAAGGCAGTGCAGGCCAGTCATGTCGACCTGCTGGCGGTCTTGCACCGGATGCAAATACCATTGGCCAAAGCCCGCGCATTCAAACCCGGTGATCTGGTGCCCGTGCCGCAAAGCGCGATTGGCGCGGTGCAGTTGGAAGGGGGCGACGGGCGGATTGTCGGGATGGCACGGCTGGGGCAGCAAAACGGGAACAGGGCGTTGCGGATTTCGGTTGGGGCTGTGTCGGATACACCTGCGGGTGGGCCAGACATGGCCAATATCACTTCAAGTATGGCCCCGGACCCTTTGATGAATACTGTCACTGATACCTCGCTGCCCGATGGGGATATGGCCCCGGAAATACCCATGATGCCTATGGAGACAAAGGGGGACGATGGATTGCCCGACCTGCCCATGGCCCAGATGGAAAATCTATCCGCAGAGGATGCAGGCGGTATTAGCGAAATGCCTATGGCGGCTATGCCGATGGATATGGAAATCGGCTGATTCCATTGGGCTTGACCCATATCAAGGCAGGCTTGAGGGCTTTGCGCCTACCATATCTTCAACGAGAAGGAGAACAGGATATGGCAGATATTTCGAAAAGACGCGCCGCCCTGAATGACCGCTTGAAAGAACTGGAAGACCGTCTTTTGCAAATTGACGAGGATCTGGATTCACATACCACAAAAGACTGGGAAGAACTGGCAGTCGAGCGGGAAGAGGACGAGGTTCTGGAAGGAATGGGCTTGTCAGCACAGGCGGAAATCCGCATGATCAAGGCTGCATTGCAAAGGATGGACGAAGGCGAATACGGATATTGCGTTGAATGCGGTGACAAAATTTCCGAAGAACGGCTGGATATACTTCCCTATACTCCGTTTTGCGCTAAATGTGCCGCAAAACATACATAGAAACCCAACGCGCGAGGTGACCCGATGGCATTTGAGGAACTGAAGGCCGGCATAGCGATGCTGATGGACGAGATCGCTAAACGCCCCGAGGACGCGCATGTCTTGCAAGAGCAATTGCGCGAGAAGATCTCCGAGATGAAAACCCTTGGACAGCCAGTGCCCGAAGATATTCTGGAACTGGAACTGGAACTGGCATTGGAGGAGAAGCCCAAAGACGAGGGTTAACCTAGTACAATCCCTGCCACGACCATCATCAGCCCAACCATCGACAGGAACAACGCGGCCATATTCAGCAGGACGATACGTTGCAGCCGGGCGCGCATTTCTTCGTCCGGCAGGTTGGCGCGTTTGGCCTTCAGGGCCAGCATGATGCAATAGAAAATCCCGACCAGCCCGATCAGGGAAACCACGGCACCTGCCCAGATAAGAATGTCCATAATTGCGCCTTTCACTGTTTTCCCACCGCTAACCGATCAATTTGCCTTGGGCAAGCCCTTGCACGTGCGGGGCTGGGGTATTAGGGAAGGGTCCAGTCAAGCAAAGGGCATATGTGATGAACGAGACCTCTTCCGATACCAGCTACCGCGTAACCGCCGATGAATTGCGCCAGTTTATCGAACGCATCGAGCGGCTGGACGCCGAGAAAAAAGACATTGCCGAAGCGCAAAAAGAGGTGATGGCCGAGGCCAAGGGGCGCGGCTATGACACCAAAGTTATGCGCAAACTGATCGCGCTTCGCAAACGCGACGCACAGGATATTGCCGAGGAAGAGGCGGTGCTGGACATGTATAAAGAAGCACTTGGAATGAGCTAGCTGCGGCCAGTTAGCCGTTTGAATAATGACGGTTTTTCCGGCTCAGGCGGTGGCGGCATATCCTCCGGTTTGATCCGGCTGATGATCCAGCGCGGCAGGATCGGGATTCCGGATATATTGCAGGATGATCCCATCGCCGAGGGATCAAAGACCTTGATAAACGCAGGGTTCCTGACATCGTCAACATAGATTGCCCCGCAATGCGACATGTCGCGGCGGCTGTTGATCAGGGCTTGGGCTTTGGTCAATACGTCGGCCAGTTCCGTGGCACTGGCGGCGGTGTCCGGTGCGGGCTGTTCGGGGTTAAAAATGAACCAGTCGCCGGATGTGCCTGACATATGGGCCCAGAAGGCATCAACATCAGGCCAGTTCAATATACCGGAAAAACGGCCCTGATAGCTATTCCAGAACGGGGTGTCCGGCAGGGTGGTCGGGTTGGTTTTGGTCATGGGGTTATCAGTTTTACTGCGGGGATTTTGGATATCCTGTCAAGATCCTGTTCATACAGATCTGACAGATCCGCACCCATTGCCGGAGTCCAGCCATCGGGTAATTCATCGGCAGGATCGGCTTTGGGCTGTGCGAATTTATCCAGAAAAGTATTTATTATCCTTTGTTTGTGTCGGCCGGTTTTGGGCGGATTGGCCGCAAGATAATTCAGATACAGTTTCAACCCTTCCCCGGTCATGTGGCGGCTCAGTATATCCTCTTCATCTTGAAGTGCTATCGCTTCGGCGGTTCCTGTAAGATTGCGCATGACCCGCGACCAGATCAAAGGGCAATCTTCGTGTCGCCAGACGATCACACGGGCCCCCGGATTCGCAATGCTGATCTTGTTGATCAGATCGGACCATTTAATGCTGTAAGGGTCGGTTCCGTATAGAAATTTATCCAGGGTTAAACCAGTCGTATTGCCGAACACAGCGGGAATGAAAGTGGCCGGATTTCTTATGGATAAATGGAACTCGATACTGGCACCGTCAAACAGTTTCCCAAGGGCTGCGGTGACTTCCGGTGCTTTTCCGTAAAGGGTTTGATGCCGGAATACCCAAGGAACAAACGCCATGAAGTCGGCGGCGGACAGGACAAGCCGTTTGACCATAAGCTCGTCGGTAATCTGTGTCAGCAAGGCCTGCTGCTCATCTTCGGATGGCGTCGCCCCATTCAGGGCGCCAAGTGTTTGCCGGATTAAACGCCGGTATCGGCTGGGGCCAGGGATAATAATACCTTGCGGGTTTAGCGTTTCCCGGTTTTTCAACAGCGATTTGAGCAGCCGGTCCTCACCCGTGCAATGGGCCCCAAGATGAAAGATTACCTGCATAGTACTATTCCTGCCTTCTTTAATCACACCATAGTATAAGAGGAAATCTGGACAGATACAGCGGTTTCCTCTACCCCTTGCCAAATGACCGAGAGAAACACTCAAGCAATCCCCGCGCGCAAACCGATCTGGCGCCCCGATCCTTGGTCGGCAGGTGCATTGCTGATTGCGGCGCTGGTGATGATGCCGATAGCCTCGGTTGTGTGGATTGCCTTCCATCCGGCCGAAAACATCTGGCCGCACCTGCTGGCCACAACCCTGCCACGTTATCTGGTGAATTCGCTGGTGATGATGCTGTTGGTGGGCGTGCTGGCGGCGCTGATCGGGGTCGGGGCGGCATGGCTGGTGGCGATGTACCGCTTTCCCGGCGCGCGCTGGCTGGAATGGCTGTTGCTGTTTCCGCTGGCGATTCCTGCCTATGTCGGGGCCTATGCGCTGGTGGATTTTCTGGAATATGCGGGGCCGGTGCAAACCTGGTTGCGCGGGGTGTTCGGCTGGGCCACATCGCGGGACTACTGGTTCCCCGAAATCCGGTCGCGCGGGGCGGCGATCCTTGTGATGGCGCTGGCGCTATATCCCTATGTCTATCTGCTGACCCGAAGTGCCTTTCGCGAGCAGTCAGGCAACACCTACGAGGTCGCCCGTGCGCTGGGCTCCGGTCCGTGGAAGCGGTTCTGGCGGGTGGGCCTGCCGCTGGTGCGTCCGGCGATTGCCGCGGGCATGGCGATTGTTATGATGGAAACGGTCAGCGATTTTGGTACGGTTGAATTTTTCGCCGTGCAAACCCTGACCACCGGCATTTTCACCACTTGGCTTGAAGCGAATAACGCCGGAGGTGCTGCCCAGATCGCCGGTGTTGTGTTGTTGCTGGTGCTGCTGCTGGTGGGGCTTGAGAAATCCAGCCGCCGCAATCAACGTTTTCACGAGGGTGCGCGGCACAAACGCCCAATCGTGCAAATCCCGCTGCCGGGTATACGCGGCTGGCTAGCCACCCTGTTTTGCACCCTGCCGTTTCTGGGCGGTTTTGTGTTGCCCGTAGGGGTGATGCTGTCACATGCACTACGCAATACCGAGTACTGGTCCAATCCGGCGCTGGGGCGTGCTTTGTGGAACACCATCAGCGTTGGTGGCGGGGCGGCAGTGGTCACGATCACGGCGGCGGTGTTTCTGGTCTATGGCGTGCGCCTGACCGGTCGCCGCCTGCCGCGTTTGATTATGCCATTCACCACCATCGGATACGCCGCCCCTGGGGCTGTGCTGGCGGTGGGCATCCTGATCCCGCTTGCAGCTGTTGACAACAAGCTGGCCGATTTCGTCGAATGGGCAACCGGTGTGGACATCGGTCTGGTTCTCACGGGTACGGGATTTGCCATTGTTTTTGCCTATTCGGTGCGCTTTTTCGCCATTGCCCAAGGCGCGGCGGACGGCGCGATGGGGCGGATTTCACCCAGCCTGCCGATGGCCGCGCGATCATTGGGCCGCTCGGCCGGTGGCACATTGCTCACCGTTTACGCCCCGCTGATCCGCAGCTCGCTGATGACGGCGCTGTTGCTGGTGTTTGTGGACAGCGTCAAGGAACTGCCCGCCACATTGCTGCTGCGCCCGTTCAACTACAACACACTGTCAACGCTGGTGTACGAGCAAGCCTCGCTTGAAAACATTGGCGAGGCCTCGCCGGCCGCTTTGCTGGTGATCGGCGTTGGTATGCTGGCGGTTTTACTGTTGGCGCGAGGCAACAGGGGGGCATAGGATTATGATTGATGAAATTTCCTGATTTTCGGGCTTGCAAGAGCGGTTTCTAGCGCGTAAATCACCCCGAGTGCCCCTATAGCTCAGCTGGTAGAGCAACTGATTTGTAATCAGTAGGTCCGCGGTTCGAGTCCGTGTGGGGGCACCACTTTCCAATTTTATATAGTCCAGTGACATTCGTTTCAGCTTCTGGCACCAAGTCCATTGCAATACTTTCTTAGATCACGGCGGGCTGGGTATTTCCAAAACCCAGCGTTGAAATGAAGTGGTGTATCACAGATCATTGCTGGAGGATCATCCAATCAAGATCAGGTTCGATTTCAGGATTGCAATCAGCGCCACAAGCCCGAACAGCAGGTAAAGCCCTACCGAAATCGCAATGCGTTTCTTCATCAGACCGGCAAAATTCTGTGCCATGCTGTCGGGCGTTCGCCGCAGCCCCAGAACACCGACAGCCATACCGATGCCGGTCGCGGTGAACAGCGGCAGATACATCCAGTAGCCGATGTAATCGAACTGCGATTTGATCACGTCGAACGGGCAGTGGTGGTGCGGTTGCTCGTAGGTATAGGACGAAATGACCGACACAATCGCGGTGATCGAGATCATGAAGAACACCGCACTGGCCAGTCCGTATAGCGCCTGTGCCACCCTGAACCGCATTGCCAGAAGGGCCAGCAGGACCATAGAGGTGGTCGCGGAAATTCGGACCAGTTGTTAAGGTGGATCGACTTATGAGAAAGACGATTCAAAATGACGAAACGAAAGAACCATTCTCCCGAATTCAAAGCCCGCGTTGCGCTTGAAGCAATCCGCGAGGAAATGACGATGGCGGAGCTGTCGAAGAAGTATGGTGTGCATCCAACCCAGATTGGCACATGGAAACGAGCAGCGATTGAAAACATGGCCACGGCATTTTCCAGACGGGGCCGTGATCCTGATCGGGTTGATGAAGCCCAGATTGAGAAGCTGCACTCCAAGATTGGTCAGCTGGTCGTGGAACGGGATTTTTTAGCCAACGCCTCGCAACAGTTGCTCGGGAAGCGAGGCAAAAAATGGTGAGCCGTGAGCATGATCTGAGTGTGCGACGACAATGCGGGCTACTTTCTCTGGCGCGCTCGAACCTGTATTACCAGCCAAAAGGCGAAAGTGCTGAAAATTTGCGGTTCATGACAATAATCGACAAGCAATTCTTGCAGACGCCGTGGTATGGATCACGGCAAATGGCCCGGCACATGCAGCGCCAAGGTTACAAGTGTGGTCGCCACAGGGTCCGCCGTTTGATGCGGCTGATGCGGTTGGTTCCGATCTACCAGACGCCCAACACGAGCAAGAAACATCCGCAGCATAAGATCTACCCGTATCTGCTGCGAGACCTGACGATTGATCGTCCAAACCATGTGTGGTGCGTAGATATCACCTACATTCCGATGCAGCGCGGGTTCCTCTATTTGGTCGCGATCATGGACTGGCACAGCCGCAAGGTTTTGAGCTGGAGATTGTCAAACAGCATGGAGGCAGATTTTTGCGTTGAAGCCCTGAAAGAGGCTATGGCCAAATACGGCAAGCCCGATATCATGAACAGCGACCAGGGCAGCCAGTTCACCGGGTTTGAATGGACGCAGGCGCTGAAAGAAGCCGACGTGAAAATCTCGATGGATGGCAAAGGTCGCTGGGTCGATAACCGGATGATCGAGCGGCTTTGGCGATCCTTGAAATACGAATGCATTTACCTCAACGCATTTGAAACGGGTTCGCAGACCCGCGCCGGGATCGGGAAATGGTTGGCTTACTACAACACCGAGCGCCCGCATTCCACCCACGGAATATTGACCCCGGATGAAGCCTATGACAGAAAAACAAAACCAATGAGTTTGGCAGCCTAAATGAAACCCTGATCCATCTTAAACTGGCTGCTGACTGGTCAAAAAAGTGGGACCACCTCTCATTGTCGCCAAGCCGCCAAACAACAGGATCAGGGCTGGTTTGGGGGTCATCGACGACAACTCGGCCGCCACGCCCCCGCCTTCGGGGATAAAGGCCAGCGAGCAGCACGAGGTGATCGTATCGGTTTTCAGGTTAAGGAAATAGGTCAGTTGTGTTCCCGCAGCCACCACCACCAGCGGGGCCAGAAACAACAGGATGGCGTATTTCAGTTTTGTGAACGGGTAATCCGGGGCCTTGTTGTCAATCTGGTTGATCACCAGCCAGACCAGCGCCACAAAGAACACGGCAAGTTTCAACAACAGTGCCGGAATGCCGTAGGCATTCACATTCAACGTCCCCACCGCGCACATGGCCCCGACAAACATCACTGCCATCTGGTCGGCGTTGGAGACGAACAGCAATAGCGAGGCCAGTTCCAGCAACAGCACAAAGGCCAGCGCGGTGGACACCAGATAGGTGCGTTTTTCCATGTTGATCTGCAACGCATGTCCGCTGGAAGGTTCCCAATGACGCAGCACCCGCAGGGCAAACCACGCTGCCCACAGCACCGTAAGCGCGGATATAAGCGAGGCCAGAACAAGCGCCAGTATCGGGGGATGAAAGATCATGTCGCGGCAATCCCGTTGTCAATAACACGGCCGTCTTCCATGCCAATCACCCGATCGACCACATCGGCCTGCCAGATGCGCGGATCGTGGCTGGTGATGATCACGGATTTGCCCTCGGCACGCAGCTTTTCGACGATCTTCAGGAATTCACCCACCAGCCGGGTGTCCAGATTGGCAGTTGGCTCGTCCGCGATCACATAGTCGGGGTTGTTGATCAGTGCCCGTGCAATCGCCACACGCTGGGCCTCGCCGCCCGACAAGTTTTCGACCTTCATGCCGGATTTGTCGGCGATTTCAACATCCCCCAGAAGGCGTTCGGCATTGTTGCGCAATGCGCTGTATTTCAGGCCCAGCGGATAGGCGGGCAGCATCACGTTTTCCAGCACCGTCAGTCCGCGCACCAGATTGAAGCGCTGGAACACAAAGCCGAATTTTTCCCGCCGGATTTCGGTCATGAATTTTTCCGGCAGGCCCGAAACCATCTGACCTTCCAGATGTATCCGCCCCACCGTGGGTCGCGACAAACAGCCGATCAATGTCAGCAACGTGGTTTTGCCCGAGCCGCTTGGCCCCTTAAGCACCGTTGTCTGGTCGGCCCGGATTTGCAAGGTGATGTCACGCAGCGCGAATACCTCGTTCACGCGGCCCTCGTTATAAACCTTGCTGACGTTTTCAAGTTCAATCATCGCATCACCGCATCCGGGTCCGTTACCGCCGCGCGCCAGATCGGAATGATTGTCGCTGCGGTATAGGGAACCACTGTAAAAAACGCCAAAGTCACCACCTGCAACACCTCGATATGCGGTTTCAGGTGAAAATCGGGATAGATCACGGCCCAGCCCTTAAGGACCTGTTCCAGCAATCCGGCCTGAAAGAAAAACACATGCCCATAGGCCAGCACCAGCCCCAGCAAAAAGGCCCCCGCAGATACCAGCGCGCCTTCCCAGAACTTCATCGCCAGCACATCCGAGGTTTCCCAGCCGATCGCCTTCAGGATGCCGATTTCACGACGCTCCTCGCCAGACAGGCCGGCGGCCTTGTCGAAGGCAAAGATCACAAAGGCGACGATGGAGGCGCCCAGCAGGGCCAAAAGCAACCCTTCGCGCCACGAAAAGATTGACTGATAGGTGCGCAGAATGTCCGAGCGGGTCACAACCCGTGATCCGGGCACCCGCACGCCGATTTTGCCGATGATGGTCGGAATTTCGCGTTCATTGCGGATGGTCAGGCCGATGTCGGTGAACACATCATCGGGCAGTTGGAAGAACTTGCGAAAATCGGGTTCCGACATCAGCAGCAGATCGGCGCTGACCAATGCCGAATCCGACGACAGCCTGTCTTTGACCTTCAGGCGGAAAATCTCGCCGTAGTTGGCGCGCAGAAACAGATATTTGTCGCGGATCAGGGTGCGGTTTGCGACAATCCCGGGTCCGATGATAACCTCGCCTGGCTGCAACTGGTGTTCGGCGTCCTTGGAGGGAGGCACCATCACCGTGTAATTGGCGCCGTTTACCGTGTCGTAATAATAGCCCCACAGCCGCCCTTCGGCATGGCGCACCCCGCGCACATTCTGCAAAACCGGCACCCATTTGGCATTGATCAGGGCGTGCCGCCCCATCACCAGATTTTGCACCGTGGCCTCGGGCGCGTCGGCCAGAACGGTTTTGGCCTCTTGCCGGATAGCCTGTCCGAAAAACATCACCGAGGCCAGAATGAAAATCACCAGACAGTAGACCGTAAACAGCACAAGGTTGCGCCCCTTGCGGCGCAGCATTGAATGCAGGGTGAAATCCATCAGGAAGACCTCTGCATGAGGCCATGGCTTTCGGTTGAAGCAAGATTTCGGCCGCCCACCTTGCGCCCCTGCGGGTCCGGCGGACAGACGGGTGGCGGGGTTTGGGGCTATGCGATTGCGGGGGTTTGCGGGTTGAGGGTGATCCTGTTTGCGGCCTTGAGCAGGTTTTGCGCGATGGCGGCCATGACCATCTGGGCATGCACCCTGGCGCGCCCGAAATATCTCGCCCGCTGCAGGCCGAAGAGGCGTTTCATCGTGCCGAAAGTCTGCTCGATGCGGAAGCGGCGTTTCGAAATCAGCCGGTTGAAGCGTTTCTCCGATTGCCGCAGGGGGCGGCCGCGCGCTGCCTTGCGCAGGATGCCGTCGCGGTATTTGCCGCGCAGCATCTGGCGGTTGGCCTTGCTCGCATAGGCCTTGTCGGCCAGCACCCGCTGCGCCTTTGCGCCCGCGATCATGGTGGCGAATTCGGGGCTTTCGGCGGCATTGGCGGGCGTGGTGTGCACCTTGTCGATAAAGCCCTCTTCGTCGCAGCGGGCAAAGCCCTTGTAGCCGAGCGTGCTCTTGCGGCCCTTCTTGACCCAGCGGGCATCAGGGTCGGCGCTGAAATGCAGCTGTGCCCCGTCGGGTGAGACCTCGGGCGGATCATCCGGCGTCCCTTCCCTTGCCCCGTCCTCTGCCCGGTCCTCTGCCCGGTCCTGCGGGGCGTCGATATGGGTGCGCGGGCGCGCCGCCGCCGCGATCAGGGTCGCATCAATGATCGCCGCCTCAGCCTCTTTCAGCTTCAGCCCATGCGCCTCGATCTGGCGGCAGACCTCGGCCAGCAGCTCATCGTAAACGCCACCCCGGACCAGCGCATTGCGGAACCGGCAGTGGGTCGTCTCATCCGGCACCGACGCGTGCAGATCGAGCCCGCAGAACAGCATGAAATCCAGCCGCACCTTCAAGGCCCGCTCCAGCTTCGGGTCGCTCAGCCCGTGCCACTGGCCAACCAGAAGACACTTGAACAGAACCAGCGGATCATAGCCCTGAGGCCCGATCCCCGAGCGCCCCAGACCGCGCCGCAGGATCGGCAAAAACGAGTTCCAATCCATCAGCGCGTCGATCTTCGACAGAACGTCATCCGCGCCGATCCGTGCCGCCGCTTCGTGCAGGAAAAGGTCCATCTATTCACCCCAGAGATTTCCCGGCTAGCTTACCAAAACGGCCAACCCGGGGGAATCCCGATGTTATGCAGAGGTCTTTCAGGTATCTTTGACGTGCAAAGGATGTGTTCATTGTTGCACTCCGCTGCTTGACGCAAAATTATGACGGGGCGGTGATACCAGTGATCCTGACGGAAAATGGTCCAGCGACATCGGGTGATCCTGAAAAGCGGAATGCAGATCCGCTTGCGAGGGGTGGCGGGTATAGCGGGCCTCGGTGAACAGGGCCAGATCGGTCAGGCCCAACTGCTCCACCAGCTGTGCGCGTGTCGCCAGACCGTTATCGGTGCTGCTGTAGGCATGCACAAACATGGCCAGCACAGCGGCGCCCAGCAGCAACAATGCGCTGATCATTAAACTGGAGGGGCGGATGCCCATCATCATCCCCAATCAAACTTGCCTTCATCAAGGCCCAGCATCATTTCCATGCTGGTGTCCTCGAAACGAACGATTTTGATAGCGGCGTGATCACGCATAAAGGCCTCGGCGTCATACATATCGGGATGCGGCACCAACTCGTGACCCATCGGTCCCAGCACATCCGAGCCGACCACATAAAGCGCCTGTTGTGCGTCAATCATTTCGGCAGCGTAATAGCCGGTAACACCCATGCCGGTGATCTGTTCGCGTTTACGGCCACTGGCGTATTTGGGCATGTCATACAGGTATTTGAAGAAATCCTTGGCCCCGTCAAAATGATCGGCATGGCCGTCCTGAAACAGTACGGTGGCGGCCCAGTCCGGGTATCTTTCGGGGAACATGCCGCAGACCGGGCAACGGTCGCGCGGACCGGCTTTGGGCAGGTCAATAACGGAGGCAACGCCAGGTTTTTCCGTGGCCAAAGATGGCAGCGCAGGCAGCATCAGCATGGCGCTGGCGCCCAGTTGCAGCAAATGGCGGCGGGGATTTATGGTGGTTACACATAGGCGGACCTTTTGGAAAATTGTTGCGGTTTTGAGGGTGGGGGGCCGGTCGCCACTACCGGCACCCCTTTGGACAGATCTGTAAAACAGATTGGTTGCCTAGTTGCCCACTTGCATTTTCTGCGCCATATGCGCGCGCTTTTCGGCGCGACGCTTGCGGATCATCAGGGTATCCATTGCCTGATCCTTGTAGGCGGCAACCAGTGCTTCCTCGAAATTGATCAACTGGGCACCGGTTGCTTTTGCTTTTGCCTTGTCGGCAAAGGCCCATTTGCGGTTGGCATTCATTGTGCCCATTTTGCCCGGCTGCAGAGTGTATTGCGCATCTTCAATCTTGATCAACGGCTTGATTTCGGAATCCGCACCGGCATCGCCAACCCAGATGTTTTTCGGGTTGCGATCCAGATTCAGCGACAGCGAAATTGTCAGACAACGGACCGAACAGGTCGCTTCCGATCTATCATCCTCGTACTGGATCACATGACGGGTGTGGCTCCATTTGGTTGTGGACATGCCGCAATACGGGCAGCGCGGGAATTTGGCCAGATCATCGGTCGAAGGATCGGGATCCGTCACCAGATGGCCTGTCAGCCCGTGTTCGGCGGTCCAGACCCATGGCGGAACTGTCTTCATTTGCGCGTTGGCAGCGCCCGCCACAACCAGCCCACCAGCAAGCATCGAAGTTGTGCCCATCAAAAAATTTCTACGTTCCATTTCAGTTTTCCTTTGTCTTTCATATCCTGAAAACCATCACATACGATCGCGCCCGATTGGGCCGCGAATAACCTGACAGTTGTTTTGAGTTGTTAGATCGAAAGACCAAAGGGTGGGGCGCGCACAGGTTGGTTGAAATAACGCCCGATGGAACGGGCGCGCTCGGTTTCGTCGGCCCAAACCATATCGACTGCGCCGGGCAGGTCGGGTATTTTTGCCCCCGTCAGGGATGGCGGCATCAGGAACGGGGCGGTTGCAATCAGACACAGCGGACATTTCACCCATGTTTTGCCTTCACCGTCCGATCCATCAGGACCATCCCCGTTCGGATAGATGATCTGGATGCCGTTCGGTGTGCAGATAACCGTCGGGCCAAAGGGAAACTCTGCCGACGGTACGGATACCCGGCTGGATGCTGATGTGTCGGCAAAAGATGTGTTGGTGCCGACAATTAGCAGGATCTGGGACAAGACAATAATGCCCGCCACAAAGCTGTTCAACCAGCGCTGACGGCAACGTCTGAAATATGTCCAGTTACGGCCCAACATGCACCCCTTGCGATTCTTCCCGGCACTGCCGACAAGATTACGCATATGGTATTCTTGTGCAGAAGTGCCGGCAACAGTTATCATCCTATTGCTACAGCATGTCGTGGGGGTCATTGCGCGTATATACAAGGTGACAGATTATTGGTGGAAACCGGACAATAGGGCCGAATCTGTCGCAAGGTATACAGCCCAATAATACTGTGACAACGCTGGCATTTATCTGCTATCTGAATATCCGTGGCCAATATAGATGCGACAGAGTATACTGTTGCGCTGCGCCCCGGCTTCCATTAGTAATAGATTTATAACTAAATTCCCGAGGTTTGTATGCGTATCCGAAAATCTGCCGAAGACCGTAAAAGCGAGATCGAACAAACTGCTCTGGATCTTGCCTTCAAAATTGGCCCCTCACAGGTCACAACCGGCATGATCGCCAAAGAGTTGGGCCTGACCCAGCCTGCGATCTATCGGCATTACCCAAAGAAAGACGATATCTGGTCAGCAATTGCTTTGCATCTGGGGGCGCGGATTGACGAAAATATCGCCGCATCATCGGCCCCGAATCTTGCACCTATGGACCGGTTGAGAAAGCTTGTTTTGGGGCATTTGCGTGTGGTTAAGGAAAACCCCGCCTTGCCTGATTTCATGGTGCTTCGCGACAAAACAGACGGTCATATCGTGGTGCAGGATAGCATTCAGGATGCGATGGGTGCCTTTCGGAAGGCATTGGTTTCAAACGTCAAGACCGCCATTGACGCTGGCCATTTTCGGGCTGATCTGGATGAAAATGATGCGGCAACCCTGATCTTTGGCGTCATTCAGAGTCTGGTTCTGCGGATGATGGTGACACGCAAACCCGCGATTTTGATGCAAGACGGGCCGCGTCTATTGGATCTGCAACTGGCAGGCTTTGCCCCGACAGGAGAAAACCCATGAAAAGCGGTTTCAAACTGGTTCTGATGACATTGCCGCTGGTGGCTGTAGGGGTGGGTTTTGTTGCCTTCACTATCGCCACCAAACCGGCCCCCGCCCAAGAGGAAATTGCCGAACGCGCGACAGCCGTGCGGGTGATCACTGCCACCACCACTGCCGTATCCCCTACGGTTTCCGGTTTTGGCCTGGTTGCGCCTGCGCGCACCTTCGAAGCCATCCCGCAGGTGAGTGGCACCGCCGAATACGTCAATCCGATGCTGAAAAAGGGTGATATCCTGCCCGAAGGGGCGCTGTTGGTGCGGCTGTCGGCCAGCGATTACACGCTGGCCATTGCACAGGCCAAGGCCAACATTCGCGCCGCCGAGGCCAAGTTGGCCGAAATCGCAGTGTCCGGGGAAAACCTGAAAGCGGCGATGAAAATCGAAGAGGATACGCTGGCCCTGAAAGCCAGCGATCTGGAGCGGGTCGAGCGCCTGTTTTCTGCGGGAACTGCCTCGCAATCAGCGCGGGATAATGCCAAGGCGGTCTATCTTGCACAGCAGCAGAAACTGCAAAACCTGCAAAGTTCGCTTGCGTTGCTGCCCACCCAGAAACTGGTCCAGACCGAACAGATTGCCGTCTACAAGGCCACGTTGGCCACTGCCGAACTGAATTTGGCCCGCACCGAATTGCGCCTGCCCTTTGCGGCGCGTGTGTCCATGGTCAACGTCGAGGTGGGCCAACTGGTGCGTACCGGCGTTTCGGTCGCCAGTTTTGACGGTATCGCCGCCGCCAAGATCGAGGCACAGGTGCCCGCTGCCGATCTGTTGCGGCTGTTTCGCCCGAAATCATCCGATGCGCCAGTGATTGCCCTGAATCCTTCGGCGATGTCCGAAGTCATGTCAGGGCTGGATCTGAAGGCCACGGTCCAGTTGAAACTGGGCGACACCCTTGTTGAATGGCCCGCCACACTGGACCGGATCAGCAACACGATTGATCCCAAAACCGGCACTGTCGGGATGATTGTGCGCGTTGACAATGCCTATACCGGTGCCGAACTGGGTCGCCGTCCGCCGCTGACCAAAGGCATGTTCGTCAAAGCCACCCTGAACGCCCGCCCGGTTGACGGCATCGTCATACCGCGCAGTGCCCTGCGGGGCGGGCAGTTGATGATTGCCAATACCGACAGCCGGCTAGAGCTGCGCCCGATAACCCCTTATCTGGTGCAGGACGGTATCGCCCTGATCACGGACGGGGTGGAAAATGGCGAAAAGATTGTGGTTAGCACGCCGGTTCCGATGATTGAAGGCATGTTGCTATCGCAGCACCCCGACACAGCGCTAATGAAAATTCTGGCGAATGTGGATTCAGCAAAATGATCCGGTTTTTCGCCGCCCACCCGACCATCTCGAACCTGTTGATGATCCTGCTATTGCTATCCGGTCTGGCCGTCGGTCCGCAGTTGCTGCGCGAAACCTTTCCACGCAAGGATCCCAGCCGTGTCGAAGTGACCGTGCCCTATCCCGGTGCGCGTCCCGAAGATGTGGAAACCGCGATTTGCGAGCGGATCGAAAATGCGCTGGATTCCGTAACCGGGATTGACCGCCATTCCTGCGAGGCCCGCGAAGGGCTGGCCCGTGCCGAGGTGCGGATGCTGGAAGGGGGCGATTTCCAGACCTTTGTGGCCGATGTGAAATCCGAAGTCGAAGCCATTTCCGATTTCCCCGACCGCGCCGAAGATGTGCGTGTGCGCGCCCTTGGCCTGACCGATTTTGTGGCCTCGGTTTCGATCACCGGCCCCAAATCCCGTGTCGATCTGAAGGATTACGCCGAAGATGTGCGCACCCGAATGCTGCGTTGGGGAGGCATACCGATTGTCACCATCAAGGGGTTTTCCACCCGCGAACTGCGGGTCGGGCTGGATACGGTTGCCTTGCAGAAATACGGATTTTCCGTTGCCGATGTGGCCCGGACCATACAATCGGGATCACTTGATCTACCTTCAGGCACGCTTGAAACCGATGGTGAAACCCTGTTGGTGCGGGTCACCGAGGAGCGCCGCGATGTGGAAAGCCTGTCCAATCTGATCATCCGTTCCGCCGCCAATGGCGGGCAGGTGCGTCTGGGTGAAGTGGCCGAAATCACCGAACGCTTTGCACTGGATGATGACCGCATCACCTTTGACGGTGAACTGGCCGCAGTGCTGGACATCAACAAAACCCGCGCCGAAGATACCCTTGAAGTGATCGACCAGGTGGCCAAATTTCTTGACGCCGAACGTCAGGCCGCGCCCCCGGGCGTGGTGCTGGAAATCACCGCCGATGCGGCCTCGGTTGTGCGCGACCGGCTGATGCTGGTGATCGTCAACGGGTTGCAGGGACTGGGGCTGGTGTTTCTGGTGCTGTGGCTGTTCTTCGGGTTTCGCTTTTCCTTCTGGGTGGCGATGGGATTGCCGGTGTCGTTCATGGGCGGTGTCGCGATCATGTGGTTCGTCGGCTATTCGCTGAACCTGATGACCACGCTGGGCCTGTTGATCGTGATCGGGCTGTTGATGGATGACGCTATCGTCATTTCCGAAAACATCGCCCGCCTGCGCGAAAAGGGGCTGGAGCCAATAGAAGCGGCCGTCAAAGGTGCCCAACAGGTGTTCCTGAACGTGCTGGCGTCCTTTGCCACCACCGCGATGATCTTTGGCTCGCTGGCGTTCCTGTCCGGCGATCTGGGGGCTGTGCTGCGCGTGGTGCCGGTGGTGATGCTGTTCGTGCTGGCAATATCCCTGATCGAGGCATTCCTGATCCTGCCGCACCACCTGATCCATACGCTTGAGATGCAACACAAACCCGGCGGCGTGCGGGCGCGTGTGGAAAGGGCGATGAATTACACCCGCGAAAGTCTGGTCGGCCCGCTGGTCGATCTGACCATCCGGTGGCGTTATGTAACAGCGGGGGTTGCCTTTGCAGTATTGCTGTCTGCGGTCGGGATGCTGACGGGCGGCTATCTGAAATTTACCGCGTTTCCGGAACTGGATGGCGACACCATCGTGGCGCGGGTTTTGCTGCCGCAGGGCACACCGCTGGCCCGCACCGAAGATGTGGTGGACAAGCTGGTTGCAGGGATCGAGCAGACCAATCAGGACCTGACCCCGATGCAACCGGACGAGGCCGAGTTGATCCGCCATGTTTCTGTGTTCTATGGCGAAAACCGCGATTCCTTTGAAACCGGCGCGCATGTGGCAACGGTCAGTGTTGACCTGTTACACTCTGACATACGGGTCAACCGCCCCGATGGGATAATCGAGCACTGGAGTAAACTGGTGGGTGAATTGCCTGATGTCATTAGCCTGAAATATGCAGAACCCACGATCGGGCCTGCCGGTATTGATATTGATATGCGGCTGAAGGGGGACAATCTGGTTGATCTGAAGGCCGCCGCACTGGAAATGCAGGATTGGTTCTGGACTTATCGCGGCGTCACATCCGTGCTGGATGACCTGCGACCCGGCAAACGCGAGTTGCGCATCCACCTGAATGATCAGGCCGCCCCGATGGGTATTACCGCTGCCCTGATTGCCGACCAGCTGCGCGCCGCCTATTTCGGCACCACGGTCAGCGAAATGCAGGTGAACGGCCAGTCGCTTGAGGTCACGGCCGAACTGTCGGAAACCGGCCGACGCAGCTACAGTGAATTTGACGATTTCGTCATCACCCGACCGGACGGTAGCTATGTGCCCCTAAGCGTAGTGGCAGATATTGTGGTCGATCAGGGCTATAGCCGGATCAACCACGAAGACGGCGTGCGCGCCGTCACGGTGCAAGGCACAATCGATACCCGCATCGCCAATTCAAGCGCCATCGTCAGCGATACCCTGAAACGGTTTATCCCCGATTTGTTGCAACGCTATCCCAGCGTATCGCTGGACGTCGAAGGCCAGCGGGCCGAGGCGCAAAAGACCTAGAAATCAATGGTCAAAGGATTTCTTGTAGGGCTTGTCGGGGTGTTCCTGTTGCTCAGCTTCCTGTTTCGTTCATATATCGAACCGCTTGTGGTGATGCTCATCATCCCGCTGTCGCTGGCCGGATCAATCTTTGGCCATCTGATCATGGGGCTGAATTTTTCGATGCCCAGTATGCTGGGGTTTGTGGCGCTGGCGGGGGTTGTGGTGAACAATTCAATCCTGCTGGTGGATTTTGTCAAACACGAACACGGCGAGGCAATGACGGTTGCCATCGCAGCCTCGCGCGCGGCCCGGGCGCGGTTCAGAGCGATCTTTCTGACCTCGATCACCACCATTGTCGGGTTGTTGCCGATCCTTCTGGAAACCAGCTTGCAGGCGCAAATCCTGATTCCGTTGGTGACAAGCCTTGCCTTTGGCTTGCTGTCGGCCGGTTTGATCGTGCTGTTCGTTTTGCCCGCCATCTATTCGATACTGGATGACATGGGCCTAAGCACATTGGCACGCGAAAGGAAGATGGCAGCACAGCAGGGATAGGTTGTTACTGGAAGGCACTGCAGATTGGCCAACTTGAGGGAACCTCTGTAAATTCCCGTTTTCGCCTTCTTCGCGGCGGGGTGGACGGTTTTTCGCCTGTCCCGCCTGATTGCTTCGGATCATAAACCCATTTTCACCGGTTTCAAGCCGGTTTTGGGTATTTCAGGCACACCTCACCCCATGAACCCTTATCCCGGCGCCGCCAGGCCGCATTCGAACTGGACGAAGCGCTTCATGTTGTAGACCAGGTTCATCATCCCGATGCGAAATCGCGCCCGCTTCAGGCCGATGGAGCGGATCAGCTTGCCGCCCATGGAGCGCTCCTGAAAAGCGAATACATGCTCGACCCGGACCCGCACTTTCGAGCGCCTCCGGTTGGCCTTTTGCTGGCGCTCGCCAAGCGGCTTGCCGCGCCTGCCCTTGTGATGGATATGGCTGTGAAGCCCCCGCTCTTCCAGCTCGCTTTCGATCTTTTGCGAGCGATAGGCGCTGTCGGCCCACAGGTCCGATGAGGTGTTGCTCGCATCAATCAGACCGGCAAGCGCCTGGCTGTCATGCACGGCGGCATCGGTGACATCATAAGCGCGGATGAATTTGTGCCGCCGGTCGACATTGATGTGGTTCTTGTAGCCGTAATAGCTCTTGCCGTGCTTCTTCGTCCAGCGCGCATCCACGTCCTTCTGGCGCTTCTTGTGGGGTTTTTCCTCCCACTCTTCAGGCGTTTCGCCCGCCTTGATTTTCTCGTTCTCGTCCCTTTTGTTGTGCTGGCGCGGCGCCGGAACGATGCTCGCATCAACAATCTGCCCGCCCATCGCCAGATAGCCCTTTTCGCGCAGAAAGGCATCGAACTTGTCAAACAGCTCCTTCATCTTCCCGGCCCCGGCCAGCCTTTCACGGTAGGCCCAGATGGTCTTGGCGTCAGGTACGCTGTCTTCAATGCCAAGGCCGAGAAACCGCATGAACGACAGGCGGTCGCGGATCTGATACTCGATCTGATCGTCAGAGAGGTTGTAGAGCTGCTGCAAAACCATCGTCTTGAATATCAGCACCTCATCCCAAGGCGGGCGGCCAGCGTTGGATTTGCGCTGTTCGGGCGGCGTGCGCCATATGGCCTTCAGCTCGTCCCGGTAATCCTCGAACGGCACCATGTCGTTGAGCAACACCAGCGGATCACCAGATTTGTCCAGTCCCGCGTATCGGCTGGAAAGATCAAAAAATCCCATCTGACCCATGACAAAACCCCGTCGGTCGAATCATTTTCATCCTGATGACGATTCTACCCCGTCAGGCCGGATTTTGGGGGATTTTTAGAGGTTCCCTGTAGTCGATCACCTTTGTAATCTTGGTCGCAAGCTTTTGGATTTTCTGACTAGTAATTTCTTGTTCCTCTTCGATCTCGCAGAACAGTTTGTCCGCAGCCGAAAGCGAAACCTCCCCATTGTGTACTTTCGTTAGGAAACCTTCATCCACGACCTCTGCGGTGAACGTAAGTTCGCCATCCCGAAAGCGCCACTTATAATCTCCATGGAAATGCGCGGTGACGAGTTCAAGCCAGACAGTGCGTTCTGAGGTTGTGTCTCGAAAGTGGTGGAAATTGATTTCAGGCACCTCCGAGCGGGTTGAGTTATGCGCCGGTCAGGCGGCTTGGTCAAGGGTTGCGTCGGCGACGGGCTGAGCGAGCGTTTCCCAGCCATCGACCTTTCGCATGACGATCTGCCCCGAGGCCATCAGAGCCCAAAGCAGCATCGGCACGGTCTCGGCGCATGGCAGCACGGTCTGGGTCTTGATGCGGCGGCGGAATTCCTCGTTCAGGCGTTCGATCGCATTTGTCGTTCTGGCCGATTTCCACTGGCCTTGTGGCAGACGCGTGAAGGTGAAAAGCTTATCTCCTGCTTCTTCCAAGCTGTCAGCGACGGCCTTGCATTTCAGCCGCCATTTTCGCAGAAATGCCTTGCGGCGGGTGGCGATTTCCTCGGGTGTTTTGGCGTAGATCATGTCGCGGTAATCTTCTGTCAACTCATCATGCATACGCTTGGGTGCCTTGGCCAGAAGGTTGCGGTGCTTGTGCACCGTGCACCTCTGGATCGGCAGATCTTCACCCCAGAGGGCAATGAGAGCGACCTCAAGTCCCGGTGCCCCGTCCACGATGACAAATTCGGGCCGTTTCAACCCGCGCGCATCCAGATCGTTGATGAACTGACGCCAGGCGGAGGTGCTTTCGCCGCCCATGTTCATCAGTGATAACAAGACCTTCTGCCCATCCCGGCGCACGCCAATCGCGGCCAGAACCGAGATATTGGTGGCCTTCCTGTCAATCCGCGTTTTGATCACGGTGCCGTCCAGGATCAGCCGCACGATGTCTTCATCCGCAAGGCTGCGGGCGCACCACGCCTGCCAGTCCACCTTCACCTTGCGCCAGGCGCGGCTCACCACATCCTTGCTGACCGCCCCCTGAAACAGGCCGAACAGGGCGCGTTTTACCCGCCGTGTGTTGGTGCCCGAAAGGTAGACAGCAGCGATCAGCGCCTCGGCCTTCTTCGTCAGCCGCTGGTAGCGGGGCAATGCCTTCGAGCGCCATTCTCTGGCCTTGCCGGCCTCGCCTGTGATCCGCGCACGCGGCACGCGCACCGTTTCGGTTCCAAATGTTCCGACCAGTTGCCGCTCGCGATGCCCGTGGCGGTATCCGGCCTTTGCCCCGCCGCTGCGGCCATACCGGCAACGGCCCAGAAACTGCTCCAGCTCCTCTTCGAAAACCGCCTCGATCGTCGCGCGGATGTTCTGGCGCAGCCGGTCTTCAATCGGGTCATAGCCTGCTTCATTGGCCAGTAGCGCGGATGTCGATGTTGCTGTATTCTTTGTCATGGCGTGATCTCCTTGGCGGTTCCAGCCGCCGGTTGGGTGGCTTCGATGCACCCGGAGATTACGCCGTCCTCGAATTTCCACCAAACTCGCGACACTACCCGTTCTGAAATTACAATTTCCGGCTCCTCGTCCTCTGGTGGTGGAAGACGAAGTGCAGTTGCCTCATCTTTCTTGATTGACCATGCTTTTCGGTCTTTGTCATCGCCCAACGAGACTTCATCCACACCATCCAGATTTTCCACATGATTTCCTAAACGGGCTACGTGTTCGCGAAGGGGCATATCTTCAAGCATTTTTATTACGTGGGTGGTTGTGATTAGCTTTTCGCCGCCGATCTCGAGGGTTGTTGTTCCATCCTTGTTTTTGACAACCGTATCGGGTCTACGACCTCTCAACCATTTAACCACGCCTAGGAATCCTGCAATTCCCCAGAGGTGGTCGCGGAAATTCGGACCAGTTGTTAAGGTGGATCGACTTATGAGAAAGACGATTCAAAATGACGAAACGAAAGAACCATTCTCCCGAATTCAAAGCCCGCGTTGCGCTTGAAGCAATCCGCGAGGAAATGACGATGGCGGAGCTGTCGAAGAAGTATGGTGTGCATCCAACCCAGATTGGCACATGGAAACGAGCAGCGATTGAAAACATGGCCACGGCATTTTCCAGACGGGGCCGTGATCCTGATCGGGTTGATGAAGCCCAGATTGAGAAGCTGCACTCCAAGATTGGTCAGCTGGTCGTGGAACGGGATTTTTTAGCCAACGCCTCGCAACAGTTGCTCGGGAAGCGAGGCAAAAAATGGTGAGCCGTGAGCATGATCTGAGTGTGCGACGACAATGCGGGCTACTTTCTCTGGCGCGCTCGAACCTGTATTACCAGCCAAAAGGCGAAAGTGCTGAAAATTTGCGGTTCATGACAATAATCGACAAGCAATTCTTGCAGACGCCGTGGTATGGATCACGGCAAATGGCCCGGCACATGCAGCGCCAAGGTTACAAGTGTGGTCGCCACAGGGTCCGCCGTTTGATGCGGCTGATGCGGTTGGTTCCGATCTACCAGACGCCCAACACGAGCAAGAAACATCCGCAGCATAAGATCTACCCGTATCTGCTGCGAGACCTGACGATTGATCGTCCAAACCATGTGTGGTGCGTAGATATCACCTACATTCCGATGCAGCGCGGGTTCCTCTATTTGGTCGCGATCATGGACTGGCACAGCCGCAAGGTTTTGAGCTGGAGATTGTCAAACAGCATGGAGGCAGATTTTTGCGTTGAAGCCCTGAAAGAGGCTATGGCCAAATACGGCAAGCCCGATATCATGAACAGCGACCAGGGCAGCCAGTTCACCGGGTTTGAATGGACGCAGGCGCTGAAAGAAGCCGACGTGAAAATCTCGATGGATGGCAAAGGTCGCTGGGTCGATAACCGGATGATCGAGCGGCTTTGGCGATCCTTGAAATACGAATGCATTTACCTCAACGCATTTGAAACGGGTTCGCAGACCCGCGCCGGGATCGGGAAATGGTTGGCTTACTACAACACCGAGCGCCCGCATTCCACCCACGGAATATTGACCCCGGATGAAGCCTATGACAGAAAAACAAAACCAATGAGTTTGGCAGCCTAAATGAAACCCTGATCCATCTTAAACTGGCTGCTGACTGGTCAAAAAAGTGGGACCACCTCTCCCCTAACGCAATCGTCCCCCCTTTAATGACAAGATCAAGCAATTGATTTGCCGCAACTACCCTCTCAGGATTGTCTTTTACTGAGTCCAAAAGGCCAAGAAACTGATCCACAATGGAGACGTCCAAGACCAGTTGAACAAGGAAACTACCACGTTCGTTGGCGCGAACCATCACTCGCGCTTCTGCATGTTGATCGTTTACTACCTCGTTGGCACGTCGCAGAACATCGGACATGGTCAGAAGGAATGGCGCAAGGTCTGCGACGTCCATTTCACCTTCAATGTTTGAGCCTTCAAAAGCGACCATAAATGAGGATTTTGTCATTCAATAATTCCTTCAAAGGCTCCTATATGCTTATTGCCACAAAGTTTAGTCTTTGTGAATCCCCTTCACTTTTTATGTATGCCAGAAAGGATTTTTATGTGCCCAGTAGTACATTTGATTTAGACAGTTTCTTACCCCACATGCTCCACCACCTGCAAAAGCTGCGCCAGCCGGTCCACTTCTCTCAGCCAGTTTTGTACCAGTTTCGGATCACTCGGTGCGGCGGATACACCGGCGGGGATTTGGCGGTTTAACACGGCCTCGACTGCCAGTGAAACCGGAACCGACACCAGCCGCGCCATTGCGGTGCCGCGGGCATCGCCATAGGCGTCCATCACATAGGTTTTGTGGTAGACGGGGGTGCCGTTTGCCTCGGCTTTCAGCCCCACACACATAATCACGCGGTCGGGGTCGTCTTCGACATAGGCGTTATCGGCCCAGAATTGATCCGACATTTCTTTCAGGCGGGCGTCTGTGGCGGTTTCGATTTCTGTGAATACATCGGTCCACGCATCGGCCCAGCCGTTCAGGCGCAGGGTGCCGCGCACGAATTCCTTGACCTGCCACGCGGGGTCAAAGTGGTATTGCGCCATGAAGGGGAGGGAATCGCGGTTCGGATAAACCTCGAAAGTTTCCGGTTGCGATAGCGGCGCGCCGTAGCTGGTGATTGCGTCCCACGGGCGGGCGACATCCAGCGGGGCGTAATCGCGGATGGATTTGGAGGGCGAGCGCAGGGCCTTGAGCACCCCCAGCGGCGACCAGCTGAATTTATAGCGGAACGGGTTAGGGTGTTTGGGGACACCACCGCAATAGGAAATGAACGAGATGTGGTTGCCCGCGTCATAGGTGGGTGAGGCAAGGTAATCGGCCACCAGCCAATGCGCCATCAGATGATCAATACCGGGGTCCAGACCGACTTCGTTCACCAGTGCCACACCGGCATCCCGCGCGGCCATATCAAGCGCGCGCATTTCGGGGGCGATATAGCTGGAGGAGACGAAATTCGCACCCTTTTCGATGCATAATTCTGCCAGCGGAACATGCCAGTCACCGGGCAGCATGGACACCACGACGTCACCGGATTGCACTTCGGCGGTCAGGGCCTCGATTGTGAAGGCATTGATGCGGCGGGTCAGATCGCCCACGGCATCTTCGGCTTTTTCAACCGTGCGGTTCCAGACGGTGACTTCATAGCCCGCTTTGATAAGGCGTCGCAGGCCGGGGATGGCGGATAGGCCGGTGCCGCACCAGTGGATTGTCATGGTCGTGATCCCTTACAAATTAGCGATATGGCTGTCGAATGTGGCCTTGGCACGGCCCCATACTCCGGTGTCCAGAGTGCCAAGGGTCAGCAGGCTTGGCAAGAGTTGCGCGGCGTAATCCTGTGAGGATTCCACCGGCAGCATCGAGGGAAGGTTGTCGATGGCAGTCACGTCCAACGGCGGGTTGTCGGCCACGCGCAGGGCAGGTTCATCCCATGTGGTGGTGTGATCGTAAACCTTGATCGGGGAAAAATCGCTGTCAGGGTCGCAGGCCACATCACCGATTACGGTCAGTTTGCGTGGATCGGTTTTGGCGGATGCGGGCACAAAGACCGGCGTGCCGGGGCTGGCAAAGATGCTGTTGACGAACATGTCATGTTGCAGGATTTCGGGGAAGGGGCCACCGGATGCCGTTTCGGCCATGTCCCATTTGGTGGTGGCAACATCCATCGCCGCACACAGGTCGGATGCGCCCGAGCCAACGCGGCCCAGAGCACCGATAACGATGGCGGTGGGGCGCGGGGCGCCTGTGGCGTCAAGTGTGGTTTTCAGATCGTCCAGCAGGGCGTCTTTGTCTTTGTAAACGCCAACGGGTCCGCAAATTTCGCTGTGTTGTTGCGCAGCCCAGCATTTCAGTGAAACGGCGGCACCGGCGAAACCGGCCCAATAGCCAAAGGCGGCCACACGGCGGCCGTTTTCATCCACCAGATATTCCAGATCATATAGGATGCCGTCCCCGGCCTTGAACCGTTGTAGCAGGATCTGCCCCGATGGCTGGCCTTTGTAAGCGTGGCCGAACAGAATGTGGCGGTGCGGTAGGGGGGTGCCGTCCTCGGGCAGTTCCTTGAGGCCGAAAATGACCGCGTCCTGCGGGGCGTCGGGCCATGTGTTTTCAGCAGCGATCTTGCAACCGGCGGCGATATATCCGTCAATCGGTATGGCGCGCACATGGCTTTCTTCCACGGTGACGCGGATGCCTGCATCAATCAAGGCCTTGGCCCCTTCGGGCGTTAAGCCAACGCGTTCTTCGTTTGGCCGTTGCTCGGCCCGGACCCAAAGGTGTGTCATGGGGAATCTCCTGCATATCTGTCAGGGAAAATCAGTAGAGGAAGCGGGGCAGGGTGCCAATGGGGTAGTTTAGCGGAGTTGCTGTGCAACGCTCTATATCTCGCTGACGCTCGGGGACGGGGGCTGTCTGCCCCCCTTGCCTGACGGCAATTCCCCCCGAAGGTATTTACGGCAAGAAGAAGATCAGTCCCAGATCACGTCACCCAGAAAAATATACCCTGCGCCGTAGATGGTTTTGATCAGGCGGGGGTTTTTGGGATCTTCGCGCAGTTTGGTGCGCAGACGCGAGATGCGAACGTCCATGGCGCGATCGAAACTATCGCCGGCGGTGCCGCCAAGGGTTTCCTGCATCTGGGCGCGTGATATCAGTCGCTTGGGGCTGTCGAGAACGGTAGTGTCGCGAGTTTGGTGGAAATTCGAGGACGGCGTAATCTCCGGGTGCATCGAAGCCACCCAACCGGCGGCTGGAACCGCCAAGGAGATCACGCCATGACAAAGAATACAGCAACATCGACATCCGCGCTACTGGCCAATGAAGCAGGCTATGACCCGATTGAAGACCGGCTGCGCCAGAACATCCGCGCGACGATCGAGGCGGTTTTCGAAGAGGAGCTGGAGCAGTTTCTGGGCCGTTGCCGGTATGGCCGCAGCGGCGGGGCAAAGGCCGGATACCGCCACGGGCATCGCGAGCGGCAACTGGTCGGAACATTTGGAACCGAAACGGTGCGCGTGCCGCGTGCGCGGATCACAGGCGAGGCCGGCAAGGCCAGAGAATGGCGCTCGAAGGCATTGCCCCGCTACCAGCGGCTGACGAAGAAGGCCGAGGCGCTGATCGCTGCTGTCTACCTTTCGGGCACCAACACACGGCGGGTAAAACGCGCCCTGTTCGGCCTGTTTCAGGGGGCGGTCAGCAAGGATGTGGTGAGCCGCGCCTGGCGCAAGGTGAAGGTGGACTGGCAGGCGTGGTGCGCCCGCAGCCTTGCGGATGAAGACATCGTGCGGCTGATCCTGGACGGCACCGTGATCAAAACGCGGATTGACAGGAAGGCCACCAATATCTCGGTTCTGGCCGCGATTGGCGTGCGCCGGGATGGGCAGAAGGTCTTGTTATCACTGATGAACATGGGCGGCGAAAGCACCTCCGCCTGGCGTCAGTTCATCAACGATCTGGATGCGCGCGGGTTGAAACGGCCCGAATTTGTCATCGTGGACGGGGCACCGGGACTTGAGGTCGCTCTCATTGCCCTCTGGGGTGAAGATCTGCCGATCCAGAGGTGCACGGTGCACAAGCACCGCAACCTTCTGGCCAAGGCACCCAAGCGTATGCATGATGAGTTGACAGAAGATTACCGCGACATGATCTACGCCAAAACACCCGAGGAAATCGCCACCCGCCGCAAGGCATTTCTGCGAAAATGGCGGCTGAAATGCAAGGCCGTCGCTGACAGCTTGGAAGAAGCAGGAGATAAGCTTTTCACCTTCACGCGTCTGCCACAAGGCCAGTGGAAATCGGCCAGAACGACAAATGCGATCGAACGCCTGAACGAGGAATTCCGCCGCCGCATCAAGACCCAGACCGTGCTGCCATGCGCCGAGACCGTGCCGATGCTGCTTTGGGCTCTGATGGCCTCGGGGCAGATCGTCATGCGAAAGGTCGATGGCTGGGAAACGCTCGCTCAGCCCGTCGCCGACGCAACCCTTGACCAAGCCGCCTGACCGGCGCATAACTCAACCCGCTCGGAGGTGCCTGAAATCAATTTCCACCACTTTCGAGACACAACCCATTTTGAGCAAGAACGCGGACATCACGATACAGCGGAACAAACGCTTGAAGAGATTGCAACAGATAATAACGCCGTTGCACTTAAAGCTTTGATCAAACTTTTGGAGGCAAAAGCAGAGCGAAAATCGCAAGTGTCGGACGAGATAATGACAACAGGGAACCTCTGTAAATTCCCGTTTTCGCCTTCTTCGCGGCGGGGTGGACGGTTTTTCGCCTGTCCCGCCTGATTGCTTCGGATCATAAACCCATTTTCACCGGTTTCAAGCCGGTTTTGGGTATTTCAGGCACACCTCACCCCATGAACCCTTATCCCGGCGCCGCCAGGCCGCATTCGAACTGGACGAAGCGCTTCATGTTGTAGACCAGGTTCATCATCCCGATGCGAAATCGCGCCCGCTTCAGGCCGATGGAGCGGATCAGCTTGCCGCCCATGGAGCGCTCCTGAAAAGCGAATACATGCTCGACCCGGACCCGCACTTTCGAGCGCCTCCGGTTGGCCTTTTGCTGGCGCTCGCCAAGCGGCTTGCCGCGCCTGCCCTTGTGATGGATATGGCTGTGAAGCCCCCGCTCTTCCAGCTCGCTTTCGATCTTTTGCGAGCGATAGGCGCTGTCGGCCCACAGGTCCGATGAGGTGTTGCTCGCATCAATCAGACCGGCAAGCGCCTGGCTGTCATGCACGGCGGCATCGGTGACATCATAAGCGCGGATGAATTTGTGCCGCCGGTCGACATTGATGTGGTTCTTGTAGCCGTAATAGCTCTTGCCGTGCTTCTTCGTCCAGCGCGCATCCACGTCCTTCTGGCGCTTCTTGTGGGGTTTTTCCTCCCACTCTTCAGGCGTTTCGCCCGCCTTGATTTTCTCGTTCTCGTCCCTTTTGTTGTGCTGGCGCGGCGCCGGAACGATGCTCGCATCAACAATCTGCCCGCCCATCGCCAGATAGCCCTTTTCGCGCAGAAAGGCATCGAACTTGTCAAACAGCTCCTTCATCTTCCCGGCCCCGGCCAGCCTTTCACGGTAGGCCCAGATGGTCTTGGCGTCAGGTACGCTGTCTTCAATGCCAAGGCCGAGAAACCGCATGAACGACAGGCGGTCGCGGATCTGATACTCGATCTGATCGTCAGAGAGGTTGTAGAGCTGCTGCAAAACCATCGTCTTGAATATCAGCACCTCATCCCAAGGCGGGCGGCCAGCGTTGGATTTGCGCTGTTCGGGCGGCGTGCGCCATATGGCCTTCAGCTCGTCCCGGTAATCCTCGAACGGCACCATGTCGTTGAGCAACACCAGCGGATCACCAGATTTGTCCAGTCCCGCGTATCGGCTGGAAAGATCAAAAAATCCCATCTGACCCATGACAAAACCCCGTCGGTCGAATCATTTTCATCCTGATGACGATTCTACCCCGTCAGGCCGGATTTTGGGGGATTTTTAGAGGTTCCCAACAGCAGAATCGTATCTGTTCGAGCAAAGAACAACTTCGGATGGGGCAAAGCTATTACGATCCCTAACCTTGATTTACGCGCAATCCGGCAATCTGGATGTTGCATTAAGCAACTTACGTGAAGCCAATACAAATGCCTATATCAATGAAAAGGTGCAGCTGTGGGCCGAAGTCCTGACAGCTGCAACAAATTCGGCATCTGATGAAGCATTTCTAAAGTTTATCTTCGCTGCCCACAAGGATGTTTCAAAACTGGATATCCCCCGTGCAACCCGACAGGCCGTCGCAAAGAGAGTGCTGGATCTTGGGTTTTCCAAACGGGCAATGGATATTTTAAACGCCCCCATGCCCCCATCAGATACAGACAGATTGATCATGGCCAGAGCGGCCCTTCTGGATGGTAGGGCTGACGAGGTTGAAAGCTTGCTTGAGAAGGTCTCGGGGGACGAGGCGGTAAATTTGCGGGCGCAGGCATTCGAGAATTTGGGATCCTATGATAAAGCTGCGGCGGCCTATGCGGAAATCTCGGATTACGACAGCCAAAAATCAGCTGTCTGGCAGGCGGGTGATTGGCAAAGTCTACAACAAATCGGCACGGAACCGGAAAAATCACTTGCCAGATCAATGGTTTTGGATTCGCAAATCGTCGATGCAGATCCGGCAATGTCAGAGCAAGTACTGACAGTTGATGCTTCTTTGATTGAGGAAAGCGGAAATTTCCGCCAGTCGATCGAGACATTGATAAAGGATTATCCCGCTTCTTTGTCAGTAGGTGACTAATTCCACTTTTACTTACCTTTTCTAAAGGCTTGTTGCGTAGCCTGCTGTGGAAAGAACAGCAAGAATTGTGATAATGGCTAGAATTGCCTTCAAAAGAAAAACCGGTATGCGGATTAGAACCTCTTTGGTCATCCGATTTGTCATATTGACTGTGGCCGGACTGACTGTATCGGTTTATCCGCTGCGTGCCGCGCAGGATCTGTCGCAGATCTGTGATCAAGCCGCTGCTTATGCGGCAAGGGAAACGGGTGTTCCGCTTTCTGTATTGCAGGCAATATCCCTAAACGAAACCGGACGAAAGCGCGGTGGCACAATGCGCCCCTGGCCCTGGACGGTGAATATGGAAGGTAAAGGCGTCTGGTTCGATACCGAAGATGAGGCGCGCGCGTTTGTTTACCAGAATTACAAGCGTGGGGCGCGTAGCTTTGATGTTGGCTGCTTCCAGATAAATTATAAATGGCACGGACAAGCCTTTGCCTCGATTGAAGAGATGTTCAAGCCGCGTCCCAATGCTTTGTATGCCGCAAAATTCTTGCTGGAATTGTATCGGGAAAAAGGCGATTGGGGCAGTGCGGCTGGCGCCTATCATTCCCGCACACCGAAATACGCTGAAAAATACGAGGTGAGGTTCAACCGGTACCGCAAAGAGCTAATAGGGAATGATGCCCCGCAAACGGATGTACAACTGGTCTATGCTGAACCGCAGCCTGCACCGGCTATTGTCAGGATCAACAAATATCCATTGTTGCAGTCAAACAGCACGACGCGCACGCTTGGTTCACTTGTTCCGTTGGGAAATGCGCAATCGGTCACGCGGTTGATTATTGTGGCACAAACCGATGGATAATCCGCAACACCTTATCTTAAGGATATTCCAGCCAACCATTCTGTTGGCGCTGGTCCTGATGGCAATCATCGTGATGATGATCCTGCCTATGCCCTCCTGGGTGTTGGATGTGGGACTTGCGGCATCCTTTGCGCTGGCAATCCTGATGTTTACCATAACGTTATTCATCGACAGGCCACTGGAATTCTCGGCCTTTCCAACGGTGCTTCTGGCCTCGTTAATGCTGCGTCTTTCGCTGAACGTGTCCTCGACCAAACTGATCATCGGTCAGGGGCATACCGGCACTGGTGCTGCTGGAAACGTGATCGAAGGGTTCGCCAATTTCGTAATGGGCGGCAGCGTTTTCATGGGGCTTGTGGTGTTTGGTGTGTTGATCATCGTGAATTTCATCGTCATCACCAAGGGCGCGGCGCGCATGGCCGAAGTCGGGGCGCGGTTTGCGCTGGACGGAATGCCGGGTAAACAGTTGGCAATTGACAGTGATATGTCAGCGGGTGCGATTGATCATGCCGAAGCCAAGGCGCGGCGGGAGAGGGAACAGGCGGAAACCACATTCTTTGGTTCACTTGACGGGGCCTCGAAATTTGTCAAAGGCGATGCAGTGGCGGGTCTGCTGATCACCCTGTTGAACCTTGTAATGGGGTTGATCATGGGGGTGGCCGTCCATGGGATGCCGATTGGCGAAGCATTCAAGACTTACTCAATCCTGACTGTTGGTGATGGCTTGGTCTCGCAAATTCCTGCTGTGATCATATCAATTGCTTCGGCCCTGTTGCTGTCGCGGGGTGGCACAAAAGGATCGGTCGATCTGGAACTCGTGGCGCAACTGGGCCGTTACCCGCCAGCCCTTGCAACCGTGGCCGTTCTAATGGCGTTGTTCGCGCTGGTACCCGGCTTGCCGTTTCTACCATTCATCATTGGCGCATTGGTTTTGGGGGCAGCTGCTTGGTCGGTTCATCGCACGGCCAAACGCAAAGAAATTCTGGCACAAAACACGGTCGCCACCGATGATCTGCAGCCCAGTAAGACGCCCATTGGTGATCTGCTGGATCTGGATGATATCCATGTAGAATTCGCACCCGATCTGGTTAGTATGGTGCTTGATCCTGCCACGGGGCTGGACGCGCGGATTGCCAATATGCGCACCCATGTGGCCACGGCTTTCGGGCTTATTCTGCCGGAAATTCGCCTGACGGATGATGCGTCCCTGCCTGCAGGAACATATGTCATCAAGGTTCAGGGGGTCGAACAGGTACGTGACCGCCTGTTCCCGGATCGCGCGTTGGCATTGCTGCCCGAAGGACCGGATGTTCTGCCCGCAGGCGAAGACGTAAGCGAGCCTGTTTACGGCGCGCCCGCCCGCTGGATCACAAATAACGCACAAGAAGAGGCTGCCCTGTCCGGTGTTACGATCGTCTCGGCAACAGAGGTTCTGGCGACGCATCTGCTTGAAGTGATTAAACAGAACTTCCCACGGCTGCTGACGTTAAAAGCCTTGCGCCGGTTGCTGGATGAGTTCGTTAACCTGTCGGATGATGAACGGGCGCAGGCAAATCGTCGGATGCTGGACGAGTTGGTACCGGATAAGGTGCCGGTGGACCTGTTGTTAACCATTATGCGGATGTTGTTGGAGGAACGGGTTTCAATCCGCAATCTACCGCTGATTCTGGAAGCAACCGCCGAGGCCCGCCAGATGTATCAACAGGCCGAGGCGATGTGTGAACATGTCCGCCAACGGCTGGGGTTCCAATTGGTCGCAGAGTTAAAGCGCGATAATGGTACGATCCCCCTGATCCAGCTGGCACCAGAGTGGGAACAGGCCTTTAACACCTACCAGATCGAAGGCGAACGCGGGCAGGGGGATGTGGCCCTGCCACCCGAGGAATTCAACCGGTTGGCAAATGGTGTGGCCGAAAAACTGGCCAAAGCCTCGGAAACCGGCATTTACCCCGCCATCGCCGCCCCCCGCCACCGCCGCCGGTTTTTACGCACGGTTCTTTCTGCCAAGGGTATCACCAATCCGGTTTTATCATTCGAGGAAATCGGGACCGAAGCGCGGCCATCTCTTGTCGGTCTGGTGCCCGCATGAACGCGGCCCTGTCGGATTTTCTGACCTTCGCACAGGACGGTTTGTTGATAGGCTTCATCGTTTTCTTGCGGGTCGGGGCGGCAATGGCGCTGCTTCCGGCCTTTGGCGAAAGTTCGGTTCCGCAACGTGTCCGCTTGGGGTTGGCATTGGGATTTACCGCCATCGTAATGCCTGCAGTTGCCGCACAGATCGAGCCACTGGCTGAACACCAAAAAGGTATTCCAATTTTGCTGGCGACAGAAACACTGGCAGGGTTGGCGCTGGGAATTGCCCTGCGCCTGTTTGTTCTGGCTTTGCAAATGGCGGGTTCCATTGCTGCACAGGCCACATCCTTGTCACAAGTTTTCGGTGGCGCAGGGATCGAACCGCAACCAGCGATTGGCCACCTTTTGGTTTTCGGCGGCCTTGCGCTTGCCGTGATGACAGGTCTGCACGTCCGCATTGCCGAGGTTCTGATCCTGTCCTACAATGTCTTGACGCCGGGCCAATTTCCGGGTGCATCAATTCTGGGTGATTGGGGAGTGGGGCAAATAGCACAAGCGTTTTCGCTGGCCTTCACTTTGGCAGCCCCGTTCATCATCGCATCCCTGATCTACAATGTGGCGCTGGGTGTAATTAACCGCGCAATGCCCCAGCTGATGGTGGCTTTCGTCGGCGCGCCAGCCATAACTGCAGGGGCGTTGATTATGATGTTTCTGGTTATGCCGCTGATGTTGACGGTCTGGTCTGATGCCCTGCAACAATTTTTGCAAAACCCGTTCGGAGGGCCGAAATGAGCGATGGTTCCCAAGACGATGACAAGCAACATGAACCGACCCAGAAAAAACTGGATGACGCCCGAAAACGAGGCGAGATTGCAAAGTCGAGCGACCTGAACACGGCTGCGTCCTATGGCGGGATTCTGTTGGTTGCGATGGCTATGGGGGCAGCAACACTTCCGCAATTTGCTCAGCTGTTGGCCAATATGGTTGGAAATGCAGACCGTATATCAACAGTATTTTTTCGCGACAGTGCCCATCCTGTTTCGGGGGGTGTTTTTCAAGGGTTGATCGTGACCATTGGCCCGTGGTTCCTGTTACCGGTATTGCTTGTTATCCTGTCCATCCTTGTCCAGCGCAGTTTTGTTGTGGCGCCTGATAAACTGATCCCGAAACTATCACGCATTTCGATCCTGTCGAATGCAAAAAACAAGTTCGGCCGCAGCGGGTTGTTTGAGTTTGGTAAAAGCTTTTTCAAACTGATGATCTATTCACTGGTTCTGGCGTTTTTCCTTAAGGGTAAAATGCTGGAAATCATGGGAACAGTGCATTTGCCGCCCGCAATGATAACCACCGTTTTGTCACGACTGTTGGTAGAATTTCTGTCGGTGGTGTTGATGATTGCGCTGGGGATCGGTGCTGTGGATTTCATGTGGCAAAAAGCCGAACACACGCGGCGCAACATGATGTCGCGTAAGGAAATGACGGACGAGGCCAAGCAAAGCGAGGGCGATCCGCATGTCAAACAGCAACGTCGCCAAAAGGGGTATGCAATTGCGATGAACCAGATGCTGGCCGATGTTCCTGATGCCAGTGTGGTTGTCGTAAACCCGACGCATTACGCGGTGGCCCTGAAATGGGATCGATCAGCCGGGATGGCGCCAGTCTGTGTGGCCAAAGGTGTGGATGAAATCGCCGCCCGGATTCGCGAAGCCGCAAATGAGGCCGGTGTGCCGATCCATCGTGATCCACCTACAGCCCGTGCACTGTTTGCAACGGTCGAAATCGGGCAGGAAATTCCGCCGGACCATTATCAGGCTGTGGCGGCTGCAATCCGGTTTGCCGAGGAACTGCGCAAAAAGGTTGCTGGGAAAAGGGGGCAGTAGATGGAGAAACAACTGGTGGCCCTGCGCAACCTGACCGGCTTGGTTCTGGATGCTGAAAGGATGAAGTTGCAACAAATTATTAAGGCAGAACAAGACCTGGCCGAACAGGTTGCCGAACTGGATCGCGAAAGCACTAAAAGGGCAGCGCAACTGCTGGCCAAAGGCGGTATGGATACTGCCCTTTTGGCGGGCGCGGATTTGCGCTGGCAAAACTGGGTGCAACAACAAAAACGCGCGCTGAACACCCGCCGTTCTGCAATCTTGGCAAAGCAGGAAGAGCAGCGGTTAAAAGCACAAAAAGCGTTTGGACAAGCCGAGGCCGTGGGCCGTTTGCTGGAAAAGTCCGCAGAAGAGGCACGGATGAAATCCGGGCGGGCCTAGGGTTAAAACCCAATCAACCTGTTGATTTTGCGATATGTGTCTGATTCACTGCGGGAAAACGAGCCGGAGGTGGATGATGACGGAAGGGTTTTGGCTCTCGGATCAAGCGTGGGCGGCGATCAAACCGCTGTTGCCGCACAATCAACCGGGCGCGCGCAGGAAAGATGACCGACGGGTGATCAGCGGGATCATCCATGTTCTGAAGTCGGGCTGTCGCTGGAAGGACTGCCCGCGCGAATACGGCCCGCCGACGACCATCTACAACCGGTTCAACCGCTGGAGCCGGCGTGGACTGTGGCAGAAGATTTTCGCGGAGTTGGTCGGACAGGCGGAAATCCCACACGAACTGAGTATCGATTCCACTGCCGTTCGGGCGCATCGCTCGGCGCATGGCGGAAAAGGGGGGCGAAGATTCACTGCATCGGGCGCTCGCGTGGCGGGCCCACGACGAAAATACACGCGTTGACAGATGGTTACGGGCGCATTGCCGCGTTCAGTCTGACCCCCGGAAACATTGCCGACATCTCGGCTGCCCCTGCTCTGCTGGCAACCATGCCCGCACCACGCCGCCTGCTCGGCGACCGGGGCTATGATGCAAACAGCCTGCGCGCAACTCTTGCGCGGGCCGGAACAGAGGCCGTCATCCCCTCCACCCGATCCCGAAAACGCCCCATCCCCCATGATGTGCAGGCTTATCGCGCTCGCAACCTGATCGAACGCGCCTTCTGCCGCCTCAAGGATTTCCGCCGCATTGCCACCCGCTATGACAAACTGGCTCAAAACTTCCTGTCAGCCGTCGCTATCGCTGCCTTTATCCTGTGGTGGAATTGATTGAGTCTCGACCCTAGGGCGGTGTCCCGACCCTAGCTTTGAATATCCTGGCGGACAATATCATTGATCAGGATGTCCTGAACAACAGGGCCAGCCACCTTTTGCGCGACTTCATATAGGGAATCCCGTAGCACGACCATTTTGTTGCTGTTGGTGTGAATCGGCGTGCAAAACTGACCCACTTGGGTGGGTTATGAGCGAGTAAAATTGACCCACCTGTTTCGTTAACATCCGCGCAAAATTGTGCGGAGGAAAGAGCAGGTGATATTGATGGAAAGCGTATCGAAGATCCGGCGCTGGGTGCTGGTTGAAGGGCGCAGCATCCGGTCTGTGGCGCGGGCGACGGGACTGTCGCGGAACACGATCAAGAAGTATTTGAAGGACGAGAATCCGCCGAGCTACCAGCGCCATGCGCCGCCAGTTCGGCACAAACTGTGCAATGGGTTTGATCTTCGGCTGCAGGAACTGTTTGATCAGGACTCGAGGCGACCACGCCGGGAGCGGCGGACGGCCCAGAAGCTATACGAGCAGCTTGTGGCAGAGGGCTATACCGGGTCCTATTCGCCGGTTCAGCGTTTTGTTCGTGAGTTGAAGCGCGCCGGGGCCTGTTCGGGAGATGCGTTTATCCCGCTGCATTTTGCGGCGGGTGACGCGCTGCAATTTGACTGGAGCGAAGAACGGGTCGTACTGGGTGGTGTCGAGCAGAAGGTGAAGGTCGCTCATTTCCGCCTGTGTCACAGCCGCAAGCCTTTCGTGATTGCCTATCCCGGTGAAGCCCAGGAGATGGTGCTGGATGCTTTCGTGCAGGCGCTGTCCTTTTACGGAGGCGTTCCGCGCAGGGTGATCATCGACAACCCCAAGACCATGGTGACCTACGTTTCGCGCTCGAAGGAGCGGATATTCCATCCCCGGTTCCTGGCCTTGATGAACCACTATGTGATGGAGCCGGTGGCCTGCACGCCCGCTGCGGGCTGGGAGAAGGGACAGGTCGAGAACCAGGTCCAGTTCTTGCGGGGCCGGTTGTTCGTTCCCGAACCGGCCTTTGATGATCTCGAGGCGCTGAACGCGTGGCTGCGTCTGCGTTGCGAAGATCTGGCAGAGCGTCCCCATCCCGAGCAGCAGGATCGCACGATTACCGAAGTGTTCGAAGACGAGCGCGCCGAACTGCGCCCCCTGGGTCGGGCCTTCGACGGCTACGTGGAAAAGACCGTCCGTGTCCGCTCCACCTGCCTGGTTCAATATGCCAGCAATCGCTACAGCGTGCCCTCCCGCTTTGCCGGGCATCATGTGTCGCTACGCGCCTATGCCGGCCGGATCGTGGTGGTCTCCGGTCAGGATGTGATTGCCGAGCACAGGCGTCATTTTACCCGCAATATCAGCTATTTCGAGCCCTGGCATTACGTTCCCCTGCTGGACCGCAAGCCTGGTGCCCTGCGCAATGGCGCCCCCTTTGTGGGCTGGGAACTGCCCGAGGCCATGCATCGGATCAGGGAACATTACATGGCTGGTAAAGGCGGGGATCGGGAGTTCGTCGACCTGCTCCTGCTGGCACAGGATCACGGGATCGAGGTGGTCGAGACGGCCTGCAATCTGGCGGTGGCACAAAACACCCTGCGGCTGCCCGCCATCATCAATCTGATCAACCAGTTGGTGGAACCGGTCATCACACCGCTCAGCGATGCCTGCGCTTATCCGCAGCTGACCTTGCGGCCCGAAGCCGATTGCAAACGCTATGAGACCCTGTGCTCGGCTGAGGAGGTTGCCGTATGAATGCCTTGATCGACCAACTGACAGCCCTCAGGTTGCATGGAATGGCAGCTTGCGCCCATGATCTGCTGTCCGCGCGCAAGCCGCCAAGTCTGACCACAGCGATAAGGCAACTGATCGACGCCGAGACTGTAGAGCGCCGGGTGCGCTCCATCCAGTATCAAATGAGGGTTGCGAAGTTCCCCCATCACAAGGACTTCGCCACCTTCGATTACAGCGCCGCCGCCCTCACCCAGGCCCAGATCGAACCATTCTGCACCGGCCAGTTCACAGAGGAGGCCCATAACCTCATCCTGGTGGGCGGAACCGGCACGGGCAAAACCCACATCGCCATCGCGCTGGGAACGACGCTGATCAACAACGGCAAGAAGGCGCGCTTCTTCAACGCCGTCGATCTGATCAACGCCCTGATCAAGGAACAGGCCGACGGCAATGCAGGGAAGATCATCCGGCAGCTCTCGGCTTTGGACTGCGTCATCATCGACGAGCTGGGCTACATCCCGTTTCCCAAATCCGGTGGCGCGTTGCTCTTCCATCTGATCAGCAAGCTCTACGAGAAGACCAGCATCATCATCACAACCAACCTTGAGTTCGGTGAATGGGTCTCGGTCTTCGGGGATGCCAAGATGACAACCGCCCTTCTGGATCGCGTCACTCATCACTGCAACATCATCGAAACCGGCAATACCTCATACCGGTTCGCCCAGAGTAAACGCCGTAGAAAAAACTAGCCGTTCCGCAAGCAAAGCCCCCAGACGGACTCGCTACATGAAGGCGGCCCGACTGGGGGCTTTGCGCCACAAAGGGGGGGGCAAATTTAAATGCCGAAACCGGGTCAGTTTTAAATGCTCATTGACAGCCAGCCGGAAATTTTCATTCTGATCTCCGACGGCTGTTTCAAACTGCCGCTCTTTGAAAGCCGTGGTAATTTTGGAACCAAAGTCGCTTAATCAGAGGTGGTCCCACTTTTTTGACCAGTCAGCAGCCAGTTTAAGATGGATCAGGGTTTCATTTAGGCTGCCAAACTCATTGGTTTTGTTTTTCTGTCATAGGCTTCATCCGGGGTCAATATTCCGTGGGTGGAATGCGGGCGCTCGGTGTTGTAGTAAGCCAACCATTTCCCGATCCCGGCGCGGGTCTGCGAACCCGTTTCAAATGCGTTGAGGTAAATGCATTCGTATTTCAAGGATCGCCAAAGCCGCTCGATCATCCGGTTATCGACCCAGCGACCTTTGCCATCCATCGAGATTTTCACGTCGGCTTCTTTCAGCGCCTGCGTCCATTCAAACCCGGTGAACTGGCTGCCCTGGTCGCTGTTCATGATATCGGGCTTGCCGTATTTGGCCATAGCCTCTTTCAGGGCTTCAACGCAAAAATCTGCCTCCATGCTGTTTGACAATCTCCAGCTCAAAACCTTGCGGCTGTGCCAGTCCATGATCGCGACCAAATAGAGGAACCCGCGCTGCATCGGAATGTAGGTGATATCTACGCACCACACATGGTTTGGACGATCAATCGTCAGGTCTCGCAGCAGATACGGGTAGATCTTATGCTGCGGATGTTTCTTGCTCGTGTTGGGCGTCTGGTAGATCGGAACCAACCGCATCAGCCGCATCAAACGGCGGACCCTGTGGCGACCACACTTGTAACCTTGGCGCTGCATGTGCCGGGCCATTTGCCGTGATCCATACCACGGCGTCTGCAAGAATTGCTTGTCGATTATTGTCATGAACCGCAAATTTTCAGCACTTTCGCCTTTTGGCTGGTAATACAGGTTCGAGCGCGCCAGAGAAAGTAGCCCGCATTGTCGTCGCACACTCAGATCATGCTCACGGCTCACCATTTTTTGCCTCGCTTCCCGAGCAACTGTTGCGAGGCGTTGGCTAAAAAATCCCGTTCCACGACCAGCTGACCAATCTTGGAGTGCAGCTTCTCAATCTGGGCTTCATCAACCCGATCAGGATCACGGCCCCGTCTGGAAAATGCCGTGGCCATGTTTTCAATCGCTGCTCGTTTCCATGTGCCAATCTGGGTTGGATGCACACCATACTTCTTCGACAGCTCCGCCATCGTCATTTCCTCGCGGATTGCTTCAAGCGCAACGCGGGCTTTGAATTCGGGAGAATGGTTCTTTCGTTTCGTCATTTTGAATCGTCTTTCTCATAAGTCGATCCACCTTAACAACTGGTCCGAATTTCCGCGACCACCTCTGTCGCAGTCTTTAACGTCAACGAACTGGATCAAGAAGAGCCAGCATTCAAAACTCTCCCCATCGCTCAGTGGGCTGACATCAAAGAAGGTCAGCCACGTGTTGTTCAAGGTGAATACAACATGGCGGGCGACGAAATCTGGTTCTCGGTCTGGAATTCCAAGGACAAGGAATCGGCCATCGTCGTGGTTGATGACAAAACGTTGGAACTGAAACATGTGATCAAAGACCCGCGTCTGATCACACCAACCGGCAAATTCAACGTCTACAACACACGTAACGACGTTTACTAAACACTGTCGGAGGGGGCTGTTGCGACGGCCCTCTCCCCCTCTTGGTTTTTCACAGCCTTTCAAGAGCGGAGCGCACGCATGTCATTTCCTGCAACTGTCTATCTGGTTGGCGCAGGGCCGGGGGATCCCGACCTGTTGACCATCAAGGCGCTGCGCCTGATCCAGGCTGCAGACGTGGTGGTTTATGACCGGCTGGTGTCAAAGGAAATCATGGCGCTGGTGCCGGATGCCGCATCGCTGATCTCGGTCGGGAAGGCCCCGAAACACCACACCGTTCCACAGGAACGTATCAATGAAATTCTGACTGAGCAGGCGCTCGCTGGCCGCATGGTCGTGCGCCTGAAAGGGGGCGATCCGCTGATCTTTGGTCGCGGCTCTGAAGAGGCAATATATTTGCGCGCCCAAGGCATCCCCATTGAATATGTGCCCGGCATTACGGCGGCGCAGGGCGCATCCGCCACGACCGGCATCCCGTTGACCCATCGTGGTGTGGCCGACAGTGTGCGCTATGTCACCGGCCACCGCGCCAAGGACAAGCCGCTTGATCTGGACTGGGCCAGCCTTGCCGATGCCGACAGTACGCTTGTGGTTTATATGGGCGCTGCAAACATAGCCGAGATCAGCCACAACCTGATGCTGTTCGGCCTGTCCCCCGATACCCTCGTGATGGCCATTTCATCGGCCACCACCCCCAATGAAACCCGCCTTGTTACCGATCTCGGGCAGATAGAGCAGCAGATAAAGCAGGCTGATATGTCAGCCCCGATGCTTTTCATTATTGGTCGGGTCGTTTCGCTTAGGCCCGAGCAGGCGGTATCACTGGCAACCCAATATCAACCAGCCGAGGCCGCCCATGCGTAGCCTACTGTTGTTTCTGATCCTGGCCACAACCGCCAGCGCAGCCGAGGTTTCATCGCCCCGCGCGACCGAGTTGCGCCATCTGGTCGAGCAGGATTGCGGTGCCTGCCACGGCATGACCCGCAAGGGCGGCCTTGGCCCCGACATCCGTGCGCAAACGCTGGAAGGGCGCGATGCCGAAGGGCTGGCACAGATCATCAAGGACGGCATCCCCGATACCGCCATGCCCCCGTGGGGGCCGTTGCTGGCCGATCAGGATATCAACTGGATTGCCCAATACCTGTTGGAGGACACCGAGGAATGAAACGTCTGTTTGCCCTGCTGATCACCTTGTTTGTCGCCCTGCCTGCGTTTGCGGAAACGGTTTACAAAGCCACGGGCGATCTGGGGCTGATTGTTGAACGCGCCACGGGGTCACTGGTGGTGATTGATCGTTCCGAACACGCTGCAATTGGCCGGATCGAGGGGCTGGGTGATCTGAGTCACGCCAGCCTTGTCTATTCGCCTGACGAACAGTTCGCCTATGTGTTCGGACGTGATGGCGGGCTGACCAAGGTCGATATCCTGACGCAAAAGATTGTCAAACGGGTGATGCAGGCCGGAAACTCGATCGGGGGTGCGATTTCGGATGATGGAAGGCTGGTAGCCGTGTCGAACTATGAACCGGGTGGTGTGCGGGTGTTTGACGCCGATACATTGGAAATGGTGGCCGATATTCCCACGGGTGCGAAAACCATCGGGCTGGTCGATATTCCTGGGCGCCGGTTTGTATTTACCATGTGGGAAAGCGGCGAAACATGGATTGCCGATCTGTCGGGCGATCTGAAACTGACCAAGCTGACCGGCATCGGCAAGAACCCCTATGACGGGCTGGTCACGCCGGATGGGCGCACCTATATCACCGGCCTGTTTGGCGAAGATGGCATGACCGCGATTGACCTGTGGCAAAACCCGCCCGTCCCGCAACACATCCTGCCCCATTACGGCAAGGGCGAGGCCAAACTGCCGGTTTACAAGATGCCCCACCTCGAGGGCTGGGCACTGGCCGGTGACCGATTTGTGCTGCCTGCTGTTGGCCATCACGAAGTGCTGTGGGTTGACAGCCGCAGCCTGAAAGAAGTCGGTCGCACCCAGACCTATGGCCAGCCGATCTTTGCCGTAGCGCGGCCTGACGGGCGCTATGTCTGGGTGAATTTTGCGCATCCGTTAAATGACCGCGTGCAGGTAATCGACACGCTGACCGGCAAGGTGGTCAAGGAAATCGCCACCGGCCCCGCCACCCTGCACATGGAATTTGCCCCGCGCGGGAACGAGGTGTGGATCTCGGTTCGGGATGAAAACAAGGTGAAGATATACGATACCCGCACCTATGAACAAATCGGCGAAATCGAGGCGCAAAGCCCCTCGGGTATCTTTTTCACCGCACGCGCACACAGGACGGGGCTATAGATATGGCTCACACACCCGATCCGGTTGACCAACGCCTGCTTGATGAATGGCAAAGGGACCTCCCACTGGTATCCCGCCCTTTTGCCAGCATCGGGCAGGTGCTTGGTCTTGACGAGGATCAGGTAATCACGCGCCTTGACCGGTTGAAAGCGGCGGGCGCAATCAGCCGGATCGGCGCCACCATCCGCCCCAACACAATTGCCGCCAGCACATTGGCCGCCATCGCGGTGCCGGAAAAGCGGATCAAGGATATAGCGGCGATTGTTGGGGCCGAAGAAGGCGTGAACCATTCCTATCTGCGGGAACACCGGTTGAACCTGTGGTTTGTTGCCACCGCACCGGATGACGGGACGTTAAAGGCATCCCTGAAACGGATCGAGGCCCGTTGCGGTTTGCCGGTGCACAGCTTTCCCTTGCTGCGGGCGTTCAACATTGATCTGGGGTTCAGTCTGGAAAATCCCAAGGCGCACAAACCTGATCAAGGCCTGCGCAAAACCCTTTCGCTGGACGGTATTGACCGGCTGATCATGCAGGCGCTGACGCAGGGATTGCGGCTGGTTTCGCATCCTTTTACCGCGCTGGCCGATGATCTGGGCCTGTCCGAAGCCGTGGTGCTGAACCGCATCCGCCGCCTGTCGGATGCCGGATATCTGACCCGTGTCGGGGTAATCCTGCGGCATCGTGCGCTGGGCTGGCGGTCAAACGCGATGGTGGTATGGCAGGTGCCGGTCGAGCGGATCATTCCGGCGGGCAAGGCCCTGGCCGCGCTGCCCGGTGTGACACTGTGTTACCAGCGCCAGACGGTTCCCGATGTCTGGCCCTATACCCTGTTTTGCATGATCCACGCCCGCAGCCGCCACGAGGCCATGGACACCCTGACCCGCGCCACCGCTTTGCCCGAACTGAAGGGTGTAACGCACGAGGTTCTGTTTTCCACCCATTGTTTCAAGCAAACCGGCGCGATGATTGCCCACAGCAAGGAGGCGGCGCAATGACTGCTCTGGACGATACAGACCGCCGCATTCTGAACCGGCTGCAAGAGGGGTTCCCGATCACCCCGCACCCCTTTGCCGATGTGGCTGCCGAACTGGGACTGGAGGAGGGTGAGCTGATCACCCGCCTGACCCGCCTGAAGGAAACCCGCGCCATCACCCGTTTTGGCCCCTTTTATGACGCCGCCGCGATGGGCGGGGCGTTCTGCCTGTGCGCGATGCAGGTGCCTGCGGGCGACTTTGACCGCGTCGCCGATCTGGTCAACGCCCACCCCGAGGTTGCGCATAATTACGAGCGCGACCATGCGCTGAACATGTGGTTCGTGCTGGCCACGGAAACCGGGGCAGGGATTGGTGAGGTGGCAAAACGGATCGAGGAACAAACCAGCCTGACGGTTCTGCAATTCCCCAAGGAACATGAATTCTTCATCGGCTTTCGGGTGGCGGCATGAGGATTGATGCCACAGACCGTCGGTTGATCAAAGCCACCCAATCCGGCCTGCCGCTGGTGCCAGCACCTTATGCTGAAATCGCAACTGGTCTAGGGCTGGACGAGGCCGAAGTCATGACACGCCTGCAAGCGATGCAGGACAGTGGTGTGATCCGTCGCATCGCTGTGGCCCCGAACCATTATGCGCTGGGCATGGCAGCCAACGGCATGACGGTCTGGGATGTTAAGAACGCCACCGCGCTGGACCTCGGTGCACAAATCGGCGCGCTTGATTTCGTCAGCCATTGCTACCTGCGCCCCCGTGCGTTGCCCGACTGGCCCTATAATCTGTTTGCCATGGTGCATGGCAAAACCCGCGCCGAAATTCGCGCCTTGCTGGGGGATGCGTTGCGTAGCGACGACATTCTCTATTCCACCCGAATTCTGAAAAAAACCGGCCTGCGGCTGGGGAAAGGTTAGACGATGTTCCGACTGTCCCAATATATGCGCGAGCTGGTTGCCCCGACACCGGTTCGCAGCCGTCGCGGCACCGGTGCCGTCAAACCCGTGGTGATCTGGAACCTGACGCGCCGCTGCAATCTGAAATGCCGCCACTGTTACACCGTGTCTGCCGATGTGGATTTCCCCGGTGAACTGTCCCCCGAACAGGCCCGCGATGTGCTGGAAGATCTGGGCGGCATGGGCCTGCCCGCGTTGATCCTGTCGGGCGGCGAGCCGCTGCTGCGCGGTGACCTGTTCGATCTGGCCAAACGCGCGCGGCAACTGGTGCGCTATCTGGCGCTGTCCACCAACGGCACGCGGATTGTCGGGGAAACGGCGGATAAAGTGGCCGAGATCGGCTTTGATTACGTTGGCATCTCGATCGACGGCATCGGCAAAACCAACGACTGGTTTCGCGGGTTGGACGGGGCGTTCGATCAGGCGCTGACCGGCGTGCGCGAATGCAAGAAACGCGGCATCAAGGTGGGGCTGCGCTTCACCATCACCGAAGATAACGCCGAACAACTGCCCCAGCTTTTGCAGCTTTGCGAGGATGAGGGGGTGGATAAATTCTACCTCTCACATCTGGTTTATGCTGGCCGTGGCGACAAAAACCGTGGCGAAGACACCGCCCATAAACGCACCCGCGCAGCAATGGACATGCTGATTGATCGCGCCTGGAGCGGGGTGAATGGCGGGGCGCCACTGGATATTGTCACCGGCAATAATGATGCCGATGCGGTCTATTTCCTGCGCTGGGCCGAAGAACGGTTTAGCGTCGATCAGGTGGCACATCTGCGCAGCCACCTAACGGCATGGGGCGGCAATTCATCCGGCGTTGGTGTGGCCAACATCGACACGCAGGGCGATGTGCATCCCGATACCTATTGGTCCGATTACACCGTGGGCAGCGTCAAGGATGTGCCCTTTTCGCAACTGTGGCAAGGCGATGACAAAATGCTCGCCACCCTGCGCCAGCGCCCGCGCCCGTTAAAAGGGCGTTGCGGGGCCTGTGCCTATAAGGACGTGTGCGGCGGCAACACCCGTATCCGTGCGCTGCAACTGACCGGCGACCCATGGGCCGAAGATCCGGCCTGTTATCTGGGGGCCGAAGAAATCGGCGTGACGGGGGCCGATGTTGACCGTCTGACTGTCACAACATTCCGGGGGAAAAGCCATGATCCGGCGCATGATTTTAGCCAGTAGCCTGTTGTTTGCCGCAAGTGCGGCCCCTGCCGCACCCGATGCGGCGGCGCTTTACCAGAAACACTGCGCCAGTTGCCATGCTCAAACCCGCCTGGGTGGCACCGGCCCCGCGCTGATTCCGCAAACCCTGCACCGGATGTATGGGCCGAAACTGATCGACATTATCAGCAACGGGCGGGTGGCCACCCAGATGAAGGGCTATGGCGATATTCTGAGCAAGGCGGACATAGCCGCCATCGCCGATTACCTGCAACAGCCGCTGGCCAAAGTGCCGGATTGGGGGCCGGAGGATATCACCGCCAGCCGCCAGATGCGGGCCGATTATACCCCCGTGGATGCGCCCGTTTTCACGGCCGACCCGATGAATATCACGCTGGTGGTGGAAACCGGCGACCACCATATCAGCGTGCTGGATGGCGATACATTTAAGGTGCTGGACCGCTTCCCCACCCCCTATGCCGTGCATGGCGGGCCGAAATTCAGCCCCGATGGCCGCTATGTGTTCATCATGTCGCGCGATGGCTGGGTGCAGAAATACGATATCTGGGCACTGCACGAGGTCGGGCGCGTGCGTGCCGGTGTGAACAGTCGCAATATCGCCATGTCAAAGGACGGCAAACACCTTGCCGTCGCCAACTACCTGCCGATGACCCTGACCATCCTGTCCACTGATGATCTGACGGTGGAAAAGGTGATGCCGGTGATTGGCCGTGACGGCACCCCGTCGCGCGTGTCCGCCGTTTATCAAGACCCCAAACATGACGCCTTTATTCTGGCGCTGAAGGACACGCCGGAAATCTGGCAGGTGGCGACCGACCCGAACGCCCCGCCGGTTTACGAAGGCTACGTCCATTCCCACGAAAAGGGCATGGTCGAGGCGCTGCCTTCCTCGCAAGGGTTGTTCGCCCGCAAGCGGATCATGCTGGACGAGCCGCTGGATGACTTTTTCTTCAGCCCCGATTACCGCTTTCTGATCGGCGCGGCGCGGGCCAGCGAAAAGGGCGTGGTCGTCAACATGACGGTCGGGCGGGTGATCGCCACCCTGCCGCTGGGCGGGATGCCGCATTTGGGGTCAGGTATTTCTTGGGTGCGTGATGGCCGCCGCGTGATGGCCACCCCACATCTGAAAGACGCCAGCATTTCGGTGATCGACATGCAGACATGGAAGCTGATCAAGACCATCAAAACCGACGGCCCCGGCTTTTTCATGCGCAGCCATGAAAACTCGCCTTATGTCTGGGCCGATGTGTTCTTTGGTCCGCACAAAGATGAAATCCATGTGATCGACAAACAAACGCTGGAAATCGTCAAAACCCTGAACCCCGCGCCGGACAAAACCGTGGCGCATGTGGAGTTCACAAAGGATGGCAAATATGCGCTGGTGTCGATCTGGGAAGACGATGGCGCGGTGATCGTCTATGATGCCGCTACCTTGCAGGAAATCAAACGACTGCCGATGCGCAAACCTTCGGGGAAATACAATGTCTGGAACAAAATCAGCTTTTCGGATGGCACCAGCCACTAAACCGGCGGCTATCATTGTTGCCCACGGCCAGCCATCCGACCCTGCCCTCGCCGAACAGGCATTGCGCGATGTGGCCGAGCGGGTAGCACAACACCTGCCCCGCTGGACCATCACCAGCGCCACGATGGCGGCCAAGGGGGCATTGGAACAGGCGTTGGAACAGCATCCGACAGCCGCGATTTATCCGTTGTTCATGGCGGATGGCTGGTTCACCGGCACCGCCCTGCCGGACCGTTTGTTGCAGCATGGGCGCACCGTCCTGCCACCGCTGGGGCTGGACAAAAACCTGCCCCTTCTTGCGGCTGACATCCTGACCGACCGGCTGCATGATCTGGACTGGAACATGCGCGAAACCCGCCTGCTGATTGCCGCCCATGGTGGGCAGCACAGCCCCAACCCCGCCCGTGCCGCGCGCCATTTCGCCGCCGTTCTGGGCAAGGTCACGCATTTCATCGACCTCCGCCTTGGTTTTATCGAGGAAGCGCCATTGCTGACCGAAATGGCAAAAAACCTTGGCCCCCGCACCCTGTGCCTGCCGTTCTTTGCCGCCAACGGCCACCATGTGCACAATGACGTCCCCGCCGCCCTGACCAGCGCCGGATTTGAGGGTATCGTTCTGGGGCCGCTGGGCATTGCCCCGCAAATCCCCGACCTGATCGCGCAATCCCTGCGCCAGAGTGACCGCCAAAAGGACGCCGCCTGAAATGAGCGACAAACCCCCGCAACCCTCGCTGCTGAAACTGGGCCTTTACCTGTATGTGTTCGTGATGGCGGCTGTTGCAGTCAACCTGTTCATGCTGTCGCTGGCATGGCAACGGATCGGCCTGCCTGCATTATCACCCGCCATGTCCGTGCTGATCAGCCTGCCACTGGCCATCCCCGTCACATGGCTGGCCGCCCGCTGGGTCCGGCGCCTGATGGACGAAGCCGACGGGTAATTTCGCCGGTTTCGGGGCGTATTTAGACGTGCTATTGCATAACGTACCCGCACGCTTGCATTATCAGCACATTCTTGTTTCCGGAGGTTCCTAAATGCGTTTTATTATTCCTGCCTTTCTTGCCCTTGCCGCCTGCACCGAAATACCGCCCGATCCACCGATTGATCAACCTGTCGAGGATACAACGTCTTGCGGGGCCGGTCCTGACAGCAATCTGGTTGGGCAATCGGTTGACGTACTGGCGGCCATGACATTCCCTGGACCAATGCGGGTGATCCGGCCCGGTATGTTGATTACGCAGGAATATAACATCAAGCGCCTGAATCTGGACGTAGACCGCAAAGGTATTATCACCCGCGTCTGGTGTGGTTAATCAGGCAACCCCTTAACCCCGTTCAGCACCATATCTGTCACCAGATCGGCATATTCTTCGCGGCTAAGCCCCTTGCCCGGGCGGTGCCACATATAGAACCAGTTCAGCATGCCAAAAACCGTCATCGTGACGGGGCGCAGGCGGGAGGAGTTGGTCAGGGTGTTGGGCGAGGCCTGTTGCAGCGCTCTGCCCATGATATCCACCAGCCGTCGTTGAATTGCCAGCAGCGGTTTGCGCAGCGTATCGGGCAGGGTTTCCAGCGCATCGCCCTGTAATTTGTGCTCGGCATCGGCGTTGCGGTAGTTTTGCAAAATGGCGTGAATCAGACTGCGCAGGTAATCCGGCCCTGTTTCAACCGCTTCGACCGTTTCAACCAGCGTGGCCAGGTGGCTGTCCAGAATGTCGAACAACAGGGCCTCTTTGCTGTCGTAGTAGTGATAGATCAGTGCCTTGGACACGCCGCAGTGTTTTGCGGCGCCCGTCATCGACGCTCGGTCATACCCATGCGCGGCGAAATAGGCCGCCGCCCCCTTGCGGATGGCGGCGCGTTTTTCGCTGTGGTCGTGTGCTATTCCCCGTGGCATTGCTTACCCTTTGGGCCGGTTGTCGACGGTGCGCACAGCCTTACCCTGACTGCGGGCCACACCGCCGATTTGGGCCAGTGTTACCCGTGTCGTCACCCCGACGTTCCGCTTTATCTTTCTTTGCAATTCGGCACAGGCTCCCTCGGCATCACCGCTCTCTTCGGCGGCTTCGACATGCACGATCATCTGGTCCATCCGTCCCTCGCGGATCAGTTCGATCTGGAAATGCGGCGACAGGGCGGCGACGGTCATCAGCTGTTCCTCGATCTGGGTGGGGAAGATGTTGACCCCGCGCAGGATGATCATGTCATCGGTGCGCCCCGTGATCTTTTCCATCCGCCGCATACTGCGCGCGGTGCCCGGCAACAGGCGGGTCAGGTCGCGGGTCCGGTAACGGATGATCGGAAAACCCTCTTTGGTCAGCGATGTGAATACCAACTCGCCCAGCTCGCCATCCTCGACCACTTCGCCCGTGTCAGGGTTGATGATTTCAGGGTAGAAGTGATCCTCCCAGATATGCAGCCCGTCCTTGGTTTCCACACATTCATTGGCCACCCCCGGTCCCATGACCTCGGACAGCCCGTAGATATCGACCGCGTGCATGTCGAACGCCTGTTCGATTTCCTCGCGCATGGAATTGGTCCACGGCTCGGCTCCGAAAACACCGACATTAAGTGAACTTTCGCGCGGATCGCGGCCCTGTCGGTTATATTCGTCCAGAATAGACAGCATATAGGACGGTGTGACCATGATGGTCGAGGCGCCGAAATCCTCGATCAGTTTTACTTGTCGTTCGGTCATGCCGCCGGACACAGGCACCACGGTACAGCCCAGTTTCTCGGCGCCGTAATGCGCGCCCAACCCGCCGGTGAACAGCCCATAGCCATAGGACACATGCACCACATCACCGGGTCGTGTGCCGCTGGCCCGAAGCGAGCGCGCAACGACCGTTGCCCATGTGTCGATGTCACGTTTGGTGTAGCCAACAACGGTGGGCTGGCCGGTGGTGCCGCTTGAGGCATGCAAACGGTTGATCTGTTCGCGCGGCACGGCAAACATGCCAAACGGGTAGTTGTCGCGCAGATCCTGTTTCAGGGTAAACGGGAATTTCGCCAGATCGGACAGGGTTTTCAGATCATCAGGATGCACACCGGCATCATCAAACGATTTGCGATAAAACGGCACGTTGTCATAGGCATGACGAAGCGACCATTTCATCCGCTCCAGTTGCAATGCGGCAATTTCATCGCGCGATGCGATCTCGATCGGTTCCAGATCCTCGCGCCGTGGTGTCAAATCTTTCATCTGTTCGCTCCCTGTTTTCAGACCCGTTCCATGACCAGCGAAATGCCTTGGCCAACACCGATGCACATGGTGCAAAGTGCGCGGTTCATAGACTGGTTTTGTAATTCAGTCGCCGCAGTCAGCGCCAGCCGCGCACCGGACATGCCCAACGGATGCCCCAGCGCAATCGCGCCGCCGTTTGGGTTTACATGATCCGCATCATCCGGCAGGCCAAGGCGGCGCAGAACGGCCAGCCCCTGCGCGGCAAAGGCTTCATTCAGTTCGACCAGATCAATATCGTTGATCGACAGGCCCAGCCGTGTCAGCAGCTTTTCACTGGCCGGTGCCGGTCCGATCCCCATGATACGCGGCGGAACCCCCGCCGTGGCCATGCCGATGATCCGCGCCTTGGGCGTCAGCCCGTATTTCGCCACCGCCGCCTCGGACGCAATAATCATCGCGCAAGCCCCGTCATTCACACCGGAGGCATTGCCCGCCGTCACACTGCCGCCATCGCGAAACGGGGTGCGCAGGCTGGCCAGTTTTTCCAGTGTCGTGGCGCGGGGGTGCTCATCTGTATCCACGACCACATCATCGCCGCGTCGCTGCGGGATTGTCACCGGCGTGATTTCCTGCGCCAGACGCCCCGAAGCAATCGCCGCCGCCGCACGTTCCTGCGAGCGCAGGGCAAAGGTATCCTGATCCGCGCGCGAGATGTCGAATTCCTCGGCCACGTTTTCCGCCGTTTCAGGCATCGAATCCGTGCCGTATTGCGCGGCCAATGCCTTGTTCACGAACCGCCAGCCGATGGTGGTGTCGTAAATCTCGGCCCGTCTGGAAAAGGCGGCGTCGGGTTTGGGCTGCACCAATGGCGCGCGGCTCATGCTTTCCACGCCGCCAGCGATCACCACCTCGGCCTCGCCGCATTTCACCGCCCGCGCGGCCATGCCGACCGAATCAAGGCCCGAGCCGCACAGCCGATTCACTGTCACTGCAGGCACGTCCACAGGCAATCCCGCCAGCAACACGGCCATGCGCCCGACATTGCGGTTATCCTCGCCCGCCTGATTGGCGCAACCGGCAATTACTTCGTCAATTGCCATGTCTTTGCCCGCCGTGATGTGGCGCAGCACATGCGCCAGCATATCGTCGGGCCGCACCGATGACAGCGCCCCGCCGTAGCGGCCAATCGGGGTGCGGATGCCTTCGCAAATATAGGCTTCGGTCATGTTGTCTCCTCGAAATGCTGGCCTTTGATCTGGCGTGATCCGCCGCGAAATTCTGCCACTACGCGCCCGTCCGGGGCGGTGACCGATACGTCATAGATACCCGATCGCCCGCTTAACGCCACTTCGCGCGCTGTGGCGGTCAGCCGTTCGCCCAACTGGCCGGGGGACAGGTAAGTAATGGAATTCTGTTGCGCCACCACCTGCCGGTTATAGCTGTTGCAGGCAAAAGCAAAGGCGCTATCGGCCAGAGAATATATAATGCCGCCGTGACACATTCCGTGGCCGTTCAGGTGTTGCGGCCCGATTTCCAGTGACATAATCGCCGCCCCCGGTGCTACATGATCCAGCGACAGGCCCAGCCATTGCGATGCCCCGTCATCAGCCCACATTGCTGCGGCGCTTTTTTCGGCGCGTTCCTGTGGTGTCATGTTGCGTGTCCTCCCTGCATGTCAGCTTGCATAAAACCGACCGTGCGGTCAATAGTGTTGTAATGCGCGCCCGAATCTGTAAGCTGGTCCGCGAAAGACAAGGAGAATTCGATGCTGGAACCACACAGCTATGCCGCCGGTCAATGGATCGCCCCCGCGAAAGATGCCGCGATTCTGAACAGCCCTGTCACGGGTGCGGCCATCGCGCGGGCAGGTGGCGCGGTGCTGGATTTTCAGGGGATGATCGACTGGGCCACCTCAAAGGGCGGCCCGGCGTTGCGGGCGATGACATTCCATGAACGCGCCAAGATGCTGAAGGCGCTGGCGATGTATATCGATAGCCGCAAAGAGGAACTCTATGCCCTGAACCCGCTGACCGGCGCCACCCGCAAGGACGGCTGGATCGACATTGACGGCGGTATCGGCACGATGTTCGTTTTTGCATCAAAAGGGCGCCGTGAAATGCCCGATGGCCACGTCTATCTGGATGGCGGGATCGAGCAGTTATCGCGAAACGGCACCTTTTTGGGTCAGCATATCGCCCTGCCGCTGCATGGCGTCGCGGTACATATCAACGCCTTCAACTTTCCCGTCTGGGGGATGCTGGAAAAGCTGGCGCCTGCCCTGCTGGCCGGTGTGCCCTGCATCGTCAAACCCGCCACCCAGACCAGTTTCCTGACCGAGGCCTGCGTGCGCATCATGATGGACAGCGGGCTGTTGCCAGAGGGCGCTGTGCAACTGATCGTCGGGCGCACCGGCGATCTGCTGTCGCGGCTGGGGCCGCAGGATGTGGTCAGCTTTACCGGCTCGGCCCGCACCGCGCTGGCGCTGCGCTCCATGCCCAATATCATTGAAAACGGCACAAGGTTCATTGCCGAACAGGACAGTCTGAACGCCTCGATCATGGGTCTGGATGTGACGCCGGACAGCCCGGAATTCGATCTGTTCATCCGCGAGGCGACGACCGAACTGACCACCAAAGCTGGACAGAAATGCACCGCCATCCGCCGGATGATCGTGCCTGATGCAATGATGGATCCGGTGATCGAGGCGCTATCGGCGCGGTTGGATAAAACCATCATTGGCGACCCCGAAGCAGAGGGCGTGCGCATGGGAGCGCTGGTGTCGGCCACACAAAAGTCCGATGTGCTGGAGATGGCCGCGCTGATCGGCACCGAAGCCACGCGCGTTTATGGCGACCCCGACAATTTCGATACCCAAGGCGCAGACCCCACTCACGGATTTCTGCCGCCGATGCTGTTTCGCTGCGATGACCCCGACGCAGCGAAACAGGTTCATGCGACCGAGGCTTTTGGCCCCGTGTCCACCATCCTGCCCTACCGCGATACCACCCATGCGGCCGCGTTGGCCAATCGTGGGCAGGGCAGCCTTGTGGCGTCGGTCATCACCAATGATCCGCAAATCGCCCGCGACATCACGCTGGCCAGCGCGCATTGGCACGGGCGGCTGTATTTCAACAACCGCACTTCGGCCAAAGAGGCCACCGGCCACGGTTCGCCTTTGCCGCACATGACCCACGGCGGACCGGGTCGTGCGGGCGGGGGCGAGGAAATGGGCGGTATCCGTGGCGTGCTACACTATATGCAACGCACCGCCATTCAGGGCAGCCCCGATATTCTGACGGCAATCGGCGGGGTCTGGGTGCCCGGCTCCGAGGAAAAGAAGGGGCCGTGCCATCCGTTCCAGCGTACTTTCCATGAAATCGAGATCGGGGAAACCATCACAACCGACCCCCGCAAGGTGACGCTGGAGGACATCGAGCATTTCGCCCATTTCACCGGTGATACATTCTATGCCCACATGGACGAGGACGCCGCCAAGGCCAACCCGTTCTTCCCCGGTCGTGTCGCGCATGGCTATCTGCTGTTATCCTTTGCCGCCGGTCTGTTCGTGCAGCCCGATCCGGGGCCGGTGCTGGCCAATACTGGCCTGAATGCGCTGACCTTCCAGCAACCGGTCAGCCCCGATGATGAAATCCACGTCCGCCTGACGGCCAAACGCAAGACGCAGCGCACTGATGAGTACGGCGAAGTCCGCTGGAATGCGACATTGTATAATCAACACGGTGAACAGGTTGCCGAATATGAGCTTTTGACGATGGTGGCCTATTCCCGCTAAACAGCGGGGATGGATCCGATTGAACCCCTGATATACGCCTTCCATGCCGAGGGCCGCCCCCGCGTCTGGTCACTGGTTGTGACCATATTCGGCGACGCGGTGCATCACCGTGGCGGGCGCATTGCTACATTGCAATTGCAAGAACTGCTGGAACGTGTGGGGATCGAGGCAGGTGCCCTGCGCACGGCCCTATCGCGGTTGACCAGCGATGGCTGGGTGCAGCGGGATCGTGAGGGGCGCAACAGTTTCTATCGGCTAAGCAAAAGTGGGCAGGCAGAAATTACCCAAGCCGCCGTTGATATCTACGCAGCCCCTCGGGATGGCAAGGTGGAACAATGGGTGATGGCAAGAGGTCAGGGTGCCCCGGCCAAGGGCATTTCTATTGCGCCTCATCTTTGGTTGATTCCGGCAGATCACGCACCTGACATGCCCGACCATATATGCATCACCGGCGCGTTGACTTCGTTCCCCGAAGCAGTCGCCGAGCGGGTTTTATCATCGGATCACCGTGCGGCATTGGTGGCTTTGGTGGCGGATGTGAATGCGTTGAAAGGGGTGGCGCTGACTCCGTTGGACGCGATGGCCGCACGGATGTTGCTGATCCACCGTTGGCGCCGGATCGTGTTGCGCTATCCTGATGTTCCAGCGGAACTGATGCCTGCGGATGCTAAAATTCCGAACCCTCGCAAACTGGTTGCGGATGCATACAGCGCATTGGTTCCGGCCTCGGAAAAATGGCTGGGTGATGGGGATGAAAAAGCACCCCCCGATAACCACGGATTTGCAAACCGTTTCCAGTAAAGCAAAAACCCCGCCCATTTTCAGGACAGGGTTTACTGCGAAAACCGCGCCAGCATTACGAGCTGATGGGGGCAATGAATCTGCAACACTGGCGCGGCGTTTCGCTATAAGGTTGTTATCAAGACCAATTCAGGCAACCCAAAGGAATTGATTGGGCAATAGTGGGGCAGACTTGATTTTCACACGCTCACGGGCCAAAGTTTCCTTATGAACGCCCCGACACCCTTTACCCGCGCCCCACAACAGGTGGCCTTTGACCGCAAGGAACTGGGCGTAATTCTGTCACTATACGGGCGGATGGTGGCGGCGGGGGAATGGCGCGATTACGGCATTTCGTGTCTGCGTGAACTGGCCGTGTTTTCGGTGTTCCGGCGAACTGCGGAACATCCGCTGTACCGGATCGAAAAGCGGCCAAAGTTGCGGCATAAGCAGGGAATGTATTCCGTTGTCGGGATGGACGGACGTATTCTGAAACGTGGTGCTGATCTGAAAACTGTTTTGGCGGTGCTGGAAAAGAAGCTGATCCGCGCGGTTACCTGAAACGCCGTCGGCCTGTCACCGGCCCGTCACCCTGCGCCATGATCCGTTCAATTGCCTGATCCAGAGGTTCATCCACCACAGCCATATGATATGCGTTGGCATGCAACAGGGTGTTTTCATCGCGGACCAGACCCACATGCCCCTTCCAGAAAAATAGATCCCCCCGTTGCGGTTTTATGTTATCGCCAATCGCCACACCAACGCTGGCCTGCTGCATGTCGGCATCCCCCGGGCAATCCACGCCGCAGGTCAGTAGCGCAACTTGCACAAGGCCGGAACAATCCAGTCCCCAGATGCTGTTCCCGCCCCATAGGTAAGGCACGCCCATAAACCGTTCAGCCACTTCGATAGGGTCATCAAACAGGTGATCAATTGGTGTGATATGCGAGCCTGGAACAAAGCCGCCGCCAGCCAGTTCGGCAAAACGTTCGCCTTTGCTTACAATGTCCAGCCGCGCGCCGAAACTGAGTGCGGCAAGTGCCTCGGATTTGAAATCGGATTCGGGGTAGATATGCGAGCTGCGGGCGGACACAAAATGCGTTTGTTCGCGCCGCACTTCCAGATCGGTAAGGCGCAGATACCCTGCATATCCGTCCTTTTCGCTACAGCCATAGGCCCAGTCATCGCGCACCTCGACCACGCGGAAATCCTCGCCATAGATCATCTGGCGGTCGCGTTTTCCATTTGGTTCGGCCCGCAGGTCAGCCACGGAAACGGCAATGCTCATCACTTCGCCGCTGTCGCGCAATTCTGCTGGCAAGATGCGCCGGTCACTCATAGGTTCAGCATCTTCGGCAGAGCTTCAAGGATCGCCCGCGCGCCCTGTCCGACGCCACCTTTGGGGCGGGCTGGGGCGGTATTGGGTTGCCAGCCGTAAATGTCGAAATGCACATAACGCGGGGTCTGGTCGACAAAACGGCGCAGGAACAGCGCGGCGGTGATGGAGCCGGCAAATCCCCCGCCGGGGGCATTGTCCAGATCGGCAATGCCGGGTTCGATCATGGATTCATAAGGGGTCCAGAACGGCATCCGCCACAACGGATCGGCCACCGCCGCCCCGCTATCGGCCAGTGTCGCCGCCATGCTGTCGTCATCGGTATAATAAGGGGCAAGGTCCGGCCCGACGGCCACCCGCGCAGCACCTGTCAGCGTCGCCATCGAGATCAGGCAATCCGGCACCTCCCCGTCCGCCAGTGCCAGCGCGTCGGCCAGCACCAGTCGCCCTTCGGCATCGGTGTTGTTTACTTCAACTGTCAGTCCTTTGCGCGAGGTCAGGATGTCTTGGGGTCGGAAAGCCGAACCATTAATGGCGTTCTCCACTGCGGGCACCAGCACCCGCAGGCGCAGTTTCAGGTCCAGCGTCATGATCATATGCGCCAGCCCCATCACTGTGGCCGCCCCGCCCATATCCTTTTTCATCAGGCCCATTGAACTGCCTGGCTTGATGTTCAGGCCACCAGTGTCAAAACACACGCCTTTGCCGACAAGCGTCAGTGTTGGCCCCGCATCGCCCCAGCGCATATCCAGCAGGCGCGGCGCACGATCAGAGGCACGGCCGACAGCATGGATCATCGGCAGGTTTTGCGTTAGCAGATCATCCCCCGTGATCACCTGCGCCTTGGCCCCGTGTTCGGCCGCCAGCGCCAGAAAGGCATCTTCCAGTTCCTGCGGTCCCATGTCGGAGGCCGGTGTGTTGATCAGATCGCGGGTCAGAACCTCGCCTGCCGCGATGGCCTCGACCCGTGCGGCGTCTATCCCTTGCGGGGTCTTCAGGCGCACTGCATTCGGCTTTTGCTGACGATAGCGGGTGAATTGGTAACTGGCCAACAGCCAGCCCAGCGCCGCCTCTTCCAATGCGCCGCCATCCAGACCGGATTCGATGTGATAGATCCCCGCAGGCAGGGCGGCTGCAGCCTTGGCCAGATGGAATCGCCCGCGCGCCCGCGCGCCCGGCTTTCCATAGCCCACCACGGCCATTTCAGGCGTGCCGGTTTCACCCGGAACCAGACAGGCTTCGCCCAGTGCTGCGGAAAATCCGTTGGCCTTTAGCCATGCGGTGACAGATGCTGGTTGAGTGGCAGACCAATCGTCGAGCCCGCCGGCTTCGACGATATATACTGGAATAGATGGGGTTTCTTCCTTGGCGAATTTTACAGACATATGTTGCGGCCTTATTCGGAATTTCGGTTCCTGATCCTAAGCCGCAGCACCGTCCAATCGCAACCAGTTTAGACCGATAAATCCTGTAAATCCCAAACCGCCGTCAATGACCGGTCCCCGACCCTTTGCAGACGTGCCATTGTTGCCCCCAGTGCCACGGGATCGGGACCCTCGGCACATGCGCGCACATCCCGCGCCACATCGGCCAATCGTTGCATCCCGACCTGTTCGGCAATCCCGATCAGCCCTTTTGCGCTTTTGCGCAGGGTCGTCAGTTTGAAGGTGCGATATGCCTCGTCAATGTGGGCCAGCCGCACGGCCAGTTCTTCCATCGCGCGACAGACCACATCCTGCGCGCCGGTTTCCCCCAGTTGCGCATATAATTCCACCAGCCGATCCGAATCCAGCCGCACCTTTTCTTCAAATACAAGCATTGCAATATGCTGCATGCCCTCACCCTCCGGTTCTATGTCCCCACTTCGCGCAAGAGCATCGCCAAAGGGTCCTTAGAAAAGGTTTCCGCCAAGACCAGAAATAACTCGAATTTCTGACAAATCCACCTTACTTAGATAGGAACCAAGACGCCAATAAGGAGCGCCACTATGGAACATGCCAAGCCGCTGCCAAGCTATCTGGCCAAACGCTATTACGGTTGGAAGGCAACCTCGTTTGCCGAAAACAAGGTGTGGTATCGCCATTTGGCAGAAGAAGGCCAACGCCCGCGCGCGATGGTGATTTCCTGCTGTGACAGCCGGGTGCACGTGACGTCGATTTTTGGTGCGGATCAGGGCGAATTTTTTATCCACCGCAACATTGCCAATCTGGTGCCCCCCTATGCGCCGGATGGCGATCATCACGGCACCTCGGCGGCGCTGGAATTTGCTGTGACTTCGCTGAAGGTCGCGCATCTGATCGTGATGGGCCATTCAAATTGCGGCGGAGTGAACGGCTGCTATGACATGTGTTCCGGCCAGGCCCCCGAGCTTGAGAAAAAATCCAGCTTTGTCGGGCGGTGGATGGATATATTACGGCCGGGATTTAACCGTGTTCAGGATATGAACCTGGAGGATGAAGACGAAGCCCGCCACCAGCTTGAGAAAGCATCCGTGGTAATTTCGCTGGAAAACCTGCTGACATTTCCTTTTGTCAGAAGTGCGATTGAAAATGAAACCCTGAGCCTGCACGGGCTGTGGCATGACATTGGCGAGGGCGACTTGCAGCATTACGATGCGGAAAGCGATATGTTTGTCGAGGTTTGAAGGGATATATAACCGCCCCTACTGGTGGGACGATTCCGGCCTGCCCGATGCGGGTCTTTCGCTTGATCCGCAAACATTGCCGGATACGGTTGAAACCCTGGTTATCGGGGCCGGCTATAGCGGGTTGTCCGCCGCGTTGACATTGGCGCGGGCAGGTCGGGAAGTAACCGTTATTGACAGTGATATGATCGGCTATGGTTGTTCATCGCGCAATGGCGGGCAAATCGGGCCTTCGTTTCACAAGCTGGGGGTTGCGGGGCTGACGGCTGCCTTTGGGCAAGCCAAAGCGACAGCGATCTTGCGCGAGTCTATGGATTCGTTGACCTATCTGAAAACCTTTATTGCGGATGAAGGCATCAAATGTGACATGCAGCCGGAATCGGGCCGTTTCAAAGGGATAAGCCGCGCCGGCCATTACGAGGAAACCGCCCGCAGTAACGAGGATTTGGCCAAAGCTGTCGGCTTTACGTTTGAAATGGTCCCCAAGGCGCAGCAATCGGCGCATATCGGCAGTGATTTTTATCACGGCGGGGCGGTTTACCCTAAGGATGGGCAATTGCAACCTGCGAAATTCGTGGCGGGGCTGGCACAAACGGTTATCGACGCGGGTGCGCAACGGGACGGGGACAGGTTTGCGGTACGGATTGGTGATAGAACCGTTTCCGCCGGGCAGGTTCTGGTGGCGACCAACGGGTATTCCGGCCCCGAACTGCCGTTCTTTCATCGCCGGATCATGCCGTTGCGGTCCGCGATAATTGCCACCGAACAACTGTCGCCCGATCTGATTCACAGCGCCTTTCCCGATGGCAAATGCGTCGTCGATTCCTCGCGGCTGGTTCTGTATTACCGCCCGTCCCCCGATGGCACCCGTGTGGTGTTCGGAGGGCGGGCGTTTGATAATGCAGACCGGCCCGACCATTACGCGCCAGACCTGCGTCGTCTGATGCTGCGGATATTCCCGCAACTGGCCGATGCCAAAATTACCCACGCGTGGTCCGGCACGGTTGCCTATACCTTTGATTACGCCCCGCATCTGGGGTGCTATGAGGGCCTGCATTATGTCTTGGGCTATTGCGGATCAGGCGTAGGGCGGGCCACCTATTTCGGGCATAAGGCAGCGCTGAAGATGCTGGGGGACAAAGGCGGGGAAACCGCGCTGGACGGGTTGGAATTTCCGACACGGGCGTTCTACAACGGAAAGCCGTGGTTCCTGCCTGCTGTGCTGCGCTGGCAGTCGATTATGGACCATTTTGGGGCATAAATCCCTGTTTATATCTTTGATATAATAGGAAATAATGCGTGTCCAAATAGAACCATTAAACCGGTTTAGTGGAAATGTTTCCAAGCACTTTATTACAGGCCTTCCCAGTTAGTGAAATTACACCGCTTCTGAAAACGCGTCCTTTGGTGTGTGCAGCCGCACATGCCGCAGGAAGTGCCGCGCGGTTTGCGACAGGGGCCGGTGATCAGGCGCCACGAAATACGTCTGATAGGTAATCGCCGAGGCAAAGGGACGGAACACCACCCCGTCCGCCGTAGTCTGCACTGACGGGAACGGATTGACCACCGCCAATCCAACACCCAGCCGCACCAGATCAATTGCAGCGGTCGAGCTGGAAACCTCGGCAACCACCTTTGGATAGGCCCTGACCTCGAGCAGCAGTTTATCCAGTTGCGCCCGCCGCGCATGGCGGTAGTTGAATCCGATCAGGTTTTCCTCGTCCAGATCCATCGGTCGGATGGTATCTTGCGCTGCAAGTGGATGGTCTGCAGACATCACAACTGCTGCAGTCGCCTTGCGAAACGGGATCAGTTTGGCCCCCGCGCGGGTCGGTTCAACCCCGACAATTCCCAGATCGTAATTGTCAGCCTGAACACCGGCAACAACCTCGGGGGAAATGGCAATTTCCAGACTGATGAATGCCTCGGGATGGGTTTTGATAAAGCTGGCCATGTGCCCGACGATAAACTGGTTGGCAAAGGTCGGGGGTGCGATCAGCCGCAGGTTTTCGCGCGGGGTTTCGGTAGGGCCATCGATGCTGTCCAACGCCTGAAACAGCGCATCCAGTCGCGAATTCAGCCGCACAGCCGCACTTGTCGGCACCAGCCGCCCGGATTCGCGCTCGAACAAGGTTGTGCCGATCCGCGCCTCGAGGTTGGTTAGTGACCGCGACACAGCCGATTGCGACAGGCCCAGCCGCCGCGCAGCCGAGGCGGTGGTGTTGCCTTCCATCATCGCGCGCAGGGCCTGATATTCAGACAGGGAGTGCCAGGATTTTCGCATAGGTAACTACAGTTTTATTCATTGCTCTATGAGTTTATCTTATTGTCATCCCTATGGCTATCGGAAAAACTATTGCTAAGGTATTGTATCTATTGGGGGGATTCTTTGCTGAAACAAAATGAACCGATGATTTTTGACGGGCATAATGATGTTCTGCTCAAACTGATGGTTAATGGCGGGGTGGACAAGGCCAGCAGCTTTGTCACCGGACGCGATGGCCACATTGATATTCCGCGCGCGAATATCGGCGGATTTGGCGGCGGTTTCTTTGCGCTTTATGTGCGCTCGCCTTTGAATGGCAAATCCCTGGATGACAAATACGACGAGATGAGCAAGCCGCAATACGATGTGCCGCTGCCCGCGCCGGTATCCCAAACCGATGCGTTATCTGATGTTATGGAAGAGATTGCCATCCTCCTGCGCCTTCAGGAAATGGGTGCGCTGAAAATCTGTCATACAACGGATGATCTACGCGGCTGTTTTGCCAGCGGTCAGATGGCCGCGATCATGCATATGGGAACCTCTAAAAATCCCCCAAAATCCGGCCTGACGGGGTAGAATCGTCATCAGGATGAAAATGATTCGACCGACGGGGTTTTGTCATGGGTCAGATGGGATTTTTTGATCTTTCCAGCCGATACGCGGGACTGGACAAATCTGGTGATCCGCTGGTGTTGCTCAACGACATGGTGCCGTTCGAGGATTACCGGGACGAGCTGAAGGCCATATGGCGCACGCCGCCCGAACAGCGCAAATCCAACGCTGGCCGCCCGCCTTGGGATGAGGTGCTGATATTCAAGACGATGGTTTTGCAGCAGCTCTACAACCTCTCTGACGATCAGATCGAGTATCAGATCCGCGACCGCCTGTCGTTCATGCGGTTTCTCGGCCTTGGCATTGAAGACAGCGTACCTGACGCCAAGACCATCTGGGCCTACCGTGAAAGGCTGGCCGGGGCCGGGAAGATGAAGGAGCTGTTTGACAAGTTCGATGCCTTTCTGCGCGAAAAGGGCTATCTGGCGATGGGCGGGCAGATTGTTGATGCGAGCATCGTTCCGGCGCCGCGCCAGCACAACAAAAGGGACGAGAACGAGAAAATCAAGGCGGGCGAAACGCCTGAAGAGTGGGAGGAAAAACCCCACAAGAAGCGCCAGAAGGACGTGGATGCGCGCTGGACGAAGAAGCACGGCAAGAGCTATTACGGCTACAAGAACCACATCAATGTCGACCGGCGGCACAAATTCATCCGCGCTTATGATGTCACCGATGCCGCCGTGCATGACAGCCAGGCGCTTGCCGGTCTGATTGATGCGAGCAACACCTCATCGGACCTGTGGGCCGACAGCGCCTATCGCTCGCAAAAGATCGAAAGCGAGCTGGAAGAGCGGGGGCTTCACAGCCATATCCATCACAAGGGCAGGCGCGGCAAGCCGCTTGGCGAGCGCCAGCAAAAGGCCAACCGGAGGCGCTCGAAAGTGCGGGTCCGGGTCGAGCATGTATTCGCTTTTCAGGAGCGCTCCATGGGCGGCAAGCTGATCCGCTCCATCGGCCTGAAGCGGGCGCGATTTCGCATCGGGGGAACCTCTAAAAATCCCCCAAAATCCGGCCTGACGGGGTAGAATCGTCATCAGGATGAAAATGATTCGACCGACGGGGTTTTGTCATGGGTCAGATGGGATTTTTTGATCTTTCCAGCCGATACGCGGGACTGGACAAATCTGGTGATCCGCTGGTGTTGCTCAACGACATGGTGCCGTTCGAGGATTACCGGGACGAGCTGAAGGCCATATGGCGCACGCCGCCCGAACAGCGCAAATCCAACGCTGGCCGCCCGCCTTGGGATGAGGTGCTGATATTCAAGACGATGGTTTTGCAGCAGCTCTACAACCTCTCTGACGATCAGATCGAGTATCAGATCCGCGACCGCCTGTCGTTCATGCGGTTTCTCGGCCTTGGCATTGAAGACAGCGTACCTGACGCCAAGACCATCTGGGCCTACCGTGAAAGGCTGGCCGGGGCCGGGAAGATGAAGGAGCTGTTTGACAAGTTCGATGCCTTTCTGCGCGAAAAGGGCTATCTGGCGATGGGCGGGCAGATTGTTGATGCGAGCATCGTTCCGGCGCCGCGCCAGCACAACAAAAGGGACGAGAACGAGAAAATCAAGGCGGGCGAAACGCCTGAAGAGTGGGAGGAAAAACCCCACAAGAAGCGCCAGAAGGACGTGGATGCGCGCTGGACGAAGAAGCACGGCAAGAGCTATTACGGCTACAAGAACCACATCAATGTCGACCGGCGGCACAAATTCATCCGCGCTTATGATGTCACCGATGCCGCCGTGCATGACAGCCAGGCGCTTGCCGGTCTGATTGATGCGAGCAACACCTCATCGGACCTGTGGGCCGACAGCGCCTATCGCTCGCAAAAGATCGAAAGCGAGCTGGAAGAGCGGGGGCTTCACAGCCATATCCATCACAAGGGCAGGCGCGGCAAGCCGCTTGGCGAGCGCTAGCAAAAGGCCAACCGGAGGCGCTCGAAAGTGCGGGTCCGGGTCGAGCATGTATTCGCTTTTCAGGAGCGCTCCATGGGCGGCAAGCTGATCCGCTCCATCGGCCTGAAGCGGGCGCGATTTCGCATCGGGATGATGAACCTGGTCTACAACATGAAGCGCTTCGTCCAGTTCGAATGCGGCCTGGCGGCGCCGGGATAAGGGTTCATGGGGTGAGGTGTGCCTGAAATACCCAAAACCGGCTTGAAACCGGTGAAAATGGGTTTATGATCCGAAGCAATCAGGCGGGACAGGCGAAAAACCGTCCACCCCGCCGCGAAGAAGGCGAAAACGGGAATTTACAGAGGTTCCCATTTGTTTTAAATACTTGATAAACAGGAGGCTGAATTATGAATAGAACATTGATACTTGCCATTCTGGTCGCGATTATTGGCGCTGGATTATATTTTTACAGCAATGGTAGCAGTGTGACGGATGCTGCCGGTGACATGAAGGATTCTGTATCGCAGGCGGTCGGGGATGCAACTGATACAGCAACTGGTGCTGTAGAGCAGGCAGCGGGTGCGGCCTCGGATGCGGTTTCTGGCGCGGCGGATACGGCCACTGCGGCTATGGATGGCGCATTCCTTTCACCAGAAGGATACGATGCGGTGAAAGTGGCTGAAATGATCGATGCCTCGCCTTTGGACGAAGCGCGTAAAAGCAGTCTAAAAACAGCTTTGATGGCGGCCGGGGATGATCCGGCGTTGCTGTCGGATATTCTGGGGCAGGTGAAAGAAGCCTTGGGGATGTAAACAGATACGCGCCGCCTATTCAGCAATAACGCGGCGCGTGTTCAACAGGCCCTAGTCGACAAACGCCTTTTCCACCACATATTCGGCAGGCTGCGAATTGGCACCTTCGGTCAGGCCGAACCCTTCCAGTATTTCTTTCAGATCAGTATTCAGCCCGATTGATCCGCACACCATTGCGCGATCGTTTTCCTTGCAGATCGGTGGCACATCCAGATCGGTAAAAATTTTGCCATTCAACAGGTTGGTGGTGATCCGGCCCATATTCGGGCTTTCTTCGCGGGTTGTGGTCGGGTAATAGCGCAGCTTGTCGCCGATGAATTCGCCAATCAATGGATCATCCGGCAGGCTTTCGATCAACTGGCGGCCATATTCCAGATCCGCAACTTCGCGGCAGGTGTGGCACATGATCACCTCGTCGTAATTTTCATAGGTTTCCGGTTCGCGCATCAGTGACGCAAACGGGGCAATGCCGGTGCCGGTGGCGAAGAACCACAGCCGTTTGCCCGGCAACAGCGCATCATGCACCAGTGTGCCAACGGGTTTAGGGCGCAGGATGATTTCGTCACCCACCTTGATATGCTGCAATTTGCTGGTCAGGGGGCCGTCCTGTACCTTGATCGAGTAGAACTCCAGCTCTTCGTCCCAGGCAGGCGAGGCGATGGAATAGGCGCGCAACAGGGGTTTGCCATTGTCACCCAGCAGGCCAATCATCACAAATTCACCGGACCGAAACCGCAAGGTGCGCGGGCGGGTAACGCGAAACGAGAACAGGCGGTCGGTCCAGTGTTTCACCTGGGTAACGGTCTGCGCATCGGGCAGCGTGGGTTTTTTTGCGGTGTCGGCCATTTGGTAATCTTCCCTAACTACATCAAAGCCGCGCACGGGGCGACGGCTTGTTGCTCTCCCTATAATGGGTTGTCGCAGAAGGGTCCAGATGCCCAGACGCGACGCAATGTCATAGGATGTGGTGTTGTAATCAACCCTGCAATCTGCGCTGGTAATCGTGCTGTTGCCAGCGGTTGCGAAATTGCCATTGGTCCTGCGGATAGGTTTTGGCTTGCACGTCGGTGATTTCGACCCCGTCAAACCCCACACGGCGCAGCATTGTGTATTGGTCGGGCAGGATGTCACCGGTGGCCCGCAGGTGGCCATCATATCCCGCATCCCGCAATCCACGCGCCAGCCCCAGTCCGCGCCCGTCGGTGAAATCGGCAAATGTTATGCGGATCGCTTTGATCCGGTGCAATTTGCCTGTTATATCGGCCAGTTCGACGTCGCCGGGTATATCAAGAATTTCCTGACTGCTTAATCTGGACAGCCAGTTGTCGGTGGCAAAGCCTGCATCGGTAACAATGATTGTCATGATGTCGCCTCTTGCTGGGTGGGGCGCTGCACTTTGCCATTCATGAAATGGATGCCGCATTCCTGTTTGTCATTTCCCCGCCAGCGGCCCGCACGCGCGGGTTCGCCTGCGGTGGTTCGGGATGTGCAGGGTGCGCACCCGATCGAGGTATACCCCCGCCGCAATAACGGATGCCGCGGCAGGTTCATCCGGTCCATATAGGCGTTCAGTTCATTTGCACCCCAATGGATCAGCGGATTCACCGTGACCCGTCCTTCGCCATCGATACCGAAATACTCCAGGCCGGTGCGAAAGCCACTGTGGTGGCGTTTGCGACCCGTGATCCATGTATCGAAATCTGCCAGTGCGGTTTGCAACGGGCGGGTTTTGCGCAAATCGCAGCAATTGTCCGGTGCTACCTTGTGAAGACGGTTGTCTGGGTCGGAGTCCTGTAGGTCTTTCGCGGTTGCACGAATGGTCCGCACATCCGTCAATCCAAGGAGCTTTGTCACCTCAAGCTGATATTCCAGCGTTTCGGTAAACAGCATCTGCGTATCAATAAACAGCACCGGCGTATGCGGATTGATCCGCGATAGCATGTGTAATAACATAACGGATTCAGCCCCGAAAGACGAGACAAGAGCAACCCGCCCGGCTTTGCCCGATCCAAGTGTGTGTTCCAGCACCTCAAGCGCATTGAAATGTTGATATATACGGTTCCAGCGCGCCGCCAATTGATCGTTTTGTTGGTTATGCAGCATTTTTGGCGGCCTCCTGCCCGTAAAGAATTTCCTTAAATGGCGTAATTCCAATGCGCCGGTAGCATTGGATAAAGCTTTCGGTTTGATCGTTGCGCAGGTCCAGATAGCCTAGGATCAATCGTTCAATCGCCGGAACAATCTTGTCCGCTGAAAACCCGGGGCCAGTGCGCGTGCCAATTCTTGTATCTGCGGTGGCATCCCCGCCCAGCGTGATCTGGTAGTTTTCCACACCGGCCCGTTCCAGCCCCAGAATACCGATGTGGCCCAGATGGTGATGGCCGCAGGCATTGATGCAGCCTGAAATCTTGATCTTCAGCGGACCAACGTCATGTTCGATTTTCAAATCCTGAATCCGGTTGGAAATTTGCTGTGCAACCGGAATGGAATGGGCGGTGGCCAAGGCGCAGAAATCCATTCCCGGACAGGCGATGATGTCCGAAGTCAGACCGACATTCGCGGTGCCCAACCCTTCGGATACAAGGGCGGCGTGAAGCTGTGGCAGGTGGTTTTTCTGCACATGCGGCAGGATGATGTTCTGTTCGTGCGAGATACGGATTTCGTCATAGGAATACCGTTCTGCCAGATCGGCAATCAGGCGCATCTGGTCGGCGGTGGCATCGCCGGGAGTGCCGCCATGCGGCTTTAGCGATATGGTGACAATCGCATGGTCCGCCTGTTTGTGCGGATGCAGGTTTGTATCACACCACGCGCGGAAAACCGGATCAGCGCTGCGGTTCAGGATAAAGCGTTCTGTGTCGGAGCGCTTGAAATCCGGCGGGGTGAAATGGGCCTGTATGTCGGTCAGGATTTGCGGTGCCAGAAGGGGGTAATCAGGCCGGATTTGCGCAAACTTCTGTTCGACAAGGGCGCGGATTTTGTCAATACCGTGCTCGTGAACCGTGATTTTGATACGGGCCTTGTATTTGTTGTCACGCCGCCCCAGCAGGTTGTAGGTGCTGACAACGGCTTCAAGGTAAGGCAGCAAATCGGCTTTGGGCAGAAAGGATTTCAACCGCTTGCCAATCATCGGTGTGCGCCCCAATCCGCCGCCAATGATCACTTCGAACCCGCGCTCGCCTTGGGAGTTTTGCACAATGCGCAAACCGATGTCATGCGCGCGGATCACAGCGCGGTCGGCTGCGCTGCCGGTGACAGCGATCTTGAACTTGCGCGGCAGGAACTGGAACTCGGCATGATCCGTGGACCATTGGCGCAGTAATTCGGCAATCGGGCGGGGATCCTCAATCTCGTCCGCGGCGGCGCCGGCGAAATGGTCCGCCGTGACATTGCGAATGGTGTTGCCCGAGGTTTGGACCGAATGCATGCCCACCGTTTCCAGCGCATCCAGCATATCGGGGACGTCGCGCAATTCAGGCCAGTTGAACTGGATATTCTGCCGGGTGGTGAAATGGCCAAAGCCGCGATCCCATTTTTCGGAAACCTGTGCCAGCATACGCATTTGCCGGCTGTTCAGCGTGCCATAGGGGATCGCCACGCGCAGCATATAGGCATGCAACTGGTAATACAGCCCGTTCAGCAGGCGCAGGGGCTTGAAGGCCTCTTCGCTTAACTCTCCGTTCAGGCGGCGGGCAATTTGCGCCCGAAACTGCGCGTTTCGGGCTTTCAGAAAGGCTTTGTCAAAGGGGCTGTAATCATACATTTTCGCGTTCCCGTTTTGTTGGCGGATACCGGAAAGGGTATGGGAACCGGCGGGGCAGAGACCAGATGGGAGGGAAGATAAGGATCGTATAACGCGGGCCGTGTTTGTGGTTGGGAAGATGTTCCGCTTGGGGCCGACGTGTGGAATTATCCGGTCTGGGTTGGCCGCATCCTTGGGAAATACGCGGCGTTGATTTTGGGGTGAATGTTGCCTGCCTGCAAGGCGCACGCCCGTGAATCGCGGGGATTGATTCGAATTTGCAGCATTCGGTTAGTAAGTGACATGCAGGTTGGTCAGGCCGTGGAAGTGATAGACATTGGCGTATTGCGGCACCTTTGCAAGATGCAGGTTAGGCAGACGGGAAAACAGCACTGGCAGGGCAATTTGCAGCTCCAGACGGGCCAGCGGGGCGCCGACGCAGAAATGCAACCCGCCGCCGAATGATGTGTTGGCTTTGATCGGGCGATCGGGGCGGAAATCATCCGGGGTGTCATAGGTCGCCGGATCGCGGTTGGCGGCGGCAAGCAGGCAGGCGATGGATTGGCCACGTTTTATGGGATGACCGAACAGCTCCAGATCCTCGCGGGCGATGCGCATGAAGATGTGCAGGGGCGGATCAAAGCGAAAGATTTCCTCGACGGTGGTTTCCACATGATCGGGGGCAAGGGCGCTGCGGGGGGTATTTTTCTCAAGCAGGGTTTTGATGCCGTTGCCTAAGCTGTGCACGGTTGCTTCATGCCCTGCGTTCAGCAGCAGGATGCAGGTGGTGATCAATTCATCAGTTGTCAGCTTTTCACCATCCTGTTCGGCGGCGATCAGGTGGGTGATCAGATCATCGGCAGGGCTGGCGCGGCGCGCCTCAACATAGCCGCGCATGAAGGTGGCGAATTCGCTGCTGGCATTGGCCGCGGCATCCTCGATCTCGCGGGTGCGGCGGGCCTGATACATCGCGACCATGGCGTTTGACCATGTTAGCAGTTGATCGGACATATCTTCGGGCACGCCCAGCAGGCGGGCGATGATGGTCACGGGGATTTTCTGTGCATAAGCGGCCAGCAGGTCCACTTCGCCCGTGGGGAATTCATCGATCAACCGATGGCTCAGCGCCTCGATTTCCGGTGCCAGTTCCCTGATCCGGCGCGAGGTGAAGGCACGCAGCACCAATGACCGCAGGCGGGTGTGGCGTGGCGGGTCAAGCTCCAGCATCGAGTGGGCCTCGATATCATAGAACGGTGTCAGGTGGTTCGGCACAGGTGTGCGCAGGTCGGTGGGCATTTCACGCCCCAGCCGCCGGTCGCGCAGGACGGCATTTACCGTGTCATAGCCGGTGGCGCAGGCCATGTCGTAGTCCTCCCACCAGACCAGATCGCCCAGCGGGCGGATCGCATCGTAAAACGGATAGGGGTTTTGCACGAAATCGGCGGCGGTGGGGGATTGGTGGACATGTTGCATAAGGGGGATAATCACCGAAAGGCTCTGGCCTTTGCAAGCGGGGGTTTTTACAGTTGTCCCCATGTCGGGGAAAACCACACATCGGGCAGGCATGTTTGCCTTGTTTTTGCTACTGGTCGCGGGGATCGCGGCCGGGGCGGGTTGGTTTGCATGGCGCAGCGCGCTGAACCAGCTGGCCGAACGGGGGCAGGCGGATTTATCGCTGGCCTCGGACCGGCTGGTGGGGCAGTTGCAGCGGTTCCGGCAGGTGGCGGTGATTATGGCGGACCACCCCGATCTGGTATCTTTGGCAAAGGGGCAGGGGGACAGGGACAAAGCGTCGGGGCTGTTGCTGGCCACAGCGGATAAGATCGGGGCGGTTGATCTGTTGCTGGCAGACAGGAACGGGGTTGTGCTGGCTTCATCGCAGGGGTTGACGGGGGCCAGCGTATTTACCCAGCCGCATTTCAGGCGCGCCATGCACGGCGCTTTGGGGACATCCCACAGACGTCTGATCGGTAGCAACCGGCGGGTGTTCCAGTTCGCGGCTCCGATCCTGGAAGGGGGCGCGGTTCTGGGGGCGGTGGTGGTTTCGGTCGATATGGAGGCGGTCGAGGAATCCGACTGGCGGGGGGATCCGAATGCGGTGTTCTTTACCGATCAGGACGGTGTGATTTTTGTCGCCAACCGTTCGGAACTGGTATTGCGCACACGCGGGGCGGGCGGGTTTGCACCTGACAAAGTGCGGAAGTTTGGCGATTATCAGGTCTGGGCAGTCAACTCGGGCCGCTACATCCCGCGCCGCGCTTTGCATTTGACACAGCCCTTGCCGATCATCGGCATGACGGGCGAAGTGTTGGTCAGCACCGGCCCGGCCGAACGTCTGGCATGGTTGCAGGCAGCGGCGGTGGCGGCGGTTTTGCTGGCCTTTGGCGCGATCCTGTTCTGGGTGATGGAACGCAGGCGGGCCTTAGCCGAACGTCTGGAAATCGAAGCGCGGGCAAAGGCCGAATTGGAAACGCGGGTCGAGGAACGCACGGCCGAATTGAAACAGGCACAGGTCGAACTGGTGTAGGCGGGCAAGCTGTCAGCATTAGGGCAGATGTCGGCGGGGATCAGTCACGAATTGAACCAGCCCTTGATGGCGATCCGATCATTTGCTGAGAATGCGGAACAGTTTTTACAGCGCGGCAAGGTGGATGTGGCAGGCAGGAACCTGTCGCGGATTTCCGAACTGGCGCGACGCATGGGGCGGATCATCAGCAATTTCCGCGCCTTTGCCAAACAGGAAAGCGAGCCAATAACGGATGTGGATATCGTCGCCGTGGTAGATGCCGTGCTGGAGATGTCCGAGGCGCGTTTTGCGCAGGATAAGGTAGAGGTTGTCTGGGCGCCGCCCCCTGCGCCGGTCTATGTGCGCGGTGGCGAGGTGCGGTTGCAGCAGGTGCTGGTCAACCTGATCTCGAATGCGATTGACGCGATGGAGGGAAGCCGGCAGCGGCGGATCGAGATTGCAGTTGAAACCGGCGATCAAAAGGCCCGCCTGCGGGTGCGCGATACGGGGCCGGGGATTGCCGCGCCGGAAAAGATATTCGAGCCCTATTACACCACCAAGGCGGTGGGCAAGGCCGACGGTCTGGGATTGGGCCTGTCGATTTCCTATGGCCTGGTGCAAAGTTTCGGTGGCGATATCCGCGGGCACAACCACCCTGACGGCGGGGCGGTGTTTACGGTGGAATTGGCGCGGGCCAGGGTGGAGAAAGCGGCATGAACATGCGGGTATTGCTGGTGGATGATGACGCGGCGGTGCGCGAGGCACTGGGCCAGACGCTGGAACTGGCGGATATGCCGGCGATCCTTGCGGGCAGTTATATCGAGGCCAAGGACCACATCAGCCCCGATTTTGACGGGGTGGTGGTGTCGGATATCCGCATGCCCGGCAAGGACGGCTTTGCGCTGCTGGATTATGTGCAGTCTGTGGATGTTGACCTGCCGGTGATCCTGCTGACCGGTGAAGGTGATATCCCGATGGCGGTGCGCGGGATCAGTGCGGGGGCATTTGATTTTCTGGAAAAACCCTGTGCGCCGCAGGACCTGATTGCGGTGGTGGAGCGGGCGCGCAAAACCCGTTCGCTGGTGCTGGAAAACCGGCGGCTGAAACGGCAGTTGGAAACCGGCGATGCGGCGGCCCGGATGCTGTTTGGCACATCAAAGCTGGCGGACGAGTTGCGCGCGCGGGTGCGGGCGGTGGCGCGCACAGGGGCCGAAGTGCTGATCAGCGGGGCGCCGGGCACGGGCACCTCGAAGGTGGCCGAGGTGATCCATCTGCTGTCCACTGTCTCGGACGGGCCGTTTATCAAACGGGCGGCTGCATCGCTGACACCGCAAACCCTGACCGATGCCTTGACGCGGGCCATCGGTGGCAGCCTGTTTCTGGACGAAGTGGCCGCATTGTCGCCCGAGGTGCAATTCACACTGCTGGAGTGTCTGGAAAAGGATTGTGGCGCGCGGGTGCTGGCGGGCAGTTACCGAGATCTGGAGCAAGAGGTGGCAGCGGGGCGGTTCAACCACGATCTGTTTTACAAGCTGGGCGTTACGGCTGTGCGTATCCCCGGCCTGAGGGAGAGGCCCGAGGATATTCCGGTGCTGTTTCGTCACTACGTTGCCATTGCTTGCGAGCAGGCCGCATTGACCCCGCCGGAAATAACGCCCGCGTTGATTTCCCGCCTGATGGCGCAGGACTGGCCCGGCAATGCGCGGGCGCTGATGAATACTGCTATGCGCTTTGCCATGGGGCTGGGCGAGGGCGAGGAAGAAGCGGAACTGGGCCTGAACGAGCAACTGGCGCAGGTGGAACATTCGCTGTTAAGCGAAGCCCTGCGACGTCATGGTGGCAATGCGTCCGAGGCGGCGCGTAGCCTGAAATTGCCGAGTAATGCCCGAAAGTTGGTGATGGGGTGATTGGGTGGCATATCATGGCGGTGTTGACGCGCCGCGATTCTCAGAGAGAAAAGGATATGCCACATGGAAGACGATACTATTTTGGAGTTTACCGATCCAGCCGGAATTTCACCTGATCCGCTGACGGATATCTTGCGCAAAGGCGCGCGGGATCTGTTGGCACAGGCGGTCGAGGCCGAGGTTTGTGATCTGATGGCGCAACACGCGCATTTGAGGGATTCGGCCGGTCGCCAGCGCCTTGTTCGCCACGGATACCTGCCGGAGCGCGAGGTGATGACGGGGATCGGCCCTGTCCCGGTGAATGTGCCTCGGGTGCGTGATCGTGGCACGGGGGCGGAGAAGATCAGGTTCACCTCGACGCTTCTGCCGCCGTATCTGCGCCGGGCAAAGTCGGTCGAGGAGTTGTTGCCCTGGCTCTATCTCAAAGGTATTTCCACGGGTGATTTCGGCGAAGCACTGGCGGCCCTTCTGGGGCCTGATGCGGGTGGTTTGACATCGAGCACGATTTCGCGCCTGAAGGCGGAGTGGTGGGCAGAATACGAGCGTTGGAACCGGCGTGACCTGTCGGCCAAACGCTATGTGTATTTCTGGGCCGACGGGGTTTATTTCAAGCCGCGCACGGATGCTGACAAGCAATGCATGCTGGTGATCATCGGCGCGGACGAGTGGGGTAACAAGGATGTTCTGGGCCTCGTGGACGGGTATCGAGAAAGCAGCCAGAGCTGGCGTGAACTGCTGCTGGACTTGCAACGTCGTGGCCTCAGAAAAGCCCCTGATCTGGCCGTTGGTGATGGCGCGCTCGGCTTCTGGAACGCCTTGCGGGAGGTGTTCGGTGAGACCCGGGAGCAGCGCTGCTGGGTGCATAAAACCGGCAACGTCCTGAATGCCATGCCGAAGTCGCTGCAAGCCAAAGCCAAGGGCCATCTACAGGACATCTGGATGGCCGAGAACAAACGGGACGCCGAGGCCGCGTTCAATTTCTTCATCGAAGCCTATGGCGTGAAATACGAGCGTGCCGTGGGGAAGCTGACCAAGGACCGGGACGTGCTGCTGACCTTCTACGACTTCCCTGCCGAGCACTGGAAACACATCCGCACATCCAACCCCATCGAAAGCATATTTGCCACCGTGCGGCACCGAACGAAGAAGACCAAAGGCTGCCTCGGGCGCAAGACCGCCTTGGCAATGACCTTCCGCCTGATGATGTCGGCAAAGAAGAAATGGCGTAAACTCGACGGCGCATTCCGATTGCCGGAAATCATCGAAGGGGTTGAATTTAAGGACGGGATCAAGCAGGAAAAACATGCCGCCTGATTACTGCGTCACCAACTTTTGGGCATAGCTCCGGTTACGGCGCCAGATTCGTTAGCAGCAAAGTTTTTGATCATGTTCATTTTATTCATCCTTGGTTAGCGATCTAAATTGTTACTCATTCCTATGCGGGTTGTTCGGCGATCTGTTTGTTTGCCTTTGTCCGCGTCGGGATGGGTATATATAGCCGTTCGAATGGGGCGAGAATTTGGCAGGTATCGTACAAATTTAAGCTATCGTTAATAATTTATCTATATTTCGCGTAAGCTTTTGAAAAATAATAGAATAATATAGTTAATAAATTTCAATTTGGTGAAAATTATTGTAATTATGCACGAATTTGGGCGGATTTCCTCTGGAATCGGTCGGAATAACTGGCATTGCAGCCATTAATTTGCGAAAGTAATCCAATAAATATTGCCGAGGCAGAGCAGGAATCCGCATGAAGCGGCGCTTCGTATCAGGAATAGTGATTGCCGCTGTGTTTCTCGCGGCTCAGGTGCAGGCGGATACGCCGGCACCCTATCCCTCTTTTACATTCAAGCGTGTCGGGCTGCCCGGCAAACCGGCAGGGAGTGGACTGCCTGGCAAAACGACCGGTGGCCGGATAACTGTCCAGATTGACCCGGTCGCCCAGCGCGAGGCCCTGAGCGCTCTCAAACATACGGCCCCCGAGGAAGCAACAGCCCCTGATGCAGATCCAGACACTCCTTCGGTTTTGTCAGGGCTGGATTGGTATTGGCTTGGTATTTCCCCAAAACTGGAGGATTCCAGTCCCGGTCGTTTGGCCGAGGCGGTTTCATATCTGGACAAAGGTCCCGAGGGTAAAGCCGTTCCCGCACCGAGATTGCAAAAAATGCAGGACATTGCCGAAAAATACGGTGTTGATATCCTGAAGGCCACAATCGGCACAGACGTATCACCCGCACTGGTTCTGGCTGTGATCGGTATTGAATCAGCCGGTAATCGAAATGCCGTTAGCTCTGCGGGTGCGTCCGGCCTGATGCAATTGATGCCCGATACGGCCAAACGCTTTGGTGTCGAGGACGCGACGATTGCAGAACAGAATATTAAGGGCGGTGTTGCCTATCTGGATTGGCTGATGAAAAAATTCAATCGCGACCCGGTTCTGGTTCTGGCCGGATATAATGCGGGCGAGGGGGCTGTGATCAAAAACGGGGGCGTTCCGCCTTTTGCTGAAACACGCGCCTATGTCCCCAAAGTGCTGGCCGCATGGAAAGTGGCGCGCGGCCTGTGTATTACGCCGCCGGAACTGGTGACCGACGGCTGTGTCTTTGCCGTTAGGGGGCTTGCATCCAATGACTGACAATAAACCGCTGGTGCTGGATGTTGATGGCACCTTCCTGAACACCGACATGTTGTTCGAGAATTTCTGGGCCGGTCTGGGGCAGGCGCCAATCGCGACCCTGAAAATCTGTGCCACACATTTCCGTTCTCCGGCCCGTTTGAAACAGGAACTGGCCGCGCTGGTGACGATGCGCACCGATTTGCTGCCGGTAAACCCGCAGATCAAGGCCGTTGCCGAAGAAACACTATCGTCTGGGCGCGATGTTGTGCTGGCCTCGGCATCGGATCAGGTGCTGGTCGAACAGTTGGCCAAGGACCACGGGTTAAGCCCGCGCAGCTTTGCTTCGGACGGGCGCACGAACCTGAAAGGGGATGCCAAGGCCGATGCGCTGGTGCAGGCCTATGGCGAAGGCGGCTTCCATTACGCAGGCGATAACAAAGTAGACCGCGCCATCTGGCAGCATGCCGATGGTGTTCTGATTGTCGGAAATCACCCCAAATTGGCATCTGAAATGACCGCTGCGGGTAAACAGGTGGCCGAATTTTCCGGTGAATGGAAGGCACGCGATCTGATCCGCGCCTTGCGGCCGCACCAATGGGTGAAAAACATCCTGTTGTTCCTGCCGGTTCTGGCGGCCCATAATTTCACCCTGCCGGTGATGCTGATGGTGCTGCTTGGGATGGTCGCATTTTCGGCGGCGGCGTCCTCTATATATATAGTGAATGATCTTCTGGATCTCGAAGCCGACCGTCTACATGTCAAAAAACGCCACCGCCCTTTTGCGGCAGGCAAGGTTCCGATCCGTGTTGGCATGATCACCGGAGCCGGGCTGGCGTTGCTGGCACAGGGGATCGGTGCCTACCTTGGCTGGGCGTTCCTTCTGGTTGTCATACTGTATATGGTGTTGTCGCTAGCCTATTCACTGCGCCTGAAACGGATGCGCTGGGTCGATATCGCGACACTTGCCAGCCTTTATACCCTGCGCGTTGTGGCCGGTGCCGCGGCCAGCGGCGTTGTTGCTTCGGGCTTTATGCTGGTGTTCATCTTTCCGGTGTTCATCACACTGGTCTGTGTGAAACGGCTGACCGAACTGACCCTTGCCACCTCGGATGAACGTCTGCCGGGGCGCGGGTACGGGCGCAAGGACCGCGAGGATTTGCTGAATGTCGGCGGTCTGGGCGTGGCTGGCGCCTTGGTGATTTTCTTTCTTTACAGTTTCAGCGAACAGGCCACGATGCTTTACCCCACCCGCTGGCTGCTCTGGGTCGGGTTGATCCCGCTGGCGTGGTGGTTGATCCGGATGCTGCGGCTGGGGTATCTGGGCAAACAGGATTATGACCCGATCGTTTTTGCCATGACCGACAAGCGTGGCATTGGTATCCTGTTGATCCTGCTATCGTTGATGTTCTACTCCGCTGGCCTGTGGCAGCAATGGCTCGGGTTTTGAGCGACAAGGCGATATCCCCCCTTGACGGTATCCGCGTGCTTGATGCCTCGACCTTCATCGCCGGTCCTTCCTGCGCCGCACTGCTGGGCGAATTCGGGGCCGAGGTGATCAAGGTAGAACACCCCGTTGGTGGCGATCCCCTGCGTCGGCTTGGCACTGACAGCGGCTCCGAGGGCCGTTCTTTGCTGTGGCTGAACGAAGGGCGCAATAAACGGTCCGTCACCCTGAACCTGAAATCCGAACGCGGTGCTGCGATGTTCCGCGATCTGGCGGCAAAATCGGATGTGGTGATCGAAAACTTTCGCCCCGGCACCTTTGATAAGTGGGGGCTGTCGTTTGAAACCCTGCGCGCGGTGAACAAGGGTTTGATCATGCTCAAAGTGTCTGGGTACGGTCAGGACGGCCCTTATCGCGACCTGCCCGGTTTCGCTCGCATTGCGCATGCAATGTCCGGCCTTAGCCACCTGACCGGTGCGGTGGACGGCCCGCCACTGACCCCCGGCTCGACATCTCTGGCGGATTATATGTCGGGGCTATACGGGGTGGTCGGCATTCTGATGGCGCTGCGGTCGCGCGATGAAACGGGGCAGGGGCAGTTGATTGATGTCGCCCTGTATGAATCGGTGTTCCGCGCGCTGGACGAAATCGCACCGGCGCACGCGCTGACCGGCAAGGTGCGCGGACGGCAGGGCATCCATACGGTCAACGCCTGCCCGCACGGACATTTCCAATGCAGTGACGGGAAATGGGTGGCGATTGCTTGCACCAATGACAAAATGTTCGCCCGTTTCTGCGAAGTGATGGGGCGGAATGATCTGGCCGCACCGGAGAAATACGGCACCGTGCAATCGCGTATCAAGGATGAAGATACAGTGAACCGCATCGTGCAGGACTGGACCGGCGCACATACCCAAGCCGAGGTGCAACAGGCCTGTAACGCGGGCGAAGTGCCCTGCGGCGCGGTTCTGTCGATCGAGGACATCGCGAATGATCCGCAATATGCCGCCCGCAAAACCCTGACCGATATGATGGTCGAGGGGGTGGGCCCCCTGCCTTTCCCATCCCCTTTGCCGCGCCTGTCGGAAACACCGGGCAAGCTGGAAACCCTTGGCCCGAAACTGGGCGAGGGAAATGCCGAAATCTACGGTGACCTGTTGGGCTTGTCCGAGACCGATCTGAAAGAACTGCAAAAAGCAGGCGTTATCTAACCCTAGGGAACCTCTGTAAATTCCCGTTTTCGCCTTCTTCGCGGCGGGGTGGACGGTTTTTCGCCTGTCCCGCCTGATTGCTTCGGATCATAAACCCATTTTCACCGGTTTCAAGCCGGTTTTGGGTATTTCAGGCACACCTCACCCCATGAACCCTTATCCCGGCGCCGCCAGGCCGCATTCGAACTGGACGAAGCGCTTCATGTTGTAGACCAGGTTCATCATCCCGATGCGAAATCGCGCCCGCTTCAGGCCGATGGAGCGGATCAGCTTGCCGCCCATGGAGCGCTCCTGAAAAGCGAATACATGCTCGACCCGGACCCGCACTTTCGAGCGCCTCCGGTTGGCCTTTTGCTGGCGCTCGCCAAGCGGCTTGCCGCGCCTGCCCTTGTGATGGATATGGCTGTGAAGCCCCCGCTCTTCCAGCTCGCTTTCGATCTTTTGCGAGCGATAGGCGCTGTCGGCCCACAGGTCCGATGAGGTGTTGCTCGCATCAATCAGACCGGCAAGCGCCTGGCTGTCATGCACGGCGGCATCGGTGACATCATAAGCGCGGATGAATTTGTGCCGCCGGTCGACATTGATGTGGTTCTTGTAGCCGTAATAGCTCTTGCCGTGCTTCTTCGTCCAGCGCGCATCCACGTCCTTCTGGCGCTTCTTGTGGGGTTTTTCCTCCCACTCTTCAGGCGTTTCGCCCGCCTTGATTTTCTCGTTCTCGTCCCTTTTGTTGTGCTGGCGCGGCGCCGGAACGATGCTCGCATCAACAATCTGCCCGCCCATCGCCAGATAGCCCTTTTCGCGCAGAAAGGCATCGAACTTGTCAAACAGCTCCTTCATCTTCCCGGCCCCGGCCAGCCTTTCACGGTAGGCCCAGATGGTCTTGGCGTCAGGTACGCTGTCTTCAATGCCAAGGCCGAGAAACCGCATGAACGACAGGCGGTCGCGGATCTGATACTCGATCTGATCGTCAGAGAGGTTGTAGAGCTGCTGCAAAACCATCGTCTTGAATATCAGCACCTCATCCCAAGGCGGGCGGCCAGCGTTGGATTTGCGCTGTTCGGGCGGCGTGCGCCATATGGCCTTCAGCTCGTCCCGGTAATCCTCGAACGGCACCATGTCGTTGAGCAACACCAGCGGATCACCAGATTTGTCCAGTCCCGCGTATCGGCTGGAAAGATCAAAAAATCCCATCTGACCCATGACAAAACCCCGTCGGTCGAATCATTTTCATCCTGATGACGATTCTACCCCGTCAGGCCGGATTTTGGGGGATTTTTAGAGGTTCCCATAAGTCGTTTCGCCGCAGCTGTACGACTTTAGCGACGGTTGGTCCCGTAAACGCTGCATAATCGAACGAATGTCCGCAATCGAAAAACATACCGCAGCACTCGATGTGGTTATGGAGGTCGGCTTTGGGCTGTCGGTCAAACTTTGCAAAGGTCACTAACTGCGCTTAGCCGCCGTTTGACCCACCGCAGCATCCGTCACTCTGGACTCAAAGCGCCCTTCACCGCCCCCTCCTCATAACCCCCGATACGCCTGCCGCACAAATTCGGCCATGTCGTCAATCGCCAGCCCTTTGGACAATTCCGACACATACAGGTTGATCTGTTTGGTTCTCAGATCCGGTAGCGCGCCGCCATGCTGGATTTTCTCGATATAGGGCGGCTCCATCCCATCCAGCACCGCGTGCACCGCCAGATCGGCGCTGACGGATGCCTCGATCGTGCGGGTCGAATCGGATTCAACCGCCATTTCCCAAGGGATACCTGCCTCATCCAGATTTTTCTGCACACCTGCGCGAAAGGTGCAGGCGTGTTCAAACGCCAGCCGCAGCGGGCGCGATTTCCACGCCGTGCCGTTGGGTGCCCCGATCCAGACCAGCGGCAGAGACAGCAGGGTTTCACCGCCCGCTTCCAGCGTGTCTTCGGTGGTCAGGATCAAGTCGCATTCGCCGCGCTCGAACATCTTGCGCAGCCCCTTGGTATAGGACGATACCAGCCGCACGTTCATGCGCGGGTATTCCGCCGCGAACCGTTGCAGCACCTGCGGGATGGCAGGATAAACGATGTCATGTGGCACGCCCAGCGTCACCTCGCCCTCATAGGCCTGATTGGTCAGGCGCCCGAATACCTCGTCATTCAGGGCCAGCATCCGGCGGGCGTATCCTAGCAGTTGCTCGCCCGCCCCGGTCAGCACCACGCCCCGCCCGCTGCGTTCCAGCAGTTTCAGGTCCAGCGATTCCTCCAGCCGTTTTAGCTGCATCGACACCGCTGATTGCGTCAGGTTCAAAAACCCCGACGCCTTGGTCACCCCGCCCGCCTCGGCCACCGCCGCAAAGGATCGCAGGGCCGTCATGTCCAGATTTCTTGGCATATCACTATCCTTGATATTTCATCGCATAAACATTCATTTTCCAAATGGATCACAAGATGCGATATAGATCAAGAGAATTCATACATTTCAATAAATACATCACGAAACCCGAAAGGACCGCGCTATGACAATGACCACCTGCAACACCCCCGCCCGCACAACCCGCAAGCCGCAGCCAACGGCGTTTCGCATGATCAAACTGGCCCTGAAGGCCCGCAACCAGCGCCGCGCCCTGCGCCGGTTGGACAGCGCGACACTGGCCGATCTGGGTCTGACCCGGAAACAGGCCGAACAAGAGGCAAACCGCCCGATTTGGGATGTTCCGGCCAACTGGCTACGTTAATTCGCGAAAAACACGCGCATAACACGCAGAAAACCTTGATAATCAGGCCATCATTCCCAATATAGGAAGGGAATGGTGGCCGTTTTGCATGGGCACTGGCCACATGACATGATTCTGGAGGTTTCAATGGCAGACTTTAACACGATCCGCACCGGTGCCGGCACCCGCACCGCCGAGATCGACGCAGGGCTAAAAGCTCACATGAACAAGGTTTACGGCACGATGTCCGTCGGCCTGCTGATTACAGCGCTTGCCGCTTGGGCCGTTGGTACCAACGCATCGCTAATGGCGTCGCTGTTCACCGGCTTTACCCGCTATATCATCATGTTCCTGCCGCTGATCATGGTTTTCGCCTTTGGCGCAATGATCAACCGCATATCTGCGGCTGGCGCACAGCTGTTCTTCTACGTTTTCTCGGCGGCCATGGGCCTGTCGATTTCTTGGATTTTCGCTGTCTACACAGATTTCTCGATCACCCAGACGTTTCTGGTAACCGCGATCGCCTTTGCCGGTCTCAGCCTTTATGGCTATACCACCAAAAAGGACATCTCGGCCTGGGGCTCTTTCCTGATTATGGGTGTGATCGGTCTGATCGTAGCTTCGGTTGTGAATATCTTTCTGGGGTCCAGCGTTTTGCAGCTGGCGATTTCGGCCATTGGTGTGCTCATCTTTGCCGGTCTGACCGCTTATGACACGCAGAAAATCAAAACCACCTATCTGGCCCATGCAATGCATGGTGATAGTGAATGGCTGGGCAAGGCCGCAATCATGGGTGCACTGAACCTGTATCTGGATTTCGTCAACCTGTTCATGTTCCTGCTGCAGTTTCTTGGCAGCCGCGACTAACAGCGTGACGACAGACACAATAGAAAAAGGCCGGTTCATGTGACCGGCCTTTTTTGCATCTGCAGACCCGTTCACAAAAGAAAAGGGCCACGCATATCTTGCGTAGCCCCCATTTAATGCGTTCCGTCAGGCAGTGATCTACTTGATCTTGCCTTCTTTGTATTCAACGTGCTTGCGCACGACCGGGTCGTATTTGTTCACGACCATTTTCTCGGTCATGGTGCGGGCGTTCTTTTTGGTCACATAAAAGTGGCCGGTGCCCGCAGTCGAGTTCAGGCGGATTTTGATTGTGGTTGGCTTCGCCATGATAGTGCTCCTAAAGCGGGTGGGCAAACTTCGCCCGAATGAATCCTAGAAGCCTGCCTTTTAACGCCCGTGGCCCCCGAGTCAACCGGATTATGTGCGAATTTTCCGCAGCAGGACAAACTGCGCCCCCGCTGCCAGCAATGAAAGGTAGTGTCGCGAGTTTGGTGGAAATTCGAGGACGGCGTAATCTCCGGGTGCATCGAAGCCACCCAACCGGCGGCTGGAACCGCCAAGGAGATCACGCCATGACAAAGAATACAGCAACATCGACATCCGCGCTACTGGCCAATGAAGCAGGCTATGACCCGATTGAAGACCGGCTGCGCCAGAACATCCGCGCGACGATCGAGGCGGTTTTCGAAGAGGAGCTGGAGCAGTTTCTGGGCCGTTGCCGGTATGGCCGCAGCGGCGGGGCAAAGGCCGGATACCGCCACGGGCATCGCGAGCGGCAACTGGTCGGAACATTTGGAACCGAAACGGTGCGCGTGCCGCGTGCGCGGATCACAGGCGAGGCCGGCAAGGCCAGAGAATGGCGCTCGAAGGCATTGCCCCGCTACCAGCGGCTGACGAAGAAGGCCGAGGCGCTGATCGCTGCTGTCTACCTTTCGGGCACCAACACACGGCGGGTAAAACGCGCCCTGTTCGGCCTGTTTCAGGGGGCGGTCAGCAAGGATGTGGTGAGCCGCGCCTGGCGCAAGGTGAAGGTGGACTGGCAGGCGTGGTGCGCCCGCAGCCTTGCGGATGAAGACATCGTGCGGCTGATCCTGGACGGCACCGTGATCAAAACGCGGATTGACAGGAAGGCCACCAATATCTCGGTTCTGGCCGCGATTGGCGTGCGCCGGGATGGGCAGAAGGTCTTGTTATCACTGATGAACATGGGCGGCGAAAGCACCTCCGCCTGGCGTCAGTTCATCAACGATCTGGATGCGCGCGGGTTGAAACGGCCCGAATTTGTCATCGTGGACGGGGCACCGGGACTTGAGGTCGCTCTCATTGCCCTCTGGGGTGAAGATCTGCCGATCCAGAGGTGCACGGTGCACAAGCACCGCAACCTTCTGGCCAAGGCACCCAAGCGTATGCATGATGAGTTGACAGAAGATTACCGCGACATGATCTACGCCAAAACACCCGAGGAAATCGCCACCCGCCGCAAGGCATTTCTGCGAAAATGGCGGCTGAAATGCAAGGCCGTCGCTGACAGCTTGGAAGAAGCAGGAGATAAGCTTTTCACCTTCACGCGTCTGCCACAAGGCCAGTGGAAATCGGCCAGAACGACAAATGCGATCGAACGCCTGAACGAGGAATTCCGCCGCCGCATCAAGACCCAGACCGTGCTGCCATGCGCCGAGACCGTGCCGATGCTGCTTTGGGCTCTGATGGCCTCGGGGCAGATCGTCATGCGAAAGGTCGATGGCTGGGAAACGCTCGCTCAGCCCGTCGCCGACGCAACCCTTGACCAAGCCGCCTGACCGGCGCATAACTCAACCCGCTCGGAGGTGCCTGAAATCAATTTCCACCACTTTCGAGACACAACCCAATGAAATCGCGAACACCACTGGCAACCCGACCACGCTGGCGATAATCCCCGCCAGCAGGGGCAACAAAAATGCCGGCGCCGTGATGGCGTTGAAATAGCCGCTATAGGCCGGGCGTTTGTCATCGGGGGATATTTCCATCAAAAACCCGATCACCGCGATGGTCAGCCCGTTCGCCAAAGCGCCCATCAGGAAAAAGACCACCATAAAGAACCAGAACAGCGCCCCTTCGGGCAGGGACAGCGCCAGCAACGGCGGCACCACGCGGCCCAGCGCGATGGCCCGCAGCAGGCTGACCTTGCCCAGATGGTCACCCCACCAGCCCCACAGCGGGTTGGACAGCAGCGCACCGGTGGTCTGCGCGCCCAGCAACAGCGCCACATATTCCAGCGAAACGCCCGATTTGCTGGCCTGCACCACATAGAACGGCATCGCCATCAATACCGCCCCGCCGCACCATTGCGCATAAACGAAGGTGGCAAAACGATTGTCGGTCCTGAACACCTGCACCCCATCCTTCAGATATTGGAAAAAGCCGGGCTTGTCGGCGGCACTGCCTTTGGTTTCAGGTTCGCCCATCGCGGTGAACACGGTTGACGACAGAAACATCAACACCGAGGCAATGGCAATAATCGCCGCATAAGACAGCGGAAAGGCCAAATTGCTGACCAGCCGATCAGCAATCCCCACCACCACCAGCGCCAGCACCCCGCCGCCAAAGAACCGCGTCGCCAAAAGCCGGCTGCGCAGCTTTGACGGAACCGAGCGCGCCACAATGTCGTTATAAGGCACCGCCACAATGCCCGAGATAAACGCGTAGGCGACCCAGATCACCATCACCGCCACGGCCAGCCAGCCGCGCGGCCAGTCGGCCCCGACCCACAGGGTTGCCGCCATCAGCGCCATGCAGGCAGCCCGCCCGAAAGCCCCGATCACATAGTATTGCATCGAGCTGCCCGACCGCTGCGCCAGAAAGCCAATGATCAGTTGCGGGAACAGCCAGCCAAAGCGCAGGATCGCGGTGATCGCGCCAACAACGATGGAACTGCCGGTCAACTGGTAAACCAGCGCCGCCATGATGGTCGAGGAATCCACCGCCGCCGAGCCGGCCTGAAAGGTGATGCCCGCAAGGGCAACATTCTTGAACCGTGATTTGTCGCTATCGCTCATCCCTGCCCCGCCCAGTTTGCCGGATCGACATACAGGCCGAACCAGATTGACCATAGTCCCAGCAGGATAAACACCGCCCCGATCACCCAGCGCATGTTTTTCAACCGTTGCCCGAAACCATCCAGCCATACGGCCCATTTGGGGATAACCGCAAACAGCGCCAAGGGCAGTGACAGAAACAGGCCAAACAGGAACATCATGATGAATCCGGTTAATGCCGTGCCCGTGGTCGCCGCCAGCCCTAACAGGCCAAACAGGATCGGTGCGGCACAGGCCGGAACATTCAGCCCGAACGCCATGCCCAGCACCACAGGGTTGGCCGCCCGTTTCCATGCATCGGGCGCCAGATCAATCCGCCGTTTCACCGCCCCTGCCCGCCCGATGACAAAGGCGATGCCGACCAGCAGGTAAATGATGCCGAACACCAGCCAGATACCGGTCTGCGCCGCAATCAGCTTTTGCCCCAGAAAGGCAATCAGCGCCCCGAACAAACCGGCCACCATCGCCCGCACAATGATAAACACCGCCACCGCCCCGACCTTCTGCCCCCTGTCACGGGATTTCTGTGTGTCCAGAAACAGCAAATGACCGCCAATGGTGCAAGGCTCGACAAAGCCCAGCAGGCCAAGGCCGATTGGTAACAGAACGAGGGTGAAAAGGTTGATGTCCATGGGTTAACCGGTAAACCTTCCCCCAAGGGGCAGGTCAAGGCGGGAAATGGGTGGTGACGGGAATGTTATGGGGGGAAGGATATAATTTGGTAGAGTTATAACTATCGCCAATAAGCCAACTCATTTATAATATCATGAGGGTGTATTACGCCCTTGTAATGGATCAAAAAAATGCGCCTTCTAGTTTCCTTAATTTTTGCCGTGTCATTAATGTTCGGGCAGATCGTTGCTGCCTCGCCACGAGACGATGCCGAATACATTGCGGAAAGCATGCTATCAGAGAGTGGCCGTGAATGGGCTATTAAGGCAATTGCGGGCATATATGTTTCCCATTTCACAAAAGAATTAGACAAGCATTCCGTTAGAGTTTTAGATTCGGACCGTTTCGCTGAAATGATTCCCATGAACGTGGTCGAGCCTTGGATCTTACGGTGGAAAGAACTCTTAGCGGGTGGCCTATTGAAAGTTTACACACCCGCCCAACTGGCCCAAATTGCAAACAACAGAGCTATGCCCAAAAGTTGGTGACGCAGTAATCAGGCGGCATGTTTTTCCTGCTTGATCCCGTCCTTAAATTCAACCCCTTCGATGATTTCCGGCAATCGGAATGCGCCGTCGAGTTTACGCCATTTCTTCTTTGCCGACATCATCAGGCGGAAGGTCATTGCCAAGGCGGTCTTGCGCCCGAGGCAGCCTTTGGTCTTCTTCGTTCGGTGCCGCACGGTGGCAAATATGCTTTCGATGGGGTTGGATGTGCGGATGTGTTTCCAGTGCTCGGCAGGGAAGTCGTAGAAGGTCAGCAGCACGTCCCGGTCCTTGGTCAGCTTCCCCACGGCACGCTCGTATTTCACGCCATAGGCTTCGATGAAGAAATTGAACGCGGCCTCGGCGTCCCGTTTGTTCTCGGCCATCCAGATGTCCTGTAGATGGCCCTTGGCTTTGGCTTGCAGCGACTTCGGCATGGCATTCAGGACGTTGCCGGTTTTATGCACCCAGCAGCGCTGCTCCCGGGTCTCACCGAACACCTCCCGCAAGGCGTTCCAGAAGCCGAGCGCGCCATCACCAACGGCCAGATCAGGGGCTTTTCTGAGGCCACGACGTTGCAAGTCCAGCAGCAGTTCACGCCAGCTCTGGCTGCTTTCTCGATACCCGTCCACGAGGCCCAGAACATCCTTGTTACCCCACTCGTCCGCGCCGATGATCACCAGCATGCATTGCTTGTCAGCATCCGTGCGCGGCTTGAAATAAACCCCGTCGGCCCAGAAATACACATAGCGTTTGGCCGACAGGTCACGCCGGTTCCAACGCTCGTATTCTGCCCACCACTCCGCCTTCAGGCGCGAAATCGTGCTCGATGTCAAACCACCCGCATCAGGCCCCAGAAGGGCCGCCAGTGCTTCGCCGAAATCACCCGTGGAAATACCTTTGAGATAGAGCCAGGGCAACAACTCCTCGACCGACTTTGCCCGGCGCAGATACGGCGGCAGAAGCGTCGAGGTGAACCTGATCTTCTCCGCCCCCGTGCCACGATCACGCACCCGAGGCACATTCACCGGGACAGGGCCGATCCCCGTCATCACCTCGCGCTCCGGCAGGTATCCGTGGCGAACAAGGCGCTGGCGACCGGCCGAATCCCTCAAATGCGCGTGTTGCGCCATCAGATCACAAACCTCGGCCTCGACCGCCTGTGCCAACAGATCCCGCGCGCCTTTGCGCAAGATATCCGTCAGCGGATCAGGTGAAATTCCGGCTGGATCGGTAAACTCCAAAATAGTATCGTCTTCCATGTGGCATATCCTTTTCTCTCTGAGAATCGCGGCGCGTCAACACCGCCATGATATGCCACCCAATCACCCCATCACCAACTTTCGGGCATTACTCCAAACAACATAAGCACATCAATGGGAGATTCTGGCACTTCACAAGCTATTGATGACAAAGGAAATGACCTATCGATGGGTTTTTTTACCATTTTCATAAGGGCCTTGCTCAGAATACAAGAAGAAATCGAACAGTCTCCGCCAAAGCTGAATGAGGCTCCGTATTTGGCGGACATTCTCCAAACCGGTGGAATTGTTCAATTCCCCAACCGCATTTGGCGCAAAGACCTTATTGCGAAAATACGAGGTGGTGGTTAGAGTGTCACCCCCCAACCTCCCCCAAAAAACATGCGCGGACGGCCTGTAAGCCGGATTTTGTCCAAGGCGGGTTTCCCTGCCTCTGGATGACCATTCCTCTGCGCCTGCTGTTACCAACAGGCTCTAGCTGCCAACCCGGACCGCCGATCCAAAACAGATCCGGGCATGCGCCCCTGCGGTCCCTATTTGGCATTGCTCCCGGTGGGGCTTGCCGTGCCACTGTTGTTGCCAACAGCGCGGTGGTCTCTTACACCGCCGTTTCACCCTTACCCCGGATCAGGTCCGGGGCGGTCTGTTTTCTGTGGCGCTTTCCCTCGGGTTTCCCCGGCCGGGCGTTACCCGGCACCGTCGTTTTGTGGAGTCCGGACTTTCCTCGCGGCACAAGGCCACGCGGCCATCCAGCCATCCGCGCAACTGTGATTTAGGAGGTCAGGGGCAATTGGTCAACGGGGTAGCGTGTGGCAAGGTCATTCGCCATCGCCAGATCCAGATCATCCAGCGGCCCCGATGCCCAAGGCCGGAACCGAAGGCGAAAGGCCTTTAGAAGAATTTCCGCATCGTTTTCTGCGGTCATCCCGAATGCGTGCAACATATCCACCAAACCGGTTTTATCGAAGGGTTTTGAAACCGGATTTGGCCAGACCGAAAGCCCGCCCAGCGCCAGCCGCCGCCAGTCAAACCGCCGGCCCGGATCAATCTTGCGCCCCGGGGCCATGTCGGAGTGGCCGATAATACGTTCCGGCTGAATTGCCCAGCGGCGCATGATGTCCTGCAACAGCCCCTCAAGCGCCACCATCTGCGGTTCGGGGAAAGGGGCAAAGCCCGTATTGGCAATTTCAATACCAATCGAGCGCGAGTTCACATCCGTGACCGCCCCCCATTGCCCCGCCCCGGCGTGCCATGCGCGCTTTTCCTCGGGCACAAGCGAGAACACCTCGCCCGTCTCGGAAATCAGGTAATGGGCCGAGACCTCGGCCTCGGGCGCACTTAGCCGCTCCAGCGCCGCCGTGGCACTGTCCATTGCCGTGTAGTGTAAAACCACCATGTCGGGGATCGCGCCACCGCGGCGTTCCCCGAAATTGGGTGACGGGTGCGGGGTGGGTTTCACCCCTGCCCTCAACCGCCGCTACGGGCGGTGCGGAAAGGGGCCGGATCCCAGGAACAGGCAAAGCCGTCACCATCCGGGTCCAGACCCTTGGGATCGCGTTTCGGCCCGCCTGATTTCAAAAATGCCTCTTGTGCCTTATCGGGCGACGGGAATTTCTGACAATTGCGGTTGTAACGCGACTGGGCAAAGATTTTCGAGCGGCTATAAAGCGCCTGCCCGACATTGTTGGTGGTCGAAAGCGCGTATTTAACGATGTTCGGGCCGGAATAATGCCCGCCGGTTGGCACGGCCGTCGGTTCGATCACCACATATTCGGCCCGCTGGCGTTCCAGCCGCTCGCGGTCACTTTCAATGGTTTCGCGCGAGGCAACCGCATCGAAATCCTGCTCGTCGGAAATACCGGTATTGCTATTGCTGGTCGGGGTTGACGTTCGGCTGGAAGCGGGTTGGGGTCGGGGCGCCGCGGGTGGCGTTTGCATGGCAGGGGGTGTTTGTGTTGCGGCAGATGTTTGCACCGTTTCGTCGGAAATAGCACCCTGCGCCGGAACGGCCTGCTGGCGCAATTGGGCCTCGCGACGGGCGCGTTGCTGTTCATAGCTGTCGTAGTTGTTGAATCCGACACCCGAATTGGTGTCCTCGGGCACACAGGCCGCTACGACCAGTGCCGCAGCCACCGGAATAAAAAACCGCATCGAAAACCCCTTTTCCATAGTCGTGTTCCTCTGTATTACCACCATTTCGCCGGTTTGGAAACAAACCCTGCCGCCTGTTCCAGCGTATAGGCAACATTCAGCAAATCTCCCTCTTCCCACGGGCGGCCAATCAGTTGCAGCCCCAAGGGCAGCCCTTGCTTGTCCAGCCCCGCCGGAACCGTGATGCCGGGAAGGCCGGCAAGGTTCACCGTGACAGTGAATACATCGTTCAGATACATCTGCACCGGATCGGCATTGGCCATTTCGCCCAAACCGAAAGCGGCGGACGGGGTGGCCGGTGTCAGGATCGCATCGACCCCATCGGCGAACACCTGTTCAAAGTCGCGCTTGATCAGGGTGCGCACGCGGCGGGCGCGGTTGTAATAGGCGTCATAGAAACCGGCGGACAGCACATAGGTGCCCACCATCACGCGGCGCTGCACCTCGGCACCGAACCCTTCGGCGCGGGTTTTTTCGTACATGTCGTCGATGCCTTCACCAGCAGCCAGCGTGGCGCGGTGACCGTAGCGAACGCCATCATAACGGGCCAGATTGGAGGAGGCCTCGGCCGGCGCGATCACATAATAGGCGGGCAATGCGTATTTGGTGTGCGGCAGCGAGATGTCAACGATTTCAGCGCCTGCGTCTTTCAGCATTGCAGTGCCGTCTTCCCACAGCTTGCCGATTTCCTCGGGCATGCCCTCCATGCGGTATTCCTTTGGAATACCTATCTTTTTACCCTTGATATCGCCCGTCAGCGCGGCTTCGAAATTGGGCACGGGCAGGTCGGCGCTGGTGGAATCCAGCGGGTCGTGTCCTGCCATCGCTTCCAGCATGATCGCCGCATCGCGCACAGATTTGGTCATCGGGCCTGCCTGATCCAGAGACGAGGCAAAGGCCACAACCCCCCAGCGCGAGCAGCGCCCGTAGGTGGGTTTGATGCCGGTGATGCCGGTAAAGGCGGCGGGCTGACGGATGGATCCGCCGGTATCGGTGCCGGTTGCGCCAAGGCACAGGTCGGCAGCCACAGCAGCGGCAGAACCACCCGAAGAGCCGCCCGGCGTTAGTGGTGCATCATCATTGCCGCGCCGCCACGGGTTGACCACATCGCCGTAAGTCGAAGTTTCGTTTGACGACCCCATTGCGAATTCGTCCATGTTCAGCTTGCCCAGCATCACCGCGCCATTGTCCCACAGCTGTTGGGTGATGGTGCTTTCGTATTCCGGCTTGAACCCTTCCAGAATGGCGGAACCGGCTTGCGACGGAACACCCTTGGTGCAGAACAGATCTTTGATGCCCAGCGGGATGCCGCACATTGCGGGTGCATCGCCGGATTTCAGCCGCGCATCCGCCGCTTTGGCCTGTTCACGGGATATTTCAGGGGTGTTGTGAACGAAAGCATTCAGCGCGTTTGAGCCTTCAATCGCCGACAGGCAGCTTTCGGTCAGCTCGACAGCGGTGACGTCGCCCTTGTGCAGTAGATCGCGGGCCTCGGCGATGGTCAGTTTGTTCAGATCGGTCATATCGATTACTCCACCACTTTGGGCACGGCAAAGAACCCTTCGCGGGCGTCCGGTGCGTTGGACAGGATTTTTTCCTGCTGGTTGCCGTCTGTCACCACATCCTTGCGCCGTTTCAGGCGCTGCGGGGTGACCGATGTCATCGGCTCCACCCCTTCGACATCCACTTCGTTCAACTGTTCGATAAAGCCAAGGATGGCGTTGAATTCTTCGGCCAGTGCTGGCAGGTCCTCGTCCTTGACCCTGATACGGGCCAGATGCGCCACGCGGGCGGCGGTTTCCTTGTCGATCGACATCAAAGAGTCTCCGGATAAATGCTGTTTGGATAGGCTTTAGCGCCCGTGGGCGGGGGCTGCAAGGCTGTGCGCTATTTCAGCGGTAGTTTTTGTGGCAAAGCCGGAGCCTCCGGCGGAGGTATTTCGAAGCAAGAAGAAGATCAGCCGCGGCGGGATTGGAAGAAATCCTTGAGCAGGGCTTCGGATTCACCGGCTGCAATGCCGTCGTATATTTCGGGCACATGGTGGGCCTGAGGGTGGGTGAATATGCGCGGGCCTTGGTTGACGCCGCCGGATTTCGGATCGAACGCGCCGAAATACAGGCGGCGGATGCGGGCGGCAGATATGGCCATGGCGCACATCGGGCAAGGTTCCAGCGTGACATAGAGGTCATGGCCAGTTAGCCGCTCGGACCCAAGCGCCGCACAGGCGGCGCGGATGGCGAGGATTTCGGCATGTGCGGTCGGGTCGTTCAATTCGCGGGTGCGATTGCCGGTTTGGGCGATGATTTTGCCATCCGGCGTAATGATCACAGCACCGACGGGGACTTCGCCACGCACGGCGGCGGCTTTGGCCTGTTGCAAGGCGGCGTCCATATGGCTGGTAAATTCGCTCATGCCCTATGGTTTGCCCTGTGGCAGGGGTTTTGCCAAGCCGCTTTTCATTTCAAGGCATGCGGGGTAAGGCAAGGCATGGAAAACGAAACACCCAAAGGCGATCGGATCGCCAAAGTCATGGCCCGTGCGGGCCTTGCATCACGCCGCGAGGCCGAGCGGATGATCGCCGCCGGTCGCGTCACTGTAAATGGCAAGCTGATCGACAGCCCGGCCCTGAACGTCACCCCTGCGGATAATATCGTGGTGGATGGCAAGGACGTGGGCGAACCCGAAGCGCCGCGCCTGTGGCTGTATCACAAGCCAATCGGGCTGGTCACCACCGAGCGTGACGAAAAGGGCCGCGATACGGTGTTTGCATCCCTGCCCAAAGAGTTGCCACGGGTGGTCAGTGTGGGCCGTCTGGACATCAATTCCGAAGGCCTGCTGCTGTTGACCAATGACGGCGGGATCAAGCGGCGGCTGGAACTGCCCAGCACCGGCTGGCTGCGCCGCTATCGGGTGCGGGTGAACGGCAGGCCAAGTGACAAAATGCTGGAGCCATTGCGCAAAGGTGTCACAAGCGAAGGCGAGCGGTTTCAGCCGATGGATATTTCTCTGGATCGGCAACAGGGCGCGAATGCCTGGCTGACGGTGGCCCTGCGCGAGGGCAAGAACCGCGAGATCCGGCGGGCGCTGGACGAGGTCGGGCTGAAGGTGAACCGCCTGATCCGCATCAGTTACGGCCCCTTTCAACTGGGCGAGTTAAAGGCGGGCGAGGTCGAGGAAATCAAACCCCGCGTGCTGCGTGACCAGTTGGGGTTGGGCAAAGGCATCAGCCAGAAACCCAAGCCGAAACCCAAACGTCGCCGCAATTAGCGCCTAAACGGTTTTCAGAATAGCACCCGCAGGGTATGACGTTGAATTAGTGGATTTATGTGACAGGAGCCAAACGCAATGGCCGATCTTTTTACGCTTGAAAACCTTGGCCATTTGATGGTGCTGATTTTCCTGCAAGCGGTGCTGGGGTTTGACAACCTGCTGTATATCAGCATCGAAAGCAAACGCGCACCGGCGGACCAACAGAAAGCGGTGCGTTTCTGGGGCATCATCATCGCCGTTGCACTGCGGGTTGTGTTGCTGTTTGTGATGCTGCAACTGATCACTGCCCTGTCCGAACCGTTTTACATATTTAACATCCCCGGTATCATCGAGGGCGGCGTCAACTTTGCCACAATGGTGTTCGTGGTGGGGGGCGTTTTCATCATGTATACGGCGTTCAAGGAAATCACCCATATGCTGACGATCGAGGAACTGGGCGTGGGTGTGGATGACAAGAACGCCAAATCGGCCACGCAGGTTGTGATGCTGATCGTGTTTATGAACCTGATCTTCAGCTTTGATTCCGTTTTGTCTGCCCTCGCGATTACCAAAGTATTTGCAGTGCTGGCCACGGCCATCATCATTTCCGGCATTGCCATGCTAGCACTGGCCGATACCGTTGCCGTGTTTTTGGAAAAGAACCGTATGTACGAGGTTCTGGGCCTGTTTATCCTGTTGATCGTCGGGGTTGTCCTGCTGGGCGAATCCGGTCCGGCCGCCGCCCACGCGATGCATGATGACGGCTTGCAAATCAAACTGTTCGGTCACGCCTTGATCCCGATGTCCAAATCTACATTCTATTTCTCGATCGCAGTGCTGGTTGTGGTCGAGGTGATTCAGTCCGGCTATGCCCGCAAGCTGGAAGTGGAACGCAAAACAGGGACAGACCACTGATCTATTGGCGCAATCTTTCCCCCTTGGACATTTGCCGGTGCTGTGATCTAGTATCCCCAACCGGGAGAGTTAAATGACTGCTACAGGTTTGCAAAAACTGGCATTTGTGCTGCTGATCGTGCTGATCTTTTATGTATCAGCCTTTGGAGGGGCATAGATGGCCAAACGTTTCAGAGGCGAATTCAGCCCGAATGGCAGTATTGAGCGCGGAAAATCGGTGGTGCAGGTCTCGGCCAGCCGCCGTGCGATGTGGCGGGCGAATGTGCTGTTTTTCGTGCCGCTGCCTTTGGCATTTCGCGCCTTTTTCAAAGACCCCGAGGGGCTGGCACTGAACCTGCTGGCCTTTGGTGTGCTGATACTGGCCGCATGGCTGACCCGTGACGGGGTCAAAGCGCAGGTAGCCTATGAGGAACGCCGCGTGGCACGACGCCCCGCCATCCCGCGCAAGATTTTTGGCAGTGTGCTGACAGGGATTGGCCTGTTCATCGCGGGATATGCCAGCGGTGGCGTATTCAGCGCGCTGATCTTTGGCCTGTTGGGCGTTGTGTTGCATGGATTGACCTTTGGCCCTGATCCGATGAAAGACAAGGGAATGGAAGGCATTGACGGCTTTCAGACCGAACGTGTGGCCCGTGTGGTGGACAAGGCCGAGAAACATCTGGCGGAAATGTCGGATGCCATCCTGCGCGCCGGCGACCGGAAACTGGAGGATCGCGTGGCGCAATTTCAGGCCACCGCCCGCGACATGTTCCACACAGTCGAGGACGACCCGCGCGACCTGACTGCTGCGCGCAAATATCTAAGCGTCTATTTGCAGGGCGCGCGCGATGCGACAGTGAAATTTGCCGATCTTTACGCCCGTAACCACGACGAAAAAGCGCGTGAGGATTATGAAGCATTGCTAACAGATCTGGAAGAAAATTTCGCTGCCAAAACCGAAAAACTGATGCTGGATGACCGCAGCGATCTGGACGTTGAAATCGAAGTATTGCGCGAGCGGCTGCAGCGCGAGGGCATCCGCCCAACCGGACCAGTAGGCCCGAAGGTATAAGGAGTATTGTAAAATGACCGAAACAACCCGCCAAAAGGCCGAACAAACGCTGGCCCAGCTAGAAGAAGTCACTGCCGTTATCCTGCCTGAACCCGTGGGCGAAATCGTACCGCTGGAAAAGGCAGATAAACCCGTCGCCGCCGAAATCCGCAAGCGGATGGACGAGATCGATATGGGCAACACCAATTCGATCATCGCCTTTGGCTCTGGCGCACAGGATGAATTGCGTGAAATCTCGCAGGCAATGCTTGTGGATGTGCGCAACAAGGATGTTGGCCCCGCAGGCGACAGTCTGCGCAACATGGTCACCACCATCCGCGGCTTTTCGGTTTCGGAACTGGACGTGCGGCGCAAACGGTCGTGGTGGGAAAAACTGTTGGGGCGCACCGCCCCCTTTGCCAATTTTCTGGCCCGTTTTGAAAAGGTTCAAAGCCAGCTGGACAAGGTAACCGATGATTTACTGGGTCACGTTCACAAGCTGCTGAAAGACATCAAATCGCTGGATCACCTTTATGAAAAGACGCTGAATTTTTACGATGAACTGGCGCTTTATATCGCGGCGGGCGAAGAAAAGCTGAAAGAGCTGGATGAAAAGACCATCCCCGCCAAAGCTGCCGAAGTGGACAAGGCACCTGAAAACAAACAGGTGATGAAAGCGCAGGAACTGCGTGATCTGCGCGCCGCGCGGGACGATCTGGAACGCCGTGTGCATGATCTGAAACTGACACGTCAGGTGACGATGCAGTCGCTGCCCTCGATCCGGCTGGTTCAGGAAAATGACAAATCACTGGTCGCCAAAATCAACTCGACCCTGGTCAACACCGTGCCACTATGGGAAACCCAGTTGGCACAGGCTGTCACCATCCAGCGGTCCGCCGAAGCCGCAGGCGCGGTGCGCGACGCCAATGATCTGACCAACGAATTGCTAACCGCCAACGCCAAAAACCTGCGTCAAGCCAACAAGACCGTACGCGAGGAGATGGAGCGCGGCGTATTCGACATCGAAGCGGTAAAACAAGCCAACGCCGAACTGATCGCCACGATCGAGGAAAGCCTGCAAATCGCGGACGAAGGCAAAGCCAAACGCGCCGCTGCCGAAGAAGATCTGAAGCAGATGGAAGCCGAACTGAAAACGGTTCTTGCATCCGCCAAGGCCCGCGGCGACAAGGTGGGCGACACAGCCGGCGGCGCTGTGCCGGACGCTTAAGGTCAGGATTGGCGGGGAATGGCAGGGATAGGCAAAACAGCGGTGGCGCTATTGACGCTCGGCCTTACAGGGCTGACCGGATGCGTAACGCCACCGCCGGAAAACACACTGCCCGCCCCTAAAACCCGCCCTGCCCCGCCCCGGCCAGAGGTCAAGCCACGATCACAAGCCAGTCTGGAAATGGCTGCCTTCTACAAGCAGAGGCAAGCCTATTTTCTGGTGAATGATCTGCTGCGAGTAGATGGCGGCGGGCCTGATACACCGTTCACACAACGCAATCTGGTGGATAATTTCATCCGGATTGCGATGTTTGGTGAATATGCCACGAAGGGCGGCAAACTTATTGCCAGACCCACAGAAACCCGTCTTAACAAATGGCAGGGACCGATCCGCATACATGTGCAATTCGGTGAAACCGTCCCGCTGGAACAACGTAGCAAGGATCGCGCCAGCATCCGCAAATACACCAAACGTCTGTCCCGCCTGACCGGCCTGACAATCACCCTGACCAACCAGTCCCCCAATCAAAAATACCCATATCAGGTTCCTTCATTTATGGCAGGTCAAGAAGACCCGCCCATTAATTCCGCCGCAATCTGTTCGGCGATTGGCCGCACCTCGTCCACTGTCATACCGGGGCGAAGGCGGTCATCATAGAGCATTTGCAGCATTAATTCATTAATTCGTCTTGATGTGTCAACAGTGCGAATTCCTCGTCATCGTTGAAGATCGAGGGCCGCGCAGCAGGGCTGTCATTGGCAAGGCCAAGCCCCTGCGCGAGTTCTTCGTGGAAGCAGGACAGGCGCAACAAATCAGGGTGTTCCGCACGGATCACAGCCACCGCCTGTGAATAGACAGGGCTGTCATCGGTGTTGGAAAAGGCGGCAACCATGCAGAATTGTTCGCGATCCATTTGTGTGGCCAGATTCAGCATCACCGTGGTGATTTGCGGGGCGACCTGTTTCAATTGCGGACCAAGGGCGCGTCGCTGGTCCTCGTCCACGATGAACACATAAAAAGGGGCTGACCCAGATAACTACTTCAAGTAACGCTTAACCCATTGTCTTAGCTGCAATAACTGAGCTGAAGGGTCACTGTTGTTGAAACGCCACTCGCATTCCTTCAAATATAGCCCAAATTGGGCCTTGGGGACACCGTTAAATCGGCGCATGTGGCGCTTGGCTTGGTTCCAGAAATTCTCGATGCCATTGATGTGGTTGTGACGGTCTGCAAAGAGCTTGGAATGGTTGATGCGAAAGTGGTGGAAGTCTGACACATCCAGCACATTATAACCGCGCCAACAATCGGAATAGACGATGGAATCCGGCACGACTTTGCGCTCTATGATCGGGATCAGAGTGGCGGATTTGGCGTCCGGGATGATCTTGGTGTAAACCTTCCCACCCCTTTTTAATATACCAAAAACGGGAATTTTACCTGCCGCACCACGCCCGCGTTTACCTTTGCGTTTGCCGCCAAAGTAGCTTTCGTCCACTTCTATTTCTCCGCCGAACATAGCTTGGCTTTCCGCCTCCAGCTCATAGGCGATTATCTCGCGCAGGCGTAGAAAATAAAACGCTGCGGTCTTGCGGTTTACACCACACAAACTGGCTGCTGTTCGTGCTGTCGATCCCGAAACAAAATGCTCCGTAAGACGGTCTTGCTTGTAGTGGCTCAGGCGACTCTTTCTCATGCTTCCCATCATAACCTCTTTTTAGGTTATCTGGGTCAGCCCCTTTTGATTTTCTGACCGGCGAATTTATTGACGTCATCCACTGGGTGGACGACACCCGTGATACGATGGTTTGGCGGTTTGAACGCGAAGATCACGAGATCAAATACGGCGCCAAACTGACCGTGCGCGAAGGGCAAGCGGCAGTGTTTGTGCATGAAGGGCAGTTGGCCGATGTGTTCACGCCGGGCCTTTATATGCTTGAAACCAACAACATGCCGATCCTGACAACGCTTCAGCATTGGGATCACGGTTTCCAGTCGCCGTTCAAATCTGAGATCTATTTCGTCAACACCACCCGTTTTTCCAATCTGAAGTGGGGCACCAAGAACCCGATCATCTGTCGTGATCCCGAATTCGGCCCCGTGCGCATCCGCGCCTATGGCACCTACACGATCAAGGTATCCGATCCGGCCCGTTTCCTGACCGAAATCGTCGGCACAGATGGCGAATTCACCATGGATGAAATCAGCTACCAGATCCGCAACATCATCGTGCAGGAATTTTCCCGCGTGATCGCAAGCAGCGGCATTCCGGTGCTGGACATGGCCGCCAATACCGCCGATCTAGGCAAGCTGGTAGCTGCACAAATCAGCGGCACGCTGGAACAATACGGACTGACGATGCCGGAACTTTACATCGAGAACATCTCGCTGCCGCCAGCGGTGGAAGAGGCCCTGGACAAGCGCACCTCGATGGGGATGGCAGGTGATCTGGGAAAATTCACCCAGTATTCCGCCGCCGAAGCCATGACTGCCGCTGCCCGCAATCCAAATGGTGGCGGTGGTATGGGCGCGGGCCTTGGCATGGGAATGGGCATGGCGATGGCCCAGACAATGCAAAACCAGATGGCCGCGCAATCCGGCCCGTGGGGGGCTGCCCCGCAACCGGCTGCTGCCGCCCCTCCGCCGCCCCCGCCGCCCGTCGAAAAAGTCTGGCATCTGGCCGACGGTACCGAAACCAAAGGCCCCTATTCCCGCGCCGATCTGGGCCGGATGCTGCTGGATGGATCGCTGTCGCGTGAAACCTATGTCTGGGCCGCCGGGCAAGACGGCTGGAAAAAGGCCGAGGACATTGACGAGTTGGCGCAACTGTTCACCATCCTGCCCCCCCCGCCACCGGGGGCATAAAACAAATGCCGACTGCGCCCGATCCCTATCAGGTGCCCAATGTCACGGGGGAACACCGGTTTCCCTGTGACGAATGCGGCGCCGATCTGCGGTTTGCCCCTGAAAAGGGCCTGCTGATCTGTGATTTCTGCGGCAATGAACAGCCGATCAAGGGTGATGGCAATCACCACCACCCGATCCGCGAACTGGATTTCCGCGCGGCCCTGGATGCCCGCCTGCCCGAAGCCGAGATCGAGGAAACCCGTGTGGTGCAATGCCCCAATTGCGGGGCGCGTTTTGAGTTCGACCCAGCGATTCACGCCGCCGAATGTCCGTTTTGCGCCACCCCCGTGGTGGCCGACACCGGCAGCCAGCGACAGATCAAACCCAAGGCCGTTTTACCCTTTGCGCTGGATGAACGCACCTCGCACAAGGCACTTGGCGATTGGCTGGGCCGCCTGTGGTTTGCCCCGAACGGTGTGAAACAATACGCCCGCAAGGGACGCAAACTGCAAGGCGTTTATGTGCCTTACTGGACCTATGACGCCCAGACCAAAAGCCGTTATTCAGGTCAGCGCGGCACGATCTATTATGAAACCCGAACCGTAATGCGCGATGGCAAACGGGTGCAGCAACGGGTGCAGAAAATCCGCTGGCGCGCGGTTTCGGGACGCGTTGCGCGTTTCTTTGACGATGTGCTGGTGCTGGCCTCGCGCAGCCTGCCCAAACGCTATACCGATGCGCTGGGGCCGTGGGATTTGTCCGAGCTTGAGCCTTATCGCCCCGAATATCTGGCCGGTTTCAGGGCCGAAGGCTATACCGTGCAACTGGACGAGGGCTATGCCGAGGCCCGCGCCTATATGGATCGGGTGATCGTGCGGGATGTGAAATTCGACATTGGCGGCGATCGCCAGCGGATCAGCAGCCTTGATACAGACATCAGCAATGTGACCTTCAAACACATCCTGCTGCCGGTCTGGATGGCCGCCTATAAATACCGCGGCAAGACATTTCGTTTTGTGATCAACGGGCGCACCGGACGGGTGCAGGGCGAACGGCCCTATTCAGCATGGAAGATTACTTTTGCGGTGATCGGCGTTGCGATTGTCGCGGGGGTCATCGGCTATCTGATCGCCACAAACCAGTAAGGGCGGCGTTTGCCGCCGCCCTTGTTGCCTTTAGCCTTTGGAAATAGGCACTTTGCGGGCACCGTCCGCAGATGTGTCCTTGCGTTTGGCAACCGTGATTTCCAGCACGCCATCCTTCAGATCAGCCGACACCTTGCCCGCATCCGCATCCGGTGGCAGGCGGAAGCTGCGAGAAAAGCTGCCGTATTGGCGTTCGCTGAAATACCAGGTATCGCCTTCTTCCTCACGGCCCGTGCGCTTTTCACCTTTGACGGTGATCACCCCGTCATGGATGCTCAGGTCAATGTCCTTTTCCTCGACCCCGGGCAGTTCCATGGCGATGCGGTAGGCCCCGTCATCGGATGATGCCTCGGAAGCAGGGGCAAACCATTCCGCCAGTTTGGTGCCGATATTGCGTAAGGGTTCATAAAGTGAAGGCCAGAACCCGCCGTTGTGTGATTTCTCAATCATAAAGACCTCTGCATGAGGCCATGGCTTTCGGTTGAAGCAAGATTTCGGCCGCCCACCTTGCGCCCCTGCGGGTCCGGCGGACAGACGGGTGGCGGGGTTTGGGGCTATGCGATTGCGGGGGTTTGCGGGTTGAGGGTGATCCTGTTTGCGGCCTTGAGCAGGTTTTGCGCGATGGCGGCCATGACCATCTGGGCATGCACCCTGGCGCGCCCGAAATATCTCGCCCGCTGCAGGCCGAAGAGGCGTTTCATCGTGCCGAAAGTCTGCTCGATGCGGAAGCGGCGTTTCGAAATCAGCCGGTTGAAGCGTTTCTCCGATTGCCGCAGGGGGCGGCCGCGCGCTGCCTTGCGCAGGATGCCGTCGCGGTATTTGCCGCGCAGCATCTGGCGGTTGGCCTTGCTCGCATAGGCCTTGTCGGCCAGCACCCGCTGCGCCTTTGCGCCCGCGATCATGGTGGCGAATTCGGGGCTTTCGGCGGCATTGGCGGGCGTGGTGTGCACCTTGTCGATAAAGCCCTCTTCGTCGCAGCGGGCAAAGCCCTTGTAGCCGAGCGTGCTCTTGCGGCCCTTCTTGACCCAGCGGGCATCAGGGTCGGCGCTGAAATGCAGCTGTGCCCCGTCGGGTGAGACCTCGGGCGGATCATCCGGCGTCCCTTCCCTTGCCCCGTCCTCTGCCCGGTCCTGCGGGGCGTCGATATGGGTGCGCGGGCGCGCCGCCGCCGCGATCAGGGTCGCATCAATGATCGCCGCCTCAGCCTCTTTCAGCTTCAGCCCATGCGCCTCGATCTGGCGGCAGACCTCGGCCAGCAGCTCATCGTAAACGCCACCCCGGACCAGCGCATTGCGGAACCGGCAGTGGGTCGTCTCATCCGGCACCGACGCGTGCAGATCGAGCCCGCAGAACAGCATGAAATCCAGCCGCACCTTCAAGGCCCGCTCCAGCTTCGGGTCGCTCAGCCCGTGCCACTGGCCAACCAGAAGACACTTGAACAGAACCAGCGGATCATAGCCCTGAGGCCCGATCCCCGAGCGCCCCAGACCGCGCCGCAGGATCGGCAAAAACGAGTTCCAATCCATCAGCGCGTCGATCTTCGACAGAACGTCATCCGCGCCGATCCGTGCCGCCGCTTCGTGCAGGAAAAGGTCCATCTATTCACCCCAGAGATTTCCCGGCTAGCTTACCAAAACGGCCAACCCGGGGGAATCCCGATGTTATGCAGAGGTCTTTCATAGCAGTTCTCCTTTCTTGTCTTGAACCAGATATGGGCAGGTTTTTTCGCTTTTCCAAGATGGATGCGGCAAATTTTCCGCCCCCTTAAATCCGGTTGCTCAACCCTTGTTGTCACCCTCGATGGGCTGGCCAAAACGGTCCAGCAGTTTCGCCCTGATCTGGTCACGGGTCTGGCGATAGGACATCAGTTTTGCCTCGCGCCCCTCGCCCAATCCTGTCGGGTCCAGTACCGGCCAGTATTCGACCTCCAGATGGTAATACCGCGTCAGGTCCAGCGCCCGGCGCTGGCTGGCAGGTGACAGGCAGACCACCAGATCATAGCCCGACAGATCATCGCCCCATTCCTGCATCTCGTCAAAGGAACGCGCGCGGTGGCGTGACAGCTCGACCCCGATTTCCTGACAGACCGCAATGGCGAACCCGTCGATTTCCAGATCGCTTTTCACACCGGCGGATTGCACATAGATTTCCTGCCCGTACATCTGTTTCATCATCCCCTCGGCCATTGGCGAGCGCACTGCGTTATGATCACAGCAAAACAGCACAGAAGAAGGAAGATCGCGGCCCATCACTGTCCGCCGAAATGCAGAACACAGATCAGGGTGAACAGGCGGCGCGCGGTGTCGATATCGACAATCGCCTTGCCATCCAGCCGTTCCTGCAACACCCGCCCGCCTTCATCGTGGATACCGCGACGGGCCATGTCGATGGTTTCGATCTGGCTGGGGGGCAGCTTTTTCACCGCATCGAAATAGCTTTCGCAGATCATGAAATAATCCTTCACCACCTGCCTGAACGGCCCCAGTGACAGATGGAATTCCCCGGCCTTCTGATCGTCCTCGGTGGTGACATCCATCACCAGCCGCCGCTCGCGGATTGCCAAAGTCAGCCGGTAAGGCCCCGCAGGCGGCACCTTGCCTGCGCGCGCGGGCAAGGCAAAGCTGTTTTCCTCGAGCAGATCAAACACCGCCACCTTGCGTTCCTGCTCGATCTCGGGCGTGGGCGCAGGCAGACCGGAATCGTCGATCTCGATATGGCTGATGCGGTTGGTCATGACTCGTTCAATCTGTCGAGGCGCGCCCGCACCGACAATCCGTGCGCCTGCAGGCTTTCGGAAATTGCCAGCCGTTCGGCTGCCGGGCCGATGGCGGCCAGGGCTTGCGGGGTCATTTTGCTTAGCGTGGTGCGTTTGACGAAATCCATCACCGACAGACCGCTTGAAAACCGCGCCGAACGGGCGGTAGGCAGAACGTGGTTCGGGCCACCAACGTAATCGCCAATCGCCTCAGGGGTCCAGGCGCCGATGAAAATCGCACCGGCGTGTTTAACCTGTGTGGCCATCGCATCGGCATCCGCCACACAGAGTTCCAGATGCTCGGGCGCGATCCGGTCCGATAGAACCACCGCCTCGGCCATGTCCTGCACCACGATCACCGCGCCAAAATCACGCCAGCTTTTGCCCGCGATCTCGCGGCGTTCCAGCGTTTCAAGCCGCTTTTCAACCGCTGCCGTCACGGCCTGCCCGAAATCGGCGTCATCGGTGATCAGAATGGATTGCGCGCTTTCGTCGTGTTCGGCCTGTGACAGCAAATCCACCGCAACCCAGTCCGGTTCGTTGTTGCGATCCGCGATCACCAGAATTTCACTGGGACCGGCGATCATATCAATCCCGACCTTGCCGAATACCCGCCGTTTGGCGGCGGCCACAAAGGCATTGCCCGGTCCGGTGATCTTGTCCACCGGCGCAATCGTTTCGGTGCCATAGGCCAGCGCGGCAATCGCCTGCGCCCCGCCGATGCGGTAGATTTCATCCACCCCGGCAATCCGTGCCGCCAGCAGCACCAGCGGGTTGCAGATGCCATCCGGCGTGGGCACGACGATTGCCAGTCGCTCAACCCCTGCCACCTTGGCCGGTATCGCGTTCATCAGCACGCTGGACGGATAGGACGCCAGCCCGCCGGGCACATACAGCCCCGCCGCCGAAACCGGCGTCCAGCGCCAGCCCAGTGTTGCGCCGGTGTCGTCCTGCCAACTGGCGTCTTCAGGCATCTGGCGGGCGTGATAGGCGCGGATGCGATCCGCCGCCAATTCCAGCGCCGCGCGGTCCTGATCCGAAACCTTGGCACATTCTGCCTCGATTTCCGCAGGCGTAAAGGCGAGCGTTTCCGGTGCCAGCTCCAGCCGGTCAAATTTCGCGGTCAGCTCGATCACCGCCGCATCGCCACGGGCGCGTACATCCGCGATGATGTCGGCCACAATGGCATCCACATCCGGCGAATCCTCGCGTTTGGTGGTCAGGAAGGTGGCGAATGCAGCCTCGAAATCGGCGTCATTGGTATTCAGGAAAATCGGCATCTGCCTACTCCAGGTGTTTTGGAACGGATTTGGACGGGGCGATGTAGGGGCGGGTCACATCCTTGAGCGCGACATCCAGACATTCGACATCCAGCGCGATGGCGCCGTCACCGGCAAAAGTCAGGATCACACGGCCCGCGCCATCCGCGCCGGCCTCGAAATCAATCGACAGCAGTGACAGGATCAGATCCTTGTCGCCACGCTCAACCCCTTGGGATTGCACCTTCAGAACATCGCTGACCACCAGCACCGATTGCACCCGTTCATAGGGTCGCTTGCGGGCTTTCGCCCTTGGCAAATCCTCCCAGCGGAACCGGTTCAACAAAATGGCAAAGCGGCGCTGGCCCCTGTCCCAGGTCATTTCACTGGCCGGAAACACGGCATCCTGCGTCAATGCGGCAATCACGGCCAGATCGTCGGTATCTTCGGCCAGCAGGCGCAGGGGCTGTTCTGCCCCGTCTTCGAATTTCGCATCTTCAGCCATTGGTTTTAATCCGTTCAATATTGGCGCCAATGCCACGCAGTTTGGCAACCACATGTTCATAGCCGCGGTCCAGATGGTAAACCCGGCTGACCACAGTTTCCCCTTCGGCGGCCAGACCGGCCAGGATCAGCGACACCGAGGCCCGCAGATCCGTCGCCATCACTGGCGCGCCTTTCAGTTTGTCAACACCGGTCACCGTGGCCGTTCCGCCATGCACCTCGATCTGCGCGCCCATGCGCATCAGTTCTGGCGTGTGCATGAACCGGTTTTCGAAAATGGTTTCTTCCAGAACGCTGACACCGTCGGCCGTGCACAGCAGTGCCATCATCTGGGCCTGCAAATCGGTGGGAAATCCGGGGAACACCTCGGTTTTGACATTCACCGCCTTCACCTGCCCGTTCCTGCGGGCCACTTTCAGCCCCTTTTCGGTTTCGGTGACAGCAATCCCCGCTTCGTCCAGTTTTTCGCAAAAGGCGCTCAGCAGATCAATCCGACCGCCCAGCAGTTCGACTTCGCCACCGGCAATCGCGGGGGCCAGCATATAGGTGCCCAGTTCAATCCGGTCCGGCAGCACCGGATGGGTCGCGCCATGCAAGCGGTCTACACCCTGAATGGTGATGGTTCCGGTGCCATCCCCGTCAATCTGCGCCCCCATCGAGCGCAGACAGGTGGCCAGATCAATGATTTCGGGTTCGCGGGCCGCATTTTTCAGAACGGTTGTCCCCTTGGCCAAAGTCGCGGCCATCATGATGTTTTCGGTGGCCCCGACCGAGGCAAAGCGCAATTCGATCTGCGCCCCCTTCAAACCGCGCGGGGCATTGGCGTGCAGGTAACCCTCTTTCAACTCGATCTCGGCCCCCAGAGCCTCGAGTCCGTGAATATGCAAATCCATCGGCCGCGTGCCGATCGCACATCCGCCGGGCATCGACACCACCGCATGGCCATGCCGCGCCAGCAAAGGGCCAAGCACAAGGTTCGAGGCGCGCATCTTGCGCACGATTTCATAATCGGCGACCGGATTGTCGGCATTGTGGCTGGACATGGCGATCACGCTGCCATCGGCCAGCGCCGAAACCTCGGCCCCCAGCGATTCCAGCAGGGCGGTCATTGTCTTGATGTCCGACAGGCGCGGTGCGTTGGTCAGGGTTAGCGGTTCTTTCGACAACAGGGTCGCCGGCATCAGCGTCAGACAGGCGTTTTTCGCCCCCGCAATCGGGATCTGCCCGCTTAACGCCCCGCCACCGGTTACAACAATTGAATCCATGATTACTGCCCTACTCTGCCTTACTATCGGACGCCGCCGGAGCCTTGCGCCCCCGCACCTGCGCCTTGCGCCTCGCCATATTGGCCTTTAATGCCGCCTTCAGTCGCGCCTCCTTTTGGGCGCGTGCTGTGGCCTTGCTATTTTCACTCTTTTGCGTCGTCATAACCCCTTCTCTATAGCAGGGTGCAAAAAGGGTCCAGATTGCGCTTGCACCAAACTGCAAATACCCCTATTCACCCGCCAGAACAGATGCTGCCGTAGCTCAGGGGTAGAGCACTCCCTTGGTAAGGGAGAGGTCGGGAGTTCGAATCTCCCCGGCAGCACCAGTTTTCCCACTTAAAAAGATCAGACAGGTTTGCCATTTCGGGCGGTCGGATCAATGCAGGATTCCGGTCGGGCGCAACAAGCTCTAAAACAGCGCCTTGAAAAAGGCCAATATGCGCGGTGAAACCGTTTCGCGGGTTGCGCCATTTTGGTGGGATTTTGTCAAGGGAACCTCTAAAAATCCCCCAAAATCCGGCCTGACGGGGTAGAATCGTCATCAGGATGAAAATGATTCGACCGACGGGGTTTTGTCATGGGTCAGATGGGATTTTTTGATCTTTCCAGCCGATACGCGGGACTGGACAAATCTGGTGATCCGCTGGTGTTGCTCAACGACATGGTGCCGTTCGAGGATTACCGGGACGAGCTGAAGGCCATATGGCGCACGCCGCCCGAACAGCGCAAATCCAACGCTGGCCGCCCGCCTTGGGATGAGGTGCTGATATTCAAGACGATGGTTTTGCAGCAGCTCTACAACCTCTCTGACGATCAGATCGAGTATCAGATCCGCGACCGCCTGTCGTTCATGCGGTTTCTCGGCCTTGGCATTGAAGACAGCGTACCTGACGCCAAGACCATCTGGGCCTACCGTGAAAGGCTGGCCGGGGCCGGGAAGATGAAGGAGCTGTTTGACAAGTTCGATGCCTTTCTGCGCGAAAAGGGCTATCTGGCGATGGGCGGGCAGATTGTTGATGCGAGCATCGTTCCGGCGCCGCGCCAGCACAACAAAAGGGACGAGAACGAGAAAATCAAGGCGGGCGAAACGCCTGAAGAGTGGGAGGAAAAACCCCACAAGAAGCGCCAGAAGGACGTGGATGCGCGCTGGACGAAGAAGCACGGCAAGAGCTATTACGGCTACAAGAACCACATCAATGTCGACCGGCGGCACAAATTCATCCGCGCTTATGATGTCACCGATGCCGCCGTGCATGACAGCCAGGCGCTTGCCGGTCTGATTGATGCGAGCAACACCTCATCGGACCTGTGGGCCGACAGCGCCTATCGCTCGCAAAAGATCGAAAGCGAGCTGGAAGAGCGGGGGCTTCACAGCCATATCCATCACAAGGGCAGGCGCGGCAAGCCGCTTGGCGAGCGCCAGCAAAAGGCCAACCGGAGGCGCTCGAAAGTGCGGGTCCGGGTCGAGCATGTATTCGCTTTTCAGGAGCGCTCCATGGGCGGCAAGCTGATCCGCTCCATCGGCCTGAAGCGGGCGCGATTTCGCATCGGGATGATGAACCTGGTCTACAACATGAAGCGCTTCGTCCAGTTCGAATGCGGCCTGGCGGCGCCGGGATAAGGGTTCATGGGGTGAGGTGTGCCTGAAATACCCAAAACCGGCTTGAAACCGGTGAAAATGGGTTTATGATCCGAAGCAATCAGGCGGGACAGGCGAAAAACCGTCCACCCCGCCGCGAAGAAGGCGAAAACGGGAATTTACAGAGGTTCCCTACAGACCTAGCGCAAAGCAGATGCGATTGCTGTAGCCGCTTTCCCCCTACAAGAACCCGTCTTCAACCTCTTCCACCGAATAGCCCAGCGCCTCTAGCCCGTCTTCCAGATAGTCGGGCAACAGCGGGATGGCCAGCAGGTAGGATTCGGTCGGGCTTCTGGCTTCGACCTTGGCGGTATGGATCGCTTCTTCCAGTTCTGCGGCCTCAAAGGTTTCGCGCCCGATCCACATCACTGCCACCAATGATGCTTGTTCGTCGCGGTTCATATCGGCGATATACTGCTTCAGGGATGCGTCAAACGCCGCCTTGCCATCGCGTTCACGGGCGCGGACAATGACACGGGCAATTTTATTGGTGCTGATCTGAAGCATCTGTATTCCTAACTTACGAGTCGTATGACAGTTTGCCCGAAAATCGGTTGTGGTCAAAGCTTAAAGCGACCAAACGATCAACCCATTTGCCCGCCGGCACCGACGGGCGGCGCCCGACCCTCCCCACGGGAGGGCGCTGCCCTTAACGCATTATTCGGTAGGTTTCACAATCGGCACCACTTTCGGCACATCCCCGTCCGTTTCCGGCGCCAGTTCCTCGAAATCGAAATTGTCCAGTCGTGCGGCGCGTTTGCCCGCCCGTTCTGCCGCAATACCGATGCCGTCCAGATCGGCGCGCGCCTGATTGAAATGGGTGTCCAGCTTGCCGACCCGCTCGACCACCATTTCCACATCGCGGTGCAACTGGCGCAGGGTTTTGCGGATCGCGCCCGCCTGTTCGCGCATCCGCGCGTCTTTCAGGATGGCGCGCATAGTGTTCAGCGTGGCCATGCAGGTGGTTGGCGAAACGATCCACACCCGCGCATCGAACCCCTCGCGCACCAGTTCGGGGAAATTGGCGTGGAGTTCGGCATAAACGGCCTCGGACGGCAGGAACATCAGCGCCCCGTCTGCGGTTTCCCCCTCCAGAATATACTTCTCGGAGATCGCCTTGATATGCGCCTTGACCGAAATGCGCATCTTTTTCGCGGCCTCATTTGCCTCCCAATCGTTGCTGGCGTTGCGCAGGGCCTCGTAGGCTTCCAGCGGGAATTTGCTGTCGACCACAATCGGGCCGGGCGGGTTGGGCAGGTCAATCAGGCAATCGGCGCGCTTGCCGTTGCTTAAGGTGAACTGCATCTTGTAGCTGTCCTTTGGCAGGGCCTTGGACACGATATCGTTCAACTGTATTTCCCCGAAAGCCCCGCGGGTTTGCTTGTTCGACAGGATGTCTTGCAGGCTCAGCACGTCGCCCGACAGTTTCTCGATATTTTCCTGCGCCTTGTCGATCGTCATCAACCGTTCTTGCAATTCCGTCAGGCTGCGGGTGGTTTTCACCGACGATCCGTATAGCGATTCCTGCATGTTGGCCTGCACCTCGGCCAGACGCTGTTCCAGCGTGTTCATCAACTGCGCCTGCGCAACGGTTTGCGTTTGGCTGACAGTTTGCAGGCCACCGGCCAGTTGCGATTGCCCGTCGGTCAGCGCCTGCACCCGTTGGCCCAGAAACCCCATCTGCTGCCCCAGTGGTTCGATCATTTTCACCGACCGGCCCGCGCGGCGCACCACCATGATCAGCAGGATGAACAGCAGCAAAACAGCCGCACCCCCTGCCACCGCAACATACAGCCACAGGTCGGCAAACATATCGTTCAAATCCCCAATTCCCGGCATCAGCGTCCAAACAGCCTTTCGATATCTTTCAGTTTCAGTTCCACATAGGTGGGCCGCCCATGGTTGCATTGGCCCGAATGGGGTGTGGCCTCCATTTCGCGCAGCAGGGCGTTCATTTCATCGGCCTGCATCCGGCGACCCGAGCGGATCGAACCGTGACAGGCCACGCTGCTCAACACTGCCTCGAGCCGTGCCTGCACCGTCAGGCTGTCGCCCAGATCGGCCAGTTCGTCCAGAATATCGAGGATCATTCCCTTGGCGTTCACATTGCCCAGAATCGCGGGCGTTTCGCGCACCGCAATCGCGCCCGCACCAAAGGGTTCAACCACCAGCCCCAGCCGCGCCAGATCATCCGACATTTCCAGCAGGCGCGCTGCGTCCCCTTCGGACAGCTCCACAATCTCGGGGATCAGCAAGGCCTGCGAGGCCACACCGTTGTCAGCCAACTGGGCCTTCAGTTTCTCGTAAACCAGCCGTTCATGGGCGGCGTGCTGATCGACGATCACCATGCCATCTTTGGTCTGGGCGATGATGTAATTCTCATGCACCTGCGCCCTTGCCGCACCCAGCGGCAGGTCGGTTGGCGCATCTTCTTCGATTGGCGGCTCGAACCGTGCAGATGGCACGGCGGCCTCGGCAAAGCCCGGCGTTTCCGGCGCGGGGGCCTGCATTTGATAGGCCGTGTTCAACGCCCCCTGCGAAGGACGATCCATCTGGTAAACGCGCCCCGTGGGTTCCGGCCGAAACGCGCCCAACGTGGCCCCCGCAACCGTTGTTGACGCCCGATGCCCCGCCTCGGCCAGCGCATGGCGCAGGGCCGAAACGATCAACCCGCGCGCGGTGCCCGGGTCGCGAAACCGGACCTCGGATTTGGCCGGGTGGACGTTGACATCTACGCGGTGCGGATCGCACTCCAGAAACAGCACAGCCGCCGGATGCCGGCCCCGCGACAGAAAATCGAAATAGGCCCCGCGCAGCGCCCCGATCAACAGTTTGTCACGCACAGGGCGGCCGTTGACGTAGAGGTATTGCATCACGGCTGATCCGCGCGAAAAGGTGGGCAAGGCGGCGTAGCCTGTCAGGGCTATTCCTTCGCGCTCGGCCTCGATCTTTAGTGCGTTTTCGGCAAATTCAGCACCCAACACCTGCCGCAACCGCCCGTGCAGCGCATCGAACAGATCACCGGTTTGCGCATCGGCGCGAAAGGTCAATCGCCCCTCGCCACCACCCGACACATCGCGCAGGGTAAAGCTGACGAAAGGTTCCGCCATTGCCAGCCGTTTCACCACATCACCAATCGCCTGAACCTCGGCCCGATCGGTGCGCAAGAATTTCAGGCGGGCGGGCGTGGCATAGAACAGATCGCGCAGTTCGACCACTGTGCCGTTGTTAATTGCCGCCGGTTTCACCGGCTCCATCTTGCCACCCGCAACGCGGATCATCGCGCCCGCTTCACCAGCCACCCGCGAGGTAATAGTCAAGCGCCCGACGGCACCCAGCGATGGCAGCGCCTCGCCACGGAACCCGAAGGTGTGGATATTCAACAGATCCGAGCCGTCAATCTTGCTGGTGGCATGGCGCGACAGGGCCAGCGGCAGATCCTCCGCTGCAATGCCATACCCATCATCCACCACTCGGATCAGCGTTTTTCCACCGTCGGCATAGGATACATCAATCCGTCTGGCCCCAGCATCCAATGCGTTTTCGATCAGTTCTTTCACCGCCGAGGCCGGACGTTCCACCACTTCACCCGCCGCAATGCGGTTGATCGCAGCGTCATCCAGTTGCCGGATAACAGGGCGTTTTTCGCCTATATGGGGGGTAGAAGCGGGCATACCACAATAATTAGCATACCCGCCCCCGATTCGACCACAGGGGTTTATGGTTAACCGGATAAACCGGCGCCCCGAAATTTTGCAAAGATTTCGTCCTGTTTTCTTTCAAAGATAACAGTTCCGCCCCTTATTGTGTGCTTTCCAGCCCTTCCGGCTGTCCGACCACGACAAAATGCAGATCATCAGGTCGCACCAGACGTTTGGCCACACGGGCCACATCATCGAGCGTCACTGCATTTATCCTGTCATTTCGGGTGGCAATATAATCAATCGGCAGATCATCCATCTGCATCCCGACCAGAATATTGGCAATCGGCCCGTTGCCGTCAAACCGCAGCGGATAGGCGCCGGTCAGATAGGTCTTGGCCCCTTCCAGTTCCTCGGCTGTAACACCGTTTTCGGCCATCTTGACCCACTCGCCCTTGATCACCTGCACCGCCTGCGCCACGCGATCGTTGGCCGAGGCCACGCGCCCCATATACAGCGCTGCGTAGTCCTTCGGAAGAAGATAGCTGTAAACGCCATAGGTCAGACCACGCTTTTCGCGCACTTCTTCCATCAGGCGCGATTGTCGGCCACTTCCACCCAGAATGGTGTTCATGATATAAGCCGCAAAGAAATCGGGATCATGGCGTTCAATCCCTTCCTGCCCGAATGTCACCACCGATTGCGGTGTGTCAAACGGCACTACCGTCTTTCCGCCCTTTAACAGGAACGGCGCCTTTTCAGGCATCTTGGCCCCGTCCGCGGGCAAGTCGTCCAGCAGATCATCCAGCAGTTTGCCCAGTTCCTCGGGCGTGATGTCGCCCACCGCGCCCACATACAAACGGTCCCGCGCCATCACCGCATCCTTGGCCGCAAGCAGATCGTCGCGGGTCAGGGCCGCAACGGATTCAAGCGTGCCGTTGATTGATGTCGCATAGGGGTGATCGCCAAAGGCCAACCGGTCAAAGGTGCGGCCGGAAATCTTGTCGGGGTCTGTTGCCGCCGACTGGATCGCCGAAACCACCTGCGCCTTTACCCGTGCGATTGCGTCATCATCAAAGCGGGGTTCCTGCAAGGCTGTGCGTAACAGCGCCATAGCCTCATCACGGTTTTCGGTCAGAAACTGCGCCGAGACCGACATCGCATCGTCCCCCACATCAAAGCCGAAACTGGCAGCCAGCCCTTCGGTAGCTGCGGCAAATTGGCGTGCGTCCTTGTCGGCAGCGCCCTCTTCCAGCAGACCGACCATCAGATTGATCGCCCCGCGTTTGCCTTCGGGGTCCAGACTGGCCCCGCCTTTAAAGCGGATTTCAAGGGCAGTGAACGGGATCGAGTGTTCCTCGACCAGCCAGGCGGTGATCCCACCAGGCGAGGTCACTTCCTGAATTTTGACTTCGGCCTGTGCGACCACCGAAAATGTCAGCAGCGCGATGAACGCCAGATAAATCCGTTTCATTGCGTCACCTCTGCCTTGGTCATTTTCTGTGCGGCCGGATTGGTCAGCCACGATGTGACCGCCTGACGTTTGTCCTGCAACAGTTTTGCGGCCTCTATCACTTCTTCGGGTGTCACATCCTGCAACACCTGCGGCCATGCCTTCACATCCTCCAGCGTCAGACCCGATGTCAGCGCAGCCCCATAATCATTGGCCATCGCCTGCACGTCGTCGCGCTGGTAAATCAGATCGGCTTTGATCTGCATCTTGATCCGCGCGAATTGGTCCATATCCACGCCTTCCGCGATGAATTCGGCCACGGCCTTGTCCAGCGCTGCTTCGCCATCAGCCAAGGACACGCCATCGCTGGGCACGATCACCAGCCCGAAGGTGGTTTTATCCAGCGACATCCCGTCGTAAAACGCCGATGTATAAATTGCCTTTTGCGTTTCAAATTGCAGTTTGCGCCCCAGAAACGAAGTCTGCCCGTTTCCGCCCAGCAATTCGGACAACATGGTCAGTGCCGCAGCCTGTTTCTGATCACCCGGATTGCGTTCCGGTGCCAGATAGGTGCGGATCACATAGGGCTGGGAAACCCGCGGGTCGACATAGGTTAGGCGGCGTTCGGCCAGTTGCGGCGGCTCTTCGGTACGGTGGCGCGGTGCCAGCCCTTTGGTCGGGGCCAGCGGGCCGTAATGCTTTTTGGCCAGTTCCAGAACATTGGCGGGATCCACATCGCCCGCGACCACCAGAATGGCGTTGTTGGGGGCGTAGTAGCGGCGGTAATAGGTCAACACATCTTCAAGCGCCAGTTTTTCAACCTCGTGCTTCCAGCCAATGGTGGGCGTGCCATAAGGGTGGTTCAGATACTGCGCCGCGCGGCGTTGTTCGCCAAACAGGGCGTCAGGGTTGTTTTCCACCCGCATGTTGCGCTCTTCCAGAATGACATCGCGTTCGGTGGCGATATCATCCACTGTCAGGCGCAAATCGCGCATCCGGTCGGATTCCATCTTCATCATCAGATCCAGACGATCCGCCGCAACCCGCTGATAGTAGGCGGTGTAATCCTGCGTGGTGAATGCGTTGTCCGAACCACCATTGGCGGCTACGGTATCGGACAATTCGCCGGCCTTCATATCATCAGTGGCCTTGAACAACAGGTGTTCCAGAAAATGCGCCACGCCGGACACACCGGGTGTTTCATCGGCCGCGCCGGCCCGATACCAGACCATATGCACAACCACAGTCGCGCGGTGATCCTCGATCACCACCACATCCATACCGTTGTCCAAAGTGAAATTGCTGATCTCTTGCGCCCAAAGCGGGCGGATCAATAGCGTCAGGGCCACAAGGGCCAGACCGGGAATGCGCATTAGGGTCTCCGATGTAATTCGTGTTGGGTTAATCTATGCACCCTTGCGCCCACCACAAGCCCTGCTAGCGGTTTTGTGAGCACATACCTACTGGAATAGTTTTGGATCGGGCGGGGCCGAAGGTGTGCGAACGCCAAGACGCCGGAACCGCTCCAATTCACGGTGCTGATCCAGCGAAACCTTGCGATAGGCTTTTAGATAGACATTGATGTTGAACCAGCGTTCAAACACGCGCCCTTTGTGGTCACGGCGGAATGCAAGGTCTTCGGCGGCAAGTGTCCGACGAATATTTTGATTCACCCCGAATCGACGGGCGTGGTTTACCAGCCCCCCGTCCCCACGTCCGATATTGTTTGGGCCCGTTGTCGCCACCCGCGCAAGGTTGCCACCCAACGCAGCCACGGCATCGGCCTTGGGCGTTGGATCGGTCAGGTTGGTACCGCCCGGTGTTGGCGCGGGCAATTCAGCGTCAAAATCAGGGGATTCCAGCGGTTTTCCCGGCAGAATAGTAAACTCGTCCGGTCCCGACGTATTCGAGCGGATATGCATCAACTGCGGATCCTTGTTCCGCCCGCCACAAGCCGACAGCGCCAGAACGGCGATCAAAGCAATGGCGGTAAAACCACGGGCCTTTGGCATTGATGTCTCCTTCACCTCTTATAGCGCTGTTTAACCGATCCAATCGGCGCCGTCACCTAGTCTTCTTTTCTCCAGCGAAAAAGATCAACCCAAATGCGCCCGCAAATACCGCTATATCGGAAATATTGAATGAAAACGGGTTTTCAAAGCCGCAACAGGACATATTCAGGAAATCCGCCACTGCCCCGTACAGAATCCGGTCCAGCACATTCCCCAAAGCACCACCAATCAGCAAACCTGCAGCCAGATAAGCCAATCGCCCATGCTTTTCCCGCTTCATCCAAAAAATTACCCACGCACAAATCGCCAATGCCAGCGCAATCAGCACCCAGCGGCTGGTGTTCAAAAGGCCAAAATTGATCCCCTGGTTCCACGCCATGCGAAAATTCAGAAAGGGGGGCAAGACATCAATCTCGCCCCGCTCGCGCAAGTTCAGGAAATGTACCACAAGGTATTTTGATGCCTGATCCAGCATAAACGTCCAGAAACCGGCCCAAAAGGTCAGCCGCATTAAATAATCCTTCCTAATGCCTGAAGTGGCGCATACCGGTAAAGACCATGGCCAAACCGGCATCATTCGCCGCTTTGATCACCTCGTCATCACGCATTGATCCGCCCGGTTGGATAACCGCTGTTGCGCCAGCCTCGGCAGCACTTAGCAACCCGTCTGCAAAGGGGAAAAACGCATCCGATGCCACGACAGAACCCACAGTCAGCGGCTGGTCCAGCCCCAGAACCTCGGCCATGTCCTGTGCTTTGCGGGCTGCAATACGGGTGCTGTCAACGCGGCTCATCTGGCCTGCACCAATGCCAACGGTTGCCCCGTCCTTGACGTATATTATGGCGTTGGATTTGACGTGTTTGGCCACCCGCCATGCAAACATAAGATCGGCCAGTTCGGCGTCTGTAGGCTTGCGTTTTGTCACAACCTTCAGATCGGCCAGTGCGATATGGCCGTTGTCCTTGTCCTGCACCAGCATCCCGCCGGACACTTGCCGGTAGGTCAGTGCGGCCGCGCGCGGATCGGGTAGTGCGTCAACAGTCAGCATGCGCAGGTTCTTCTTCTTGGCGAAAATCTCCATTGCATCGGCATCGGCACCGGGTGCGATTACAACTTCGGTAAAGATTTTGGAAATTTCCTCGGCGGTGGCCCCATCCAGCCGCTGGTTCAGTGCAATGATGCCGCCAAAGGGGGAAACATTATCGCAGTTGAACGCAGCGCGGTAAGCCTCGACCATCGTTTTGCCACGGGCCACTCCGCAGGGATTGGCATGTTTGATGATGGCGCAGGCGGGGCCGTCCGCCGCATCAATTTCCGCCACCAGTTCGATCGCCGCATCGGTGTCGTTGATGTTGTTATAGGACAACTCTTTGCCCTGATGCTGAACCGCTGTTGCCACACCGGGCCGGTTGCTGCCGTCCAGATAGAACGACGCCGACTGATGCGGGTTCTCGCCATAGCGCAGTTTCTGGGCGATGGTGCCAGCAAAGGCACGGCGGCGCGGGGTGTCCAGACCGATGGCATCGGCCATCCATGTCGAAACAGCCGCGTCATAAGCCGCGGTGCGCGCATAGGCGATTTGGGCGCGGCGTTTGCGGAATTTCGGGCAGGTTGCGCCGTTGTGCTTGCCCATATCGCCCAGCAGTTTTTCGTAATCCTCGACATCAACAATGGTGGTGACAAAGGCGTGGTTCTTGGCGGCGGCACGGATCATCGCGGGGCCGCCGATGTCGATGTTTTCAATGCAGGTGTCATAATCGGCACCTTTGGCCACGGTTTCCTCGAACGGGTACAGATTGACCACCAGCAGGTCGATCCCCGCTATGCCGTGTTCCTTCATCGCTGCCAGATGATCATCATTATCGCGCAGGGCCAGCAGACCGCCATGCACATTCGGGTGCAGGGTTTTCACCCGTCCATCCATCATTTCCGGAAAGCCGGTTACATCGGCCACATCCGTCACCGTCAGCCCCGCATCGCGCAGCGCCTTGGCAGACCCGCCGGTGGACAATAATTCGACGCCAAAGTCGGCAAGCGCGCGACCCAGTTCAATTAGGCCGGTTTTGTCCGATACGGACAAAAGGGCGCGGCGGATTGGCAGGTTGTTGGTCATTCAGTTTCCCCATTCGGTGCTGTTTACAGAATATCAATGTCATCGCGCGCCAGATCGCGCAGGCTGTCGGGTGTGTCCTGGGCCTTGGCCAGAGTCCAGTGCACGCGGCTCTCGTAACCGATTGCGCGGGAAGTTAAAACAATCTGTTTTGCCGCGCGGGGTTTCAGCCGGTTCTTTTCCATATAAATGCTGTTATCCAGCGATAATTGTGCCTTGCCGTCATGGCGGAAGACCCAGACTTCGCCACTCTTCAGCGCCAGCGACACAGCCGCCCCGCTCAAATCCAGCGAGGCATCCACATCGGGGTGCAGATAAAACCGGATGGTAAAGGGGATACCTTGCAGCTTTACCGCATTCAGCGCCGCATCAAACCGGCGTTTGTCGGCCTTCGAGGGGGCCAGCAACGCATCCTCGCCGTTCAATGCGCGCCCGTCCACGGTCAGCTCCAGCCGGCGCCCCTGTATCAAACCATGGCTGGCCTGATACCCGTCATGGCCGGCCTCAAGACTGATCAGATTGCTATTGCTCGTCAGCTTTGATTCAACTTCTTTCGGGGTGCGCACCAGCACTTCCTGCTCTTCACCCCTTCGTTTGCCCAGTTGGGATGATGAAACCCCCTCAAGCCCCAGAACCGAATGCGACGGTGTTGCACGACCAGCGCGTTGCCAGTCCGCGCCAAAAGAAATGCCGGAGCCGCAATTCACGATCAGCGGCCGACGCCCCGAGGTCAGTTCGAAGGCAAGTGTCGAGGCATGGGCACGCACCGAATCCGCGCCCTGCGGCGGGCGCGAGGCATCCACAATCACACTGGTGCGCCCGCCTTTCAGCCGGGCATAGCCCATTGACAACCCATCCTCGCGCGTGCTGCGCACCCCGCTGGCGGCAAGGGCATGGTCCAGCCAGCCTTCGGTGCCGCGCCCACCACCGTGGAACCGTGCCAACCCGCCGTCGCTGTGGCGCAACACCCGCAATGTCGGGGCGATCCGCTCAATCGCGGCCAGATGATCCTTTTGCGTCACCCACCCTGCTTCGCTAAGGGCCGCGGCGGCCCAGATCAGCAGGGTAAAGACCTCCAGCAATTCTTCGGGGTTGCGGGTCGGAATGCCGCCTTCGTCATCTATCTGCTCACGACATTCCTTGGCCAGTGCCTTGAGTGCCGGTTTTACATGTTCTTCCATGCCCGATAGCGCCAGACCGGCGTAGATCAAGCCCGTCAGCGCCTCAAACCGCGGCAGCCCCGAGGACGCCACTTTCCAGCGTTTGCTAAGAAAAATCGTCTGTTGGGCAAGGGATTGGAAATACAGCCCGCTGGCCGCACTGTCCTGTCCGTTCAGGATGAACAGCGCATGGTTGATCCAGCGGATCAGCCGTCGCCCGGTCAGATCAGGCGTCCAGCCGATACCCCGTCCACGCCCATAGCGTTTGATCCATTCAAACACCCAGTCCTGTGCCGCCTTGCGCGCGGGTAAATCCCCGACTGCGGCCAGATCATCCAGCCAACGAAACCCGTGCAGCTCTTCTTTGAATTCCGGCGAGGGGGGCGTTATATCCCACAGATCCGTTTTCTTGTCGGTGATCAGATAGCCCGCAAACTGGTAATTCCCCGCCACTAACTGGCGCCCGCGTGCAAATGATCCGATGGTGCGCGGTTCAGGTTGCGAGGTAAATCCGGTGGCCGCCCGCGCCCGTGCACTGCGCCGCGCATGAAAGCGGTTCATCCAGCGGGTGCATCGCGCGGAAAAATCAGTCTGTTTGGCCACGACCTGCTTCGCCTTCTTGCGGGGACGTTGGAGTGACAAGTTTGCTCGGTCACACCATAGGCCGCTGATTCGCAAATGTCACCGAAGAATTCGGCCTTCTGCCTGCAACAGCGCCTGTAAACCCTCGCGATAGCTCGCATAGCGCAGCGTGACGCCCAGCTCATCCTTGATCCGGTCATTATGCACCGACTTTGACTCGGCATAGAAACTGCGCGCCATTGGTGCCATTTCTGCGGCCTCGAAATCTTCTTTTGGCGGCGCCGGCAGGCCCAGCAATTCAGCCGCATAGGCAATCACATCCTGCGGCGGCGCGGGGTTATCATCGCAGACGTTATATATGCGGCCCGGGTCGGGGTGATTGATCGAGGCCAGTAGGACCTGCGCGATATCCTCGACATGAATACGCGAAAACAGCTGGTTCTTTTTGACGATCCGCCGCGCGGTGCCCCGGCGCACCTTGGCAAAGGGGCCACGTCCGGGACCATAGATGCCGGCAAGGCGGAAAATATGCAGCGGCAATCCGGTTTCAGCTGCCAGCGCCTGCCATGCGGCTTCGGCTTTGACCCGCAACTGCCCGCGTTTGGTGGCAGGGGTCAGGGGGGTGTCTTCATCCACCCATGCGCCATCGTGATTGCCGTAAACGCCGATGGTGGACAGGTAGCCGACCCACTCCAGATTGGGCGCATTGGCAATGTCATCGCGCAAGGCCTTCAGCACGGGATCGCCCGCATCATCCGGTGCGGTTGAAATCAGTAGATGCGTGGCCTGTGCCAGTGCGTCCGACATGTCCGAGCCGGGCCAAAGCAGCGCCTCGGTCCCCTGTCCGGAAATCGCGGGCAGGTTTTCAGCATCCCGTGTGGTGCCAATCACGCGCCAGCCAAGGGGAATCAGCACACGCCCCAGCGCCTGCGCCGAATAGCCGTGTCCAAAGGAAAGCAGAGTGTTTTTCATAGGCGAAACTATTCGTGAAACCTTGCTAAGTGCAAGTTTTCTATATGTTACAAAAATTCAATTGACAGATTGCTTTTGTAACATATTGTCGCAGCCAGAAACAACAGGACGGCGAACATGTATTCACAAGGATTGATCGGGGCGGACAGCCGCACCGAGGAAACAGATGAATTTCTGGCTGCTTTTCAGGCGCGCATTGATGCCGAGGAAAAGATCGAGCCGACCGATGCGATGCCCGAAGGGTACCGCCGCACGCTGATCCGCCAGATCGGCCAGCACGCCCATTCCGAAATCGTCGGCATGTTGCCCGAAGGCAACTGGATCACCCGCGCGCCCAGTCTGAAACGCAAGCTGGCGCTGCTGGCCAAGGTGCAGGACGAGGGCGGACATGGTCTGTATCTGTATTCCGCCGCCGAAACGCTGGGTGTAACGCGCGAGCAGATGACCGAGGAATTGCACGCGGGCAAGGCCAAGTATTCGTCGATCTTTAACTATCCTGCCCTTAGCTGGGCGGATATGGGCGCGATCGGCTGGCTGGTCGATGGGGCGGCAATTATGAATCAGGTGGCGCTGTGCCGCTGTTCCTATGGCCCCTACGCCCGCGCAATGATCCGCGTTTGTGCCGAGGAAAGTTTCCACCAGCGGCAGGGGTATGAAATCATGTTGACCCTGTGCAATGGAACCAAGGAACAAAAGGAAATGGCGCAGGATGCGCTGAACCGGTTCTGGTGGCCCGCGCTGATGATGTTTGGCCCGCATGATGGCGACAGCGCCCATTCGGAACAGTCGATGAAGTGGAAGATCAAGCGGTTTTCCAATGACGCGCTGCGCGAGAAATTCATCAACGCCACCGTGCCGCAAGCCGAATTTCTGGGGCTAACCGTGCCCGACCCCGATCTGAAATGGAACGAAGAAAAGGGCAGTTACGAGCATGGCGACATCGACTGGGACGAATTCTGGCGCGTGGTCAAAGGCGACGGGGTGATGAACCGCGAACGTGTGCAGATGCGCAAGGATGCGTGGGAAGATGGCGCGTGGGTTCGGGAAGCGGCCTTGGCGCATGCGGAAAAACGGGCGGCCAAAGTCGCCGCCGAATAAGGGTTAAGGGCAGGAGCGGGGGTTTCACACCCCCGCACCCCCGTGGGATATTTCTGGAACGATAATAAGGATGGATTGATGGGTGATGTGACACCACTTTGGGAAGTATTTATCCGGCCGCGCAACGGGCTGGCGCATAAACATGTGGGCAGCCTGCATGCGGCGGACGAGGCTTTGGCATTAAGTGCGGCGCGCGATGTCTATACGCGTCGCGAGGAAGGGACCTCGATCTGGGTGGTTCGCTCCGACGCAATTGCGGCGTCCGATCCGGCGCGGGCAGGCGAAAATTTTGACCCAGCCGAGGATAAGATTTACCGCCATCCAACGTTTTATAAAATCCCTGACGATGTGGGGCATATGTGATGGCGCTGTATCGGGCTTTGATCGAACTGGCAGATGATCATCTGGTGCTGGGGCACCGGTTGTCGGAATGGTGCGGCCATGCGCCAATGCTGGAGGAGGATCTGGCGCTGTCCAACTTTGCACTGGATCTGATCGGCACGGCGCGCGCGCTATATGCTTATGCCGCCGAGGTCGAGGGCAAAGGGCGCAGCGAAGATGATCTGGCCTATCTGCGCAATGAACGGGAATATATGAACTGCCTACTGGTCGAGCGCCCGAATGGCGATTTCGCCCATACCATGCTGCGGGAATTCTATTTTGCGGCCTTTATGGAACCGTTCTGGCAGGCGGCTCTTACGTCATCCGACAGCGTGATTGCCGGTATTGCGGGCAAGGCGGTGAAAGAGATGGCCTATCACCTGCGCCACGCGGGCGAATGGATTGTGCGGATGGGCGATGGCACCGAGGAAAGTGCAGCGCGGATGCAGGCGGCGGTTGTTGATCTGCACCCCTATTGGGAAGAGCTGTTTTCCGGCGGGGACTGCGATGTGTTGCCGGATCGGGCGGCAATCCGCCCTGCGTGGGAAGCCAGCGTAAAGGCCGTGTTTGCCGAGGCAAATCTGGACTGGCCCGAGCCGGTTTATGGACAAACCGGCGGGCGTGACGGGATGCATTCCGAAGTGCTGGGGCGTATGCTGTCGGACATGCAGTATTTGCAGTGCGCCCACCCCGGGGCGACGTGGTGACGGCGACCAAAGCATGGGATGTGGCGGCAGCGGTGCCGGATCCGGAACTGCCCTGCGTGACGGTGGCCGAACTGGGCATCCTGCGCGAGGTGGTGATGGAGGGAGATGTGGCCGTGGCGCGGGTCAGCCCGACCTATTCGGGCTGCCCAGCGGTGCAGTTTATCGAGGAAGCGATTGCCGACGCCCTGCGCGATGCGGGATTCAAGCCGCGCATTGAACGGGTGATCAGCCCGCCGTGGACCACCGACTGGATCAGCGACGAGGGGTGCGAAAAGCTGCGCGCGTTCGGCATTGCCCCGCCGCAAAAGGCCAGCAATTCCAAGCGGGCATTGTTTGGCGAAACCGTTGTGACCTGCCCGCGTTGCGGCGCGACGGATACAGAAAGACTAAGCGAATTCGGCTCGACCCCTTGCAAGGCGCATTACCGTTGCAAAACGTGTCAGGAGCCGTTTGACTATTTCAAATGCATCTAAGGAGAGTTGCACATGGCGTTTCATGAATTGGTGATTTCCGGTGTCCGGCAAGAGGGTGCGGATGCGGTGGCTCTGGAGTTCGCGATGCCGCAGGAACTGGTCTCGGAATTCGCCTATGTACCGGGGCAATATCTGACCTTGCGGACGGATATTGACGGGCAGGATGTGCGGCGGTCCTACTCGATCGCCTCGGCACCGGATGCGCCTTTGTGCGTCGGCGTGAGGCAGGTCGACGACGGGCTGTTTTCGACCTATGCGCAGGGTCTGAAGGCGGGGGATACCGTGCAGGTGATGCCACCGGAAGGGCGGTTTATGTTACAGGATCAGCAGGATATTTTACTGATCGCGGCAGGCTCCGGTATTACGCCGATGGTTTCGATTGCCAATGCAGCGCTGGTCAAGGGTGTGCGGGTGACACTGGTTTACGGCAATCGCGATTTCAAACATGTGATGTTTCGCAGCGAGCTTGAGGCGCTGAAGGATCAATATATGGGGCGCTTTACCCTGATCCATATCCTGAGCCGCGAGGAGCAGGATATACCGCTGCTGAATGGCCGGATCACCGGCGACAAGATCGAGCGTATGGCCAAGGCGGGCGCGATTGATCTGGGGGCAGCTGACGGGGTATTCCTGTGTGGTCCGGGCGAGATGATTACGGATGTTTCCGCCGTGCTGTCCGATTTGGGGGTGGCGGAAAATATCATCCATTCCGAACGCTTTACGCCGGATGGAGAGGCGCCGCGCAAACGGTCTAAGGCTGCGCAAGCCGTGGCCGAAAGCGGGGTCGAGGTCGAGGTTATTCTGGATGGTAGCCGCAAGAAATTCCGCGTCGAGGAAGGTGATGAAAATATCGTCGCGGCAGCGGCGCGGCAGGGGTTGGAGCTGCCCTATTCCTGCAAGGGCGGGATGTGTTGCACCTGCCGTTGCAGGGTGACCGAAGGATCAGCCGAAATGGCGGTGAATTATGCGCTGGAGCCGTGGGAACTTGAGGCCGGATTTACGCTGGCCTGCCAGACGCGGCCGACGTCCGAAAAGCTGGTTCTGGATTTTGACGCCGCATAAACGCAGGTTCAGGATTTCAAGCGGTACCGGAAATCGCAGTGATCCGCGCCTTCCATAATGGTCTGGGTGCGGGTCAGATCGATGTTGTCAGAAAACCCGATACAGAAACTGCCATCGCGATTGCAGGACAACAGGTGGCCAATTTCACCCAGCCCCATGTCGCGATACATGCGGGCGTATTCGCAGCGGGTGATATTGTAATCCAATGCGGTGTCGGTTTCCTGCAGGTAGGTCCGCTCAAGCGCGTTGTCCATGTCCCACAGATGGTGGTTGGCGGCCAGGTCGGCCAGCGTGGGTTCATGATCGTATTTCGCCTTGAATTCGCGGCCCTGCGTGATGGCGGAATTGGCCACCGATATGCGGATGATTTCCTGTGCTTCCTCTTTGCCGTGGCGTTCTTTCAGAACCGCATAGATTTCGCCGATAATCTCGGCCTCGATCCGGCGTTTTTCGATCATGGGCATGGGTTTGTCAGTCATCGTTTTGATCCTTTCAAAGGCGCGGCGGACGGATGTCGCGATAGCGGTATTTGACAAGCGCCGCAGGGGCAACATGTTTGCCGATGGCATGAAACGGAATTTGGCGCGGGGCAGTGAAGGGGATGGCAAGGTCATCCTGTCCGGCTCCCGTTAAGGCATTGGCCAATTCAATCCCCAACGGGATGGTCAGGGCAAGGCCGCGCCCGTTGTAGCCGGTAAAGCTGATATAGTTCGGTCCTAATTCATGAAAGCGCGGGAAAAAGTCGGTGGTGATGCCAACGTAGCCGCACCAGATGTGGCTGAAACGGGCATCGGGCATTTGCGGGAAAGTATCGGCAAGCCGTTTGGCGATATGTTTGCGCAGCCGCGCATGGGCGTTGGTTTTAAGCATCAGGGAACTGCCGGTGATCAGGCGGTTGCGGGCGTCCTTGCGAAAGAAATGCAGATCGCCCCGCGTGTCGGATATGGCCGGATTGGTGGGAAGGATGCTGGCGTTTTGTTCTTCGGTCAGCGGTTCGGTTGCCATTTGCCACGATGTGATCGGCACAAAGGAACGGCGGATTTTCGGGGCAAGCTGCGCGGCCAACGCACCGGTATAGGCATTGGTGGCCAGCAGGACAGCACCGGCGACAATCGTAGCGTCCGGCGTTTTCACAAGCCAGTTCTGGCAGGCACGCTTGACATCCTGAACGGGGGTATTTTCGTAAATCGTCACACCCGCCTTTTCGCAAACATCCGCCATTCCACGGGTGAACATCAAAGGGTTGATATGCCCGCCGGTGGGGTTGAACATGCCGCCGAACCAGCGGGGCGAGCCGATCAATTCGCGGGCCTGATCACGATCCAGCAAGGTTGCCGGTGCGCCGCGTTTTGCCCAAGCGGTGACGCGGGATTGCGACAGGCGCATGTGGGCTGCGGAATGGGCGGGCTGAAACCAACCGGTCTGGTTGGCCTCGCAATCTATGTTTTCGCTACGGATCAGGTTGAACAATGTATCAGCGCTATTTTTTAACAGGTGGACAAAGCGTTCCCCCACCTCGCCATATTCGCGTCCAATTCGGTCGGGCTCGGCCGCGGATAGGATCGGGATCACCTGCCCATTGTTACGCCCTGAACCGCCATAGCCGATTGTGCGCCCCTCAAGCAAAGCGACCTGATGGCCGCCACGTGCCAAATGCAGGGCGGCGGACAGGCCGGTCAACCCGCCGCCGATCACCACGATGTCGGATTTGGCAGGCTCGGTGAGTGCCGACGAAGGCTTTCGCGGCGGGCTGGTGGTTTCCCAGATCGATTGGGCTGGTTGTTCGGCGGGTTGCATGGCTATACCGGCAAGGCTGTGGTTTTGAACACGGTGCGCAGCGCAAAGGAGGATTGCATCTGCGCCACCCCGGGCAAGCGCGCCAGATATCGGCGGTGGATGCGGGCGAAATCCTCGGTATCCTGCGCCACCACTTTCAACAGGTAATCGGCGGTGCCCGCCATCAGGTGACATTCCAGCACATCGGGGATTTTAGCAACTTCGCGCTCGAATGCCTCCAATACTTCGTCGGCCTGACCGGACAGGGTGATTTCCACAAACACGGTCGAGGGGCGCCCCAGTTTGCGCGGGTCCAGCAGCGCAACATAGTCCTTAATAAAACCGTCCGTTTCCAGCCGCTGCACCCGACGATGGCAGGCCGAGGGCGACAGGTTCACCTTTTCCGACAGATCCGCATTCGACATCCGCCCGCGTTTTTGCAGGGCGACAAGGATGCGACGATCTATACTGTCCAGTTCCGATATTACGCTCATTTCTTTCACCTATTTGGCCAATAACGGGATAACCTTGCGCAGTTAGCGCTATTCCCACCCGTTCTTTTCAAAGCAATTGCGTGCAAAGGTCAATAGCTTGCGCATATAGGCAAGGAGGAAATGCCATGATTATCGGATGTCCGAAAGAGATCAAACCACAAGAATTCCGCGTCGGGATGACGCCGATTGCCGCCGGTGAAGCCGTGGCGCACGGCCATAAGACTGTGATTGAAACACAGGCCGGTGTCGGAGCGGGATTTAGCGATGACGACTATATCGCGGCGGGGGCAGAAATTATCGGCACCGCAGCCGAGGTGTTCAAGACCGCCGATATGATCGTCAAGGTAAAGGAACCGCAGGCGGTTGAACGCAAGATGTTGCGCGAGGGTCAAGTGCTGTTCACCTATCTGCATCTTGCCCCAGATCCCGAGCAGACCAAAGACCTGCTGGCCAGCGGTTGCACCGCGATTGCCTATGAAACCGTGACCGACGCCAACGGTGGCCTGCCGCTGCTAGCACCGATGTCCGAAGTGGCGGGCAAGCTGGCACCGCAAGTGGGCGCGTGGACCCTGCAAAAGGCCAATGGCGGGCGCGGTGTGCTGATGGGCGGTGTGCCTGGTGTCGGACCTGCCCGCGTGGTTGTAATCGGCGGCGGGGTGGTTGGCACCCATGCGGCACGGGTTGCGGCAGGCATGGGCGCGGATGTGACCGTGCTGGACCGCTCGCTATCACGGCTGCGCTATCTGGACGATGTGTTCGGACGCGATTTCAAAACCAGCTATGCCTCGGTCGGCAACACGAAAGAGCTGGTCTATGCTGCTGATATGGTGGTTGGCGCAGTGCTGATCCCCGGTGCCGCCGCCCCCAAACTGGTCAGCCGTGCGGACCTTTCGCATATGAAGCCCGGTGCGGCGCTGGTGGATGTGGCGATCGATCAGGGCGGGTGTTTTGAGACTTCGCACGCCACCACTCACCAAGACCCGATTTACGAGGTCGACGGTATCATGCATTATTGCGTGGCCAACATGCCCGGCGCGGTGGCCCGCACCTCGACCATCGCATTGGGCAATGCCACGATGCCCTTCATGCTGGCGCTGGCCGACAAGGGTTGGAAACAGGCCTGCGCGGATGATCCGCATCTGCTGGCCGGGCTGAATGTCCATGCGGGGCAGTTGACCTATTACGCGGTTGGTGAAGCCCTGGGAATTGACGTGATTTCACCATCGTTGCTGATTAAATAACGAAAAAGGCCCGCCGGAATCTTCGGCGGGCCTTTCATTGTTCGCAGTTTTGAAAACCTACTTTTTCAGCGAATCCCGGATTTCCATCAGGATGTCCAGTTCGCTCGGCCCCGGATCAGCTGCGGGCGCCTCTTCTTCTTTTTTCTTGGTTTTGTTCATGGCTTTGACCAACAGGAACACCACGAAAGCGATAATCACAAAGTTGATGATCGCCATGATGAATTTGCCATAAGCAAATACAGCCCCGTCTTCACCTTCGCTTAATTGAATACCCATGTTCGAAAAATCTATTCCGCCCATAAACAGGCTGATGATCGGGTTGATCAAATCCGATACCAGTGATCCGACGATTGCGGTGAATGCAGCACCGATGATAATGCCAACGGCCATATCCATGACGTTGCCTTTGGCGATGAAGTCTTTGAACTCTTTAAGCATGATTGCGTCCCATTTTCCCAGTTCGTTTATGCGCGTTTCATTTTTCTATTGCGCGCGTGCGCACAGGCACATTTTTCTATTGCGCGCGTGCGCACAGGCAATAGCATGAAAATCAACCATTCGGTAACTTTTTATCGGGGAAAAAAGGCTTATGTCTCCCCTGAACCATAACGGAGCATCCCCATGACCGATCTGTCTGATTTCATGATCGCCAAACGCTGGCCCCCGAAAAACCCCGATGTTATCCAGTATTACGGCCTACCGACCCCTAATGGCGTCAAGGTTTCCATCATGCTGGAAGAGCTGGGGCTGCCCTACGAGGCACATAAGGTCGATTTTGCCGATGGCGACCAGTTTACGCCGGAATTCCTGTCGCTGAATCCGAATAACAAAATCCCCGCGATCATTGACCCGGACGGACCGGACGGCAAACCGATGCCGCTGTTTGAATCCGGAGCGATCCTGATCTATCTGGCCGAGAAGACCGGCAAACTGATGCCAAAGGATCCGGTGGGGCGCTATCAGGTCATCCAATGGCTGATGTTCCAGATGGGCGGCATCGGGCCGATGTTCGGGCAGCTTGGATATTTCACCTTCTTTGCTGGCAAGGAGATCGAAGACCCCCGCCCCGCCAAACGCTATATCGAAGAAAGCGCACGTCTGCTGGAAGTGCTGGATGGACAGCTTGAGGGGCGCGATTGGGTTTGCGGTGAATATTCCATCGCCGATATTGCAATTGCACCCTGGCTGCGGATTGTCCGCGACCATTACAAGGCGGGCGATCTGGTGGACTGGGACGATCTGGATAATGTGCCGGCCTATCTGGACCGGTTTCTGGAACGTCCGGCAGTTTACAAAGGCCTGCGCCAGCCGCCGCGCGACTGATTTCACAGCAGCCCCGGACCTGATCCGAGGCCTGTTCCCGAAAATCCGGCAGGTCCCGCATCAGATGCGGGGCAGCGGACTACCTGCCCCGCCGGATCATATCTGCCGCTTTTTCCGCAATCATGATGGTGGGCGCATTGGTATTGCCGCCCACCAGCCGCGGCATGACCGAGGCATCTACCACCCGCAAACCGGCCACCCCGCGCACCTGCAGGTCCGGGTCAACCACCGCCATATCATCCCGCCCCATCCGGCAGGTGCCGACGGGGTGGTAAATCGTATCCGCCCGCGTCCTGATGTCGGCCTCGTACCCCGCATCGGTTCCATCCACCGGATAGAGCCGCTTGCCCCGCCACGGCGTCAGAGGTTCGGCCTTTAGCAGATCATCCATAATCCGCGCGCCGCGCACCAGTGCCTGCAAATCAGCAGGGTCCGACAGGAACGCCGGGTCAATCCGTGGCGGGCTGGCGGGGTTGGCATCGGACAGCCCGACCCGTCCCCGACTTTGTGGCCGCAGCACACAGACATGACAACTGAACCCGTGCGCCAGATGGATTTTGCGCATGTGCTGGTCCACAATCCCGACCACGAAATGCAGTTGCAAATCCGGTCGCCCCTGCGCCGGATCAGAGCGGATGAACGCCCCACCCTCGGCAAAGGGGGTGGTGAACATCCCTTCGCCCGACTTGCGCCATTTCAGCCCTGCGCGGGCCAGTTGCGTCAGGCCGATCGGGTTCAGGCCGATCACATCCCGCCGTTTCGATTTATAGGAAATAATGTAATCCAGATGGTCCTGCAGGTTTTGCCCCACACCAGGCAATTCCTGCACCACGCTGACCCCGTGCGCCTGCAATTCATCCACCGGCCCAATCCCCGACAGCATCAATAGTTTTGGCGAGCCAAAAGCCCCCGCCGACAGGATCACTTCACGCCGCGCCTTTGCCAGATGATCTGCCCCCTTGCGCCGGTAGGCAACCCCGGTGGCCCACCCGTCCTTGATCACAATCTGCGACACCTCGGCCCGGGTGATCACCGTCAGGTTCTTGCGCCCAAGCACCGGATGCAAATAGGCCGCCGCCGCCGAACAGCGTTCGCCCTTATGCGACCCGTCCGGGTATTGCGTCACCTGATACAGGCCCACGCCCTCTTACCGCGCACCATTGAAATCGTCATTGCGGCGGATTTGCTGTGCCTCAGCCGCCTCGATAAACGCCTGCGAAATCCCCAGCGGCGCGTTCTGGTCCATCACTTTCAGTGGCCCGTCGTGACCACTCAGATCACCGCCCCCGCGTGCATTGCCCTCGGCCCGTTTGAAATAGGGCAGCACTTCGGACCAGCCCCAGCCATCACAGCCCAGATCGGCCCATTCATCATAATCCTTGGGATGCCCACGCACATACAACATCGCGTTGATCGCGCTGGACCCGCCCAGCGCGCGCCCGCGCGGCTGAAACCCGCGCCGCCCGTTCAGGCTCGCCTGCGGCACCGTGTGAAACGCCCAGTTGTTAATCTTTGGCGGCCCGGATACCATCGCCGCCACAAGCGCGGGCGCACGGATAAAGATGTCCTTGCCCGCCCCGCCGGATTCCAGCAGGCAAACCGAAACATCCGCATCCTCGCTTAGACGTGCCGCTAGAACACAGCCCGCCGAGCCACCGCCGATAATGATATAGTCAAAGGTCATAAGACCCAGCTTAGGGCAGTTCACCCGTCAACACATAGCGCAAAATCTGCACTACTTGTGCCGGTTCCTCGGCCACAGCCAAAGCCGCCGCGTTCACCTCTTTCAGCGCGTGCTGGTGGTCCGGCCCGTGCAATACGATCAGGGACTTGCCCAGCGCCGCCGCATAGCCCGCATCAAAGGCCGCGTTCCATTGTTTGTATTTATCACCAAAGCGCACCACCACGACATCGGCATCCGCAATCCCCTTGCGGGTGCGGATCGCGTTCAGCTTGGCGCCTTTGTGGTCATGCCAGAACTTGTCAGGCTCGGCCCCCAGAATGGTCACCCCGCAATCATCCGAAGCCTCGTGATCTGTCACCGGTGCGGAAAATTCCACATCCAGCCCTTTGGCGCCATCAATAATCTGCTCGCGCCAGTCTGTGTGGATTTCACCTGACAAGTAAACTTTCAGCATATTTGTTTCCTTCCAAATGGCCCAAATATCCGCGCCGCAGGCACCCCGAGGCCCCTTCACGGGGCCGAGACATAAAGCGGCCCCGTGAAGGGGCCACCATTTAGCTACCCGCGTAAAACGCCACCGGTTGCCTTGGCCACCTTGGCAATCACCTTTTCGGACACAGCCGCGATATCTTCTTCCGTCAGTGTCTTTTCAACCGGTTGCAAGCGCACCGAAATCGCCAGCGATTTCTTGCCCTCGCCCAGCGATCCACCGATGAATTCGTCAAACACCTGCACGGATTCAATCAGTTTGACATCCGCACTGGCCGCCGCATTCACCAGCTTCAGGGCCTCTACCCCTTCATCCACCACAAAGGCGAAATCCCGTTCAACCGCCTGCAAATCCCGCAAGGCAAGCGCTGGACGGGTGGCGGATTTGTTACGCGGGAAGGGGGGTTCTTCAAGGAACACGGTAAAGCCCACCGCAGGCCCCTTCACATCCATTGCCGCCAGCACCTTGGGGTGCAGTTCGCCGAAAGTCGCCATCACCTTTTTCGGCCCCAGACAGATGTTGCCCGACCGCCCCGGATGCCACCAGTCCGGTGACCCCCGCAGGATTTGCGCCTTGGCGGGGGCTTTGATGGCGGACAAAACCGCCTCGGCATCGGCCTTGGCGTCATAGACATCCACGGCACGGCGTTCCCCATGCACATCCTTGGGGCCGGTGTGGCCGATCAGAATGCCGGTGGCCAGCAGATGCTGCTCGCCCGGCTCGCCACCGCTAAAGGCGGGGCCAACCTCGAACAGGGCCATATCGGCGAAACCGCGGGCCTGATTGCGGGCGGCAGCCTGCAACAGACCGGGCAGCAGATCGGGGCGCATGTGGCTCATTTCCGATGAAATCGGGTTGTCCAGCATGGTCGCGTCATCGCCGCCGCCGAACAATCCGGCACTGGCCTGATCAATAAAGGAATAGGTCACGCATTCATTATAGCCCAGCGCCGCAATCGTGCGCCGTGCCATACCCTCGCGCAGTTGCATCGGTGTCAAAATGGGTCGCGCTACGCCTTCGTGGTCGCGCGCCATCGGTTTGCCTTCCAGCTTGGACAGGGACGCAACCCGCGCCACTTCCTCGACCAGATCGGCAGACCCTTGCACATCGGGCCGCCAACTGGGCACCTGCGCCATGTCCTTGTTATCCAGAACAAAGCCAAGCGCCGTCAGCGTTTCCCGTTGGGTTTCCGGTGCGATCTCCATCCCGACCAGCGATTGCACGCGGTCGGTATCCAGTTGATAGGCACGCGATACATCCGGCACTTCGCCCGCCTGCACCACCTCGGATGCTTCGCCACCGCAAAGGTCAAGGATCATCTGCGTGGCCAGTTCCAGCGCAGGTGCGTTGAACAGCGGATCAATCCCGCGTTCATTGCGATAGCGGGCGTCCGAATTGATTTTCAGCGCGCGGCCGGTTTTGGCAATCTCGATCGCATCCCAAAAGGCGGCCTCCAGAAAGACATTCACGGTGTCGCCGGTCACACCTGTTTCCAGCCCGCCCATGATACCGCCGATGCTTTCAATGCCGTTGTCATCGGAAATCACCACCATGCCGTCAGAAAACGTATATTCCTTTTCATCCAGCCCGATCAGGGTCTCGCCACCCTTGGCGCGATGCACCCGCAAGTTGCCCGAAACCTTGTCGGCATCGAACACGTGCAGCGGGCGGTTGGCGTCGATGGTAAAGAAATTGGTGATGTCCACCAGCGCCGAAATGGGGCGCAATCCGATCGCCCGCAAGCGTTGTTGCAACCATTCAGGGCTGGGGCCGTTTTTCACCCCTTTGATCAGGCGGCCCATGAACACTTCGCACCCGTTGGTGCTTGCATCTTCGTCAATCGTCACCTTGATCGGGCTTTCAAAGGTGCCATTGACCTGCGCCGTTTTCGCCGGTTTCAACGTGCCCAACCCGCGCGCCGCCAGATCGCGGGCAATGCCGCGCACGCCCAGCGCATCGGGGCGGTTCGGGGTAATGGCAATATCGATCACAGGGTCCACTTTGGCGGGGTCGTTTTCGGCCAGCCAATCGACGAATTTCTGGCCCACCTCGCCCGAAGGCAATTCGATGATGCCATCGTGTTCGTCCGACAGCTCTAGTTCCTTTTCCGAGGCCATCATCCCGTGGGATTCGATGCCGCGGATTTTGCCAACCTTGATGGTCAGATCAAGACCCAGAATATACATGCCCGGCTTGCACACCACCACAGTGATGCCTTCACGGGCATTCGGCGCACCACAGATGATCTGCTTCATACCCTCATCCGTTTCCACCTCGCATACGCGCAGACGGTCGGCATCGGGATGCTTTTCGGCCTTTTTCACATAGCCAAGAGTGAAATCAGACAAAGCATCGGCGGGGTTGATCACTTCTTCCACCTCCAGCCCAAGATCGGTGAGGGCATAGAGAATTTCATCGAGGCTGGCCGATGTTTCCAGATGGTCTTTTAGCCAAGAGAGAGTGAATTTCATTTTGTTTCCTCGTCCGGGTCAATTTCACTGCCGATCAAATTCTCGACCACTTCAAAAAATTCAAACACCAGCGGCATGTCGGGGGTGAACCCGCCGTTTCGCTTGAAATGCGTCTCGCGGGCCTTGCGCCATTCGGCCAGTGTTTCATGTTCGCCTTCGGCCAGCGCCATGCGCTCGGTGACCTTGTCAAACGGCAGGGTTTTGACCGAAGTGGTTTTGATCACCACCGCCGGTGTGCCGTCCCAGTTGGCAATGATATCGCAACGCCCGACCTTGGGCATCGAGGCCTCGTCACCACCAAATTCCGCCAGCGCCGCACATTCCGCGTGCTTGGTCTTGGCCCGCACCAATGCGATCAGAGCGGCGGATGTTTCAGCGTCTTCACCCAAGGTGAATGTGCCCGCGCCGGGGTATGTGTCTTGGAGGTCTATGATCACCGCGACAACCCACCGTGCAGCGTCGGCACATCCAGTGCGCCAAATCCGTAGTGCCGCAACCACCTCAAATCGCTGTCAAAGAACGCCCGCAAATCCGGTATGCCGTATTTCAGCATCGCGATCCGGTCGATGCCCATGCCAAAGGCAAAGCCCTGCCATTTGTCGGGATCAATACCACCGGCCTGCAACACCTTGGGGTGCATCATGCCCGAGCCAAGAACTTCCATCCAGCCATCGCCCTCGCCAATGCGCAACTGGCCGTCGACCCATGAACACTGGATGTCGACCTCGGCCGATGGTTCCGTGAACGGGAAGTGCGAGGCGCGGAAACGGGTTTTGATGCCGTCGATTTCGAAAAACGCGGCAAAGAATTCTTCCAGTACCCATTTCAGGTTGGCCAAGGAAATATCCTTGCCAATCGCCATGCCCTCGACCTGATGGAACATCGGCGTGTGGGTCTGGTCATAGTCGCTACGATAAACGCGTCCCGGTGCAATCACGCGGATCGGGGCACCGGTTTTCTCCATCGCGCGGATTTGCAAGGGGGATGTGTGGGTGCGCAATACATGCGGCGGGCGGTTGTCGCCCTCGGCACGGTTCATATAGAAGGTGTCGAATTCCTGACGGGCCGGATGGTGTGGCGGGATGTTCAGCGCGTCGAAATTATACCAGTCATTTTCGATCTGCGGCCCCTCGGCCACCTTGAACCCCATATCGGCGAAAATGGCGGATACTTCCTCGGTCACTTGTGACACCGGATGGATGGTGCCACGGGGACGGGTGCGCGATGGCAGCGTTACGTCCAGCCATTCGCTGCGCAGGCGTTCGTCCAGCGCGGCATCGGCCAAAGCGGCCTTTTTGGCGGCGATGGCCGAGTTGATCTCGTCCTTGAGCGCATTCAGCTTGGGACCGGCCACCTGCCGTTCCTCGGGCGTCATTTTGCCCAGCTCGCGCATTTTCAGCGAAACCTCGCCTTTCTTGCCCACAGCGGCAACGCGCAGATCCTCGAGCGCGGATTCATCCGCAACATTGGCAATGGCGTCGATATATTTCTGTCGTAGCGCGTCCATCAGACATTCCTTCGTTTGGTCACAGCCCTGCTAACACAAAGCGCAGGCAAAGAAAAAGCCGCGAAACCCGAAAAAAGGGCCGCGGCTTGTTCAAATTCATTCCCCGTGAAGGGGGCAGTTTTACGCGAGCGCGGCCTGGGCCTTTTCAACGATCGCTGTAAAGGCAGCCGGCTCGTTCACGGCCAGATCGGCCAGAACCTTGCGGTCAACTTCGATGCCCGCTTTGGACAGGCCGTTGATGAAACGCGAATATGTCAGCGCTTCGTCGTGGCTGCGCACGGCGGCGTTGATCCGCTGAATCCACAGGGCGCGGAAATTGCGTTTCCGCTGCTTGCGGTCACGTGTTGCGTATTGGTTCGCCTTGTCCACAGCCTGTGTTGCTGTTTTGAACAGGTTCTTACGGCGACCTTTAAAGCCTTTGGCGGCTTTGATGACTTTCTTGTGGCGGGCTTGGGTCGTTGGACCTGAAGTAACTCTCATTGTTCAAACCCTCCTTAGCGGCTGTATGGCATCATCGACTTGATGATTTTCTCATCAGGAGCCGACAGCGTGGTTGTGCCGCGCGCGTTGCGCAGGAATTTGTTTGTGCGCTTGATCATGCCGTGGCGTTTGCCGGCCTGACCTGCTTTGACACGGCCCTTGGCCGTGACCTTGAACCGCTTTTTGCAGCTCGATTTCGTCTTCATTTTAGGCATTTCCGTCTCCTTCTTGGGCGGTTAAAAACGCGACTCGGCATGCCTTACCAGCCGGTCGCGCGGTATCAAGATGCGCCGTATAGGCCGCTTAGGGCCATATGACAAGAGAAAAACGCGTCAGTTGCGGTGCTTAGTTGGTATATTTTCCAATCACACGGGCAAAGGCCTGAGGAATCTCCTGAAAGCTATATCCACTGGGCTTTTGCAGAATGGCGATCATGATCATTCCGCCACCAATCATCACCATGATCGACGCAATCCGCGGCGACCGGCGATCGATAAATGAACTGACAATCGACGGTATGGCCAGACCGCAAACGATCAGGCCAATTACCAGAAATAGATCCGCATTCATCAATAACCCTCCAGAGCACACACTGTAAGGAAGGTATTATTCCTGTTCAGAACGGAAAATCAACCTTTCTTCGCAGGGCGCAACCCTGAGGATATTGGTGGTTCCGGGCACATTGAAGGGCACACCGGCCGTGACGACAATCTGGTCCTTTTCCGTTGCCAACCCCGAGGAGCGGGCGGCGCGGGCGGCGCTGACCACAGCCATTTTGAAGCGGTCTACATCACCAGAGAAATAGCAATTCACCCCCCAGCTCAGGCATAGGCGCCGCGCGGTACCGGTAAGCGGGGTCAGCGCAATAATCGGCACGCTGGGGCGTTCGCGGGCGGTCAACAGGGCGGTTGTGCCTGATTGGGTAAAGCAGCAAATTGCCTTGATATCGGTGGTTTCGGCAATTTCACGGGCTGCAGCAACGATACTGTCGGCCACCGTGCTGCGTTTCAATTTGCGCGAGGCTTCGATCACATCGCGATAGATCGGATCGCTTTCAACCTCGATTGCGACGTTGTTCATGGTTGTTACAGCTTCGATCGGGAACCGGCCAGCGGCTGACTCAGCCGACAGCATTATGGCGTCTGTGCCCTCGTAAATCGCTGTCGCCACATCCGACACCTCAGCGCGGGTGGGGACCGGGCTGTCGATCATGCTTTCCAGCATCTGTGTGGCCACGATCACCGGTTTACCGGCAGCGCGGCAGCCACGGATCAGTTTCTTCTGGATCGGTGGTACATTCTGCACCGGCAGTTCCACGCCCAGATCACCACGGGCCACCATGATGCCATCCGATACGTCCAGAATATCCTTGAACGCCGTCACGGCCGCGGGTTTTTCGATCTTCGACAGAATCGCTGCGCGGCCCTGCGCCAATTCGCGTGCTTCGGTCACATCTTCGGGGCGCTGTACAAATGATAGTGCCAGCCAATCCACACCCAACTGGCAGACAAATTCCAGATCCTTGCGGTCCTTTTTCGATAGCGCCGCCAGAGGCAACACCACGTCTGGCACATTCACCCCTTTGCGGTTTGAAATCGTACCCCCGACAATGACGGTGCAATCTGCATAATCTTCACCACATTCCTTCACCTTCATTTCAATCTTGCCATCATCCACCAACAGGGTCGCGCCGGGTTTTAGCGCCGCAAAAATCTCGGGGTGGGGCAAACGCACGCGGTGGTTTTCGCCGGGTGCCTTATCCAGATCGAACCGGAAATCCTGCCCGTCCTCCAGTTCTGCCGCCTTGTTGGCGAATGTACCACAGCGCAGTTTTGGCCCCTGCAAATCGGCCAGAATGGCGATCGGGCGATCCAGATCTTTTTCGATCTTGCGGATAATCCGGTGGCGTTCGCGGATTTCCTCGTGCTCGCCATGGCTCATGTTCAGGCGGAACACATCGGCGCCGGCCTCGAACAGGGCGCGGATTGTGTCATAGTCATTGGATGCCGGCCCCAGAGTGGCCACGATTTTAACATTGCGCAGGCGCTTCATACTGCCTCGTTCCTTGTCTTGTTCATCATTTACTGGTGGGCCACGGGATATATGCCGCAAAAACCGCGCCGATACAACTGGCGCTTTGCCAGCCTTGCCATTATGTGGTGTAAATTAGAACAAGCGAACAAGAACATGACATACCATCCCTATCACATCATCGGGGCCGACCGCCCCGCCCGCTGGCTGATTACGGCTGACCATGCCGCCAATACCGTGCCTGACGAGGTGAACGGTGGCAGCCTTGGCCTGCCAGCAGAAGAAATGGCCCGCCACATCGCCTTTGATCCGGGGTCGGCAGGGGTGACATACGCGCTGGCCGAACTGCTGGACGCGCCCGCGATTCTGTCGAATTTCTCGCGTCTTGTGATTGACCCAAACAGGGGCGAGGACGATCCAACCCTGATCATGAAACTGTATGACGGCACCATCATTCCGGCCAACCGGCATGTGGATGCGGTGGAACGTGAACGCCGCCTGAACGCCTATTACCGGCCCTATCATGCGGCGCTGGGGGAATTGGCAGGGCGGCGCGACGACACGCTTTATGTGGCGATCCACAGCTATACCCCGCAGTTGAACGGCTACCCCAAACGCCCGTGGCACATCGGGGTTCTATATGCCGATGACACCCGCCTGTCCGCCCCGCTGGTCGAACAGTTGCGGCAGAAACCGGACCTGTGTGTTGGTGAAAACGAACCCTACGGCGGGCACCTGATCGGCGATTCCGTGGACCGACATGCGATTGCCCACGGACGCCCCAATGTTTTGATCGAAATCCGCAATGACCTGATCAAAACCGATGAACAACAGGTCGCATGGGCCAAACGGCTTGCGCCGGTGCTGGAACAGGTGCTTACTGACAGCGGGCTATAGGAGGTTGTCATGCCACATATCATCATTGAATACGCCGGACATCTGGATGAAACCCACTGTCTGACCGGTGTGTGCCAAACCCTGTTTGATGCCGCCGCCGCGTCCGGTGTGTTTCCTGACGTTTCCGCCATCAAGGTGCGTGCCATCCCCGCCCCATTCTTTCGCATCGGTACCGAGCCGCAAAGCTTTGCCCATGTCACCATCCGCCTGCTGGCCGGTCGCGACGAGGCCACCAAGGCCGAGCTGACCCGCAGCATATTGGCCGCACTTGATCAGGTCCTGCCCGATGTTGGCAGCCTGTCGGTGGACATCAAGAATATCGACACCGCCACCTACGCCAAACGCACCTTGAAGGAAAACTGAGTATGGACGACCAGACCCGCATCGAAATCGAAGCCGCAGCCTTTCGCCGCCTGCAACAGCACCTGATGCAGGACCGCAAGGATGTGCAGAATATCGACATGATGAATCTGGCCGGTTTCTGCCGCAACTGCCTGTCGCGCTGGTATCAGGAAGCCGCGTCTGAGCGCGGGGTGGAAATGACCAAAGACGAGGCGCGCGAGATCTATTACGGGATGCCCTATTCCGAGTGGAAAGCGAAATACCAGACCGAGGCCGACCCCGAAAAGCAGGCCGCCTTCAAGGTGGCTTTTGCCGAAAATGTGGGCAAGACCGACTAACAAGGATATCCCATGTTCAAACCCCTGCTGATTGCTGCCTTTCTGGCCGTTCCACTTGCGGCTTGCGTTCCCGATACCGGCCCAACACCGCCACCTGTCGAAACACAATTGAGCAAAGAGGCCAAGTATTTCGTTGGCCCCTGGGTCGAGGTTTTATTGGGCGGCAGTGGATCAGGGTTTGAACTGATGGCAGACGGCACGGCCAAGGCGATTGACGATCCGCAAACCATCTATTCCTATTGGCGTTTTGCGGATGGCAGATTGTATCTGACCACCGCCAAAACCGTCGGCAACGCGATCAAGGACACGGAAACCGGCCACCGCGTGGAAATCATCGACGAAACCAGTTTTCGCCTATTCACCAAAGGCAGCGATTGGCCACGGGTTTATCACTACAACAATGCCGATGTGAAACTGCAGTAAAGCATCACGAGGGAAATCGCGGTCACGATATGTGCAGTGTAGCCGCAACCAATGAACATAAGAAACAAGGACAGCACCCGACCCTGGGTGGGCGCATGCACCGGTTTTGAATAACCCTACCTCAAACTTAGCCCTGTACTAATGCTTGATCACCACGATGCAAAAGCGCCCTCCCGTGGGGAGTGAAGAAGGATCGTGGCCCCTGTGGGGCCGCGAAAGCCTGATGAACGGGCGCTGTCCGGCTTCGCCGTACGAGAACAATTGGCGATGTTCAGGTCCAGCTTTATAAAACGGTATTAAATCGCCGCCTTCAGGCTCTCTTCCAGATAAATCTCGCGCAGGCGGGTCGCCACCGGACCCGGCGTGCCATCGCCCAGTTTCGCACCGTCCACTTCGACCACCGGCATCACAAATGTGCTGGCCGAGGTGATAAAGGCCTCGTCCGCGCCTTGGGCTTCTTCAATGGTAAAGCTACGCTCCTCGACCTCCATCTGCGCCTCTTTGGCGAACCTCAGAACCGCCTTGCGGGTGATGCCGTGCAGGATGTCGTTGGACAGTTCGCGGGTGATAATCTTACCGCCCTTGACGATATAGGCGTTGTTCGATGTGCCCTCGGTCACTTTGCCGTCCTCGACCAGCCATGCGTCATCGGCGCCGGCGGCTTTGGCCATCATTTTACCCATCGACGGATACAGCAGTTGCACGGTTTTGATGTCGCGGCGGCCCCAGCGCTGATCCTCGATCGATATCACCTTGATGCCCTTTTTCGCCACCGGATTATCCGCCAACCCCGGCTTGTTCTGGGTGAACAGCACGATAGTGGACGGCACCTTGGCAGGATCGGGGAATACGAAATCGCGATCATCCGGCGCGCCACGGGTAATTTGCAGGTAAATCATGCCATCAACGATGTCGTTCAACCGCACCAGTTCACGATGCACCTCAAGCAGATCATCCATGCTGATCGGGCTGGCCATGTCCAATTCGTTCAAGGACCGTTCCAACCGCACCGCGTGGCCTTCAAAATCAATCAGCTTGCCATCCAGCACGCTGGTCACCTCGTAAACGCCATCGGCCATCAAAAAGCCGCGGTCAAAGATCGAAACCTTTGCCTCGCCCTCGGGCATGTATTCGCCATTCAGATATACAGTTCTGCTCATCGGTTTCTCTCCTGTTCAGCCCCAGAGTCTCGCACTGGGCGGATGCACACCTGCATCATCGAATTTCAAAGGCTCGTCGCGGTCTTCGGCCAGCAACAGCGGCCCGTCAAGGTCTGTATAGGCCACGCCCTGCGCGATCAAGGTGGCAGGGGCCATCGCCAGCGATGATCCCACCATGCAACCGACCATCACGCCATAGCCTTCGGCCTCGGCCGCGTTGCGCAAGGCTATCGCCTCGGTCAACCCGCCGGTTTTGTCCAGCTTGATGTTGACGATATCGTATTTGCCCTTCAGCGCGGGCAGGCTGGCGCGGTCATGGCAGGCCTCGTCGGCGCAAACGGGAACGGGGCGGTTCATACCGATCAGGGCGTCGTCATCGCCAGCAGGCAGCGGTTGTTCCACCAGCCCGACCCCAAGGCGCAGCAGATGCGGGGCAAGGTCGGCGTAAACCTCGGCAGACCAGCCCTCGTTCGCGTCGATGATGATGCGGGATTTCGGGGCACCGGCGCGCACGGCTTCAAGACGGGGCATGTCGTCGGGTGTGCCCAGCTTGATCTTCAGCAGGGGGCGAAAAGCGTTCTTGGCCGCCTGTTCCCGCATCTTTTCCGGCGTGTCCAGCGACAGTGTGTAGGCGGTGATTTCCGGTTTCGGGGCGAGCAGACCGGCCAGTTCCCAAACCCGTTTACCAGTCTGTTTCGCCTCCAGATCCCACAGGGCGCAATCGACCGCGTTGCGCGCAGCACCGGGGGACAAAGCATCCTGCAACTCTGCGCGGGTGATATCGGCAGGCAAACCATCGATTTCGGCCGTCACACTGTCCAGTGTTTCGTCATAGCGGGCATAGGGCACACATTCGCCCCAGCCGGTCACACCATCGCGTGTGATGCGGATGGTCAGCACCTTGGCCTCGGTTCTTGAACCGCGCGAGATGGTGAAGACCTGCGCCAGTTTGAACACGTCAGGGGTGACAGTTATCGTCATTGTAAACCTCCGTTTGGCGGGTAGCCTACAATGCTTCCAGCGCATCTACCAGTCGGCCAGCACCCTGTCGGAACGGATCAACAGTCGGAACCCCCATGCGTTTTTCGACTTCTTCCAGGTAGGACAGCGCCTGATCCTCGTCAAAATGCTGGGTGTTCACCGAAATACCGGCCACCTGACATTTCGGGTTCACCACGCGGGCCAGCGGCAGGGCAGTATCGCGCAGTTGCTCCAGCGTGGGCAGGGAATAATCCGGCAGGCCGCGCATATGGGTGCGGGTCGGCTCGTGCGCCAGAATCAGCGCGTCGGGCTGGCCACCGTGAATCAGCGCCATTGTCACACCGGAATATGAGGCGTGGAACAGGCTGCCCTGCCCCTCGATATGATCCCAGTGGTCGTCGTCATTGTCGGGCGTCAGATATTCCACCGATCCGGCCATGAAATCGGCAATCACCGCATCCAGCGGCACCCCGTGGCCGGTGATCAGAATGCCGGTCTGCCCTGTTGCGCGGAATGTCGACTTCATGCCGCGTTTGTTCATCTCGGCATCCATCGACAACGCCGTATACATCTTGCCCACCGAACAATCGGTGCCCACCGCCAGCACCCGCTTGCCACAGCGTTTCTTGCCGTTGGCAATAGGATAGCCCACCGAGGGCACCCGCACATCATGCAGCGTTGCGCCATAGGTCTGCGCCGCCGCCACCAGCGGACCTTCATCGCGCAACAGGTTGTGCAACCCGCTGGCAATATCCATTTCCAGCTCCAGCGCCCGCACCATCACATCGCGCCAACTGTCGGAAATATGGCCACCGCGGTTGGCCACACCGATCACCATGGTTTTCACACCGGCCGCCTTGGCCTCTTCCAGTGTCATATCGGTCAGGCCAAGGTCAGCGCCACAGCCCTCCATCCGGAACTGGCCCAGCGCGTTTTGCGGGCGCCAGTCCTTGATCCCTTGGGCCACTTTGGCCGCCAATTGGTCCGGCGCATCGCCGAGAAAAAGAAGATACGGTGTTTCGATCATGATTCTGCCCCTGAAAAATTCCTTGGGGATAATGCGGGATCATCTGCGGAAATGGGTTGCAATAAGCACCAACTGCAGGATTATTTTTCGAATTATCAACGAATAATAACATCTTTGAGCGAAGATAATTCTATCCAATAGCTAAACGGCCAAGATTCCTCCGCCCAATGCCCCACCTCGCAATCATACAGCATTTTCCCGCCTTGCAGGCGGCCACGCACTATAATATCAAAACCGCAACGCAATCCGAAACATCATTATGCACAGGTCCCATCATGAGCTTTCGCCTTCAACCCGCCGCCCCTGCCCGTCCCAACCGCTGCCAATTGTTCGGCCCCGGCTCGCGCGTGGCTTTGTTTGAAAAGATGGCCGCCTCGGCTGCCGATGTGATCAACCTGGATCTGGAAGACAGCGTTGCGCCGTCAGACAAGGACAGTGCACGCCAGAACGTGATACAGGCCATTGGCGATGTCGACTGGGGCAACAAAACCCTCAGCGTGCGGATCAACGGGCTGGATACACCTTACTGGTATCGCGATGTGGTGGACCTGCTGGAACAGGCGGACGAACGACTGGACCAGATCATGATCCCCAAGGTGGGCTGTGCCGCCGATATCTACGCCGTGGATGCATTGGTCACCGCGATTGAAACCGCCAAAGGGCGCAGCAAAAAGATCAGCTTTGAAGTGATTATCGAGAGCGCCGCCGGCATTGCCCATGTCGAGGAAATCGCCGCCGCCTCGCCCCGCTTGCAAGCGATGAGCCTTGGCGCTGCCGATTTCGCCGCCAGCATGGGGATGCAGACCACCGGCATCGGCGGCACGCAGGAAAACTATTACATGGCGCACGAGGGTGCGAAATACTGGTCCGATCCGTGGCACTGGGCACAGGCCGCCATCGTCGCGGCCTGTCGCACCCACGGCGTGTTGCCGGTGGACGGCCCGTTCGGGGATTTTTCGGATGACGAAGGGTTTATCGCACAGGCAAAACGATCCGCCACTCTGGGCATGGTCGGCAAATGGGCGATTCACCCGAAACAAATCGCGCTGGCAAACGAAGTCTTTACCCCCTCCGAAGAGCAGGTAAAGGAAGCCCGCGAAATTCTGGCGGCAATGGAACAGGCCAAAGCCAACGGCGAAGGCGCCACTGTCTATAAGGGTCGCCTTGTCGATATCGCCAGCATCAAACAGGCCGAAGTCATCGTTCGCCAATCGGAAATGATCAACGGCTGACCCTTTCCAAATGGCTTAAATATCCTCGCCGAAGGCATCCCGAGGCCCCGTCACGGGGCCGAGATACAAAGCGCCGCGCAGCGGCTCATTTTGGCAAGGATACCGGCTGGCGCAGGATGGTTTTCAACTTGTCCGGCGCAACCTTGCGCGGATCGCCCAGATAAACCTCGTGATGCAGCCCGCACGGCTCATATCCATTTTCAAGGATGAACCGCTTGTGCATCTCCTCCAACACCGGCCCCTCCGCATCATAGGGGCCAACATGCAACACCTGCACCGCCAGCCCTTCATGAAACCGCCCCAGACGCACCGCGCGTAGGGTTTCCTCATTCGTCGGGGCGTCTTTCTTCTTGGTATTTTTGGCAACAACATTCTCCAGAACCTCGGCCAAATCCTCTGACCCGACCCAATCGGGCTGCCGGATCATCATCCGCGATTTCCAGCTATCCTTGTCGCGCGAGGTAAAACTGCCCATGTCATCGGCCCACCACAACCCCTCCAGCGGCGGCACCACATGATCAACCCCGCGGGGTTTACCGTAAAACTTCACCCCGTAGCTTAGACCATAGAGTGCAGCAACCGCCCGACCATAGAATGGGGCCGTATTCGGGTCCCCCGCACCATCAATCATCAGGAAATTCATCTCCGGCACATCAACCAGATCAAACCGCCCTACCTTGCCGGAATACAGCGCCTTGTCCTGCTTTTTGAAATCTGTTTTCAGCATTTTCAGCCCTTTGTTTCCTTTAGCGGCACGCAAATATCCGTCAGCAAATCGTCCGGCGCGGTATCCATCGGATCGTTCAGATAAACCTCGAAACTGGGTGCATCGCGGAATTCCTCGCCCGAATTGGGCAACCATTCCCCATACATATATTCATACGCCGCATTCAGCCCCGCATATGGCCCCTTATAGTGCATCACGGCCATCCGCCCGTCCGGCACCAGAACATCCTGCAAGTTTTCGGGCATTTCGAAATCATCCCCCACGATCACGCCCGCATGGCTGTTCAAATCCTGCGCCGGAACCGTGGTCGGATCATCATAGTAGATCCCCAACATCCCTTGCGCCTGCGGCCACAGATTGCGCGCGGTGAAAATGCCGGCAACCTTCTGAAACGCATTACCAATTTCCAGATAGGGGCCTTTATGCGCCAGCGCGGCCAGACGACGGGGCGGGGCAGTGATTATTTCAACGGGAAACACGGGGTATTCTCCTTTTCTAAGCTGCAGAAACGGTGATGTCAGATCACCGCGTTTACGGAACTTGCCGGGGGACATGCCAAACACTTCGCCAAAGGCGCGGGTGAAACTTTGCGCCGATGGATAACCGCTTTTCTTTGCCACTTCGGCCACCGGATCATCCGTCTGCACCAGCCAGCATGCCGCCCGATGCAGCCGGATACGCCGCGTGGCCTGCGCGCAGGTTTCGCCGGTCATCGCGTGAAAGACACGGTGCCAGTGAAAGCGGCTCATCGCGGCCACATCCGCCAGCCTGTCCAGCGACAAATCACCCGCCGGATTGGCATGGATATATTCCAGCACCCGCATCAGACGTTTTTCATATGAACCGGCCATAAGGCCCCCTTATCAATTCCTGAAATCACCCTGCCACGGGTGGATTTAACAAATCTTGCCATATTGCCCCCGTTGCAAATCCCGTCCCGCATCGTCATATATCACAACAACATGAATTTCGGAGAGACCCATGGCAAACTACCTCGAATTTGAAAAACCTCTGGCAGAGATCGAAAGCAAAGCCGAAGAGCTTCGCGCCATGGGTCGCGCCAACGAGGAAATGGATGTCGCGGAAGAGGCCAAGGCGCTGGATAAAAAAGCCGCCGACCTGCTGAAAGATCTTTACAAAGACCTGACCCCGTGGCGCAAATGTCAGGTGGCCCGCCACCCTGACCGACCCCATTGCAAGGATTACATCGAAGCCCTGTTCACCGAATACACTCCGCTGGCCGGCGATCGCAACTTTGCCGACGACCACGCTGTGATGGGTGGTTTGGGCCGACTGGGCGACACGCCTGTGATGGTGATCGGACTGGAAAAGGGGTTCGACACCAAAACCCGGATCGAGCGCAATTTCGGCATGGCCCGCCCCGAAGGTTACCGCAAGGCGATCCGCCTGATGGAACTGGCCGACAAATTCGGCCTGCCGATCATCACGCTGGTCGACACCCCCGGTGCCTATCCCGGCAAAGGTGCCGAAGAACGCGGCCAATCCGAGGCCATCGCACGCTCCACCGAGAAATGTCTGCAAGTTAAAGTGCCGCTGATATCGGTGATCATCGGCGAAGGCGGCTCGGGTGGGGCTGTGGCACTGGCCACGGCCAACCGTTTGCTGATGCTGGAACATTCGGTCTATTCGGTGATCAGCCCCGAAGGCTGTGCCTCGATCCTGTGGAAAGACGCCGAAAAAATGCGCGAAGCCGCCGAGGCCCTGCGCCTGACCGCACAGGATCTGAACCAGTTGGGTGTGGTTGATGTGATCGTCAAGGAACCCGTAGGCGGCGCACAACGCGACCGCACCGCAGCAATTGAAGGGGTCGGCAAAGCGCTGAAGGCGACGTTGAAAGAGCTGGCAAAGAAAAAGCCGAATGCACTGGTCAAGGACCGCCGCCAGAAATTCCTGTCGATCGGATCCAAGGGCTTGGCAGCATAAAGCCTACTTTCTTTGTAACATTATTAACATAATCGCCGATCAAAGTAATAGGCGGTATCCAACCTCTATTGTTATGGTCATCTCTACATTGAACAGGCCACAGATTCTGTGGTCGAACAAAGGGGAGCTGAATATCGTAAAAACTCCCCTTATAAAAATGGGAGAGAATGGATGCTTAGAAAATCAATTTTTGCCGGCGTTGTAATGGCTCTGGGGCTGACGGCAGGCGCGGCCATTGCCGAATATCCTGAAAAATCAATCACAATCGTTGTCCCGTCCAAGGCTGGCGGATCAACTGATCGTACTGCTCGCCTGTTCACGGAGCTTGCCGAAAAGAACTATGATGGCTTTGAATTTGTTATCAAAAACGTTCCCGGCTCGGGTGGCCAAAAGGGTTTTGAAACCATTGCGCGCGCAAATCCGGATGGCTACACAATCGGCCTTGTCTTCACACCGCAACTGGTAGCACATATTGTTTCCGGTCGCGCAAAGTATACGCTCGACAGTTTCCACATCATGGGCAACACAGCACAGGATCCGGCCATCGTGGTTGTCCCGAAAGACAGCGCGATTACCGACATGGCCAGCCTGGCCGAAGCGGCCAAGGCCAATTCCCTGACCGTAGCCGTAAATGGTATCGGCTCGGACGATTTCCTTGCAGCCAAAGCCTTTGAAGCAGCAACCGGTGTTGAATTCAATCTGCTGCCCACCAAAGGGTCAACCGAACAAAAAGCGGCGATCCTTGGTGGTCATGTGGATGCGGCATTCATGAACCTTTCGCAGATGATCAAACAACACAAGGCCGGGGATGCGCGGATCATCGCCCTGCTGACAGAAGAACGTGACGAACATCTGCCGGACATGTACACAGCCAAGGAACAGGGCATCACCGTATTGATGCGCGCCACCCGTGGTTTTGTTGCCCCCGCCGGTATTGATACCGCTGTGCAGGACCAGTTGGATAAAATGCTGACCGAAGTCATGGCCAGCGATGAATTCATTGCCAATGCCAAAACCGGCTCGATCTTTCTGCTGCCAATGAGCGGGGCCGACTATCTGTCCTACCTGCAATCATTGCAGGCGGAAACCCAGTCTGTTTACGACAAAGCGCCCTGGTAATGACCAAGAAAACCGTTGACCGCGCCGTACTGGTGCTGCTCATCGTAATGGCTGTGCTGCTATATTTCAGCACAGCCTATTACAAAGGCATCGCGATAAAAACATCTGCCAAATATGTGCAGTTTTTGTCGGTATTTATTGGCGGGTTGTCCGTTGTCCAGTTGGGCCATAGCCTGCTGAAAGACCGCAGCCATGACAAGCTTGTCCTGACCGGTCATTTGCCACGTTTTCTTGGCCTGCTGATTGCCCTGATCATCTTTGCGCTGGTGTTCGAGCCTTTGGGCTTTTTCATTCCGGCGGCGGTGTTTATTCCGGTTGTGTCCTACATGCTGGGATATCGAAACCTGGTAACGATCGGGCTAACGACCGTTGGCGTGCTGGGCTTTGTCTATTTGGTGTTTATCCAACTTCTGTCGGTCAATTTGCCCGGCATCAATTTCTAACGGGGACTGGGAATGTTTGAATATCTGGCAATTGTTTTTTCCGGCCCCGCCCTGCTGACCATTGCAATCGGCACCATTGCCGGTGTTGCAATCGGCGGTATGCCCGGTCTGACAGCCACAATGGCTGTGGGCCTGTTAGTGCCGTTTACCTATACGATGGACCCAACAATGGGCCTGATGCTGTTGGGCGGGATTTACTGTGGCGCCATGTATGGCGGCTCGATCCCTGCTATATTGCTGAATACACCTGGCACACCTGCGGCGGTTGCCACCGCCATCGAGGGCTACCCGATGAGCCGAAAGGGCAAAGCGGGTCTGGCATTGAAGGTTTCGGTGATTGCATCCTTCACGGGCGGGATGTTTTCAATCCTGATCCTGTTGCTGTTCGCCCCTGTGTTGGCGCGACAGGCGCTGGCCTTTGGTCCGGCGGAAACCTTTTTACTGGCGCTGATGGGGTTGGCCGGGATCATTTCGATTGCCGACGAAAACTCGTCCCTGCTAAAGGCACTGATCGCGGGCCTGCTGGGCATGATCATTGCCGTTATCGGCACCGACGATATGTCAGGCAGCCAACGCTATACGATGGGGCTTGTAGAATTGGTCGACGGGGTCAATTTCATGCCAGCCCTGATTGGTCTGTTTTCGATGATCCAGATGCTGGAACTGGCCGGTATGCAGCATCACACCGTCGATACGTCAGCCCTTCATAAAAAGCAGAAAAGCGAACCGATGCCAAAAGGGATCGGCAAGCACATTGCGCTTGGGTCAGGAACCGGCACCGTGATTGGGATTTTGCCGGGCGAAGGGGCAACCATTGCCGCCTTTATTTCCTACAACCTGTCCAAACGCATTTCCAAAACCAAAGAGCTGTTTGGCAAGGGCAATCCCGAAGGCATTGCCGCCGCTGAATCCGGCAACAACGGGTGCGTTGGTGGCTCGCTTGTTCCCACATTGACGTTGGGTATTCCAGGGAATTCGGTGGCCGCGGCCCTGATGGGCGCCTTTATTATTCACGGGATGATCCCGGGGCCGGACCTGTTTACCGAATATGCCGACCGGACCTATCCGTTCATCATCTCGATGTTTGTGGCCAACGGGGTGTTCCTGCTGGTGGGACTGTTTTTCGCGCCTTATCTGGCCCGCATTGCCCTGATCCCGCCCGCCATAATGGTGCCGGTGGTCAGTGCCTTTGCGGTGCTTGGTTCTTATGCGCTGAACAACTCGGTGTTCGATGTCTATCTGATGATTGCCTTTGCGCTGGGTGGGCTGGTGATTAAAAAGCTGGGCTATTCACTCGAGGCCCTGATCCTTGGATTGATCCTTGGGCCGATTGCCGAAGGGGGCTTTACCCAGGGCATGATCATCGGTCACGGCTCGCCTATGATCTTCTTTCACAGCAATATCGCCAAGGTGATGTGGGTGATCATTCTGGCCCTGCTGATCCCGCCGCTTTATTCCTATTACAAAATGTTGCGTGGCGCCAAATCGCAAGCTGAATAAGCAAACCAAGGGGCGCAAAACATGCGCCCCTTTCGCTATCCATATGTCCGCGCGTGTTCTCTGTCCGGCCGCTCCAGATGCGGAACCGCGCCGAATTGTGTCAGTTGCAATTCGCCCCCGACCATTTCAAACTTGTGCACCGAAGTGTTCATCACCCGCAAAAACAGCTTGGTCTTTTTCACCATATCCAGCCCCAGCGCAATCGCTGACAGCGTAGCAATCACGCCGGTTGATGTCACCAGAACCGTGCGCCCGTCCTGCCCCGCCGCGTTGTGCAGCGCACCCATGATCCGGCTGCAAAAGGCATCATAGGTTTCCAGATCACCATTCATCCCGCCCTGCCGCCAGACATCCAGAACCTGCGGCACATGCTGGGCAAAACTTTGAATGTCATTGGGGATGTCCACCCCGTGACTGGACTTCAGGTAGTGTCGCGAGTTTGGTGGAAATTCGAGGACGGCGTAATCTCCGGGTGCATCGAAGCCACCCAACCGGCGGCTGGAACCGCCAAGGAGATCACGCCATGACAAAGAATACAGCAACATCGACATCCGCGCTACTGGCCAATGAAGCAGGCTATGACCCGATTGAAGACCGGCTGCGCCAGAACATCCGCGCGACGATCGAGGCGGTTTTCGAAGAGGAGCTGGAGCAGTTTCTGGGCCGTTGCCGGTATGGCCGCAGCGGCGGGGCAAAGGCCGGATACCGCCACGGGCATCGCGAGCGGCAACTGGTCGGAACATTTGGAACCGAAACGGTGCGCGTGCCGCGTGCGCGGATCACAGGCGAGGCCGGCAAGGCCAGAGAATGGCGCTCGAAGGCATTGCCCCGCTACCAGCGGCTGACGAAGAAGGCCGAGGCGCTGATCGCTGCTGTCTACCTTTCGGGCACCAACACACGGCGGGTAAAACGCGCCCTGTTCGGCCTGTTTCAGGGGGCGGTCAGCAAGGATGTGGTGAGCCGCGCCTGGCGCAAGGTGAAGGTGGACTGGCAGGCGTGGTGCGCCCGCAGCCTTGCGGATGAAGACATCGTGCGGCTGATCCTGGACGGCACCGTGATCAAAACGCGGATTGACAGGAAGGCCACCAATATCTCGGTTCTGGCCGCGATTGGCGTGCGCCGGGATGGGCAGAAGGTCTTGTTATCACTGATGAACATGGGCGGCGAAAGCACCTCCGCCTGGCGTCAGTTCATCAACGATCTGGATGCGCGCGGGTTGAAACGGCCCGAATTTGTCATCGTGGACGGGGCACCGGGACTTGAGGTCGCTCTCATTGCCCTCTGGGGTGAAGATCTGCCGATCCAGAGGTGCACGGTGCACAAGCACCGCAACCTTCTGGCCAAGGCACCCAAGCGTATGCATGATGAGTTGACAGAAGATTACCGCGACATGATCTACGCCAAAACACCCGAGGAAATCGCCACCCGCCGCAAGGCATTTCTGCGAAAATGGCGGCTGAAATGCAAGGCCGTCGCTGACAGCTTGGAAGAAGCAGGAGATAAGCTTTTCACCTTCACGCGTCTGCCACAAGGCCAGTGGAAATCGGCCAGAACGACAAATGCGATCGAACGCCTGAACGAGGAATTCCGCCGCCGCATCAAGACCCAGACCGTGCTGCCATGCGCCGAGACCGTGCCGATGCTGCTTTGGGCTCTGATGGCCTCGGGGCAGATCGTCATGCGAAAGGTCGATGGCTGGGAAACGCTCGCTCAGCCCGTCGCCGACGCAACCCTTGACCAAGCCGCCTGACCGGCGCATAACTCAACCCGCTCGGAGGTGCCTGAAATCAATTTCCACCACTTTCGAGACACAACCGGACTTCAGGCTGGCGGCCAGACCGAAATAGTCCAATTCGTTCAACCGCGCGTCAATACTGTGATGCACGCCCAGCGCCATTCCTTCTGCTGTCTGTATTTGCCGTTTCATATCGCCGGAAATAACCCGATCAAACGGCACCCCGCCCCGCAGGGTTTCGCCCAACCACTGCGCCTGTTGATGGCCAAGGTCGCTTAAGCTGTCATAACTTGCCTCGTCCTGCGCGCCCGTCTGGGCCTGCCCGTGGCGGATCAGGGTCAGTTCTACCACAGTGTTTCCTTTGCACGCGCAACCCAGTTTTGGTCATAGGTTGCGCCGTCAAATTCGCCGGACGTCATTTCCTTCAACATATCGCCCACAGTCGGCAGCCCTTCGGACAAATCGCCGTCACGCCACAGCCCGGCCCGCATCACGGCGCGGGCGCATTGGGAATAGATTTCGGCAATCTTGATGATGATCACCGAGCGCGGTAACTTGCCGTCTTTTTCAAACCGCGCGCACATGTCGGCGTCCGTGGTGATCCGCGCATGGCCATTTACCCGCACCACATTGTCGGACCCGGCCACCATAAACATCAGCGCGATGCGATCATCCGCCACCAGATTGCGCAGGGTATCCATGCGGTTGTTGCCGCGCCAATCGGGCAGGGCCAGCGTGTGTTCGTCCAGTTCTCGCACCACCGGCCCTTCGTCACCACGGGGTGAACCGTCAACACCGTCCGGCCCCACGGTCGAGATCACACAAAACCGGCTGCGCAGGATCCATGCACGGTAGGTGGGTGTCATCCGGTGGGCCACCTTGACCAATGCGGCCTCGGCCGGTTGTCCGTAAATGGCTTCCAGTTCCGCAATCGATTTGACATATTCCATGCGCTATCCTTTTGGCTGAAATCCTGCTTCGGCCATCAAACGGTCCGAGTTTCCTTCGATCACCTGTTCCAGTTCGGCCATGAATTCATCACGCGGTTTGCCTGCCTTGATGCGCGGCAGATATTCCAGCACCGCGACACCGGGTTTGCGATAAACCCCGCGTTTGGGCCAGAACACCCCGACGTTCGTCGCTGCCGGAACGCAATCCTGTCCGGTCTGTTCATACAGCAGACCCGTGCCGATCTTGTAAGGGGCCTTGACCCCCGGTGCGATGCGGGTGCCTTGCGGATAGATCACCAGCTGCCCTTTTGCGATTTTGCCGCTTTTTACATCCGCCATCATCTTGGAAATTGCCCGCCCGCGATCCCCGCGTTTGACGGGGACATTGCCCATTCGGGTGCCGAAAAAATGGAAAATCGGCATCATATGCAATTCGCGCTTGATGATAAAACGCGGGTTGGTGGCTGTGCTGACAATCAGGATCACATCCAGAAATGACTGGTGTTTTGAGGCAATCAGACATTCATCAGTCGGGATTTCCCCGCGCACCTCGGTCTTCAGACCCACCATCCAGCCCAGCGTCCAGCGGCAATAGTTGGCATAGGCCTTGATAAAGGCGAAAACGGCCTTGTAGGTGAAAAAGGCAAACGGCAGGTAAACCAGCGCCATAATCGGCATCATGATATACATCTGGATGCTGAACAGCAGGCTGCGTAGCCACTGGATTGCATATCTCATCAGGTTAGCTCCTTCAATCTGCGCAAAGCCGCCGTGCGGGTGGCCCAGAAAGCCACCAAAGCCGCCAAAGGCGGTATGACAAAGGGCAACAGCCAATGCCACCCCTGAAAGCCAAGCCCTGTCAGGAAACCACCCGCTTCCGAAGCACTGGGCAAGAAGGCAACCGCAACCATCCCCGCCACTACACCGATCAAGGCGCCGGACAATGCCCGCAAGGTAAAGCGGCGCACAAAGGCGCGGGCAATATAGGCGTCATGTGCGCCGACCAGACGCAAAACGCTGATCACTTGCGCATTCGCCGAAAGCGCCGCGTTGGCGGCCAGCGTTATCATCGCGCCCGTGGCCAAGGCAATCAGCAGGATTGACAACAACCCCAGAAACCGCAACCGGTCTGCCGCCTTGATCAGGGGTTTGCGCCATCGGGTATGGTCATCCAGCACCGCCCCCGGCGCTTCGGCAGACAGGCGCAGGCGCAGCCCGTCAGAATCATAGCCTGATGAATCCTCAATCACCTCGATCAATTGCGGCACCGGTAGGGTATCAATCGGCAGGTCGGGGCCGAACCATGGCTCCAGCAGTTTGCGCTGTTCTTCTGGTGAAAGCGCCTTGGCACTGGCAACGCCTGATGTGGTGCGCAATACCTTAAGGGCGGCCTGTGTCTGGGCGTCCATCTGCCCCGCCGGTGCCGATATTCGCACAGTTGACGACCGCGCCAGTTCGGACGCCCAGCGATCCGCCAAACGCCCTGTCGCCAGCGACAAAGCCAACGCGAAAACCGCAAGAAAAGCCATTGCAGCAGAGGTAAACAAAGTCAGCGTGGCCGTGTACCCGCTGGGCGGCACTACTTTGTCTGCCTGCCGGTCGCCTTTGACCAGCGCGATCAACTTCGGGACATTTAGTTTCACAAATCTGCCCCCGCCAGTTGCAACTGCCTGTTGCTGATCCGTAACACCCGCGCATTCACCTGCGACTTGGCCGTGCGGATCAAATTCAGATCATGGGTGGCAATCATAATGGTTTTGCCCATCTTGTTTAGCTCAACCAGTAACGATATCAAACGCTTGGACATTTCCCAGTCTACATTTCCCGTTGGCTCGTCCGCCAAAACCACATCCGGTGACATGATAACCGCACGGGCCAGCGCGGCACGCTGCCTTTCCCCGCCTGACAATTCCGCAGGTAATGCATCTGCCCGGTCCCCCAGACCAACCCATGATAACAGATCATCCAGATTGGCCTCTTCCGCGCTAGTATCACGCCCAGAAACCCTTAAAGGCAAGGCCACATTGGCCGAAATCGGCAAATGGTCCAGAAACCGGCAATCCTGATGCACCACCCCGATGCGCTGTCGGTTGCGGGCGATTTCATCGCGTCCCATTGTCGCAACATCCTGTCCGAAAACCTGCACCCGACCCGAAGTCGCAGCCAGTTCCATATAACACAATTTCAGAAATGTAGATTTCCCTGCGCCGGATGGCCCCGTCAGAAAATGGAACGATCCAGGGGCCAGTTTAAGCGAAATACCCGACAACAGCTCACCGCCGCCGTAATTATAGGCCACATTTTGTAGCTCGATCACATACTGCCCTTTCTTTACGAATTGGAGACAGTTGTGCATAAGAATGGAAAATGTTTCAATGGTAACAACGATCAAAAAGATTGATCTTCGCCAATCCATTGATACAACGTAATAGTTAACAGATTATCGAAAACTTAACTTGCAGTGAATGTGGGGACAAACATGCGGTTAATATGCCCAAATTGCGATGCGCAATACGAGGTGGACGATAGCGTCATCCCAAGTGAAGGGCGTGATGTTCAGTGCTCCAGCTGTGGCCATACATGGTTCCAGAAATCGGCAGCCCAGTTGGAGGCCGATGGCGAAACGCCCGTGGACGCCCCAAAACAGGATGCGGAGCAGGAAACAGACGCAACGCCGGAAACGACAGACGAGGTTGATACCGAAGCCGCTGAAACAAGCAAAACAACCGATGAATCCGGCAAGGATGCAAGCGAAGAACAACCGGCCCCCCGCAAGACTGATGAATCCGTTTTGGGCATCCTTCGGGAAGAAGCCGCACGAGAAGCCGCCGCAAGAGAGAAAGACGCCAAGGGCACGCAAGACCCCAAGCCAAAAGCCGGACTGGATCTGTCCAAAACCTCTAGCGATACCCCTCCCGATGTTTCCATAGCTTCCGCAAAGCCGCACCCTGATAGCCAGCCCGCAGAAAGCGGTAGCTCTGCCCATCGTGACCGGCTGCCAGATATTGATGAAATCAACTCGACTCTGCGCGCAGCTACAGATTCGCTTGACGAATCCGCCGAGGAGGACGAGGCACAGCCAAGTGGGCGGCGCGGTTTCAGGCTGGGCTTTTCTCTGGTTTTGATCCTGGCAACGCTGGGGTTGCTGGCCTATATATTTGCCCCCGATATTGTCCAAAGGTTCCCTGAAAGCGAACCCTATATGACAAACTATGTCGAACAGGTGAATAACTTGCGGGACTGGCTGGACCAGATGATGAAAGCTGCAACGGATAAAATGTCAGGGACCGCCAGCAACTAACCGGCCCTAATATTTGTCCAGCAGCCGTTTCAGATAGTCCAGCTCAATAGCCGGACGGTCTCTTTCGCCTGAACGGCGGCGCAATTCCTTCAGCAATTCCTGCGCGCGGCGGCGCACATCCCCGTTTAGCAACATATCGCCCTGAGTTGCGGAGGAGCCGCGGCCATTGCTGTCGCGCCCCAGCGGGTCACGTCCGTTGGCCTGATCGCGTGATTGCGCCTGCCCTTGCTGACTGCCGTCCTGTTGACGGTTTTGCGCCAGTGCATCGCCCAGATTGCGCATCCCTTCGCGCAGGGCTTCCAGTGCCTCGGCCTGATTGTCCAGTGCTTCGGCCATTTGACCGTCCCGCAGCGCTTGTTCAGCCCCGTCCATCGCACGACCGGCGCGTTCCAGCGCTTCTCGGGCGGCGTCGCCTTCGGGGGTGCCAGCCCCGGGCAGGCCATTTTCCTGACGACGCAATTCATCCCGCAAGGCCTGTTGACGGTCCGCAAGACTTTCGCCCTGCCCTTTGCCGCCGCCCTCTTGGCCGGTCTGGCCTTCGCCTCCACCTTGCCCTTGATCGCCTTGCCCTGTGTGGCTGCGCCCCTCGCCTTGCCCGCCGGATTCGCCACGGTTCTGACCGCTTTCACCGCGGTTAGCATTGGGGTTGAACTGTTCCTGCAAATCGCGGAATGCCTCGTCCGACAGCCCTTGCTGGTTGCGCAGGGTATCTTTCAGATCGTCCATCGACTGCTGGCCCGGGGTGCGCTCGCCCTGACCGTTCTGGTTTTCGGCCATTTGCAGGTTTTCCATCATCTCGTTCATGCGCTGCATCAGGTCGGCGGCTTCTTCCATCCGCCCTTCTTCCATCAGTTCCTGAATCCGGTCCATCAGGGCCTGCAATTCTTCCTGCGTAAACTCGAAGGTTTCGCCATTCTGTGCCTGCTGTTCACCCTGCTCGCCATTCTGGCGCTGCTGTTCGGCCAGTTGGCGCATGTAATCCTTGGTGGCGTCGCGCAATTCCTGCATCAGGTCTTCGATTTCCTCCTTGCTGGCACCGTTTTTCATCGCCTCGGCCAGCCGTTCCTGTGCGCGGTGCAGCCGTTCCTTGGCATCCGCCAATGACCCATCTTCAAAGATCAGCGCAATATCCCACAGCGCCGCCGCGATTTCGTCTTGCACTTCGGGCGTCATGCCAAAAGCAACTGCCGCCTCGAGTCGCCGGATTGCCACCCGCAACATCAGATAGGCGCTGTCATTGCGAACGAACCCTTCGGGCCGGTGCGTCACCGCCCGCAACACTTGTGCCACCCGCGTGCCATTATCTCGTGACCACAACAAATCACGGCGCTGTTCGATCACCGCGCGGGCCAAGGGTGCAAAAAAGCGGCGGCCGGGCATCAGCATATGCATGGTTTCGGATTGGCCGGTTTGGCCCAAGGCATCCTCAACCGTCAGGGTCAGTGTAACTGGCAAACCCGACCACGGATGTTCGGACAGGTCCTCCACCAGTTCTTCGGTGAATTCGGCGCGGCTGCCGGTGATAGGCAGCGGCAGATCAAGGACAACAGGGTCGCGTTCTTCGGGGTCAACGGCCAGCCCGTAGCGGCGTTCAACCGTTTCCATATCCAGCCGGAATTCCGCAGTGCCCCGCACCACGGCATAGTCGTCACTGGCAGCAAAGGGTTGCTTCATCACACCCCGCGCCTCGCGTTTCAATTCACCGTCAAAGCGTACCGAGGGCGGCAGATCGGGCAGCAGGGTGATCTGCCATTCGGCCCCGCCCTGCCCGTCAATCGCCAGCACTCCGTCCCGCGTTACGGTCATTTCCCGGGAAACAGCGGCGGTATCTTCTGTAGTTTCACCCGATACGGTTTCGCGCACAGTCAACGCCCCGATCTTGCCATACAGGCGCACCGTGATGCGCGACCCTTTGGGCACGCTTAAATCACCTTGCGGCAAATCGTTCAGATACAGGCTCGGCTTGCCGGTATAGGCGGGGGGCTCGACCCAGCCTTCCCAGCTTGGCCCGGCAGCCAAGGCCGTTCCGCCCGAACCTGTGGCGATATCTGCCACACTCTGCACACGGTTCAATGAGCCAAACAGTAGCGCCACCAGCAAGGCCAGCACCGCCACATAGCGCAGCGCATAGGGGTCTTTTGCGGAAACGCGCAGGTCGGCGGGGGCGGGTTTGGCCCCCTTGGCCCGCGCCGCCATCCGCGCGACATGGGCATTCCAGACCGCCTGTGAGGCCGCATCATCGGCACCGATTGCCTGCGTATCGGTCAGCGCCGTGATCGGGCGGCCGGGCAAGGTTGCATCCAGCCGCTCGCGCGCTTCAATTTCTGTTGGCCAATGAAACCGCCGCAGCCCGTAAACCAGCGTCCACACAGCCGCCAGCCCAAATACGGCCACCGTGGCCATCGCCAGTTTCGGCGGGGTGAAATCCTGCATTCCCAGCATCACCAGCGCAACCGCCAACATCAGCACAGCCCACAATGGCCAGAATGCTTTGGTTGCGCGTTCGGCAAACATACCCGCACGGGTCAGGCGCAGGGGCCATACCAACCCTTTCAGGGCATTGTCTTTTGAGGTGCGATTGTCGCTCATACCGATCCTTTATCGGCCCTGAAAGGTCAGAGCCATTCCGGTATGGTATCGCGGTTTATCATATCTTCCAAGGTCGGGCGGGGCCGGATGACAGCGAATTGATGCCCATCGACCAGAACTTCGGGGATCATCGGGCGGGAATTATATTCCGAAGCCATCACCGCGCCATAAGCACCGGCCGAACGAAACGCCACCAGATCACCGGCCTGTTGTGGCGTCAGGTTGCGTTGTTTGGCGAACGTATCACCGCTTTCACAAACAGGGCCAACGATGTCGTAGGGGGCTTGCTCCACCCCCGCTTCGGCCTCGGCCACCGGCACGATATCATGGTGTGCTTCGTACATCGCGGGGCGGATCAGATCATTCATGGCGGCGTCCACGATCAGGAACTGGCGATCCTCGCCCTGTTTCACATAGATGACTTCTGCCACCAGAATTCCGGCGTTGCCGGCGATAAGGCGGCCGGGTTCGATTTCGATCTCGCAGTCCAGATCACCCAGCACGTCCTTGACCATGGCGCCATATTCCATCGGCAAGGGCGGTGCGTCATTAGAGCGCTCGTAGGGGATACCCAGACCGCCGCCCAGATCAAGGCGGCGGATGTTGTGGCCTTCGGCACGCAATTGTTTTGTCAGGTCGGCCATCTTTTCGTAAGCGGCGCGGTAGGGGTCAAGCTGCGTCAGCTGACTGCCGATGTGAACGTCGATGCCGATCACATCCAGCCCCTTCATTGCGGCCGCTTGGGCATAAACCGTTGAAGCCCGCGAGATCGGGATGCCGAATTTGTTTTCCGATTTGCCAGTGGCAATCTTGGCATGGGTTTTGGCGTCAACATCGGGGTTTACCCGAATTGCAATCGGCGCGACCATATCCAGTGACAAGGCCACTTCGTTCAGGGCAATCATTTCAGGTTCGGATTCAACATTGAACTGCCGAATGCCGCCTTCCAGCGCCATGCGCATTTCATCCCGCGTTTTGCCAACGCCGGAAAACACGATACGCTCACTAGGCACACCAGCGGCCTTTGCGCGGGCATATTCCCCGCCCGAAACCACATCCATACCCGCGCCCATATCGGCCATCAGTTTCAACACAGCCTGATTGGAATTGGCTTTCATCGCATAGCAAACCAGATGGTCTGTCCCTTCCAGTGCCTCGTCAAACAGCCGAAAATGGCGGCGCAAAGTAGCAGCGGAATAGAGGTAGAACGGTGTCCCCACCTGTGCAGCGATTTCGGGGATTGCAACGTCTTCGGCATGAAGAATGCCGTTTTGATACAGAAAGTAGTCCATCAGTCGGTCGGCCCTGTGCGTAAGTATAGAAAAAGCGGCAAGCCGCAGGACACACCGATAAGGAAAGTTGCGGGAATGGCAAGCAGCGGAAGGCGGTTATTTCGCGGCAATGTGTCCGCCAGAACCCAGATCGTTAGCACAATGGCGGAAATCACCAGATCCCAGAACAGGCCCGTGGCCGCCGCGTTTTGCTGCCATGCGGTGATCAGCCCGCCGATGGACAGGCCGTTTTCCATGATCCACGGGGCAAGATAACTCATCGGTAATAGCGCCCCGAGGGTTGCCAGCAGCAAATATGTTATGCGCAGTTTAGACATTCACACTTCCCTGTTTTCCAGCCCGCGACGGATCATATCCAGCGTTGTTTCCATCATGGCACGGTATCGTGCATCCCCCAGTCCGAACATCGCCCGATGCGTCACCATCCCGTCGATCAGCGCGGCGATACTGCGCCCTGTTGCCTCTGGATCAATGTCGCTTCGCACCTCTCCCGTCCGGATCATATGTTCCAGTTGCTGCGTGTTATGCGCCCCGACACGCTCGAAAAAACCGGCAACTTCGGCGACCACCTCGTCCGAGCCGAAGCTGGGACCAAGCACTTCGAAAAACATCCTTGTCTCAACCCGTGTTTCTTCCGAGGCATCCAGCGCTATTCTTAATTGTGTCATGTAGCCATCAAGTGTCCGAACCTCGCGCTGGGGCATTATCTGTTGTTCGATCCCCTGAAAAATCCATTTTACCAGTGCCGTGGTCAGCTGATCCTTGCTTTTGAAATACAGATAAAGCGTGCCCTTGGCCAAACCTGCCGCTTTGGCGATGTCGCTCATCTTGGCGGCATGGAACCCTTGGGTGGCATAGCACTGCATCGCGGCTTCCATGATCCGCACCCGCATTGCATCTTTGTCAACAATCTTTGGCATGCCCCATGTTTAAAAAGGTTTCAGACGCAGAACAAGATATAAATGACTTGACGGTCATTTTAAATCCGCCTATTTATGACCCATCGGTCATTTATAGGATTCTAAAATGTCTTCTGCTTCGTATGACACCCATCAGCGCCAATCGGGATGGCCCGATGACACCCGTCCGTATTTTCGCCCTGCCGGCAAACTGTTGCTGGCCCTGGTGCTCACCTTCATCACCCTTGTGCCCGGCGGCCCGGTCGAAACCCGCGATTTTTCCGGCCTTGGCGGGCCGGTGTTCTGGGGCTTCAACGTGTTTCTGGTTTTGCTGGGAATTGGGGCAGTTGCCTCGGCCATCGGCCTGCTGCGTGACAGCAAAACGGCCGCCATCGGCGGAATCATTGCCGGTTGGGGATATACCTTTGTGGTCTTGCTTGATCTGGGGCATGTGTTTCCCGCCACCCCTGATCCGATCCCGTTATTGCTGGGATTAATCGAAATACTGGATGCGATTTTGGCGGCTTATGTCATTATGCTGTGCCATCGCGGATTGGGGCAAATATGACAAAGCCGTATGCCCCCCTGAACACCCTGAAACCTGTCGCCGATAATATCTGGATTGTCGATGGGCCGGCGATCAAATTCTATGGCGTCGGGTTTTCCACCCGCATGACCGTTGTGCGGCTGGAAAACGGTGATATCTGGCTGCACTCCCCCACCAAAATCTGCGACAGCCTGCGGGAAGAAGTGGCCGCCCTCGGCCCCGTCTGTCACCTGATTGCCCCCAACTGGATTCACTATGCCTATATCGCCGAATGGCAAAAATCCTTTCCCAAGGCCCGTGCCTATGCTGCCCCGGTGTGATGAAACGGGCCAGAAAACACGGGATGACCCTGCGCTTTGACGAGGATCTGACCCAGATCCCGCCCGCCGCATGGGCAGGCCAGATCGAACAGATGATTGTTGAAGGCAGCAAGATTCACCGCGAGGCGGTGTTCTTTCACAAGGCCTCGAAAACCCTGATCCTGACCGATCTGATTGAAAACTTTGAGCCGGACAAGCTGGGCTGGTTCCTGCGTATCCTGACCAAATGGGGCCGCATTCAAGACCCCGACGGCCAGATGCCGCGTGACATGCGCATGACCTTTTCAAAACATCGCGAGTTGCTGCGCACCGAGGTCGAAAAGATGATCGGCTGGGGGCCGGAACACATTATTCTGGCGCATGGGCGCTGGTATGACAAAAATGGTGTGGCGGAACTGAAACGGGCGTTTCGCTGGGTGTTATAGCCCGATACTGACGTTTATCGGCCCGACATGTGTGCCCACAGAAACCGAAGGATGCACCCCGCTGGGCGTCACCGCTACACCGGCATTCACAGACGGGCGCACCGGTTCACCATCCGCGCCACAGGCGGCCAGCACCGCCAAAGCGATCATTGCTAAAACTGCTCTCATTTCAACGCCTCTTTCCAGCGGGCGATCTGCTTGCGCACTTCGCTTGGGGCCGTGCCGCCGTAACTGGTTCGGCTGGCGACCGAATTGTGCACGCCCAGCACATCAAACACACCCGCGTTGATGTTTTTATGTACGCCTTGCATATCATCCAGCGACAGGTCGGGCAAATCACAGCCCTTGCCCTCGGCCAGCGCCACCAGCGTGCCGGTTACATGGTGCGCCTCGCGAAACGGCATCCCCAGTTCGCGCACCAGCCAGTCGGCCAGATCGGTAGCAGTGGAAAAGCCTGTGGCCGCCGCGCGCTCCAACTCTTCGACATTTGCGTTCATATCGCTGACCATGCCGGTCATCGCGGCCAGTGCCAGCATCAGGCTGTCGGCGGCATCAAACACCTGTTCCTTGTCTTCCTGCATGTCCTTGGAATAGGTCAGCGGCAGGCCCTTCATCACCGTGAACAGCCCGACCATCGCCCCCATAATTCGCCCGATCTTGGCACGGATCAGTTCCGCCGCATCGGGGTTTTTCTTTTGCGGCATGATGCTTGATCCGGTGGAAAACCGGTCCGACAATTGCACAAATCGAAACTGAGCCGAGGACCAGATCACCAATTCTTCTGAAAACCGCGACAGGTGCATTGCAGTTATCGAACATGCGGCCAGATACTCCAACGCAAAATCCCGATCCGCTACAGCGTCCAGCGAATTAGGGGCTGGCGCGTCAAAGCCCAGCGCCTGTGCCGTCATATGCCGGTCAATCGGAAAGGACGTGCCCGCCAGCGCCGCCGCGCCCAAGGGTGACAGGTTCATGCGTTTGCGTGCATCGGCAAAGCGGCTCATATCGCGGCCGAACATTTCCACATAGGCCATCATGTGATGGCCCCAAGTGACCGGCTGGGCCACTTGCAAATGGGTGAAACCGGGCATCACCCAATCCGCACCTGCCTCGGCCTGCGTTAACAGCGCCTTCATTAGTGCCTGCAATCCGGTGATCGCCGCATCTGTCTGGTCGCGCACCCACATGCGAAAATCCAGCGCCACCTGATCGTTGCGCGACCGGGCGGTGTGCAGCCGCCCCGCCGGCTCGCCAATCAGATCCTTCAGGCGGGATTCCACGTTCATATGGATATCCTCGAGCGCCGTTGAAAATTCAAACGTGCCGCTTTCGATCTCTGACAATACCGTGAGAAGCCCTTCCCTTATCGCCGCTGCATCCGTATCAGTGATGATACCCGTCGCCGCCAACATCGCGGCATGGGCACGCGAGCCTTCGATGTCCTGCTTGGCCATCCGCTGATCGAACCCGATCGAGGCATTGATCGCCTCCATGATCGCGTCCGGCCCTGCGGCAAACCGACCACCCCACATGGTGTTGGCTTTTGCGTTATCTTTGCTAGTTTCGGTCATCATCGGCACCCGGAGAATTGATATGCAGTTACGTTCAGCCATCCTATATGCGGCAATCGCTGCTGGTGCAATCTATGCGGTCAGCAATATTGAGGCCGTCAAAGGCGTGCTGGGCCTGCAACCGGCCCCTGAAGAGGTGACCCAAAGCACCGGCCTGAGCGGCCCGCACCCGCTGGCCGAAGGGCTGATGCTGAAACTGGCGTTCCATGAAACGGCCAAGCCTGCCATCACCACACCCTTTACCGATGCAGACGGCAAGGAACACACACTGGCCGAATACAAAGGCAAATATGTGCTGGTGAACATCTGGGCCACATGGTGCCCGCCGTGCCGCAAGGAAATGCCATCGCTGGACCGGCTCCAGAAACAAATGGGCAGCGATAATTTCAAAGTCGTCACCATCGCTACTGGCCGCAATACCGTTCCAGCAATCAAGAAATTCTTTGCCACCGCTGGTGTTACCAGCCTGCCGATCCTGCTGGACCCCAAACAAACGCTTGCCCACAGCATGGGCGTTCTGGGCCTGCCTGTTTCGGTGATCCTGAACCCCGAGGGTCAGGAAATCGCCCGACTGACCGGCGGTGCGGAATGGGATACCGACAGCACATTCGCCATCATCCAGTCGCTGATCAGCCCTTAACGGGCCAGCTTTGCCACTCTGTCATGGCAAGGGCAGCCGATCTCGTGGTCATTCACCATACCCACCGCCTGCATAAAAGCATAAACAATCGTCGGGCCGCAAAACCGGAATCCGGCCTTTTTCAAATCCTTCGATATCTGCACCGACAGGGGCGTTTGTGCCGGAACCTCGGCCATCGTTTCGTACCGGTTCTGGATCGGCTTGCCATCCACATAGTTCCACAGGAACGTATCAAACCCTTCGCGCTCCTCGATCGCTTGCCATGCTTTTGCATTCCCAATCGTCGCCTCGATCTTGCCGCGATGGCGTACGATGCCTGCATCCTGCAGTAACCTTTCCACATCCTCATCGCCCCATCCGGCAATCACATCAGGATCGAATCCCGCAAACGCCGTGCGAAAATTGTCGCGCTTCTTCAGGATGGTGATCCAGCTAAGGCCGGCCTGAAACCCGTCCAGTATCAGTTTCTCCCACAAGGCGCGGCTGTCATACTCGGGGACACCCCATTCATCATCATGATAGGAAATATAAATCTGCTGTTCTCCAGCCCATGCACATCTATTTCCCATATTTTTTCCTGTTTCCCATTAGTTACGTTACATTCATGCATTTTAGTACAATTAGAACAAAATGTGAATCTTTACTTGTTGTTAGGCGCTATGGCCCCATTGTGTCCCTGCACGTGACGGAGAATCAAATGCCTTCAAACACCAATCCTACAAATCCAGATACAGCGGCAAGACTGGACAACCCGCTGGATTTCGCCACGCGCGAGCGCGACAAGGATACCATCCAGATGGTTCGCGCTGCCTTGCAGCGCAAACAGGTGATGCTGGCCTATCAACCTGTCGTTAGTGCCGTTACCCCCAATACACCCGCGTTTTACGAAGGGTTGATCCGTGTGTTGGACGATACCGGCCGCATTATACCCGCTCGTGACTTTATTGAAGTGGTGGAAACCGATGAAATGGGGCGGGTACTGGATTGCCACGCTTTGGAACTGGGGCTTGAAGCATTGGCACAAGAACCCACATTACGCCTGTCCATAAATATGTCCGCCCGTTCAATCGGCTATCCAAGGTGGATGCAGATTTTGAATTATGGAATCTCTCAGGATGAGACCATCGCAGAACGGCTCATTCTGGAAATTACCGAATCCTCGGCCATGCTGATGCCCGACATCGTCACAGCCTTCATGCGCGATTTGCAAGCATTGGGTATTTCTTTTGCACTGGATGATTTCGGCGCGGGATATACGGCCTTTCGATTCATCAAGAATTTCTACTTTGATATCGTAAAAATTGATGGCCAGTTCATCCGCAACATTCAGGATGATACGGATAATCAGGTACTGACACAGGCACTGGTTTCAATTGCAGAACAGTTCGAAATGTTCACCGTCGCTGAATGTGTCGAAACCGCAGAAGATGCCGAATTTCTTCGGAAAATTGGTGTTTATTGCCTGCAAGGGTACCACTTCGGGGCTCCGACGATAACACCACCATGGCATGTCGCGGATCAGGAAAGACGCGCATAATTCAAATATACACACCTATTGCCGCATTGCATCAAATCTCCTAACACTGGGCACAACACGGGGGGCACGGCAGGTCTGGCCTCTAAAAAAAATTCCAGCAAAGAGGACAGTCAAAATGACAAATATCGTAATTGCATCCGCATCCCGAACCGCTGTAGGCAGTTTCCTTGGTTCCTTCGCCAATACACCCGCACATGATCTGGGCGCTACAGTTCTGGAAGCCATCGTCGAACGCGCGGGTATAGAAAAAGGCGAGGTTTCGGAAACCATCCTCGGGCAGGTTCTGACGGCGGGTCAGGGGCAAAACCCGGCCCGTCAGGCCCACATCAACGCCGGCCTGCCAATCGAATCCGCCGCCTGGGGCATCAATCAGGTTTGCGGTTCCGGCCTTCGGGCTGTGGCATTGGGCGCGCAGCAAATCAGGTTGGGTGACGCCGAAATTGTGGCCGCTGGCGGGCAGGAAAACATGTCGCTTTCCCCCCATGTCGCCAACCTGCGCAAAGGTCAGAAAATGGGGGACATGCAATATATCGACAGCATGATCCGCGACGGGTTGTGGGATGCCTTCAACGGCTACCATATGGGCCAGACCGCCGAAAATGTTGCCAACAAGTGGCAGATCAGCCGTGAAATGCAGGATGAATTCGCGGTCGCCAGCCAGAACAAGGCCGAAGCAGCGCAAAAAGCGGGCAAGTTCGCTGATGAAATCACACCTTTCACCGTGAAAACCCGCAAAGGCGAAACCGTGGTTGATTCGGATGAGTACATTCGCCACGGCGCCACAATGGAAGCAATGCAAAAACTGCGCCCCGCCTTTGTGCGTGAAAACGGTACTGTCACAGCCGCCAATGCCAGCGGCATCAACGATGGTGCAGCCGCCGTTTTGCTGATGTCCGCCGACAACGCCGATAAGCGCGGCATCACTCCGATGGCACGCATTGCGTCATACGCCACTGTCGGTGTTGACCCCTCGATTATGGGTGTTGGCCCGATCGGTGCCAGCCGCAAAGCCCTTGAAATTGCAGGCTGGAAACCCGAGGACCTCGATCTGGTCGAAGCGAACGAAGCCTTTGCCGCACAGGCCTGCGCCGTCAACAAAGACATGGGCTGGGATCCCGAAATCGTCAACGTCAACGGCGGCGCAATTGCCATCGGCCACCCCATCGGGGCCTCGGGCTGTCGCATCCTGAACACCCTGCTGTTTGAAATGGTCCGCCGCGACGCCAAAAAAGGTTTGGCAACTTTGTGCATCGGCGGCGGAATGGGTGTTGCGCTCTGCGTCGAACGCGGGTAAAGGAAATCCATCACGCAAGAATGTTGCGTGATGGATCAACCTAGCGCAACTTGATTGCGCGCCCGATTTGGAGACGAACATGACCAGAGTTGCCCTTGTTACTGGCGGCACGCGCGGAATCGGCGCCGCCATTTCCATTGCTTTGCAGGATGCCGGATACAAAGTCGCGGCCACATACGCGGGCAATGACGCTGCCGCCGCGACCTTCACCAAGGACACGGGAATCCCCACCTACAAATGGTCTGTGGCAGATTACGATGCCTGCGTCGCCGGTATCGCCCAGGTCGAATCCGATCTGGGTTCGGTGGAAATTCTGGTCAACAACGCCGGTATCACACGCGATGGCATGTTCCACAAAATGACCCGCGAGCAATGGCAAGAGGTGATGGACACCAACCTGAACGGTGTATTCAACATGACCCACCCGGTCTGGAACGGAATGCGTGATCGTAATTTCGGACGCGTGATCAACATCAGTTCGATCAACGGCCAAAAGGGGCAGATGGGGCAGGCGAATTATTCCGCCGCCAAGGCTGGCGACATCGGCTTTACCAAGGCTTTGGCGCAGGAAGGTGCGTTCAAAGGCATCACCGTGAACACCATCTGCCCGGGCTATATCGGCACTGAAATGGTTATGGCCGTGCCGGAAAAGGTGCGCGACAGCATCATCGCGCAAATCCCTGTGGGCCGCTTGGGCGAGGCCGACGAAATAGCCCGCTGCGTCACCTTTCTGGCCTCGGATGACTCCGGTTTCATCACCGGTTCAACCTTGACAGCCAATGGCGGGCAGTATCTGACTTAGGAACAGTCGGGGCAACGCTGCGCTGGCGCTGCCCCTTTTTCCAATGCCGTAACGACCTTTGGACGAGCGGCAGAGGAACCCTTGGAAATCACCCGTCAAAACGCGCGGCTGCGCTCTTTGCGACCTTTGGAAACCAGTTCCTTGATTTTCGGATCAGACGTGATCATCAGCATTGCAACCTCCTGACGGGATAGTTTCATTTAACTTGCTTTAATGTGACACCTCAAAAGAAACCTTACAAACGAGTCTTTTCAGAGCATCAGATAAGATTTACTTAACTGGTATGAGCACCCGCCTACCCCCGTTAACCGCCCTGCGCGCCTTTGAGGCTGCGGCACGCCACATGAGCTTTGCCGCAGCGGCGGATGAATTGAACGTCACCCCCGCCGCGCTGAGCTTTCAGATCAAATCGCTGGAAGAACATCTTGGCCAACCCGTGTTCCGCCGCCTGAACCGCGCTGTGGAACTAACCAAAGCAGGCCGCCTTTTGGCCCCTGCCACCAGCGAAGGCTTTGCCACATTGAACGCCGCGTGGAAAAATGTGCAGCGCTTAACAGATTCGCAGACGCTGACCATCACCGCCGGCCCGGCATTCACAGCCAAATGGCTAGCGCCCCGCATGTATGATTTCGCCCAAAGTCACCCCGACATCGAATTGCGCTTTGCCGCCACCCTGCGCCTGATCGATTTTGACCGTGACGAGGTGGATGTGGCGATCCGGTTTGGCGAAGGACCGGACGACGGGCTGTATAGCAAAGACATTATCTATGAGTGGATGACACCGATGATGTCGCCCGAAATGGCCAAAGTGATCCGCACGCCTAAGGATTTACGCAATGCCACCTTGCTGCATCAGGATGATTTCACCTTTATCAAACAGTCCTCGAATTGGAACACATGGTTTCATGAACAGGGTTTGGGGCCTCCGCCCGAAGGGGGGCCGCGGTTTTCACAATCCGACCACGCCAATGATGCAGCCATCGCCGGAACTGGCGTGGTACTGGGTCGCTATTCGCTGACCGAACGGGCGTTACGGGATAACCAGTTGGTCGCGCCCTTCCCGCTGGCCATCGCGGTGACTGCGCGCTACCGTATCGTTTGCCCTGAAGGGGCCGAGAACCGGCCGCACATCAAAGCCTTTATCGAATGGGTTTTGAAAGAGGTCGCCGCCATGCACAAATGCCGCGAACCCCGCCGGTTTGTCGACCAAAAGGATATCAAACTATGACCCGGACCCGCGCCACCCAAATCGGATTTATCGCGGTGCTGCTGTGGTCTCTGCTGGCATTGCTGACTGTCGGCACCGCCCCCGTGCCACCCTTCCAGCTGACCGCGATTTGCTTCGCTATTGGTGGCACAATCGGGTTGATCTGGAATGCGGCCTCCGGCGGGTTGAGCCGCCTACGCCGGATCAACTGGCGCGTTTACGCTTTTGGCACGGCGGGGCTGTTTGGTTATCACTTCCTGTATTTTTCCGCCCTGCGCTTGGCACCTGCTGCCGAGGCCGGTCTGATCGCCTATCTATGGCCGCTGTTGATCGTGCTGTTTTCAGGCTTGTTGCCGGGGGAACATTTGCACAAGAACCACATTATCGGAGCGATCATCAGCTTTGCCGGGGCGGCGTTGATCGTTCTGAATGGTGGCGAAGGGTTTCAGGCCGATGCCTTCACCGGCTACGGGCTGGCCCTGCTTTGCGCCCTGACGTGGGCCGGTTATTCGGTATTGTCACGCCGTCTGGGCGACATCCCGACCAATAGCGTTGCCATCTTTTGCCTGTTGACCGCCGCCCTGTCCACGCTGGCGCATCTGGCGCTGGAAACCACTGTCTGGCCTGCCACCACGCTGGGATGGGGCGCAATCGTGGCGCTTGGCATCGGCCCTGTCGGGCTGGCATTTTACGTCTGGGACATCGGCGTCAAGCAAGGCAACATCCAGTTACTGGGCGTCGTATCCTATGCGGCCCCGTTGCTGTCAACGCTGGTGCTGGTGATTGCGGGTATAGCAAAACCCACTTGGGCGCTGCTGTTGGCAGCCCTTTTGATCACTTTCGGTGCAGCCTTGGCGGCGCGCGCCAAAGCCACGGTGTCAGACAATCCTGCTACGAGGAGAGACGCGAAAACTCTTCCTTAAGTCGCAGTTTCTGTTTCTTGAGATCGACGATATACAGGGCGTCTGTGCCCGGGTTGCGCTGTTCCTGCTCAACCATTTCCGAGAGATTTTGATGTTTTTTGCGGAGTTCGTTTAGGTGTGAACTCATGGTCATAAGTCGTTCTCCCTTGTTTTGTTTTTACACATATACAGTCCATCATAGATGTGGCTGCGGTAGTGTCGCGAGTTTGGTGGAAATTCGAGGACGGCGTAATCTCCGGGTGCATCGAAGCCACCCAACCGGCGGCTGGAACCGCCAAGGAGATCACGCCATGACAAAGAATACAGCAACATCGACATCCGCGCTACTGGCCAATGAAGCAGGCTATGACCCGATTGAAGACCGGCTGCGCCAGAACATCCGCGCGACGATCGAGGCGGTTTTCGAAGAGGAGCTGGAGCAGTTTCTGGGCCGTTGCCGGTATGGCCGCAGCGGCGGGGCAAAGGCCGGATACCGCCACGGGCATCGCGAGCGGCAACTGGTCGGAACATTTGGAACCGAAACGGTGCGCGTGCCGCGTGCGCGGATCACAGGCGAGGCCGGCAAGGCCAGAGAATGGCGCTCGAAGGCATTGCCCCGCTACCAGCGGCTGACGAAGAAGGCCGAGGCGCTGATCGCTGCTGTCTACCTTTCGGGCACCAACACACGGCGGGTAAAACGCGCCCTGTTCGGCCTGTTTCAGGGGGCGGTCAGCAAGGATGTGGTGAGCCGCGCCTGGCGCAAGGTGAAGGTGGACTGGCAGGCGTGGTGCGCCCGCAGCCTTGCGGATGAAGACATCGTGCGGCTGATCCTGGACGGCACCGTGATCAAAACGCGGATTGACAGGAAGGCCACCAATATCTCGGTTCTGGCCGCGATTGGCGTGCGCCGGGATGGGCAGAAGGTCTTGTTATCACTGATGAACATGGGCGGCGAAAGCACCTCCGCCTGGCGTCAGTTCATCAACGATCTGGATGCGCGCGGGTTGAAACGGCCCGAATTTGTCATCGTGGACGGGGCACCGGGACTTGAGGTCGCTCTCATTGCCCTCTGGGGTGAAGATCTGCCGATCCAGAGGTGCACGGTGCACAAGCACCGCAACCTTCTGGCCAAGGCACCCAAGCGTATGCATGATGAGTTGACAGAAGATTACCGCGACATGATCTACGCCAAAACACCCGAGGAAATCGCCACCCGCCGCAAGGCATTTCTGCGAAAATGGCGGCTGAAATGCAAGGCCGTCGCTGACAGCTTGGAAGAAGCAGGAGATAAGCTTTTCACCTTCACGCGTCTGCCACAAGGCCAGTGGAAATCGGCCAGAACGACAAATGCGATCGAACGCCTGAACGAGGAATTCCGCCGCCGCATCAAGACCCAGACCGTGCTGCCATGCGCCGAGACCGTGCCGATGCTGCTTTGGGCTCTGATGGCCTCGGGGCAGATCGTCATGCGAAAGGTCGATGGCTGGGAAACGCTCGCTCAGCCCGTCGCCGACGCAACCCTTGACCAAGCCGCCTGACCGGCGCATAACTCAACCCGCTCGGAGGTGCCTGAAATCAATTTCCACCACTTTCGAGACACAACCGTGGCTGCATGTCACGAAAACAAGAACACCCCCACCCGTATCCCTAGAAAACATTGGAAAACTTTATATTCCCTTAACGCGATTCTAACACCAAAGCGTCCCCGTTGCGCAAAACCGCGCGAATTTCCGGGGTGTAACTTTCCCTGTCACCATCATGTACCGCCCCTTCGTGCATCACCGCAGGGGCCAATAACCGGAACGCAGCGCGCCCGCCTTTTCGGGCTTGCAAAATCACCAGATGTGCAGGGCGGCCAACGCGCGGAGCCAGGGGCAGAACCCGAATACTGCCCAGCCGGTCATCCAGCGCCCCCAGCAGCGCAGGCAGGCGCTCGGCATCCTGAATAACAGTCAGGTGCCCCTTTGGTTTCAACCGCCGCGTTGCCGCGTCAATCCAGTCAGCCAGCGGCGTTGCCTCGCCCAGTGCGGTTTCGCGACCAGCATCTGTGGCCGCTGTGCCGCAATTCCGCAGATAATAAGGCGGGTTGGCAATCACATGGTCATAATTACATTGTAATACTGCATCCGGCAGGGCACGCAGGTTGGCGCACTGCACCGCCATCTTATGCCCGTTTTCACCCGCGTTACGCTGCGCCAATTCGGCATAGTCCGGCTGCACCTCGACCCCCGTCAGATCCAGCCCCGAAACCCTCGCCGACAGGCACAGGCTGGCCACACCCACGCCACAGCCCAGTTCCAATACGCTGTCCCCGGCGATTGCCGGAACCGTGGCCGCCAAAAGTACCGGATCAACGCCCGCGTGATAGCCTGTTTTAGGCTGCCATATGTGCAACTTCCCGTCCAGAAACCGGTCATGGGTCAGGTCGGTTTCAGCAAACCCCATCAGCCGCGCCCCTCGCATTCAATCCCGTTGTCCCGCATGATCGCCCGTGCCTGAAACAGATCGGCCTGCCGCACCATCAGGCGGCGCGGCAATATGCCAATGCCCCCTTCCAGCACGCTCATATTTACGTCCATTTCAAAGCAGTCTATACCCTCGCCATCAAGAAGGGCCTTGGCAAAGGCAATGGCGGTGATGTCATTGGTACGCAAAAGTTCTTTCATATAGCGACATAAGGGCAAATCTGCGGGTTTGTCGAGTAACGGACAAGAGAGTTATGGGCCTGGACCACGCAGCAGACAAACCGCATGAACGCCTAAGCGCGCATCTGGCCGCAGAAATGGCGCAGGTGAATGACCTGATCTGCACCCGCATGGCCTCGGAACACGCCCCGCGTATCCCCGAAGTCACAGCGCATCTGGTCGAGGCCGGCGGCAAACGCCTGCGCCCGATGCTGACACTGGCGGCGGCAAAATTGTGTGGCTACGATGGCCCCTTTCACATCCATCTGGCCGCCACGGTCGAATTCATCCACACCGCCACCCTGCTGCACGATGATGTAGTGGACGAAAGCAACCAGCGGCGCGGACGGCCCACCGCCAACCTGCTGTGGGATAACAAATCCAGCGTGCTGGTAGGCGATTACCTGTTTTCGCGCAGTTTCCAGTTGATGGTGGAAACCGGATCATTGACGGTTCTGGATATCCTTGCCAATGCCTCGGCCACCATTGCCGAAGGCGAGGTGCTGCAACTGACCGCTGCCCAGGATCTGGCCACCTCGGAAGATGTTTACCTGCAGGTGGTGCGCGGCAAAACGGCAGCGCTGTTTTCGGCGGCCTGCAAGGTGGGCGGGGTGATTGCAGGCGCGGATGAAACCGTGACAGCGGCGCTTTATGCTTATGGTGACGCACTGGGGATCAGCTTCCAGATTGTTGACGACCTGCTGGATTTCGCAGGTACTGAGGCAATTGGAAAGAACATCGGCGACGATTTCCGCGAACGCAAACTAACGCTGCCGCTGATCAAGGCGATAGCCAAAGCAGATGCCGAGGAACGGGCATTCTGGGTGCGCACGATTGAAAAGGGCAAACAGCAAGAGGGTGATCTGGAATTTGCGCTTAAACTGCTGCACAAACACGGCGCGCTGGATGATACACGCGATGTGGCACTGGAATGGGCCGAGAAGGCCAAGGCGGCGCTGGATAAACTACCGGATGACCCGATCCGCGGCATGCTGCGCGATATTGCCGATTATGTGGTTGCGCGGGTAAATTAAGGACGGCCAAGGGTTTTCCAAAAAACCTTGCGAAAAATCTTTCAAAGATTTTTTCTGCCCAGTCGCGTATTTCGAACCCACCAGTCAGGGTGTTGCGCTGAAATTACTTGTGCCGCATCTTTGGCACTTTGTTCATCCCCGAAAAGGGCAAAACAGGTTGCCCCCGACCCCGACATGCGGGTCAACAATTGCCCCTTCAAACGCCGCAACGCCGCCAGAACCTCGGCCACCCTGGGCTGATCCTCTATCGCCGCCCCCTCTAGATCATTGCGTTGATCCGCCAGCCAACCAGCCAGATTCCGTACCGTTTCAAACACCGGTATATCCTCCGGCATCGGCGCATTATCCTTGTATTGCAATCTTTTGAAAACCTCGGGCGTTGATACCCCGACGCGCGGGTTGACCAGAACCGCCCAGACATCAGGCAAGCCATCCACATCCGCCAATTCTTCGCCAATCCCCGACATACGTGCGGAATGGCCCCGCAGGCACACCGGCACATCGGCCCCCAGTGACAATACATCAGCGGGCACACCCACACCACGCAACTGCGCAGCCGCCTGCAAAGCTGCCGCCGCATCCGCCGTGCCGCCGCCTATTCCGGCGGCTGTTGGCAGGTGTTTTTCCAGCGCAAACGCCACATCCTCCACGCCCAAAAACCGTGCGGCTTGCAGTATGGAATTGCTCTCCCCCTCGGGCACTCCGCCTGCCTCGGGGCCAGTCACAGCCAGCGTCAGGCCCCTGCCCTCTGTCGCTGTCACCACATCGCCAACATCGGCAAACACCACCAGACTATCCAGCAGATGATACCCGTCCGCCCGCTGGCCCGTCACATGTAGCGTCAGATTGATCTTGGCCGGGGCAAATGCCCTAATCACCATTGGCCGCAACCGGAATCGGATCTGCACCCTCTTCTTCCAGCACCTTGTCCAGCCCCACTTCCAGCTTGCGCCGGATGCGGGTCACCTCTTTGGGTTCCGGTTCGTAAGACAGCGCACGGCGCCACTGGAACCGCGCCTCAAGCTTGCGACCGACGGCCCACAGCGCATCGCCCAGATGATCGGTGACAATCGGGTCAACCGGTGTCAGTTCTGCCGCGCGTTGCATGTATTTCATCGCATCATCATATTTCCCCAACCGGAACAGCGCCCATCCCAAGGAATCCGTGATGTAGCCATCATTCGGCTGCGCCAGAACCGCGCGCTGGATCATTTTCAGCGCCTCGTCCAGCTTGATATTATGTTCCAGCAGCGAATAGCCCAGATAGTTCAGAACCTGCGGCTGGTTCGGGTTCAGTTCCAGCGCCAGGCGAAAATCGGCCTCGGCCTTGTCCCAGTCATCAATCCTCTCGCGGCTGATGCCACGGGCGTAATACAAAAACCAGTCATCCGGCGTTGGCTTGCCTGACAGTTCAACAGCACGATCATAAGCTGCGGCAGCTTCTTCATAGCGTTTTTGCTGACGATAGGCATCGCCCAGAGCGGAATGGACCGACGGCAGGTTGCCGTGGCTTTTGGTCAGTTGCTGCAACACCTCGAGAGCGGCTTCTTCCTTGCCTGCCTTGCGCATTGATGCGGCACGGCCCTGTTCGGCGGCGAAAAATGACGGGTCATCGCGCGGCACGCGGTTATAGGTATCTGTCGCCAGATCGTAACGTTCCAGCTTTTCCAGCATACCGGCACTTAACAGGATGGCATCAATATGGTCCGGGTTCAGTTGTTCGGCCATGCGGCTGTAAATCAGCGTATAACCATCATCGGTTTCGCCTTTCAGCGCCGATGCCACAGAAAAGAAAACCCCGGCCATGCCTTCATTGGCATTATGCACCATTGAAAACGGCACTTTTTCTCCGGCTTTCAGGGCCTCACGCAACTGTGCAACCCGCGGGTCCGGCTCGTCTCCAAAGACCTTGGATAGAATTTCCAACCCGTCTTCATTCCGGCCCAGTTGGCTCAGAATTTCGACATGTGCCAAAACACCGCCAACGGTAATGCGCACTGGTCCACTAGCATCCCCGGCAAATATTTTCTCTGCTTCTTCAAAATCCCCGATCGAGGCCAGCGCCAGAGCCTTGTGATACAGTCCGAAACTGCGCATCCCCTTGCCTTGGGAAACCTCGTCAAAACCGGCCATCGCCGCCGGCTTGTTGCCTTTGGCGATCTCGGCCCAGGCCGCGATCAAACCGTCAACCAGCGGCCCTACGGTTTCGCCTTTGTCCAGCTTGGCAAGCAATCCGTCATAGTCCTCGGCCTTGGCCAGGGCGACCACCAGAACCATTCGCGAAATCTGGCTGACAATCCCGTCGGATTCCATCTTGCGGGCAACCGGGATCGCACGGCCAAAATCCCCCAGCCCGACAAATGACACCATTGCGTTTTCCAAAAGCGCCGGATTTGAAGGGTCACTTAGCAATGCTTTGGTGTAATATTCCGACCCCGCCTTATAATCGCTCATATAACTTGCATGGCGGGCGGCCAGATAATCACCGGCCGAGGGCTCGGCCATAGCGGAATGCCCCGAGAAAACAGCGGCAAAGCCCAATGTAAGGGCGGCGAATGGAGTGTTTGGCTTAACGGGCACGGCGGGTCATACCTTTGTTGGGGACGTTTGTCCGCTAAAGGTAGTCGCTTGCACCATGCAAATCAATGCGGGGCGCGGAATTCTGCGCCCCGAATTCTGACAAATCCGTTACATATTGGGATAATTCGGCCCATCACCGCCCTGCGGACAGGTCCAGGTGATGTTCTGGCTGGGATCCTTGATGTCGCAGGTTTTACAATGCACACAGTTCTGGAAGTTGATCTGGAAACGCGGCTCTTTGCCTTCTTCCTCGATCACCTCGTACACACCGGCAGGGCAATAGCGTTGCGGCGGTTCGGCGTATTTCGGCAGATTCACCTTGATCGGGATATCCGGGTCAGCCAGTTTCAGGTGGCAGGGTTGATTTTCTTCGTGGTTCGTAAAGGAAAAACTGACGCTGGTCAGACGGTCAAATGACAGTGTGCCATCCGGTTTCGGATAGTCAATCGGTTTGAAATTAGCCGCTTCGCCAGTCGCGGCAGCATCCGATTTCCCGTGCTTCCAGGTGCCCAGCGGGTTCCAGCCGGTCAGATTGGCCACCCACATATCGAACCCGCCCAGCATCAGGGACGGTATCATCCCCAGCTTGGACCAGATCGGTTTCACGTTGCGCACCCGCTTCAGATCCTTGGCAATCGGACCAGACCGCAGATTGTCATTATAGGCGGTCAGCTCGTCGCCCGAACGACCCGCCTTGATCGCTTCATACGCGGCCTCGGCGGCGGCTTTGCCTGACAGCATGGCGTTGTGGTTACCCTTGATCCGCGGCACATTCACCAGCCCTGCGGAACAGCCCAGCAACGCCCCGCCGGGGAAGGAAACCTTGGGGATCGACTGCCAGCCGCCTTCGGTAATGGCGCGGGCACCATAAGCCACCCGTTTCCCGCCTTTCAGCAGTTCCGCCACCATCGGGTGATGTTTGAAACGCTGGAATTCGTTATAGGGCGAGATATAGGGGTTTTTATAGTTCAGATGCACCACAAACCCGATGAAAACCTGATTGTTATCAATATGATAAATGAACGACCCACCACCAGCATTGCGCCCCAGAGGCCAGCCCATCGTATGGGTCACAGTGCCTTCGCGGTGTTTGTCTGGATCGATCTCCCAGATTTCTTTCATACCAAGGCCGAATTTTGCATGGTCGCAATCCGCATCCAGCCCGTATTTGGCGATCACCTGTTTTGACAGACTGCCACGCACGCCCTCGGACAGGAACACATATTTGCCGTTCAGGATCATCCCCGGCTCGTAAGCATCCGACGGGGTGCCATCGGCATTCTTGCCGAATTCACCCGCGACCACGCCCTTGACCTCGCCACCCTCACCAAACACCAGTTCGGAACAGGACATGCCGGGGAAAATTTCAACGCCCAGCGCTTCGGCCTGTTCCGCCATCCAGCGGCAGACATTGGCCATGGAAACGATGTAACAGCCGTGATTGCTTAACAATGGCGGCATTGGCGTGGTGGGGATACGGATTTTGCCCGCTTCGCCCAACATATAGAAGTTGTCCTTCTTCACCGGCACAGTGATCGGCGCACCCTTGTCTTTCCAGTCGGGAATCAGCGCATCCAGCCCGGCCGTATCCAGAACGGCACCGGACAGGATATGCGCGCCCACTTCCGAGCCTTTTTCCAGCACGACAACGTTCAGATCTTCGTCCAGTTGTTTCAGCCGGATCGCCGCCGACAGGCCCGCAGGCCCCGCACCCACGATCACCACATCATAATCCATCGCTTCGCGTTCAATCTCGGCCATGTCAAATCCACCTTTTCTGGCTGCCGCGCAACATTGTTGCGCGCGATCCCGTTAGATAGTTAGGTATCCGAAGCCACCAGTGCGGGTCAATTGAAACACAGCGTTATTCCATAGCATTTGGGCGAAAATCCCGCCTTGCCATCATCATGGGCCATACATATCTATAACTGTGACAATTCTCCGCCAAACACCGGCCCATTCGTGTATTTTCCTTGCAATCGCACCCGTGGTCGGTTTCTTTGCATAAACGGCCATAATTAGCGCCCACATCGGCGCATAAAGCAGCTAAAGAGTAAAATGGAAAAAATACCACTGACCCGCGCGGGCTTTGACGCGCTTGATAAAGAACTGAAAATCCTCAAGTCCGAGGAACGCCCCGCCGTGATCCGCGCGATTGCCGAGGCGCGGGAACATGGCGACCTGTCGGAAAATGCCGAATACCACGCGGCCCGCGAAAAACAGAGCTTTATCGAGGGGCGCGTTAAAGAGCTTGAGGGGATCCTGTCGCTGGCCGATGTGATCGACCCGGCCAGCCTGTCCGGCACGATCAAATTCGGTGCCACCGTCACATTGGTTGACGAGGACACGGACGAAGAAAAAACCTATCAGATCGTTGGTGAACCTGAAGCAAATATCGAAAAGGGAATGCTGAACCTGAAATCCCCGCTGTCCCGCGCCCTGATCGGCAAAGAAGAAGGTGACAGCGTCGAAGTGAAAACGCCGGGTGGTGAAAAAAGCTACGAAATCCTGAATATTGCCTATAAATAGCAATTAACAAGGGGGGCTGTCCGGGCAAATGAACCAGAATACCGATGACAAGCCCATTGATCTGGGCATTTTCAACAGTCGCGGGCGGGGCGGTATTACCTCGGCCGAGATCATAGCCATTGTGCTGTCGGTGCTGTGGATTGCCGGGGTTGTTTTGTTCTTTACCTTTGCCCCTAAAGGCGAGGCAGGCGTCACATTGGATCCTATGGTTTTCGTGATGAAATTTCTGGCGATTTTCCTGCCCATTGCCGTGATCTGGGTTGGTGCACTTGCGGCGCGCTCGGCCCGCGTCATGCGCGAGGAATCATCACGGCTTCAGGCCTCGATCGACGCAATGCGCCATACCTATCTGGAGCAAACCCATGCGGGGTATACAGCTGTCCAGCCTTCGGTCGAAAAGAAACTGGAAGAAATCGCCGCTACTGCCAAACAAACAGAAACAGCGATTGCCACCTTTACCTCGGCCCGTGGCAATCCAGAAGAACAACCATCGGACAAACCCGCCATCCCCAACGGCACGGTGCAAGACGGGGATGAACAAACCAGTCTTGCCCTTGGCACCACCGCCGAAGATATGGCCCCACCTGTCAGCGTGAACGATTTTGTCCGGGCCTTGAATTTCCCGGATGATCCGGACGACCGCGAAGGTTTCGCCGCCCTGCGCCGCGCGCTGAAAGACCGCCATGTCGCCCGTCTGATCCAGTCAGCACAGGACGTGCTGACCCTGTTATCACAGGAGGGCATTTATATGGATGATCTGAAACCGGAACATTCGCGCCCCGAAATCTGGCGCAGTTTTGCACAAGGCGAACGCGGCCGCAGCATTGGAGTAATGCCCGAAAGTTGGTGATGGGGTGATTGGGTGGCATATCATGGCGGTGTTGACGCGCCGCGATTCTCAGAGAGAAAAGGATATGCCACATGGAAGACGATACTATTTTGGAGTTTACCGATCCAGCCGGAATTTCACCTGATCCGCTGACGGATATCTTGCGCAAAGGCGCGCGGGATCTGTTGGCACAGGCGGTCGAGGCCGAGGTTTGTGATCTGATGGCGCAACACGCGCATTTGAGGGATTCGGCCGGTCGCCAGCGCCTTGTTCGCCACGGATACCTGCCGGAGCGCGAGGTGATGACGGGGATCGGCCCTGTCCCGGTGAATGTGCCTCGGGTGCGTGATCGTGGCACGGGGGCGGAGAAGATCAGGTTCACCTCGACGCTTCTGCCGCCGTATCTGCGCCGGGCAAAGTCGGTCGAGGAGTTGTTGCCCTGGCTCTATCTCAAAGGTATTTCCACGGGTGATTTCGGCGAAGCACTGGCGGCCCTTCTGGGGCCTGATGCGGGTGGTTTGACATCGAGCACGATTTCGCGCCTGAAGGCGGAGTGGTGGGCAGAATACGAGCGTTGGAACCGGCGTGACCTGTCGGCCAAACGCTATGTGTATTTCTGGGCCGACGGGGTTTATTTCAAGCCGCGCACGGATGCTGACAAGCAATGCATGCTGGTGATCATCGGCGCGGACGAGTGGGGTAACAAGGATGTTCTGGGCCTCGTGGACGGGTATCGAGAAAGCAGCCAGAGCTGGCGTGAACTGCTGCTGGACTTGCAACGTCGTGGCCTCAGAAAAGCCCCTGATCTGGCCGTTGGTGATGGCGCGCTCGGCTTCTGGAACGCCTTGCGGGAGGTGTTCGGTGAGACCCGGGAGCAGCGCTGCTGGGTGCATAAAACCGGCAACGTCCTGAATGCCATGCCGAAGTCGCTGCAAGCCAAAGCCAAGGGCCATCTACAGGACATCTGGATGGCCGAGAACAAACGGGACGCCGAGGCCGCGTTCAATTTCTTCATCGAAGCCTATGGCGTGAAATACGAGCGTGCCGTGGGGAAGCTGACCAAGGACCGGGACGTGCTGCTGACCTTCTACGACTTCCCTGCCGAGCACTGGAAACACATCCGCACATCCAACCCCATCGAAAGCATATTTGCCACCGTGCGGCACCGAACGAAGAAGACCAAAGGCTGCCTCGGGCGCAAGACCGCCTTGGCAATGACCTTCCGCCTGATGATGTCGGCAAAGAAGAAATGGCGTAAACTCGACGGCGCATTCCGATTGCCGGAAATCATCGAAGGGGTTGAATTTAAGGACGGGATCAAGCAGGAAAAACATGCCGCCTGATTACTGCGTCACCAACTTTTGGGCATAGCTCGCAGCATTGCCCCGCTGGGCGGTGTGCATGACCGTTCCAGCCTTGCACTGACTTCGGGCCGGATGCGGCAGGATCCTATATTCCGTGATGCCGTGCACCATTTTCTGCGACAGTTCGACAAAACCTTTGTCGAATTCGAACCCAACGCCTCGGATCAGGACATCGTCTCCCTGTCCAACACCCGCACCGCGCGGGCCTTTATGCTGCTGGGGCGTGTAACGGGAACGTTCGATTAAAGCACTTCGGATTTTCTTTGAAACAGGACTTCAGCTTGATCCTCGAGGCAACGTTTGCAACAACAAACGCATTTCAAGGATCAAGGTGATCCAGAGATTAAGTTGAAATCACCTATATTCTGCCGACTTAAAAACCAAAGCCCCTGCCAAAGGGCAGGGGCTTTCCTTATTCAAAACGTTTACCTGTTACGGTGTAACAACGCGGTGGCTGGGACCGTCACGGTTTTCACGGCGCACCTGTTCGCGGCGCGAGCCCGTGACGCATACAACGTCACCGGAATAGGCCTCGCGCCAGACATATCCGACTTTGCAGGTGTTCGGACCATAAGGTCCGGTCGGATTAACCCTTGATCCTGCAATCGAGTTCTCACGCGCCGCTTTCGAACGCCGATCCGGCCGTACACACACATGATCGCCAGGAATAGCATCGCGCCAGACATATCCGGATTTGCAGGTATCCGGTCCATAAGGCAATTCCGGCTCTGCTGGTGCTGGGTCGGATGAACGGCCTGCTATCACACCGCCAATAATGGCGCCAATAATCGCCGCTGCGGCGGCGTCATCTGAACTGCTGTGCCCTGTGCCACCACTGGCCTCGCTGCGCCCTTCAACAGCAATCAGATACCGCCCACTGACCCAGCCATCCGGCCCCGGATGCTGGATGTGGCACCAGTTTCCGCGACATTCGGTAATTTCAACCGTTTCGCCACCGTACAGCGCATCCACCTTGCCATAGCTGACCCCCGGTCCCGAGCGCACGTTCACCGCCGATTTGGCCGTGGCCTCAACTGCCAACACCGCCGATGCTGAAATTGCCAGGCCAACTGTGGCCGCGATAACCCCTGAAACAACTTTTGATAAATTTGACATGGTAATTCTCCAAAATGTGGCGCGTTCCGCCAAGTAAATTGCGTCTGCCCCTAGAACACGCCCAATTGTGAAGCCTCACAAGTCATGGATTCCTTACCCAACGTCAAAGCCCACCTTTGCACTATGGAAAAGGTGGGCTTTGACGTTGATTTACAATAGGTTACGTTAGATCAAGCTGTCTCCTGACTTTCCTCCACCTCTAATGGATGTGGCAAGTTATTCAGCATTTCTTTCGGACAAACCTGCACAAACCGTCCCAGCGACTTATCCCAGTGATGCAGAATATCACGCGCCTTGTGACTGCCGGTTTCCGCCAAATGGCGCTCGATCAATCCCTTCAGTTCGGCCTCCCAATGGGGCACCGTCACCGGACAAGTCACCAGCGTTTCGCGGTTCATCAGCTCTTGCGCCAAGCCGTCTGGATCATAGACATAGGCCATGCCACCGGTCATGCCCGCGCCAAAGTTCGCGCCGATCCGGCCCAGAACAACGGCCACACCGCCGGTCATATATTCGCAGCCACAAGTGCCGCAGCCCTCGACCACCACCTTGGCGCCCGAGTTGCGCACGGCAAACCGTTCGCCCGCGCGTCCGGCAGCAAACAGATAGCCATCAGTCGCGCCGTACAGCACCGTGTTGCCGATAATAGCATTGTCCGATGCCACCAGCGGGCTGATCATTGGCGGACGCACCACAATCGTGCCGCCCGACAGACCCTTGCCGACATAATCATTCGCATCCCCCGCCACTTCCAGCTTTAGCCCAGGTGCCGCGAAGGCCCCAAGCGACTGACCGGCAGACCCGGTCAGCTTCACTGTCAGGTGATCCGGTTGCAGCGAATTGCGCATGCCGAAGTTGCGCACGATATGGCTGGATGTCCGCGTGCCAATGGTGCGCTGGGTATTCTGCACCGCATATTGCAGCTGCATCTTTTCGCCATCATTCAGGAACCGCGCGGCATCCTTGACGATCTCGGCATCCAGTGTATCGGGCACCTCGTTGCGCGGTTTGTAGCGGTCATATTTGATGCCCTGCCCCGCATCCACCGCAATCAGCAGCGGGTTCAGGTCCAGATCATCCAGATGGGCCGAGCCACGGCTGACCTGCGACAACAGATCGGCCCGTCCGATCACCTCGTCCAGCGACCGCGCGCCGATCGACGCCAGAATTTCCCGCACTTCCTGCGCATAGAAGGTAATCAGGTTCACCACCTTATCCGCCGTGCCGGTGAACTTGGCCCGCAGGCGTTCATCCTGTGTACAGACGCCAACGGGGCAGGTGTTACTCTGACATTGACGCACCATGATGCAACCCATCGAAATCAGCGCAGCAGTGCCGATGCCGTATTCCTCGGCCCCCATCATCGCCGCCATCACAATGTCGCGGCCTGTGCGAAGGCCCCCGTCAGTGCGCAATGTCACCCGTTCGCGCAGGTTGTTCATTGCCAACACCTGATGTGCCTCGGTCAGGCCCATTTCCCACGGAAGGCCAGCATATTTGATGCTGGTCGCGGGGCTGGCACCGGTGCCGCCATTATGTCCGGAAATCAGGATCACATCGGCCTTGGCCTTGACCACGCCGGCAGCAATCGTGCCAACACCGGAACTGGCCACCAGTTTCACCGTCACCTTGGCGCGCGGATTGATCTGTTTCAGGTCGTAAATCAACTGTGCCAAATCCTCGATGCTGTAAATATCGTGGTGCGGCGGCGGGGAAATCAGCGTGACACCTTTGGTCGAAAGACGAAGGCGTGCAATCAGATCGGTAACCTTCATGCCCGGCAATTGCCCACCCTCACCGGGTTTCGCACCCTGTGCCACCTTGATCTCCAGTTCCTCACACTGGTTCAGATATTCCGCTGTCACACCAAACCGGCCCGAGGCCACCTGCTTGATCTTTGCCGACGGATTATCGCCATTGGGTTCCGGCACGAAATGCGCCGGATCCTCGCCGCCCTCGCCGCTGTCGGATTTCGCGCCGATCCGGTTCATCGCCACATTCAACAGCTTGTGTGCCTCGGGGCTAAGCGCGCCCAGCGACATGCCCGGCGTGACGAACCGCTTGCGGATCGCGGTAATGCTCTCGACCTCTTCGATCGGGATGGCGTTGCCCAGCGGTTTGAAATCCATCAGATCACGCAGGTTGATCGGTGGATTGGCTTGCATCGCCTTGGAATAGCGCATCCATAATTCGAACGACGCCTTGTCACAAGCCGACTGCATCAGATGCATATTGTTGGCCGTCCACGCATGGGTTTCCCCCGTGCGACGCGCCTTGTAGAAACCGCCAATCGGCAGCACATCCTGCCCGCCGCGCCAACCCAGCGCGTGCACCTTGCCCAGCTTGCGCTGGATGCCGTGCAGACCGATGCCGGAAATGCGGCTGGTCATGCCGGGGAAATATTCGGCCACCATCGCGCGCGACAGGCCCACAGCCTCGAAGTTCAACCCGCCGCGATAGGACGAAATCACGCTGATCCCCATCTTGGCCATGATTTTCAGCAACCCCGCGTCAATTGCCGCCCGATACCGCGCAACAGCCTCGGTCAGGGTGCAGTCCAGCAGGCCCCGCTCGATCCGGTCGGCCAGCGAATCCTCGGCCAGATAGGCGTTGACCACGATCGCGCCACAGCCAATCAGCACGGCGAAATAATGCGGATCAATACATTCGGCCGAGCGCACGTTGATCGAACAGAAAGTGCGCAAGCCCTTGCGCGTCAACCACGAATGCACGGCACTGGTTGCCAAAATCATCGGCATCGGCACGCGGTCCTCGTTCTGCTCTTCATCCGTCAGAACGATATGGCCGGAACCGGAACGCACCGCATCCTCGGCCTCGCTTCTGATCCGCGTCAGGGCTTCTTGCAAAGCACCTTCGCCCGCGTCCGCATCATAGGAACAGTCAATCGCCACCACGGAATCGCCCAGATGCTCCAGCAGTTTGGCAAATTGCGCATTGCCCACAAAGGGGCTTTCCAGCACCAGAATTTCGGTCTGGCTGCTGCTTTCATCCAGCACGTTCTTCAGGTTGCCGAAACGGGTTTTCAGGCTCATCACCCGATATTCGCGCAAGCTGTCGATCGGCGGGTTTGTCACCTGCGAAAAATTCTGCCGGAAGAAATGGCTTAGCGGGCGATAGCGTTCGGACAACACAGCCGAGGGCGTGTCATCCCCCATGCTGGCCAGAACCTCTTTGCCATCCTCGGCCATCGGCGCCAGAATCTGCTCCAGCTCCTCGACCGAATAGCCCGCCGCGATCTGGCGTTTGCGCAGTTCGCTGCCCGTAAAAATCGACGCCTCGGAGATCCCGTCCAGCGTATCTTCCAGATCGACAATCTTGCCAACCCAATCCCCAAACGGCTGGCTGGCCGCCAGCATATCCTTCAGTTCGCGGTCCTTGAACAGTTTGCCTTCCTTCATATCAACAGCAATCATCTGCCCCGGCCCCAGCGCGCCCTTGCGCACCACGGTGGCTTCATCCGTTGGCACCATTCCGGCCTCGGACCCCGCCATCAACAGACCATCGCCCGTCACCACATAACGCATGGGCCGCAATCCGTTGCGATCCAGTCCCGCGCAAACCCAGCGCCCGTCGGTCATCGCCAGCGCAGCGGGGCCGTCCCACGGCTCCATCACCGAGTTGCAGTAGGAATACATATCGCGCCACGGTTCGGGCAGTTCCACCGCCCGCTTGCTCCAGCTTTCGGGCACCATCATGGTTTTCGCCATCGGCGCGTTGCGTCCGGCCCGCACCAGCACCTCGAACACCGAATCCAGTGCCGCACTGTCGCTGGACCCGCCTGAAATGATCGGCTTGATATCCTCGGCCAGTTCGCCGAACGCCGACGATGCCATGCGTATTTCATGGCTTTTCATCCAGTTCACATTGCCCTTCAGCGTGTTGATCTCGCCGTTATGGGCCAACATGCGGAACGGCTGGGCCAACCACCATTGCGGGAAGGTGTTGGTGGAATAGCGCTGGTGATACAGCGCAAAGGCGCTTTCGAACCGCGCGTCCATCAGATCGGGGTAAAACTCGGCCACCTGCTCGGCCAGCATCATACCTTTGTAAATCACCGACCGGCACGACAGCGAACACAAATACAGCCCGCTGATATGTGCCTCGACCGCCGCCTTTTCGATCCGGCGGCGGATTACATACAGCTCGCGCTCGAACGTGTCCTCGTCCACACCCTTGCAATTCGAGATCAAAATCTGCTCGATTTCAGGGCGGGTGGCGTTGGCCTTTTCGCCCAGACAGCCCACATTCACCGGCACCTGACGCCAGCCGTAAATGTGATAGCCCATGCGCAAAACCTCGGTTTCCACGATGGTCCGGCAATGTTCCTGTGCGCCGAAATCCTCGCGGGGCAGGAATACCTGACCCACGGCCACCAATTCATCCATCCGCGGCTTGTGGCCTGTGCGCTCGATCTGATCATAGAAAAACTTGACCGGAATCTGCACATGTATTCCGGCCCCGTCGCCGGTCTTACCATCGGCATCCACAGCCCCGCGATGCCAGACGGCCTTGAGCGCGGCAATGCCGTTTTCCACCACCTTGCGGCTTGCCTTGCCGTCCACCGACACAACCAGCCCAACCCCGCAGGACGAATGTTCCTCGGCCTCGGAATACATACCGTTTTCAGCCAGCCATTCGCGCTGGTCCTGTTGTTCCCTGGCCCAGTTCACATCATAGTTCATCGTGTCTCTCCTTTTCGGTGGCCAAAGGCACTTGCAGCCCCGACATCATCTCGTCACACCCGAATTCCGGCTTGTCCGCCAGAAATCCGGGTTCGCCCGGCTCGCTGAACAGCATCGGCTTTTCGTCATAGTGATAGGTTTCGCCGCCAACCTCTTCGGTTTCGCGGCCCTGAAAAAACAAACGGAATTTCGGGCTGACATACTGATTGCCATAGGTGCGGGATATTTGCCCGTCCAACCCGCTTTCCACTGTAAACTCGAATTCCGTTACCAGCAAATCCTCGCCATCAATTCGCACCTTTGTACCGGTCAGCTTGTCATAGCCGGTGATGTGTTCGGTCGCTATAGGCTTGCTGTCGCGCAGCACGGATTGCTCGAAATCAAAATCATCCCGCCCTTTTTCAAACAGCTCTGTCATAGAATTGGGGTCGGCCTCGGGCTGACGCAATGTCCGCTTATAATCGCTGGGCAAGGGCGAATTTTCCAACCAGCGGAATTCCCGATCCAGATGCTGTAAATAGCTGGGTCCATCAGCATCAATCGTCAGCGCCCAGTGGTTCCCGTCAGGTTCGCCTTCACAGGTCCAGTGATGTTCTACCTTGCAACTGCTCATCTGCACCGTCAGATAGGCGGTGCAACCCTTGGGCGGGGTGAAGCTGCCGGCGGTAGCGGTGAAAGGGATAGCCGCAAATATCGCAATCACCCACTTCATTCCGCCACCCCGAACAATGCCAAGGTTGCCGCCGTATCCAGCTGCTCCCGCTCTCCTTCAAACGCTACGCAATCGGGTTTTGTGTCCGTAAAAATCTCGCGGGTCATGGTCAGGTCGGATGTATCATCCAGCAGACCAATCGGCATGTGGTAGGTGCCGGAATGTGGCCCCTCGGCCGTCACCTGATACCACAGGCCGGACCCGCATTTTCCGCACCACGCCCGTTCGGCCCAGTCCGAGGATTGATAGCGATTGATGTTTTCCTTGCCTTCAAAGCGGATCGTATCCGCCGGAACCGCCAGTCCCAACAGCGCCGATCCCGCCCAGCGTTGACACATCTTGCAATGACAGGTTCCGAATTGCGGATTCAGATCGCGGATCGTGAAACGCACGGCACCGCATAGGCATTGTCCTGTTCTGTCCATCTCATCCTCCAATATCCGTCAGCCCTGCTGACCCGTCATCATTTTCGATCCTGACGTTATGCCATACGCAAACCATACGCAGGGCAGACGTGTTCCAGACCGTCGTTTTCGCCTATTCCGCCGCCACGCTGGCCGCTTCATTCAGATAGTTCAAAATCGAATCTGCCGCCTCGCGCCCGTCCGCAATTGCCCACACCACCAGCGAGGCCCCGCGCACGATGTCGCCCACGGCAAACACCCCGTCGATGGCAGTTTCATGGGTTTTGAAATCGGCCTTGATGGTGCCCCAACGGGTCACTTCCAGCGCGCCTTCGTCCCACAATGTTGGCAGGTCCTCGGGTGAAAAGCCCAGTGCCATAACCACCAGATCAGCCGGTTCGGTATAATCCGCGCCTTCAATCACTTCGGGGCTTTGCCGCCCCGTTGCGTCCGGCGCCCCAAGGCGCATTTTCTGCACTTTCACACCCTCAACCGGATCCCCGACAAAGCCGTTGGGCGCGGTTTGCCAGACGAATTCCACGCCTTCCTCTTCGGCATTCTGAACCTCGCGCATACTGCCAGGCATGTTCTTTTTATCACGCCGGTACAGACACTTGACAGATTTTGCCCCTTGACGGATCGCGGTGCGTAAACAGTCCATCGCGGTATCACCTCCACCGATCACGATCACCCGTTTGCCTTCAGCATTCAGTTCGCCGCTTTCATATTCCGGCACCTCGTCACCAAAGCCAACGCGATTGCTGGCCGTCAGATAATCAATCGCCCGCACCACACCTTGCGCACCCACACCGGGGGCCTGCAAATCGCGGGACTTATATACACCGGTGGCAATCAGCACCGCGTCATGCTGGCCGCTAATGGCCTGAAATGTCAAATCTTCTCCTACATTGCAGTTCAGCACAAACTGAACGCCCGCGGCCTCGAGCTGTTGAATCCGGCGCATCACCACCTCTTTTTCCAGCTTGAACCCCGGAATGCCATAGGTCAGCAAACCGCCCGCGCGGTCATAACGATCATAAACCGTCACATGAACCCCTGCCTGCCTCAGCCGATCAGCAGCCGCCAAACCACCGGGGCCAGCGCCGATAATGCCAACAGATTCAACACGTTCCGCATGAGGCAGGTTCGGTTTGACCCAACCATTTTCCCACGCCGTATCGGTAATGTATTTTTCAACCGCCCCGATCGTCACCGTTCCATGACCCGAATTTTCGATCACACAATTGCCTTCGCACAACCGGTCCTGCGGACAAATGCGGCCACATATTTCGGGGAAAGTATTGGTCGCCTGACTGATTTGATATGCCTCTTGCAACCGCCCTTCGGCCGTCATCAGCAACCAGTCGGGAATGTTATTGTGCAGCGGGCAATGCGATTGGCAAAAGGGCACACCACACTGGCTGCAGCGGCTGGCCTGCTCGGCCGCTTTGGCCTTGGCGAATTCGGCATAGATTTCATCAAAGTCGTGATTGCGCACACCGGCATCCCGCTTTTGCGGCATATCCCGTTTCACATCAACAAATTTCAACATCGGTTGCTTGGCCACAGTCCAGACTCCATCTTTTTCCTGCCACCCCTCATAAAGGGAGCATCCGGAAAAGAAAAGTCATAACTAGTGACCTAATATTAACTTTTTGCGGATTTCAACACCGCCCATCGGGCTATTAGTTAATTAATTAGTAAGTATTGCTTACCTATTTTTATTTACCCAACAAAAACAAGCCCCAACAGCGCCGCGCCGCCTACAATAATTCGCCACCAGCCAAACAAGGCATAGCCATTTTTACTGACATATCCCAGCAACCACTTAACCACAAAAACGGCCGTAACAAAGGCCGCAACAAAACCGATGGCGATTTCATTCAGCGCGCCAGCATCCAGAACATCACGATTCTTGTATAGATCATAGGCAAAGGCGCCTGCCATTGTCGGCATCGACAAAAAGAATGAAAACTCAGCCGCCGCACGCTTGTCAGCCCCCATCAACAGCGACGCCACAATCGTTGATCCCGATCGCGAAACCCCTGGAATCATCGCCAGAGTTTGTGCAAAGCCGATTGCCAGCGACATGCCCAGAGGAAAGCGCATCGCATCATGATACCGCGGGGTCAATTTCAGACGGTCCACCCATACCAGGATTATCCCGCCCAGAATCAGCATAATTGCAATCAGCATGGGCGTTTCAAACAACACTTCTTTGATAAAATCATGCGCCAATACGCCAATCCCCACCGCAGGCATAAACGCAATCAGGATCGACATGATAAACCGGCGCGATTGTGGATCATTTGGTGCAGTGCGAAACACATGCCACAGCTTGCCCGAATAGATCGTCAGGATCGCCAGAACCGACCCCAGCTGGATCACCACCTCGAAAGTTTTGCCCGCCGATTCAAACCCCAGAAAATGGCCCGCCAACAATAGGTGGCCGGTCGAGGATACCGGCAGGAATTCGGTCAACCCTTCCAGCACCCCCAGAAACAATGAAACCAGCGTGGTGCTGTCAGTCATAGGAACCTCTTAAATGGACTAGGCTTTGCGAAGCTTCTTGGCTGATTCCTTGATCGAGGCATATTCGCCCGATGGGCGGAACCGCCACAGGTATTCCGGTGCAACAGCCTCGAATGGTGTCGGCTTGATCCCCAGATCCGCCAGCCCGCGCGCCCCTTCGGACACCACGTTGTTATGTTTCAACAACCGCACCTGATCACGCGACAGGATCGTGTTGGGAATCAGCCCCCCTGAAACCGCCTGCATCATATCAAAACCAAAGTCCATGACAGACCCGACCCAGAACGGCAGATTCACCACCAAACGGCGGCGCTGGATTTCTTTCAGCATAAAATGGATCAGCCCCTTTAACGTATCCACTTCCGGTCCGCCCAATTCATAGACACCTGTGGGCACAGCGCCAGTCAGGGCAACTTCGGTAGCCGCGGCAACATCATCGACATAAACCGGCTGAAACAGTGTATTGCCACCCACCACCGGCAGAACCATCGAAAATGTTGTCATCTTGGCAAACCGGTTAAAGAACTGGTCCTCGACCCCAAACACCACAGACGGGCGCAGGATGGTTGCATCGGGGAAATAGGTTTTGACGCTCTGCTCGCCCAAACCTTTGGTGCGGGCATAGTTGCTATCACTGTCCACATCTGCCGCAATCGACGACAGATGCACCAGCCGCTTGACACCCGCAAGCGATGCCAGTCGCGCGACCCGCTCGGCCCCCTCGTGGTGAACCGCGTCAAACTTGTTCTTGCCCAGATTGTTCAGAATCCCTACGCAGTTCACCACCGCGTCCGCACCACGCATCGCATGCCGCACCGAGGCGTCATCGCGAATGTTGCATAATTCCGGCTCGACCTGCCCGACCACACCGTAGGTCTGCACGAACAATGCCTCGTTAGGACGACGCACCGCGACACGCACACGCCAGCCCGCTTTGGCCATCCGCCGCGCAATGTATCGTCCGACAAAACCGGACCCGCCGTATATGGTGACAAGTTTGGACATGGTGAAACCTCCGATCAATTGTTGTTTTCTCAATAGCTTTTTAAGGGCCGGGGGACAAGCCAAGATGATGCAGCGAAAAAATACTGTTTCTCCCGTTGACACCCCCCCCGAGTCCCTATAATTCGCCCCTACGACACCTGCCCAGGTGGCGGAATGGTAGACGCGCTAGCTTCAGGTGCTAGTGTCCTTACGGGCGTGGAGGTTCAAGTCCTCTCCTGGGCACCAAAAAATCTTCTCATACATGCTCATATCAGCCCAAAATCAATTGTATTTCAGTGATTTATCTATAATCGCGGCCCCATAGCTGAATATACAATACCCCCATTTCACAGCTATTTGGGGGTATCGGTAGGGGTAATACCCCCAAATGCAATTGTCCGAATTTAGATCAACAAAAGCAAAAAGCCGGGAAAAATCCTGTAAACTGGCCGATGGTAGTGGACTGTTTTCGCTTGCGAGACCCAACGGATCAAAACTCTGGCAGCAGTAATACCGGCACCTTGGGAAAGAGCGATTGTTGTCACATGGGAAATATCCCGATGTCACACTCGCCCAAGCACGCCAAAAGCTTCATGATGTGCGTGCTCTCTTGGCTGATAGAAAGGATTCCGTGTCCAAGAAGAATCTTGACCGGATACATTCGGACACCTGCGCAGGCTGGATGTTGACGGAACTGTTGCATGACATCGCCGGATCAATGGGGTAGGTATTTGCCGGTTTTCGTGATGATCCGGTTTGCGTGTGACCATCATTACAGGGGCGGGCGACAAAGCCCTTTGCCCCGGCCGGGATTTGAAAGCCGAAGCTGACGGGGATGCGGTGGATGGCATTGCCTGCAGTTGTGGGCTTGTGCTGTTGTTTTCTTGTGATTTGATCGTGGTGGCGGATCACACCAGTTTTGCCCTGTCGGAAACCCGGACTGGCACAATTACCGGTGTCGCATCACCAAATCGTTCAATTTATTGCTTGCGGGCAAGCAATATCAACGATTGCACCACAGGACCGATCACTTCAACGATTTTCCCTACACCGGATGCATTGGGGTGAATACCATCTGCTTGCATGTATTTTTGTGCCGGAATTGTAGCGGACCCTTCAAACAGCGGAGCAAAAAATCTGCTACAAACAGAGCCCCGAAATCTTTGGCCAGTTCGGGGTACATTGCGTTAAACCGGGCTTTGTAATCTGATCCAAAATTTCCTGGTGCTGGCATACCGACCAACATCACAGGCAATTCGTGATTATTGGCAACGTTCAGGATTGCAGCGATGTTCGCGCGGCTTGTTGCGGGGTCAATGCCACGTAAAATGTCGTTGCCGCCCAGGATTACAATCAGCCCCTGCACATCCGGGGTTAGTGTCCAGTCAATGCGAGATAAACCGCCTGCCGTTGTGTCCCCTGACACGCCAGCGTTCAGGATGCGCACATCTTCACCTTGTGCTTTCAACCAGTTTTCCAACTGAGGCACAAAACCGTCTTTGCGCGGCAATCCATAGCCTTGGGTCAGACTGTCACCAAGAGCAGCAATAACAACAGGTTCCGCTACCATTGCCGATGGGAGGCATAGGAAGAATATAGCCAGCAGCAACTTGAAGCGGCGCCCACATGCCCCATATACAAAGGCAGCACTTTCATAAAGAATGGCGGCTATGTCCGAGACAATCCTTACCCTAAAAGACGTCCAGCTTAGCCTTTCAGCCAATGCTGGTGTGGTTGAAATTCTACACGATATATCGTTGGACGTTGCCCGCGGTGAAACGCTGGGTTTGGTTGGGCCATCGGGGTCTGGCAAATCGTCTCTCCTGATGTTGATGGGTGGTCTGGAACAGGCCACGGCTGGCGAGGTGCGCGCGCTTGGCCAGAACCTGACCGATATGAACGAGGACGCGCTTGCCCGCTTTCGTCGTAATCATATGGGCATAGTATTTCAATCTTTCCACCTTATTCCAACAATGACCGCGCTGGAAAATGTCGCCACCCCGCTGGAACTGGCGGGGGTTGTGGATGCGTTTGAGCGGGCCGAAGCCGAATTGAATGCATTGGGCTTGGGCGCAAGGATTGACCATTACCCGTCGCAAATGTCGGGTGGCGAGCAACAGCGGGTTGCACTGGCGCGCGCCTCGGCCACGCGCCCTGAAATATTACTGGCGGATGAACCAACCGGCAATCTGGACGAAACCACAGGCGCATCGATCATCGACGCCATGCTGGGATTGCGCGAGCAATACGGTACGACAATTATACTGGTCACACATGCCGCTGATCTAGCTGCACGCTGCGACCGGATTGTGCGGCTTCGCAACGGGCGTATTGATTCCGAAACCCGCCAACAGGCAGCCGAGTGAGCCTGTCGATTGCCACACGCATCGCGCGGCGCGAATTGCGCGGCGGATTGCAGGGGTTTCGCATATTTCTGACATGTCTGTTGTTGGGGGTCGGCGCGATTGCAGCCGTTGGCACGGTGCGTGTCAGCATTGAACAGGGGTTACAACAAGAGGGCGCAACGATACTGGGCGGGGACGCCGAGGTTTCCTTTACCCACCGATCAGCGGGCGACGAGGAACAGGCGTGGCTGGCGAACACAGCAAATGCCCTATCCGAAATCATCGACTTTCGCTCGATGGTGGTGGTCCAGCGGGGCGAGACGATTGAAACCGGTCTGACACAGGTCAAAGCCGTTGATAATGCATACCCTTTATATGGCGCGATCGTTTTGAAACCGGATATCCCGCTGGGCCAAGCACTGGCCGTAAAAGACGCACTACCCGGTGCGGTGATACAACAGATCCTGATTGACCGGTTGGGCCTGACGATTGGCGACCGGTTCCGGTTGGGCGAACAAGAATTTCGCCTTACAGCGGCGTTGATCCGCGAACCTGACAGTGCCGGCAGCGGCTTTGGCCTGGGTCCACGCACCATTGTTGCAACGACAGCGTTGGCACAATCCGGCCTGATCCAACCTGGATCCTTGTTCAAAGTGCATTACCGGATGTTACTGGCGCAAAACGCCAATCTGGATCAGCTGAAATCCCAAGCCGAGGAGCAGTTCAGCACCCGTGGCCTGCGTTGGCGTGACAGCCGCAACGGTGCCCCCGGTATCCAGCTGTTTGTCGAGCGGATCGCCTCGTTTCTGGTCATCGTCGGCCTTGCCGGTCTGGCCGTTGGCGGGGTTGGGGTTTCGGCGGCGGTGCGCTCGTATCTCGGGGGTAAAACCGCCACCATTGCCACGCTCAAAACGCTTGGTGCAGACGGGCGTACCATATTTCAGGTCTATATGATCCAGATCGGGGTATTGACCATTCTGGGGGTCGGTCTGGGGGTGGCGTTCGGGGCGTTGGTGCCACTGGCTTTCTCTCCGCTTATCTCGGCGGCGTTGCCGATCCCTACCGATTTCACCCTGCATATTCAGCCGCTGTTTCAGGCTGCGGTTTACGGGTTTCTAACGGCGATCCTGTTCACCCTGTGGCCACTGGCCAAGGCCCGTGATATCCGCGCGGCCAGCCTGTTTCGTGACGCGGCTGGCCGTGTCAATGCATGGCCCCGTCGCCGGTATGTCTTAATAACGGGGCTGGTTTTGGCATCGCTGATTGGCGTTATCACAGGATTTTCCGAAATTCCAAAATTGGCACTTTGGGCAACAGGCGGGATTGTTGCAGCCCTATTGCTGTTGATGCTGGCCGCATTGGGCCTACGCAGACTAGCAGGCTGGATGGGGCGCTCGAAATGGGTGCGCGGCAAGCCTGCTTTGCGTCTTGCGTTTGGCGCAATCGGTGGCCCTGGCAGCGAAGCCGTGCCGGTGGTGCTGTCACTGGGTCTGGGCCTGACTGTGCTGGCCGCCATCGGCCAGATCGACACCAACCTGCGCAATGCAATCGCCCGCGATCTGCCTGCGATTGCGCCTGCCTATTTCTTTATCGATATCCAGAAGGATCAGCTGGAACCATTCCTGACCCTTGCGCGCTCTAACGCTGGCGTTACCCAAGTGGACGCTGCCCCAATGCTGCGCGGCGTGATCACCCGCATCAATGATATTCCCGCCGCAGAGGTCGCAGGAGACCACTGGGTGATCAGAGGAGATCGCGGCATTACCTATGCCGAGAACCCGCCGAAGAACTCTCGTATCACGCAGGGCGAATGGTGGCCCGCCGATTACACCGGCCCGCCCCTGATCAGTTTTGCCGAGGAAGAAGCAAACGAAATCGGCCTGAAAATCGGCGACATGTTAACGGTGAATATCCTTGGCCGTGATATCACCGCCCGCATTGCCAATTTACGCGCTGTGGATTTTTCTGACGCCAGTATCAATTTTGTGGTCACGATGAATCCTGCCGCACTGGCTGGTGGGTTGTATCTCGAAAGTGGTGGAAATTGATTTCAGGCACCTCCGAGCGGGTTGAGTTATGCGCCGGTCAGGCGGCTTGGTCAAGGGTTGCGTCGGCGACGGGCTGAGCGAGCGTTTCCCAGCCATCGACCTTTCGCATGACGATCTGCCCCGAGGCCATCAGAGCCCAAAGCAGCATCGGCACGGTCTCGGCGCATGGCAGCACGGTCTGGGTCTTGATGCGGCGGCGGAATTCCTCGTTCAGGCGTTCGATCGCATTTGTCGTTCTGGCCGATTTCCACTGGCCTTGTGGCAGACGCGTGAAGGTGAAAAGCTTATCTCCTGCTTCTTCCAAGCTGTCAGCGACGGCCTTGCATTTCAGCCGCCATTTTCGCAGAAATGCCTTGCGGCGGGTGGCGATTTCCTCGGGTGTTTTGGCGTAGATCATGTCGCGGTAATCTTCTGTCAACTCATCATGCATACGCTTGGGTGCCTTGGCCAGAAGGTTGCGGTGCTTGTGCACCGTGCACCTCTGGATCGGCAGATCTTCACCCCAGAGGGCAATGAGAGCGACCTCAAGTCCCGGTGCCCCGTCCACGATGACAAATTCGGGCCGTTTCAACCCGCGCGCATCCAGATCGTTGATGAACTGACGCCAGGCGGAGGTGCTTTCGCCGCCCATGTTCATCAGTGATAACAAGACCTTCTGCCCATCCCGGCGCACGCCAATCGCGGCCAGAACCGAGATATTGGTGGCCTTCCTGTCAATCCGCGTTTTGATCACGGTGCCGTCCAGGATCAGCCGCACGATGTCTTCATCCGCAAGGCTGCGGGCGCACCACGCCTGCCAGTCCACCTTCACCTTGCGCCAGGCGCGGCTCACCACATCCTTGCTGACCGCCCCCTGAAACAGGCCGAACAGGGCGCGTTTTACCCGCCGTGTGTTGGTGCCCGAAAGGTAGACAGCAGCGATCAGCGCCTCGGCCTTCTTCGTCAGCCGCTGGTAGCGGGGCAATGCCTTCGAGCGCCATTCTCTGGCCTTGCCGGCCTCGCCTGTGATCCGCGCACGCGGCACGCGCACCGTTTCGGTTCCAAATGTTCCGACCAGTTGCCGCTCGCGATGCCCGTGGCGGTATCCGGCCTTTGCCCCGCCGCTGCGGCCATACCGGCAACGGCCCAGAAACTGCTCCAGCTCCTCTTCGAAAACCGCCTCGATCGTCGCGCGGATGTTCTGGCGCAGCCGGTCTTCAATCGGGTCATAGCCTGCTTCATTGGCCAGTAGCGCGGATGTCGATGTTGCTGTATTCTTTGTCATGGCGTGATCTCCTTGGCGGTTCCAGCCGCCGGTTGGGTGGCTTCGATGCACCCGGAGATTACGCCGTCCTCGAATTTCCACCAAACTCGCGACACTACCTGTCCAATTTTTCGGGACCACTTCACCACACCGATCCGGCGGACAGTCTCCCCTAGCAACACAACCGCATAGTTCACCCCTGACGGCGGCGACAGCCACGTAGGCGGCAGCTCGTCCTGTCCCAAAATAAGGGGCAACCTCCGAGGAAATCCTGCTCTACCCGCATCCTAATGTTCGGATCAGCCACAAGGCGGGGGGTCCGGCGGCGGGGGCGGCGACTTATCTGCACACGGACCAGCTCGGCTCGGTGCGGGTGATGACGGGGGCGGATGGGGCTTCGGACAAGGCCCAGAACCCGGGAAACATATTCGCATATATTGTTGCGTTACCGGGTTTGCTACGATTAGACTAAAGGGAACCTCTGTAAATTCCCGTTTTCGCCTTCTTCGCGGCGGGGTGGACGGTTTTTCGCCTGTCCCGCCTGATTGCTTCGGATCATAAACCCATTTTCACCGGTTTCAAGCCGGTTTTGGGTATTTCAGGCACACCTCACCCCATGAACCCTTATCCCGGCGCCGCCAGGCCGCATTCGAACTGGACGAAGCGCTTCATGTTGTAGACCAGGTTCATCATCCCGATGCGAAATCGCGCCCGCTTCAGGCCGATGGAGCGGATCAGCTTGCCGCCCATGGAGCGCTCCTGAAAAGCGAATACATGCTCGACCCGGACCCGCACTTTCGAGCGCCTCCGGTTGGCCTTTTGCTGGCGCTCGCCAAGCGGCTTGCCGCGCCTGCCCTTGTGATGGATATGGCTGTGAAGCCCCCGCTCTTCCAGCTCGCTTTCGATCTTTTGCGAGCGATAGGCGCTGTCGGCCCACAGGTCCGATGAGGTGTTGCTCGCATCAATCAGACCGGCAAGCGCCTGGCTGTCATGCACGGCGGCATCGGTGACATCATAAGCGCGGATGAATTTGTGCCGCCGGTCGACATTGATGTGGTTCTTGTAGCCGTAATAGCTCTTGCCGTGCTTCTTCGTCCAGCGCGCATCCACGTCCTTCTGGCGCTTCTTGTGGGGTTTTTCCTCCCACTCTTCAGGCGTTTCGCCCGCCTTGATTTTCTCGTTCTCGTCCCTTTTGTTGTGCTGGCGCGGCGCCGGAACGATGCTCGCATCAACAATCTGCCCGCCCATCGCCAGATAGCCCTTTTCGCGCAGAAAGGCATCGAACTTGTCAAACAGCTCCTTCATCTTCCCGGCCCCGGCCAGCCTTTCACGGTAGGCCCAGATGGTCTTGGCGTCAGGTACGCTGTCTTCAATGCCAAGGCCGAGAAACCGCATGAACGACAGGCGGTCGCGGATCTGATACTCGATCTGATCGTCAGAGAGGTTGTAGAGCTGCTGCAAAACCATCGTCTTGAATATCAGCACCTCATCCCAAGGCGGGCGGCCAGCGTTGGATTTGCGCTGTTCGGGCGGCGTGCGCCATATGGCCTTCAGCTCGTCCCGGTAATCCTCGAACGGCACCATGTCGTTGAGCAACACCAGCGGATCACCAGATTTGTCCAGTCCCGCGTATCGGCTGGAAAGATCAAAAAATCCCATCTGACCCATGACAAAACCCCGTCGGTCGAATCATTTTCATCCTGATGACGATTCTACCCCGTCAGGCCGGATTTTGGGGGATTTTTAGAGGTTCCCCCTATTACCGTTCTTCAAATATCCCCGCCGGAGGCATAGAATCTCTTTGGGGCCTAGATCGACATCTTCTTGAAGATGAATTCGGGAATAGAGCGGATAATCAGCATGATATAGCGCCAGAAAAACGGCGTGTAGATCACGTTTCGCTTTTTATCCACGGCCTTCAGAATATCCGCCGCCACCTTTTCGGGTGTGGCGACCAGAAACATCCCCTCGATCCCCCAGGTCATGCCGGTATCGACAAACCCCGGTTTCACCGTCACCACATGGCCACCAGCCCGCGTCAGACGGTTGCGCAGACCGGATAGATAAGTGGCAAACCCCGCCTTGGCCGCGCCGTAAACATAATTGCCGATCCGCCCGCGGTCCCCCGCGACGGATCCCACACCAACCGCGCAGCCCCCGCCGCGCGCTTCCATTTCCGGCGCAATCCCTTGCAGGAATTCCGCAGGCCCCGTGAAGCTGTCCTTCACCACACCTTCGATCAGCGACGGGTCAGCGTCGATATCCTCTTGCGGCGGCATCGAGCCAACGAATACGGCGACATTGATCATCCCGTCCTCGCGTAAGGCCCGCTTGTAGATCGGCGTAAAACTCTCGCGTTTGCGGGCGTCAAACTTGACCGCTTCGGCCACTGGCGCGCCGCGTTGGGCACAATCGGCCGCACTGCGTTTCAGATCGTCCATGTCGCGACCGGCCAGCAACACCCCGTCGCCCCGTTCCGCCACGGCCCGCGCAAACGCCTTGGCCATTGATGATGTGGCCCCCAATATGATCCAGGTCTCGCTCATGATTTGCTCCTCAGATCCAGTCGGCGGATGATGTCGGTGGTGTAATGCCCGTCAGGATCGGCTTTTTGCACCTCGGCCAGAAAATCGGCAAATTCGGGATACATCGGTTTCACCTGCGCCCCCGTGGCAATCGAATCCTTGGCCAGGTAAATCCGCCCGCCTGCGGCCTGGGCCATGTCGATCAGCGACTGGATCAAATCCTCGGCGCCAGAGCGGTTCGGGAAATCAACCGCCAGCGTGTAGCCTTCCATCGGGAACGACATATAGCCACCGCGCCCATCGCCCATGCGTTTCAAAACAGCCAAAGGTGAGGCAAGGCCGGAATTGGCAATTATCTCAAGCATCTCGCGCAGGGCGTCGGCCTGTGCAATCGGCACCACACATTGAAACTGGTGAAAGCCGCGCTTGCCATAAAGACGGTTCCAGTCATGGATCGCATCCAGCGGGAAAAAGAATTCGGAAATCGGTTTCACCGTGGTGCGCCCTGATTTGGGCACGCGGCTGTAGTAAAGTTTGTTGAACAGCCGCACCACAAGTTTGGACAGGGCAAACCCCGGCGCATTGAACGGGATCGAGCGCGATTTCTTCGGCTTAGGCACCAGCCCCGCGCCGGTTTCGCCCTCTTCCAGAATACCGCGCCCCAGATCATCGCCCTTGGCCGTGGCGTCAATCCAGCCCACCGTATAAGTGGCTTTGGAGCCGTCAAGCGCCTCTAGAAATTCGTCCCAGCCCTCGATCCGGCGTTCGGTCACCATCATCACATCGCCCTTGCAGGGGATCATCTGCAATTTGGCGCTGGCGATCACACCGGTCTGGCCCAAACCGCCAACGGTCGCCTTGAACAGGCCCGCGCTACGTTTGGGGCTGATCACCTGTTTCTTGTCGCCGTTCAGCAGGGTTATGCTGACCACATGCTGACCGAAACTGCCGATGCCATGGTGGTTTTTACCATGCACATCATTGGCAATACAGCCTGCAACAGTAGCAAATCCCGTGCCGGGCATTACAGCAGGCAGCCAGCCTTGGGGCGCAAACAGGCGGGCAAGCTCGCCGATCTGACAGCCGCCTTCCACCTCGATCACGCCGGTTTTGGCATCAAATGACAGAACCCGATCCATCCGCGTCATGTCTATCGCGCGGCCGCCGTCGTTCAGGCAGGTATCGCCATACGAGCGGCACATGCCGATTGCGGGTGATGGGTCTTCGGCGATAAAGGCCTCAAGCGTCGATTCGCGTTCGGGGCGGGCCAGTTGCCCCGTTGCCCTGTGAACCCGGCCCCAGCCGGTATAATCAGCGGTTTTCCAGCGCATGTTGTGTCCTTACAGAAATACGTTCGGCAAACGGGAAAATAAGCAGCCCGATGCCGATGGCGAACCACAGGGTTGTGATCCGGATGATTGCGGTGGCGGGCAGGCTGATTTCCAGCGGCACGCCTTCCATATGCAGCAGGGCGACCATCGCCGCCTCGGCCCCGCCAACCCCGCCGGGTGAACCCGTGGCGCCACCGGCAAGTGTTGCGAATACGAAAATGCCAACGGCGGACCACAGGCCCACATCTGCCCCCAGCCAACCCAGTAGCAGATAAAAGGAATATCCCTCGGCCAGCCATCCGGCCAATCCAAGCGCCAGTGCGGCCAGCATTACGGGGGCGTTTGAAAACTGTTTCAGGGAACGGGCCGCCATGCGCACGCGACCAAACAGGCGCGGCCAGCGGCCTGTGGCCTTATACATATAAGTCACCAGACGGGTCAGCAGGGCGGGGCGTGTGGCGATGATGGCGACGATGATCGACACCACCACAACCGGCACAGCCCCCGCAATGCCGCGGGTGGACATTGACAATGCCACCCCCAGAATGACCGCAATCGCCGCAAGGTCCGAGGCCCGATCCATCAGCACCAGCGGTGCTGTCCGTTCCACTGCCCAACCGGTTTCGCGTTTCAGCCAGCGCATCCGCACCAGTTCCCCCACACGGCCCGGCGTGACGCTCATCGCGAACCCGCCCAGAAAATGGCGCATATCCTGCAACAATCCGGTGGGCAGGCCCAACCGGCGAGCAAACATATGCCAGCGCAATCCGCGTAGCAGGTAGTTCAGCAGCGACAGGCCGAACAAAATCGCGATATAGGATAGCGAAAGCTTGGCCAGTTGCGCGCGGGTTTCTTCCCAGCCCGTCGCGGCAGCCATACCGAGCAGCCCCACCAGCATCAGCGCGAACAACCCGCCCAGAATCAGCACATCCTTCCAGCGCCGCGCGGGGCGGGGCAGGGGGACTGGTTCGGGGGTTGTGCGTGTCATATCCATTAACCGCGATCTAGGCTTTAATTGGGGCGAGAATATGAAGCTGTTTCGCAAAAGGGAACAATGCTGTGGCGGTTTTGTGATAAAGTGACCCTGAAAGCGCGAAAAGCCCCGCAATTGCAGCGGGGCTTTGGTTTTTCAGGTAAATATCGGCTTATACCAGCGTTGCTTCGGTCGCGGCTTCTATCTGTTCCTGCGTAACTTCGGGGGCCAGCTCGACCACCTTCAATCCGCCTTCGACCACATCCAGCACGCCCAGATTGGTGATGATCCGGTCCACCACGCCCTTGCCGGTCAGCGGCAGGGTGCATTCCTTTAACAACTTGCTGACACCGTGTTTGTTGGTGTGGTCCATCACCACCACCACACGGCCCACACCCGCCACCAGATCCATCGCGCCGCCCATGCCTTTGACCAGCTTGCCGGGGATCATCCAGTTGGCCAGATCACCGTTTTCGGCGACTTCCATCGCGCCCAGAATTGCCATGGCAATTTTGCCGCCACGAATCATGGCAAAGCTTTCGGCGCTGTCGAAATAGGCGGTTTGTGGCAGTTCGGTGATGGTCTGCTTGCCGGCGTTTATCAGATCGGGGTCGATTTCATCCTCGGTGGGGAAAGGCCCCATGCCCAACATACCGTTTTCAGATTGCAGGGTCACTTCGATCCCGTCCGGGATATAGTTGGACACAAGCGTCGGGATGCCGATGCCAAGGTTCACATACCAGCCATCCTGCAGTTCCTGTGCTGCGCGGGCAGCCATTTGATTGCGGTCCCATGCCATGTTCAGGTCTCCTCCCGATCATCTAGTTCGAAAACAATATCATTGATTGCCATCTCGATTTCGCCCAGCTTGTGCATCATCATCATGGACTTTGCCGTTTCAATGACCATCGCGTTATGGGCCGAGGAAACCTCGTTGGGGAAATGCGCATCAACCAATTTTCGGGCCTCGATAATCCAGTCATAAAACTGTGATGGAATGTCGTTACGGCGCTTTATGTGGGCTTCGCTTGGTTGGTTTTCTTTGCTCATCCTGCCCTCCTATGCTTCGCGAATTGTGCGTTGCTCGATGCGTTTTTCATGGTCACCCTGAATAATGCGGTGAACATAAATGCCGGGCATATGGATCAGGTCGGGGTCAAGGCTGCCCACCGGTACAATTTCCTCGACCTCGGCCACACAGATTTTGCCGCATTTACCAGCGGGGACGTTGAAATTGCGCGCGGTTTTGCGGAAAATCAGGTTGCCGGTTTCATCGGCTTTCCATGCCTTGATGATTGACAGATCGGCGACAATCCTGCGTTCCAGAATATAGGTTTCGCCGTCGAAATCCTTGTGCTCCTTACCCTCGGCAATCACCGTGCCCACACCGGTTTTGGTGTAAAATCCGGGGATTCCGGCGCCACCGGCGCGCATCCGTTCGGCCAAAGTGCCCTGCGGGTTGAATTCCAGCTCTAACTCGCCGCTTAGATACTGGCGCATGAATTCGGCGTTTTCCCCAACGTAGGAGGACATCATCTTTTTGACCTGCTTGGTTTGCAACAAAATACCGATACCGAAATCGTCCACACCAGCGTTATTGGATGCAAATGTCAGATTCTTGACGCCTGCGTCCTTGATGGCATTCAGCAGCAATTCCGGAATACCGCACAGGCCAAACCCGCCAGCCGCGATGAACATTCCGTCCTTTAGCAAACCATCCAGCGCCTCGGCAGCGGATGCGTAAATCTTGTTCATGAATGGACCCCCGATATTTGTGTCACTTGCAACGATGTGTGACGGGGGACGGGGCAAGAGTCAATCTGGGTGATGGCGGGAAAACCGGTTTTGCGCCGCTTCACAAAAAAGAAGCCCCGGAACATGTCCGGGGCGTCATGGCATTAACTCTTTTTGGCAGCAGGATTTTTCTTGGCCGCGGGCTTCTTTTTCGCTGCCGGTTTCTTCTTGGCCGCTGCCTTTTTCTTCGGTGCCGCCTTCTTGCGCCCACCCTTTTTCGCGGCCTTTGCGGTGATCAGTTCTACCGCCATGTCCATGGTTACATCTGCCGGTTCCACGTCCTTTGGCAGGGTCGCGTTGACCTTGGCCCATTTCACATATGGCCCGTAACGCCCGTCCATCACGTTGACGGGGCCGCCTTCGGAGGGGTGTTCGCCCAGTTCTTTCAAAGGCTTGGCTGCGGTGCGCCCGCGTCCGCCGCCCTTGGCTTTTTTCTCGGCCAGCACTTCGACTGCGCGATTCATGCCGATAGTGAACACCTCTTCCACATCGGGAATGTTGGCATAGAGTCTTTGTTCCTTGCCATCCTCGTCCACCGTGGTGTGCAACACATAAGGCCCGTAACGGCCAATGTTGGTTTCCACCTTGCCACCATCGGGGTGGGCACCCACAAAACGCGGCAGGCTTAGCAATGTCAGTGCCTTTTCCAGCGTCATATCCTCGGCTGACCAGCCCTTGGGCAGGCTGGCGCGTGGCGGTTTTTTGTTGTCCTCGGTGACTTCGCCGCGCTGCACATAGGGGCCGAACCGGCCCGAGCGAAGCGAGATTTCATCCTCGCCATCCATGCCTAGAACACGATCGCCATTTTCACCATTTTCCCCGCCCAGCGGACGGGTATAGCGACATTCGGGATAGTTGCCACAGCCAACAAAACCGCCACTACGCGAGGTTTTCAAATGCAGTTTGCCTTCACCACACAGCGGGCAGATGCGCGGATCGGACCCGTCTTCGCGCGGCGGATACAGCACCGGCGCCAATGCTTCGTCCAGCTTGTCCAGCACCTCGGAAATGCGCAATTCGCTGGTTTCGGCTATCGCGGCGGAAAAATCTTTCCAGAACCGGTCCAGCACGTTTTTATAATTGCGGTTGCCGGCGGAAACGTCGTCCAGTTCCTCTTCCAGATTTGCGGTAAATTCATAGCCGACATATTTGCGGAAGAAATTCAGCAGGAAAACCGTCACCATCCGCCCCTTGTCCTCGGGGAACAGGCGGTTCTTTTCCTTGCGAACGTATTCGCGGTCCTGAATCGTGGTGATGACGGACGCATAGGTTGACGGGCGACCGATGCCCAGCTCTTCCATGCGCTTGACCAGGGTTGCCTCGGTGAAGCGGGGCGGGGGTTGGGTGAAATGTTGCTCGGGGGTGACTGAAGATTTGTCAACCGCGTCGCCCTCGGAAACCTGCGGCAGACGCTTGTCGTCGTCATCCACCACCGTATCATCGCGGCCCTCTTCATAGACGCGCATAAACCCATCAAACAAAACCACCTGACCGGTGGCACGCAAAACGACCTGCCCGTCATCGCTGCCCACATCAACGGTTGTGCGCTCAAGGCTGGCCTGTTCCATCTGGCTGGCCAGCGTGCGTTTCCAGACCAGATCATACAGCTTGCGCTGATCCGCCTCCAGCCGCGCCAGTTTGCCCGCGTCCACCGACATATCGGTCGGGCGGATACATTCGTGGGCCTCTTGCGCGTTCTTGGCCTTGTTCTTGTAGATGCGCGGTTTGGCGGGGACATAATCCTTGCCATAGCGGGTTTCGATTTCGGCGCGGGCGGCGGTTACGGCCTCGGGGGCCATGTCGATGCCGTCGGTCCGCATATAGGTGATGTAACCGGCTTCATACAGGCGCTGGGCAGTGCTCATCGTCTGGCGCGCACCAAAGCCGAATTTGCGCGAGGCCTCTTGTTGCAGGGTCGAGGTCATAAAGGGGGCAGACGGATTGCGGTTGGCCGGTTTTGCATCGACCTTCTGTACCGTCAGATCGCGACTGTTCACCGCCTGCACGGCCAATTCGGCGGCTGTGCTGTTTTCCAGATCGAATTTGTCCAGTTTTGAGCCGGCCAAATGGGTTAGCCGTGCCTCGAAGGCCTGCCCGCGCGGGGTGGTCAGGGCGGCTTTGACGCTCCAGTATTCGCGGGCCTTGAAGGCCTCGATCTCCATCTCGCGCTCGACAATCAGGCGCAGGCAGACCGATTGCACCCGTCCGGCCGATTTCGCGCCGGGCAGTTTGCGCCACAAAACCGGCGACAGGTTGAACCCCACCAGATAATCCAGCGCGCGGCGGGCAAGGTAGGCCTCGACCAGCGGCATATCCACCTGACGCGGGTTTTTCATCGCCTCGGTCACGGCAGACTTGGTGATGGCGTTGAACACCACGCGGGAAACGGGGGTGTCTTTCTTGATCGATTTGCGCTTGCGCAGCGCTTCTTCCAGATGCCAGCTGATTGCTTCCCCTTCGCGATCAGGGTCGGTTGCGAGGATCAGTTCGTTGTCATCTTTCAGGGCGTCGGCGATGGCTTTGACATGCTTTCGGGAATCATATCCGATTTCCCACTTCATCGCGAAATCGTGTTCCGTATCGACCGATCCGTCCTTTGGCGGCAGATCGCGAACGTGCCCATACGAGGCCAGAACGGTATAGTCATCCCCCAAGTATTTATTGATGGTTTTGGCTTTGGCAGGGGACTCGACAACGACGACGGGCATGAAATTCCTCTCGACTCAGAAACAGAGCTAATGGCGGCGCAAAAGAGGGGGGATCGGATCAAATGTCAATGGGGGATGGAATTTGTTCTTGATACAGACCGGCCTGAACCCCTTCCAAATGGTCCAAATATCCCCGCCGGAGGCATCAAAGTTATTGGCAGCGTCTTTGGGTTTAACAGGTCCTGACCCTAATTCGCGAGCGACAATAATCCGCCAGGCGCGCGGATGATTTTGCCGTCCAGTTCAAGGTTCAGCAATTCAGGCGCCACCTTTTGGCTGGGCAATTCCAGATCACGGATCAACTGGTCTTCGGCCACGGGGCTGGGGCCAAGCCGTGAAAGGATCTCGCTATGCAATTTCGAGGTATCCGTTAGGCTGCGTTCGGGCTTGGGGGGCTGTTTCGGTGTTGGCGCCGGTTGGGCGGCCTGTTCTTTGCCGATCGCTTCGATCACATCTTCGGCGGATCGCACCAGCGTTGCCCCGTCCCGCAGCAATGCGTTGCAGCCAAAGGCGCGGGCATCGAACGGATGCCCCGGCACCGCCAGCACCTCGCGCCCCTGATCCAGCGCGTTTCTGGCGGTGATCAGACTGCCGGATCGTGCGGCAGCGAGTAATGCCCGAAAGTTGGTGATGGGGTGATTGGGTGGCATATCATGGCGGTGTTGACGCGCCGCGATTCTCAGAGAGAAAAGGATATGCCACATGGAAGACGATACTATTTTGGAGTTTACCGATCCAGCCGGAATTTCACCTGATCCGCTGACGGATATCTTGCGCAAAGGCGCGCGGGATCTGTTGGCACAGGCGGTCGAGGCCGAGGTTTGTGATCTGATGGCGCAACACGCGCATTTGAGGGATTCGGCCGGTCGCCAGCGCCTTGTTCGCCACGGATACCTGCCGGAGCGCGAGGTGATGACGGGGATCGGCCCTGTCCCGGTGAATGTGCCTCGGGTGCGTGATCGTGGCACGGGGGCGGAGAAGATCAGGTTCACCTCGACGCTTCTGCCGCCGTATCTGCGCCGGGCAAAGTCGGTCGAGGAGTTGTTGCCCTGGCTCTATCTCAAAGGTATTTCCACGGGTGATTTCGGCGAAGCACTGGCGGCCCTTCTGGGGCCTGATGCGGGTGGTTTGACATCGAGCACGATTTCGCGCCTGAAGGCGGAGTGGTGGGCAGAATACGAGCGTTGGAACCGGCGTGACCTGTCGGCCAAACGCTATGTGTATTTCTGGGCCGACGGGGTTTATTTCAAGCCGCGCACGGATGCTGACAAGCAATGCATGCTGGTGATCATCGGCGCGGACGAGTGGGGTAACAAGGATGTTCTGGGCCTCGTGGACGGGTATCGAGAAAGCAGCCAGAGCTGGCGTGAACTGCTGCTGGACTTGCAACGTCGTGGCCTCAGAAAAGCCCCTGATCTGGCCGTTGGTGATGGCGCGCTCGGCTTCTGGAACGCCTTGCGGGAGGTGTTCGGTGAGACCCGGGAGCAGCGCTGCTGGGTGCATAAAACCGGCAACGTCCTGAATGCCATGCCGAAGTCGCTGCAAGCCAAAGCCAAGTGTCATCTACAGGACATCTGGATGGCCGAGAACAAACGGGACGCCGAGGCCGCGTTCAATTTCTTCATCGAAGCCTATGGCGTGAAATACGAGCGTGCCGTGGGGAAGCTGACCAAGGACCGGGACGTGCTGCTGACCTTCTACGACTTCCCTGCCGAGCACTGGAAACACATCCGCACATCCAACCCCATCGAAAGCATATTTGCCACCGTGCGGCACCGAACGAAGAAGACCAAAGGCTGCCTCGGGCGCAAGACCGCCTTGGCAATGACCTTCCGCCTGATGATGTCGGCAAAGAAGAAATGGCGTAAACTCGACGGCGCATTCCGATTGCCGGAAATCATCGAAGGGGTTGAATTTAAGGACGGGATCAAGCAGGAAAAACATGCCGCCTGATTACTGCGTCACCAACTTTTGGGCATAGCTCCAAAATAGAAGGGAAGCCCCCAAATGGATTTCGCTATTAATCCGCCCAGGCAATACAGAATATATACAGTTACTATTGTCGTGAAAGATATCACGAAAGGAATTGTAAACGGCTTTGCATCTGGTAATTTTCCAATTGTCATAATGTAACCAGATTATAGCATTTCTGCTAAAAATTGAATTGCGCCCTGCCAATGAACGCCATTTCTACGCAATCGCGGCCTTGTTGGCAATATATGGTTTATTTGACAGGTACGCCAAGGCAAATAGGATGGCTTGCTCTATGCTGCCTTGTGGTTTTGTAGCGCAGATGAAAACCGGAAATTGATCATGTGGGATCCCGCCAGCGGTTCACAATCGGATAGCGCCGGTCCAGCCAGAAAGATCGCATGGTCAGGCGCGGGCCCGGGGCGGACTGGAAGCGTTTGTATTCGCTGATATATAGCAGATGTTCGACCTTCTTCACCACAGCACGATCAAACCCTTCGGCGACCAGCCCGGCGACCGATTTTTCGTCATCCACCAGACCCGTCAGGATCGCATCCAGCACGTCATAGGGGGGCAGGCTGTCATCATCGCGCTGGCCCTCGCGCAGTTCGGCACTGGGGGGCTTGTCGATTACACGCGGCGGGATTACTTCGCCAGCCGGTCCTGCCATCCAGTCGCGGTGGTTGGCATTGCGCCAGCGGCAGGTTTCAAACACGCGGGTTTTATACATGTCTTTCAGAGAGTTATATCCGCCCGCCATATCACCATAGATGGTGGCATAACCCACAGCCACCTCGGATTTGTTCCCCGTGGTCAGCAGCATTTCCCCGAATTTGTTGGACAAGGCCATCAGCAATAATCCCCGAAGGCGGGACTGGATGTTTTCTTCGGTCAATCCTTCTTCGGTGCCCTCGAACAGGGGGGCAAGTGTGTTGGTGATGGCTTGACGCCCTTCGGAAATTGGCACGAAATCATACCGGCAACCCAGATTTTCGGCGATTTCCTGTGCATCGTCCAGTGACGATTGCGAGGTGTATTCCGACGGCAGCATAACACAGCGCACATTTTCCGGCCCCAGGGCATCGGCGGCAATGGCTGCCACAATGGCGCTGTCGATCCCGCCGGACAGACCCAGCAATACCTTTTTGAACCCGGTCTTGCGCATGTAATCGCGCAGGGCTTCGACCATCACGCGATAATCCTGCTCCCACTCATCCGGTTGCGGGGCCAGATCGCCTTTGACCGCGCGCCAGCCGTCGGCCTCGCGGGTGAAATCAACATGTGTCACGACCTCTTCAAAGGGGGGCAGCAGCAGCGCCAGCTCCCCGCCGGGGTTCAACACAAAGGACGCCCCGTCAAACACCTGATCATCCTGCCCGCCAACCATGTTCAGATAGACCAGCGGCAGGTCGTTTTCTGTCACCCGCGCCACCATGATGTTCATGCGCACGTCCAGCTTGTTGCGAAAATAGGGTGAGCCATTGGGGATCAGCAGGATTTCGGCGCCGGTTTCGGTCAGGGTTTCGGCCACGTCCTCGTGCCAGGCGTCCTCGCAAATAGGGGAGCCGATGCGGATATTGTCGATGCTGTAAGGGCCGGCCGGTTCCGCGCTGTCGAACAGGCGTTTTTCGTCAAATACGGTTTCGTTGGGCAGGTGGTGTTTCAACACACGGCGGATGATCTTGCCGCCTTGAAGGATGTAATAGGCGTTATACAGCTTGTCACCGTCTGCATAGGGCCCGCCAATTGCCAGTGTAGGACCATTGGCACAATCCTTGGCAAGTTGTTCGATGTGGCGCATGGCGTCGGCGGTAAAAGCGGGTTTCATCACCAGATCCTGCACCTGATAGCCGGTGATAAACATTTCCGGCAGCGCAACCAGATCGGCGCCAGCTTCGCGCCCCTGTTCCCACGCATCGCGGGCTTTGGCGGCGTTGCCGTCCAAAGCCCCCGCAGTGGGGTTCAATTGGGCAAGGGTCAGGCGGAATTTGTCAGACATGCGTGCATTTCCTTTGTTCACACCGGTTTTATTAGCAGAGTTCTGCCCGAGTGGAAGCCTTGAAGCGCAAAAGACATTGTCAGGGCGGCGGGGCTCTACTAGGTTCCTACACAACAGATATAGGGGGCCGATGTGTTCAAGGTGAAAGCAGCAAAGACGCAAATGCAGGTGGCATTGGTCGGGGTGGCTCTGTCCCTCGGCCTGCCTGGCGCAGGGTACAGCCAGAACACGACCGAGGTTATCACCAAACAGTATGGAGATGGCGGCCTTTATGAAGGAACCTTTCTGGATGGCAAACGGCACGGCACCGGCACTTACCGCCTGCCTAATGGCTATGAATATAGCGGCGAGTGGGTCGAGGGTTATGCCAGTGGTCAGGGAACTGCGAAATTCCAGAATGGATCAATTTACACAGGGTCCTTCGTCAAAGGGAAGCCGGACGGGTTTGGCAAGATCCTGTTTCCCGATGGCAGTAGTTACGAGGGTGACTGGGTAGAGGCGCAGATAACCGGTAACGGGATATGGGTCTATCCCAACGGCGCCCAGTACGAGGGCGGATTTCGCAATGGCCTGCGTCACGGTGAAGGCACGATGAAAAGCCCCAGTGGACTGGTTTATCAGGGCGAATGGGTCAACGGGGTAAAAGAAGGGTTGGCGAAAATTGTCTACCCCGATGGATCGGTTTTTGAAGGAACCATGTCAAAAGGGAACCGCGAGGGTAAAGGCACGCTTAGAACCAAAGACGGGACCAGTTACGATGGTGACTGGAAGGATGACAAATTCGATGGCACCGGAGTTCTGACCCTGCTGGACCGCACGGTTTATTCCGGTGAGTTCAAGGCGAACCAGCGCAATGGCAAAGGGAAAATCACCTATCCAGATGGCTCGGTTTATGAGGGTGATTTCAAGGATGACCAGCGCCACGGGAAAGGCACGTTCACCAGTGCGGACGGGCAGGTTTATACCGGCAGTTGGGTCAATGGCGTGATGCAAGGCAATGGTGAAGAGCATTATCCCGATGGCTCGGTCTATGTAGGCAATTACAAGAACAATCTGCCGAACGGTCAAGGCAAAATGACATATGCCGATGGCGGCATCTATGAAGGCAACTGGCTGGATGGCGTACCAGATGGCAAAGGGGTGGCCCATTATTCCAATGGGTTGGTTTATGAAGGCGATTTCCGTGACGGCACCTTTAACGGGCAAGGCACGCTGACCACACCCGGGAAATACAAATATGTTGGTGGTTGGATAACTGGTGCCCCCAAAGAGTAATGCCCGAAAGTTGGTGATGGGGTGATTGGGTGGCATATCATGGCGGTGTTGACGCGCCGCGATTCTCAGAGAGAAAAGGATATGCCACATGGAAGACGATACTATTTTGGAGTTTACCGATCCAGCCGGAATTTCACCTGATCCGCTGACGGATATCTTGCGCAAAGGCGCGCGGGATCTGTTGGCACAGGCGGTCGAGGCCGAGGTTTGTGATCTGATGGCGCAACACGCGCATTTGAGGGATTCGGCCGGTCGCCAGCGCCTTGTTCGCCACGGATACCTGCCGGAGCGCGAGGTGATGACGGGGATCGGCCCTGTCCCGGTGAATGTGCCTCGGGTGCGTGATCGTGGCACGGGGGCGGAGAAGATCAGGTTCACCTCGACGCTTCTGCCGCCGTATCTGCGCCGGGCAAAGTCGGTCGAGGAGTTGTTGCCCTGGCTCTATCTCAAAGGTATTTCCACGGGTGATTTCGGCGAAGCACTGGCGGCCCTTCTGGGGCCTGATGCGGGTGGTTTGACATCGAGCACGATTTCGCGCCTGAAGGCGGAGTGGTGGGCAGAATACGAGCGTTGGAACCGGCGTGACCTGTCGGCCAAACGCTATGTGTATTTCTGGGCCGACGGGGTTTATTTCAAGCCGCGCACGGATGCTGACAAGCAATGCATGCTGGTGATCATCGGCGCGGACGAGTGGGGTAACAAGGATGTTCTGGGCCTCGTGGACGGGTATCGAGAAAGCAGCCAGAGCTGGCGTGAACTGCTGCTGGACTTGCAACGTCGTGGCCTCAGAAAAGCCCCTGATCTGGCCGTTGGTGATGGCGCGCTCGGCTTCTGGAACGCCTTGCGGGAGGTGTTCGGTGAGACCCGGGAGCAGCGCTGCTGGGTGCATAAAACCGGCAACGTCCTGAATGCCATGCCGAAGTCGCTGCAAGCCAAAGCCAAGGGCCATCTACAGGACATCTGGATGGCCGAGAACAAACGGGACGCCGAGGCCGCGTTCAATTTCTTCATCGAAGCCTATGGCGTGAAATACGAGCGTGCCGTGGGGAAGCTGACCAAGGACCGGGACGTGCTGCTGACCTTCTACGACTTCCCTGCCGAGCACTGGAAACACATCCGCACATCCAACCCCATCGAAAGCATATTTGCCACCGTGCGGCACCGAACGAAGAAGACCAAAGGCTGCCTCGGGCGCAAGACCGCCTTGGCAATGACCTTCCGCCTGATGATGTCGGCAAAGAAGAAATGGCGTAAACTCGACGGCGCATTCCGATTGCCGGAAATCATCGAAGGGGTTGAATTTAAGGACGGGATCAAGCAGGAAAAACATGCCGCCTGATTACTGCGTCACCAACTTTTGGGCATAGCTCTCCGCCGAGGTTTCGGAGCAGATCACCGCGATACGGGAACTGGAGCAGGGCGATCCTGGCGGGTTTTACGATGCATGCCATATCGACACCAGCCAACGAGAGCTTGATTTACCTGCCCTTGAATTGCGCAAGCAACTGGATTTCCAGCCCGTGACGGATGGTGACGTTTCAGTGTGCATTGGATATCGTGATCGGGTGCAAACACTATATTCTGCCCCATGGGAAACGGCCACCAAGACAGGAACCATACGTCAGGGTGACAACGTGATGATGGGGCATCTGGACTGGAACGGTTGGATCTTTGGAACCGTTTGGAGGGGCGACCGGCCCTATGCTGTTGGCTGGTATCATACACCAATAGCGGACGAGAACCAGTGCGAGGGTTTCGCGGGCTAACCGCGCAAAAGAAAACGGGGCCCGCTGTGGGCCCCGCATCTGTTATTTTTGCTGCTTGGTGATTTTCAGCATCTTCATGATGCGTTTTTCATACCAAGGCTCGGAAACGCCTTTTTTGACTTTGCGAATAAAATACCATTCGAACGCCAGTTTGGCCCAATGCACCCAACGCCCGCTGGAGGTCCAGTTTTTGTTGCGCGGCGGGTTCTGCGGCATCGCAAGGAAGGCAAAGCCACGGTTGCCAAAGTCGGCCAGACAAAACGCGTTCCATGTGGCCATTTCCTTGGGGTCCTTGCCCGCAATCACATTGGGGATGTTGTGAGCCGTGGCCGTAACCATGCTTTCAATCATGAAACCGGTTTTCGGAACACCTGTTGGCACCGGCGTTGCAACCGGCGGTGCGATGGCGATACAAACGCCGATGGCAAAGATGTTCTGGTATTTCGGATTGCGCTGGTATTCGTCAACGATGACGAAACCACGCGGATTTACCAGCCCTTCCAGCCCCATCAGGGCCGGAATGCCGCGAAAGGCGGGCAGCATCATTGCATACCCGAATTCTTCTTCGTGCTTTTCCTTTTCCGAACCGTCTTCGTTCACTTCGGTGAAATGCACTTTGCCTTCTTCAAATTTGTCGACCTTACAGTTGGTCACCCATTTGATGTCGCGATCTCGCAGCGCGCTTTCCAGCATCCCTTTGGTATCGCCAACGCCGCCCAGACCAAGGTGGCCGATGTAGGGTTCCGAGGTGACAAATGTCATCGGAACCTTGTGGCGGATTTTACGGCGGCGCAGATCGGTTTCGATGGTCAGCAGATATTCGTAAGCCGGGCCAAAGCAGGACGCGCCCTGAACAGCGCCAACAACGATCGGACCGGGGTTGGCGCAGAAGGCATCCCAGTTGTTACCGGAAATTTCCGCATGCTCCACATGACAGACCGAGGCTGTGTGTGCGTCGGGACCAAAGCCTTCGATTTCATCAAATGCCAGATCTGGACCGGTGGCGATCACCAGATAATCATAGGTAACTTCGCGGCCGCTATCCAAAACAATCTTGTTTTCATCGGGGTGCAGCTTCTTTGCGCCATCACAGATAAATTCGATTCCCCGTTTCGACATGACGGGTTCCAGTTCGACGATCAGCTCTTCTTTTTTACGCCAACCAACACCTGCCCACGGATTGGATGGTGTGAACTGAAAGTACGATTTATTGGAAATAACCGTTATTTTATCGCTTTTCGCAAGCGTTTCGCGCAATTCATACGCTTGGATGGCGCCGCCAAGACCGGCCCCCAATACGACGACATGTGTCATTGTTCTCTCCCTGATGACATATTTTTGGTATTCATTCCGATAGTCTATAGGGAACCTCTGTAAATTCCCGTTTTCGCCTTCTTCGCGGCGGGGTGGACGGTTTTTCGCCTGTCCCGCCTGATTGCTTCGGATCATAAACCCATTTTCACCGGTTTCAAGCCGGTTTTGGGTATTTCAGGCACACCTCACCCCATGAACCCTTATCCCGGCGCCGCCAGGCCGCATTCGAACTGGACGAAGCGCTTCATGTTGTAGACCAGGTTCATCATCCCGATGCGAAATCGCGCCCGCTTCAGGCCGATGGAGCGGATCAGCTTGCCGCCCATGGAGCGCTCCTGAAAAGCGAATACATGCTCGACCCGGACCCGCACTTTCGAGCGCCTCCGGTTGGCCTTTTGCTGGCGCTCGCCAAGCGGCTTGCCGCGCCTGCCCTTGTGATGGATATGGCTGTGAAGCCCCCGCTCTTCCAGCTCGCTTTCGATCTTTTGCGAGCGATAGGCGCTGTCGGCCCACAGGTCCGATGAGGTGTTGCTCGCATCAATCAGACCGGCAAGCGCCTGGCTGTCATGCACGGCGGCATCGGTGACATCATAAGCGCGGATGAATTTGTGCCGCCGGTCGACATTGATGTGGTTCTTGTAGCCGTAATAGCTCTTGCCGTGCTTCTTCGTCCAGCGCGCATCCACGTCCTTCTGGCGCTTCTTGTGGGGTTTTTCCTCCCACTCTTCAGGCGTTTCGCCCGCCTTGATTTTCTCGTTCTCGTCCCTTTTGTTGTGCTGGCGCGGCGCCGGAACGATGCTCGCATCAACAATCTGCCCGCCCATCGCCAGATAGCCCTTTTCGCGCAGAAAGGCATCGAACTTGTCAAACAGCTCCTTCATCTTCCCGGCCCCGGCCAGCCTTTCACGGTAGGCCCAGATGGTCTTGGCGTCAGGTACGCTGTCTTCAATGCCAAGGCCGAGAAACCGCATGAACGACAGGCGGTCGCGGATCTGATACTCGATCTGATCGTCAGAGAGGTTGTAGAGCTGCTGCAAAACCATCGTCTTGAATATCAGCACCTCATCCCAAGGCGGGCGGCCAGCGTTGGATTTGCGCTGTTCGGGCGGCGTGCGCCATATGGCCTTCAGCTCGTCCCGGTAATCCTCGAACGGCACCATGTCGTTGAGCAACACCAGCGGATCACCAGATTTGTCCAGTCCCGCGTATCGGCTGGAAAGATCAAAAAATCCCATCTGACCCATGACAAAACCCCGTCGGTCGAATCATTTTCATCCTGATGACGATTCTACCCCGTCAGGCCGGATTTTGGGGGATTTTTAGAGGTTCCCTATATAGAAAAACGCAATTACATTCAATATTCCCAATGTATCGCGTAACATTATGTCGCGACCTAAAATTTACAGCCCGCCCCTTTTCTTTTTAACCCCCCCCTCCTATAGTCGCGGCGTGATGATGACATTTGGACATATCCTTGTTGATACCGCGGCCCGCACGCTTGGCCTGCTCCTGTCGTCGATCCTACTTCTTAGCCGCCTCTGAGCGTGCCGATATGGCGCGACCGCTCAGAGGGGATAATCGCGCCACTGCACCTTTAGGCTAAGACACTGAACACGAAAGTTTCCAAAATGACCGATACATCAACGCAAGACCGCGTAATCATCTTTGACACCACTTTACGCGACGGCGAACAATCCCCCGGCGCCACCATGACCCATGATGAAAAGCTGGAAATCGCATCCCTGCTGGACGAAATGGGCGTGGATGTGATCGAGGCGGGTTTCCCGATCGCCTCCGAGGGCGATTTTGCCGCCGTGTCCGAGATTTCCAAGAACAGCAAAAATTCGGTGATCTGCGGGCTGGCCCGCGCCAAGGTCGGCGATATAGACCGCTGCTGGGAGGCGGTGAAATTTGCCGCCCAACCGCGCATCCATACCTTTATCGGCACATCCCCCCAGCACCGCGCCATTCCCGATCTGGACATGGACGAAATGGCCGATGTGATCCACCAGACCGTGACCCACGCGCGCAACCTTTGTGACAATATCCAGTGGTCGCCGATGGACGCCACACGGACCGAAGACGATTACCTGTGCCGCGTGGTGGAAATTGCCATCAAGGCGGGTGCAACCACCATCAATATCCCCGATACCGTCGGCTATACCGCCCCCGCCGAAAGCGCCAAGATCATCCGCATGCTGCTGGAACGGGTGCCCGGTGCCGATGAAATTATTTTTGCCACCCATTGCCACAATGACCTGGGCATGGCCACGGCCAACGCGCTGGCCGCTGTGGACGCAGGCGCGCGGCAGATCGAATGCACCATCAACGGTCTGGGTGAACGTGCCGGCAACACCGCGCTGGAAGAAGTGGTGATGGCCATGCGCGTGCGCAATGACATCATGCCGTACCAGACCGGTATCGACACCACGAAAATTATGAACCTGTCGCGCATGGTCGCAACCGTGTCCGGTTTTGCGGTGCAATACAACAAGGCCATCGTCGGCAAGAACGCCTTTGCCCATGAAAGCGGCATCCATCAGGACGGGATGCTGAAATCGGCCGATACCTTCGAAATCATGCGGCCCTCGGATGTGGGCCTGTCGGAAACCAATCTGGTGATGGGCAAACATTCGGGGCGCGCTGCGTTGCGCTCGAAACTGGCCGATCTGGGGTATGAATTGGCCGACAACCAGTTGAAGGATGTGTTCGTGCGCTTCAAGGCGCTGGCAGATCGCAAGAAGGAAATCTTCGAGGATGATCTGATCGCCCTGATGCGCGACACCGCTTCGGATGCTGAACATGACACGATCCAGTTGAATCATCTGCGCGTGGTCTGTGGCACTTCCGGGCCGCAGACAGCGGAAATGACGCTGGAAATAGAAGGCGAAGATTGCACCACCACAGCCACGGGTGACGGCCCAGTGGATGCGGCGTTCAACGCGGTAAAGGAACTGTTCCCGCATGATGCGCGCCTTCAGCTATATCAGGTCCATGCCGTGACCGAAGGCACTGATGCGCAGGCGACCGTTTCAGTGCGGATGGAAGAAGATGGCAAAATTGCTGTCGGACAATCTGCCGATACAGATACAGTTGTTGCCTCGGTTCGGGCCTATATCAATGCGCTGAAAAAATTGTTGGTACGTCGCGAAAAGACAAAACCAGCAGACGCTTAGGCCTTTGCGACAAAATTAATTTCGCACCTTTGGCGGGGAAATTGGGTTTGTAATATTCCAACATTCCCAACAGATTTATTCCCCGCCAAAGCCTGACAGTTTCATATTTCCGACTTTCCCGTCGTTTTTCATGCCCACCAGATCAGGGCAAATATCCGCAGGCAAAGCAAAAAGGCGCTGACATATGTCCGCGCCCCCTTTACCCCCCCTGCGCCTCCCGCCTATAAGAAAATCCGCCCTGATGTCAGAATCGCAGGGTGATCGGTGTATCAAACGGAAAGCAAACGCATGGCTGGTTTTTCAGGACTGTTTTCGTCCGACATGGCAATTGATCTGGGCACGGCGAACACGCTGGTCTATGTCAAAGGCAAAGGCATCATTTTGAACGAACCTTCGGTGGTTGCCTATCACGTCAAGGACGGCGTGAAAAAGGTGTTGGCCGTGGGTGAAGATGCCAAGCTGATGCTGGGCCGCACGCCGGGCAGTATCGAAGCCATCCGCCCGATGCGCGAAGGGGTGATTGCCGACTTCGATACAGCCGAAGAAATGATCAAGCATTTCATCCGCAAGGTCCACAAGCGCACCACCTTTTCCAAACCCAAGATCATCGTCTGCGTACCCCATGGCGCGACACCGGTTGAAAAACGCGCCATCCGCCAGTCGGTCTTGTCTGCCGGTGCACGACGCGCCGGTCTGATTGCCGAACCGATTGCCGCGGCGATTGGCGCCGGTATGCCGATCACTGACCCGACCGGCAACATGGTTGTCGACATCGGCGGTGGCACCACCGAGGTGGCCGTGCTGTCACTGGGCGACATTGTTTATGCCCGTTCCGTGCGGGTCGGGGGCGACCGGATGGACGAAGCCATCATCAGTTATCTGCGTCGCCAGCATAACCTGCTGATCGGCGAAACCACAGCCGAGCGGATCAAGACAAGTATCGGCACAGCGCGGATGCCTGATGACGGGCGGGGGGCCTCGATGCACATTCGCGGGCGTGATCTGTTGAACGGTGTTCCCAAGGAAACCGAGGTCAATCAGGCCCAGATCGCCGAAGCATTGGCCGAACCCGTGCAACAGATTTGCGAAGCGGTGATGACGGCACTTGAAGCCACACCACCCGATCTGGCCGCCGATATCGTTGACCGTGGCGTGATGCTGACCGGCGGCGGTGCGTTGTTGGGCGATCTTGACCTGGCGCTGCGTGAACAGACCGGGCTGGCGATCTCGATTGCCGATGAATCGCTGAATTGTGTGGCATTGGGCACCGGCAAGGCGCTTGAATATGAAAAGCAGCTACGCCATGTAATTGACTACGACAGCTAGGCCATATCCGGCCACGGGAGCGTCCCTTGGCGAAAGACCGAAACACCCATGCACATTATGCCCGCCCGATCAGGCGTATTCTGGTCGGGCTGTTGGTGTTTGTGCTGATGGCCCTGTTCCTGTTGTGGCGGATTGACAGCCCGCGTGTGGAACGGTTCCGGGCGGCCATCGTCGACCGGTTCGTGCCGAATTTCGAATGGGCACTGGTGCCGGTTACGGCAGCGGCGGGCATGATCGAGAATTTTCGCTCCTACAACAAGATTTACGAACAAAATCAGGAATTGCGCCGCGAATTGCAACGCCTGAAATCGTGGAAAGAAGCGGCGGTTCAACTGGAGCAGCAAAACGCCAAACTGCTGGCGCTGAATTCGGTGCGTCTGGATCCGAAGCTGACATCGGTTTCCGGCGTGGTGCTGGCCGACAGCGGGTCGCCCTTTCGCCAGTCGGTTCTGCTGAATGTCGGATCGCGGGACGGGGTCAAGGATGGTTGGGCCACGATGGATGGTCTGGGGCTGGTCGGGCGCATTTCGGGGGTTGGCAACAATACCGCGCGGGTAATCCTGCTGACTGATGCCAACAGCCGGATACCCGTGACGATCCAGCCATCAGGGCAAAGGTCGCTTTTGGTTGGCGACAATTTCGCACGGCCATTGATCGAATTTCTGGAAAAACCGGAACTGGTGCGTCCCGGTGACAGGGTGGTGACCTCGGGCGATGGCGGGGTGTTTCCGGCCGGTTTGCTGGTGGGCGAAGTGACCAAAGATCTGGATCGGCGGTTAAGAGTGCGGTTGGCTGCCGACTACGAGCGGTTGGATTTTCTGCGGGTATTACGCAGCCGCAATGTCGAGATTATCAAAGATCCCGGCGCTTTGCTGATTGGCGAGCGGTCAGCGCCACAGATCCCGGTGCCAGAGGAGGGGGCGAGTGATGGTTGATCCGGCCCTTAGTCGAAAATGGGCATACTGGACATTGTTTCTGGTTCTTTCGGGGCTGATATTTTTCATGCGCCTGATCCCGTTGCAAACCACCCCGTCAAACTGGGCAATGCCCGATTTGCTGGTTTGTATGTGCTTTGCATGGGTGCTGCGGCGACCTGATTATACGCCGGTGTTGTTGATAGCCGCAGTCATGCTGTTGGCTGATATGCTGTTTCAGCGCCCGCCCGGATTGATGGCAGCATTGGTTGTGATCGGGACCGAGTTTTTGCGCAGACGCACCCATCTGATGCGCGAACTGCCTTTCCTGTTTGAATGGGCGATGGTGGCAGGTGTTATGGCAGCAATACTTATTGCCTACAGGCTGGTACTGATTATTGTGATGGAGCCACGGCCATCATTCTGGCTGTCGATGACGTTGTTGATTTCGACAATTGCCGCGTATCCGCTGGTTGTGGCCTTTTCCCGCTATGTGCTGGGTGTGCGCAAGATTGCCCCCGGTGAAGTAGATGAATTGGGACACCGGATATGAGACGAAACCCGAAAGATACCATCGAAAGCCAGCGTCGCATCACCCGACGTGCGTTGTTTCTTGGGGCCTCGCAATTGGCATTTGTGGGGGTGCTTGCAGCCAGAATGCGATATTTGCAGGTGGATCAGGCGGATCAATATCGCCTGCTGGCAGATGAAAACCGCATCAATATCCGCCTATTGCCCCCTGCGCGCGGGTTGATTTACGATCGAAACGGTGTGCCTTTGGCGGTGAACAAGCCGCTCTACCGGATCACTATTGTGCGCGAAGATGCGGGTGATGTGAACAATGTCGTGGCACGCCTGAATGCGCTGGTCCCGTTGGACCCCGAAGAAATCGCACGCGCGCTGGATGAAATGAAACGGCGCAGCCCGTTTGTGCCCGTTACACTCGCCGAGCGTCTGACATGGGAAGATATTGCCAAGGTTGCCGTTAACGCACCCGCATTGCCCGGTGTCACACCCGAGGTTGGTCTGTCCCGGGCTTATCCTCTGGCGGATGATTTTGCCCATATCGTCGGTTATGTGGGGGCCGTGAACGAGGCCGATTTGAACCGCACAAATGACCGCGATCCACTGCTGCAAATCCCGCGATTCCAGATCGGCAAGGTCGGGGTTGAAGCCAAGCTTGAAAAATCCCTGCGCGGCAAGGCAGGTATCAAACGTATCGAGGTGAACTCGATCGGTCGCGTCATGCGTGAACTGGGCCGGGAAGAGGGCGAGCCGGGGGTTAACCTGCAACTGACCATCGACAGCGCATTGCAAAACTATATTCAGGCGCGCCTTGAAGGCGAAAGTGCGGCGGCTGTTGTCATCGATGTGCAGACGGGGGATTTGCTGGCGATCGGTTCGACACCTGCGTTTGATCCGAACAAATTTGTAAATGGCATATCGCAGGCAGATTATTCGGCGCTGTTGAATGACAAATACCGTCCGCTGCCAAACAAAGCGATACAAGGGATCTACCCACCCGGATCGACCTTCAAGATGATGACTGCCCTTGCCGCGCTAGAAGAAGGCGTGCTGACTTCGGAAGAAACCGTAAAATGCAAAGGGTTTGTCGAGGTTGGCGGCCGCCGGTTCCATTGCTGGAAACGGGCGGGCCACGGAAATGTTAACCTGAAGAACAGCCTGAAAAAATCATGTGATGTGTTCTATTACGAGATGGCCCAACGGGTCGGGATCGAGAAAATCTCGGAAATGGCGCGCAAATTCGGGTTTGGCACAAAATTTGATGTACCGATGTCTTCGGTGGCCAAGGGATTGGCACCAACCAAAAGCTGGAAACTGGAACATCGCGGCGCGGAATGGGTGATCGGGGATTCTTTAAATGCGTCGATCGGGCAGGGGTTTGTGTTGTCCTCGCCTATGCAGCAGGCATTGATGACCGCCCGATTGGCCACGGGACGGGCCGTTATGCCAAGGTTGATCAAATCGGTAAACGGGGCCGAAACCCCGATTCAGGCGGGCGAGTCTTTGGGGATCAATGAAAACAATCTGAGACTGGTGCGAAAGGCAATGTATGCTGTCGTAAATGAAACGGGCGGCACTGCTTTTCGATCACGCATTCTGACAGAAAACATGCGTATGGCCGGAAAAACCGGCACCAGTCAGGTCGGCAACACGATCGTTCGCAATCAGGATGTGCCCTGGGAAAAACGCGATCATGCGCTTTTTGTCTGCTTTGCCCCGTTTGATGATCCGCGCATTGCCGTTTCAGTTGTAGTGGAACATGGCGGCGGTGGCTCCAAGGCAGCAGCACCGATTGCCCGGGATATTGCACTTCAGGCGCTTTACGGGGAACTTCCTCCTCTTGATGCCTATCCCGAGCGGGACCGGTGGCGCATCCGAAGCGAGCAAAAGGAATTGAATCTGCGGGATCCAGATTCATTCCGCGAAAGTAAAGATCAGGCATGAGTTACCTTGAACATAATATTAAAACTGTTCCCTCGGGGCTGCGGAAAATCCTGTTCCTGAACTGGCCGGTCATCTTGTTGCTTGCGGCGATCTCGGGCATCGGGTTTTTGATCCTGTATTCGGTTGCCGGTGGGTCGATGAGCCCCTGGGTCGAGCCGCAAATGAAACGTTTTGCCTTTGGCATGGGGATGATGCTGTTTATCGCCATGGTGCCGATCTGGTTTTGGCGCAACATGTCGGCACTGGCCTATCTGATTTCCGTCCTTTTGCTGTTGGCCGTGCATTTCTTTGGCACAGTCAATATGGGCGCAAAGCGCTGGATTGATCTGGGGTTTATGGTGTTGCAACCGTCCGAGCTGGCGAAAATAACCCTGATCATGGTGCTTGCGGCATACTATGACTGGCTGGATATCAAGAAAACCTCTCGGCTATTGTGGGTATTGATCCCTGTTATCATTATTATGGTGCCCACCGCGCTTGTTCTGAAACAACCGGATCTGGGAACTGCAATTCTGCTGGTAGCGGGGGGCGGCATTATAATGTTTCTTGCCGGTGTCAGCTGGTTCTATTTCGCGGCGATCATCGCAGCGGTGGCAGCCGCAATTACCGCTGTTTTCGAGTTTCGCGGCACTGAATGGCAGTTCCTGAAGGATTATCAATATCGCAGGATTGATACCTTTCTGAACCCCGCATCCGATCCATTGGGGGCCGGGTACCACATCACCCAGTCAAAAATCGCACTGGGGTCAGGCGGGCTGACGGGGCGCGGGTTTATGCAAGGCACACAGGCACGGTTGAATTTTCTGCCCGAGAAACACACAGACTTTATTTTCACCACACTGGCCGAGGAATTCGGCTTTCTGGGGGCGATGTCTTTGTTGGGCCTATATGCGCTAATCATCATTTTTTGCGTTGTGTCAGCCGTAAAAAACAAGGATCGCTATGCGTCGCTGATCACCCTCGGGGTGGCGGCCACGCTGTTTTTGTTCTTTGTCGTCAACATGTCGATGGTGATGGGGCTGGCCCCAGTTGTCGGGGTGCCTTTGCCGTTGGTGTCTTATGGCGGGTCGGCCATGCTGGTTCTGTTGATCGCCTTTGGTTTGATGCAGAGCGCCCACGTCCACCGCCCACGTTAAACAACAGTATTACGGATCAATTCCAGCACCGGATGATCCGCCTGATGGGTGCGGCACAACAGGCCGATTTCGCGCACATCTTCCCCGATACGTTTGAACGCCATGTCGGGAAACCTGTCGGTCAATCCAGCCCAGTTTGGCACCACCGCCACGCCTGAACCGCCTTGCACCATGATGGCAATGGTTTCCAGCGCGTCCAGTTCGCATAAAATCTGCGGGGTTTCGTTAACCTGTTGCACCCCGCTCCAGCACAGCGACCCGCCCCAAGATTTGCGGCTGTAGACGATAAATGGCGCATCCCTGTCCGGCGTGCCAATCATGCCGAGAGGTTCGCGCACCAGCCCCGCAAAGCGTTGTGATTTTGGCAAGGGGAATGGCGGGGCCACGCAGATCACCGCGTCCAGTTCCCCATCCTGAAACGCGCGGTATAGCTGTGCCGAGGTGCCGGGGTGGATGTCCAGCTCGACCGCCGGCATCTGCTGATGCACCTGCCGGATGATCTGTGGCATGTAATCGGTCAATACCGTTGAAATGGCCCCCAGACGGAAGCGTCCTGCCTGTGTGGTTTGGCTCAGGGACAGGGTTAACGCCCGCCCTTCCTCCAGCACCCGCCGGATTTGCGGCAGCAGGCGCAGACAGGCGGGTGTGGGTTGTACACTGCGGCCCGAGCGACGCAACAGGTCCACACCCAGTTCCGCCTCAAGCGCTTGCAAACGCTGGCTGATGGCGGGGGCGGTGATGCCTTCGCGCTGGGCTGCGGCGGTGATGCTGCCCTGTTCGACAACCGCCACCAGTGATTTCAGAAACCGTAAATCCATAAGCAAAGCTTATCTTTGAAAAAAGAATAACAAGATAGTCTTTTTATTACACGGCGCTATACAGTCTGGCAAAACCCACGCAGCCAAAGGACGCAAAAGATGTCGATTTTCCACTTTGCCTATAACATCACCGATCTTGATCAGGCCCGCGCCTTTTATGGCGGGGTGCTGGGCTGCAAAGAGGGGCGCAGCACTGACACATGGGTTGATTTCAACTTTTTCGGCCACCAGATTTCACTGCATCTGGGCACCCCCTTTGAAACCCGTGCGACGGGCAAGGTGGGCGATCATATGGTGATGATGCCACATCTGGGTGTTGTGTTGGCGATGGATGAATGGCAATCCTTGGCCGACCGCCTGAAGGATGTAGGCATCGAATTTGTGATCCCGCCGACCCTGCGCTTTGCTGGGCAGCCGGGCGAACAAAGCACGATGTTCTTTCTGGACCCGTCAGGCAACCCGATAGAAATCAAGGGATTTGCCGATGGTAGTGTCGCGAGTTTGGTGGAAATTCGAGGACGGCGTAATCTCCGGGTGCATCGAAGCCACCCAACCGGCGGCTGGAACCGCCAAGGAGATCACGCCATGACAAAGAATACAGCAACATCGACATCCGCGCTACTGGCCAATGAAGCAGGCTATGACCCGATTGAAGACCGGCTGCGCCAGAACATCCGCGCGACGATCGAGGCGGTTTTCGAAGAGGAGCTGGAGCAGTTTCTGGGCCGTTGCCGGTATGGCCGCAGCGGCGGGGCAAAGGCCGGATACCGCCACGGGCATCGCGAGCGGCAACTGGTCGGAACATTTGGAACCGAAACGGTGCGCGTGCCGCGTGCGCGGATCACAGGCGAGGCCGGCAAGGCCAGAGAATGGCGCTCGAAGGCATTGCCCCGCTACCAGCGGCTGACGAAGAAGGCCGAGGCGCTGATCGCTGCTGTCTACCTTTCGGGCACCAACACACGGCGGGTAAAACGCGCCCTGTTCGGCCTGTTTCAGGGGGCGGTCAGCAAGGATGTGGTGAGCCGCGCCTGGCGCAAGGTGAAGGTGGACTGGCAGGCGTGGTGCGCCCGCAGCCTTGCGGATGAAGACATCGTGCGGCTGATCCTGGACGGCACCGTGATCAAAACGCGGATTGACAGGAAGGCCACCAATATCTCGGTTCTGGCCGCGATTGGCGTGCGCCGGGATGGGCAGAAGGTCTTGTTATCACTGATGAACATGGGCGGCGAAAGCACCTCCGCCTGGCGTCAGTTCATCAACGATCTGGATGCGCGCGGGTTGAAACGGCCCGAATTTGTCATCGTGGACGGGGCACCGGGACTTGAGGTCGCTCTCATTGCCCTCTGGGGTGAAGATCTGCCGATCCAGAGGTGCACGGTGCACAAGCACCGCAACCTTCTGGCCAAGGCACCCAAGCGTATGCATGATGAGTTGACAGAAGATTACCGCGACATGATCTACGCCAAAACACCCGAGGAAATCGCCACCCGCCGCAAGGCATTTCTGCGAAAATGGCGGCTGAAATGCAAGGCCGTCGCTGACAGCTTGGAAGAAGCAGGAGATAAGCTTTTCACCTTCACGCGTCTGCCACAAGGCCAGTGGAAATCGGCCAGAACGACAAATGCGATCGAACGCCTGAACGAGGAATTCCGCCGCCGCATCAAGACCCAGACCGTGCTGCCATGCGCCGAGACCGTGCCGATGCTGCTTTGGGCTCTGATGGCCTCGGGGCAGATCGTCATGCGAAAGGTCGATGGCTGGGAAACGCTCGCTCAGCCCGTCGCCGACGCAACCCTTGACCAAGCCGCCTGACCGGCGCATAACTCAACCCGCTCGGAGGTGCCTGAAATCAATTTCCACCACTTTCGAGACACAACCCTATTTTGGAGTTTACCGATCCAGCCGGAATTTCACCTGATCCGCTGACGGATATCTTGCGCAAAGGCGCGCGGGATCTGTTGGCACAGGCGGTCGAGGCCGAGGTTTGTGATCTGATGGCGCAACACGCGCATTTGAGGGATTCGGCCGGTCGCCAGCGCCTTGTTCGCCACGGATACCTGCCGGAGCGCGAGGTGATGACGGGGATCGGCCCTGTCCCGGTGAATGTGCCTCGGGTGCGTGATCGTGGCACGGGGGCGGAGAAGATCAGGTTCACCTCGACGCTTCTGCCGCCGTATCTGCGCCGGGCAAAGTCGGTCGAGGAGTTGTTGCCCTGGCTCTATCTCAAAGGTATTTCCACGGGTGATTTCGGCGAAGCACTGGCGGCCCTTCTGGGGCCTGATGCGGGTGGTTTGACATCGAGCACGATTTCGCGCCTGAAGGCGGAGTGGTGGGCAGAATACGAGCGTTGGAACCGGCGTGACCTGTCGGCCAAACGCTATGTGTATTTCTGGGCCGACGGGGTTTATTTCAAGCCGCGCACGGATGCTGACAAGCAATGCATGCTGGTGATCATCGGCGCGGACGAGTGGGGTAACAAGGATGTTCTGGGCCTCGTGGACGGGTATCGAGAAAGCAGCCAGAGCTGGCGTGAACTGCTGCTGGACTTGCAACGTCGTGGCCTCAGAAAAGCCCCTGATCTGGCCGTTGGTGATGGCGCGCTCGGCTTCTGGAACGCCTTGCGGGAGGTGTTCGGTGAGACCCGGGAGCAGCGCTGCTGGGTGCATAAAACCGGCAACGTCCTGAATGCCATGCCGAAGTCGCTGCAAGCCAAAGCCAAGGGCCATCTACAGGACATCTGGATGGCCGAGAACAAACGGGACGCCGAGGCCGCGTTCAATTTCTTCATCGAAGCCTATGGCGTGAAATACGAGCGTGCCGTGGGGAAGCTGACCAAGGACCGGGACGTGCTGCTGACCTTCTACGACTTCCCTGCCGAGCACTGGAAACACATCCGCACATCCAACCCCATCGAAAGCATATTTGCCACCGTGCGGCACCGAACGAAGAAGACCAAAGGCTGCCTCGGGCGCAAGACCGCCTTGGCAATGACCTTCCGCCTGATGATGTCGGCAAAGAAGAAATGGCGTAAACTCGACGGCGCATTCCGATTGCCGGAAATCATCGAAGGGGTTGAATTTAAGGACGGGATCAAGCAGGAAAAACATGCCGCCTGATTACTGCGTCACCAACTTTTGGGCATAGCTCCAAAAATACAAAACCCCGCGGTTAAAACTGCGGGGTTTTCTTTTTCCAATCTGGCCGAAACAGCCGTAACAGGCCGGATTTAGTCGTTGGCCGTGATAACAGTTTCTGCCGGGCTGGACTCTGCATTTGCATTGCTGGTTGCGGTCAGGACAATGGCCATGACCAATGACAAAACGCCGGTTGCCAATACCAGCCAGTCCACAGTGGCACTACCATCGTCGTCATGGGCAAAGCGGAACATGGTTTTCAACATTCTGGCAACTCCTAAAATACAGGCAAATTTATTGTTACTCTGGGTAAGATGCGCGGCAAATGCGGCGGAAATTGGGTAAGAGTGGTGCGATTTCAGGGTTTCAGGGGCAGATCGGGCGCAGTACTATCCCTTTATAAACAGGAGTATCGGAATGGGTAAGGACACAATATTAGGCCCGAAGTTGAAAAACTGGATGCCACCACCATGCCCGACCGCACCCGTTCTGGAAGGGCGCTATGCGCGGTTGGAACGGTTGGATGCTGACCGCCATGCAGATGAATTGCATCGGGCCAATGCGGCGGATGATACCCTGTGGGACTACATGGCACACGGGCCGTTTTTGTCGGCTTTGGCATATTCTAACTGGGTGCATACGGCGGTGGCAGTGAATGACCCTTATTATTACGCGATAAAAAACCTTGAAACAGGGCAGTATGAAGGGGTGGCCAGCTATTTGCGGATCAGGCCTGAAATGGGGGATATCGAAGTAGGAAGCATCGTTTTTACCCCGCCCCTGCAACGCACCCGTGCGGCGACCGAGGCAATGTTTTTGATGATGCAATGGGCCTTTGAGGTCGGTTACCGGCGGTATGAATGGAAATGTGATGCGCTCAACCAGCCCTCGCGACGGGCAGCGCTGCGGTTGGGTTTTACATTCGAGGGTATTTTTCGCCAGCACATGGTGATCAAGGGACGCAACCGTGATACAGCGTGGTTTTCGGTGATCGACAGTGAATGGCCTGCGTTGAAAACGGCCTTTGAAACGTGGCTGTCGTCTGAAAACTTTAGCACAAATGGCCAGCAGCGCCAAAGCCTGTCTGATCTGACTAGACGGGTTCGCGAGGCAGATACAGCCTGCCCTTAAACCACTTCACCACCCGCCAGCCGTTCCCGGAATATACCGCTTAACCGTTGCACATCCCCGCGTATCGACCCCCCTTGGCGCGATCTTTGGCCAGCGCGGCGGCGGCAGCCTCGAGTTGTGCATCATGGGCGCTGCGGGCTATGCCGCTGGTGAACTGGGCGACATAATCCAGTGCATCGCCATCGGGCCTGTCCTGCAACACATCCGCCGCGCGGGCAATATCCTCGCGAAAGGTAAACGGGTCGGGATGAATGGCCTCGTCCGGTATCTGGCGCGGGGCAGGGGGTTGGGCCGTTTCTGGCAAAAGCGACAGGATTGCCTGCTGGAATGCCCCAAGGGTTTCGATCGGTTTTGGCAGAAACCCATCCGCGCCCGCCGCCATCGCCTCGCCCTCGCGCGCCGGATCGCCACTGATCCCCAGCAACACGTCGATGCGCGGGGTTGCATTGTGCAACTCGGCAATCAGGTTCACGCCCGATCCATCCGGCAGTCCCAGATCAATAACCACCACCGAGGGGCGGTAAACCCGTAAATGTTTGCGCGCCGAGGCCAGACAATCGGCCCGCCGGATACGCGCACCGGATCGCAGGCACAACAGGCGCATCGCTTCGCTGGCAAAGCGGCTATCCTCGACCACCAGCACGGTCAGCCCCAACAGGGGTCGCGCGGCGGTGGGTGTGCGGGCTAGCATTATGTCATCAAAATCATCCATCATGTTCCCCTTTGCAGTGTTGCGAGCGACTCGGAGTAAGCCCGATATTGGCTAAGACGAAGTTAACGGCGCGAAATTATACCCAAGGAATGCTTGCGCCAGTGCGGCGCGCGCTTCATAACTTGGGCAAAGCGAACACAAGGAACCCAATTATGATCGGACGTTTGAACCACGTTGCCATTGCCGTGCCGGATCTGGATGCTGCCGCCGCCCTTTACCGCGATACATTGGGGGCCAAAGTGGGCGCGCCGCAGGACGAACCGGACCACGGGGTAACGGTGATTTTCATCGAACTGCCCAACACCAAAATCGAACTGCTACACCCGCTGGGCGAGGACAGCCCGATCAACGGCTTTCTGGCCAAAAACCCCTCGGGCGGCATTCACCACATCTGTTACGAGGTCGACGACATCATTGCCGCCCGTGACAAGCTAAAGGCGTCGGGTGCGCGCGTGCTGGGTACCGGCGAGCCGAAAATCGGCGCCCATGGCAAGCCCGTTCTGTTTCTGCATCCCAAGGATTTCACCGGCACGCTGGTCGAGCTGGAGCAGGTGTAGGCATGGCCATTACATCCGCCCTTGTCCTGTTTGCCGTGATCTGGTTCATGACCCTGTTCATCGTGCTGCCCCTGCGCCTGAAAACCCAGGGCGATGTCGGCAAGGTGGCCCGTGGCACACCGTCCTCGGCCCCCGTTGATCCACAGTTGAAAAAGCGGGCGTTGATTGTAACGGTGGTGACTGTGGTTTTGTGGTCTATCCTGATGGTGGTGATTTTAAGCGGCGTGATCGAGGTCGAGGATTTCGACTGGTTCAATCATTTCACCCCCCCTTCTGCAAACGATGGAATAGATGGGTAAAGGTCGCCGCCCCCAGGATTGGCACAAAAAGGTTAACGACGGGTATCGTTAACGGCACCACCATCAGCACCCCCGCCATCCAGATTATGCCCGAATGCTGTTTGCGCAGCGCCTTGGCCCCGTCACGGCCCAACCGGCGCATCGCGGCCAGCTGGAAATATTCCCGCCCCAGCAGAAAACCGTTAAGCGCCCAGAATACCAGCGGGCTGGCGACATTGGTGATGGTATAGACCAGTATCGCCAGAATGTTGGCACCGATCAGCACCCCCAGGAAATTCAGCGTATCAATGATGTTTTCCCGAAACGGGATACGCGGGGCAGGGGGCAGGTCGGGGTAATACCGGCGCTCGACCGCTTTGGCGATGTCCTCCAGAAACAGACCGGTAAAGGCCGATACCACGGGGATCATCAGAAAAAACGACAGGATCAGCATAAAGCCGACCGATCCCCAGCTAAGCAAATCCTTCAGCCATGTGACCTCGCCGACAAAGGGGATGGTCAGGGTGTCAGGCGCCAGCTTGTCGATCAGCCACAGGAAACCGCCGTAGAACCCGAATAACAGGGCAATGGTCATGGCCAACCCGAATAGTAACACCTTCAGGAAACGCGGGTCGGTCAATTGACTGACGGCTTTGGCAAAGTCGCTGAAAATCATCTCTCGATCCACTCTGTAATGGCGTCTATATCGGGTCGTGGGCGTTCGGGCGGGATGCCTGTTTCGCTACCGATATGGATGAATCCGGCAACGGTTTCGGTATCGGACAGCTCCAACCCCTGTGTCAGAAATTCACGATCATGGGCAGGCCAGCCAGACAACCAGTTCGCCCCCCAACCGGAGGCCAGAGCAGCGTTCAACAGCGACAGGCAGGCGGCACCGGCGGAATAGCATTGCTCGACCGGCGGGATTTTATCCGAAGGCTTGGGCGCGGCAACCACAGCCACGATCAGCGGCGCATTGGCGAAACTGTCGGCGGTCTTGGAAATCTTGTCGGGGTCAAGGCTCAAATCTGCCCCGCGGGCCCGGGCAAGGGTGGCAAGGCGTTGCAGCGCCTGCCCTTGTAAAACGATAAACCGCCACGGCTCCAGCTTGCCATGATCCGGCACACGGGCGGCGGCGGTCAACATCGGTGCCAGTGCCTCGCGGTCCGGCGCTGGCGTGGTCAGGGTTCTGTAGGGGCGTGATCGGCGGGTCAGGAGGAACTCCATCACGGCGGCATTATTGGCAAGGTTCATTGTTGCGGGTTCTCCTGTTGGTCCGATATATGTCGGTGATTTTGCCCCACGGTTCAAGAGGCGGGAAAAACGCCACCAACCCTTTGGCTTTCTTTTTCGTGAAAATATCCCCGCCGGAGGCATCGCGCCGTCAGGCGCCAAAACAAAAAAGCGCCCCGCAGGGGCACCGCTGGATTACACCTGCCGCCATTTCCCGTTCTCCAGCCCGTCAATCGTCCATGACCCGATCCGATAGCGGATCAGCCGCAAAGTGGGATGCCCCACCGCCGCCGTCATCCGCCGCACCTGCCGGTTGCGCCCCTCGGTGATGGTAATCGACAGCCAGCTATCCGGCACGGTTTTGCGAAACCGCACCGGCGGATCACGAGGCCACAGGGCTTCGGGTTCCGCCATCCGCTCCACCACGGCAGGGCGCGTTTTGCCATCTTTTAGCATCACCCCATCGCGCAGGGATTGCAGCGCCGCATCATCCGGCAGCCCTTCGACCTGCACCCAGTAGGTTTTGGCCATCTTGTGTTTCGGGTGGCTGATCCTGGCCTGAAGCCGCCCGTCATCGGTCAGCACCAGCAGGCCTTCGCTGTCCTTGTCCAGACGACCGGCAGCATAGACGCCATTGACGTCGATAAATTCCGACAGGGTTTTGCGCGCACTGCCAGCGCTGCCCGCATCGGTAAACTGCGACAACACATTGAAGGGCTTGTTGAACAGGATTACCTTGGCGTTCAAAAGAACAGCCCTTCCAGTTCCCCGATCACCCTGGAAAACACCGCCTGCATAGCGGCATTCGGCTGGCGGATCACATAGGCTTCGGCCAGTGGATCAGGGGCGGTGATGCTGCTGCCCGACATCTGTTCCAGCACCGCATGACCACAGAACGGCACATAGGATTCCGAATAGCCGCCCTCGTGCACCACAACCAGTTTTCCGCCGCACAGATCATCCGCCGCCGCCATCATCTGCGCCGTCATCTGGCGGAAGGTATCTGCAGTGCACAGCATCCGGCCCAACGGGTCATCAATCGCCGGATCATAGCCGCAGGCGATAATGATCACATCGGGGGCAAAGGCGCGCAGGGCAGGGGTGACGAGCCGCTCCATTGCCTCCAGATATGTCGCATGGCCCGCACCGGCTGGCAGGGGGATGTTCATGTTGAAGCCTTCACCCGCCCCTTCGCCGCGATCCGTCGCGGCGCCGGTGTCCAGCGGATAGTTGCGGTCCTGATGCAGACTGATGGTCAGCACATCGGCACGGTCATAGAATATCGCCTCGGTGCCGTTGCCGTGGTGCACGTCCCAATCCACCACCGCCACCCGTTTGCAATGCCCGCCGGCCAGTGCGGCCTTGATCGCGATGGCGATATTGGCCAGCAGGCAAAACCCGTTGGGGAAATCCGGCAGGCAGTGATGGCCAGGCGGGCGCGACAGGGAATAGGCGTTCTGCATTTCCCCCTTCAGCACCGCCTGCAAAGCCCCCTTGGCGAGCCCCGCCGACAGCGTCGCAATGTCATATCCATCCTGCGCAAAGGGCGCGCGCAGGCCGATTTCGCCGCCGCCGTTTTGTGACATTTCCCTGAATTTATCCAGATAGCTTTGCGGATGCACCCGCGCCAGATCATCGTCCGTGGCGGCAGGGGCAGAACGGGCGTCAAGCTCGTGAATGATGCCGGTCACATCCAGCAGGTTTTTCAGCCGCCGTTTGCTTTCGGGGGTTTCGGGCAGGCCACCAGCGACCATCGGCTGCACCAGCCCGCCGGTAGGAAAGCGCGCGGCGTAATTGCCGCCTGTGTGCCAGAAGCACTTTTCGTCCCAGAAAAAACCTGTGGTCATCTGTTGCCCTTTCCTTGTGGATTTGCCGCAAGGCTAGGATAAAGCGGGCGGGGGAGCCAGAGCAAATTGGAAAAGGGCGCGCTGGCAAAACTGGTAAAGGCGCGGGCTGAAACCGCGCCTGACCCTGCTGCGTAAAAACAACACCAAGGAACAAGGTTTCTCGAGTGATAGATCGAGGGAGGAGACGGGAAACGCCCCCTCCCTATTTTTTGCAGATGTCAGAAGCTCAGGATGTAGCTGATCTTCATTGTTGTTGCTTCGTAATCGGGTTCGTATTCGGTTACCCCGATTGCCGGTTTGGTTAGCGAGGTGTTCAACCTGTCGTAAATCACTTCGCCGCGCAGCATTCCGCGACCAATGGATTTCTGCAATCCAAGCCCAATAGTGAAACCAGCATTCACGCCTTTGTCGGTAATGCCTGAGGGAGCAACAGCGCCATCTCCAATCATAATGCCGACACCGCCCGAACCGAACCATTCCAGCCCGTTGTTCAAGCTCTGGCCATAGATCCCGCGTAGGCGGATCACAGCGTCCCGTGAGCAATAGTAAGGGCCGAAGGCCCCAGCCGAGCATGGGGAATTGTTATACTCGAGTTCACTGCCCAGAAACAGGTCAATGTCAGCTTCGGGACCATAAAAGGCGTTGCCTTTTTCAAAGCGGTAGCCAAAGGTAAGGGAACCTCTAAAAATCCCCCAAAATCCGGCCTGACGGGGTAGAATCGTCATCAGGATGAAAATGATTCGACCGACGGGGTTTTGTCATGGGTCAGATGGGATTTTTTGATCTTTCCAGCCGATACGCGGGACTGGACAAATCTGGTGATCCGCTGGTGTTGCTCAACGACATGGTGCCGTTCGAGGATTACCGGGACGAGCTGAAGGCCATATGGCGCACGCCGCCCGAACAGCGCAAATCCAACGCTGGCCGCCCGCCTTGGGATGAGGTGCTGATATTCAAGACGATGGTTTTGCAGCAGCTCTACAACCTCTCTGACGATCAGATCGAGTATCAGATCCGCGACCGCCTGTCGTTCATGCGGTTTCTCGGCCTTGGCATTGAAGACAGCGTACCTGACGCCAAGACCATCTGGGCCTACCGTGAAAGGCTGGCCGGGGCCGGGAAGATGAAGGAGCTGTTTGACAAGTTCGATGCCTTTCTGCGCGAAAAGGGCTATCTGGCGATGGGCGGGCAGATTGTTGATGCGAGCATCGTTCCGGCGCCGCGCCAGCACAACAAAAGGGACGAGAACGAGAAAATCAAGGCGGGCGAAACGCCTGAAGAGTGGGAGGAAAAACCCCACAAGAAGCGCCAGAAGGACGTGGATGCGCGCTGGACGAAGAAGCACGGCAAGAGCTATTACGGCTACAAGAACCACATCAATGTCGACCGGCGGCACAAATTCATCCGCGCTTATGATGTCACCGATGCCGCCGTGCATGACAGCCAGGCGCTTGCCGGTCTGATTGATGCGAGCAACACCTCATCGGACCTGTGGGCCGACAGCGCCTATCGCTCGCAAAAGATCGAAAGCGAGCTGGAAGAGCGGGGGCTTCACAGCCATATCCATCACAAGGGCAGGCGCGGCAAGCCGCTTGGCGAGCGCCAGCAAAAGGCCAACCGGAGGCGCTCGAAAGTGCGGGTCCGGGTCGAGCATGTATTCGCTTTTCAGGAGCGCTCCATGGGCGGCAAGCTGATCCGCTCCATCGGCCTGAAGCGGGCGCGATTTCGCATCGGGATGATGAACCTGGTCTACAACATGAAGCGCTTCGTCCAGTTCGAATGCGGCCTGGCGGCGCCGGGATAAGGGTTCATGGGGTGAGGTGTGCCTGAAATACCCAAAACCGGCTTGAAACCGGTGAAAATGGGTTTATGATCCGAAGCAATCAGGCGGGACAGGCGAAAAACCGTCCACCCCGCCGCGAAGAAGGCGAAAACGGGAATTTACAGAGGTTCCCGTAAGTCCCAGTGCGGGGCCGGTTTCCGAGCTTTCCGCGCCGAAACTATCATCCGAATTGGCCCTGCTGAAGGACAGGCCGCCGCCGTAATAAAAGCCTTGATCCGCTGTTGCTGCAGTTGCTGAAAGTATGATGGTAGCCGATAGTAGAAAGGGTTTAATGGAATAGCTCATGGGTGTATCCTAAGTTTGTGTTCAGGATAGCTAATAATTTTGCAACCTACTAATATAAAACACTAAAATTCTATTAGCTATCGTAATATCTGGAATTTACCGTGTGATAAAAATTTGGTCAATTGCGCTGATGTTTTGCAGTTGTAACTTGTCTCTAATAAGCAACATTTACACCGCTGCTGAACCATGCCGACATTTGATCGAAAATTGCGGTTTATAAATCAGGCTATTGTCTGCTCGGGCCTGTATGACTCTATGCGCGGCGGCTGGACAGATCAGCGATACCCAAAACATCCAGCACCTTGGCCTCGATATCCGGCGCATTCATCGCGGCGGCGGCATACATTGCGGCGGGGCTGGCGTGGTCGATGAAGGTATCGGGGAACACCATGCTGCGGAATTTCAAACCCGTATCAAACACGCCTTCATCGGCCAACAATTGTGCCACATGGCTGCCAAAACCGCCAACCGCACCTTCTTCAATGGTGATCAGCGCCTCGTGATCCGCGGCCAGTTGCAGGATCATCTCGCGGTCTAGCGGTTTGGCAAAACGCGCATCGGCAATGGTCGGGGTAATGCCCTTGGCGGCCAGCGATTCAGCGGCCTTTTGCACCTCGGACAGGCGTGTGCCAAAAGAAAGGATAGCCACCCGCGCCCCTTCGGAAATAATGCGCCCCTTGCCGATTACCAGCGGCACGCCGCGCTCGGGCAGTTCCACGCCCACCCCTTCGCCACGGGGAAAGCGAAATGCGCTGGGACAATCGTCAATCGCGGCGGCGGTGGCGACCATATGCACCAGCTCGGCCTCGTCCGCTGCGGCCATCACCACGAATCCGGGCAGGTTGGCCAGATAAGCGATGTCGTAAACGCCCGCGTGGGTCGGGCCATCGGCCCCCACCAGCCCCGCGCGGTCAATGGCAAAGCGCACGGGCAGGCGTTGCACCGCCACGTCATGCACCACCTGATCATAGCCCCGTTGCAGGAAGGTCGAATACATCGCGCAAAACGGCTTCATTCCGCCAGCTGCAAGGGCGGCGCTGAACGTCACCCCGTGCTGTTCGGCAATCCCGACATCAAAGCAACGACTGGGATAACGTTCGGCAAACAGGTTCAGCCCCGTGCCATCGGGCATCGCGGCGGTCACCGCGCAAATCTTGTCATCCCCGGCAGCCTGCTGCAACAAGGCATCGGCAAACACGCGGGTATAGCTGGGGGCGTTGCCGGGGGTCTTTTTCTGCTCGCCGGTGACCACGTTGAACTGGGCGGTTGCATGCCCCTTGTCGCGCGCGGTTTCGGCGGGGGCGTATCCCTTGCCCTTTTTGGTCAGCACATGGATCAGCATTGGCCCCGTGGCACGGTCTTTGACGGTGCGCAGCAGCGGCAACAACTGGCCCAGATCATGCCCGTCAATCGGCCCGACATAGGAAAAGCCCAGCTCTTCGAACAAGGTGCCGCCGACGGTCATGGATTTCAGCATTTCCTTGGCGCGCTTGGCCCCTTCCTTGAACGGCGGGGGCAACAGGCTGACCGCACCCTTGGCGGCGGATTTCAATTCCTGAAACGGCTCGCCCGCATAAAGGCGCGAAAGATAGGCCGACATCGCCCCAACCGGCGGAGCAATCGACATTTCGTTGTCGTTCAGGATGACGAACATGCGTTTTTTCAGATGGCCCGCGTTGTTCATCGCCTCATAGGCCATGCCGGCGGACATGGCCCCGTCGCCAATCACCGCAATCGCATCACCAATCCCGTGTTCCGGCGCCCCGCCCAAATCGCGCGCCACGGCAAAGCCAAGGGCGGCGGAAATCGAGGTCGAGCTGTGACCCGCGCCAAACGGGTCATAGGCAGATTCCGCGCGTTTGGTGAAACCGGACAACCCGCTTTCCTGTCGCAAGGTGCGGATGCGGTCACGCCGCCCTGTCAGCACCTTGTGCGGGTAACACTGGTGGCCCACGTCCCAGATCAGCCGGTCGCGCGGGGTATCGAACACCGCGTGCAGTGCTATGGTCAGTTCGACCACGCCCAGCCCTGCGCCCAGATGGCCGCCGGTAACGGACACGGCGGAAATCACCTCGGTCCGCAATTCGTCAGCCAGTAGCGCCAACTCGTGGTCAGACAGGGTTTTCAGGTCTGCCGGAACCGTTACTCGGTCAAGGATCGGGGTGTCGGGGCGGTCGTTCATCGGGTTTTACTCACTTATCCCGCGCAATAACGAACCGCGCGGCCTGACGCAGAGTATCTGCCTTTGCGCCAAAAGGTTCAAGAGCCGCCTGCGCCTGATCCACCAGTTCCGCCGCGCGTTCCTTGGCCCCGTCCAGTCCCAGCAGGGAAACGAAGGTGGCCTTGCCCGCATCCGCATCCTTGCCCAGCCGTTTGCCGGCCTTGGCCGCATCGCCCTCGACATCCAGAATGTCGTCGGCGATCTGGAACGCCAGCCCCAGCGCGGTTGCATAGTCGCGCATCGGGGTGACATCGGCGCGGGCCATCACGGCGCCTGCCTCTGCGGACCAGCGGATCAAGGCGCCGGTTTTGCCGTCTTGCAGGTGGGTGATTTCCGTCAAAGTCAGCGGTTCGGGCGCGGTTTCGGCGGCAATGTCCAGCGCCTGCCCCAGCACCATCCCCTGCGCACCCGAAGCCCGTGCCAAGGATGCCACCAGCTCCAGCCGCACCACCGGATCGTTCGAGGTTTCCACGCGGGTCAGGGTTTCAAACGCCAGCGTTTGCAGCGCATCCCCCGCCAAAACCGCCGTGGCCTGATCCCATTTCACATGCACGGTCGGCTGACCACGCCGCAGATCGTCGTCATCCATGCAGGGTAGATCGTCATGCACCAGTGAATAGGCATGCAGCATTTCCACCGCCGCCGCCGGATACAGGGCGCGGGCCACGTCCACCCCATGCAGCCGCGCTGTTTCCAGCACCAGAAAACCCCGCAACCGTTTGCCGCCGGATGTGGCATAACGCATGGCCTGCACCACGGGCAGATCGCCCAGCGGTGCCATAAGCTGTTGCAGGCAGGCACCGATTTGCCCTGCCGCGTTGTTCAATGATTTGGCAAACATTTACAGCCCTTCGACCGGCTTTGTCCCCGTTGGTTGCCCGTCTTCGCCCAGCGTGATTGCGGCAACCTTTTCTTCGGCTTCCTTCAGCTTGGCTTCGCAGCGCTTCTTCAGCTCTGCCCCGCGCTCGTACAGCTTGATCGATTCCTCAAGCGGCACATCCCCGCGCTCAAGCTGGCCGACAACGGCCTCAAGTGCCGCCATCGCCTCTTCAAAGCTCATCTCATCTACCGGTTTGTCGCTCATCCGCCGCGCTCCATCAAAACCTTAACATGTGCGGCGACCGAGGCCGCCAATGCGTCCAGATCATATCCGCCTTCCAATGTCGAGACAATGCGCCCCTCGCACACTTTGTCCGCCACATCGCAAATGCGGTTGGTCAGCCAGATAAAATCCTCGACCTCCCACATCAGACCGGCCAGCGGATCGGCGCGGTGGGCATCAAATCCGGCGGAAACAAGGATTAGATCGGGGTTGAACGCCTCAATCGCAGGGAAAATCTCGCCGTCATAGGCGGCTTGCAGGGTGGCGGTGGTGCAGCCCTCGGGCAGGGGGTAGTTCAACACGGTATTAAAGGCACCGGTTTCGGAGGCCGCGCCGGAACCGGGATAAAGCGGCATCTGGTGGCTGGAACAAAACAGGGCGCGGGATTCGTCCCATAACAGCGCCTGAGTGCCGTTGCCGTGGTGCACGTCAAAATCCACAATCGCCACCCGTCTGGCGCCGCAATTTTCCAGCGCGTGTTTGGCGGCAATGGCAATATTGCCAAACAGGCAAAACCCCATCGGCTTTTCTTGTTCCGCATGGTGCCCCGGTGGGCGGATACCACAAAAGGCGTTATGCGCCTGGCCATTCATCACCATATCCACGGCGCGGATATTTGCCCCTACAGCCCGCAATGCCGCAGTCAGGGAGTCAGGGGACATATGCGTGTCAGGATCCAGTGATACGGTGCCGTCGGTCGGGGTAGCATCGCGCACCCGTTTGATATGTGCTGCGGGGTGGGCCAGCAGGATATCGTTGTCATTCCCCAGCGGCGCGTCCTCGCCCAATAGGTCCGCGAATTCAGGGGCGTTCAGGGCCTGTTGCACATGTTCCAGCCGTGCCACCTGTTCTGGGTGACCGGGGGGCGTGATATGTGACAGGCAATCGGTGTGAGTAATAAAAACTGTGCTCATAGGAGGACGCTACGATAATATCGGGGGGCAAACAAGTTTTTGAAAACCCGAGGCGTCGCGCCAGTGCGGTGCGGGGAACATCAACAGGCCCTAGCTTCTGGGGTCGTCAATCAGCGGTGTTGGTTTGGCCAGTCCTTTCAGGTCATCCGGCTTGGTGACCTCAATGCTTTGACCTTCGATCAACACACCGTAAGGCCGCAATGCTTTGATCGCACGGGACAGGTTTTCAGGCGTCATCCCCAGCACCGAAGCAAGACGGCGCTTTTCAATGGGCAGCTCGAAGCTGTTCCCGCCGCCCATCTTTTTCTGTAGCTTCAGCAGGTAATTTGCCAGCCGCTCAATCGAAGTGCGCAGCTTTAGCCCCTTCACCCCTTTGATTACCCCGCGATAGCAATAGGCAAGTTCCTGCACGATGGCACGGGCAAAGTCATGGTCCTTAAAAAATACCTGCCGCACATCCTCGGCCGGAATCATGATAATCCGTGACCGTTCCAGCGTTCGGGCCGACATCAAATTAGGCGCGTCGCGAATGGCGGCGGCCAATATAAATGTCGCCCCTTCGCGTAAGATTGTCATCGCGGTTTCACGTTCGTTCCAGTTGGCAAACAGTTCGACCGAGCCGTCAATAACAATGTGTAAAAAGTCGCAAGGATCGCCTTCGACGATCAATTCCATATTGGGCGGAAAGTTCTGAACATAAGCTCCGCGCACCAGCTCGGCAAAGCTCTCGGGTAGTGTCGCGAGTTTGGTGGAAATTCGAGGACGGCGTAATCTCCGGGTGCATCGAAGCCACCCAACCGGCGGCTGGAACCGCCAAGGAGATCACGCCATGACAAAGAATACAGCAACATCGACATCCGCGCTACTGGCCAATGAAGCAGGCTATGACCCGATTGAAGACCGGCTGCGCCAGAACATCCGCGCGACGATCGAGGCGGTTTTCGAAGAGGAGCTGGAGCAGTTTCTGGGCCGTTGCCGGTATGGCCGCAGCGGCGGGGCAAAGGCCGGATACCGCCACGGGCATCGCGAGCGGCAACTGGTCGGAACATTTGGAACCGAAACGGTGCGCGTGCCGCGTGCGCGGATCACAGGCGAGGCCGGCAAGGCCAGAGAATGGCGCTCGAAGGCATTGCCCCGCTACCAGCGGCTGACGAAGAAGGCCGAGGCGCTGATCGCTGCTGTCTACCTTTCGGGCACCAACACACGGCGGGTAAAACGCGCCCTGTTCGGCCTGTTTCAGGGGGCGGTCAGCAAGGATGTGGTGAGCCGCGCCTGGCGCAAGGTGAAGGTGGACTGGCAGGCGTGGTGCGCCCGCAGCCTTGCGGATGAAGACATCGTGCGGCTGATCCTGGACGGCACCGTGATCAAAACGCGGATTGACAGGAAGGCCACCAATATCTCGGTTCTGGCCGCGATTGGCGTGCGCCGGGATGGGCAGAAGGTCTTGTTATCACTGATGAACATGGGCGGCGAAAGCACCTCCGCCTGGCGTCAGTTCATCAACGATCTGGATGCGCGCGGGTTGAAACGGCCCGAATTTGTCATCGTGGACGGGGCACCGGGACTTGAGGTCGCTCTCATTGCCCTCTGGGGTGAAGATCTGCCGATCCAGAGGTGCACGGTGCACAAGCACCGCAACCTTCTGGCCAAGGCACCCAAGCGTATGCATGATGAGTTGACAGAAGATTACCGCGACATGATCTACGCCAAAACACCCGAGGAAATCGCCACCCGCCGCAAGGCATTTCTGCGAAAATGGCGGCTGAAATGCAAGGCCGTCGCTGACAGCTTGGAAGAAGCAGGAGATAAGCTTTTCACCTTCACGCGTCTGCCACAAGGCCAGTGGAAATCGGCCAGAACGACAAATGCGATCGAACGCCTGAACGAGGAATTCCGCCGCCGCATCAAGACCCAGACCGTGCTGCCATGCGCCGAGACCGTGCCGATGCTGCTTTGGGCTCTGATGGCCTCGGGGCAGATCGTCATGCGAAAGGTCGATGGCTGGGAAACGCTCGCTCAGCCCGTCGCCGACGCAACCCTTGACCAAGCCGCCTGACCGGCGCATAACTCAACCCGCTCGGAGGTGCCTGAAATCAATTTCCACCACTTTCGAGACACAACCGATTTGGCCTGTTTGCAATTCTGGCGCTATTCAGTCTGCGTTCCGAACAGATTGAAAAGATCGAGATCGCCTATTTCTTTGGCGCGATTGCCATTGCGGTGATCTGTTCGGTGCTGGGCACCGGATTGGTCTTTGTCCTGGTTATCGTCACCTTTGTGCTGGCCAGTGCCTGGGTTCTGGACCATCCGAAGATCCTGCAATCAGCCAGCAGCGCGAAAATAACACTGGACAGGATTGACCCGCACGCCCTGTCGAACCCCGAAAAAATGCGCGTCGAACTGTCCGAGCGATTGGGCGTCGAGGTGATGAATTTCCAGATTGTCGAATTGAACTACGTCAATGATCTGGCCCGTATCAATGTATTTTACCGTGGATAGGAGCAAGACCATGAACATGTATGACCCCGACCTGAACCTTGGCCGGCTGGTTCACAGCTTTGAACCCGTCACCCTTGGTCAATTGAACGCCAAGGCCGGAATGCTGTCCCGGATCGATAATAAATACGTTGTGCGGCGCGATGCCCTGCACCGTGCCATTCCCGATCTGAGCCGGTATTTCGATGTGCTGGATATCGACCACAAACGCGCCTTTACCTATGACACGCGATATTTCGACGATGCACAGCGCAGTGCCTATTACGAGCACCATCAGGGCCTGCGCAAAGGGTTCAAGGTGCGCATTAGGCGTTATGCCGATGCAGGCCTTTGTTTTCTGGAGGTCAAAGTAAAAGGCAAACGCGGCATGACCGTGAAACACCGCAAAGAACAGGATGCGCACAGCATCGAAACGCTTTCGGATGACGCATACCATTTCGCCCGCTCAACCTATACCGGGCATTATGGCAAACCGTTTGAATATGACCTGAAGCGCGTGCTGGATATCCGCTACAGACGGATCACCCTTGTGGCCAAAGATGGCGGCGAACGGATGACAATCGATACCGATCTGCAATTCCGGACGGCTGGAAAATTCTTTAGCGTCGGCACGGATGTTTTCATTGTTGAAACCAAGTCCCGGCTGGGACGGGGATATGCCGACAAATGTCTAAGGCAGGTTAACGCACGCCCGACCAAACGGTGCTCGAAATACTGTGTCGGAATGGCCGTAATGGGCGAAGTCAGCCGCTACAACCGCTTCCTGCCGACAATGAAAAAACTGGGGCTGATGGGCGACAGTGGCGTATTCGCCGATCATATCATTCAAATTGCGGCCTAAGGTCGGACTTTGGTCTCAAAGCCGATCAGACAATTGCCGCACAATAGCGCGCCCAAGGTCGGTGCCTGAAATCCCCGCCAAACGATAAATTAAAGTTACCACAAACAAACACAGGAGAAGCAAAATGAAACCGACATTATATCTTGGGGTAACCGCTCTGGCCTTTGGTCTTGTTTCGGCCCCCGCACAAATGCAGGCTGCCCTTTCCTTTCCTGACCTACCAGCAGGGATCATTACCGCAGCGGATGTTCTGGACAATTCCTTTGACGTTGCAAGGCGGGGACGCGGCGCGGATGACGGCCCGAACCACGTACGCCGCAGTCGCGGGGTAGATGACGGCCCGAACCACATACGCCGCAGTCGCGGCGCGGATGATGGCCCTAATCATGACCGTCGCGGTCGCGGGACGGACGATGGCCCTAACCATGACAGCGGAGATGATCATGGCGGCCGGGGCGGTGACCATGGCGGCGGTGGTGACGACAACGGCGGTGGTCATGGTGGCGGCGGTCACGGAGGCGGGCGCGGAGGTCACAACAGTTAGGATCATGACCGCAGAGGGTATTGCCCCCATTACCTGTTCTGATCATCAGTTTGTCCCCGACTGATCGGACATCGTGAACGAGCAAACGCCCATAGTTGGCCCATTGACCCGGGCCGAACCCGGCTGATCCAAACCGGGGTTGCCCGCCAAATGGCGGGCAATCCTGCTTTGTCGTTAATATGCCCGACCATCGTCTGATGTTTTGCCGGACAAGGCGTCGTAAGAATAGCACGGGGGAACGCGCATAACGAACCGGAGATCCAAGTGAAATCACGGATTACAATGACCAGACTGGGCATCGGGATTGCCGTGTTGTTCCTGTTCATGTCAATACCGATTGCCATGATCAGGCACCCGAACGGGCTGTATTCCATTGGGCCTGCAACACTATTGGCCAAAAGCGGCCCCGGAAGCGATGGCGATGGCGGCGGAGATGGCGGTCATAGCGGACATGGTGGAGGTCATGACGATGATGGTGATGGTGATGACAACGAAGGCAATAATAATGACGATAACAAAAACACAAACGAAGGAAACGGCCCTCGCACTGGCATCACCAAGATTGAACTGTCGCAAACCGGCGTCGAGGTTCGCTATGCTGATGGCTCAAGCGAGGAAATAAAAAAAGGGCGCTACATCCGTAGGTCAGCGACAGGCAAAACAGTGGTTTCACGCCGCGCAACTGGGGCCGATTTTGCACGATTGCGGGCGCGCGCGAACGGCATAAGCATTGATAGCATTCGGCGGCCCAGAAATTCGAGTGAAACTGGTGTAAATGGCGCAACTGTATCGGGCAAAAATATTCGGCTGACGTATACCAATGGCTGGAGCGAAGAGATTTCTTCCGGTCAATACACTCTGCGGGACCAATACAACCGAACCGTCGGGTAGTGTCGCGAGTTTGGTGGAAATTCGAGGACGGCGTAATCTCCGGGTGCATCGAAGCCACCCAACCGGCGGCTGGAACCGCCAAGGAGATCACGCCATGACAAAGAATACAGCAACATCGACATCCGCGCTACTGGCCAATGAAGCAGGCTATGACCCGATTGAAGACCGGCTGCGCCAGAACATCCGCGCGACGATCGAGGCGGTTTTCGAAGAGGAGGAGCTATGCCCAAAAGTTGGTGACGCAGTAATCAGGCGGCATGTTTTTCCTGCTTGATCCCGTCCTTAAATTCAACCCCTTCGATGATTTCCGGCAATCGGAATGCGCCGTCGAGTTTACGCCATTTCTTCTTTGCCGACATCATCAGGCGGAAGGTCATTGCCAAGGCGGTCTTGCGCCCGAGGCAGCCTTTGGTCTTCTTCGTTCGGTGCCGCACGGTGGCAAATATGCTTTCGATGGGGTTGGATGTGCGGATGTGTTTCCAGTGCTCGGCAGGGAAGTCGTAGAAGGTCAGCAGCACGTCCCGGTCCTTGGTCAGCTTCCCCACGGCACGCTCGTATTTCACGCCATAGGCTTCGATGAAGAAATTGAACGCGGCCTCGGCGTCCCGTTTGTTCTCGGCCATCCAGATGTCCTGTAGATGGCCCTTGGCTTTGGCTTGCAGCGACTTCGGCATGGCATTCAGGACGTTGCCGGTTTTATGCACCCAGCAGCGCTGCTCCCGGGTCTCACCGAACACCTCCCGCAAGGCGTTCCAGAAGCCGAGCGCGCCATCACCAACGGCCAGATCAGGGGCTTTTCTGAGGCCACGACGTTGCAAGTCCAGCAGCAGTTCACGCCAGCTCTGGCTGCTTTCTCGATACCCGTCCACGAGGCCCAGAACATCCTTGTTACCCCACTCGTCCGCGCCGATGATCACCAGCATGCATTGCTTGTCAGCATCCGTGCGCGGCTTGAAATAAACCCCGTCGGCCCAGAAATACACATAGCGTTTGGCCGACAGGTCACGCCGGTTCCAACGCTCGTATTCTGCCCACCACTCCGCCTTCAGGCGCGAAATCGTGCTCGATGTCAAACCACCCGCATCAGGCCCCAGAAGGGCCGCCAGTGCTTCGCCGAAATCACCCGTGGAAATACCTTTGAGATAGAGCCAGGGCAACAACTCCTCGACCGACTTTGCCCGGCGCAGATACGGCGGCAGAAGCGTCGAGGTGAACCTGATCTTCTCCGCCCCCGTGCCACGATCACGCACCCGAGGCACATTCACCGGGACAGGGCCGATCCCCGTCATCACCTCGCGCTCCGGCAGGTATCCGTGGCGAACAAGGCGCTGGCGACCGGCCGAATCCCTCAAATGCGCGTGTTGCGCCATCAGATCACAAACCTCGGCCTCGACCGCCTGTGCCAACAGATCCCGCGCGCCTTTGCGCAAGATATCCGTCAGCGGATCAGGTGAAATTCCGGCTGGATCGGTAAACTCCAAAATAGTATCGTCTTCCATGTGGCATATCCTTTTCTCTCTGAGAATCGCGGCGCGTCAACACCGCCATGATATGCCACCCAATCACCCCATCACCAACTTTCGGGCATTACTCTTCTAGTGCGGCGATGTGGGTTTCGACGATTGCTTCGACCACAGATTCCTTTGATTCAAAGTAATAATAGAACACACCCTGAGAGACGCCGAGTTCGGTAGTGTCGCGAGTTTGGTGGAAATTCGAGGACGGCGTAATCTCCGGGTGCATCGAAGCCACCCAACCGGCGGCTGGAACCGCCAAGGAGATCACGCCATGACAAAGAATACAGCAACATCGACATCCGCGCTACTGGCCAATGAAGCAGGCTATGACCCGATTGAAGACCGGCTGCGCCAGAACATCCGCGCGACGATCGAGGCGGTTTTCGAAGAGGAGCTGGAGCAGTTTCTGGGCCGTTGCCGGTATGGCCGCAGCGGCGGGGCAAAGGCCGGATACCGCCACGGGCATCGCGAGCGGCAACTGGTCGGAACATTTGGAACCGAAACGGTGCGCGTGCCGCGTGCGCGGATCACAGGCGAGGCCGGCAAGGCCAGAGAATGGCGCTCGAAGGCATTGCCCCGCTACCAGCGGCTGACGAAGAAGGCCGAGGCGCTGATCGCTGCTGTCTACCTTTCGGGCACCAACACACGGCGGGTAAAACGCGCCCTGTTCGGCCTGTTTCAGGGGGCGGTCAGCAAGGATGTGGTGAGCCGCGCCTGGCGCAAGGTGAAGGTGGACTGGCAGGCGTGGTGCGCCCGCAGCCTTGCGGATGAAGACATCGTGCGGCTGATCCTGGACGGCACCGTGATCAAAACGCGGATTGACAGGAAGGCCACCAATATCTCGGTTCTGGCCGCGATTGGCGTGCGCCGGGATGGGCAGAAGGTCTTGTTATCACTGATGAACATGGGCGGCGAAAGCACCTCCGCCTGGCGTCAGTTCATCAACGATCTGGATGCGCGCGGGTTGAAACGGCCCGAATTTGTCATCGTGGACGGGGCACCGGGACTTGAGGTCGCTCTCATTGCCCTCTGGGGTGAAGATCTGCCGATCCAGAGGTGCACGGTGCACAAGCACCGCAACCTTCTGGCCAAGGCACCCAAGCGTATGCATGATGAGTTGACAGAAGATTACCGCGACATGATCTACGCCAAAACACCCGAGGAAATCGCCACCCGCCGCAAGGCATTTCTGCGAAAATGGCGGCTGAAATGCAAGGCCGTCGCTGACAGCTTGGAAGAAGCAGGAGATAAGCTTTTCACCTTCACGCGTCTGCCACAAGGCCAGTGGAAATCGGCCAGAACGACAAATGCGATCGAACGCCTGAACGAGGAATTCCGCCGCCGCATCAAGACCCAGACCGTGCTGCCATGCGCCGAGACCGTGCCGATGCTGCTTTGGGCTCTGATGGCCTCGGGGCAGATCGTCATGCGAAAGGTCGATGGCTGGGAAACGCTCGCTCAGCCCGTCGCCGACGCAACCCTTGACCAAGCCGCCTGACCGGCGCATAACTCAACCCGCTCGGAGGTGCCTGAAATCAATTTCCACCACTTTCGAGACACAACCCCAGCGTTATTGATATTTCACTAGGCTCCGGTGGCGCCGTCTGGAGTCCGCGCGAAAAGATCGCCGCAATGGATCATGTGGTGGAACGCACCATCCCGTTGCTGCAGCAGGCCACAACCAAACGTAACGCGGTTGTTGTCGGGCTGGGGGGTGGAACCGGCGGCGATATTATCATGCGGGTGATGCACCATTTGCCAATGACCAGCCGCAAGATGCTGATTTCCCCGATGCCGTTTGATCCGCGGGCCGAGGTGGCGGACAGTTCGATCATTCTGCTACCCACGCTGGTCGATATTTGCGGGCTGAATACCATATTGCGGCAGGTGCTGGACAACGCCGCCGCGATGATCGCTGGCCTGTGCGATACCGACCAGGGAATAGCAACCAAAACGTCTTCGATTGCCATTACGGCCCTTAGCGCGTTGTCCGGTGCCACACAAAACATAGCATGCGGCCTGCGGGCGCTGGGCCATGAGACCACCGTATTTCATGCTAACGGCTTTGGCGGGGCGGCATATGCCCGATGCACCGCAGATGGCGGTTTCAAGGCCGTTGTCGATGTCACCACGCACGAGCTGACCCGCATGTTGTTTATCGGCAGTCACACGGCCATGCCCACCAGATTTACCGCCGCTGGCGATATGGGCCTGCCGCAGATCATCCTGCCCGGCGGGGTAAATTTTCTGGGGTTTGAACGGCTGGAATCCGTGCCGCCGCAATATCTGGAACGCCCGCATTACCAGCACTCGCCACTGTTCACCCATGTCAAGCTGACTGGCGATGAAATGGCCCATCTGGCCGTGGTTCTGGCAACCGATCTGAACCATGCCACCGGCAACATCGAACTGATCGTGCCGATGGGCGGCTTTTCCAGTGAAGATGCCCCCGGCGGCGCAATCGAAGACCCCGCATTGCGGCAAATATTCTGGCAAAAGGTTTCCGAAACCCTGAAACCGCACGTCCGCCTGACACAGCTGGACAGCCATATTTCCGATCCCGAAACCGCGCAGGTGGCGATTGACGCCTTGTGTGACATGCTCTGACGAAGGACACATGATGAAACCCGACGTAAACGATATCGAATGCAAAAAAGACGCCCTGATCGCCGCCGCCCGCCGCTGTTTTGATGTGGGCATCCAGACCAACGCGGGGGGCAACCTGTCGGTGCGTCTATCCTCGGCCGATGCGATTATTATCAAACCGTCCGGCGTGGGTTTTGCCGAATGCACCCGTGACAACCTGCAACTGGTGTATCTGGACGGCACAGTCGAGCAATCGGCGTATAAGCCTTCAAAAGATCTGGAGTTTCATCTGGACCTTTACCGCATCCGCCCCGACATCAACGCTATAGTGCATTGCCACAGCCCCTGGGCCACCGGATACGCCAGCGCCGGTTTGGAAATCCCCTGCCTGACCGTGCAGACGATGGAGAAAATCGGCCGCCTGCCGCTGATCCCGCTATCATCGAACGGCGGCTCGCAAACCGCCGCCGATATCAGCCCGTTTTTTCAGGATGTGACCGTGCGCGCCGCCATTCTGGCCAACCACGGCACCATCGGCGTTGGTCCCACCTTGACAGCCGCGCAGTATCTGGCCGAGATCATCGAGGAAACCGCCCATGTCGCCTATGTCCGCGACACGCTGATGGCGGCACATGGCAAAACCGAAGCAGACCTGCCGAAATATGCTACGCAAAAAGATGCGGCAGCGGATCTGGCGGGGGAATAAAATTCCCGCTTTAAACCGATAACAGCGCTGCAAGTCGCGGGGCAATTATGCCGAACTCGTCTTGACCACAAACTTTGTCGAACCCTCACTACCAAATCGGGTGGAGCAGGTCCGGCAAAGTGTGTGGGGGGACTAGAAATAGTGCTTGCTTCCACGCAACAAATATAGCCGTTTTACCCAGTAGAAGATTGCCAGGCCTGTATGAAATCAATTCCGCGCAAATCATTTTCTTTAACCATATCAACAAACCGCTGACTTACGTACGTGATATACGGAAAATTTGGAAGATGGAAAACATCAATACCTTCTAATTTCTCTTTAATGAATACGGGTTGTTTGATGACCATTATTCGACCAGAGCTCGGGAATCTGATAATATTCGACTGACTTTCATCAAGTGCATCTATGGATTGTGAATTGAAAACAAAAAGCTCTTCGCCGTTTTCTTCTTTTAGTGGTAGTATTTCCCCGTTGGTATTCCATATCTCACTCAATGCCACAACTGCACGCTTACGCATAATTAGAGGTGTTGCTCCGATTGTATGAAAATCACCCCGTTTCAGTTTTCGCCCAAGATTCGAGCGCTCCAATAACACTAATACAGGCCTCCGGTTGTGTCTCGAAAGTGGTGGAAATTGATTTCAGGCACCTCCGAGCGGGTTGAGTTATGCGCCGGTCAGGCGGCTTGGTCAAGGGTTGCGTCGGCGACGGGCTGAGCGAGCGTTTCCCAGCCATCGACCTTTCGCATGACGATCTGCCCCGAGGCCATCAGAGCCCAAAGCAGCATCGGCACGGTCTCGGCGCATGGCAGCACGGTCTGGGTCTTGATGCGGCGGCGGAATTCCTCGTTCAGGCGTTCGATCGCATTTGTCGTTCTGGCCGATTTCCACTGGCCTTGTGGCAGACGCGTGAAGGTGAAAAGCTTATCTCCTGCTTCTTCCAAGCTGTCAGCGACGGCCTTGCATTTCAGCCGCCATTTTCGCAGAAATGCCTTGCGGCGGGTGGCGATTTCCTCGGGTGTTTTGGCGTAGATCATGTCGCGGTAATCTTCTGTCAACTCATCATGCATACGCTTGGGTGCCTTGGCCAGAAGGTTGCGGTGCTTGTGCACCGTGCACCTCTGGATCGGCAGATCTTCACCCCAGAGGGCAATGAGAGCGACCTCAAGTCCCGGTGCCCCGTCCACGATGACAAATTCGGGCCGTTTCAACCCGCGCGCATCCAGATCGTTGATGAACTGACGCCAGGCGGAGGTGCTTTCGCCGCCCATGTTCATCAGTGATAACAAGACCTTCTGCCCATCCCGGCGCACGCCAATCGCGGCCAGAACCGAGATATTGGTGGCCTTCCTGTCAATCCGCGTTTTGATCACGGTGCCGTCCAGGATCAGCCGCACGATGTCTTCATCCGCAAGGCTGCGGGCGCACCACGCCTGCCAGTCCACCTTCACCTTGCGCCAGGCGCGGCTCACCACATCCTTGCTGACCGCCCCCTGAAACAGGCCGAACAGGGCGCGTTTTACCCGCCGTGTGTTGGTGCCCGAAAGGTAGACAGCAGCGATCAGCGCCTCGGCCTTCTTCGTCAGCCGCTGGTAGCGGGGCAATGCCTTCGAGCGCCATTCTCTGGCCTTGCCGGCCTCGCCTGTGATCCGCGCACGCGGCACGCGCACCGTTTCGGTTCCAAATGTTCCGACCAGTTGCCGCTCGCGATGCCCGTGGCGGTATCCGGCCTTTGCCCCGCCGCTGCGGCCATACCGGCAACGGCCCAGAAACTGCTCCAGCTCCTCTTCGAAAACCGCCTCGATCGTCGCGCGGATGTTCTGGCGCAGCCGGTCTTCAATCGGGTCATAGCCTGCTTCATTGGCCAGTAGCGCGGATGTCGATGTTGCTGTATTCTTTGTCATGGCGTGATCTCCTTGGCGGTTCCAGCCGCCGGTTGGGTGGCTTCGATGCACCCGGAGATTACGCCGTCCTCGAATTTCCACCAAACTCGCGACACTACCCAGAAGGTTTTTGGGGGCATTAGGTTTTGTTCCTTATTGTGAGGGCAGATCGTAATTTGCAATCAGAACCTCGCCGCGTTCACCGCGTGCTTCATTCTTCAATCCGATTGTGTAGGTGGTTTTGATCTGCGCGATATTGAACTGCCCAAAGGTTTCACGCACCCCTTCAACATCATTTATAGGGAACCTCTAAAAATCCCCCAAAATCCGGCCTGACGGGGTAGAATCGTCATCAGGATGAAAATGATTCGACCGACGGGGTTTTGTCATGGGTCAGATGGGATTTTTTGATCTTTCCAGCCGATACGCGGGACTGGACAAATCTGGTGATCCGCTGGTGTTGCTCAACGACATGGTGCCGTTCGAGGATTACCGGGACGAGCTGAAGGCCATATGGCGCACGCCGCCCGAACAGCGCAAATCCAACGCTGGCCGCCCGCCTTGGGATGAGGTGCTGATATTCAAGACGATGGTTTTGCAGCAGCTCTACAACCTCTCTGACGATCAGATCGAGTATCAGATCCGCGACCGCCTGTCGTTCATGCGGTTTCTCGGCCTTGGCATTGAAGACAGCGTACCTGACGCCAAGACCATCTGGGCCTACCGTGAAAGGCTGGCCGGGGCCGGGAAGATGAAGGAGCTGTTTGACAAGTTCGATGCCTTTCTGCGCGAAAAGGGCTATCTGGCGATGGGCGGGCAGATTGTTGATGCGAGCATCGTTCCGGCGCCGCGCCAGCACAACAAAAGGGACGAGAACGAGAAAATCAAGGCGGGCGAAACGCCTGAAGAGTGGGAGGAAAAACCCCACAAGAAGCGCCAGAAGGACGTGGATGCGCGCTGGACGAAGAAGCACGGCAAGAGCTATTACGGCTACAAGAACCACATCAATGTCGACCGGCGGCACAAATTCATCCGCGCTTATGATGTCACCGATGCCGCCGTGCATGACAGCCAGGCGCTTGCCGGTCTGATTGATGCGAGCAACACCTCATCGGACCTGTGGGCCGACAGCGCCTATCGCTCGCAAAAGATCGAAAGCGAGCTGGAAGAGCGGGGGCTTCACAGCCATATCCATCACAAGGGCAGGCGCGGCAAGCCGCTTGGCGAGCGCCAGCAAAAGGCCAACCGGAGGCGCTCGAAAGTGCGGGTCCGGGTCGAGCATGTATTCGCTTTTCAGGAGCGCTCCATGGGCGGCAAGCTGATCCGCTCCATCGGCCTGAAGCGGGCGCGATTTCGCATCGGGATGATGAACCTGGTCTACAACATGAAGCGCTTCGTCCAGTTCGAATGCGGCCTGGCGGCGCCGGGATAAGGGTTCATGGGGTGAGGTGTGCCTGAAATACCCAAAACCGGCTTGAAACCGGTGAAAATGGGTTTATGATCCGAAGCAATCAGGCGGGACAGGCGAAAAACCGTCCACCCCGCCGCGAAGAAGGCGAAAACGGGAATTTACAGAGGTTCCCTTATGTTACTGTTGTGTGCCAACGCTTGGTTGTCATTGTGGGAGGGCATGGCGGATCGGAGGATCAATCATGTCTACACATAATCTGCCTGTCATCCGTGCACGACACTCTGCATGGAACAAAGGCCGCATCGTCGGTCAAAAACGCCCACTCATGCCAAAGCATATCTGGGCCATTCGAGTACGGCTTGAACTCGCTGAAAAGCATCGTGATCTTGCTCTCTTTAATATGGCCATTGATTGCAAGCTAAGGGGATGTGACTTGGTGAAAATGAAGGTCGTCGACGTCATGGCTTCAGGCCACATCAAGGAACGCGCATCCGTGCTGCAAAGCAAAACGCAAAAGCCTGTGAAATTTGAAATTACAGAAGGGACACGTATTTCTGTCAAGCGCTGGATGAAAGATCCGATAATGGTCGGTTTGAATATCTTTGGCCAGGTCGTTTTTACGCGCGTCTACATATCTCGACCCGCCAATACGCGCGGATCGTTCGGGGATGGGTGACGTCTATTGGCTTGGAGGCAACCGCTTATGGAACCCACACAATGCGTAGGACTAAGGTCACTCAGATCTACAAGAAAACTGGGAATCTGAGAACCGTTCAACTCCTGTTAGGGCACACCAAAATGGACAGCACAGTGCAATATTTGGGGGTTGAGTTGGAAGATGCATTAGAAATTTCAGAAGCTATAGAAATCTAGAGCGCGTGGCCGCCTCTTCGAGGGCGGCCCAAACTCGCCTTTGATCACTTCATTTTATGCTGCAGGGCAGCTTCCATAATGCGGACGTTCAGGTGTGTGCATATCTTATAATCCATGGGTCATACTTCGAGCAACTTACACATCAATCAGGACATTTGACCTTTACTATTAGATCACATGGTCTATATATGAGTGGAGGAGAAAAATCATGCAAATCATCGCGAAAGCTCACGAGCCAACTGAAATTACTGCCGTAGCCCTGAAGGCCTACGCACGTGTTGCAGAGACTTGGGGCCTGAATTTGAAGGAAGCTGCGGCCCTCGCCGACATGTCCGAGAGCACTTGGAAACGGGCAAAAAAACCTGGCTTCACTGGAAATTTGACAAAAGATCAGCTTCTCCGTCTCTCAGCACTTATTGGAATCTACAAGTCCTTAGAGCTTTACTTTTCCGAACCGGTTGCGAGAGCATGGATCGCTCGACAAAATACAGGGCCGCTCTTTAATGGAGCACGGCCTGTCGATACAGCCATTGAAGGTGGTCTCCCGCAAATTATGAATATTCGGACATATCTGGATGCCGTGCGAGGCGGGGCATGAAGACAACGACTATTTCGGATCGTGGTCTGATCCGTCTCCTTTCCGCCACGTATCACAAGCCGCCAGCACTTCGTGGCTTGGTGGACACGGATGAGGAAGCGGAAATCCTCGCTGAGATTGAAGGGCTAACAAGTGCGCGATTAGTAGCCGAACGCGGCAAGAGCCCACAACTCGACCCCCGCGAACTCGCATGGCATCGTCGAAAGGCGGATCTGCGAATTTATGGAAACACGCATGTGAATGCGGCATTTACATACACGCGCGCAGGCGGAAACCGGTTCAACGGTGAAAATCGAGGCGCTTGGTATTGTGCTTGGGATGTGATGGTTTGCGTTGCCGAAGTTGCCTTCCACCGCACCCGTGAACTGGAATACACTGGGAACTTCCAAGACACAGCGCGCTACATCGAAATACACGCCGATTTTATCGGAAGTTTCGATGACATTACGGATGAACCAACGCACAACGCGCTTCATGCGGACCCTGCTGTAGGCTACCTTGAAGGCCAGAACTTTGCTGAAAACCTACGGCGTGCAGGATCACGCGGGCTAATCTATCCTTCCGTCCGAGCACAGGAAGGGAACTGCCTCGCGTGCTTTGATCCGCAGGCGGTCCAGAATGTCCGCCCTGGGGCGTCGTGGGATCTTACGTGGAATGGAACACCTGACTATTCAATCCAGCAAGTTGCTTGACCAGATATGCCAGCCTTATCCCTAATTAGATTGATCGTATCCTGAAATTGCTCAGGAAAGGTACGGCCCAATGCTGCCGTTGATCGGTGTACCTGGAGGCTGTGATGCGGCCCGTAAGAGCAGCCATTCACTCTCACCTCAGAGAAAAGTGCAGATTTATCAAATAAAATCTTCGCGGGCTTCGATAATTGTGACTTCCACATATAAAGCGACTTGGTGCTTATTCTCCTGCCTATCTGCAACTTGCGCAACCGCACCGCGCTTAAACTCGTCCGCAAACCCTATTCCCTTACTCATATCCGCCTCTCCTCTGTTCCAAGGCTGCCAAGCAAAGCGCCTACAAATCTAACAACTGTATTTATTTCACACACCGTAATTGGGTTTTTACTGTGAGCGCGTTTGCAATTGTGAGCAATTTGCGGGCTACTGCAAAGGGGTTATACATTGTGACCCGTTATTGTATTTTTTGATGTCATTGACGCCAGCTGTTTGAACTGAGCACCTTTGTTGCGTTGGAGGTAGTGTCGCGAGTTTGGTGGAAATTCGAGGACGGCGTAATCTCCGGGTGCATCGAAGCCACCCAACCGGCGGCTGGAACCGCCAAGGAGATCACGCCATGACAAAGAATACAGCAACATCGACATCCGCGCTACTGGCCAATGAAGCAGGCTATGACCCGATTGAAGACCGGCTGCGCCAGAACATCCGCGCGACGATCGAGGCGGTTTTCGAAGAGGAGCTGGAGCAGTTTCTGGGCCGTTGCCGGTATGGCCGCAGCGGCGGGGCAAAGGCCGGATACCGCCACGGGCATCGCGAGCGGCAACTGGTCGGAACATTTGGAACCGAAACGGTGCGCGTGCCGCGTGCGCGGATCACAGGCGAGGCCGGCAAGGCCAGAGAATGGCGCTCGAAGGCATTGCCCCGCTACCAGCGGCTGACGAAGAAGGCCGAGGCGCTGATCGCTGCTGTCTACCTTTCGGGCACCAACACACGGCGGGTAAAACGCGCCCTGTTCGGCCTGTTTCAGGGGGCGGTCAGCAAGGATGTGGTGAGCCGCGCCTGGCGCAAGGTGAAGGTGGACTGGCAGGCGTGGTGCGCCCGCAGCCTTGCGGATGAAGACATCGTGCGGCTGATCCTGGACGGCACCGTGATCAAAACGCGGATTGACAGGAAGGCCACCAATATCTCGGTTCTGGCCGCGATTGGCGTGCGCCGGGATGGGCAGAAGGTCTTGTTATCACTGATGAACATGGGCGGCGAAAGCACCTCCGCCTGGCGTCAGTTCATCAACGATCTGGATGCGCGCGGGTTGAAACGGCCCGAATTTGTCATCGTGGACGGGGCACCGGGACTTGAGGTCGCTCTCATTGCCCTCTGGGGTGAAGATCTGCCGATCCAGAGGTGCACGGTGCACAAGCACCGCAACCTTCTGGCCAAGGCACCCAAGCGTATGCATGATGAGTTGACAGAAGATTACCGCGACATGATCTACGCCAAAACACCCGAGGAAATCGCCACCCGCCGCAAGGCATTTCTGCGAAAATGGCGGCTGAAATGCAAGGCCGTCGCTGACAGCTTGGAAGAAGCAGGAGATAAGCTTTTCACCTTCACGCGTCTGCCACAAGGCCAGTGGAAATCGGCCAGAACGACAAATGCGATCGAACGCCTGAACGAGGAATTCCGCCGCCGCATCAAGACCCAGACCGTGCTGCCATGCGCCGAGACCGTGCCGATGCTGCTTTGGGCTCTGATGGCCTCGGGGCAGATCGTCATGCGAAAGGTCGATGGCTGGGAAACGCTCGCTCAGCCCGTCGCCGACGCAACCCTTGACCAAGCCGCCTGACCGGCGCATAACTCAACCCGCTCGGAGGTGCCTGAAATCAATTTCCACCACTTTCGAGACACAACCGCGTTGGAGCCTTGACTAGCCCATACCTATCACTGCAATGTACAGCACCCATTTAACGCCTGCATTGAACCGCTCATCGGAGCGTTAAGAAGGATTTTCCACGGATAAGTAATATCCGACATACCGTCCGAGCATATTTGTGCGGATAGGGTTCCGTTAAGTTGGCCACCGTCAGAAAGCTGAAACGGATAAGGACCCGACGGGGACGGATTGGCAAGCTGCAGAGACGACACCTGAGGCGAGCCGCCCATTGCTGAATAGGTCATTGTCCAGTCCGTCGCGATTTGCAGATTCCAAAATGGTTCGGCACCGTTGCAATTCAGGCCAAGCTGCATTCCGCTAGAGGTCGTTACACCCCCACCTTGCGTCAGATAGCTTGCTTTTACATAGCCAATATTTTGGCCGATCGTTACCTTTGCCCAGCCGTTGTTGATAAATTCCAAAACAGTCACCGCAGCGTTGGGTTGCAGGTTGGTGACAGGTGCCGCCGCCTCGTCTGGCGCATTACGCACCCACAACACATCATTTGCCGCTACATTAATCACGGAAAAGACCGCCGGTAAAACCACATTGCCTTGTGGGGGTGAACTTGGTGGCGGTGTTGATGTGCCGCCTGTACTGGCACCAGTAAGATACGAGTTACGCACCCAGCCCGTTCCCCCATCAGAGAACACGGCACGTGACAATTTCCCGCCTGAACTGATTTCAACAACATTCATCCCGACACCATTGGGTATAACCATAACGCGGCCATAGGAACGGCCCGGCCCCACGCGCACGACCAATCCGCCATCAGGGTCATTCGCCGCAATTCCGGTCACCCGCTGCAGGCCAAGGTTTGATGCTGTACCGTTACCAGAACCAGAATTTGTATTTGTTCTCGACCCTATACTTTTCAAATAGCGTGATGAAACATAGGCAAGCTGCCCTCTCCACGTGATCTGCGCCCATTTACCGGTGCTATCAAATCCGTGGACTTGAACTGTCTCGCCCAGCAAAACATCGCCAATATCGGCAAAGCTGGTGCCGGCACCGGTGCGCACATTCAGGCTGTCTCCGGCAGTGATACCGATAACTTTGTACGGATCAGCGGCATTTGCGGGTGTAAAAGATGCGGCAGACAGGATGGTAGCGGCTAAAATTACGGCTTTTATAGTCATTGCAGTTCTCCCCTTAAGTCATAAAATTCCGGACTGGTTTATACAGTCCGGAAATGTATTATTTTACCCGTTCGTAACAGGATTTTTGCAGCGCTGGCAGGTTTGCACCTTTTTCGATCATGTCCAGCAAATTTCCCGTCTTGCAGCTTTGCATGAATGATCCTTGAAAAGCACCGCCTTCTTTCGCGCCACGCATATCCAGTTTATCAAACCGCCCATGCTTCACCATTTCTTGGATTCGGGCGGCTTCGTCTTTGTTAGGCGCAAGATCGCGTGGCACTTGAATATGAACAAACGGATTTGGACCATTCCCATAGGCACAATCGATCAATCCTCCACCTTGCGAAACACACTCAAGGTATTCTTCCAAACTTACGGCATGGGCCATATTGGGGGCACCACTCATTAAAACGGCGGCAGCAACTGCCCCAGATTTTAATAGATTTTTCATATCGACTACTCAGCTTTTTTAAATCAATGTTTAAATTCGTTTACGTCAGGGCCGCAGCAAAACACTGCGACCCAAAGCAAAATCTATCTACTTGAAGCAACGCTTAATAAGCGCTTCAGGTGTACGCTCTTTGTTTACGACAGCCAGAAGCTTTGGCAAATCACAGACGGATTTTAACTCTGCAAGCTCTTTTGCACCAAACAGTTTCTGCCCTGGTGTCCAATCGCTAGAAATTTTGTTCGCGGTCATCCATAAATCGGCAAAATCTGATTTTCCACCTTCCTGATTCATTACAGGTCCAAATGTATCCTTAAGCCAATCACCAACCCAGTCGCGTGAACTGAATGTATCTCTCAACCAATCATCAATATCCGCATGCGCTGCAGAGAGGTGGTCGCGGAAATTCGGACCAGTTGTTAAGGTGGATCGACTTATGAGAAAGACGATTCAAAATGACGAAACGAAAGAACCATTCTCCCGAATTCAAAGCCCGCGTTGCGCTTGAAGCAATCCGCGAGGAAATGACGATGGCGGAGCTGTCGAAGAAGTATGGTGTGCATCCAACCCAGATTGGCACATGGAAACGAGCAGCGATTGAAAACATGGCCACGGCATTTTCCAGACGGGGCCGTGATCCTGATCGGGTTGATGAAGCCCAGATTGAGAAGCTGCACTCCAAGATTGGTCAGCTGGTCGTGGAACGGGATTTTTTAGCCAACGCCTCGCAACAGTTGCTCGGGAAGCGAGGCAAAAAATGGTGAGCCGTGAGCATGATCTGAGTGTGCGACGACAATGCGGGCTACTTTCTCTGGCGCGCTCGAACCTGTATTACCAGCCAAAAGGCGAAAGTGCTGAAAATTTGCGGTTCATGACAATAATCGACAAGCAATTCTTGCAGACGCCGTGGTATGGATCACGGCAAATGGCCCGGCACATGCAGCGCCAAGGTTACAAGTGTGGTCGCCACAGGGTCCGCCGTTTGATGCGGCTGATGCGGTTGGTTCCGATCTACCAGACGCCCAACACGAGCAAGAAACATCCGCAGCATAAGATCTACCCGTATCTGCTGCGAGACCTGACGATTGATCGTCCAAACCATGTGTGGTGCGTAGATATCACCTACATTCCGATGCAGCGCGGGTTCCTCTATTTGGTCGCGATCATGGACTGGCACAGCCGCAAGGTTTTGAGCTGGAGATTGTCAAACAGCATGGAGGCAGATTTTTGCGTTGAAGCCCTGAAAGAGGCTATGGCCAAATACGGCAAGCCCGATATCATGAACAGCGACCAGGGCAGCCAGTTCACCGGGTTTGAATGGACGCAGGCGCTGAAAGAAGCCGACGTGAAAATCTCGATGGATGGCAAAGGTCGCTGGGTCGATAACCGGATGATCGAGCGGCTTTGGCGATCCTTGAAATACGAATGCATTTACCTCAACGCATTTGAAACGGGTTCGCAGACCCGCGCCGGGATCGGGAAATGGTTGGCTTACTACAACACCGAGCGCCCGCATTCCACCCACGGAATATTGACCCCGGATGAAGCCTATGACAGAAAAACAAAACCAATGAGTTTGGCAGCCTAAATGAAACCCTGATCCATCTTAAACTGGCTGCTGACTGGTCAAAAAAGTGGGACCACCTCTTTACATGCAGTGCTGTTTCTGTAGTCCCGTGTTCAAGAAGGGTGATTTTATAATAGGGTCATGCCTAGCTGAGCGGGTTTTCTCTGAGGTAGCTTAGCAGTATCTTGTACTTGTTCAAGTTGCGATGATTATAGCGCCATTCTGTTTCCTTGAGATGCAAATGGAAGGTGTGTTTGGGAAGGCCCTTGAACTTGGCAAGGCGTAGTTTGGCCAATCCCCAGAAGCCTTCGATGCCGTTGATGTGCACGCGGCCACGCGCGAATTCATCCTTGGAATGGTCGACACGGAAGTGCCCGTATCCCAAATCCACCAAACCGTTATAGCCGCGCCAGCCGTCTGTGTTGATCACGGATGCCGGATCAACCCGACCGCGGATAATCCCTTGCAGGGTTGGCTTTGAGCAGTCCGGTACGATCTCGGTGTAGACCTTTCCGTCACGCTCGAAGACGCCAAACACGGTCGTCTTCCCATAAGCCCCGCGTCCGCGCTTGCCTTTCACACGTCGCGCGCCAAAGAAGCTTTCGTCCACTTCTATGATGCCGAACATCGGACGCTGTGCCTCGCAGGCCAAAAGGATACGCTCGCGCAAAGCGCGGTAAAACCGATTGACGGTATTGCGGTTGAGACCCGAGAGCTGGGTAGCCTGGGTGGCCGTCAGATCAGCGGCAAAATACCGAACAATCTCGCGGATTTTCTTCTCTGAAACGCGGGAACCGTGTGCGTATCTATTCTTCATGCCTTTTCATAGCCTTATGACAATTTATTGTCACTCAGCTAGGCATGACCCTTATAATATTGATAGAATGATAATGCCAAAAAGCTGGACGAGAATCGCATTGGGTGAATACTTTGCGACCACCGGCAATCACTCCGGCAGCTAAGGAACGCACCATCAAGGCATTATAGCTCAGGTTCGGTAGAAATAATAACGGTCCTTGGCAATACCCGCCGGCCCCTCGACTGCCTCGAACCCGACCAAGGGCTGACCAGAAACGATAACCCCGCCGGGCACCATTACACGCGCTATGGCCGGGCTAAGACGAGCGGCTTCTTCGACGTCCTTTTCCTTGACGCCAAACCCGAAATCATAATGCGCCAGCACGATTTTCGCCCCCATCGCGGCCAACTTTTGCAGCATCTCTTCGGCCTCACCTTCCAGAAAATCCTGCGAGGGTGGCACGCAGGACGGATGGCACTGCAATACACGGTCGATCACCCAGATACGCCGGTCCAGTATTTCGCGCAAATGGTCATAGGTGCGCCCGTTGCCCAGCCCCATGTCCAGTGCGTCGCCGTTCATATCCTTGGTCTGTTCGGCGGCCCATTCCAGCCCGTCACGTTGGGCGCTTAAGCGGCGCATCATACTGTCCAGTCGGCTCATGGTTTTCGTCTTTCGTTAAGGGTGGCGGTAAATGTCACGGGGCCGGATGTCAGAACCTCGAGCAGTTGTCGGGTAAACTCCCAGATGTCAGCATCATGCACAAGGTGGTGGGTCAGCAGGCCCAAAGGCTCGTCATTATCGGTCTTGCCCGTGCGGCGATCAACCATCAAAGTGACCAGTTGCGCCACCAAATCCTCGGGCGCAATCAGGGTTTTGCCAGCGCGCCAGTTGATCGGGTCAAGGTGGGTGTTGATCTGTTGCAAACCCTGTGCGGCAAAAGGGGCGTTGCGCGGGGTGTAGGTGGACAGGGTTTTATAGCCCGCCTTTGTCAGCGCAGGGAAATGCATCGGCGCAATGCGGTTCCACGGCGGCACGAACATCCGCTTAAGGCGCGGACCGAACAGGGATTGCAGGCGGGTCAAGCCGTTTTGCACATCCTGCGTCACTTCGGCCAGATCGCGGGTATCGCCGAATTCGGCCTTTTTGGCAGTTTGCGGGGCAAGGTTCTGATGCGCCCAGCCATGCACCACGGGGATCAGGTGATCTGTGTCCGCAACCCGCATCGCCAGCTCTGGCGTGGCGGTTTTCGGGATCACGGCCAGATGCACCGGCACTTGCACGGCTTCGGACAATGCGATCAACCGGTCCAGCGCAGGCGTCGGGGCGATGGCATCATCATCGCGCCACCATATCGGCAGCGTCAAACCCGCCTGACGCCAGTGCGCCAGTTCATCGACAACCGGAGTCCAGTCAATCTTCATGCCCGCCCCTCCGCCATACCACACGCAATCCGCACGCTTTCCTGCGCCCCGTTGAACCGCAGACCCGGTGCCTTTCCACGAGGCAGCCTCAGCAGCGCCTCCACCTCTTGCAACAGGCGTTCTGGCGTCAGATCAGCGGCGCGCAGCATTTGCATTATCGGCAGATGGCTCAGGCTTTCGGCCCGCAGGGTTTGTTCAACCTCGCCGCCCTCGTCGAACGGAATGAACAGCGATGGTGTGCCCGCCTGCAACAGGTCCAGCGCGGTGTTGTAGCCGCACATGCTGACGGAACAGGCGGCGTGGGTCAGCATCTGGCGAAAATCAGGGCGGGCGGGTTCAAGGATGATATTCGACGGAGCCTTTGCCGAAAGCTGCGCAATCACAGCTTGGGCATTGCCCCCGCCAACCAGCACACGCCAGCGCAACGCTGGCGACAACCCAGCGGCAGCAACGGCGGCAGTGAACAAGTGTCGGCCAACTGATCCACCACCGGCGCTGACGATCACCTCGCCCTGTCCCAGTCTGTCGGGGTGCGCACCCGCAGGCGGCGGGGCGACGTAGCCGGTATAAAGCAGTTTTTCCTGCAACGCGGGTGTCACCGGCCAGCTTTGCTCAAGCGGGGTGCTGGTTGGGTCGGAGTGCACCAGAACACCGTCGTAATGCTCCAGAACAATGCTATCGGTTTTCTGTGCTTTTTGCGGGTTTGAGGGCGGCGCAAGGATGTCACGGACCGAGGCCAGAATAACAGAGCGAGGGGTTTGCGCCCGTGCGGCCCCGATCAGCGCCATGAATTCGCCGCGCAACACACGGCGGCCAAAGGGGAACAGTTCGGTGATCACAATATCGGGGCGCGTATCGGTGACGGCCTGTGCCAGCTCGGTTTCGCGAGTGGCCAGATAGGCCGCATCGGCCACGTCCCCCTCGACGGTCAGCAGACGGGTAAAATTGATGCCGTCCGAACGCAGCGGCGGCAGTTGGCGCAATGCAATCCCGTCTGTATCGAACTGCGCCACCGGCAGACCGCCAGACAGAACCGTCACCGCATGACCATCCGCCACAAGGTTGTGTCTCGAAAGTGGTGGAAATTGATTTCAGGCACCTCCGAGCGGGTTGAGTTATGCGCCGGTCAGGCGGCTTGGTCAAGGGTTGCGTCGGCGACGGGCTGAGCGAGCGTTTCCCAGCCATCGACCTTTCGCATGACGATCTGCCCCGAGGCCATCAGAGCCCAAAGCAGCATCGGCACGGTCTCGGCGCATGGCAGCACGGTCTGGGTCTTGATGCGGCGGCGGAATTCCTCGTTCAGGCGTTCGATCGCATTTGTCGTTCTGGCCGATTTCCACTGGCCTTGTGGCAGACGCGTGAAGGTGAAAAGCTTATCTCCTGCTTCTTCCAAGCTGTCAGCGACGGCCTTGCATTTCAGCCGCCATTTTCGCAGAAATGCCTTGCGGCGGGTGGCGATTTCCTCGGGTGTTTTGGCGTAGATCATGTCGCGGTAATCTTCTGTCAACTCATCATGCATACGCTTGGGTGCCTTGGCCAGAAGGTTGCGGTGCTTGTGCACCGTGCACCTCTGGATCGGCAGATCTTCACCCCAGAGGGCAATGAGAGCGACCTCAAGTCCCGGTGCCCCGTCCACGATGACAAATTCGGGCCGTTTCAACCCGCGCGCATCCAGATCGTTGATGAACTGACGCCAGGCGGAGGTGCTTTCGCCGCCCATGTTCATCAGTGATAACAAGACCTTCTGCCCATCCCGGCGCACGCCAATCGCGGCCAGAACCGAGATATTGGTGGCCTTCCTGTCAATCCGCGTTTTGATCACGGTGCCGTCCAGGATCAGCCGCACGATGTCTTCATCCGCAAGGCTGCGGGCGCACCACGCCTGCCAGTCCACCTTCACCTTGCGCCAGGCGCGGCTCACCACATCCTTGCTGACCGCCCCCTGAAACAGGCCGAACAGGGCGCGTTTTACCCGCCGTGTGTTGGTGCCCGAAAGGTAGACAGCAGCGATCAGCGCCTCGGCCTTCTTCGTCAGCCGCTGGTAGCGGGGCAAAGAGGTGGTCGCGGAAATTCGGACCAGTTGTTAAGGTGGATCGACTTATGGGAACCTCTGTAAATTCCCGTTTTCGCCTTCTTCGCGGCGGGGTGGACGGTTTTTCGCCTGTCCCGCCTGATTGCTTCGGATCATAAACCCATTTTCACCGGTTTCAAGCCGGTTTTGGGTATTTCAGGCACACCTCACCCCATGAACCCTTATCCCGGCGCCGCCAGGCCGCATTCGAACTGGACGAAGCGCTTCATGTTGTAGACCAGGTTCATCATCCCGATGCGAAATCGCGCCCGCTTCAGGCCGATGGAGCGGATCAGCTTGCCGCCCATGGAGCGCTCCTGAAAAGCGAATACATGCTCGACCCGGACCCGCACTTTCGAGCGCCTCCGGTTGGCCTTTTGCTGGCGCTCGCCAAGCGGCTTGCCGCGCCTGCCCTTATGATGGATATGGCTGTGAAGCCCCCGCTCTTCCAGCTCGCTTTCGATCTTTTGCGAGCGATAGGCGCTGTCGGCCCACAGGTCCGATGAGGTGTTGCTCGCATCAATCAGACCGGCAAGCGCCTGGCTGTCATGCACGGCGGCATCGGTGACATCATAAGCGCGGATGAATTTGTGCCGCCGGTCGACATTGATGTGGTTCTTGTAGCCGTAATAGCTCTTGCCGTGCTTCTTCGTCCAGCGCGCATCCACGTCCTTCTGGCGCTTCTTGTGGGGTTTTTCCTCCCACTCTTCAGGCGTTTCGCCCGCCTTGATTTTCTCGTTCTCGTCCCTTTTGTTGTGCTGGCGCGGCGCCGGAACGATGCTCGCATCAACAATCTGCCCGCCCATCGCCAGATAGCCCTTTTCGCGCAGAAAGGCATCGAACTTGTCAAACAGCTCCTTCATCTTCCCGGCCCCGGCCAGCCTTTCACGGTAGGCCCAGATGGTCTTGGCGTCAGGTACGCTGTCTTCAATGCCAAGGCCGAGAAACCGCATGAACGACAGGCGGTCGCGGATCTGATACTCGATCTGATCGTCAGAGAGGTTGTAGAGCTGCTGCAAAACCATCGTCTTGAATATCAGCACCTCATCCCAAGGCGGGCGGCCAGCGTTGGATTTGCGCTGTTCGGGCGGCGTGCGCCATATGGCCTTCAGCTCGTCCCGGTAATCCTCGAACGGCACCATGTCGTTGAGCAACACCAGCGGATCACCAGATTTGTCCAGTCCCGCGTATCGGCTGGAAAGATCAAAAAATCCCATCTGACCCATGACAAAACCCCGTCGGTCGAATCATTTTCATCCTGATGACGATTCTACCCCGTCAGGCCGGATTTTGGGGGATTTTTAGAGGTTCCCTTATGAGAAAGACGATTCAAAATGACGAAACGAAAGAACCATTCTCCCGAATTCAAAGCCCGCGTTGCGCTTGAAGCAATCCGCGAGGAAATGACGATGGCGGAGCTGTCGAAGAAGTATGGTGTGCATCCAACCCAGATTGGCACATGGAAACGAGCAGCGATTGAAAACATGGCCACGGCATTTTCCAGACGGGGCCGTGATCCTGATCGGGTTGATGAAGCCCAGATTGAGAAGCTGCACTCCAAGATTGGTCAGCTGGTCGTGGAACGGGATTTTTTAGCCAACGCCTCGCAACAGTTGCTCGGGAAGCGAGGCAAAAAATGGTGAGCCGTGAGCATGATCTGAGTGTGCGACGACAATGCGGGCTACTTTCTCTGGCGCGCTCGAACCTGTATTACCAGCCAAAAGGCGAAAGTGCTGAAAATTTGCGGTTCATGACAATAATCGACAAGCAATTCTTGCAGACGCCGTGGTATGGATCACGGCAAATGGCCCGGCACATGCAGCGCCAAGGTTACAAGTGTGGTCGCCACAGGGTCCGCCGTTTGATGCGGCTGATGCGGTTGGTTCCGATCTACCAGACGCCCAACACGAGCAAGAAACATCCGCAGCATAAGATCTACCCGTATCTGCTGCGAGACCTGACGATTGATCGTCCAAACCATGTGTGGTGCGTAGATATCACCTACATTCCGATGCAGCGCGGGTTCCTCTATTTGGTCGCGATCATGGACTGGCACAGCCGCAAGATTTTGAGCTGGAGATTGTCAAACAGCATGGAGGCAGATTTTTGCGTTGAAGCCCTGAAAGAGGCTATGGCCAAATACGGCAAGCCCGATATCATGAACAGCGACCAGGGCAGCCAGTTCACCGGGTTTGAATGGACGCAGGCGCTGAAAGAAGCCGACGTGAAAATCTCGATGGATGGCAAAGGTCGCTGGGTCGATAACCGGATGATCGAGCGGCTTTGGCGATCCTTGAAATACGAATGCATTTACCTCAACGCATTTGAAACGGGTTCGCAGACCCGCGCCGGGATCGGGAAATGGTTGGCTTACTACAACACCGAGCGCCCGCATTCCACCCACGGAATATTGACCCCGGATGAAGCCTATGACAGAAAAACAAAACCAATGAGTTTGGCAGCCTAAATGAAACCCTGATCCATCTTAAACTGGCTGCTGACTGGTCAAAAAAGTGGGACCACCTCTCAATGCCTTCGAGCGCCATTCTCTGGCCTTGCCGGCCTCGCCTGTGATCCGCGCACGCGGCACGCGCACCGTTTCGGTTCCAAATGTTCCGACCAGTTGCCGCTCGCGATGCCCGTGGCGGTATCCGGCCTTTGCCCCGCCGCTGCGGCCATACCGGCAACGGCCCAGAAACTGCTCCAGCTCCTCTTCGAAAACCGCCTCGATCGTCGCGCGGATGTTCTGGCGCAGCCGGTCTTCAATCGGGTCATAGCCTGCTTCATTGGCCAGTAGCGCGGATGTCGATGTTGCTGTATTCTTTGTCATGGCGTGATCTCCTTGGCGGTTCCAGCCGCCGGTTGGGTGGCTTCGATGCACCCGGAGATTACGCCGTCCTCGAATTTCCACCAAACTCGCGACACTACCCAGGAACTGACCCATGGCGGGCTGTCCAAGAAAAGCCGCCAGATGCTGAAGGCACTGTCCGCCGAGATGCACGGCAAGCGGCTGGGCGGCCAGCCCAAAATGCTGGACGATCGCAAACCCATCCCCGGCACCCGCCTGATCCGTGAATGGCAGGGCGTCACTCATGTGGTCACCGTTCAGCCCGACGGCTTCGATTATGGCTGCCAGCGCTACAAATCGCTTTCCAAGGTGGCCAACACCATCACCGGCAAGCACTGGAACGGGTTCGCATTTTTCGGCCTTGGTCGTGCGCGGAAAGGCGGTGCCTGATGGATGGATCATTGCAAGCCACCCGCAAACTGCGCTGCGCCATTTACACCCGCAAATCCACCGAGGACGGGCTGGAGCAGGAATTCAACACGCTGCATGCCCAACGCGAGGCCTGCGAGGCCTATATCACCAGCCAGCGGTCCGAAGGCTGGGTCGCGGTGCGCGAACATTACGACGATGGCGGGTTCTCCGGCGGCACGCTGGAGCGCCCCGCGCTGCGCCAGATGTTGGCCGACATCGAGGACGGGCTGGTCGATGTGATCGTGGTCTACAAGATCGACCGACTCAGCCGCTCGCTAATGGATTTCGCCAGGCTGGTGGAGATTTTCGACCGCAATCAGGTGACATTCGTCTCGGTCACGCAATCCTTCAACACCACCACGTCGATGGGGCGGCTGACGCTCAATATCCTGCTGAGCTTTGCCCAGTTCGAGCGTGAGGTCACCGGCGAGCGCATCCGCGATAAGATTGCCGCCTCGCGCCGGAAGGGCATGTGGATGGGTGGCAGCGTGCCGTTCGGCTATGTGCTCCAGGACCGGAAATTGGTGCCCCATGATATTGAGGCCCCGATCGTGAAGGCAGCGTTCGAGCGCTATATCGACCTTGGCTCCAGCACCTTGCTGGCGCGGGAACTGCAGGCCAAGGGCGTGACCACCAAGGCGGGCAATCCACCGAATTCCCAATTCGTCATCCGCATGCTGCAAAATCCGGTCTATGCGGGCATGGCGCGCCACAAGGAAAAGAGCTTTCAGGGCGAGCATGAGGCCATCGTCGATCAGGCCACATGGGACCGCGTGCAGGAGCGGCTCAAAGCTAACGGTCGCAAGCACCGGCGCGGGCGGCGGCCGAAAAACCCCGCCTATCTGCGCGGGTTGATTTTCCATGAGAACGGCGCAGCCATGACCCCGCATCACACCGGCAAGAAGAACAAGGAATACTGCTATTACGTTTCGACCGACTATCTGAAAATCCGCCACACCGAGCCCTCCGCCGCACCGCAACGCCTCGCCGCCGGCATGGTCGAAGGCGCGGTGGTGCGCGAATTGCGCCGTGTATTGCGTTCCCCCGAAATTGCCGCGCGCACGGCGGCGGAACTGTGCAGCAACGCTGAAACCAGCGAGGTTGCCGCTGCACTACAGGATTTCGACAGCCTCTGGGCCCAGCTTTTCCACAATGAGCGCGCCCGCATCGTCCAACTACTGGTGCAGCGCGTGACCGTCACCGGCGAGGGATTGGCGATCGACCTGCGGGCCGACGGGCTGAAGGGGTTGGCAACCGAATTGATGACTGGGCAGGAGGCAAGCATATGAACACCCCCGACACCATCCGCATATTCGTGCCGCTGGAATACCGCCGCCGCAACGGTCGCACCCAGATCCTGCCGCCCGAGAACCGGCTCGATGCCGAAGACCGCCAACAGGACCCCCACATCCTGCGCGCCCTGGCCCGCGCATGGGAATGGCGGCGGAAACTGGGGAGGCGAACACGATCAGCGATCTCGCGGCCGATGCAGAGCTGGCTGATCGGCATGTCAGTCGCCAAATCCGCCTCGCCTACCTTGCGCCCGCAGTCATCGAGCGCATGATCGTGGAACAGGAAATTCCGGCCGTCAGGATCATTGATCTGATCGATGCCGTATCATTGCCTTGGGCCGAGCAAGAGGCCGCGGTGTTTGAAACTGGATGATATTCAATCCCCGTGGCGCTTGATCTTTTCCAATGTCAGCCGATCATCCCCGTCCATACCATATGACATAAGCGGACCATCTTTGCCGGCGGAATAATCAAGACACAGAGCGTTCGGGGCTTGCAACACCGGCTGCCCGGTCAGCCAGTAATGGCCGAAGAACACCGGCTTGGCCGTTTCGGGGTAGACCATTGCCGATACATCCGCAGGCAGCCCACCCTTGGGTAAATCATCCGGTTCGGGCACTGACATGGCAATGTCGGCCCAGCTTTGTCCCTCCCCATTCCACCATTTTACCCGCACCTCGGTGCGCTGGTTGCCATCCTTGTCAGCAAAGCTGTGCCCATTCGGCAAGATAACCTCGGGGCCTTTGGTAATAGTTTCCACGAGATCATTGAGCGGATCGGCCGGATCGGCGGCCATGATGAGTTTTTCTTCCGATAGCACGCCCGAGGCCGTTTCCGTCTCCAGCCGAGCAATAAGCCCCTCGTCCCAGCAGGCATGCACGGCGCGAAACCCGTCAAGTTTCAGATAGAGCGGAAGGCTGCGCATCCAGCCGATGACATCACGCGTGGCGGTGCTTTCCGGCGGGAATTCATCCAGAAAGCTCTGGTGCTGACGCAGGTTTCTAGGGGACCACGGGCGCAAAGGCACGCCGGTTTCGGGATGCTTGGTATGGAAATGGATCGCGTTCAGTTCGTGATTGCCCATCACCGCCAGCGCTGTTCCGGCATCCAGCATCCCGCGCACCAGAGCGATGACATCCTCGTTTCGCGGGCCACGATCGATGAAATCGCCCAGAAAAACGCAAATGCGCCCGGGGTCCGAGTGCCGCCACGCTCCGTTTCGCCTTGCATACCCCAGTGAGGTCAGAGCGTGCTCCAGCTTTTCAAACTGGCCGTGAATGTCGGGAATGATATCGTACAAACTGTCCTCCAATTTCCAGATTGTATCTGGTTATCACAGGAAAAGGCAGCGCCATTCTCGTGGCCCCTGTTCAATGCATCCACCGAAGTCACCCCCGCACTGCCCTGCGGCTTTTCGCGCCAAAACGCCCCCTTCGGGTTTCTCTCGTCGAGTGAGAGGATTTGACATCGTTGCAACCGGTCGGGCACGAAATTCACGAAAAATCCTTGTTTTATTGGAGTTTTCGTGACCGACCTTAAACGCCCCGAAGGTCGGTCGAATAGAGAGAAACGGGGATTAGAGAGCGTAATGAGGTGATCGGGCATTCTCGCGGGTTCGGTCACCAGGCCTAAACCCCTTTGAAACATAAGGAAAATCACCCCCGCGTCGGGGCATATCCGCGTTTTAATGAAGGCAAGTGGCGGAGGGGACGGGACTGGTGTTGAAAGTTCTCCAAACTATGAACCCTCGGACGGCGAATGACTCGCTGCGGCATCTTAGAGCGGCTTGCATCTGATCGGATTCGGGATTCCCTTTTGTCTTGAAGCGTGATTTCCTGTTTCAAACAGACAAGGGCGGTCAGTATGGGCAAACCTCATCCATTGGAGCTTCGGCAGCACGTTGTTGCGCATGTCGAAGCGGGCAACACGCATCATTCGGCGGCGGCGCGGTACGATGTATCGGTTAAATTCGTGAATGACATGGTCAAGCTGAAGCGCGAGACCGGGGCGCTTGCGCCGAAACGGCAGGGCAATCCGGGCATCGGCAAGCTGACACCTCACGAAGGCTGGGTGCGTGCGCAGGTAGAGGCCAAGGGCGAGATCACGCTCGACGAAATGGCGGCACGCCTGCAGGCCGAACGTGGCGTGTCTGTCGATCCCAGCTCGGTCTGGCGGCTCTTCCGGCGGCTCGGCCTGACACACAAAAAAAGACATTCAGGCGCTTGAGCAGAAGCGCACCAAGGTCGCGCGCCAGAGGCACTTCTGGATCGCGCATCGCCAGCCCTTCATGGCGCATATGCTCGAACGCATCGGCTTTCTGGACGAGACCTGGCTCAAAACCAACATGGCCAAGACCACCGGTTGGGCTCCGCGAGGTCAGCGGCTGGTCGATCATGCCCCGTTCGGGCACTGGCGCACGCAGACCTTTGTCGCCGCCCTGCGCCACAACCGGCTGGATGCGCCCTGAGTCATTGATGGCACCATGAACCGCGTGACCTTCGACACCTACGTCGAAACCCAGCTCGCGCCGACCCTGAGCAAGGGCGATGTGATCATTCTGGACAATCTGTCCAGCCACAAAAGCGCCCGCGCTGCCGAGGTGTTGCGTGATGTCGGCGCATGGTTCCTGTTCCTTCCGCCGTATTCGCCCGATCTCAACCCGATCGAGATGGCCTTCTCAAAGCTGAAAGCCCTGATCCGAAAAGCCACCGCGCGAACCTACGAGGACCTTTGGAATGCTGTTGGCCATGTCTGCGACCTCTTCTCGGACGAGGAGTGCTTCAACTTCTTCAAAGCCGCAGGATACGGAACCGATTAAACGCAAAACGCTCTAGCGTTTCTTCCTGTCAGTTTGTTTCAAATGGATAAACCCCGGAGACAGCGGCCTGGCCTAGGGCAAGACCGCCATCATTCAAGGGCACTGCGGACGCACGAATGATGTCGAGCCCCTGCTTTTCCAACTGCGCAACAACTAAGGCCAGAAGATGGGCGTTCTGAAACACGCCACCGCAGAGGGCGATCGTGCCCAGCCCATGTTCGCCCGCCAACCGGGCGGCGGTTTCGGCGACGCCGGCGGCAAGCCCGCGGTGAAACCGTGCCGCGATCACGGCAGCCTGTTCGCCGCGCCGCAGGTCGGCGGCAAGTGCCCGCCACATCGGCGCCCAGTCAAGCACTTTACCCGGACCCACCGGATATCCGCCGCTCTCGGCCGGCACACGTTCGGCCAGCGCCTGAAGACGCATCGCCGCCTGGCCTTCGTAGGTCTGTTCGTCGAAACACAGCCCCAGCGCGGCGGCAACCGCGTCGAACAGGCGCCCTGCCGACGACGCCGGGGGCGCGTTCAGCCCGCGGTCGATCATCTGTTGCATGGGCTTCCAGGGTTTTTCGGAGAGGCGTGCAAGACCGGCACCGTCGCCGTCCGCAATCATGCGGGCGGTTACTTCCGCTCCGAAAGCATGGTTCAGATGCGCCAGAAGATTGCGCCAGGGCTGCCGGCTGGCCGCGTCGCCGCCGGGCATCGGCACGGGCGCGAAGTGGGCCAGACGCGTGAAACCGCGAAAATCGGCGCACAGGAATTCGCCGCCCCAGATCGTGCCGTCCATGCCCCAGCCCAGACCGTCGAGCACCACCCCCAGCACAGGGGCGGCATCTGGCGGCAATCCCGCGCCAGCCATCACGGCGGCGACATGGGCGTGGTGATGCTGGACTTCGACCAAAGCGGCGCCCTCGGCCTCGGCGAGCTCGCGCCCGAGACGGCTGGAGAAATAGCTCGGATGGGGGTCAACGGCGATGCGCGTGGGCCGCGCCCCGAACAGCGCACGCATGAATTCCAGACGGCGCGAGAGGTCGCGGCGCGCGCGCGCGGTACCCATGTCGCCGATATGGGGCGACAGGATCGCCCGTCCCCCGCCCTTCAGGCAAAAGGCGTTCTTGATATCGCCGCCCGTGGCTAGCACCGGCGGCAGGTCGGCAAAGCCTTCGTTCAGGATCAGCGGGGCCGGCGCCAGCCCGCGCCCGTGGCGCATGACCTGACGGCCCAGCGCCGTCATCTGCACCACGCTGTCGTCCACCCGGTGGACAACTTCGCGATCATGGCCAAGGAAGGCATCGGCCACCGCGCCCAGCAGGGCGCGCGCCTCGTCGTCGTCGGTGATTTGCGGATCGCCTGAGGCATTGCCCGAGGTCAGCACGATCGGGCCGCGCATGCGCGCCATCACGAGGTGATGCAGAGGCGTGGCCGGCAGCATGAAGCCCAGCCGGTTCATCCCCGGCGCCACCGCGTCGGGCAGGCCCGCGCCGTCTTTGCGGTGCACCAGCAGCACGATCGGTGCGGCGGGGCCGGAAAGCTCGTCGGCCTCTGCATCGCTCACCTGGCAGAAGCGGCGGACCTCGTCGAGGCTATGCGCCATCAGCGCCAGCGGCTTTAGCGGGCGGTGCTTCAGCGCGCGCAGCCGCGCCACTGCCGCCCCATCGGTAGCATCCACCGCCAGTTGCCAGCCGCCCAGCCCCTTGATCGCCACGATCCGGCCGCGCGCGAGCAACTGCACGGCGGTGGCGACGGGATCGCCCGGCAAGGCCTCACCATCGGCGCTGCGCAGCCTTAAGCGCGGCCCGCAGGCGGGGCAGGCATTGGGTTGGGCGTGAAAGCGGCGGTCGGCGGGATCCTCGTATTCGGCGCGGCAGGCGGGGCACATCCCGAAGGCCGCCATCGAGGTATTGGCCCGGTCATAGGGCACCGCGCGGGTGATCGAAAGCCGCGGGCCGCAATTGGTGCAGTTGGTGAAGGCATAGCCGAAGCGGCGGTTGGCCGGGTCGGCGATCTCGGCCAGGCAGTCGGGACAGGTGGCGGCATCGGGGGTGACGGCGGCGCGCGGCGCGCCGGTGCGGCTGGCGACGATCTTGAAGCCCGTGCCGCCGAGTGGCGCGCAGGGCACGATCTCGATTGCGTCGATGCGCGAAAGCGGCGGGGCCTTGAGCCGGATTGCCTTGGCAAGCGCCTCGGCCTCACCCGGCGTCGCCGCAAGGCGGATCAGCACGCCCTCGGCATCGTTCAGCACCTCGCCGACAAGCCCCGCCGCCTGTGCCAGGCGCCAGACATGCGGGCGAAACCCCACCCCCTGCACCAGCCCGCGGATGCGCAACTGCCAGCCCTGCGCGCCCTTCTCCACCGTCATCAGTGTACCGTGCAAACCATGCACGGATCGAACGAGCGCACCACATGCTGCACCATGACCGGCACATCCTCGCCCGCCGCCACGGGCAGGCCGACCAGCGCCTGTTCCAGCGGACCCGGCGTGCCCGAGGCATCGCGGGGTGAAAAGTTCCAGGTGGTGGGGGCGATGATCTGGTAGTTGGCGATGCGCCCGCCTTCCACCCGCAGCCAGTGGCCGAGCGCGCCGCGCGCCGCCTCGGTCAGCCCCGCCCCCCGCGCCGCGGGCGGTGTCTCGCCATGGGCGATGAAGGGCTCCTCTGGGCGGATCGCATGCAGCCAGCGTTCCATCTCCGGCAGGACACGCGCGATCTCGACCATCCGCGCCACGATGCGCGCCTCGGCATTGCCGCCCTTTTGCGTCAGGCTGCAAAGCAGGGGATTCCCGGCCACCACCAGGCGGGCGAGCGCCCCGGTTTCGGCGGGCGCACCGTCCAGGCGTGGGGCCTTGCACCAGCTGTAGCCCGTGCGCATCTCCGGGTCGGGTTCGGTGCGCCCGTCTATCGGATGGCGCGCCGGGCCGTCATCGGCCAACCAAGCGTGGCTCACATCCTCGGTTATGCGGGCCGTGTCCAGCGCGGCACTGTCATTGCAGTTCACCCTGCCGGGGGCGAAAAGGCAAGTGTCGTCCCGCGGATAGGCGCCAAAGCTCAGGTAATGATCGTTGCCGCGCCCCAACCGGTTCAGCCCCAGATCGCGGCTGGCCCTCAGAAACAGCGAAAGATCGGCCCGCGGACGGGCCTCGGCCCAGGCAAGCAGCGCGTCCTCGTCCGTGAGGGCGGCAAAGGCATCGAGCGGGCCGCCGAAAAGCGCAGCCTCCAGATAACGGCGGAAACCCGCAAGAACGCCCGAAAGGCGGCGCAGCTCGTTTGCCGTTACCACTCGCGCCGCGCCGCCGGGCTGGAGCGTCATCGTGTGCGGCCACTTGCCCGCCAAGATGCCAACCACATGCAGGAACTCAGCCCGTGGGGCCAGCATCGCCCGTCTGCTGCCACCCGAACCGTTGCCGAAACGCGCTTGCATCTCGTCAAACCAGAGTCGCGCCACATAGGCCGGACGGGCGAAATCGGGCATGAAGAACAGATGGAAATGGGTCAGGTGATCGGCTATGTTTTCCGTCGCGTGCACGATATTCGTGACCAGCTGTCCGTTCGGCATCGGCACCAGCCCCTGCGCCGCGGCGATAGCGCGCGTGGCGGCCACCGACTGGCTGACGCTGCAGATGCCACAGATGTGTCAATGAGCATTTAAAACTGACCCGGTTTCGGCATTTAAATTTGCCCCCCCCTTTGTGGCGCAAAGCCCCCAGTCGGGCCGCCTTCATGTAGCGAGTCCGTCTGGGGGCTTTGCTTGCGGAACGGCTAGTTTTTTCTACGGCGTTTACTCTGGGCGAACCGGTATGAGGTATTGCCGGTTTCGATGATGTTGCAGTGATGAGTGACGCGATCCAGAAGGGCGGTTGTCATCTTGGCATCCCCGAAGACCGAGACCCATTCACCGAACTCAAGGTTGGTTGTGATGATGATGCTGGTCTTCTCGTAGAGCTTGCTGATCAGATGGAAGAGCAACGCGCCACCGGATTTGGGAAACGGGATGTAGCCCAGCTCGTCGATGATGACGCAGTCCAAAGCCGAGAGCTGCCGGATGATCTTCCCTGCATTGCCGTCGGCCTGTTCCTTGATCAGGGCGTTGATCAGATCGACGGCGTTGAAGAAGCGCGCCTTCTTGCCGTTGTTGATCAGCGTCGTTCCCAGCGCGATGGCGATGTGGGTTTTGCCCGTGCCGGTTCCGCCCACCAGGATGAGGTTATGGGCCTCCTCTGTGAACTGGCCGGTGCAGAATGGTTCGATCTGGGCCTGGGTGAGGGCGGCGGCGCTGTAATCGAAGGTGGCGAAGTCCTTGTGATGGGGGAACTTCGCAACCCTCATTTGATACTGGATGGAGCGCACCCGGCGCTCTACAGTCTCGGCGTCGATCAGTTGCCTTATCGCTGTGGTCAGACTTGGCGGCTTGCGCGCGGACAGCAGATCATGGGCGCAAGCTGCCATTCCATGCAACCTGAGGGCTGTCAGTTGGTCGATCAAGGCATTCATACGGCAACCTCCTCAGCCGAGCACAGGGTCTCATAGCGTTTGCAATCGGCTTCGGGCCGCAAGGTCAGCTGCGGATAAGCGCAGGCATCGCTGAGCGGTGTGATGACCGGTTCCACCAACTGGTTGATCAGATTGATGATGGCGGGCAGCCGCAGGGTGTTTTGTGCCACCGCCAGATTGCAGGCCGTCTCGACCACCTCGATCCCGTGATCCTGTGCCAGCAGGAGCAGGTCGACGAACTCCCGATCCCCGCCTTTACCAGCCATGTAATGTTCCCTGATCCGATGCATGGCCTCGGGCAGTTCCCAGCCCACAAAGGGGGCGCCATTGCGCAGGGCACCAGGCTTGCGGTCCAGCAGGGGAACGTAATGCCAGGGCTCGAAATAGCTGATATTGCGGGTAAAATGACGCCTGTGCTCGGCAATCACATCCTGACCGGAGACCACCACGATCCGGCCGGCATAGGCGCGTAGCGACACATGATGCCCGGCAAAGCGGGAGGGCACGCTGTAGCGATTGCTGGCATATTGAACCAGGCAGGTGGAGCGGACACGGACGGTCTTTTCCACGTAGCCGTCGAAGGCCCGACCCAGGGGGCGCAGTTCGGCGCGCTCGTCTTCGAACACTTCGGTAATCGTGCGATCCTGCTGCTCGGGATGGGGACGCTCTGCCAGATCTTCGCAACGCAGACGCAGCCACGCGTTCAGCGCCTCGAGATCATCAAAGGCCGGTTCGGGAACGAACAACCGGCCCCGCAAGAACTGGACCTGGTTCTCGACCTGTCCCTTCTCCCAGCCCGCAGCGGGCGTGCAGGCCACCGGCTCCATCACATAGTGGTTCATCAAGGCCAGGAACCGGGGATGGAATATCCGCTCCTTCGAGCGCGAAACGTAGGTCACCATGGTCTTGGGGTTGTCGATGATCACCCTGCGCGGAACGCCTCCGTAAAAGGACAGCGCCTGCACGAAAGCATCCAGCACCATCTCCTGGGCTTCACCGGGATAGGCAATCACGAAAGGCTTGCGGCTGTGACACAGGCGGAAATGAGCGACCTTCACCTTCTGCTCGACACCACCCAGTACGACCCGTTCTTCGCTCCAGTCAAATTGCAGCGCGTCACCCGCCGCAAAATGCAGCGGGATAAACGCATCTCCCGAACAGGCCCCGGCGCGCTTCAACTCACGAACAAAACGCTGAACCGGCGAATAGGACCCGGTATAGCCCTCTGCCACAAGCTGCTCGTATAGCTTCTGGGCCGTCCGCCGCTCCCGGCGTGGTCGCCTCGAGTCCTGATCAAACAGTTCCTGCAGCCGAAGATCAAACCCATTGCACAGTTTGTGCCGAACTGGCGGCGCATGGCGCTGGTAGCTCGGCGGATTCTCGTCCTTCAAATACTTCTTGATCGTGTTCCGCGACAGTCCCGTCGCCCGCGCCACAGACCGGATGCTGCGCCCTTCAACCAGCACCCAGCGCCGGATCTTCGATACGCTTTCCATCAATATCACCTGCTCTTTCCTCCGCACAATTTTGCGCGGATGTTAACGAAACAGGTGGGTCAATTTTACTCGCTCATAACCCACCCAAGTGGGTCAGTTTTGCACGCCGATTCACACCACAGATGCGCGGAGCGATCACCAACGCGTCGCGCACATCCTTGCCGCGCAGCATGTTCTCGAAGCCGCGATAAAGCGGCGAGACCACCTCGGCCCTGGCCACCGCGCCGCCGGCCACCTCCAGCCGCACCTCCAGATCGCCTTCGACCCGGTTGAATGGTCCTACGATCAGCCGGCTCATGGCCCCCTCCCCTTGCGCTGGGGGTATACGCGCACCCGGTCAGAGGTGGCGTTTTT
>NZ_CBDIBV010000012.1:0-44725 GCF_965277155.1 Profundibacter sp.
CGAGACAACGAGCGGCGTTATGGATCGCCTTGAGAGAGACCTGAAGCGATTGTCTGGTGCATCCCAAACTGGGGATCTCGACATTCCAAACGGCAAGAAAATCAGCGTTATGTTGCTAGGGCGATACCACAGGGACAAACCAGCAAGCTTTGACGCGTGGAAACGCGCATTCGGCGATCAACTCAACCTCAACTTCTCGACAGCACACGCATCAAAAGGCTTGGAGGCTGATTATGTGATGCTGCTCAATGTGACCGAAGGTCTGATGGGGTTCCCCAGCCAAATTGTGGATGATCCGGTGTTGCAGTTGGCTATGCCTGAACCCGATGAATTTCCTTTTGCTGAGGAACGTCGCCTTTTTTATGTTGCTCTTACGCGCGCTCGCCGCCAAGTGCGTATCTATACTTTGCAAGACAAGCCTTCGCGCTTTGTCGTCGAGCTTGCAAATGACGGCCACACAGAGATCAAGACTAACAAAGCAACATTGAAGGTTTGCCCGAAATGTGGGTCAGGTACATTGAGTCAAAAAACAGGGAAGTATGGCCCATTTGAAGCTTGCAGCGCACACCCTGAATGTGACTACACCAAAAAACTTTTGTCTTTTAGTTCTGCCAAAGCCGCGTTGGATCAACCCGTTCGACTAAAATCGCCTATGCCCGAAGGCGCAACCTGCCCAACCTGCAATCAAGGGACGATGGTTGTACGAAACGGAAAGAATAACAAACCATTTCTTGGTTGCTCATCGTTTCCCAGATGCCGCACAATCGCGCAGATTGCCGACCCACGAGCTTCCAAACCAAAACATGGCGATAGCAACCGATAGGACTTCCACCCATTTCAGCACTTGTTCTTTCAACTTTTACCCCCATTCACCTTCTTCGCAATCGTAGCCAACGCGGCGACCCAACGCCGCCAGGCGGTCTGGCGGACGCAGCCGGCCTGGATGCAAACATAGCGCCAGCGGTGGCCCTCGGCGCGCAGCCAGATGATTTTGGCGTCTTCGGGCGACACCAGCCGCAGCCAGTCGAGGCATTGTTCCATACGGGCGATGTCGGCGGCCGAGGGGATGACCCGCATTCGGACCTCGTTATAGCCGTAGGCGTGGCGGGCGTCCTGCACGTAGTCGGGCCAGGCGGAGCCATAGCCCTTCGGCCCTGACCCCTGCGGGTTGGGCAGGCGGCGCAGGGTGCGGGCTGCGTCCTCGAACATATCCTCCAGATCGCTGGGCGTGAGTTTGCGTTTCACCTGCATGCCGATTTCCTTTCCATCTCCGCCAGCCATTTTTCCACCGAGGCGCGCCGGTACAGCACCCTGCGCCCGATCCGGATGCGGGGCGGGCCGATGCCCTGCGTCGCCCAGCGCGCCAGCGTGTCGGTGGTGACCGAGAGTTGCCCCGCCAATTCTTTCCGATTGATCCAGTCGTTCAAAACGCCGTGTTTGGGGTCATGCGCCAATGGTCCGGTTTTCCTATTCCAAGCAATTCAAAGTTATCCACAGGTGCCGCGCCGGTTTTGGTAGAACAGAGTTTCTTTTCTATTCTTATCTTATCTTGTCTTATCTACGCAGAACTGTTCCGTTTTTGATAAATGACAGTGGGGAACTGTTCCGTTACTGTTCCGGACTGGTAGTGTCGCGAGTTTGGTGGAAATTCGAGGACGGCGTAATCTCCGGGTGCATCGAAGCCACCCAACCGGCGGCTGGAACCGCCAAGGAGATCACGCCATGACAAAGAATACAGCAACATCGACATCCGCGCTACTGGCCAATGAAGCAGGCTATGACCCGATTGAAGACCGGCTGCGCCAGAACATCCGCGCGACGATCGAGGCGGTTTTCGAAGAGGAGCTGGAGCAGTTTCTGGGCCGTTGCCGGTATGGCCGCAGCGGCGGGGCAAAGGCCGGATACCGCCACGGGCATCGCGAGCGGCAACTGGTCGGAACATTTGGAACCGAAACGGTGCGCGTGCCGCGTGCGCGGATCACAGGCGAGGCCGGCAAGGCCAGAGAATGGCGCTCGAAGGCATTGCCCCGCTACCAGCGGCTGACGAAGAAGGCCGAGGCGCTGATCGCTGCTGTCTACCTTTCGGGCACCAACACACGGCGGGTAAAACGCGCCCTGTTCGGCCTGTTTCAGGGGGCGGTCAGCAAGGATGTGGTGAGCCGCGCCTGGCGCAAGGTGAAGGTGGACTGGCAGGCGTGGTGCGCCCGCAGCCTTGCGGATGAAGACATCGTGCGGCTGATCCTGGACGGCACCGTGATCAAAACGCGGATTGACAGGAAGGCCACCAATATCTCGGTTCTGGCCGCGATTGGCGTGCGCCGGGATGGGCAGAAGGTCTTGTTATCACTGATGAACATGGGCGGCGAAAGCACCTCCGCCTGGCGTCAGTTCATCAACGATCTGGATGCGCGCGGGTTGAAACGGCCCGAATTTGTCATCGTGGACGGGGCACCGGGACTTGAGGTCGCTCTCATTGCCCTCTGGGGTGAAGATCTGCCGATCCAGAGGTGCACGGTGCACAAGCACCGCAACCTTCTGGCCAAGGCACCCAAGCGTATGCATGATGAGTTGACAGAAGATTACCGCGACATGATCTACGCCAAAACACCCGAGGAAATCGCCACCCGCCGCAAGGCATTTCTGCGAAAATGGCGGCTGAAATGCAAGGCCGTCGCTGACAGCTTGGAAGAAGCAGGAGATAAGCTTTTCACCTTCACGCGTCTGCCACAAGGCCAGTGGAAATCGGCCAGAACGACAAATGCGATCGAACGCCTGAACGAGGAATTCCGCCGCCGCATCAAGACCCAGACCGTGCTGCCATGCGCCGAGACCGTGCCGATGCTGCTTTGGGCTCTGATGGCCTCGGGGCAGATCGTCATGCGAAAGGTCGATGGCTGGGAAACGCTCGCTCAGCCCGTCGCCGACGCAACCCTTGACCAAGCCGCCTGACCGGCGCATAACTCAACCCGCTCGGAGGTGCCTGCTCGATTAGCAGATTGTTCGCCAGAACCTCCTTGCTGCACCCCAAACCGCCCAGCGCTTCGCGCAACCGGCGCAGGCGTTGGTAAACGGCTTTCTGGGAATTGGAGGTCTCGCGGGCCTCGCGCCTGGCAATGGCGTCCAGCACAACTTCTGTGACCACGGGGTGGTTCAGGCGGATTTCATCACCGCACCGGCAGGAGGACCAGCCATGCAAGGGATTGATCCGGCGGGTGCGCAGGTCACGCCACAGGGCCAGATCGATCCGCAGCAGTTTTGCCAGTATGGCATCGTCATCCGGCAGGGTGCCCACCGGCGTCTGTTTCTGGGACAGGAAAAACAGGTTCAGGGCACAGGCCTGCACCTCGAGCGTTGCCGTCAGGTGCAACTGGCTGTTCAGCCAGCGGTCATGCCAGAACTTGGTGAAATAATGCCCCTCGAGCCGTTCCTCCCGATCGACCGGATAGACCGGCAAATCGTCCGCCTCGATCAGTCGCGGGGCGCTGGGCGGGATGTGTTCAGGCCGGTCGAGGGGGGTATTGTTCATCACGCCGCGTCCTCGACGGGTGGGGCGTGCAGTTCGGCAATCCGGTCCGCGGTTACGGAAAATCCGCGCAACCGCGCTGCCATCAGCACCGGAAAATGATATTTCGCCGGAATGGACCCGTTGGCCGCCCATTTGTGGACCTGCGGGGTTGTGACCTTCAGGCCGGGGCTGGTTTTGCCCAGATCATCGACAAGGCTGGAGCGGGTGGGCCATAGGTTGACGAGATCGCGAATACTAGAAATAGCTTCCATAATTGTTTGATACTGGAAAAATTTTCGATGTGTCAATGGCCGAATAAAGAATCTCTGGAAATTATTTCTATTTCACGCCAACTAGTAGGTATGAAAAAGAAAGATAACATGCCCCGGATCGACATGCTCGGCGTTGGACGCAGGCTCGAGGCTTTGCGCCATGCGCTGGATCTTAGCCGCAAGGACTTTGCCAACAGTTTCGGCCTTGATCCCAGCAGCTATACAAAAACCGTCGACGGCGAGAAACAGTTAAGATCCGAAGCAGCCTACGCTATAGCAGAGCGTTGGGGCGTGACGATGGACTATCTTTTTCGCGGACGGTTGGCGGAGCTGCCGGAGCACTTGCGCGAAAGCATCCTTAAAAACCTGAATACGGCCGACTGATAGGCCCTGTCCAGGGACGTGTTCGTGGCATTACACCAGCCGAACAGCAAGCGTTCGTGCGCGAATTCGATAAACTTTCCAAGAATCATCTGCATTATGTTCACAATATGTTCTCGCAAATGGCGAGCATCAACACAAAACACAACTCGAAAATAATTCCAGAAATGATTTGACACTGGAAAATACTTCCAGTTATGCATGGTGCCCATGGAGGCACCGATGCAGAAAGAAAATTCCAGTTCGAAAATCAGCCCGACACGTTCGGCAATCACAGCGCAGGTGCTGCAAAATGCGCGGGAAATCGTCACCGCGACTAATGCGGGGCACTCGCCAAGCCTGCGACGCTGGGCCTGGGCGGCCCTGAAATCCTCGCGAGGGCAAAGTATTAGCCAAACGGGCCTGAACCGCCTGTGTGGCCGCCACACGCCCACACGGGGGAAGGTGGCATGAACCGGCAGCGCGAGGCGGAAACCACCGACCAATTCCCTGCGACCCATCTGGAGGCGCTGGAGGATGCGCGGCTGTCGATCAATCACGGTGGCCTTAGCGAGTTTTGCGGGCTTTGGGTTGGCGAGCATTCAGATTGCAAGCGGGAACACCGGAGTAACGTGATCGACCAACTCTGCGCCGACGGGCTGCTTGACCGGATCGGGCGCGCACCGGAGCGATCCGCCGCGATTACAGAAACCGGCCTGATGACCCTCGATATTCTGGGGGGCGGGCAATGACCGAATACGGAATTGATACCGGCCGGATTGCGGAGATTCTGGCCGAACTGGAAGTCAGCGCCCAGCGCCACCGGCTCGAGATTTTGAAACGCGCGGTGGTTGCCCATGGTGGCCGCTGGGACCTGCCTTCCGACGTTTCCGGCATCTACGAGCCTGCGCTGCTCTCGCTGCAGGTGTTCGGGGTGCATGCGATGGCCGAGACGCTCGACGAGCTACCGCACAACTGGATGCAGGCGGCTGCCAATATTCTGGAAGGCGGGCCATGCCGCTGGTCGGAGGCGATATAATGGCGGAACTTGCGAAAGCCCACCGCGCGCCGACCCAGTCGGAAATCGCCCGTGTTTTGAATGCCGCGCAGAAAGCCGGCCTCGAGGTCTTTGGCTATGTTGTCAACGGCCCAGAAATACGCGTTATCACCAAGGACAAGGAACCAGCCGATGACGGGTTTGACATGGTGGATTTTGCGAGTTGAAAAGGATTGACCTTCCATATTTGCGCACGAAAAAAGGCCGATCGAGCACTTACTGGTACTTCGAGCGCAACGGGGAGCGGGTCAAACTGCCATCGCCGGACTCGCCGGATTTTCTGGCCCGCTACCACGAGGCTAAAAAGGGCCGCGCGGCACCTGTTGCAAAGCAGAGCTTCAAGGCCCTGATTGCCAGTTACAAGCGCAGCCACCGGTTTTCCAAGCTCGCCTCGCGCACCCGTCAGGATTACGACAAATGCCTGATCTATTTTGACGACAAGATCGGCAAGCTGGATCCGGCGAAAATGCAGCGCCGCCACATTATCCAGATGCAGATGGACAATGCCGACAAGGTTCGCTGGGCGAATTATCTGGTGCAGGTGATACGGGTGCTGTTCGAACACGCGATTGACCTTGGCTGGATCGAGCGCAATCCGGCGAAGGGCGTTTCCATGCTGAAGAGCAAAGCACCACCGCGTCGGCCGTGGCCTGAGGATTTGATCGAGGCCTACCGCGAAAAGGCGGAAGGCCGCGCATTGCTGATATTCGAGCTGTGCCTCGGCACGGGGCAGAGAATCGGCGATGTGCGCAAAATGCGCTGGTCGGATATCGAGGGCGAGGGAATCAATGTCCGGCAGGCCAAAACCGGCGCGGACCTTTGGCTTCCGTTCACCCCGCGGCTTGCGGAAGTTCTGGATCGCACCCCGCGCACAGGCCTGTTTATCCTTTCCCAGCCCGACAGCCAGCCCGTCAGCTACCGCGCCGCCGCTTTTGCAGTAATGAAGGTGCGCAAGGAAATCGGGGCCGAGGACTATGACATCCACGCCCTGCGCCACACCACCGCATCGGAACTGGCGGCTTTGGGCCTCTCGGACGAATTAATCTTGGCCGTGACCGGCCACACGAGTCGCGCGTCAGTCGTCAGATATGCCGGTGCGGCGCGCCAAAAAGCCCGTGCGCAGGCAGCGGGGGACGCGCGGAACAGAACAAAAACAAAACGGGAAATGTGAAACCGGATGTGAAACCGCTCGGGCGGTTTTTGCAAAGCATCGGCTAACCCTTTGAAAACATTGGAGGCGAGTACCGGAATCGAACCGGTGTACACGGATTTGCAATCCGCTGCGTCACCACTCCGCCAACTCGCCTTTGTGGTGTGAAAACGGGGCTTTAACCCGGTTTTGACGTAGATCAGTGCGGGGATGTCAGCTTGGTGATTCAGCCCCTTTGCCGATCCGTTGGCTTTATTGCCGTTTCCTGTGGCCTTGTCCAGCCGGTTGTGTCTCGAAAGTGGTGGAAATTGATTTCAGGCACCTCCGAGCGGGTTGAGTTATGCGCCGGTCAGGCGGCTTGGTCAAGGGTTGCGTCGGCGACGGGCTGAGCGAGCGTTTCCCAGCCATCGACCTTTCGCATGACGATCTGCCCCGAGGCCATCAGAGCCCAAAGCAGCATCGGCACGGTCTCGGCGCATGGCAGCACGGTCTGGGTCTTGATGCGGCGGCGGAATTCCTCGTTCAGGCGTTCGATCGCATTTGTCGTTCTGGCCGATTTCCACTGGCCTTGTGGCAGACGCGTGAAGGTGAAAAGCTTATCTCCTGCTTCTTCCAAGCTGTCAGCGACGGCCTTGCATTTCAGCCGCCATTTTCGCAGGAATGCCTTGCGGCGGGTGGCGATTTCCTCGGGTGTTTTGGCGTAGATCATGTCGCGGTAATCTTCTGTCAACTCATCATGCATACGCTTGGGTGCCTTGGCCAGAAGGTTGCGGTGCTTGTGCACCGTGCACCTCTGGATCGGCAGATCTTCACCCCAGAGGGCAATGAGAGCGACCTCAAGTCCCGGTGCCCCGTCCACGATGACAAATTCGGGCCGTTTCAACCCGCGCGCATCCAGATCGTTGATGAACTGACGCCAGGCGGAGGTGCTTTCGCCGCCCATGTTCATCAGTGATAACAAGACCTTCTGCCCATCCCGGCGCACGCCAATCGCGGCCAGAACCGAGATATTGGTGGCCTTCCTGTCAATCCGCGTTTTGATCACGGTGCCGTCCAGGATCAGCCGCACGATGTCTTCATCCGCAAGGCTGCGGGCGCACCACGCCTGCCAGTCCACCTTCACCTTGCGCCAGGCGCGGCTCACCACATCCTTGCTGACCGCCCCCTGAAACAGGCCGAACAGGGCGCGTTTTACCCGCCGTGTGTTGGTGCCCGAAAGGTAGACAGCAGCGATCAGCGCCTCGGCCTTCTTCGTCAGCCGCTGGTAGCGGGGCAATGCCTTCGAGCGCCATTCTCTGGCCTTGCCGGCCTCGCCTGTGATCCGCGCACGCGGCACGCGCACCGTTTCGGTTCCAAATGTTCCGACCAGTTGCCGCTCGCGATGCCCGTGGCGGTATCCGGCCTTTGCCCCGCCGCTGCGGCCATACCGGCAACGGCCCAGAAACTGCTCCAGCTCCTCTTCGAAAACCGCCTCGATCGTCGCGCGGATGTTCTGGCGCAGCCGGTCTTCAATCGGGTCATAGCCTGCTTCATTGGCCAGTAGCGCGGATGTCGATGTTGCTGTATTCTTTGTCATGGCGTGATCTCCTTGGCGGTTCCAGCCGCCGGTTGGGTGGCTTCGATGCACCCGGAGATTACGCCGTCCTCGAATTTCCACCAAACTCGCGACACTACCGTCCAGCCCTGATCCGTGGTCAAATGAAACGGGGACATAATCGCGATCTACAAGGCGGTTCCCATCCACATATCCGGCAGCCATGTGGCGATTTGCGGGAAGATGAACAGCAGGATGATCGCCAGAACCATACACAGCATATAGGGCAGGGCGCCCTTCAGAACCGTTGGTAATGGCACATCGGGCACGATTCCGTTGATCACATACAGGTTCAGGCCGACCGGCGGTGTGATCAGGCCGATTTCCATGTTGATGGTGAACACCACGGCAAACCAGTAGGGATCAAACCCCGCCTGCGTGACGATCGGCAGCAGGATTGGCGCGGTCATCAGGATCACCGCCACCGGCGGCAAGAAAAAACCGGCGACCAGAAGGAACAGGTTGATGGTCAGCATCAGTGTCCAGGGGCTCAGGTCGGCGGCGGCGATGGATTGGGCCACCGTCTGGGTGATGTAGAACTGCGACAGCATTTGCGAGAACACGGCCGAGCAAGCGATGATCATCAGGATCATCACGCTTTCTTTCATCGAGGTGGACAGGATTTTCCACAGGTGGCGTGGCTGCCAGAGGCGATAGATCACCACGGCCAGCACCACGCAAAAGGCAGCGCCAACGCCTGCGGCCTCGGACGGGGTGGCGACGCCGCCGTAAAGCACCCATAGAACGCCAACGATAATGGCCATAAACGGCAAAACACGCGGCAGGATGACAAAGCGGTCACGCCAACTGACGGTGCGCCCTTTGGCAAAGTTGTAACCGGCCTTGTGCGCGGCGAAAAGCGACCAGCCCATGAACAGGAGGGTCAGCATCAGACCCGGTAACAGTCCGGCCAGAAACAGCCGTCCGATAGAGGTCTGGGTGGCGATGCCATAGACGATCATGGTGATGGAGGGCGGGATCAGGATGCCCAGCGTGCCCCCCGCCGCAATCGCACCTGTGGCCACCCCGTCGGGATAGCCGCGTTCACGCATTTCGGGGATACCCATTTTACCGATGGCGGCACATGTGGCAGGAGAAGACCCAGACAGGGCGGCAAAGATTGAACAGGCCCCGATATTGGAAATGATCAACCCGCCGGGCACACGGTTCAGCCAGCGGTCAAGGGCTTCGTACAGGTCTTTGCCCGCAGGCGATGCGGCAACGGCGGCACCCATGACGATAAACATCGGGATCGACAGCAGGGTGAATTCGGCCAAGTTGGCAAAGAAGGTTTCGCCAAGCGACGAAATCGACAGCGTCCCCTTGAACATGACCGGAAACATGATGCCGGTGAAGGCCAGTGCAAAGGCAACAGGCACGCGCAGCGCCAGCAAGACGAAAAGGGCAAGGCCGATCAGCAGGCCGATTGTTCCGGGTTCCATGGCTTAGACCCCTCCGGTCAGGACGGTATCTTCGTCGCGCCAGACCTTGACCATGCAGGCAACGGATTGCAGCGCCAACAGGCCAAACCCGATGGGCATCGAGGCATAAGGAATCCACATCGGGAATTCGTAAATCGAGTCACTTGTCCAGTCGCCGTGCCAGGCCTCGAGCGTCACTTCCAGCCCTTTCCAGAACAGGATTGCCGCCACAATCAGCACCACCCCGTCGGCCAGCGCCAGCATAATGCGGCGCGCCAGCGGCGGGGCGTATTCGGTGACCAGTCCAACCGCCACATGGCCGCGTTCCTTTAACACCCAGGAACTGCCCAGCAGGGTTGCCGCCACCAGTGAAAAGGTGACAACCTCGGTTTGCCACGCGGTCGAGCCAACCAGAACGTAGCGGATAAAAACCATCTGGCAGACGATAACAATCGCCACACCGATCAGCAGCGCGGCAATGACGCCGGCAACGACGGACATGCGTTCAATCCAGGAAATCATGGGGATACTTTCACCTGTCGGGCTTTGGTTGCCCTGTGTTGATTATTGTGTAAACCGCACCGCCCCTGTCGCGGGTTCGCTTGACAGGGGCGGTGGCTGTGTTTGTTGATCACTCGACCGCAAGTGCCTTGGCGATCAGTTCCTTGCCGCCATCCACCTTTTCGGCAAAGGCCGCATAAGAGGTTTCGTTGGCAATTGCCTTCCATGCCGCCGCTTGCTCGGCGCTCATGGTCACCACCTCGACACCCGCTTTGCTAAAGGTATCGACCATGGTTTGGTCCAGATCGGCGGCTTTGCCCGCAAACCAGTCTTCGGCGGCTTGACCGGCGGCCATCACTGCGGCTTTTTGTTCGTCATTCAAACGGTCAAACGATGCCTTGGACATCAGGATCGGTTCATACATGAACCACAACGCATGATCGCCCGGTGCGGTCAGGCATTTCACTTGCTCGTAAATCCGGTAAGACACAAACGAGCCGGAAGACGTATTCGCCCCGTCCAGAACACCCTGTTGCAGGGCCGTATAGTTTTCCGATGACGGCATTGACTGGATCGAGGCACCCGCCCCTTGTAGCATCCGGTTGAACGCTTTGCCGGCCGCGCGGAAAACCTGCCCCTTCACATCTTCGGGGTTCAGAACGCAGTTATTGCGCGAGGCAAAGCCGCCAGCCAGCCAGGCGTCGGAGATGACAATTACGCCTGAATCCTCGATGATCGCCTTGATGTCGTCCATGAATTCGGAATCATTCAGGCGGGCTGCGTGTTCGTGGTTTTTGACAAGCCCCGGCATCAGGGTTGCGTCGAATTCGGGGTGGCGTTTGGCGGCATAGGCCAGCGGAAAGGCCGATATGTCCAATTCACCTGTGGTCAGCGGTCCCCATTGTTCCTTGGGTTTATACAGAGATTTGGACGGAAAGATCGTCAGGTGGACGCCGACATCCGCCTTGGCCAGTTCATCGGCAATGATTTGCACCATTTCGTGGCGCACGTCCTTTGTGTTCCATTGATGCGATGCGCGCAGTTCGATTTCCTGGGCACTGACAGACCCAATGCTGGCGGCGATTGAAAAAGCGGCAAAAGCGGCTTTGAAAACATGTGTATGTTTCACGGTTATCTCCCTTTGGTATTAGCGGTTTTGTTTATTTTTTTTGTATTTTTGTGCCGGTATAGTTGGGCAAGAGCAATTTTGAGTCAACAATTGTTGGTCATCTAACGAAATTGCTGGGTAATTCGACGGTAAATCCCGTCGGAATATCTGTTTATGCTGGATATTTTTGTCGCGCTCGACGGTTTCCGGCGTTGCAGTGTGTTGCCGCTGGCGATGTTCTGTGGCAGAACGGAATTCAGTCAAACTAAACGAATGGGTTTACGTGATGAGCGATTATTCCACACGCCGTACAATGATGGTTGATACACAGGTCCGTCCTTCGGATGTGACGAAATTCCCGATAATCGAGGCAATGCTGGACGTGCCGCGCGAGGCCTATGTCCCCGACAATAAACGCGAAGAGGCCTATGTCAGCGAGAATGTCGCGCTTGGATCTACCCGCGTAATGCTTGAGCCGCGCACATTTGCCAAGCTGCTGGACGGGCTGGATATCAGCCCCGACGAGACGGTTCTGGATATTGGCTGCGGTTTAGGCTATTCTACTGCTATTATTGCGCGGTTGGCCGAAGCTGTGGTGGCAGTGGAAGATGACGCCGAGATGGCGGCCGAAGCGCAGCAGACGTTGTCCTCGAATGATGTAGACAATGCTGCGGTTATTGAAAACAAGTTGTCAGAAGGGGCTGCCAAGCACGGCCCTTACGATGTGATTATGATCGAAGGCGGGGTTGAAGTGGTCCCTGCCGAAATTCTGGCACAGCTAAAAGACGGTGGCCGTATCGGTTGCATATTTATGGAAGATGCGCTGGGTGTTGCGCGGATCGGTTACAAGATCGACGGTGATGTCACCTGGCGTTTCGCATTTAACGCAAGTGCTCCGGTATTGCCGGGGTTTGAAGCCCCCAAGGGGTTTGTTTTGTAGGAAACAGATCTGATTGTAAGGGCAGTAGGAAAAACAAAAACAGTATGAGGTGCAATGTGGGCTACAGAGTAAAACCGATCCTGGCGGCTGCTTTCGCCGCAATCACCCTTGCAACTGCGCCGGCGGCCAAGGCCGAGGGGCTGAATGATGCGCTGATCTCGGCTTACAAGAATTCAGGGTTGCTGGAACAAAACCGCGCCCTGTTGCGGGCGGCGGATGAAGATGTGGCACAGGCTGTTTCCGCCCTGCGCCCGGTTCTGAGTTACTATGCAAATGCGACCTATGCCGATCCGGTTTTCCCGGGCAAGGATTATCTTTCGGGGAATCTGGGCCTGCAGGCTTCGTTGCTGTTGTATGATGGCGGCGGATCGCAATTTGCCATCGAAGGCAAGAAAGAGTCGGTGTTGACCGCCCGTGAAGGGTTGGTGAATGTCGAACAATCTGTTCTGCTGCGCGCAGTAACCGCCTATATGAACGTACGCCGCGATACCGAGTTTGTTTCCCTGCGCCAAAACAACGTGCGTGTGATCCGCGAGCAGTTGCGTGCTGCAAAGGACCGGTTCGAAGTTGGCGAAGTGACCCGCACCGATGTTTCGCTGGCCGAATCCCGTTTGGCACTGGCCCGCGCCAATCTGGCGGCAGCGCAAGGCGGGTTGGCCCGTTCGCGCGAGGAATACCGTGCTGCAGTTGGTCATTACCCCAAAGGTTTGCGGCCAGCGCCAAAAGCACCGGCAACGGCGAAATCAATTGATGCAGCACGATCGGTTGCTTATGTGACCCATCCCTTGATGCGTAAGATCCAACACGAAGTTGCCGCCGCCGAACTCGGTGTCGAGCAGGCAAACGCATTGATGAAACCCCGGGTCAGCCTGACCGGGCGGGTGAACCATGACAGTTACGGTCTGGACTCATCCTCGATCGGCATTGAATTGGGCGGGCCGATCTATCAGGGCGGCAAGCTTAGCTCGGTTTTTCGCAAGGCGGTGGCTGGTCGCGACCAGGTTCGTGCCGGTTTGCATTTGACACGCCTGGATGTCGCGCAAGGGGTCGGGAATGCCTGGGCCTCGCTTCAGGTTGCCCGCGCCACTCTGGCGGCGACAGTGCGTCAGATCAAAGCAGCCCGTGTTGCCTTTAAAGGGGTGAAAGAAGAAGCAACCCTTGGCGCACGCACCACGCTTGACGTTCTGGATGCAGAACAGGAATTGCTGGATGCCGAAGCCAACCGTATTTCGGCCCTGACCGATCAATATATCGCCACCTATTCGCTGTTGTCCGCAATGGGTCTGCTGACGGTCGATCACCTGAAACTGGGCATTCGCACTTATGATCCATCAGCCTATTACAACGCTGTTGCCAATGCACCGGCTGACAGTTCGCGTGGCAAACGTCTGGATCGTGTGTTGCGGGCATTGGGAAAAGAATAGAATTGCGCCTTTCTGTTGTCTGGTGTTAAGCATGGCGTTATTAGTTCCAGTGACGCGAAATCGGGAAGTACCATGTCTGAATCAGTATCAAATGCAGAAATCGAAGATGTCCTGACATCTATCCGCCGGCTTGTGTCAGGCGAAGAGGACAAATCGGCTGCAAAAGCAGACGCAGTGGCCAAGAAACCTTCGGCGGCTGCCAAGCTTATTCTGACAGCGGATTTCCGTGTTTCCGACGCGCCCAAAGGGGCTGCCAACGCCGAGGAAGAACCGGCAGAGCCCGCAACTTTTCGGCATGCAGCCGAGCCGGAGCAGAGCGAGAGCAAAGCTGCCGACAGCACGGAAAAACAGACATCACTGGAAAGCACCATTGCCGAACTGGAAGCCGCAATTGGCGAGCAGGATGAAGACTGGGAACCGGACGGAAGCGAATTCGAGGAAGACGCCGAAGCCGAGGCGGTAATGACTGCGCCCATAAAGGATATGATGGGCACCAAACTACCAATCGACGAAATTGAAGATGCCGAAATCATCGAGGATGATCTGGCCGCTGGCCTGTTTGCTGGCGATGATCCCGATTTTGACGAAGAAGCCCTGCGCGAAATGGTAAGCGAGATCGTGCGTCAGGAACTGCAAGGCGCCTTGGGCGAACGGATCACCCGCAATGTGCGCAAGCTGGTACGCCGTGAAATCAACCGCGTTTTGGCCGCGCAGGATTTCGACTAGGACCTGTCGCTACTCGGCCAGATTTAACAAAGCATCCAGATCCAGATTCCGTTCCAGATGGTCGGCCAAAGCATCCAGTGTCTGTTCCACCGTATCGTCATATCCGGCATTGCCGGCGGTTCCGCCCAACCCGGCCAGATAGGCCGCCCGAAACCTGTCAGCGGTGAACAGCCCGTGCATATAGCTGCCCATCACCCGCCTGTCCTTTGACGCTGCACCATCCATCCGCCCGTCAATATCCAGCCATGCCCGCGCGCAATCCGGTCCCGTTGTGGCCCCGATATGGATTTCATATCCCCGCACCATATCGCCGGTTGGCAGATAGATGGCCGTTGCCTGTTCCAGCCGTTTTTGTGGTGACATTTGTGTCACCACATCCAGCAGGCCCAACCCGTCGTATTCGCCTGCGTGACCCTCGATCCCGTCCGCATCGATTATCTTGCGCCCCAGCATCTGATACCCGCCGCACAGGCCCAGCACATGCCCGCCGCGCCGCAGATGGGCGGCAAGGTCGATATCCCAGCCCTGCGCGCGGAAATAGGCCAGATCGGCAATGGTGGATTTGGTGCCGGGGATCAGCACCAGATCGGCGTCGCCGGGCAGGGGGCGACCGGCGTCAATGATTTCGATCGTTACATCCGGTTCTGCGGCCAGCGGATCCAGATCATCGAAATTGGCAATCCGTGACAGGCGCGGCACGGCGATCTTGAACGCCCCGCCTTTGCTTGATGCAATATCCATCACGTCCTCGGCGGGCAGACGCCACGCGTCGGGAAACCACGGCAGGGTGCCGATATCGGTCCAGTCGGTGCGCTGGGCAATCTCGCGTGCGCCTTCGGAAAACAGGCTGACATCGCCACGAAACTTGTTGACGATAAACCCTTTGATCCGGTTACGGTCGGCATCAGGCAGCACCGCATGGGTGCCCACCAGTTGCGCAATCACCCCGCCGCGATCAATGTCGCCGACCAGAACCACCGGCACATGTGCCGCCTCGGCAAATCCCATGTTGGCAATATCGCCGTGCCGCAGGTTTGTTTCCGCCGGACTGCCCGCGCCTTCGATCAAAACCAGATCAACACCGTCTGCAAGCCGCCGGAAACTCTCCAGCACCTCGGGCATCAGGGTGGCTTTCATCGCGGAATAATCGCGGGCCTTCAGGGTGGCAATCCGCTGCCCCTGAACCACCACTTGCGCGCCGACATCGCTTTCGGGTTTCAGCAGCACAGGGTTCATATCCGTCACCGGCTCCACCCCTGCCGCCCGCGCCTGCAAAGCCTGCGCGCGGCCGATTTCGCCGCCATCCACCGTCACGGCGGCGTTGTTCGACATGTTTTGCGGTTTGAACGGGCGCACCGACAGACCGCGCCGCACATAGGCCCGTGCCAGACCGGCGACCAGCATCGACTTGCCTACATTCGAGCCTGCGCCCTGTATCATAAGTGATTTTGCCATTGCGCCCTTTATCCCTATGCTGGAGGCGGGAAACAAGCAGGAAACGCCAGATGAACACACCTTCGCACATGTTATTGGGGGCCGCTGTTTTCGGGCGGGCAAATCAGGCCAAGGTCACCGCCGCCGCCCTGTTGGGCGGGCTGGCACCGGATATATCGCTGTATGTGATGGCCGGTTGGGCGCTGTTTGTGCAGAATACCCCCGCTGGCGTGGTGTTCGGACAGTACTACTTTTCCCGAGAATGGATGCAGGTCTTTGCCTATGACAACAGTTTCATCCTGTGGGGGGCATTGCTGGGGTTTGGCCTGTGGCGCAAGAAACCGTGGGTGATTGCCTTTGCCGGCGCGGCGATCCTGCACCTGATCACGGATTTTCTGCTGCACCACGATGACGCCCGCCCGCAGTTCTGGCCCCTGACCGACTGGATATTCCGCAGCCCTGTCAGTTATTGGGACAGCCGGTATTACGGCAATATCGTCGGGCCGCTGGAACTGATGATGGATTTCTTTCTGTGCTTTATCCTGTGGCGGCGGTATCGCGGGCGCTGGGCAAGGTTTGCGGTTGGTGGCACAACTGCGGTTCTATTTGTGCCCTTTATAATATGGGGCATGGCAATGGCCGGTGGCAACGGGCATTGGCATTAGGTCTACGCCCTAGGCGGGCCGCTGCATGGTGAACTGGGTGACGGCGGTTGATCCGTATTCATGCCCCGCCGCACTGACCGCCAGATACCAGCCCCACATCCGCTTGAACCTTTCGTCAAACCCCAGCGCCTTGATTTCATCCCAGCGGGTATTGAAGGCATGGCCCCATTCCCGCAGGGTTCTGGAATAGCTGTCGGTCAGATCGAATTCCCCGACCAATTCCATTCCGGCATTGCGAATGTTGTGCTTGATAGCCTGCGGGCAGGGCAGCATCCCGCCGGGAAAGATGTGTTTGCGGACAAAATCGATATTGCGCCGGTATATCGGGAACAGTGCATCATCAATGGTGATCGCCTGCACCATGGCCTTGCCCCCCGGTTTCAGGCAGCGGTGGATCATGCTGAAATAGGCGGGCCAGAATTTTTCGCCCACATGCTCGATCATTTCGATCGAACCGATGGCATCATAGGTGCCGGCTTCATCGCGATAGTCCCGCATCACGATATCCACCCTGTCCGAAACCCCTTCGCGTTTCATCAATGCAGTGCAGTAATCATAGTGATCCTTGCTGATCGTCAGTCCTGTCACCCGCGCCCCGCGACGAGCGGCAAACAGGGCAAATCCGCCCCAGCCGCAGCCAATATCCAGCAGATGGTCGCCCTCTTGCAAATCCAGCGAGTCACACATCAGCGCCAGTTTCTGCAATTGCGCGGTTTTCAGGTCTTCCTTGCCGGTGATGTATCGGGCCGAGGAATAGGACATGGTTTCATCCAGCCATTTGCCAAAGAAAGCCTCGCCCAGATCGTAATGCTGGTGGATATTTTTGACGGCTTGGCGTCTGGTGTTGCTGCGTAACCGATGGCGCAATTGTTCGACCACGCGCACAATCGATGATCCGGGGGCGTTTTGCGCCACCACGTCCTGATTGGCGGCCAGAACATCCAGCAGGGATTGCAGATCGGGGGCGCTCCACCAGCCATCCAGATAGGCCTCGGCAAAGCCAAGATTGCCTTCGCGCAACAGGCGGGCAAACACATCCCTGTTGTGAATCTCCATTTGACCCGATGGGCCGGCATGTTGCCCTTCGGCCTGAAATAGCCGCCCGTCCGGCAGGGTGACCGACAACCGGCCGGTATGGATTTGCGAAAGTTTGCGGTAAACCGGCGCGAAATAACGCGGCAGGTCGTGCTGGCCTTTAATTGTCGTCAGGACATTCACGTTGTGCCCCCTTGCAAAATCTTTTCAATAAAAACGCAAGGAGTATGCCAAGAGTTGACTAAAAAGGCAAACTTGCCGGATGGCAAACTATGGACATAAAAAAACGCACCCCGAAATCGAGATGCGTTTGTTCGTTTGTTATCCGGTCAGGATCAGGCGGCTTCAGCCTGCTGGCGACGCTCGGATTCTTCGCGCGACAGCGCAACCGAGGTGCGCACACCCTTGCCGACAAATTCCATCAGACCGCTGACAACCCGCTCGTTGGGGTCGATACCAGCGCAGGACAGAACCTCGCGGCCATCGCGGGACCGGGCCCAACGGGCAATCTGCTCGGGGCCATTGCCGTATTTTTTGTCATCTGCAATAGCATCATCCAGCGCAGCCAAAACGACTGCGGCAAACAGTTTCCGCGAGCGGTTGCCCTGCTCGTGGTTAAATGCTGTACCATCTACGAAATCTCGCATTACCGATCCTTTTTGCTCTTGCTCTTTGCGGCGTGACGCTCCTTATGACCGATCTTGACTGATTCGGCTACCGAGATAATGCATGACAGCCATGCGTTCGACGCATGGCTGGCGGTGGCATTTTCCGATATATAGGCGTCTTGCCCCTGTGGGATCACCAATATATAGGTGCTGACAAATTCCCTTCAACCTTTTGCTAAGGTTTTATCAATGCCTAAAATCAACGGAAACGAAATTCGCCCCGGCAACGTGCTGGAACATAATGACCAACTGTGGGTGGCTGTCAAAGTCGGCCATGTGAAACCCGGCAAGGGTGGCGCATTCGCACAGGTGGAAATGAAAAACCTGCGCAACGGTTCCAAACTGAACGAACGGTTCCGCGCAGCCGACAAGGTGGAACGCGTGCGGCTGGAACAAAAAGACCAGCAATTTCTGTATGAAACCAATGGCATGCTGGTGTTCATGGACATGGACACCTACGAGCAGATCGAACTGCCCGCCGACATTCTGGGCGACCGCCGCCCGTTCCTGCAGGACGGCATGATGGCGGTGATCGAGTATCACGAGGAAGAAGCCCTAAGCGCCACCCTGCCGCAAAAGGTAACCTGCAAGGTGGTCGAGACCGAACCGGTGGTGAAAGGCCAGACCGCCGCCAAATCGTTTAAGCCCGCGCTGCTGGACAACGGCGTGCGCGTGATGGTGCCGCCATTCATCGGACCGGACGAGGATATCATCGTCGATACCGTGTCGATGGAATACTCGGAACGCGCCTAGGACATATTCGCACAGGAGGCGGAGTTGATTAAATTACGCCCCATGCTGCCACAGGAATACGTCGGATATCTGGCGTATTTCCTGCCCGACTATGCCCTTGAAATATCAGCAAATTACGACCTGTCGCCAGCCGATGCGCTGGCGCGGGCCAAAGGTGAAATTGCCGCGGATTTGCCCGATGGGGTGGAAACAAAGGGGCAGGTTTTGCTGTCCATTGTGGACCCTGACGAAGGGCTTGTCGGCTATCTGTGGTACAAGCCGGATTTGCCGGCGCAATCGGCGTTTATCTATGATTTCCACATCCTGCCGCCGTTTCAGGGCAAGGGGCTGGGCAAGGCCGCGTTAAAGGCGCTGGAGGAACTGTTGCTGGAACAGGGGATCACACAGATCGGCCTTAGGGTGGCGGCGGATAATGCGCGGGCGCAGGGGCTGTATCGGGCGGCGGGGTTTCGCGCGACAGGGGTGAATATGATCCGGCGGATTGGGTCGCGGTGATGGCGGCGGGGTGAACCCCGCCCTACGGATGAATTGCCGCAGCTTTGGCCAAAATAAAAAATGCAACATTCCGGCGCCGTTTTTGAACGGTGCTGTAACGGTTTGTTTTTCGCACAGTCGGTACATTTCCCCCGATGAAATGTACGATTCCGTTTGGCGGATCGTCACGGGGTGAAAAGGGGGTGCGACGATGGAATTTGTCACGAATACGGAATTGCGCAAGACGCTGGGGCAACACCTGTCACAGGTCAGGTTCGCCGGCAAACGGTTTCTGATCTACCGCCACGGACGCGAATTCGCGGCGCTGGTGTCGGTCCGCGATCTGGACCGTCTGGAAGAGTTCGACCGCAAATCGGTGCGCCAGAAGGAACTGGAATATCAGATAAGGGCGGATGCCTGGGAAAGGGCCAAGAAGGGGGAGCCGGGGATGGTGATTAGGTAGAGGGGATTGGATGATGGCTATGAGCCCTAAGCGGATTAGCGGTATCAGCGACTTCTCAACACTTTCAGACCATTGACTTCACAAACTGGGCTTCCGCCAATATGAGGAGCGGTAGTATCCGATATTTTCCCCAATGAAACTCCATGTTCCGTACTCCCAGATGCCACGACTGCCATTCAGTCTAGCCTTTACGCTGTCGTTCATATTGTTGAAAACGCTTGAAGATACGAATGTTGTGTAATCAGCGGATCGAATATCGCTGAATTTTGCCGCCAAATTAGGTGCTCGGCCAATGGAGATAAGGTCATTGCTTCCTCTAGCTCCGCCACGAACAATAAACGTGGTTCCTGTATCGATTCCAGTAGCGTGGGCTATCGAGAAATTTGCATCTTTGACTGTCGCGTATTTGGATTCAAACCTTGGTTGAATAAGTTGCGTTACCGCATAGGAAATTGCAAACGCACATTTGACCGCATTTGTATTCTTAGAGGAGCCGACAAAGGCACCCATTACACGGTCGGTAGTGTCGCGAGTTTGGTGGAAATTCGAGGACGGCGTAATCTCCGGGTGCATCGAAGCCACCCAACCGGCGGCTGGAACCGCCAAGGAGATCACGCCATGACAAAGAATACAGCAACATCGACATCCGCGCTACTGGCCAATGAAGCAGGCTATGACCCGATTGAAGACCGGCTGCGCCAGAACATCCGCGCGACGATCGAGGCGGTTTTCGAAGAGGAGCTGGAGCAGTTTCTGGGCCGTTGCCGGTATGGCCGCAGCGGCGGGGCAAAGGCCGGATACCGCCACGGGCATCGCGAGCGGCAACTGGTCGGAACATTTGGAACCGAAACGGTGCGCGTGCCGCGTGCGCGGATCACAGGCGAGGCCGGCAAGGCCAGAGAATGGCGCTCGAAGGCATTGCCCCGCTACCAGCGGCTGACGAAGAAGGCCGAGGCGCTGATCGCTGCTGTCTACCTTTCGGGCACCAACACACGGCGGGTAAAACGCGCCCTGTTCGGCCTGTTTCAGGGGGCGGTCAGCAAGGATGTGGTGAGCCGCGCCTGGCGCAAGGTGAAGGTGGACTGGCAGGCGTGGTGCGCCCGCAGCCTTGCGGATGAAGACATCGTGCGGCTGATCCTGGACGGCACCGTGATCAAAACGCGGATTGACAGGAAGGCCACCAATATCTCGGTTCTGGCCGCGATTGGCGTGCGCCGGGATGGGCAGAAGGTCTTGTTATCACTGATGAACATGGGCGGCGAAAGCACCTCCGCCTGGCGTCAGTTCATCAACGATCTGGATGCGCGCGGGTTGAAACGGCCCGAATTTGTCATCGTGGACGGGGCACCGGGACTTGAGGTCGCTCTCATTGCCCTCTGGGGTGAAGATCTGCCGATCCAGAGGTGCACGGTGCACAAGCACCGCAACCTTCTGGCCAAGGCACCCAAGCGTATGCATGATGAGTTGACAGAAGATTACCGCGACATGATCTACGCCAAAACACCCGAGGAAATCGCCACCCGCCGCAAGGCATTTCTGCGAAAATGGCGGCTGAAATGCAAGGCCGTCGCTGACAGCTTGGAAGAAGCAGGAGATAAGCTTTTCACCTTCACGCGTCTGCCACAAGGCCAGTGGAAATCGGCCAGAACGACAAATGCGATCGAACGCCTGAACGAAGAATTCCGCCGCCGCATCAAGACCCAGACCGTGCTGCCATGCGCCGAGACCGTGCCGATGCTGCTTTGGGCTCTGATGGCCTCGGGGCAGATCGTCATGCGAAAGGTCGATGGCTGGGAAACGCTCGCTCAGCCCGTCGCCGACGCAACCCTTGACCAAGCCGCCTGACCGGCGCATAACTCAACCCGCTCGGAGGTGCCTGAAATCAATTTCCACCACTTTCGAGACACAACCACGTTTATAACTTGTTTAATTGTGATAGTTTGATCTAGCGAGCAATGACCGGTGGTGGCGCTGTATTTCCACCGCCACTTGCGATCACCGCCGCCATAAGCACGATCAGCAGGATCGGAACAAGCATCGCGCCTCCGGAACTGCCGGTGGCCGCTTCGACGACTTCTGGCTCCATCATCGGTTCGACAAGGTTGCCAGCAAAAGACTGAGACGATGCAACGATTGCCGTTGCTGTTAAAAGAAGTTTTTTCATGATACCCTCAAGCTATAAATTAGATTCTTTTTATTATATGGCCAACACTCTGTCCAACTGGTGAGAGGTGGTCCCACTTTTTTGACCAGTCAGCAGCCAGTTTAAGATGGATCAGGGTTTCATTTAGGCTGCCAAACTCATTGGTTTTGTTTTTCTGTCATAGGCTTCATCCGGGGTCAATATTCCGTGGGTGGAATGCGGGCGCTCGGTGTTGTAGTAAGCCAACCATTTCCCGATCCCGGCGCGGGTCTGCGAACCCGTTTCAAATGCGTTGAGGTAAATGCATTCGTATTTCAAGGATCGCCAAAGCCGCTCGATCATCCGGTTATCGACCCAGCGACCTTTGCCATCCATCGAGATTTTCACGTCGGCTTCTTTCAGCGCCTGCGTCCATTCAAACCCGGTGAACTGGCTGCCCTGGTCGCTGTTCATGATATCGGGCTTGCCGTATTTGGCCATAGCCTCTTTCAGGGCTTCAACGCAAAAATCTGCCTCCATGCTGTTTGACAATCTCCAGCTCAAAACCTTGCGGCTGTGCCAGTCCATGATCGCGACCAAATAGAGGAACCCGCGCTGCATCGGAATGTAGGTGATATCTACGCACCACACATGGTTTGGACGATCAATCGTCAGGTCTCGCAGCAGATACGGGTAGATCTTATGCTGCGGATGTTTCTTGCTCGTGTTGGGCGTCTGGTAGATCGGAACCAACCGCATCAGCCGCATCAAACGGCGGACCCTGTGGCGACCACACTTGTAACCTTGGCGCTGCATGTGCCGGGCCATTTGCCGTGATCCATACCACGGCGTCTGCAAGAATTGCTTGTCGATTATTGTCATGAACCGCAAATTTTCAGCACTTTCGCCTTTTGGCTGGTAATACAGGTTCGAGCGCGCCAGAGAAAGTAGCCCGCATTGTCGTCGCACACTCAGATCATGCTCACGGCTCACCATTTTTTGCCTCGCTTCCCGAGCAACTGTTGCGAGGCGTTGGCTAAAAAATCCCGTTCCACGACCAGCTGACCAATCTTGGAGTGCAGCTTCTCAATCTGGGCTTCATCAACCCGATCAGGATCACGGCCCCGTCTGGAAAATGCCGTGGCCATGTTTTCAATCGCTGCTCGTTTCCATGTGCCAATCTGGGTTGGATGCACACCATACTTCTTCGACAGCTCCGCCATCGTCATTTCCTCGCGGATTGCTTCAAGCGCAACGCGGGCTTTGAATTCGGGAGAATGGTTCTTTCGTTTCGTCATTTTGAATCGTCTTTCTCATAAGTCGATCCACCTTAACAACTGGTCCGAATTTCCGCGACCACCTCTGTGCATACACATTGGTTTACACGCTCAGTAAAGATATATTGTCAGCACTGGTAGGCTATTGCCATGGTTGTGTCTCGAAAGTGGTGGAAATTGATTTCAGGCACCTCCGAGCGGGTTGAGTTATGCGCCGGTCAGGCGGCTTGGTCAAGGGTTGCGTCGGCGACGGGCTGAGCGAGCGTTTCCCAGCCATCGACCTTTCGCATGACGATCTGCCCCGAGGCCATCAGAGCCCAAAGCAGCATCGGCACGGTCTCGGCGCATGGCAGCACGGTCTGGGTCTTGATGCGGCGGCGGAATTCCTCGTTCAGGCGTTCGATCGCATTTGTCGTTCTGGCCGATTTCCACTGGCCTTGTGGCAGACGCGTGAAGGTGAAAAGCTTATCTCCTGCTTCTTCCAAGCTGTCAGCGACGGCCTTGCATTTCAGCCGCCATTTTCGCAGAAATGCCTTGCGGCGGGTGGCGATTTCCTCGGGTGTTTTGGCGTAGATCATGTCGCGGTAATCTTCTGTCAACTCATCATGCATACGCTTGGGTGCCTTGGCCAGAAGGTTGCGGTGCTTGTGCACCGTGCACCTCTGGATCGGCAGATCTTCACCCCAGAGGGCAATGAGAGCGACCTCAAGTCCCGGTGCCCCGTCCACGATGACAAATTCGGGCCGTTTCAACCCGCGCGCATCCAGATCGTTGATGAACTGACGCCAGGCGGAGGTGCTTTCGCCGCCCATGTTCATCAGTGATAACAAGACCTTCTGCCCATCCCGGCGCACGCCAATCGCGGCCAGAACCGAGATATTGGTGGCCTTCCTGTCAATCCGCGTTTTGATCACGGTGCCGTCCAGGATCAGCCGCACGATGTCTTCATCCGCAAGGCTGCGGGCGCACCACGCCTGCCAGTCCACCTTCACCTTGCGCCAGGCGCGGCTCACCACATCCTTGCTGACCGCCCCCTGAAACAGGCCGAACAGGGCGCGTTTTACCCGCCGTGTGTTGGTGCCCGAAAGGTAGACAGCAGCGATCAGCGCCTCGGCCTTCTTCGTCAGCCGCTGGTAGCGGGGCAATGCCTTCGAGCGCCATTCTCTGGCCTTGCCGGCCTCGCCTGTGATCCGCGCACGCGGCACGCGCACCGTTTCGGTTCCAAATGTTCCGGCCAGTTGCCGCTCGCGATGCCCGTGGCGGTATCCGGCCTTTGCCCCGCCGCTGCGGCCATACCGGCAACGGCCCAGAAACTGCTCCAGCTCCTCTTCGAAAACCGCCTCGATCGTCGCGCGGATGTTCTGGCGCAGCCGGTCTTCAATCGGGTCATAGCCTGCTTCATTGGCCAGTAGCGCGGATGTCGATGTTGCTGTATTCTTTGTCATGGCGTGATCTCCTTGGCGGTTCCAGCCGCTGGTTGGGTGGCTTCGATGCACCCGGAGATTACGCCGTCCTCGAATTTCCACCAAACTCGCGACACTACCTCCGCTCCACCTGCCTGGTTCAATATGCCAGCAATCGCTACAGCGTGCCCTCCCGCTTTGGCGGGCATCATGTGTCGCTACGCGCCTATGCCGGCCGGATCGTGGTGGTCTCCGGTCAGGATGTGATTGCCGAGCACAGGCGTCATTTTACCCGCAATATCAGCTATTTCGAGCCCTGGCATTACGTTCCCCTGCTGGACCGCAAGCCTGGTGCCCTGCGCAATGGCGCCCCCTTTGTGGGCTGGGAACTGCCCGAGGCCATGCATCGGATCAGGGAACATTACATGGCTGGTAAAGGCGGGGATCGGGAGTTCGTCGACCTGCTCCTGCTGGCACAGGATCACGGGATCGAGGTGGTCGAGACGGCCTGCAATCTGGCGGTGGCACAAAACACCCTGCGGCTGCCCGCCATCATCAATCTGATCAACCAGTTGGTGGAACCGGTCATCACACCGCTCAGCGATGCCTGCGCTTATCCGCAGCTGACCTTGCGGCCCGAAGCCGATTGCAAACGCTATGAGACCCTGTGCTCGGCTGAGGAGGTTGCCGTATGAATGCCTTGATCGACCAACTGACAGCCCTCAGGTTGCATGGAATGGCAGCTTGCGCCCATGATCTGCTGTCCGCGCGCAAGCCGCCAAGTCTGACCACAGCGATAAGGCAACTGATCGACGCCGAGACTGTAGAGCGCCGGGTGCGCTCCATCCAGTATCAAATGAGGGTTGCGAAGTTCCCCCATCACAAGGACTTCGCCACCTTCGATTACAGCGCCGCCGCCCTCACCCAGGCCCAGATCGAACCATTCTGCACCGGCCAGTTCACAGAGGAGGCCCATAACCTCATCCTGGTGGGCGGAACCGGCACGGGCAAAACCCACATCGCCATCGCGCTGGGAACGACGCTGATCAACAACGGCAAGAAGGCGCGCTTCTTCAACGCCGTCGATCTGATCAACGCCCTGATCAAGGAACAGGCCGACGGCAATGCAGGGAAGATCATCCGGCAGCTCTCGGCTTTGGACTGCGTCATCATCGACGAGCTGGGCTACATCCCGTTTCCCAAATCCGGTGGCGCGTTGCTCTTCCATCTGATCAGCAAGCTCTACGAGAAGACCAGCATCATCATCACAACCAACCTTGAGTTCGGTGAATGGGTCTCGGTCTTCGGGGATGCCAAGATGACAACCGCCCTTCTGGATCGCGTCACTCATCACTGCAACATCATCGAAACCGGCAATACCTAGAGGTGGTCCCACTTTTTTGACCAGTCAGCAGCCAGTTTAAGATGGATCAGGGTTTCATTTAGGCTGCCAAACTCATTGGTTTTGTTTTTCTGTCATAGGCTTCATCCGGGGTCAATATTCCGTGGGTGGAATGCGGGCGCTCGGTGTTGTAGTAAGCCAACCATTTCCCGATCCCGGCGCGGGTCTGCGAACCCGTTTCAAATGCGTTGAGGTAAATGCATTCGTATTTCAAGGATCGCCAAAGCCGCTCGATCATCCGGTTATCGACCCAGCGACCTTTGCCATCCATCGAGATTTTCACGTCGGCTTCTTTCAGCGCCTGCGTCCATTCAAACCCGGTGAACTGGCTGCCCTGGTCGCTGTTCATGATATCGGGCTTGCCGTATTTGGCCATAGCCTCTTTCAGGGCTTCAAAAGACCTCTGCATGAGGCCATGGCTTTCGGTTGAAGCAAGATTTCGGCCGCCCACCTTGCGCCCCTGCGGGTCCGGCGGACAGACGGGTGGCGGGGTTTGGGGCTATGCGATTGCGGGGGTTTGCGGGTTGAGGGTGATCCTGTTTGCGGCCTTGAGCAGGTTTTGCGCGATGGCGGCCATGACCATCTGGGCATGCACCCTGGCGCGCCCGAAATATCTCGCCCGCTGCAGGCCGAAGAGGCGTTTCATCGTGCCGAAAGTCTGCTCGATGCGGAAGCGGCGTTTCGAAATCAGCCGGTTGAAGCGTTTCTCCGATTGCCGCAGGGGGCGGCCGCGCGCTGCCTTGCGCAGGATGCCGTCGCGGTATTTGCCGCGCAGCATCTGGCGGTTGGCCTTGCTCGCATAGGCCTTGTCGGCCAGCACCCGCTGCGCCTTTGCGCCCGCGATCATGGTGGCGAATTCGGGGCTTTCGGCGGCATTGGCGGGCGTGGTGTGCACCTTGTCGATAAAGCCCTCTTCGTCGCAGCGGGCAAAGCCCTTGTAGCCGAGCGTGCTCTTGCGGCCCTTCTTGACCCAGCGGGCATCAGGGTCGGCGCTGAAATGCAGCTGTGCCCCGTCGGGTGAGACCTCGGGCGGATCATCCGGCGTCCCTTCCCTTGCCCCGTCCTCTGCCCGGTCCTGCGGGGCGTCGATATGGGTGCGCGGGCGCGCCGCCGCCGCGATCAGGGTCGCATCAATGATCGCCGCCTCAGCCTCTTTCAGCTTCAGCCCATGCGCCTCGATCTGGCGGCAGACCTCGGCCAGCAGCTCATCGTAAACGCCACCCCGGACCAGCGCATTGCGGAACCGGCAGTGGGTCGTCTCATCCGGCACCGACGCGTGCAGATCGAGCCCGCAGAACAGCATGAAATCCAGCCGCACCTTCAAGGCCCGCTCCAGCTTCGGGTCGCTCAGCCCGTGCCACTGGCCAACCAGAAGACACTTGAACAGAACCAGCGGATCATAGCCCTGAGGCCCGATCCCCGAGCGCCCCAGACCGCGCCGCAGGATCGGCAAAAACGAGTTCCAATCCATCAGCGCGTCGATCTTCGACAGAACGTCATCCGCGCCGATCCGTGCCGCCGCTTCGTGCAGGAAAAGGTCCATCTATTCACCCCAGAGATTTCCCGGCTAGCTTACCAAAACGGCCAACCCGGGGGAATCCCGATGTTATGCAGAGGTCTTTTCAACGCAAAAATCTGCCTCCATGCTGTTTGACAATCTCCAGCTCAAAACCTTGCGGCTGTGCCAGTCCATGATCGCGACCAAATAGAGGAACCCGCGCTGCATCGGAATGTAGGTGATATCTACGCACCACACATGGTTTGGACGATCAATCGTCAGGTCTCGCAGCAGATACGGGTAGATCTTATGCTGCGGATGTTTCTTGCTCGTGTTGGGCGTCTGGTAGATCGGAACCAACCGCATCAGCCGCATCAAACGGCGGACCCTGTGGCGACCACACTTGTAACCTTGGCGCTGCATGTGCCGGGCCATTTGCCGTGATCCATACCACGGCGTCTGCAAGAATTGCTTGTCGATTATTGTCATGAACCGCAAATTTTCAGCACTTTCGCCTTTTGGCTGGTAATACAGGTTCGAGCGCGCCAGAGAAAGTAGCCCGCATTGTCGTCGCACACTCAGATCATGCTCACGGCTCACCATTTTTTGCCTCGCTTCCCGAGCAACTGTTGCGAGGCGTTGGCTAAAAAATCCCGTTCCACGACCAGCTGACCAATCTTGGAGTGCAGCTTCTCAATCTGGGCTTCATCAACCCGATCAGGATCACGGCCCCGTCTGGAAAATGCCGTGGCCATGTTTTCAATCGCTGCTCGTTTCCATGTGCCAATCTGGGTTGGATGCACACCATACTTCTTCGACAGCTCCGCCATCGTCATTTCCTCGCGGATTGCTTCAAGCGCAACGCGGGCTTTGAATTCGGGAGAATGGTTCTTTCGTTTCGTCATTTTGAATCGTCTTTCTCATAAGTCGATCCACCTTAACAACTGGTCCGAATTTCCGCGACCACCTCTCCTCATACCGGTTCGCCCAGAGTAAACGCCGTAGAAAAAACTAGCCGTTCCGCAAGCAAAGCCCCCAGACGGACTCGCTACATGAAGGCGGCCCGACTGGGGGCTTTGCGCCACAAAGGGGGGGGCAAATTTAAATGCCGAAACCGGGTCAGTTTTAAATGCTCATTGACATCGGGCCTTGTGACGCTAGTACTTGGTCCATGAAAGGGAGACAAATATGCAATCAAAATCAATACAACTCGGCATAGGCAAGATAAATTATTATGAAAGTGCGGGCACAGGTCCGGCGATCCTGCTCATCCACGGAAATTCCGCATCGGGAAAATGCTTTCAAAATCAGATCGAAGGATCGCTTGGCGAAAATTTTCGTGTGGTGGCCATTGACCTTCCTGGCCATGGTGGCAGCGATCCCTTTGAAAATATGGAAGACTACAATTTTCCCGCCTATGCCCGTGTCATCGTTGATGTGGCCAGTGCGTTAAACATGGATGAGGCTGTCTTTGCCGGTTGGAGCCTTGGAGGTCATGCCGTGCTCGAAGCAAGCAGCCAGCTTGTCAATGCCGCCGGTTTTGTTATCTTTGGCACGCCACCGCTTGCCTTCCCTCCTGCCATGGAGGAGGCTTTTCTGCCCAATCCGGCCATGGCTGCGGCCTTCAATCCGACATTGTCGCCGGAAGAAGCCAAAGGGTTTGCCGATGCGTTTTTCGCCGAAGGGACAAATGCGCCTGAATTGTTTATTGACGACATACAGGCAACCGATGGCAATGCCCGCGCCGGAATGGCCGCCAGCATCGCACCGGACGGTTATGCCGATGAGGTCGAGATTGTCGCCAACCTTTCAAAGCCGCTGGCGATCATGCATGGTAGTGATGAAATGCTGGTCAACGGGGATTATTTTTCAACATTAAACATGCCCACGCTTTGGCGTCAAAAAGTCCAGATAATCAAAGGAGCAGGCCACATACCCCAATGGGAACAGGCCGATACCTTTAACAGGCTTTTGGCTGGGTTTGTAAAAGATGTCAGCCGGTCTTAACACATCTGGTTGTGTAAAACTCCACACCTGATCTGACAAATGGGTTTATCTGAGAGCTTCGCTGTGGCTTTCTTGGCTGTCAGATAGGTCGGGCGCTGGAATATTCTTTGGGACTGACCCAGATAACTACTTCAAGTGACGTTTAACCCATTGTTTTAGCTGCAATAACTGAGCTGAAGGGTCACTGTTGTTGAAACGCCACTCGCATTCCTTCAAATATAGCCCAAATTGGGCCTTGGGGACACCGTTAAATCGGCGCATGAGGCGCTTGGCCTAGCTCCAGAAATTCTCGATGCCATTGATGTGGTTGTGACGGTCTGCAAAGAGCCTAGGGTTAAAACCCAATCAACCTGTTGATTTTGCGATATGTGTCTGATTCACTGCGGGAAAACGAGCCGGAGGTGGATGATGACGGAAGGGTTTTGGCTCTCGGATCAAGCGTGGGCGGCGATCAAACCGCTGTTGCCGCACAATCAACCGGGCGCGCGCAGGAAAGATGACCGACGGGTGATCAGCGGGATCATCCATGTTCTGAAGTCGGGCTGTCGCTGGAAGGACTGCCCGCGCGAATACGGCCCGCCGACGACCATCTACAACCGGTTCAACCGCTGGAGCCGGCGTGGACTGTGGCAGAAGATTTTCGCGGAGTTGGTCGGACAGGCGGAAATCCCACACGAACTGAGTATCGATTCCACTGCCGTTCGGGCGCATCGCTCGGCGCATGGCGGAAAAGGGGGGCGAAGATTCACTGCATCGGGCGCTCGCGTGGCGGGCCCACGACGAAAATACACGCGTTGACAGATGGTTACGGGCGCATTGCCGCGTTCAGTCTGACCCCCGGAAACATTGCCGACATCTCGGCTGCCCCTGCTCTGCTGGCAACCATGCCCGCACCACGCCGCCTGCTCGGCGACCGGGGCTATGATGCAAACAGCCTGCGCGCAACTCTTGCGCGGGCCGGAACAGAGGCCGTCATCCCCTCCACCCGATCCCGAAAACGCCCCATCCCCCATGATGTGCAGGCTTATCGCGCTCGCAACCTGATCGAACGCGCCTTCTGCCGCCTCAAGGATTTCCGCCGCATTGCCACCCGCTATGACAAACTGGCTCAAAACTTCCTGTCAGCCGTCGCTATCGCTGCCTTTATCCTGTGGTGGACTTGATTGAGTCTCGACCCTAGGGTCAGGACCTATTTTCCATCTATTGGAGATAAACCACCGGCTTGCATCCGGTCCGCTTCAGCGAATCTGTTGCTGATCTCCCCTCCTGAAATCTGAAACCCGCTGAGGCAGTATGGTTTCAGATTTCAGGAGGGGAGATCATGCGCTATTCATCATCCGCGCACACGCGATTTTACCACAGGTTTCACGTCGTGTGGGTAACAAAATACCGTTACAAGGTTCTGCAGGGGCCAATGCGCGAGCGGGTTCGTGAAATCATCCGCCAGGCCTGCGCTGAAATGGGCGTACATATCGTTAAAGGCGTTCTGGCGCGTGACCACGTGCATATGTTCCTGTCGGTCCCGCCGCATCTGGCGATCTCGACGGTGATGCAACGGATCAAGGGGCGGTCGTCACGCCGCATCCAGATGGAGTTCCCCGAGCTGCGCAAGCGCTACTGGGGCAGGCGGTTCTGGGCGCGAGGGTACTTCTCGACCACGTCCGGAAATGTCACCGACGATATCATACTTCAGTATCTGGAATTACATTCCAAACGCGATGCTACCGACTGGCAGAGGCCGGGATCGACCCTTCCGTCGGCAGCGTTGGCGATTCATATGACAACGCGTTGGCCGAAAGCACAATCGGCCTGTTTAAAACCGAAATCATCAACTTTATGGGGCCATGGAAAACCGTGGGACAGGTTGAATGGGAAACCCTGAAATGGGTCAACTGGTACAACTCCGAACGCCTGCACAGCGCCATCGGATATGTCACGCCGCAAGAAGCAGAGGAGGCGTTCTATACAAACATGAACAACCTTGATAAAGTAGCTTAAGGGAACCTCTGTAAATTCCCGTTTTCGCCTTCTTCGCGGCGGGGTGGACGGTTTTTCGCCTGTCCCGCCTGATTGCTTCGGATCATAAACCCATTTTCACCGGTTTCAAGCCGGTTTTGGGTATTTCAGGCACACCTCACCCCATGAACCCTTATCCCGGCGCCGCCAGGCCGCATTCGAACTGGACGAAGCGCTTCATGTTGTAGACCAGGTTCATCATCCCGATGCGAAATCGCGCCCGCTTCAGGCCGATGGAGCGGATCAGCTTGCCGCCCATGGAGCGCTCCTGAAAAGCGAATACATGCTCGACCCGGACCCGCACTTTCGAGCGCCTCCGGTTGGCCTTTTGCTGGCGCTCGCCAAGCGGCTTGCCGCGCCTGCCCTTGTGATGGATATGGCTGTGAAGCCCCCGCTCTTCCAGCTCGCTTTCGATCTTTTGCGAGCGATAGGCGCTGTCGGCCCACAGGTCCGATGAGGTGTTGCTCGCATCAATCAGACCGGCAAGCGCCTGGCTGTCATGCACGGCGGCATCGGTGACATCATAAGCGCGGATGAATTTGTGCCGCCGGTCGACATTGATGTGGTTCTTGTAGCCGTAATAGCTCTTGCCGTGCTTCTTCGTCCAGCGCGCATCCACGTCCTTCTGGCGCTTCTTGTGGGGTTTTTCCTCCCACTCTTCAGGCGTTTCGCCCGCCTTGATTTTCTCGTTCTCGTCCCTTTTGTTGTGCTGGCGCGGCGCCGGAACGATGCTCGCATCAACAATCTGCCCGCCCATCGCCAGATAGCCCTTTTCGCGCAGAAAGGCATCGAACTTGTCAAACAGCTCCTTCATCTTCCCGGCCCCGGCCAGCCTTTCACGGTAGGCCCAGATGGTCTTGGCGTCAGGTACGCTGTCTTCAATGCCAAGGCCGAGAAACCGCATGAACGACAGGCGGTCGCGGATCTGATACTCGATCTGATCGTCAGAGAGGTTGTAGAGCTGCTGCAAAACCATCGTCTTGAATATCAGCACCTCATCCCAAGGCGGGCGGCCAGCGTTGGATTTGCGCTGTTCGGGCGGCGTGCGCCATATGGCCTTCAGCTCGTCCCGGTAATCCTCGAACGGCACCATGTCGTTGAGCAACACCAGCGGATCACCAGATTTGTCCAGTCCCGCGTATCGGCTGGAAAGATCAAAAAATCCCATCTGACCCATGACAAAACCCCGTCGGTCGAATCATTTTCATCCTGATGACGATTCTACCCCGTCAGGCCGGATTTTGGGGGATTTTTAGAGGTTCCCTTCGGTATTTTGCCGCTGATCTGACGGCCACCCAGGCTACCCAGCTCTCGGGTCTCAACCGCAATACCGTCAATCGGTTTTACCGCGCTTTGCGCGAGCGTATCCTTTTGGCCTGCGAGGCACAGCGTCCGATGTTCGGCATCATAGAAGTGGACGAAAGCTTCTTTGGCGCGCGACGTGTGAAAGGCAAGCGCGGACGCGGGGCTTATGGGAAGACGACCGTGTTTGGCGTCTTCGAGCGTGACGGAAAGGTCTACACCGAGATCGTACCGGACTGCTCAAAGCCAACCCTGCAAGGGATTATCCGCGGTCGGGTTGATCCGGCATCCGTGATCAACACAGACGGCTGGCGCGGCTATAACGGTTTGGTGGATTTGGGATACGGGCACTTCCGTGTCGACCATTCCAAGGATGAATTCGCGCGTGGCCGCGTGCACATCAACGGCATCGAAGGCTTCTGGGGATTGGCCAAACTACGCCTTGCCAAGTTCAAGGGCCTTCCCAAACACACCTTCCATTTGCATCTCAAGGAAACAGAATGGCGCTATAATCATCGCAACTTGAACAAGTACAAGATACTGCTAAGCTACCTCAGAGAAAACCCGCTCAGCTAGGCATGACCCTTCATATAATTTCTTCTGGATGGGACGGCCGATCATCCAGTATCCGCAGGACATCATGGCGATGCAGGAACTGATCTGGTCGGTCAAACCCGATCTAATCATCGAAACAGGTATTGCACATGGCGGTTCGCTGATCTTCAGTGCCTCGATGCTGGCCATGCTGGACATGACCGACGCGATCGAAGCGGGCACAACAATCGACCCCGCCAAATCGCGTCGCAAGGTGCTGGGCATCGATATTGATATCCGCGCCCACAACCGCACCGCAATCGAGGCGCATCCGATGTATTCGCGCATCGACATGATTGAAGGCTCCAGTATTGAGGACGGGGTGATTGAACAGGTGCACAAAGTGGCAGCGGGCTTTGATCGTGTGCTGGTCTGTCTGGACAGCAACCACACCCACGACCATGTTCTGGCCGAGCTGAAGGCCTATGCGCCACTGACTTCTGTTGGCAGCTATTGCGTGGTGTTCGACACATTGATCGAGGACATGCCCGCCGATGCCTACCCGCACCGGACATGGGGACCGGGGGACAACCCCAAAACCGCAGTGCATGAATATCTGAAAACCCACCCTGAATTCGAGATTGACAAGGCCATCGACAACAAGCTTCTGATCTCGGTTGCACCGAACGGGTATCTTAAGCGGATTGCCTGATGACGGACAAGGTGAAGATTTCCATCGTCATTCCCACCCGTTCGCGGGCGGCCTATCTGAAGGGGTGCCTGCAAAGCGTGCTGATCGCTGCTGAGGGGGCCGAATGTCCGGTGGAAATCATCATTGCGGACAATGCCAGCAGTGACGAAACCCAGTCTGTGATCGCAGGGTTCAACAGCCCGATAATCACCAATTTTCGCCAAACCGAACGGGTGTCGATGCGGCAGAATTTCGAGGACGGGCTGACACATAGCACGGGTAGTCATGTGATGTTCATCGGTGATGATGACGGTATCCTGCCCAACGGTTTGCGCCTGTTGCATGCCCTGATTGCGGCCCATGATCCGGATGTTGTCAAATGGCGCAAGCTGAACTTCAAATGGCCTAATGATATTGAACAGATCCCAGGCCATCTGGTGATCCGTTATATGAAACTGTCGGGCATGGTTTCGCAAATCAATCACAAGGCCCTGCTGGAAAAGTTTTTTCAGGGCACGCATCGCGACTATTCCGACGGGGCGGGCATATACCACGGCTGCATTTCCCGACGGCTGATCGACAAGGTGAAAACGGCCAGTCAGGGCACCTATTTCTGGTGCTCGATGCCCGATGTCTATACCTCGGTTGCCAATCTGTTGGCTTCTGACCGTGATATCCTGAAAATCGATAGACCAATATCGCTTCCCGGTGCTTCACCACGCTCGACCGGCGACAGTGCGGTCCGGATGGCGACAAAAGGGGATTCGGGCAAAGACAGCGACATGAAAAAATACATCCGCGAGGCAAAAAACGACCCATACCGAAGCCATGTGCCCGATGAATGTATGAGCATCCAGCTGCACCTGCTGGCCGCGCTGGAACTGGCCTGCAAAATGCAGGGTGTGCCCTTTGCGATCAATCATAAACGTTGGGAAAAGGTCGTTACCAGCGAGTTGTCCGGTTTCGCACCGGAAATGGTAACACCCTGTATGGAAGGTGCCAAAAGGCTACTGGGTGATCTGGAATTGGCCACGGCTGCGCCTGAACGCCAGAAAAGTGCCCCTAACAGCCTGGCACCACAGGCACAGTCGGATATGGCCAAAGCAGGGCAGGCATTAACTCATCGTATTTCCAAAACCACCATTTCGGGCGGCGACCATATGGCCGACATTGTCAAAGCCGCGCAGTTTGTAGACGATCTGGTCGGGAACGATGATCTGCAAAAAGCCTTGCATCCCCCGGGGGCAATTCGGGGAATATTACGCATCCGCAAAAAGCTTCGGCAGCTTGGGCCATAGACAGGCGAGGAGGTGTGGATGGATTCTTTCAGCCTTGAAAATAGCTACAGCACAGGTCCCATTGTCGCGACGACATTATGCCAGATCCGCTGTTGAACCGACCACCCTTCGACATCTGCAAGCGTGACGCTGTCCGAACAGGAAATATAGTCGTTCTGGCGGTCGCAGACCGCTTGTGTGATCTTGCGGTCCTGAACCAGAATGTCGTTTTCGTAATTCAAATCAAAACTGCGAATGTCCATGTTGGATGACCCCATGAAAACGACTTGTCCGTCAATGGTCAGGGTTTTGGCGTGCAGCAGCCCGTCGCGGTATTCATAGATGCAGGCGCCCGCCTCGAGCAGTTTGCGATAGAAACTGCGGCTGGCAGCGGCCACGATCCACGAGTCGTTATTCTTGGGCACAATCAATGTGACTTTGACTTCGCGATAGGCCGCGGCGCACAGGGCTTCGATCACGGTCGGGTCGGGGACAAAATAGGGGGTGGTGATTACCAGTTCCGACCGCGCCGTTTCGATCAAGGTGACAAACAACTGCGGCGAGGCCCGCAGGCGTTCTGTTGGTCCATCCCCCAATGCCTGTGCAACAAAGCCGTTTTGGACAGGCTGGGTTTCAATCTGGAATGCCTCGATCGGGGTATCGTTTTCCTTTAACCAGTCGCTGGCAAACAGCATCTGGTTCTGGGCAACGATCGGCCCTTCCATCCGTAAAACAATATCGACCCAGGGCGCGTATTTCGGCTTGACCCTGAATTCCGGATCGGCGCAATTCTGGCTGCCGCAATAGGTGATTTTGCCGTCAATCACGGTGATTTTGCGGTGATTGCGAAGGTCCAGACGGCTGGTCAGGATGGTGCGGATCGGGCGGTCAATTGGCAGGGTAATGGCCAGTTGCACGCCGGCCTCGGCCATCTCTTTCCACGTTGGGGATTTGACAAAGGCACGCGATCCAAGCCCGTCCACCATCGCACGGCAGGTCACTCCGCGTTTGGCCGCACGGATCAGCGCCTTGGCTGTGTTTGTCCCTGTGGTGTCATCCAGCCAGATATAATAGAGGATATGCACCGTATCGGTGGCGGCATCTATGTCCTCGATCAGCCGTGTTCGGGCCGTTTGGGCATCGGCCATCAATTCGGCCCTGTTGCCATCGCGCGGGGCAAAACCATTGATCGAGCGGGTATATTTGAACGCGGGCTGGAACCGTGGTTTGATCAGCGTTTCCATGTTGCCGGCCGGGGCAATCACCTTGTGTGCATAATTGTGGATGATGGCAAAGATGCGCCGTTGTTGCTGGTTTGCCTTATGGCCCAGATCAACCTCGCCAAACAGGAAATAAAGCGCCGAGCCGACAAAGGGCAGGGTCAGGATGACCATAAACCATGCCATGCGGGTCGAAGGAAGCAGCCCGTCACGCGCCAGAAGCCGAAAGGTAAACGCCGTTACCACAAGGGAGTGAAGGAAAAGTGTGTACATGCGGCCCCGATGCGAAGGATTGCTGTTTTAGGGCCAGCCTAACCTGTAAAGCGCGCAAAGGGGATAGAAATTGTCAGTCCTTTTCCGGTCTCTTGTCGTTGCACTTCGGTTCCATGCAGCGCAGCCACTTTGGCCACCAGACTAAGCCCCAGCCCGGCCCCCGGACTGCCGCGTTCACGTTCAAGCCGCCCCATGCGTTGCAGGGCTTTGGGCCAGTCCTCGGCGCTTATACCCGGGCCTGTGTCGGCGATGGTTAGGACGATTGTGTCTTCATGTTCGGTCAGGGACACGTTAATTTCTCCGCCGGTCGGGGTGAATTTGACGGCATTGTCCAACAGGTTGGATATGGCACGGGCAAGGAACTGTTTATGCCCCTCGATCATCACATTATCGGTGATCCGCGCGTTCAGGCTCTGGTCTTTTTCCTCGGCCAGCGGTGTATAAAGCTCAACCGTATCCCTGATGATTTTTGACAGGTCCAGCGGCTCGATCTGGGACTGGGCCAGATTGGCATCGATGCGGGCAATGTCCAGCAGGTCGGTGAAAACCTGATGGACATAATCGGCCTCGGACAGGGCTTCGGCAATCATGTCGGAATTGTCGGCATCCGGATTTGCCAGCGCGGTTTCCAGCGTGTTGCGCAAGCGGGCCAGCGGCGTGCGCAGGTCGTGTGACAGGCTGTCGGTGACCATTTGTAATTCGGTCACCAGCGTTTCGTTTTTGGACAGCATGTCGTTCAGGGCTTCGGCCAGCCGGTCGAATTCATCGCCTGTACCCCGCAACGGCACACGGCGGGACAGATCCCCGCGGGCGGTTTCGGTGGCGGCCTGCTGGATTTCGCCAACCCGTTTCAGGATCGAGCGTGACACGAACAGACCGCCCAGTGATCCAAACACCAGAAACGAGCCCAGCAAGGCCCATGAGGCATACTTCAGAATATCGCGAAATTCCCGCTGGCTGCGCAAATCCCGCCCGACCATCAGACGCGCGCCGCCGGGCAGGGCGATGGCCCGCAGGCCGACCAGAACGTTCTTATCAATATCGGTGCGCATCAGGCGGATGGTTTGCCATGTGCCATCCATCGGCACATCGGGCCAGCTGGACAGGTTGCCTGCAATCGGGTGACCATCGGCAGTGGCATACAAATATAGTGAATCCGCGCTTGAACGAGAGGTCGAGCGATCGGCGATGGCCGAGCGCAGCGCAAATTGTCCGCCTTCGATATAATCCCGCACCAGCCCGTTCAATTCTGCATCCACCGCCTGTGCGGTCTGGTTTTCCAGCAGGCGCATCGTGCCGATATAAACGGCCCCCAACACCACAGCAGACGCCAGCAGCGAGGCAAAGATATGCAGGGCAAACAGGCGCCGGATGGCGCTTTTGCCACTGTGGGGCAGGGTGGTCATTTTACCATCCGGTAACCGGCGCCGCGCACCGTTTGGATCAGGGGTGTTTCGCCAGGGGCGTCGATTTTCTTGCGCAAACGGCTGATATGAACGTCAATCACGTTGGTTTGCGGATCGAAATGGTAATCCCAGACGTTTTCCAGCAGCATCGTGCGGGTAACGATCCGCCCGGCGGTGCGCATCAGATATTCCAGTATCTGGAATTCGCGCGGCTGTAGTTCGATCTGGCGGGTGCCACGGGTGGCGGTGCGTGTCATCAGATCCAGCGTCAGATCCTGCACCTTCAGGGTGGTTTCATCCTGCGTTGCCGGATTGCTGCGGCGTAAGATGGCCTCGAGACGGGCCAGAAGTTCGGAAAACACGAACGGTTTGGTCAAATAGTCATCCGCACCCGCGCGCAGGCCTTCGACGCGGTGGTCGGTTTGGCCAAGGGCGGACAGCAACAGCACCGGCGTTTGCACGTTGTTTGACCGCATGGTTTTCAGAATGGAAATACCGTCCAGTTCAGGCAACATCCGGTCCAGTATAATAACGTCATAGGGGCCTTCCAAAGCATGGGACAGGCCCTCGACACCGGTTTTTACCCAAGTGGTTGAATGACCTGCCTCGCCCAGCCCTTTTTCCAGATAGCGGGCTGTGCTGGTGTCATCTTCGATGATTAAAATACGCATGTTTGGTATATAGGGGAATTCGGGGCCGGAAACCATATCCGGCCCCGAATTATGTTACCCTTTTTCCGAGAAGGGAATGGCAACAAAGCGGCGGTTCCCATCACGTTCGATTTGCGCCAGAACCGAGGGGCGCCCGGCTTCTTTGGCCTGCTCCACAGCGCTGTCAATATCTGGCAGGCTGCTGATCAGTTTCTGGTTTACCGAAACCACGATATCGCCTTCCCGCAATCCGGCCTCGGCCGCACCACTATCAGGGTCAACCGAGGTAATCACCACGCTGTCCCCCTCGGATTGCAATGCCAGACCAAGGGCGCCAAAATTCATTTCCTGCGTCTGTGCTTGTGGAATATTTGCCACCACATCGGTTTTTAGTTTGGCAATTTTGGGTTCCAGAACAACGGTTTTGCCGCCACGATATACCTTCATTTCGGTATTCTTGCCGATTTCAGCATCAGCAACGGCCAGCGTCAGATCGCCAACATCACCGATTTCTGTATCGCCAAAACCGATGATCACATCACCGCTTTTCACACCGGCCTCTTTGGCGGGGCTGTTGTCCTGTACGCTATCGACGATCACGCCTTTGGTTTTGTCCAGACCCAGGCTTTGGGCAATATCATTGGTGACATTTTGAATGCTGACACCCAGCCAGCCCCGTTCCACCTGACCGTTCGCCACAATATCCGAAACGATGGATTTTGCCAGTTCGGCAGGGATTGAAAAGCCGATGCCGACACTGCCGCCTGTAGGGGAATAGATGGCGGTGTTCACACCAACGACATTCCCTTGGGCATCAAACAGCGGACCACCAGAGTTGCCTTTGTTGATCGGGGCGTCAACCTGAATGAAATCGTCATAGGGACCAGCGCCGATATCACGGCCACGCGCCGAAACGATACCCGAGGTTACACTGCCGGTCAGGCCAAACGGGGCACCAACGGCAAAGACCGGATCACCAACACGCAGTTTGTCTGAATTGCCCCAACCAACGGTCGGAAGTTTGCCGTCCGCGTCGATTTTCAGAACGGCCAAATCTGTTTTCGGATCGGTTCCCAGCAGGGTGGCCTCGAATTCACGGCCATCTTTCAGGGTCACGCTCAGTTTATCCGCACCTTCGACAACGTGGTTGTTGGTGACGATGATACCGTCTTCATCAACCACAAAGCCGGACCCCAGCGCCTGCATAGGCTGCGTGTTGCGGAATTGTTTGGGGCCGCCCTGTTGCTCGTCAAAGAACCGTTTGAACAGTTCACCCATCTGACCTTCGGGCAAATTGTCGGGCAGCATGTTTTGCGGGATGTTTTCGGCCGATTTACCACTGTGTGTGGCTGTGATCTTGACCACAGCGGGGCTGACAACTTCGATCAGATCAGCCAGATTGGCCGGTTGCGTCCAGGCAACCGGTGCTACAGTTGCGGTCTGTGCCGTGCCTTGCATCGGCATCATCAGACCGACAGCACCAATCGCGGCGGCGGTGGTGCCAAGCAAAATGCGGCGCATGCTGTTACGTTTGCGTGACTCTCTCATTGTTCGTTCCTTCCATGAATGCTTCTTGCTCATGGATATGATCGCGCAGGATGGAGAGCGTATGACGCTAACATTACAAAAGCTTCATTTTGCCAAAGAAATAGGACAGGTTGATCAGAATCTGGCCGAAATCACGATCTTTCCTCATGTATTTTGAGCTTAAGAGCGAAAATTTCATCGTTTCGATCGGCAGGATCTGCCTTATTTTTGCCACACAACCTCAAGTTTGTATCGCGGTGGCGCTCAATGATTGTGAAACAACGTGAATGTTGCCCAATTCGGTGCGGCGTTTCACGAATGCAGTAAAAGAGTAAAACGATGAATCACACTTATTTTTCTGGCCTAGGCGGTTGTGTCTCGAAAGTGGTGGAAATTGATTTCAGGCACCTCCGAGCGGGTTGAGTTATGCGCCGGTCAGGCGGCTTGGTCAAGGGTTGCGTCGGCGACGGGCTGAGCGAGCGTTTCCCAGCCATCGACCTTTCGCATGACGATCTGCCCCGAGGCCATCAGAGCCCAAAGCAGCATCGGCACGGTCTCGGCGCATGGCAGCACGGTCTGGGTCTTGATGCGGCGGCGGAATTCCTCGTTCAGGCGTTCGATCGCATTTGTCGTTCTGGCCGATTTCCACTGGCCTTGTGGCAGACGCGTGAAGGTGAAAAGCTTATCTCCTGCTTCTTCCAAGCTGTCAGCGACGGCCTTGCATTTCAGCCGCCATTTTCGCAGAAATGCCTTGCGGCGGGTGGCGATTTCCTCGGGTGTTTTGGCGTAGATCATGTCGCGGTAATCTTCTGTCAACTCATCATGCATACGCTTGGGTGCCTTGGCCAGAAGGTTGCGGTGCTTGTGCACCGTGCACGCGGCACGCGCACCGTTTCGGTTCCAAATGTTCCGACCAGTTGCCGCTCGCGATGCCCGTGGCGGTATCCGGCCTTTGCCCCGCCGCTGCGGCCATACCGGCAACGGCCCAGAAACTGCTCCAGCTCCTCTTCGAAAACCGCCTCGATCGTCGCGCGGATGTTCTGGCGCAGCCGGTCTTCAATCGGGTCATAGCCTGCTTCATTGGCCAGTAGCGCGGATGTCGATGTTGCTGTATTCTTTGTCATGGCGTGATCTCCTTGGCGGTTCCAGCCGCCGGTTGGGTGGCTTCGATGCACCCGGAGATTACGCCGTCCTCGAATTTCCACCAAACTCGCGACACTACCTCTGGCTGAACACTTGGGAAAACCACGAACTGGAAGCACAGGCTGCACGCGATTTGATTGCGAATGGTGCAGATGTGTTGATGCAAAATACCAATACAATCGAACCGATGGTGGTTGCGCAGGAACTGGGGCGTTTTCGTTCGGGCAGGATTCCGATATGAAAGCCTATGGTCCCGATGCCAGCCTGACATCCTCGATCGACCATTGGGCGCCTTATTATATCGAACGGATTCAGGCCCTGCTGGATGGTAAATGGGAAAGCCATGACACCTGGGGTGGCCTTGCCTCGGGCATGTTGGAAATCGGGCCGTATTCCGACCTGATACCTTTGCGCGTGCAGGCCCAAGCCAACGACGCAATCGCCAAGATCAAAGAAGGGCGCTTGCATCCCTTCACCGGACCGATCCGCAAACAGGACGGAAGTGGTTGGCTGGCTGCTGGTGAAACAGCAAGCGACAGTGAACTTCTGACAATGTTCTTTTTTGTTGAGGGGATTACCGGGATTATCCCGCAATAGCTTGATGGCAATGGGGAATCTCGATGAAAAAACGTGAGAGTATGATGAAAAAGTATAGCAAATTAATAGCAATGACCTTTGGGGCAACTTTGGCTTTGCTGGCGCCTGCCGCGACGGCCCAAGACAATATGGTTACACTGCAATCGCCGGACAAGAATATATCTGTCAAAGGTGAATTGCTTAGCGCTGATGACTCGTTCTACGTCATCAAAACCGTTGTTGGTGAAATGAAAGTTAACCGCGATCTGGTCAGTTGCGAGGGGGCTGCCTGTCCGGGCGCGGAACCCGCGGTTGCGGCGGATGACGGGACAGTCGTTCTGAAATCGGGCGATGGCACCACGTTTAGCGGTGAGTTGCTGGATTTCGACGGCACAAACTATACGGGAACCTCTAAAAATCCCCCAAAATCCGGCCTGACGGGGTAGAATCGTCATCAGGATGAAAATGATTCGACCGACGGGGTTTTGTCATGGGTCAGATGGGATTTTTTGATCTTTCCAGCCGATACGCGGGACTGGACAAATCTGGTGATCCGCTGGTGTTGCTCAACGACATGGTGCCGTTCGAGGATTACCGGGACGAGCTGAAGGCCATATGGCGCACGCCGCCCGAACAGCGCAAATCCAACGCTGGCCGCCCGCCTTGGGATGAGGTGCTGATATTCAAGACGATGGTTTTGCAGCAGCTCTACAACCTCTCTGACGATCAGATCGAGTATCAGATCCGCGACCGCCTGTCGTTCATGCGGTTTCTCGGCCTTGGCATTGAAGACAGCGTACCTGACGCCAAGACCATCTGGGCCTACCGTGAAAGGCTGGCCGGGGCCGGGAAGATGAAGGAGCTGTTTGACAAGTTCGATGCCTTTCTGCGCGAAAAGGGCTATCTGGCGATGGGCGGGCAGATTGTTGATGCGAGCATCGTTCCGGCGCCGCGCCAGCACAACAAAAGGGACGAGAACGAGAAAATCAAGGCGGGCGAAACGCCTGAAGAGTGGGAGGAAAAACCCCACAAGAAGCGCCAGAAGGACGTGGATGCGCGCTGGACGAAGAAGCACGGCAAGAGCTATTACGGCTACAAGAACCACATCAATGTCGACCGGCGGCACAAATTCATCCGCGCTTATGATGTCACCGATGCCGCCGTGCATGACAGCCAGGCGCTTGCCGGTCTGATTGATGCGAGCAACACCTCATCGGACCTGTGGGCCGACAGCGCCTATCGCTCGCAAAAGATCGAAAGCGAGCTGGAAGAGCGGGGGCTTCACAGCCATATCCATCACAAGGGCAGGCGCGGCAAGCCGCTTGGCGAGCGCCAGCAAAAGGCCAACCGGAGGCGCTCGAAAGTGCGGGTCCGGGTCGAGCATGTATTCGCTTTTCAGGAGCGCTCCATGGGCGGCAAGCTGATCCGCTCCATCGGCCTGAAGCGGGCGCGATTTCGCATCGGGATGATGAACCTGGTCTACAACATGAAGCGCTTCGTCCAGTTCGAATGCGGCCTGGCGGCGCCGGGATAAGGGTTCATGGGGTGAGGTGTGCCTGAAATACCCAAAACCGGCTTGAAACCGGTGAAAATGGGTTTATGATCCGAAGCAATCAGGCGGGACAGGCGAAAAACCGTCCACCCCGCCGCGAAGAAGGCGAAAACGGGAATTTACAGAGGTTCCCTTAAGGTATTAAATTTAGGGTTATGCCTAGCTGAGTGACAATAAATTGTCATAAGGCTATGAAAAGGCATGAAGAATAGATACGCACACGGTTCCCGCGTTTCAGAGAAGAAAATCCGCGAGATTGTTCGGTATTTTGCCGCTGATCTGACGGCCACCCAGGCTACCCAGCTCTCGGGTCTCAACCGCAATACCGTCAATCGGTTTTACCGCGCTTTGCGCGAGCGTATCCTTTTGGCCTGCGAGGCACAGCGTCCGATGTTCGGCATCATAGAAGTGGACGAAAGCTTCTTTGGCGCGCGACGTGTGAAAGGCAAGCGCGGACGCGGGGCTTATGGGAAGACGACCGTGTTTGGCGTCTTCGAGCGTGACGGAAAGGTCTACACCGAGATCGTACCGGACTGCTCAAAGCCAACCCTGCAAGGGATTATCCGCGGTCGGGTTGATCCGGCATCCGTGATCAACACAGACGGCTGGCGCGGCTATAACGGTTTGGTGGATTTGGGATACGGGCACTTCCGTGTCGACCATTCCAAGGATGAATTCGCGCGTGGCCGCTTGCACATCAACGGCATCGAAGGCTTCTGGGGATTGGCCAAACTACGCCTTGCCAAGTTCAAGGGCCTTCCCAAACACACCTTCCATTTGCATCTCAAGGAAACAGAATGGCGCTATAATCATCGCAACTTGAACAAGTACAAGATACTGCTAAGCTACCTCAGAGAAAACCCGCTCAGCTAGGCATGACCCTAAATTTAATTGCGGCTATCTTCATATTCCTATGCATGATTTCCGGCGGGGCATCAGCGCAAGATGACGCGGAAATTGCCGATTTCAACAAGGCCGAACAGATCATTGCAGAAGTGCTGGAAGCCGGGGGAACCGAATTAGACCTTAGCCATCTGAAAAACCTACGCACCTTGCCCCGTGAAATCGAGAAGCTGACTTTGCTGCAGGATTTGAATCTGGGTTACACAGGAATCAATGATATCTCATCGTTATCTGGTCTGAGAAAGTTGCGGAACTTATCCCTTAGCGCCAACGAGGTTCAAAACCTTTCAGCGTTGTCCAATCTTAGCAATTTGAAACAGTTAAGCCTCGGGGCTGGGCAGTACGATGACCTTTCACCGCTATCCGGCCTTGGTAATCTGGAGAGTCTAACCCTCG
>NZ_CBDIBV010000013.1:0-177500 GCF_965277155.1 Profundibacter sp.
CTGGAAACGCTCGCTCAGCCCGTCGCCGACGCAACCCTTGACCAAGCCGCCTGACCGGCGCATAACTCAACCCGCTCGGAGGTGCCTGAAATCAATTTCCACCACTTTCGAGACACAACCCTGATGGTGTCGTCGATATTCAGAGCAACAACGGGTTTGAAAACGGTTTCTGTGTTCACTCAAATCAATATGTTTCCTTAAACAGCAATAATACCTTCGAGCCCGAACTGTAATTTCGATGCCTGATACCGATGATATTGACAGAGGTGGTCGCGGAAATTCGGACCAGTTGTTAAGGTGGATCGACTTATGAGAAAGACGATTCAAAATGACGAAACGAAAGAACCATTCTCCCGAATTCAAAGCCCGCGTTGCGCTTGAAGCAATCCGCGAGGAAATGACGATGGCGGAGCTGTCGAAGAAGTATGGTGTGCATCCAACCCAGATTGGCACATGGAAACGAGCAGCGATTGAAAACATGGCCACGGCATTTTCCAGACGGGGCCGTGATCCTGATCGGGTTGATGAAGCCCAGATTGAGAAGCTGCACTCCAAGATTGGTCAGCTGGTCGTGGAACGGGATTTTTTAGCCAACGCCTCGCAACAGTTGCTCGGGAAGCGAGGCAAAAAATGGTGAGCCGTGAGCATGATCTGAGTGTGCGACGACAATGCGGGCTACTTTCTCTGGCGCGCTCGAACCTGTATTACCAGCCAAAAGGCGAAAGTGCTGAAAATTTGCGGTTCATGACAATAATCGACAAGCAATTCTTGCAGACGCCGTGGTATGGATCACGGCAAATGGCCCGGCACATGCAGCGCCAAGGTTACAAGTGTGGTCGCCACAGGGTCCGCCGTTTGATGCGGCTGATGCGGTTGGTTCCGATCTACCAGACGCCCAACACGAGCAAGAAACATCCGCAGCATAAGATCTACCCGTATCTGCTGCGAGACCTGACGATTGATCGTCCAAACCATGTGTGGTGCGTAGATATCACCTACATTCCGATGCAGCGCGGGTTCCTCTATTTGGTCGCGATCATGGACTGGCACAGCCGCAAGGTTTTGAGCTGGAGATTGTCAAACAGCATGGAGGCAGATTTTTGCGTTGAAGCCCTGAAAGAGGCTATGGCCAAATACGGCAAGCCCGATATCATGAACAGCGACCAGGGCAGCCAGTTCACCGGGTTTGAATGGACGCAGGCGCTGAAAGAAGCCGACGTGAAAATCTCGATGGATGGCAAAGGTCGCTGGGTCGATAACCGGATGATCGAGCGGCTTTGGCGATCCTTGAAATACGAATGCATTTACCTCAACGCATTTGAAACGGGTTCGCAGACCCGCGCCGGGATCGGGAAATGGTTGGCTTACTACAACACCGAGCGCCCGCATTCCACCCACGGAATATTGACCCCGGATGAAGCCTATGACAGAAAAACAAAACCAATGAGTTTGGCAGCCTAAATGAAACCCTGATCCATCTTAAACTGGCTGCTGACTGGTCAAAAAAGTGGGACCACCTCTGAATTTCGCAACAGATTCCATGTTATGCGCAGCCAAATATCTGGTTAATGGCACAACAATTATAGTAGATTCGATAACGCAAGAGGTTAAATACTATCACTTGATGTTCGATAACCACGAGGTTGTTTTATCGAACGGGTTACCAACAGAAAGCCTGCTACCCAATGGTTTAAGCGCAACATCCGGTGAAGCAGCCGCGAAATACGAGTTTAAGGAGATTTTTGGTGTCAGGTCCCTTGATCCCGCCAACGATAAAATATCTGCCTTTCCTTCCATGAAGTGTTATGAGGCAAAACTCATGCACTCTTTAAAAACTATTCGTTAGATTAGCGGATCATTTGCTCTGAAGCCGTGTGATTTAGCGCCCCACCCGCTGGCAAGGAATGGGCCTGCTTTCGCATAATGCCCAAAGCACGCAGCCGAGCAATGCGAAGCCCTGAAAACAAGCATGGGTACTATGGGGATGCATACTGGATTAATAGATGTCACGCCGCACACTCTAAAGAACACAACTGTTTCTTGGGCCTTCTTGTATGGTGTGACGTTGGAAGAGGTTGTGTCTCGAAAGTGGTGGAAATTGATTTCAGGCACCTCCGAGCGGGTTGAGTTATGCGCCGGTCAGGCGGCTTGGTCAAGGGTTGCGTCGGCGACGGGCTGAGCGAGCGTTTCCCAGCCATCGACCTTTCGCATGACGATCTGCCCCGAGGCCATCAGAGCCCAAAGCAGCATCGGCACGGTCTCGGCGCATGGCAGCACGGTCTGGGTCTTGATGCGGCGGCGGAATTCCTCGTTCAGGCGTTCGATCGCATTTGTCGTTCTGGCCGATTTCCACTGGCCTTGTGGCAGACGCGTGAAGGTGAAAAGCTTATCTCCTGCTTCTTCCAAGCTGTCAGCGACGGCCTTGCATTTCAGCCGCCATTTTCGCAGAAATGCCTTGCGGCGGGTGGCGATTTCCTCGGGTGTTTTGGCGTAGATCATGTCGCGGTAATCTTCTGTCAACTCATCATGCATACGCTTGGGTGCCTTGGCCAGAAGGTTGCGGTGCTTGTGCACCGTGCACCTCTGGATCGGCAGATCTTCACCCCAGAGGGCAATGAGAGCGACCTCAAGTCCCGGTGCCCCGTCCACGATGACAAATTCGGGCCGTTTCAACCCGCGCGCATCCAGATCGTTGATGAACTGACGCCAGGCGGAGGTGCTTTCGCCGCCCATGTTCATCAGTGATAACAAGACCTTCTGCCCATCCCGGCGCACGCCAATCGCGGCCAGAACCGAGATATTGGTGGCCTTCCTGTCAATCCGCGTTTTGATCACGGTGCCGTCCAGGATCAGCCGCACGATGTCTTCATCCGCAAGGCTGCGGGCGCACCACGCCTGCCAGTCCACCTTCACCTTGCGCTAGGCGCGGCTCACCACATCCTTGCTGACCGCCCCCTGAAACAGGCCGAACAGGGCGCGTTTTACCCGCCGTGTGTTGGTGCCCGAAAGGTAGACAGCAGCGATCAGCGCCTCGGCCTTCTTCGTCAGCCGCTGGTAGCGGGGCAATGCCTTCGAGCGCCATTCTCTGGCCTTGCCGGCCTCGCCTGTGATCCGCGCACGCGGCACGCGCACCGTTTCGGTTCCAAATGTTCCGACCAGTTGCCGCTCGCGATGCCCGTGGCGGTATCCGGCCTTTGCCCCGCCGCTGCGGCCATACCGGCAACGGCCCAGAAACTGCTCCAGCTCCTCTTCGAAAACCGCCTTGATCGTCGCGCGGATGTTCTGGCGCAGCCGGTCTTCAATCGGGTCATAGCCTGCTTCATTGGCCAGTAGCGCGGATGTCGATGTTGCTGTATTCTTTGTCATGGCGTGATCTCCTTGGCGGTTCCAGCCGCCGGTTGGGTGGCTTCGATGCACCCGGAGATTACGCCGTCCTCGAATTTCCACCAAACTCGCGACACTACCACGTTCCGACATTGGCTATTCTGGCACAAATTACCCAACGATAATCTATCTGCACGGATGTAGCGGTTTTTGGAAAGGGACGCGTGATCGAGTTAAATTTTATGCCGACCAGGGCTATTTGGTAATCGCGCCGGCCAGTTTTGCAAGATTGAAATACCCCAAGTCATGTGAACCGGCCACCAAAACTAGTGGTCTATTTCGCGGGACCTTAGCTATGCGGCAAGCCGATGCGGGTAACGCTATCGAAATGGCGCGTAAAATCCCATTTGTCGACCAAACAAAAATAATTCTAGCCGGGCTAAGCCAAGGTGCAATTACAACTGCAACTTTCAAGGCTGCAAACAGTAATCAGAAAACGGTAGCCCGAATTGTCGAAGGATGGACCTGCAATGCCAAATGGCCGGAATACAAAGGTATCAATGCGGGGCCGAAAGAAGCTGTTCTGACGCTCGTTGCAAAGTATGACCCGTGGTTTCAAAACGAATGGACCAAGGGCAATTGCGGCAGGTTTCTTTCACCTGTTAATGGAAGCATCTCCGTAGTCTACGACAAAGGAAAATTGTCCTATCAGCACGAACTACTTAAGGGGCTGACCCAGATAACTACTTCAAGTAACGCTTAACCCATTGTCTTAGCTGCAATAACTGAGCTGAAGGGTCACTGTTGTTGAAACGCCACTCGCATTCCTTCAAATATAGCCCAAATTGGGCCTTGGGGACACCGTTAAATCGGCGCATGTGGCGCTTGGCTTGGTTCCAGAAATTCTCGATGCCATTGATGTGGTTGTGACGGTCTGCAAAGAGCTTGGAATGGTTGATGCGAAAGTGGTGGAAGTCTGACACATCCAGCACATTATAACCGCGCCAACAATCGGAATAGACGATGGAATCCGGCACGACTTTGCGCTCTATGATCGGGATCAGAGTGGCGGATTTGGCGTCCGGGATGATCTTGGTGTAAACCTTCCCACCCCTTTTTAATATACCAAAAACGGGAATTTTACCTGCCGCACCACGCCCGCGTTTACCTTTGCGTTTGCCGCCAAAGTAGCTTTCGTCCACTTCTATTTCTCCGCCGAACATAGCTTGGCTTTCCGCCTCCAGCTCATAGGCGATTATCTCGCGCAGGCGTAGAAAATAAAACGCTGCGGTCTTGCGGTTTACACCACACAAACTGGCTGCTGTTCGTGCTGTCGATCCCGAAACAAAATGCTCCGTAAGACGGTCTTGCTTGTAGTGGCTCAGGCGACTCTTTCTCATGCTTCCCATCATAACCTCTTTTTAGGTTATCTGGGTCAGCCCCCTACTTAAATATAGACCGCCCAGGAAACGTGTTCTGGACTTCCTTGGTACGCTGCTTGAACAAAACCCATAGTTAGTGGTGCCGCATGAGGGACTTGAACCCCCGACCCATTACTTACGAAGCAATTGCTCTACCAGCTGAGCTAATGCGGCATTGGCGGGGTTTTACCCAGCTTTTCCAAAAAACGGTAGCCCTAATTTACAGGTTTTTCATCTCCACCCAGCGCCACAACCTCGCCATCGGCAACCACCTCGGGTTCTTCCGGTGCAGACTCGGATTCGGGCAGGATTTCGGCTTCGACGACAGGCTCTTCAACAAGGTCTTCCACCTTGTCTTCAAGCGCGCCAACGATCAGTGGCAGCATTTCGGTCGAGGCAGGCATCGCAACTTCGCCCTCGGAGGGAACAACCCAGCTTAGGGAATCGAAACTCTCGCAGTTATGACAAACCGGCGCCCACTCACTGTGGACGCTGTGGCAATTGTCGCAAACCCATTGCGGCCCGCGTGATGCAGTCAGTGCCTTGGTTAACCAGCCACGCACAACCGTATCTTCCGATCCTTCGCCGCGCTCAATCGCCGCCATGATGGTCAGCGACCGCGCGGTCGGGTCAGTTTCCACCAAATCGCCCAGCGCCTTGCGGGCGGCGGGGAAATCCTTGGCGGCGATGTTCAGTTCGGCCAGCAACATCCGCGTTTCGGGGTGGGTCGGCTTTAGCTTGGTCAGCGCGCGGAACCGTTTCAGGCGTGCCTCGGGTGTTTCATCCGGTGCAATCGCGGCAAAAGCGGCCGCCAGATCAGGATGGGGGTTTGCCTCCCATGCCTTTTTGATCACCCGCGCGGCAGGGCGCAGTTTACCCATTTCTGTGTAAACCTTGGCGGCCATCACAGCGGCGGGCACCAGATCGGGCGATAGGCGGTTGGCCTCGATCGCGGCTTCGTTTGCCTTGACCGTATCACCAGCCGCCAACGCATTACGGGCCTCTGACAGGGCCAACACCGCATCGCGGCGGCGGTGCACATCGCGCGGCAAGGTGCCGGTTTTCAATTTGGCACTCAGGGTTTTGCGCGCCCCGCCCCAGTCCTCTTTGCTGGCTTGCAGACGCAACAGGGTATCCTGCGTTTCCTCGTGCTTGGGCTTGATCGCAAAGGCCTTCTCGGCCAACAGAAGGGCCGTTTCGGTATCCCCCTCGGCCAGCTTTTGCTTCATGATCCCGCGCACGCCGACAAAACGGGTTTTTTCATCCTGCAACAGGCGTTTGTAAACCTCTTCGGCCTTGCGTTTATCGCCGGTCATTTCGGCGGCTTGTGCGCTTAGCAGATTTGTCAGCTCGGGCTTGTTCAAATACTTCTCGGCCTTGGCCGCTTTGGCCATCGCCACCCGCCCTTCGCCCGAAGCCAGCGCCAGCATCCCTTCGGACAAGGCTTCGTATCCGCGTTTTTCACGGTTGCGGTCAAAGTAGCGGGAAATCGCGGTTTCATCGCCGTTCAAAAACTTGAACGTAGCAATCAACAGACCCATAACCTTTAGCAGCAACCAGACCCCGGCCAGCAGCGCCACTGCAAGTAGCACCATCATCAGCGGGCCGATAACAAATTCGGTATTGGCAACGGTAATCACCACACTGGATCCGGTTTCCATCAGATAACCGGCACCAAAAGTTGCCCCCGCAATTGCGGCAACAAAAAGCAGAATTTTGATCAGGGACCAGAGCATGTTATTTCCTTAATTACCGTTTAAACTGTCAGCCAGCGCGCGCACGGCCTTGACTGCTTGCAAACGTGTTTCGGCCTGTTTTACCCAACCGGCCATCGCCGCCTGTCCTTCATCGGGCAGGGCGCCAACCAGCGTAATCACACCGGCAATATCGCCTTTGCCCAATGCCGCCTCGGCACGGGACAGAACTGCATCAGGGTCATCCCCTTCGCGTGGCTCTAGTGACCGTGCACCGACCTGAGATCGGAAAAATGCGCCGATCTTGTCGCCCACGCCATCGCCTGTCGTGGCCTTGATTGACGCAGCCAAACCGGCCCGCGCAGCATCAGGATATGATTCCTGCAAATCCAGCAAAGTCGGCACGCCGCCCTTGGCTGCGTCCTTTAGCACCGGTGGAACATTCACACCGGCAGCGACCAAATTCGTGACTGTGGCTTCGAACGCGCCGCCATTGTCCAGCGCCGATTGCAACTGTGCGACCGCCACTTTGACGGCCGTCGCTTTGGCTGTTTCCTCGGCGCTTTTTTCGGCCTCGGCCGCCTAGTTGCGCCACGCCTTCAATTCGCGCCGTCGCTTCAGCGGCCAGTTTTTCAATATCTGCCTTCTGGGTTGCCAGAAGATCCCGCATATTCTGCAATTCCCGCTCATAAGCAGCGGCAGCTTCGCTTGTCATGCCCCCCTCGGCTACGGGCCGTTTTTCAAGCGTGGTCAGCCGCGTATCAATATCCTCAAGCTTGTTGGCCAGATTGGCCAAAGTGGCGGAAAGTTCCTCGTCTTTGCTGCCGGTTGCCGTGGCCAAAGCTGCAACCGCCTCTTTCGCTTCGGTCTTGGCCCCCGCAAGCGCATCCGGTAGCCCGCCAACCTGCGCACTGACATCCTTTAGTGCAGTTTGCTGGCTTTCCAGTGTCGCCTGAACTTTGGCTATATTCTGCTCAACATCCGAAGGGCGGTTCATAAAGTAATAGCTGGCCGCGCCGAACCCGATAGCGCCCGACAATACACCACCAACCAGCATCGGTATAAATCCCGATTTCGGGTTGGCATCATTCGGGGCCTGTTCGGTATCTGCGGGCTTGTTCTCGACTTTATCCTTGGCCGGTTTTACGGGTTCTTTTAAAACCACCGCATCCTCGATCATATCTTCGGATTTGGCACCTTTTCCCGCTTTGGCACCCTTGGCGCGCACCGGTTTCTTTGCAGTAGCCACGACGAAAACCCCCTCGAATCGCTTTGAAATCAAATACCGTTTTACAGCACCAGCCTACCCGCGGATCAAACGATCCTCAAGCGCAACTCATGCGTCGATACGTCCCTGTATCGCTGCAATCATCCCCTTGGCATCCGGTGTTGTGGAAACGGTGATGTCGTCAAAAACAGACCCTGACAGGGCCTCTTTTACCGCTTCACTTATCGCCACAACCCGCACACGCGCTCCGATCCGGCCCACGTCGGCAACAAATAGCCTGGCCGTGCGTGGCGAGAAAAGGGGAAGAATCACAATGCTTTCACCCCCCAGCAATTTTCGTGCCTGTTCGCTCAGTGGCCGGGCCACTTGGCGGTATCCCACAACCTCGTCCACACGCAGCCCCAGTGCGCGGAGTTTTCCGGCCACATCCCCCCGCGTATGTTCCCCGCGAATATGCAGAAGTGGCCCCTCAACTGCCCGATCCGCAATTATCCGCACCAGATCATCCGCCGATCCCTTGGCCGAAACCGCGCGCATACCGGCATCTTTCGCGGCCTGTGCCGTTCGGTCCCCGACGCAAAAAGCAGGCAAGGCGCATTGTGGGCAGGCCCACACCCCGTTTTCCGAGGTAAACACCAGCCCGCGATACCCTGTCAGTTCCACATCCAGCGGCTGTTGTTCAATCCGCATCAAGGGCGAAATGACCACCGGAATATCACCCAACGCCTGCGCAAACCGTTCGGCCTGTGCTTGCGGGCGGGTCAATAGGACAGTGGGGCGATTATCGGGCATAATTACCTGTCGGGATTGTCTGTTAGGCCCCTTCGGTGTTACCTGCCTATGATCCATATCGCAACCGGCAGAGCCATGAAGCAAACACTTACCATCCTCGGACTTGAAAGCAGCTGTGACGATACCGCCGCCGCCGTGGTGCGCCAGACTGTTGGCAAAGCGGCCGAAATTCTATCGTCTGTGGTGGTCGGACAGGTTGATCTGCACGCCAGCTTTGGCGGCGTTGTTCCCGAAATTGCCGCCCGCGCACACGCCGAAAAGATAGACCTGTGTGCTGAACAGGCCTTGCAAAAAGCGGCTCTAACGCTAGGGGACATTGATGCAATCGCCGTTACTTCCGGTCCCGGCCTGATTGGCGGGGTGCTGTCCGGCGTGATGTGCGCCAAGGGGCTGTCTGCCGGTTCAGGCAAGCCGCTGATCGGGGTGAACCACCTTGCCGGCCACGCCCTGACCCCGCGCCTGACGGACGGGGCCGCGTTCCCCTATCTGATGTTGCTGGTGTCCGGCGGTCATTGCCAGTTTCTGATCGCCAAAGGGGTGGATGACTTCACCCGTCTTGGCGGCACCATTGATGATGCCCCCGGCGAGGCGTTTGATAAAACCGCCAAATTACTGGGCCTGCCCCAGCCCGGTGGCCCTGCTGTCGAGGCCGAGGCACGCAAGGGTGATACCAAACGGTTCCCCCTGCCGCGTCCGCTGCTGGACCGGCCCGGTTGCGACATGTCCTTTTCCGGCCTGAAAACAGCCCTGCTGCGCGCCCGTGACAAACTGGTTGCGGAACATGGCGGTCTGCGCCAACAGGACCGCGCCGATCTGTGCGCCAGTTTTCAGATGGCCGTTTCCGATGTTCTGGCCGAAAAAACCCGCCGTGCATTGGCGCTGTATCAGGAGTTGAACCCTGCGCAGCCCACCTTGGCCGTGGCCGGAGGGGTTGCCGCAAATCAACAACTTCGCGCAGTGTTAGAGACTGTTTGTGCCGATAACAACACCAGCTTCACCGCCCCGCCACTGGCGCTTTGCACCGATAATGCCGCGATGATCGCCTGGGCCGGACTGGAGAAATTCCGCGCGGGTCATCGCGATGATCTGACCCTCCCCGCCCGCCCCCGCTGGCCCCTTGACCGCACCAGCCCCGCCATGTTGGGATCGGGCAAGAAAGGGGCAAAGGCATGAGCATTTCCATCCTTGGCGCAGGAGCCTTTGGCACCGCGCTGGCAATTTCACTGGCGCGAAATGGTCAACCCGTCACCCTGTGGGCGCGGGATGCAAACCATGCGAAAGCGATGCAAACGGACCGCGAAAACAGTAAACGCCTGTCCGGCCACCGTTTCCCCGATTCCCTGACCGTTACCGCCGACATTCAAACCGCCAGGCAGGCCAAAACCCTGTTGCTGGCCACACCGATGCAGCAATTGGCCCGTTTCGCCGCCGAACACGCTGACCTGCTGGCCAACCACCCGCTTGTTGCCTGTTGCAAAGGGGTCGATCTGCAAACCGGCCTTGGCCCCGTTGCCACGCTGGCGAAAATCTGCCCCACAGCAACCCCCGCCATCCTGACCGGCCCCAGCTTTGCCAATGACATTGCAAAAGGCCTACCCACAGCCCTGACGCTGGCCTGCGCGGATGACAAGATCGGCGCCACGCTGCAAACCCAACTGTCCACCGACAACCTGCGGCTGTACCGCACCACCGACACCACCGGCGCCGAACTGGGCGGGGCATTGAAAAACGTCGTCGCCATCGTCTGTGGCGCTGCGATGGGCGCCGGACTGGGCGAAAGCGCGCGCGCCGCTGTGATGACGCGCGGCTATGCGGAAATGCAACGGTTGGCGCAGGACTTGGGCGCCAAGGCGCAAACGCTGTCCGGCCTTTCCGGATTCGGGGATTTAACGCTGACCTGCACGTCCGAACAGTCACGAAACTATTGCTACGGGCTGGCCTTGGGGCAGGGTAAACAATTTGACCCCAATATCACGGTTGAAGGGGCGAAAACGGCGTTAGCAGTCTCTAACATTGCCAAAACCCGCAAAATTGATATGCCCATCACCGAAGTGATCGCCGCTGTTCTGACCGAAAAAACCACCATTAAAAAGGCAATGGAAGCCCTGCTTTCCCGCCCGCTGAAAAAGGAGTAACCGATGCAAGTTTGCCTGATCGCCATTGATAAACCCGACGCCCTGCAAATCCGAAAAGACAACCGCGAGGCGCACCTTGCTTATGTCGCAGAAACCGGCGTGGTTGACCTTGCCGGTCCGTTTCTGGATGCAGATGGCAATATGTGCGGCTCGCTTCTCATCCTGAATGTCGGCAATATGTCCGAGGCCGAAACCTGGGCCGAAAATGACCCCTACGCCAAGGCGGGCTTGTTTGACTCCACAACCCTGCGCGAATGGAAAAAGGTGATTGGCTGATGGCGTACTGGTTATTCAAATCCGAGGCTATGAGCTGGAGCTGGGAAGACCAGTTGGCCAAAGGCGAGGAAGGCGAGGAATGGGATGGCGTGCGCAATTATCAGGCACGCAATTTCATGCGGCAGATGCAGATCGGTGATCTGGGGTTTTTCTACCTGTCACAAAAGGAAAAGGCTATTGTCGGTATTGTCGAGGTGATTGCCGAGGCCCACCCCGACAGCACCACCGATGACGAGCGCTGGGAATGTGTGGACATCAAGGCGGTGAAAACGCTGCCAAACCCCGTTACCCTGCAAATGTGCAAGGATGATCCAGGGCTGGCCGATATGGTGCTGGTCAAAAATTCCCGCCTGTCTGTTCAGCCCGTCACACCAGAAGAATGGCACATTGTTTGCGAACTGGGCGGGAGTGATCCTGAACAACACCGCAATAACGGATTTGCCTAATTCCCATATTCATGTATTCTAATTTATTACTGCCAACAGGATATCTGGAGAATTACAATGGGTTTCATCCGCAACATTTTTGCCCTTTTGGGCGTTGTCGCCGTGGGTCTGGCGATTTGGCTTGGACCGGCACTGTATAAATACAAGGTCGCTTTTGACGGGTTCGATGATCAGGCCTTTGACACCTACAAGAGCATGATGGACCGGTTGGCCGAAACCGGCAACAGTGCAGCGGCAACGGTCTGGAAGGCCAAAGTGGCCGAAGGGCTGACGTTTGAAGATGTGGATCAATCCATCAAGCAGGTGGCAATCGACCGCAATATCAAAGGAGTTGGCGAGCTTCCTCTGGGTGATCAGGTGGCCGCTATGACGGGCAAACCCTGGCGCAAGCTGAATATCTATCTGTATTGTAACCCGCTGACGGCCGCCAAGATGGTTGAATATGATCCGGCCTATGCCGCCTATTTGCCCTGCCGTGTTTCACTGGTCGAAGACAACACTGGGCAGCTATGGCTGTATACTCTGGATGGTTGTGTCTCGAAAGTGGTGGAAATTGATTTCAGGCACCTCCGAGCGGGTTGAGTTATGCGCCGGTCAGGCGGCTTGGTCAAGGGTTGCGTCGGCGACGGGCTGAGCGAGCGTTTCCCAGCCATCGACCTTTCGCATGACGATCTGCCCCGAGGCCATCAGAGCCCAAAGCAGCATCGGCACGGTCTCGGCGCATGGCAGCACGGTCTGGGTCTTGATGCGGCGGCGGAATTCCTCGTTCAGGCGTTCGATCGCATTTGTCGTTCTGGCCGATTTCCACTGGCCTTGTGGCAGACGCGTGAAGGTGAAAAGCTTATCTCCTGCTTCTTCCAAGCTGTCAGCGACGGCCTTGCATTTCAGCCGCCATTTTCGCAGAAATGCCTTGCGGCGGGTGGCGATTTCCTCGGGTGTTTTGGCGTAGATCATGTCGCGGTAATCTTCTGTCAACTCATCATGCATACGCTTGGGTGCCTTGGCCAGAAGGTTGCGGTGCTTGTGCACCGTGCACCTCTGGATCGGCAGATCTTCACCCCAGAGGGCAATGAGAGCGACCTCAAGTCCCGGTGCCCCGTCCACGATGACAAATTCGGGCCGTTTCAACCCGCGCGCATCCAGATCGTTGATGAACTGACGCCAGGCGGAGGTGCTTTCGCCGCCCATGTTCATCAGTGATAACAAGACCTTCTGCCCATCCCGGCGCACGCCAATCGCGGCCAGAACCGAGATATTGGTGGCCTTCCTGTCAATCCGCGTTTTGATCACGGTGCCGTCCAGGATCAGCCGCACGATGTCTTCATCCGCAAGGCTGCGGGCGCACCACGCCTGCCAGTCCACCTTCACCTTGCGCCAGGCGCGGCTCACCACATCCTTGCTGACCGCCCCCTGAAACAGGCCGAACAGGGCGCGTTTTACCCGCCGTGTGTTGGTGCCCGAAAGGTAGACAGCAGCGATCAGCGCCTCGGCCTTCTTCGTCAGCCGCTGGTAGCGGGGCAATGCCTTCGAGCGCCATTCTCTGGCCTTGCCGGCCTCGCCTGTGATCCGCGCACGCGGCACGCGCACCGTTTCGGTTCCAAATGTTCCGACCAGTTGCCGCTCGCGATGCCCGTGGCGGTATCCGGCCTTTGCCCCGCCGCTGCGGCCATACCGGCAACGGCCCAGAAACTGCTCCAGCTCCTCTTCGAAAACCGCCTCGATCGTCGCGCGGATGTTCTGGCGCAGCCGGTCTTCAATCGGGTCATAGCCTGCTTCATTGGCCAGTAGCGCGGATGTCGATGTTGCTGTATTCTTTGTCATGGCGTGATCTCCTTGGCGGTTCCAGCCGCCGGTTGGGTGGCTTCGATGCACCCGGAGATTACGCCGTCCTCGAATTTCCACCAAACTCGCGACACTACCAACGCTGGCTGTGATACCCAGTTGGTTCAGGGCCTCGGCCAGATAGTCGATCTCTTCTTGTTTGGTTTCGACCGTGGCCAGTAACAACACATCGCATTTCATCGGGTTATCCTTTAACCGCACCTGCGGTCATGCCGGTGATGATCTGCCGCGAGGCCACAAAGGTAAAGATGATCGGCGGGATCGCCAGCAACATGCCGGTGGCCATGATCACCCCCCAATCCAGATTATATTCGGATAGGGAATTTACAATGGTAACCGGAACCGTGCGCGTGTTCCGGTTCGACAACGCATTGGCCAACACGAATTCATTCCAGGCGATGCGAAAGGTAAAGATCGACGCGGCCGCCAGTCCGGGTTTGATAATTGGCAGCACGATCAGAAAGAAAACCTGCAATGGGCCGGCACCGTCAATCCGCGCACTTTCCTCCAGCTGGATTGGCACCTGCACGATAAAGCTTTGCAATATCCAGATGACGAAGGGCAGGTTCATGGCAACATAGATCAGGATAATCCCCGTCAGTGTTCCGTATATCTGGAACTGGAATGTCCAGATACCAAAAATCGGAACCAGCAGCACAGCGGGCGGAACCATGCGTGTCATCAGTGTGACCAGCGAAACGGTATCACGGCCCATAAAGCGGAACCGCACCAGTGCGTAGGCGGCCATACAGCCAATGATCAGGGTCAGAATTGTCGAGGTGATGGCAATGATCAGCGAATTCCCCAAGGCCCGGCCAAAGGTGGGGTTGCAATAATCCAGCCCCTGTGGCTCGTACCAAAGCACGTTACACAACACCGTTTCATAATTGTGGATCGTCGGCATGAAAAACATGCTGGAGGTATCCGACATAATATCGACGGTGAGCTTTAGCGATGTGGACAACATCAGGATGATTGGTCCCACAGCCATAAAGATCAGAGCGACCAGCAGGGCATAAAAGGCGGGGTTCTGTTTGTCGTAGGATTTCTGGGGCATTACGCTTCCTCTGCCGCTATATTTTTCAGCCGCATAGCCCGCATTTCTGTGACCTTATTATAAAGGAACATGGCAACCGTCAGAAATAGCAGCATCAGCAACAGGATGTTCGACATAGCCGCCGCTACCCCCAGTTCGCGAAATTCCGTTGCGGTGCGCATGATGCGCAGGGCCATAACCTCGGTTGACAGGCCGGGGCCGCCGTTGGTCAACACAAGGATCACTTCCAGAACCTTGAATGAATCGATCAAGCGCAGAAGGAAAGTGATGATCAGAACCGGCATCATCAGCGGCAGTTTGATATAAAGAATACTTTGCCAGCCGTTTGCCCCGTCAATCCGCGCGGCCTCCATCACTGATTGGGGAAGGGTCTGCAATGCTGCAAGGGACAGAATAAAGATGAACGGCACCCATTGCCAAACGTCGGCAATGATAACCGATGCAAACGCCCAATCGCCATTCAGTAACCAAGGCATTGGCTCAAGCCCCAAACTCTTTAGCGTGCGGTTAAAAAAGCCGACTGTCGGGTGATACATATAGCGCCACATCAGGCCAACCACGATTGGTGAAATCATCATCGGCAGTGTCAATGAGCATTTAAAACTGACCCGGTTTCGGCATTTAAATTTGCCCCCCCCTTTGTGGCGCAAAGCCCCCAGTCGGGCCGCCTTCATGTAGCGAGTCCGTCTGGGGGCTTTGCTTGCGGAACGGCTAGTTTTTTCTACGGCGTTTACTCTGGGCGAACCGGTATGAGGTATTGCCGGTTTCGATGATGTTGCAGTGATGAGTGACGCGATCCAGAAGGGCGGTTGTCATCTTGGCATCCCCGAAGACCGAGACCCATTCACCGAACTCAAGGTTGGTTGTGATGATGATGCTGGTCTTCTCGTAGAGCTTGCTGATCAGATGGAAGAGCAACGCGCCACCGGATTTGGGAAACGGGATGTAGCCCAGCTCGTCGATGATGACGCAGTCCAAAGCCGAGAGCTGCCGGATGATCTTCCCTGCATTGCCGTCGGCCTGTTCCTTGATCAGGGCGTTGATCAGATCGACGGCGTTGAAGAAGCGCGCCTTCTTGCCGTTGTTGATCAGCGTCGTTCCCAGCGCGATGGCGATGTGGGTTTTGCCCGTGCCGGTTCCGCCCACCAGGATGAGGTTATGGGCCTCCTCTGTGAACTGGCCGGTGCAGAATGGTTCGATCTGGGCCTGGGTGAGGGCGGCGGCGCTGTAATCGAAGGTGGCGAAGTCCTTGTGATGGGGGAACTTCGCAACCCTCATTTGATACTGGATGGAGCGCACCCGGCGCTCTACAGTCTCGGCGTCGATCAGTTGCCTTATCGCTGTGGTCAGACTTGGCGGCTTGCGCGCGGACAGCAGATCATGGGCGCAAGCTGCCATTCCATGCAACCTGAGGGCTGTCAGTTGGTCGATCAAGGCATTCATACGGCAACCTCCTCAGCCGAGCACAGGGTCTCATAGCGTTTGCAATCGGCTTCGGGCCGCAAGGTCAGCTGCGGATAAGCGCAGGCATCGCTGAGCGGTGTGATGACCGGTTCCACCAACTGGTTGATCAGATTGATGATGGCGGGCAGCCGCAGGGTGTTTTGTGCCACCGCCAGATTGCAGGCCGTCTCGACCACCTCGATCCCGTGATCCTGTGCCAGCAGGAGCAGGTCGACGAACTCCCGATCCCCGCCTTTACCAGCCATGTAATGTTCCCTGATCCGATGCATGGCCTCGGGCAGTTCCCAGCCCACAAAGGGGGCGCCATTGCGCAGGGCACCAGGCTTGCGGTCCAGCAGGGGAACGTAATGCCAGGGCTCGAAATAGCTGATATTGCGGGTAAAATGACGCCTGTGCTCGGCAATCACATCCTGACCGGAGACCACCACGATCCGGCCGGCATAGGCGCGTAGCGACACATGATGCCCGGCAAAGCGGGAGGGCACGCTGTAGCGATTGCTGGCATATTGAACCAGGCAGGTGGAGCGGACACGGACGGTCTTTTCCACGTAGCCGTCGAAGGCCCGACCCAGGGGGCGCAGTTCGGCGCGCTCGTCTTCGAACACTTCGGTAATCGTGCGATCCTGCTGCTCGGGATGGGGACGCTCTGCCAGATCTTCGCAACGCAGACGCAGCCACGCGTTCAGCGCCTCGAGATCATCAAAGGCCGGTTCGGGAACGAACAACCGGCCCCGCAAGAACTGGACCTGGTTCTCGACCTGTCCCTTCTCCCAGCCCGCAGCGGGCGTGCAGGCCACCGGCTCCATCACATAGTGGTTCATCAAGGCCAGGAACCGGGGATGGAATATCCGCTCCTTCGAGCGCGAAACGTAGGTCACCATGGTCTTGGGGTTGTCGATGATCACCCTGCGCGGAACGCCTCCGTAAAAGGACAGCGCCTGCACGAAAGCATCCAGCACCATCTCCTGGGCTTCACCGGGATAGGCAATCACGAAAGGCTTGCGGCTGTGACACAGGCGGAAATGAGCGACCTTCACCTTCTGCTCGACACCACCCAGTACGACCCGTTCTTCGCTCCAGTCAAATTGCAGCGCGTCACCCGCCGCAAAATGCAGCGGGATAAACGCATCTCCCGAACAGGCCCCGGCGCGCTTCAACTCACGAACAAAACGCTGAACCGGCGAATAGGACCCGGTATAGCCCTCTGCCACAAGCTGCTCGTATAGCTTCTGGGCCGTCCGCCGCTCCCGGCGTGGTCGCCTCGAGTCCTGATCAAACAGTTCCTGCAGCCGAAGATCAAACCCATTGCACAGTTTGTGCCGAACTGGCGGCGCATGGCGCTGGTAGCTCGGCGGATTCTCGTCCTTCAAATACTTCTTGATCGTGTTCCGCGACAGTCCCGTCGCCCGCGCCACAGACCGGATGCTGCGCCCTTCAACCAGCACCCAGCGCCGGATCTTCGATACGCTTTCCATCAATATCACCTGCTCTTTCCTCCGCACAATTTTGCGCGGATGTTAACGAAACAGGTGGGTCAATTTTACTCGCTCATAACCCACCCAAGTGGGTCAGTTTTGCACGCCGATTCACAATCGGCAGAATGAAAAGTGTTCGCAGGGCGGACATGCCGCGAATATTGCGGTCCAGCAGAAAGGCAAGGCCAACACCAATGAGCATTTCCAATGATACAACGATGGCCGAGAAGCGGAGTGTTACGAAGAAACTTTCGCGGAAACTGTCGTCATGGAATAGATTGATATAGTTTCGCAGACCTACAAATTCGGCCTGCCCGATCCGCTGGCTGGGATTCCAGTTCAGAAAACTGGCATAAAACACATAGCCCAACGGGTATAAAAGCGCGACCAACAGGATGGCTGCGGCAGGGGCCAAAAACATGTATGGCGTCAGACGGTTGGCAAGCGATGTATTCATATTCAAAGCCGTTTCTTGGGACCGGTCATTATTGCAAGGCAGCGAACGGGCCGGAGTAATCCGGCCCGCCGTGTTAGGTTAGGATTATTGCCAAGTATAATATCCGGCGTCTTCCATTGTGGCACGGGTGCGTTCGGCAACACCGTCCAGCGCTTCCTGAATATCCAGATCTTCGGTCAGTACCTTGGACAAGGTTGTACCCAGATCGGCATTGATTTTGCCCCATACAGGGATAATCGGGCGCCAGTTGGGGTCGGCAAATTTCAGCGCTTCGCCAAATTTGCTCATGTAGGGATACTTTGCGTTAACTTCCGGATCCGCATGGGTCGAGAACCGCACAGGGTTTCCGCCTGCCATTGTCACCAGTTTGTCACCGTGTTTGGATGTCAGCCATTGCATCAACAGGAATGCCGCTTCTTTGTTTTGCGCATTCTTGGGAATAGCAATACCAAAGCCGCCGGTTTCAGAACCGCGGCGTACGCCCATTGGATGCATTGCCCAACCAACCTTGCCTACAACGGTAGATTTCGCTGGATCATTAACTTGACTTGCGAATTGGGTTGAATCCAGGAACATCGCAGTTTTCCCTTGCAGGAACGCAGCGCCTGCTTCGGCGAAACCAAATGTTTGCGACCCTTCAGGACCACAATCCACAATGGTTTTCAGCGCTGTTGCTGCAGCAACACCGGCCTCGTTGTTCATGATGGGGTTCCAGTTGTCATCAAAGATGCGACCACCCAGTGGGGCAAGGTGCAACAGAAATGCATGTGTCGCATGGTGACCCGAGGCAGCACGCGATGACAAACCACCCATTCCCGGTTCCAGCTGCGGAATCTTGCAGGCCAGATCCAGCAGTTCTTCATAGGTTTCCGGCACTTTAAGACCATGTTTTTCAAAGATATCCTTACGATATCCAAGGATCGAGGTTTCAGATCCGAAAGGCAGGCCATAAAGCGAGCCGGTCTTGCCGGGCAGATAGCCCTTTTTACCGCCTACAATGCCGATGTTGGCGACATAACCGTCAATCAGATCATCGGCGTCATAATGCGGATCAGCCAGTTTCGGGTTCATGAAATACTTGGCCAGATTGTCCAGCTGGTCGGCAAAAACGTAGTCGGCCTTGGAAAATACAACATAGCTGATCAGGTCGTAGTCGCCGACATCTTTTGTCAGTTCCAATGTCTGACGCTCGCGCATTTTCAGATACTGCAGCTGATCCACTTCGACATTAATGCCGGTTTCTTTTGTAAATTCGGGCAGCACTTTCATTACGGCATTGAAATGTGGAGTAGTGGGAAAGTTGACGACAATTGTCGTGCCTGCATAGGGTTCATAAGGGTTACCGGCAAATGTGGCTGTCGCAGCCAATGCCATCCCTGTTGAACAAACCAGTGTTCTTAAATGTTTCATTTTTTCCTCCAAGTTAGTTGCGCCGCCCTAAATGGCGGCACTTACATAGCTGGCACGGGCAATAGCGATGTGCCGGTATTCGGATCAAAAAGGTGAATTTCCTCCTCTTTGACCGCAAATTTACGAATTTCGCCCACCTTTACGGGGGCCGCTGAATTCACCTCGATCGAGACGCGCTGACCGCCGAATTCACAGGTCACAACCGATTCCGAACCGATATATTCCGACAGAATAATTTTCATCGGCAACGCATCGTCGCTTTCGGTTTCTTCAAAACTGGATGGCCGGATGCCCAGGGTTACGGGGTTGCCCACTGCCCCTTCCAGGTGTTGAAGAAATGCTTTTGGCAAGGGGATGGAATAGCTGTCACTGCGCACGACCAGACGATCGTTTTTAGTGGCCAGAACCCCATCCAGAAAATTCATTGTCGGAGAGCCGATGAACCCCGCAACAAATTTGTTGGCCGGCGTGCGATACAGTTGTTCGGGCGTGCCCTGCTGCATAACTTCGCCGGATTTCATCACCACAATCCTGTCGCCCAGCGTCATTGCTTCGACCTGATCATGTGTGACGTAAATGATGTTCTTTTCGATGCGCTGACTTAGCAGCGCCAGTTCGGCGCGCATTTGTCCGCGCAATTTGGCGTCCAGATTGGACAGCGGTTCGTCAAACAGGAAAATCGACGCGTCCCGCACCAGCGCGCGGCCCATCGCCACCCGCTGCCGTTGCCCGCCGGACAGCTCGCCTGGCATCCGGTCCAGATAATCGGTCAGATCCAGCATCGCGGCGACTTCGGTAACGCGCTTGTTGATCTCGGCCTTTTTATAGCGGGCAAGACGCAAGGCGAACGACATGTTCTTGGCCACGTTCATATGCGGGTACAGGGCGTAATCCTGAAACACCATCGCGATATCGCGTTCTTTGGGTTCCAGTTTGGACATATCCCTGCCGTCAACCAGAATTTCACCATCTGTATTTGTTTCCAGACCGGCAATCATACGCAGGGTCGTTGACTTGCCACAGCCCGACGGTCCAACCAACACGACAAATTCGCCATCTGCCATCATTAGATTCAAATCCTCGATGACTGTTACAGCCCCATAGGTCTTTTTCAGGTTCTTCAGTTCAATTACCGGCATCACCCACCCTTGAATTCCACTACGCGGCTCTCAGGTTAGGGCCATTGTATACATAGTCAATATAAATATGCAAAAATCCTTTGTGATTGCCCAAACCCCTAATTATATGCTATTCCCGCATACTGATGGGCAATATGGATTGGAACCATAGGTGGAAAAAGACAAAGTGCAGAAGAGCAGATCAATCTCGAAACACATTGAAGAGACCTTGAGGGCCGATATTGCCTCGGGGCAGATTGATGCGGGCGCGCGGCTGGATGAAACAAAATTAGCCGAACGGTTCTCGGTTTCGCGCACGCCGGTGCGCGAGGCTCTTAACAGGTTGGTTGCGCAGGGAATTCTGGTATCAAACGGACGGCGTGGCGTGCGGGTGACCGAATACAGCCGCGAGGAGCTGGCACATATGTTCGAGGCCATGCACGAAATCGAGGCTCTGTGTGCGGGAATGGCCGCAAAACGCCTTACGTTATTGGCTAGGTCCAGCATAGAGGCAGCACAGGCCGAGTGTATAAAAGCCGCAAAAGCCAATGATCTGCCCGGCTTTTTACGCGCAAACGAAACCTTCCACCTTGCGATCTATCGGGCCACAGAGAACCCGTTCATCTTTGATTTGGCCTCGGGCTTTCGCCAGCGCACCGGCCCCTTCCGGGCCAAGAAGTTTTCAACGGCCGAAGATCTTTTGATCTCGGCGCGGTCACATGAAGACATCATCAAGCACCTGTTCTCGACTGATTCTGCGGCGGCTGCCTCGGAAATGGGCCAACATATGAAGGATACATTCATGTCCATTCTGGCAAAGATGTAGGCCGAGATAGCAGTTTATGGCTACGGTACCATTATTGCTGTAGACAGTTTCAATATCTTGTTTACAATATCTCCGAACCTAGCTTTGGAGAACTGCGAATGACCATATCCGAGACCAAGATCTATCCTATTAACACAGGTTGGCTGGAAGGCGACCTTGGGACGTATATCTTCTGGAAAGGCCCGGCGGGCAAAAAGAAGTGGCAGCCCGTTTATTGTTATTACATCGACACCGGTGAATACAAAATTCTGGTCGACACCGGATTGTGCGACGAAGAACGCGCCACGAAGTACCACCACAAATGTTAAAAAACGCGGCTGCCTTCAGGTGCATGAACACCTGAAGCAAAAGCTGGGCGTTGACCCTGACGAGATCGACGCAATTGTTTTCACCCACCTGCACTGATGGCGTGGATGGCCCCTGCTTCCGTCAACTCACTATGGCAAAGTGAGGGCCGTAGAAGTGCTTCACAAGGAGAGGATCATGAACAAGAAACTACAAGCAGAGGCTATCGTCACCGTCGGCCTCGACATTGCCAAGAATGTTTTTCAGGTGCACGGCATTGATATACAAGGGCAAGTGATTGTCCGACGCCAGTTGCGCCGCAGCCAGGTTCTTTCATTCTTTAGGCTGCTGAATTCCTGTCTGATTGGCATTGAGGCCTGCGCCGGAGCCCACTTCTGGGCGCGTGAGCTGACACGTCTGGGCCATAATGTGCGTCTGATGCCACCTTCTTATGTCAAGCCCTACATCAAGCGTCAAAAGACGGATGCCGCAGATGCGGAAGCAATATGCGAGGCTGTAACCCGGCCGACCATGCGCTTTGTGCCAGCCAAGACCGAAGAACACCAAGCCATCTTGATGCAACACCGCACCCGCGATATTCTGGTCCGGCAGGTCACGCAGATCGTCAATGCCATCCGCTCGCATCTGGCTGAATTCGGAATTGTTGCGCCTGTTGGCGTACAAAATGTCGACCGTCTGCTTGAGGCAGCCGCAGAGCTTCCAGAACAAGCTGGCGTTGCATTCGATCTCCTTTCCCGGCAGTTCCATGAGACCCGTGATCGGGTTGCCGAAATCACCCGCCAAATTGAGATTTCCCAACGGCAAGACCCAACTGCACGTCGCCTGACCACGATCCCCGGTGTCGGGGTGCTGACTTCCAGCGCGATTACCGCGACAACGCCGGATGTGTCGCAGTTCCGCTCAGCACGCGACTATGCGGCATGGATCGGCCTTACCCCCAAACAGAATTCAAGCGGCGGTCGGGAACGGATGGGTGGCATATCGAAAATGGGTGACCGGTATATTCGACGGTTACTTTATCTTGGCGCTCTGGCGCGTATCCGCACACGACGCCGGCGTGGGGAAGGCGATGATTGGATCTGGCAATTGCTGAAGAGAAAGCCGGTGAAGGTGGTGGCGATTGCCATTGCGAACAAAATGGCCCGAACGATCTGGGCGTTGTTGAAATCCGGCCAAAGCTACCGGCCCGCATAAATTGACCAAAACACAATAGCCGGGCCCGCCCGGCTTCCGAGACGGCAAGGCGCAAAGTGAGGTGATGGCAAAAGGCAATAAACGTATCAGGACACCCCGTGTGGCCCCAAGCGATACGATCGCGTTCCACTGATTGGACCTGATACATGCGGACTTCATCAAGGCGCGCAGAAATACATCTGCAAACAGACGCCGAATACATGGCCGCGAAACGCCAGTTGCAGTACCAATTTTGTACTTGCCCAGCAGGGGCCATCCATACATGGGGCCACGGCCCCTCTTCACTCCCCACGGAGGGCGCTATGCAACGGAGCAATCAGATTAAACATCGCAGTATCCGCACAACGGCCTCATATGCCTAACCCGTTCTAAAATGCGCCCTCCAGGTCGGGCGCTGCCATTTTTGCGTTTTAGCGTTTTATTGCAGGGGGCTTTAACCGACAGCCTACAACCTCAACCGCTTGCTAACCCTGTCAACCAATGTCCCATCGTCCAGCGGCACGGCTTTCGCGATTGAGTGATCCACGAACCCCATCTTGGAATAATAGGCCAGCCCGCCGGTATTGTCGGCGCGGATGGTGGCGTCGATTTCGGTAAAGCCCAGCGCGGGCGCGGCCTGTCGGGTGGCGGCGAACAGGGCAGAACCGATGCCGCGTTTGGTGCTACCAACCTTGGCAAAGGTGGCGATGATGCCAAGGGTTTTTGGCAGGTCGGGATAGGATTCAAGCGATTGATAGCCAAGCATGGCATCTGTTTTGCGGTCCCGCGCGACATGGATGCAGCCGGTGGTTTTCAGCTTGCGGATAAACTCCTGCATTGCCTCGGCTGTCCATTCCTTTTGAAAGGCAGTTGTGCCGCCGATGCGGATGATTTCGTTCAACAGCACGGCCATTTCGGCGGCATCATCGGGTGTGGCTGGACGGATAATCATGGGACTTACTTACAGCACTTCAGCCATTTGATAAACACCGCTAACTTGTCTGGCATCGCCTCTTTTCGGGTGACCAGATAATAGCCCAGCGAGCCGGGTTTTGCGCTGAACAGCTTAACCAGCCGGTCGTTTTCCAGATCATGTTCCACAACCGCTTTGGTCAATATCGCAACCCCATAGCCGGATCTTGCTGCCAGATGAACCAGCGTGGCGGTCGGGAATTCGGTTGTGTCCAGATTCTCCAGTTCGAAATTCTGTTCCGCCGCCCACAGCATCATTTCCCGCCGGTCGGATTCAATCAGCCATTTGGCGTCTTTCAAATCCTCAAGGCTGCGGATGTTTCGATCTCCGATATAATCCTTTGATGCAACCACGATGAATTGCGCCGAGGCCAGATATTCGCTTTGATACCCCGCCCAAACCCCGTTGCCATAGCGGATCGCCAGATCCACGCCATCGCGGCGCAGGTCGACCAGATTGCGGCCGGGCAGCAGGGCCAGCTCTATTTCGGGATGATCCGCCCAGAACCCGCCAAGGCGCGGCATCAGCCAGCTTTCGGCAAAGGTCGGGGTCAGTGCGATTTTCAGCGGGCGATCCTCGGTTTCGGCCTTTAGATCATTCACGCCGGCCTGGATGGTCAGGAATCCTTCGTTCAGGGATGTGGCAAGCCGCTGACCGGCGGGGGTCAGCTCCATCTTGCGCCCCTGTCGGAAGATCAGGCCTTGGGCAAAGAAATCTTCCAGCCCGCGCACATGCTGGGCGATAGCGGCATGGGTGACATTCAGTTCCCGCCCCGCTGCGCTGAAACTGTTTAGCCGCGCAGCGGCCTCGAACGCGCGTAGGGCCGACAGGGATGGGATCTGGCGCCAGTCCATGAATCACCTTTGATAGTTCAACTTACATATTGGAAATCTTACAGATTCGATCCGTCAAGGCAATAGCGCTAAACATGGTGCATCACAGGAACGAAAGGAAATGATATGTTAGGAATATTTGCAAGTGCAATGCGTATCGCAACCCGCACAGAAAAGGACCATGATGCTGCCATGCGGCGCTATCGGGCCAAGCAAGAGGCCGAACAGCGCAATAGGGAATACTATCGCCGCTGGTTGCTGACGTCGAAAGGCCGCTGGTAACTAAAGATTGCGCATCAATTCGTTGTGACGGGCGGTAAAATCCCGCCGAACGGCAAGCGGCGGGCGCAGATGGATGCGCAATCCGTTGACAAGATCAGAGGCGGGCTTGCCGAATAGTTTGTCCGCCTCTTCTACCGTAAATCCGGCAATCTGGGTCGCTTCCAGCCATGCGCTGATCTTGTCGGCCTTCTTGATCTGCTTTTTCACCGCAACAGGAAGTATCGCAGGCAGACCGAAACGGATGTGAATGGCGGCGGTCAGACGGTCATCCAGCATGCCGTAATCCGGCCCCACAGCGGATTTTACCGGCGAAATCATATCCCCGATCACATATTCCGGCGCGTCATGCAGCAGCGCGGCCAGCCGCCATTTCACCGGCGCTTTGGGTTGGATGAGGGCGTAAATCTGTTCCACCAGCAGCGAATGTTCAGCCACTGAATAGGCGTAGTCGCCAATCGTCTGCCCGTTCCAGCGCGCCACAAAGGCCAACCCGTGGGCGATATCCTCAATTTCGATATCGACTGGGGTTGGGTCCAGCAGGTCCAGCCGGCGACCAGAAAGCATTCGTTGCCATGCGCGGGGTTGGGGGGCCATGTTTGATATTCCTTGGTGTTGTCCAGAAACGGCTCGCAAAGAGTGACGCATTTGTGTGCGGTAGTCATTCGCAAATTTCGGCCGGCAGGTCCATTTTATTATCAGGCGAACCCGAAATCGCCGAGCTATGCCCAAAAGTTGGTGACGCAGTAATCAGGCGGCATGTTTTTCCTGCTTGATCCCGTCCTTAAATTCAACCCCTTCGATGATTTCCGGCAATCGGAATGCGCCGTCGAGTTTACGCCATTTCTTCTTTGCCGACATCATCAGGCGGAAGGTCATTGCCAAGGCGGTCTTGCGCCCGAGGCAGCCTTTGGTCTTCTTCGTTCGGTGCCGCACGGTGGCAAATATGCTTTCGATGGGGTTGGATGTGCGGATGTGTTTCCAGTGCTCGGCAGGGAAGTCGTAGAAGGTCAGCAGCACGTCCCGGTCCTTGGTCAGCTTCCCCACGGCACGCTCGTATTTCACGCCATAGGCTTCGATGAAGAAATTGAACGCGGCCTCGGCGTCCCGTTTGTTCTCGGCCATCCAGATGTCCTGTAGATGGCCCTTGGCTTTGGCTTGCAGCGACTTCGGCATGGCATTCAGGACGTTGCCGGTTTTATGCACCCAGCAGCGCTGCTCCCGGGTCTCACCGAACACCTCCCGCAAGGCGTTCCAGAAGCCGAGCGCGCCATCACCAACGGCCAGATCAGGGGCTTTTCTGAGGCCACGACGTTGCAAGTCCAGCAGCAGTTCACGCCAGCTCTGGCTGCTTTCTCGATACCCGTCCACGAGGCCCAGAACATCCTTGTTACCCCACTCGTCCGCGCCGATGATCACCAGCATGCATTGCTTGTCAGCATCCGTGCGCGGCTTGAAATAAACCCCGTCGGCCCAGAAATACACATAGCGTTTGGCCGACAGGTCACGCCGGTTCCAACGCTCGTATTCTGCCCACCACTCCGCCTTCAGGCGCGAAATCGTGCTCGATGTCAAACCACCCGCATCAGGCCCCAGAAGGGCCGCCAGTGCTTCGCCGAAATCACCCGTGGAAATACCTTTGAGATAGAGCCAGGGCAACAACTCCTCGACCGACTTTGCCCGGCGCAGATACGGCGGCAGAAGCGTCGAGGTGAACCTGATCTTCTCCGCCCCCGTGCCACGATCACGCACCCGAGGCACATTCACCGGGACAGGGCCGATCCCCGTCATCACCTCGCGCTCCGGCAGGTATCCGTGGCGAACAAGGCGCTGGCGACCGGCCGAATCCCTCAAATGCGCGTGTTGCGCCATCAGATCACAAACCTCGGCCTCGACCGCCTGTGCCAACAGATCCCGCGCGCCTTTGCGCAAGATATCCGTCAGCGGATCAGGTGAAATTCCGGCTGGATCGGTAAACTCCAAAATAGTATCGTCTTCCATGTGGCATATCCTTTTCTCTCTGAGAATCGCGGCGCGTCAACACCGCCATGATATGCCACCCAATCACCCCATCACCAACTTTCGGGCATTACTCGAAATCGCCAGCAACCTGCCCCGACAGTTCAACATACTATTTGCGGGGCCTTAACCCAAAGGAGACCAGTTATGTTTAAACGTATCGTCACCGCCGCCCTTGTTTTTGGCACGCTGGCGCTTGCGCCTCCGGTGCAGGCGCAGGCCCTATGTGCAGAAAGAAGTGTTATCACCGATCGTCTGGAAAGCCGTTTTCACGAAACCTATCAGGGGGCCGGGCTGCAAAGCACAACAAGTCTGGTAGAAATCTGGAGTTCTGATGAAACAGGCACATGGACGTTGTTACTGTCGCGTGCTGACGGGACAAGCTGTGTAATTGCCTCGGGTCAGAACTGGCAGTTCGACCTGACCGAAGAAGTGGCGGGAATCGCCAGTTAATCAGTTGATAAGTTGCCCTTGCTACCAAGCGGTGCTATTTGCCCCTTCAATGTGTATCTGAACCGCAAGGAAAATGCCCAATGGCAACCGATTATATTGTAAAAGACATCGCGCTGGCTGACTATGGCCGCAAGGAACTGGATATCGCCGAAACCGAAATGCCGGGCCTGATGGCCCTGCGTGAGGAATACGGCAACAGCAAGCCGCTGAAAGGTGCGCGGATTGCCGGCAGTCTGCATATGACCATCCAGACAGCAGTTCTGATTGAAACACTGGTTGCGCTGGGTGCCGATGTGCGCTGGGCGTCCTGCAACATCTTTTCCACGCAGGACCATGCGGCGGCCGTGATTGCAGCTGCTGGCGTTCCTGTTTTTGCTGTCAAAGGCGAAACACTGGAAGAATATTGGGATTACGCCGACCGGATTTTCATGTTCGAAGAAGGCACATGCAACCTGATTCTGGATGATGGCGGTGATGCCACCATGTATATCTTGACCGGTGCCCGCGTTGAAAACGGGGAAACCGACCTGATTGAAACCCCGACATCCGAAGAAGAAATCGCCCTGTTCGCCCAGATCAAAAAGCGGCTGAAGGAAAGCCCCGGCTGGTTCACCAAACAGCGTGACGCAATCCAGGGTGTTTCCGAGGAAACCACAACCGGCGTTCACCGTTTGTATGATCTGGTGAAACAGGGTCAGCTGCCCTTCCCTGCGATCAACGTGAATGACTCGGTTACCAAATCGAAGTTCGACAACAAATATGGCTGTAAGGAATCGCTGGTTGACGGCATCCGTCGCGCTACTGACACCATGATGGCCGGTAAGGTTGCCGTGGTTTGCGGTTATGGCGATGTTGGCAAAGGTTCCGCCGCATCCCTGTCCGGTGCTGGTGCCCGCGTGAAAGTGACCGAGGTTGATCCAATCTGTGCCCTTCAGGCCGCTATGGACGGGTTCGAGGTGGTCCGTCTGGAAGATGTGATCGATAGTGCCGATATCTTTGTTACCACCACCGGCAACAAGGACGTGATTCGTATCGAGCATATGCGCGCGATGAAGGATATGGCGATTGTTGGCAACATCGGCCATTTCGATAATGAAATTCAAGTTGCCGCGCTGAAGAACCACAAATGGACCAACATCAAGGATCAGGTGGATATGATCGAAATGCCTTCTGGTGCGCGGATTATCCTGCTGTCCGAAGGGCGTCTGTTGAACCTTGGAAACGCCACCGGTCACCCTTCATTCGTGATGTCGGCGTCCTTTACCAACCAGACGCTAGCCCAGATTGAATTGTGGACCAAAGGCGATGAATACAAGAATGACGTTTACATTCTGCCCAAGCATCTGGATGAAAAAGTTGCGCGCCTGCACCTTGCCCGTATCGGTGTGAACCTGTCGGTTCTGGACAAAGAGCAAGCGGATTATATCGGTGTGTCGGTTGACGGACCTTATAAGCCGGAGCATTACCGTTACTAATTTGCGCAAATAAGCAATGAAAATACCGGGCATCCTGTCCGGTATTTTTTTGCCTGCGATTCTGATAAGACTGCCTGATCTGATCACGGATGTGAATGGATCTGGCGCATGGGCCAATAATTAGAATGTATCCGGCGGAATACGCCACTTCCCGCTAACCTGATTCCCCCCTTCTGGCCGCGATTTGCCGAATAATGCATCACCGGCTTTGTGATTTGTCTCATCCTTTGGTCTGCCGATAGGCAGGGCTTTGATCAACACAACGGGATCACCCTGTTGTCCGATCAACATCAAAAACGAGGAGAGAATAATGAAACATATAAAATCGGCAGCCCTCGCAATTGCCCTTCTGATGCCTGCAACTGTAATGGCACAGGACTGGGGCGGCTTTTACGGCGGCCTGCAGATCGGTCGCGGAGATTTCGGACTGGATGGCACGGCAACCACGACAGATAACACATATGGTGTTTTTGGTGGCTATAATCAGGATTTCGGCAGTTATGTTCTGGGTCTGGAACTGGAAGCCGAAGGGACCAATATCACGACCACAGGCGGCACCGATCTGGACAGTCAATATGGCGCCAAGGCACGCGCCGGATATAAGGTTGGCAACGGGTTGATTTTCGCAACGCTTGGTTATGCGGTTATCGACACATCCAATCTGGGGACAGGTCGCGGTGCGACCTATGGTATTGGCTATGATCACGCCATCACGGACAGGATGTTTATTGGTATTGAATACCAGCGCCATGATATTGGTAATCTGTCCGGTGCAATTCCTGACGCCGAACTGGATCAGATTTCCGTAAGGGCAGGTTTCCGCTTCTAGCCTGAATAGAAAAGTCAGGCGCTGGAATGGCTTGCGCCTGACGCATCATATGTGACAAACATGCCAAATTTTTCCCTTTGTGCAGGTATATTCTTGGGCTATCGTGTCGTCACGCGCCATTTAGGCGTTTTGTAACACGGCAGAAATGCCAAATTGGTGGGAGTAAAACCTTATGGGTAAAAGAGACGACCTGATCGCGCAGTATGCAGATGATCTGAAAAACAAATGCGGCATGACACCTGACATGGATCTGCTGACCAAAGTAACCATCGGCTGTGGCCCGGCCATTTATAATGCCGATGCCTCGACTGTTGCAGGCAGTGACAAATCCGAGCTGGAAACAGTCAAGAACAACTTTCTTATGAAGAAGTTGGGACTGTCCGACAGCCCCGCACTGATGGAAGCAATTGATTCCGTGATCGAAACTTATGGCCGCTCCGAGCGCAACAAATACCGTGCTGTGGTTTACTATATGCTGACCAAGCATTTCGGAAAAGAGTCCGTATACGGCTAAATCCGAATAATAGTTCGGGGCTGACCCAGATAACCTAAAAAGAGGTTATGATGGGAAGCATGAGAAAGAGTCGCCTGAGCCACTACAAGCAAGACCGTCTTACGGAGCATTTTGTTTCGGGATCGACAGCACGAACAGCAGCCAGTTTGTGTGGTGTAAACCGCAAGACCGCAGCGTTTTATTTTCTACGCCTGCGCGAGATAATCGCCTATGAGCTGGAGGCGGAAAGCCAAGCTATGTTCGGCGGAGAAATAGAAGTGGACGAAAGCTACTTTGGCGGCAAACGCAAAGGTAAACGCGGGCGTGGTGCGGCAGGTAAAATTCCCGTTTTTGGTATATTAAAAAGGGGTGGGAAGGTTTACACCAAGATCATCCCGGACGCCAAATCCGCCACTCTGATCCCGATCATAGAGCGCAAAGTCGTGCCGGATTCCATCGTCTATTCCGATTGTTGGCGCGGTTATAATGTGCTGGATGTGTCAGACTTCCACCACTTTCGCATCAACCATTCCAAGCTCTTTGCAGACCGTCACAACCACATCAATGGCATCGAGAATTTCTGGAACCAAGCCAAGCGCCACATGCGCCGATTTAACGGTGTCCCCAAGGCCCAATTTGGGCTATATTTGAAGGAATGCGAGTGGCGTTTCAACAACAGTGACCCTTCAGCTCAGTTATTGCAGCTAAGACAATGGGTTAAGCGTTACTTGAAGTAGTTATCTGGGTCAGCCCCAATAGTTCAGTAAAATGCCCGCCATTTTTGGCGGGCGTTTTTGTTATCAGTTCAGGTTTGATTTGAATCATATTGAAGGCACTTGGTGTTTGATTGGAATCACTGCTTGGCCTAGGGTTATCTGTATCGGGCCAGGACGGCCGGAACCTTTATATATTCACGTGTGGTGCTAAGGGAGCACGTGGGGTGATGGGGGGTTCCGGGGGGTCGGGACCCCCCAGTTTATTCTTACGGCAGTATCAGAAATCACCTTCGGCTGCGCGGGTCAGGATATCTTGCATGATGTCTTTGACTTCCAGCGCTTCTTTCAGCAGATCGGGTGGCAGGGTTTTGCCGCCGTAAATCATCATATCCATATCCAGAGGTAGTGTCGCGAGTTTGGTGGAAATTCGAGGACGGCGTAATCTCCGGGTGCATCGAAGCCACCCAACCGGCGGCTGGAACCGCCAAGGAGATCACGCCATGACAAAGAATACAGCAACATCGACATCCGCGCTACTGGCCAATGAAGCAGGCTATGACCCGATTGAAGACCGGCTGCGCCAGAACATCCGCGCGACGATCGAGGCGGTTTTCGAAGAGGAGCTGGAGCAGTTTCTGGGCCGTTGCCGGTATGGCCGCAGCGGCGGGGCAAAGGCCGGATACCGCCACGGGCATCGCGAGCGGCAACTGGTCGGAACATTTGGAACCGAAACGGTGCGCGTGCCGCGTGCGCGGATCACAGGCGAGGCCGGCAAGGCCAGAGAATGGCGCTCGAAGGCATTGCCCCGCTACCAGCGGCTGACGAAGAAGGCCGAGGCGCTGATCGCTGCTGTCTACCTTTCGGGCACCAACACACGGCGGGTAAAACGCGCCCTGTTCGGCCTGTTTCAGGGGGCGGTCAGCAAGGATGTGGTGAGCCGCGCCTGGCGCAAGGTGAAGGTGGACTGGCAGGCGTGGTGCGCCCGCAGCCTTGCGGATGAAGACATCGTGCGGCTGATCCTGGACGGCACCGTGATCAAAACGCGGATTGACAGGAAGGCCACCAATATCTCGGTTCTGGCCGCGATTGGCGTGCGCCGGGATGGGCAGAAGGTCTTGTTATCACTGATGAACATGGGCGGCGAAAGCACCTCCGCCTGGCGTCAGTTCATCAACGATCTGGATGCGCGCGGGTTGAAACGGCCCGAATTTGTCATCGTGGACGGGGCACCGGGACTTGAGGTCGCTCTCATTGCCCTCTGGGGTGAAGATCTGCCGATCCAGAGGTGCACGGTGCACAAGCACCGCAACCTTCTGGCCAAGGCACCCAAGCGTATGCATGATGAGTTGACAGAAGATTACCGCGACATGATCTACGCCAAAACACCCGAGGAAATCGCCACCCGCCGCAAGGCATTTCTGCGAAAATGGCGGCTGAAATGCAAGGCCGTCGCTGACAGCTTGGAAGAAGCAGGAGATAAGCTTTTCACCTTCACGCGTCTGCCACAAGGCCAGTGGAAATCGGCCAGAACGACAAATGCGATCGAACGCCTGAACGAGGAATTCCGCCGCCGCATCAAGACCCAGACCGTGCTGCCATGCGCCGAGACCGTGCCGATGCTGCTTTGGGCTCTGATGGCCTCGGGGCAGATCGTCATGCGAAAGGTCGATGGCTGGGAAACGCTCGCTCAGCCCGTCGCCGACGCAACCCTTGACCAAGCCGCCTGACCGGCGCATAACTCAACCCGCTCGGAGGTGCCTGAAATCAATTTCCACCACTTTCGAGACACAACCGGCTTCCCATAAGCAAACCTACTGCATATAGTGCCCACAGCGCACTGGGGTGCTGTATTAGTGAATGAACGGGGCGTTGTTATTAACGTATTTTGGCTTGATCAAGAGCTATGCCCAAAAGTTGGTGACGCAGTAATCAGGCGGCATGTTTTTCCTGCTTGATCCCGTCCTTAAATTCAACCCCTTCGAAAGACCTCTGCATAACATCGGGATTCCCCGGGTTGGCCGTTTTGGTAAGCTAGCCGGGAAATCTCTGGGGTGAATAGATGGACCTTTTCCTGCACGAAGCGGCGGCACGGATCGGCGCGGATGACGTTCTGTCGAAGATCGACGCGCTGATGGATTGGAACTCGTTTTTGCCGATCCTGCGGCGCGGTCTGGGGCGCTCGGGGATCGGGCCTCAGGGCTATGATCCGCTGGTTCTGTTCAAGTGTCTTCTGGTTGGCCAGTGGCACGGGCTGAGCGACCCGAAGCTGGAGCGGGCCTTGAAGGTGCGGCTGGATTTCATGCTGTTCTGCGGGCTCGATCTGCACGCGTCGGTGCCGGATGAGACGACCCACTGCCGGTTCCGCAATGCGCTGGTCCGGGGTGGCGTTTACGATGAGCTGCTGGCCGAGGTCTGCCGCCAGATCGAGGCGCATGGGCTGAAGCTGAAAGAGGCTGAGGCGGCGATCATTGATGCGACCCTGATCGCGGCGGCGGCGCGCCCGCGCACCCATATCGACGCCCCGCAGGACCGGGCAGAGGACGGGGCAAGGGAAGGGACGCCGGATGATCCGCCCGAGGTCTCACCCGACGGGGCACAGCTGCATTTCAGCGCCGACCCTGATGCCCGCTGGGTCAAGAAGGGCCGCAAGAGCACGCTCGGCTACAAGGGCTTTGCCCGCTGCGACGAAGAGGGCTTTATCGACAAGGTGCACACCACGCCCGCCAATGCCGCCGAAAGCCCCGAATTCGCCACCATGATCGCGGGCGCAAAGGCGCAGCGGGTGCTGGCCGACAAGGCCTATGCGAGCAAGGCCAACCGCCAGATGCTGCGCGGCAAATACCGCGACGGCATCCTGCGCAAGGCAGCGCGCGGCCGCCCCCTGCGGCAATCGGAGAAACGCTTCAACCGGCTGATTTCGAAACGCCGCTTCCGCATCGAGCAGACTTTCGGCACGATGAAACGCCTCTTCGGCCTGCAGCGGGCGAGATATTTCGGGCGCGCCAGGGTGCATGCCCAGATGGTCATGGCCGCCATCGCGCAAAACCTGCTCAAGGCCGCAAACAGGATCACCCTCAACCCGCAAACCCCCGCAATCGCATAGCCCCAAACCCCGCCACCCGTCTGTCCGCCGGACCCGCAGGGGCGCAAGGTGGGCGGCCGAAATCTTGCTTCAACCGAAAGCCATGGCCTCATGCAGAGGTCTTTTGAAGATACTATCCCAGCAAACCCGCTTCAAAGGATTTTAGGCACAACGCTGCGGCCTTGTACTGATGATCCTGTTTCGCAAGTTCCGGAAACAAAGTAAGGATTTCATCCCGAGATTTGTCATCCAGCCCACGCATCGCGGCCTGCCCGGGCAAGAAGCTTTCACTGGGCACCCCTTGCGAAAAAAGAGCTATGCCCAAAAGTTGGTGACGCAGTAATCAGGCGGCATGTTTTTCCTGCTTGATCCCGTCCTTAAATTCAACCCCTTCGATGATTTCCGGCAATCGGAATGCGCCGTCGAGTTTACGCCATTTCTTCTTTGCCGACATCATCAGGCGGAAGGTCATTGCCAAGGCGGTCTTGCGCCCGAGGCAGCCTTTGGTCTTCTTCGTTCGGTGCCGCACGGTGGCAAATATGCTTTCGATGGGGTTGGATGTGCGGATGTGTTTCCAGTGCTCGGCAGGGAAGTCGTAGAAGGTCAGCAGCACGTCCCGGTCCTTGGTCAGCTTCCCCACGGCACGCTCGTATTTCACGCCATAGGCTTCGATGAAGAAATTGAACGCGGCCTCGGCGTCCCGTTTGTTCTCGGCCATCCAGATGTCCTGTAGATGGCCCTTGGCTTTGGCTTGCAGCGACTTCGGCATGGCATTCAGGACGTTGCCGGTTTTATGCACCCAGCAGCGCTGCTCCCGGGTCTCACCGAACACCTCCCGCAAGGCGTTCCAGAAGCCGAGCGCGCCATCACCAACGGCCAGATCAGGGGCTTTTCTGAGGCCACGACGTTGCAAGTCCAGCAGCAGTTCACGCCAGCTCTGGCTGCTTTCTCGATACCCGTCCACGAGGCCCAGAACATCCTTGTTACCCCACTCGTCCGCGCCGATGATCACCAGCATGCATTGCTTGTCAGCATCCGTGCGCGGCTTGAAATAAACCCCGTCGGCCCAGAAATACACATAGCGTTTGGCCGACAGGTCACGCCGGTTCCAACGCTCGTATTCTGCCCACCACTCCGCCTTCAGGCGCGAAATCGTGCTCGATGTCAAACCACCCGCATCAGGCCCCAGAAGGGCCGCCAGTGCTTCGCCGAAATCACCCGTGGAAATACCTTTGAGATAGAGCCAGGGCAACAACTCCTCGACCGACTTTGCCCGGCGCAGATACGGCGGCAGAAGCGTCGAGGTGAACCTGATCTTCTCCGCCCCCGTGCCACGATCACGCACCCGAGGCACATTCACCGGGACAGGGCCGATCCCCGTCATCACCTCGCGCTCCGGCAGGTATCCGTGGCGAACAAGGCGCTGGCGACCGGCCGAATCCCTCAAATGCGCGTGTTGCGCCATCAGATCACAAACCTCGGCCTCGACCGCCTGTGCCAACAGATCCCGCGCGCCTTTGCGCAAGATATCCGTCAGCGGATCAGGTGAAATTCCGGCTGGATCGGTAAACTCCAAAATAGTATCGTCTTCCATGTGGCATATCCTTTTCTCTCTGAGAATCGCGGCGCGTCAACACCGCCATGATATGCCACCCAATCACCCCATCACCAACTTTCGGGCATTACTCCCGCAGATTCCCCGACCCCGACAACTTCAAATTCACCGGTTTCCTCGATGCTCTGCACCAGCCCGTCACGAAAGATCGGGTGATCATCTGCAAGTATCAAACGTATTGTCATGTAACATTCTCCACATTTGCAAGCGTCAGACACATAGTTGTGCCCTTGCCCTGCTTGCTGGTGATTGCCAGATTGCCGCCAATACTGTGGGCGCGGTCAAGAAGACCCAGCAAGCCCTGGCCGGTTGTGTCTCGAAAGTGGTGGAAATTGATTTCAGGCACCTCCGAGCGGGTTGAGTTATGCGCCGGTCAGGCGGCTTGGTCAAGGGTTGCGTCGGCGACGGGCTGAGCGAGCGTTTCCCAGCCATCGACCTTTCGCATGACGATCTGCCCCGAGGCCATCAGAGCCCAAAGCAGCATCGGCACGGTCTCGGCGCATGGCAGCACGGTCTGGGTCTTGATGCGGCGGCGGAATTCCTCGTTCAGGCGTTCGATCGCATTTGTCGTTCTGGCCGATTTCCACTGGCCTTGTGGCAGACGCGTGAAGGTGAAAAGCTTATCTCCTGCTTCTTCCAAGCTGTCAGCGACGGCCTTGCATTTCAGCCGCCATTTTCGCAGAAATGCCTTGCGGCGGGTGGCGATTTCCTCGGGTGTTTTGGCGTAGATCATGTCGCGGTAATCTTCTGTCAACTCATCATGCATACGCTTGGGTGCCTTGGCCAGAAGGTTGCGGTGCTTGTGCACCGTGCACCTCTGGATCGGCAGATCTTCACCCCAGAGGGCAATGAGAGCGACCTCAAGTCCCGGTGCCCCGTCCACGATGACAAATTCGGGCCGTTTCAACCCGCGCGCATCCAGATCGTTGATGAACTGACGCCAGGCGGAGGTGCTTTCGCCGCCCATGTTCATCAGTGATAACAAGACCTTCTGCCCATCCCGGCGCACGCCAATCGCGGCCAGAACCGAGATATTGGTGGCCTTCCTGTCAATCCGCGTTTTGATCACGGTGCCGTCCAGGATCAGCCGCACGATGTCTTCATCCGCAAGGCTGCGGGCGCACCACGCCTGCCAGTCCACCTTCACCTTGCGCCAGGCGCGGCTCACCACATCCTTGCTGACCGCCCCCTGAAACAGGCCGAACAGGGCGCGTTTTACCCGCCGTGTGTTGGTGCCCGAAAGGTAGACAGCAGCGATCAGCGCCTCGGCCTTCTTCGTCAGCCGCTGGTAGCGGGGCAATGCCTTCGAGCGCCATTCTCTGGCCTTGCCGGCCTCGCCTGTGATCCGCGCACGCGGCACGCGCACCGTTTCGGTTCCAAATGTTCCGACCAGTTGCCGCTCGCGATGCCCGTGGCGGTATCCGGCCTTTGCCCCGCCGCTGCGGCCATACCGGCAACGGCCCAGAAACTGCTCCAGCTCCTCTTCGAAAACCGCCTCGATCGTCGCGCGGATGTTCTGGCGCAGCCGGTCTTCAATCGGGTCATAGCCTGCTTCATTGGCCAGTAGCGCGGATGTCGATGTTGCTGTATTCTTTGTCATGGCGTGATCTCCTTGGCGGTTCCAGCCGCCGGTTGGGTGGCTTCGATGCACCCGGAGATTACGCCGTCCTCGAATTTCCACCAAACTCGCGACACTACCCCCAGCCTCGCTCGCCCAGCGTATGGAAGTTCGAACCATAGAAAATGATTGTTCTAAATTATAGATATTTTACAACATGTTACAAAACTGAACCAAAACCCCTTTAGGCAACAGCTTTGGAGAATATCGGGGGGTAGAGAACCATTTCCGCCAAAACTGCCAGAAGGGCACTCAACAGCCCACCACCTATAACCTTTGAAAACAACAAGAAAATCCGGCTGGGGCCGCAAACGGAGAACGGGTTCTCCGGGGATAGTGGCGGACAGACAGGGATTCGAACCCTGGAGACGGTTTCCCGCCTACACACTTTCCAAGCGTGCGCCTTCGACCACTCGGCCACCTGTCCGTTGCCGCTGTTATAGCTTGAAGTTTTGCGAGCGCAAGAGGCGAGTTTTTCTTTTTCCATCTTGAAAGAAAGAAAGGTTACCCTACGTTAGCAGCAAGAAAAATGGCTCCATTCCCGGAGCCACTCCGGCGCCGCAATAAAGCGACGAGGAGAGCATATTCAAAGGAACGAAAAAATGGAACAGACAACTGAAAACAAAGGGATTCAAGGTGGCTTTGTCGCCCTTGGTGTCCTGAAACCAAAATGGGGATGGGTACTGGCAAGCGGGCTGGTCACCATCCTGTTCGGCCTGCTGGCCTTCTGGATCCCGCTGGGGGCCGTCTATGCCATGACCCTGCTGTTTGGCGCTTATGCGATGGCGGACGGCATCTTGTCGATTATCGCGGCTGTTCAGGGGAAAAACAGCGATAGTGGCAATTTTTGGCCCCTCGTCTTGCGCGGTGTGCTGGGGATGTTTGCCGGTGCCATCGTTTGATCCTGCCGGGACTGTCCGCCGTGTCACTCGTGATTTTCGCATGGACCATGCTGGCAATCTGGTCGATCGCAACCGGTGTGCTGGAACTGGCCGCCGCGATCCGTTTGCGCAAAGAGATTGAGGGCGAATGGATGCTGGGCCTGTCGGGGTTGATCAGCCTTGGGCTGGGGATCGCCATTCCGGTCGTGTTGTGGGGCAATCCCGCTGCCGGTCTGGTGACAATGGGCTGGATGATCGGGTTTTATGCGCTGCTGCATGGTGTGCTTGAAATCGCACTGGCGCTGGCCCTACGCAAGCTGGCAAATCAGGCCTGATACAAAAAAGGGGCGCCGGACAGATCGGCGCCCCTACTCTTTTATAGCGTTCAATCAATCTTCCAGATCATTGCTGTTTGCGACAATTTTCTGCAACAGCTGCTGGTCATCCTCACCTTCAATCCGGCCCAGCAAATCACGGCGCATGTGATAGGTCAGCACCGCAACGCTCTGCATAATCTGCGCCTGTTCCGCATCACTGATTGTCTGGTCATCGGTTGAATCATCCAGACGCCGCAGCACATCGTTAAACTGGCCAATCACATCTGCACTGCCGATCATTGCCAGCTTGTGGTTCAGCACACGCAGTTCCGCAACACCATCGGGATCCAGCCGACCTTTTTCAACGATTTCCCCGATATGGTCGATCAACGCCATATAGGTAAGACCTCTGCATAACATCGGGATTCCCCCGGGTTGGCCGTTTTGGTAAGCTAGCCGGGAAATCTCTGGGGTGAATAGATGGACCTTTTCCTGCACGAAGCGGCGGCACGGATCGGCGCGGATGACGTTCTGTCGAAGATCGACGCGCTGATGGATTGGAACTCGTTTTTGCCGATCCTGCGGCGCGGTCTGGGGCGCTCGGGGATCGGGCCTCAGGGCTATGATCCGCTGGTTCTGTTCAAGTGTCTTCTGGTTGGCCAGTGGCACGGGCTGAGCGACCCGAAGCTGGAGCGGGCCTTGAAGGTGCGGCTGGATTTCATGCTGTTCTGCGGGCTCGATCTGCACGCGTCGGTGCCGGATGAGACGACCCACTGCCGGTTCCGCAATGCGCTGGTCCGGGGTGGCGTTTACGATGAGCTGCTGGCCGAGGTCTGCCGCCAGATCGAGGCGCATGGGCTGAAGCTGAAAGAGGCTGAGGCGGCGATCATTGATGCGACCCTGATCGCGGCGGCGGCGCGCCCGCGCACCCATATCGACGCCCCGCAGGACCGGGCAGAGGACGGGGCAAGGGAAGGGACGCCGGATGATCCGCCCGAGGTCTCACCCGACGGGGCACAGCTGCATTTCAGCGCCGACCCTGATGCCCGCTGGGTCAAGAAGGGCCGCAAGAGCACGCTCGGCTACAAGGGCTTTGCCCGCTGCGACGAAGAGGGCTTTATCGACAAGGTGCACACCACGCCCGCCAATGCCGCCGAAAGCCCCGAATTCGCCACCATGATCGCGGGCGCAAAGGCGCAGCGGGTGCTGGCCGACAAGGCCTATGCGAGCAAGGCCAACCGCCAGATGCTGCGCGGCAAATACCGCGACGGCATCCTGCGCAAGGCAGCGCGCGGCCGCCCCCTGCGGCAATCGGAGAAACGCTTCAACCGGCTGATTTCGAAACGCCGCTTCCGCATCGAGCAGACTTTCGGCACGATGAAACGCCTCTTCGGCCTGCAGCGGGCGAGATATTTCGGGCGCGCCAGGGTGCATGCCCAGATGGTCATGGCCGCCATCGCGCAAAACCTGCTCAAGGCCGCAAACAGGATCACCCTCAACCCGCAAACCCCCGCAATCGCATAGCCCCAAACCCCGCCACCCGTCTGTCCGCCGGACCCGCAGGGGCGCAAGGTGGGCGGCCGAAATCTTGCTTCAACCGAAAGCCATGGCCTCATGCAGAGGTCTTTAGGTTGTGCTTTTCTGGTCCAGCAGCAGCACTTGCCCTTCTTTGCGCAATTCCAGTTCGGTTTGCTGGTTCAGCAACAGGGCTGTAATCAGGATCGTTGCAATCGCCCCCAGAAACACCAAAAGCAGTTCCTGACTGAAGGGAAAACTGTCGCCAACCCCGTATAACAAACGAAATGCAAAATAGCCCGCCACCATCGCAACAATATACAGGAGCAAAATAACCTGGGAACCTCTGTAAATTCCCGTTTTCGCCTTCTTCGCGGCGGGGTGGACGGTTTTTCGCCTGTCCCGCCTGATTGCTTCGGATCATAAACCCATTTTCACCGGTTTCAAGCCGGTTTTGGGTATTTCAGGCACACCTCACCCCATGAACCCTTATCCCGGCGCCGCCAGGCCGCATTCGAACTGGACGAAGCGCTTCATGTTGTAGACCAGGTTCATCATCCCGATGCGAAATCGCGCCCGCTTCAGGCCGATGGAGCGGATCAGCTTGCCGCCCATGGAGCGCTCCTGAAAAGCGAATACATGCTCGACCCGGACCCGCACTTTCGAGCGCCTCCGGTTGGCCTTTTGCTGGCGCTCGCCAAGCGGCTTGCCGCGCCTGCCCTTGTGATGGATATGGCTGTGAAGCCCCCGCTCTTCCAGCTCGCTTTCGATCTTTTGCGAGCGATAGGCGCTGTCGGCCCACAGGTCCGATGAGGTGTTGCTCGCATCAATCAGACCGGCAAGCGCCTGGCTGTCATGCACGGCGGCATCGGTGACATCATAAGCGCGGATGAATTTGTGCCGCCGGTCGACATTGATGTGGTTCTTGTAGCCGTAATAGCTCTTGCCGTGCTTCTTCGTCCAGCGCGCATCCACGTCCTTCTGGCGCTTCTTGTGGGGTTTTTCCTCCCACTCTTCAGGCGTTTCGCCCGCCTTGATTTTCTCGTTCTCGTCCCTTTTGTTGTGCTGGCGCGGCGCCGGAACGATGCTCGCATCAACAATCTGCCCGCCCATCGCCAGATAGCCCTTTTCGCGCAGAAAGGCATCGAACTTGTCAAACAGCTCCTTCATCTTCCCGGCCCCGGCCAGCCTTTCACGGTAGGCCCAGATGGTCTTGGCGTCAGGTACGCTGTCTTCAATGCCAAGGCCGAGAAACCGCATGAACGACAGGCGGTCGCGGATCTGATACTCGATCTGATCGTCAGAGAGGTTGTAGAGCTGCTGCAAAACCATCGTCTTGAATATCAGCACCTCATCCCAAGGCGGGCGGCCAGCGTTGGATTTGCGCTGTTCGGGCGGCGTGCGCCATATGGCCTTCAGCTCGTCCCGGTAATCCTCGAACGGCACCATGTCGTTGAGCAACACCAGCGGATCACCAGATTTGTCCAGTCCCGCGTATCGGCTGGAAAGATCAAAAAATCCCATCTGACCCATGACAAAACCCCGTCGGTCGAATCATTTTCATCCTGATGACGATTCTACCCCGTCAGGCCGGATTTTGGGGGATTTTTAGAGGTTCCCACCTGTCTGTTTTCAATCATCTTTTTCATGGGACCCCCGAGTATAACCGAACAAAATAAGCTTGGGCAGAATTACCCGTGAGTGCCAAAGCTACTCTTTCTTTGGTTCAGGACGCAAGGCTTCGGGGTTACGCAACCAGATATCCCGCTGGGCAAAGGGTATCTCGATCCCTTCTTCGGTAAACCGGCGGGCGATTTCGTGGTTGATGTCGGACTTCACACTAAGTTTCCAGTTGATGTCACGCAGGATGGCGCGGATCTCGAAGTCCAGTGAATCCGCCCCGAACCCCTGAAAGATAATCGAAGGTTTGGGATTGGCCAGCACCATCGGGTGCGCTTCGGCGATTTCGCGCAGCAGGCCTTCGACCATTTTGGTATCGGTGCCATAGGCCACCCCGACCGGCACAATCAGTCGCCCGACCGAATTGCCGCGGGTCCAGTTGGTGACCACACCCGACACAAGGTCCGAGTTGGGCACGATCACATCGGTGCGGTCAAAGGTTTCAATCCGGGTCGAGCGCACGGATATGTCGCGCACATAGCCCATCTGACCGCCAACCTCGATCCAGTCGCCTTCGGAAATGGGGCGCTCGATCAGCAGGATGATGCCGGACACAAAGTTGGATACGATATTTTGCAAACCAAAACCGATACCGACCGACAGTGCACCGGCAACGATGGCCAGCGATGACAGATCAATCCCCGCTGCGGTGATCGCCACCACGGCCGACAGGAATATCCCGATATAGCCAACGCCTGATACAATCGCATTACGCCCGCCCACATCCAGTTTGGTTTTTGGCAGAACCGTGGTGCGCAGGGTGCCCTGTATCAGGCGGGTGACCATGTAACCGATCACGAAGATGATTGCGAAGGTCAGGAAATCGGATGGCGATATCCGCGTGCCGCCAACACTAAACCCTTCCTGAAAACGCGCCCACATCTCGGTCAGGTCGGTCACCCTTGCGCCCCAGATCAGGGCAAACAGCGGAGTCGAGGCCAACACAATAATAAAGCCCAGCAGAACAGGGATCAATGCCTCGCGGGCCCGTTCCTCGCTGCCGATGATCAACCCGTATACTTCAAGGATCATGCGTTGCAGAATCAACAGAAACGCCAGCAACCCAAGGGACATTGCGGTGGGGAATACGATTGCTTGCCCTGCCTCGAAATACCCGATCGCCGCCAGTAGCGGTCCGATAATGGCCAGCGCCAGAATGATCCGGCTGAGGTAATATATTATCCGGTTCTTGTAGCTGCGCTCTTCGCCTTCGACCTTTTCGTTCAGCACATGCAGGCGCAGCAGTTTCGATATGCGCAACAGCGCATAACCGGCGATAACAAGCAGCGGAAAGATAACTACAATTTGCGCTTCAACACTCCAGTTGTCGAAACTGGCAATCGATTTCACCATGGTTTGCAACCCCAGCAAAACCCCCAGAGTTGCGCTATAGAACCGCCCTTTGCGGCGTTGGGCTGTCGACAGGTTCAGGGGCGGGGTGATGTATTCGCTTTTGGGAAAAATCCGTCCGCCCAACCAGCGGGCCAACAGGAAAAATACCCCCAGCACCACAAATGTAGACAAAGCAATATCACCGCGCACACCGATCATCTGGGTGGCATACAGCGCCTCGACCAAGGCCAGCAGACCGATCAATGGCAGGATCACCTGCGCAATCGACAGGAAAAACGCCATGCTCCAGCGGGCCGGCGTGCGTTCCTTTGTCTGCATCGAAAAGGTCAGCTTTTCCATCCAGTGCCGACCACGGCCCAGCAACAGCAAAGCCACGATAAGCAGAAACACGATTTGCGGCAGCTTTGCTTTCAGTTGAACTTGTTGTGCGGGGCTGGACCAGGCATCGGTCAGCTCTTTGCGAATGGCCTTGAACGAGGATTGCAGTGCTGCAACGCCTTTGCTCCAGTACACCGGATTGAGGGGGGATACGCCAAGCTCGAGCAGCGCATCGGCCTGACGGGCGCGAATAATCTGGTCAATCCCCCGGATCAGCCCGTCTGCTTGGCTATAGGCCACCTCGGCCGATTTCACAGGGGCCTGCAGCTGGGCCAGCCGTTGTTCCAGATCTCTGCGCTGTTTTGCAATTTCCGGCGTTTCCTCGCCGCTTTCAGGTTTTGGGCCAAGGGCGGTAATCTGCGCCTGTAATGTATCAATGGCGCTTTTGTTAGTGGTTTGCGCCGCCAAGAACTTGTCACGCCATTCAACAAGCTGACCGCGCAATTCCTCAAGTGCCGCGGTCGAGGCCCGCCCCGCATCAATCGCCTCTTCCGCACGTTTTGCCGTCTGCTCCCATGCGGACAGGGTGTTCGTTATCGTTTTCTGATAGCTTCCGGAACCGGAACGCCCGCTATTGTCCCCCTGCCCCGCATCCTCGGCCAAGCCCTGAAAGCCGGCAAACACCAATGCAAGAACCGCAATTATCTGAACCATATACCTCATCAGTCTTGAAACACCTTAGGTAAATCACGTGGGGCACGGTCCAGCCATTCGGGGACCGGCAAATCCTTTTCCCGCAGGAATTCGGGGTTGAACAGTTTGGATTGATAGCGCGTGCCGTAATCGCACAGCATGGTGACAATGGTATGCCCCGGCCCCATTTCCCGCGCCATTCGAATGGCACCGGCAATGTTGATACCGCTGGACCCACCCAGCACCAGCCCTTCGTTTTGCACCAGATCAAAGATGATCGGCAGGGCCTCGGTATCGGGGATGCGATAGGCCATGTCGACCGTCAGCCCCTCAAGGTTCTTGGTGATCCGGATCTGTCCGATCCCTTCGGCAATCGAGCCACCCTCGCTGGTCAATTCACCCGTGGTGTAATAGCTGAACAGCGCTGCACCTTCAGGGTCGGCAAGGCCGATTTTCACATCTTTCGACCGGTTGCGCAGCCCCTCGGCCACACCGGCCAAGGTGCCACCAGAGCCGACAGCGCAGATAAAGCCATCCACCTTACCGTCCGTCTGCTGCCAGATTTCCGGCGCTGTGGTTTCCACATGGGATTGCCGGTTGGCTACATTGTCAAACTGGTTGGCCCAGATCGCGCCATTGGGTTCGGATTGCGCCAGCTTTTCCGCCAAACGACTGGAATAGCGCACAAAATTATTCGGGTTGCGGTAGGGCGCTGCGGGCACGGGTACCAGTTCGGCCCCGGCCAGTCGCAGCATTTCCATCTTTTCGCGGCTTTGGGTTTCAGGGATCACGATCACCGTTTTAAACCCCATCGAGGCCCCGACCAACGCCAGCCCGATCCCGGTATTGCCGGCTGTGCCTTCGACAATCGTGCCGCCGGGCAACAGATCGCCGCGTGCAATGGCATCCTTGATGATATAGAGCGCCGCGCGGTCCTTGACCGACTGGCCGGGGTTCATGAATTCGGCCTTGCCCAGAATATCACAGCCTGTGGCCTCGCTGGCTGCATGCAGGCGGATCAACGGGGTGTTGCCGATCGATTGTTCCAGATTTTCGCAAATGTCCAAAGCGCATGCCTTTTTGTGACTTACTCTATGTCTATGCAGGCCGCGAGGGGTATTCAAGCGCCACTGCGCAGCCGGTCACGGTTTCTTGCAAGCCAGTTGGCGGCAAAAACCAGCGGCAGGATGTTGGCTTCACCGGAATCCACGAATTGCATTAACTGGTCATAGCTCAGGATATGGCTGTGAATATCTTCGTTTTCCTCGACCTCGCCCCTGTTGGCACCACCCTGCCCCGCCAGATCGCAAATCCCCAGATAGATGTGGTAATATTCGCTGGAGGCGCCCGGGGACGGATAGGTTTGGGCAACCGGGATCAACTCGCTTAACGCCAGTCCCGCCTCCTCGACCGTTTCGCGCCGCGCGGCCTGTTCGGGGGTTTCGCCCACATCAATGTGCCCCGCGACAGGTTCCAGCACCCACGGGTATTGCGCCCCGCGGGCATAGGGGCCAAGGCGGAATTGCTCCACCAACAAAACACGGTCCAGAACAGGGTCATAGGGCAGCACGATGGACACATCAAAGCCGATAAAACTGGCGCGATCCAGAACATCGCTCATTTCGCCGTTGAACTGGCGAAACCGGATGTCGAATTCCCGCATGGCGTAGAAATTGCTATAGGCCATGCGGCTGTCCTCGACCACGACATCATCGCGCAAGCGTGGTGACCATGTAGTGGGCTTGCGGGTGTCCGCCTGCCCCCGTAGATAAGATGCTGCACGACGACGGATGGCGGGGAACCGGCGGGCCAACTCGGTTGCTGTGATTTGGCCGAAATACTGCATCGCCTCTTTGGCTGCCAGAACTGTCAAATCCCCCCATTCCGCTTGCCATTGTTGCAAATCCCACGGGTCGCCACGCGGCGGTGAATCTGTCGGGAAATAGACCTGCGCCATGTCGGGGCCGGTTTCGGTTTCAACAGGCAACGCCCGCAAATCATAATCAAACCCGCCCTCGTAGAAATCCAGCCGTGCGCGCTCTTCGGTGGTCAGCCCTTTTAACAAAATCCCGACCGCAAGCACCCCCTTGCAGGGTTCAATAAAAGGATAGGCGTGCCCCCGAACACAATAGACTGCATGATCCGCAAGAGTTGCATCCACAATCTGCCCAGACTTCAACCTATGCCCAAGCACCGTTTCCAGCAAAGGAACATACGCCAAGGTACTGTAAAGAAACAGGTTTTTCATACCTTAAGGCCAGCGTTTAGCAACCGCGCCACAAAACCAGCCTCCAAGAGCGCCAAACACGAAAATAGCAATGATAACTGCCGGTGCCGCGATCATCACCCCATATTCCATCATTATCTGGAAGATATTGACCACCGCCTCGACCGGCCCGTCATAGCGCATCCGCATGGATTGTTTGATCATTTCCGCCAGCGCATAGAAAAACAGCCCCCAAACGACAATCGCAACCGCTGTGGTAATCCCCGCACCCAACGGGCCGCTGGGGCTTCTGGCCACTGCGGGTTTCATCATGACCCAGCCAAGGATCGCCCCCAGAATTGCATTGTAGATCGAAAATCCGCCCGGGTTGGTGCCTTCCGGCATTAAGGGGATTATCATTTCCGAAACCACCCAACCCATTGCCGCAAAGACAACAAATCCGGCTAAACGTATTGCTGAGGGCATTGCTCGATACTCCGTTAGACTTTATGGGCGGATAATCCCCGCCCTAAAGCGTCTGGTCAAGCGCTGTGATCAGCTTGTCGATTTCCGCTTTGGATGTGTAATGCACAAAGCTCAATCGCAAAACGCCCTTTTCGGGGTCAATCCCCTGTGCTTGCAGCGCCCTGACGGCGTAAAAATCACCCCCGCCGGCCATAATTCCCAGTGGCGCCAGCGCGGCGGCAGCGGCTTCGGCATTGCCTTCCAGCTCAACCGCAATCGTCGGGGCGCGGCCCGTGGCCTGTGTTGGTCCCAGCAAACGCACGGAATTCTTCTGCCCCAGATACTCCAGCAGCGGCTGCATCAATTCAGTTTCCGCCCCGCGCATCAGCCCGTGCACCGCCCTGGCCCGTCCGGCAGCATCCGCCGTCCCGTCAAAGTGATGCGCATATAGCTGGTCCACATAATCGGCCATGCCCGAACAGGCCGCGACCTGCGCATGATCCGGCCCTGCGGGTGTAAAGCGTTTATAAAGGCAAGGCGCGTTGAAATAATGCCCCTGATTTGGCAGTTCCATCCCCAAGGCGCGGCGGATCACCATGATGCCCTGATGCGGCCCATAGGTTTTATAGGCCGAAAACAGGTAGATATCCGCGCCTATTTCATCAACATTAACAAAGCCATGCGGTGCATAGCTAACCCCGTCCACACAGGAATAGGCGCCGTTCTCCCGCACCACTTTGCAAATCGCGGCCACATCGTTGATTTCCCCCACCACGTTCGAGCAATGCGGAAAACACACCAGTTTCACCTTGCTATCCAGCAGCTTTTCCAGATCAGCCGTGTCCAGATGGCCGGTTTGCGGGTCCATCTGCCATTCGCGCAGCTCAAACCCCTCTTCGGCCAGTCGCCGCCACGGACCGGTGTTTGCCTCGTGATCCTGATTGGTGACAATGATCGCATCGCCGGGGTTCAGGTGCTGCCGAAACGCCTGTGCCAGCACATAAGTATTCTGCGTGGTCGAAGGCCCAAAGGACAATTCATCCGTATCTACCCCCATCATCAAAGCCAGACGCTCGCGGGCCTCGTCCATCTCGGCCCCGCCCAGCCGCGATGCCTCGTAGGGGGCATAGGGCTGCACCTTGCGGCTGTGGTAAAACCGGAACAGGCGGTCCAGCACCGGTTTACAGGTGTAACTGCCACCGGCATTTTCGAAAAACGCCTGCCCTTGCAGTGATGGTTCCTTGAACGCAGGGAACTGGTCCCGCACAAACCCGGTGTCTAGCGCCTTTTGCATTTCATATCCTCAAGAATATCAGAATTTCCCCGACCTTGGGGGGATTTCCCGATCTTGTAAATGCAAAATCAAGCCCCTGACCTATTTCCCGCAACACAGATCAACAACGGTGCGCGCCGCCGGATACATTTCTTCGGCAGCACAGCCCGTGCGCGCCCGCACCATCAACCCGCGCGCGGTGGCGGCCAGCATCATCGCCAGATCGTCGGCGCTTGGACGGGTCGGTATCTGGCCTTTGTCCTGCGCCCGTTGCAGGCGTTGTTTCAGGGTGTTTTCGACCATGCCGAACCGCCCCGCCAGCATATCGCGCATGTTCTTGTTGCTGCCCGCCGCATCGGCCAGCGCCACAGCAATCAGACAGCCCAGCGTTTCGGGGTCTTTGGTGGCAAAATCAATCAGCCCTTTGAAAAACCCGTTCAGATCGGCGTGCACATCGCCACTGCCCTCCAATTTGTCCATCACCGAGGCAAAGCTGACCTCGCCGTAATGGGTAATCGCGGCCTTGAACAGCCCCTCTTTGTCACCGAACAGTTGGTAGAGCGTGGCGCGCGGCACGTTCATCGCATCGCTTAACATCCCGATCGAGGCACCGGCATAGCCATGCGCCCAGAAAACCCTCATCGCGGCCTCAAGCGCAACGGCCTTGTTAAAACCGCGCGGTCGCCCCCTTGGGCGGGTTTGGGGGGTGTGATCACTTATATTTGAACTCATCGTTCTATTATTAACTGGCCACAGGGCCTTTTGCAATATATGAAACGATCATTCTATTATTCAAAAGGACCCTGACATGACACGCCAGCCGCTACTGAACCTAACCGCTGTGACCCCAAAAACCGCCACGGAACCCGTGGCCGAAATTCTGAATAATACCCAGTTAAAACTGGGGTTTATCCCGAATATGTATGGATATATGGGGGTTCTTCCAGGGGTGTTAGAGGGCTATTTCGCCGCCTATGCCAGCTTTCGCAACGATGCCGGTTTCACCCCGCCAGAACAAGAAACTGTGTTCCTGAGTGTAAGCGCCGTGAACGGCTGCACCTATTGCACAGCGGCCCATTCGATGATTGCCGACAAATTGTCCAAGGTCCCCGCCGGTGATCTGGCCGCCCTGCGCAATGGCACCCCCCTGCCCGACCCGCGCCTGAACGCGCTGGCCATATTCACCCGCAGCATGGTCGAAAAACGCGGGATGCCCGAGAAATCCGAAGTGGACACATTCCTTGCCGCCGGGTTCACCCCGAAACATGTGCTAGGGATCGTTCAGGCGATTGCCTGCAAGACCTATTCCAATTTCGTAAACCATCTGGCAGCAACCGAAGTGGATGCAGCGTTTGCGGATTATAAAGTCACCGCCTGATGTAAAAAGCCCCGCGTTTTTGCGGGGCTTTTCCATTTTCAGTTGTCAGCTGTTTACTTCAGCTTTTGCAACTCTTCCCGCAGACCGATGAAAATCGATACACACATCAGCAACAGCAGCATCGCAAACGGGAAACCCGTCGTCACCGCCATCGCCTGAAGTGCGGTCAACCCGCCCCCCAGCAACAGGGTAATTGCCACCAGACCTTCGAAGGTGCACCAGAACACACGCTGGGGCACGGGGCCTTCGGTTTTGCCGCCCGCCGTAATTGTATCAATCACCAACGAACCGGAATCCGACGAGGTGATAAAGAACACCACCACCAGCACAATGCCGATCACCGAAGTGATTTTAGCCAACGGCAACTGGCTTAGCATTTCGAACAACTGCACCGGCAGGGCAGCGTCCTTGGCCCCTGTAAAGCCGTCTTGAACAACCTGTTCAATGGCTGTGCCACCAAAAACTGTCATCCACAGCACGCAAACCAACGATGGGATCAGCAGCACGCAAATGATAAACTCGCGCACGGTGCGGCCTCGGCTGACGCGAGCGATAAACATACCAACGAAGGGTGACCAACTGATCCACCACGCCCAATAGAATGCGGTCCATCCCTGACTAAAGTTGGCATCTTCGCGACCAAACGGCTGCGAAAGGGCCGGCAGGTTTTTGGCATATGCACCAAGGGATGCAAAAAAGCCCTTGATGATGTCCCCCGTCGGGCCGACAAACAACACGAACAACAACAGAATTGCCGCCAGCACCATATTGATTTCCGAGGCCCGCTTCACGCCTGAATCCAGCCCCGCCAGAACCGAGGTCATGGCAAAACCGGTAATGACAACAATCAGGACAATCATCGTGCCGGTACCTTCGGGGATACCGAACACGTAATTCAGACCCGCATTGGCCTGTTGCGCACCAAAGCCCAGCGATGTAGCCAATCCGAACAGCGTGGCAAACACCGCAACAACGTCGATAATATGACCAACCCAGCCCCAGACGGCATCGCCGAAAATAGGGTAGAACGCTGAACGAATTGTTAACGGTAATCCTTTGTTATAGCTAAATAAACCCAATGCTAGCGCCACAACAGCATACATCGCCCAAGGGTGCAGGCCCCAGTGATAGATGGTTGCGGCCATACCCAGTTGCGTCGCAGCCTGGGCATCGCCCGGCGCGCCCTTTAGCGGTGCCCAGCTATCGGGGCTGCCCGCCCCTTCGGCAAAGGATGTGCTGAAATGCGACAGCGGTTCGGACACCCCGTAAAACATCAACCCGATGCCCATGCCCGCCGCAAACAACATCGCGAACCAGCCGACATAGCCATAATCGGGCCGCGCATCCGCCCCGCCCAATCGCACTTTGCCCAGTGGAGTGACAATCAGCATCAGACAGAACAACACAAAAATGTCGCCTGCCAGCAGGAAGAACCAGCTAAAGTTGGTGGTCACGAAATTGCGCATCGCCTTGAACAGGTCCGTGGCCTGTTCGGGCACCATCAAGGTGCCGATTACAAACGCAAAAATTCCCAAACCGGCAATTAGAAACACCGGATTGTGGATATCAAGCCCGAACGGGCCAATGTTGGTCTGGATATTATCCTGACCAACCTCATAGTCGATTTTATCTATGAGGAGGTCGGTATCGTCAGTCGCTGACATGTTCACGTCTCCCTGTTAGGTTTCGCAATATCTGGGGCGTTATTGTTTTTCTTTCCCCATAAGATGAAGGCTAACAGGGGAAATGGCCGATCAGCGCCAGAAAGCGAAGGCAAACGGGCAGGAAACGTCACTTTTAGGTGGAAATCGGGGGCATTACTGGCAAAACCCATTTGGGCTAAACACGCTTTACACTCAATGTCCCAGTTCAGTTGTCAGGGTCAGAGGCCGCAATCACCCTAATTTCGACAAGTGCCCCTTCCCGCCTTAACCCCGCCACTTCGACGGCTGTCCAGGCCGGATAAGGGGCCTTGACGTAATCAAGACGGACCTTGTTGAACAAATCAAAATGACCGCGCAAACCGATGTGATAACTTGTCATTTCGACCACCGCTGCAAAGGTCAGACCTGCTTTGCCCAAAACGCCACCAATCTTGTCAAAGGCATTCCGAAACTGTGCTTCAGGGTCTTCAGCCATCCCGCCTTGCGCATCGCTTCCTGTGACACCCGACAGGAAAACGTGGTTGCCAGATATGATTGCCGGAGAGAGTTTTAACTGCTCCGCCGATGCTCGTGCCTCCTCTGGAGTGATTGCGCGAATTGCCATGTGGTGTCCTCTCTGGTTGGCTTTAGCCCCTACAATTGCTCAAATAGCTAATACGCATAAATCTTACGTCAGTAGTTTACACCACTATCTGGCCACAAGAATTGCCTTAAGGCCTGAGGGGTAAAGTTCAATCTCTCCATCGTCCAGTATATCCAGATCGAACCATCGGGCGATACAATCTGTTCCGTTGTCTTCTGAAAACCTGACAACATCCTGCCCGTCAAAGGTTCCCTCGGCAAACTCGATATCCGATATAAAAACTAGGGTCATGCCTAGCTGAGCGGGTTTTCTCTGAGGTAGCTTAGCAGTATCTTGTACTTGTTCAAGTTGCGATGATTATAGCGCCATTCTGTTTCCTTGAGATGCAAATGGAAGGTGTGTTTGGGAAGGCCCTTGAACTTGGCAAGGCGTAGTTTGGCCAATCCCCAGAAGCCTTCGATGCCGTTGATGTGCACGCGGCCACGCGCGAATTCATCCTTGGAATGGTCGACACGGAAGTGCCCGTATCCCAAATCCACCAAACCGTTATAGCCGCGCCAGCCGTCTGTGTTGATCACGGATGCCGGATCAACCCGACCGCGGATAATCCCTTGCAGGGTTGGCTTTGAGCAGTCCGGTACGATCTCGGTGTAGACCTTTCCGTCACGCTCGAAGACGCCAAACACGGTCGTCTTCCCATAAGCCCCGCGTCCGCGCTTGCCTTTCACACGTCGCGCGCCAAAGAAGCTTTCGTCCACTTCTATGATGCCGAACATCGGACGCTGTGCCTCGCAGGCCAAAAGGATACGCTCGCGCAAAGCGCGGTAAAACCGATTGACGGTATTGCGGTTGAGACCCGAGAGCTGGGTAGCCTGGGTGGCCGTCAGATCAGCGGCAAAATACCGAACAATCTCGCGGATTTTCTTCTCTGAAACGCGGGAACCGTGTGCGTATCTATTCTTCATGCCTTTTCATAGCCTTATGACAATTTATTGTCACTCAGCTAGGCATGACCCAAAAACTATTTCATGACCGGTCATACCCTCGTGATTATAGACATTCTCCATGACCAAAGGTGTTTCGGACATCGAAATTTCCACACCAAGCTCTTCTTGGAACTCTCGGGCCAATGCTTGCTGCCAGGTTTCCCCAAACTCGATACCACCGCCAAGTGGGCGAACGCCTTTGATGCGACCGGCGTCATCCATTACTTCCGTCGCAAGAATGGATCGGCCCCGCCAATTGAGGCCGATCACAATAACACGGATATTCTGTCTTGGGCGCCAAACTGTCATAATATCCCTATAAATCTGTTTGTTGATTTACACCAGTTTGCCCCCAAGCAGTTCAGCATCAGAAAGCAATAATAGGTCTCACCCGTTTACATCCACCACCACACGCCCCTTGACCTGACCCTTCAGGATGTCACGGCCTAGTTGCGGCAGGTCCTCCAAAGTCGCAGGCCGGATCATGCTTTCCAGCTTGTCCATCGGCAAATCCTGCGCGATCCGCTGCCATGCTTTGACGCGGTTCCCGTAAGGTTGCATGACGCTATCAATCCCCAACAGATTTACACCGCGCAGCAGGAAGGGGATAACGGTCGCGTTCAACTGGGCCCCGCCGGCCAGCCCCACAGCGGCAACCGAAGCGCCGTATTTCATCTGTCCCAAAACCCGCGCCAGCATGTCTCCACCCACGGCATCGACACAGCCGGTCCATGTTTCGGCCTCGAGCGGGCGTTTGGTGGTCTCGTTGATATCCTCGCGCGGTACGATCTGGGTGGCGCCAAGGGATTTCAGGTAATCAGCCGCCTCGGGACGGCCTGTTACCGCGGCAACCTCATGCCCAAGGTTCGCCAGAATGGCCGTGGCGACCGAACCAACACCGCCCGCAGCCCCCGTCACCAGCACAGGCCCGTGCCCCGGCACCAGTCCGTGATCCTCCAGCGCCATCACCGCCAGCATCGCGGTAAAGCCCGCCGTGCCCACCGCCATTGCCTGACGTGTGGTCAGCCCGTCGGGCAACGGCACCAGCCAGTCGGCCTTTACCCGCGCCTTTTGCGCATAGCCGCCCCAATGGGCCTCGCCCACGCGCCAGCCGGTCAGCACCACTTTGTCGCCGGGTTTGTATCGCTCGTCTGACGAGGTTTCCACGGTGCCGGCAAAATCAATCCCCGGGATATGCGGATAGTTGCGCACCAAGCCGCCACCCGGCCCGATGCACAGCCCGTCCTTGTAGTTCACGGTGGAAAATTCCACCGCCACTGTGACCTCGGCATCGGGCAGCTGATCTTCGGAAATCTGCTGCACGGATGCGCTGGTTTTGCCTTCGTCGTTCTTATCGACGATCAATGCGTTGAATGTCATGTCGGTTTCCTTTTCCTAGGCCAGATAGTCATCTGGAATAAATGGCAAATCCGTATCGTCCGGCTTGGTGCCAGCCGCTGTCAGCATGGCGTGGACCTGGCCACGATGATGGGTTTGGTGATTGAATATATGGGCTACGCAGACCGTTTTCGGTTTTGTAATTTCACGTTCTACTGTGCGGGAATACCACGTGAAATCGCCTTCAAGATCGGCTTGTGTTATGCGCGTTCCCCAATCAATGAAACGATTATCCGTGGCAAGGCGATCTGTTTTCAGTGTGTTCCAGTCTGATGGGTATTCCCCTGCAAGCGCGACTTGCGGATCGGGCTTCTCGCCCCCGTCAAAGATGCTTAACCACAGGGTATCCCCCCATAGAATATGGGTCAGCGTCGCTTGAATGGATTTGAAAAATGCCCCCCGATCAAGCAGCCGTTCATCAGAACTTAACGTGTCGGCAGCCCCATAAAGGCTATGGTTCTGCCATTTGTTGTAAAGTGCAAATGTTTGCACATAGTTGGGGGTGATCATGGCTATTCCCCATACCCTTTGGGAATACGAACGTCCGGCAAGCCTTTGGCCCGTTTCTGCAAGGCCCGCCCGATCACCACACGGCTGATTTCGGTGGTGCCGTCAACAATCCGCAACATCTGTGCCAGGCGCGACAGGCGGTCCAGACCGTATTCTTTCAGCAGGCCCGAACCACCCAGCACCTGCGTGCAGATGTTGGCCGCCTCAACCGCCGCATCGGGCACAAAGCGTTTTGCATGCGCGGCCATCAGCGGGCCACGGTCGGTTCCCAGCGCATTGGCGGCCTCGCGATACAGCAGGCGCGACACTTCCAGATTGGTCGCCACATCGCCCAGCATCCACTGGATCCCGTCCAGATCTAGGTTCTTGCCGCCAAACATCTTGCGGTTCTTGGCATAGGCCAGTGCGGTGTCCAGCGCTGTTTCCATCAGACCACAACAGCCCGATGCAATCGAAACCCGCGCGATGTCGATCGCCATCAGCGAGCCTTGCAGACCCTGCCCGATTGGCAGGATGATGTTGTCCTCGGACACCACAACGTCTTTGAAATACATTTCAGACAGCGGCAGGAATTCATAGGATGGCGTGTTGTAACGCGGGCCAAAGGAAACCCCTTCGGCGTCCTTGGGAATAGCAATCATCGCCATGTCCTTGTGGCCCGGCTTGTCACTGGTTTTAACCACGGTCAGGTAAACATCCGCCTCATCCGCCAGCGAAACCCACGCTTTGGACCCGTTGATCGTCCATGTGCCGTCGCCGTTGATCACCGCGCGGGTGTACATGGTCATCGCGTCTGATCCCGATTGCGGTTCGGTCAGGGCGAAATTGGCCAGCTTGCGGCCCGATGTCAGGTCTTTGGCCCATTTCTGCTTGAATGCCTCGGTGCCAAACCCGCAAGTCGCATAGGTGCAGATATTGTGCATCGACAACGCGAACGCATAGGCACCATCACCCTTTCCCAGTTCCTCGTATACGCGGATGCCCTCGCCCAGCGGCAAGCCCTGCCCGCCCCATTCCTCGGGCGCATAAAGGCCGGTCAGGCCAGCGGCACCGGCCATGGCGGATGCGGCACGCGGCCAGACGCCCTTTTCGTTCCAGTCGTCCACATTGGGTTTGATTACATCTTCGCAATGCGCTTTTGCGGCTTCCAGTATCTTGTCTATTTTGGTGCCCATTGTTGCGTCCTCCCTTTGGGCCGCCGTGGCCCGTGTTAATTGTCTTACATTTGGGTATACTCTTGCCACAGCTTTAATTGTCTGACAAATAAAATCTATGAAAACCGATCTGGAAACATCCCGCGAACTGTCGGTGCAGATTGCCGAGGCAATCCGTGATGCGATTGTATCCGGCACCCTGATCGTCGATGAGCGCCTGCCATCGGAAGCCGAACTGAGCGAAAAATTCAACGTATCGCGCCCCACTGTGCGCGAGGCGCTGAAACGGCTGGCGGCGCAAAACCTGATCCGCACCCAGCGCGGCGCGACCGGCGGGGCGTTTGTGAACCGGCTGCGGTTCGAGGACGCCTACGGACAGCAAATCACCACCTCGACCCTGCTATTGTCAATGAACGAAGTGGATTTCGAAACCGCCTGCGAAGCGCGGTTCACACTGGAGCGCGCCTGTGCGCCGCTGTCGGCCAAACGGCGCACGGCAGATCATCTGGCTACCATGCGGGCGGAAATCCACAGGCAGGGGCAACCGGGACTGTCGGACGAAGGGTTTTGCGCCAGTGATGTAGCGTTTCATCGCGCGCTGGTGGATGGCGCGGGCAATCCGGTGTTGTCTTACCAGTTGGCCGGCGCGATCGAGGCGATTGAACCCTTGATGAACATGATCACCTTTACGGCGCGGTCGCGCGAACAGATCGTAGCCCTGCACACCCAGATTGCCAATGCAATCGAGGCTGGCGATGGGGGGAATGCGGATATAGCCCTGCAAGAACTGGCAGCCTATACCATGCACCTTGCCCGCGATGTAATGGCACGCAAGAAGAGCTGAAAACTCTAAAATGCGCCCATGATGGGACTCTTGATTTGCCGATAATGGATATTGCAAGCGGGGGGCTATCTTGGCACTATCCCCGCATTCACACCCCTGAACGGGGTCACCGGTAGGGGGCAATACCATTTTCAGGGAACCTCTGTAAATTCCCGTTTTCGCCTTCTTCGCGGCGGGGTGGACGGTTTTTCGCCTGTCCCGCCTGATTGCTTCGGATCATAAACCCATTTTCACCGGTTTCAAGCCGGTTTTGGGTATTTCAGGCACACCTCACCCCATGAACCCTTATCCCGGCGCCGCCAGGCCGCATTCGAACTGGACGAAGCGCTTCATGTTGTAGACCAGGTTCATCATCCCGATGCGAAATCGCGCCCGCTTCAGGCCGATGGAGCGGATCAGCTTGCCGCCCATGGAGCGCTCCTGAAAAGCGAATACATGCTCGACCCGGACCCGCACTTTCGAGCGCCTCCGGTTGGCCTTTTGCTGGCGCTCGCCAAGCGGCTTGCCGCGCCTGCCCTTGTGATGGATATGGCTGTGAAGCCCCCGCTCTTCCAGCTCGCTTTCGATCTTTTGCGAGCGATAGGCGCTGTCGGCCCACAGGTCCGATGAGGTGTTGCTCGCATCAATCAGACCGGCAAGCGCCTGGCTGTCATGCACGGCGGCATCGGTGACATCATAAGCGCGGATGAATTTGTGCCGCCGGTCGACATTGATGTGGTTCTTGTAGCCGTAATAGCTCTTGCCGTGCTTCTTCGTCCAGCGCGCATCCACGTCCTTCTGGCGCTTCTTGTGGGGTTTTTCCTCCCACTCTTCAGGCGTTTCGCCCGCCTTGATTTTCTCGTTCTCGTCCCTTTTGTTGTGCTGGCGCGGCGCCGGAACGATGCTCGCATCAACAATCTGCCCGCCCATCGCCAGATAGCCCTTTTCGCGCAGAAAGGCATCGAACTTGTCAAACAGCTCCTTCATCTTCCCGGCCCCGGCCAGCCTTTCACGGTAGGCCCAGATGGTCTTGGCGTCAGGTACGCTGTCTTCAATGCCAAGGCCGAGAAACCGCATGAACGATAGGCGGTCGCGGATCTGATACTCGATCTGATCGTCAGAGAGGTTGTAGAGCTGCTGCAAAACCATCGTCTTGAATATCAGCACCTCATCCCAAGGCGGGCGGCCAGCGTTGGATTTGCGCTGTTCGGGCGGCGTGCGCCATATGGCCTTCAGCTCGTCCCGGTAATCCTCGAACGGCACCATGTCGTTGAGCAACACCAGCGGATCACCAGATTTGTCCAGTCCCGCGTATCGGCTGGAAAGATCAAAAAATCCCATCTGACCCATGACAAAACCCCGTCGGTCGAATCATTTTCATCCTGATGACGATTCTACCCCGTCAGGCCGGATTTTGGGGGATTTTTAGAGGTTCCCTTCAGATCATTACTTCTAACAGCCATTCTCGCAACTCAAGTAAATACCGCTTTTGCCGGAGAAGAAGACCTTCTGTATCCCATGCGGGATAACTGGGATAGCAGTAGCGGTAAAGTCAATATTTCCGCCTACTTGTTCAATGACCTTAATGAAAATGGTCGATACGATACCGGCGATAGGGCGATGGCCGATATCGTGGTTAGCCTGTCCAGAGATGGCATGCCGGTGGCAGTGGCCAGAACCAACCTGAACGGTTTTGCCAATTTCCGTGCGTCCACCACGCATGAAGATTCCCCGCTCTCGCAGGCCGGTGTTTATGAATTCACGGCCTATTTGCCACGGGGCTGGCGCAACACTACCGACAATCAAACCCAGCAGGCAACGCTGATCGAGATACCGGGGTCGCCCGCCGGGGTCGGCTTGCAGGAAATGCTGCATCCCATCGGCATTGCCCGCAACAAATTTTTGCGAGGTACATATAGCGGTGACAAGGACGGCCATATCCTGTTGCAACAGGATGGCAAGACATTGGAAACCATCGATCTGGCTCCTGGTCAGCAATTCATCTGGCGCATCCAGCGTGGCACATACGAACTGGTCACCAACGGGCAATCGCGCCCCGTCGTTGTTGGTGATTATCCGGTTGATGTCGGGTTGATCGGGGTTGAATATGCCCAAGTTAGCCGCATTCACACCATAGATTTCGAAGGGCAGGCCCCAACCGGTTTGAAAAAAGCACCAAACGGCTATGGCGGCTTGAACTGGTTCAACCTGAATATAATGCGTGCGGATATGGGTAATGTAAACATCGGCTATATCAATGGCACCACCAGCGGCAACCATATCCTTTACACCAGTTCCGGTCACCCGGCCCGGATTTATGCCGACACCCCGTTTTCCCTGCTGTCAGTCAATCTGACCGCTGCTTGGCCAAAAAGCGAAGGCGAAGAGGTGATCTTGTCCTTTTACAGGGGCGATCAGTTGATCCAGACCGATGCAGTGGGCCTGTCTGCCTATAGCCCGGTCAACTATCAACCAATGGTCCCCGACATAACCCGCATTGAAATCAGCACCCGGCATTACTGGCAAATGTTGATGGATGATCTGACCGTTTCCACCACTCCCTGACTGTAGAGCGTTGATGGATGACGCGGGCAAGAGTGGTTAACCGGCTGTTTACCATGCTGCGTCTAAGTGGTGGTATGACGTATCATTCCTCACCTTTGACGCCCGAATTGTGGCTGCAGGACATGTTTGCCTCGAAAGCCGTGCAGCGGGGCGAAGTGATCCGCCGCAAGGCCCGCGATATTGAACGGTTTGTCGGGATGTATCTGTTTTGTGCAGAACTGCAGCGCCGCGGATTTCGCGCGGTTTGAAAACGCCGGACAGATCATTGTGTTTTGCAATCGACAAGCCGTGCGCCCCATTGTGTAGCACCTGTTTTCTTTGAAAGACCTCTGCATAACATCGGGATTCCCCCGGGTTGGCCGTTTTGGTAAGCTAGCCGGGAAATCTCTGGGGTGAATAGATGGACCTTTTCCTGCACGAAGCGGCGGCACGGATCGGCGCGGATGACGTTCTGTCGAAGATCGACGCGCTGATGGATTGGAACTCGTTTTTGCCGATCCTGCGGCGCGGTCTGGGGCGCTCGGGGATCGGGCCTCAGGGCTATGATCCGCTGGTTCTGTTCAAGTGTCTTCTGGTTGGCCAGTGGCACGGGCTGAGCGACCCGAAGCTGGAGCGGGCCTTGAAGGTGCGGCTGGATTTCATGCTGTTCTGCGGGCTCGATCTGCACGCGTCGGTGCCGGATGAGACGACCCACTGCCGGTTCCGCAATGCGCTGGTCCGGGGTGGCGTTTACGATGAGCTGCTGGCCGAGGTCTGCCGCCAGATCGAGGCGCATGGGCTGAAGCTGAAAGAGGCTGAGGCGGCGATCATTGATGCGACCCTGATCGCGGCGGCGGCGCGCCCGCGCACCCATATCGACGCCCCGCAGGACCGGGCAGAGGACGGGGCAAGGGAAGGGACGCCGGATGATCCGCCCGAGGTCTCACCCGACGGGGCACAGCTGCATTTCAGCGCCGACCCTGATGCCCGCTGGGTCAAGAAGGGCCGCAAGAGCACGCTCGGCTACAAGGGCTTTGCCCGCTGCGACGAAGAGGGCTTTATCGACAAGGTGCACACCACGCCCGCCAATGCCGCCGAAAGCCCCGAATTCGCCACCATGATCGCGGGCGCAAAGGCGCAGCGGGTGCTGGCCGACAAGGCCTATGCGAGCAAGGCCAACCGCCAGATGCTGCGCGGCAAATACCGCGACGGCATCCTGCGCAAGGCAGCGCGCGGCCGCCCCCTGCGGCAATCGGAGAAACGCTTCAACCGGCTGATTTCGAAACGCCGCTTCCGCATCGAGCAGACTTTCGGCACGATGAAACGCCTCTTCGGCCTGCAGCGGGCGAGATATTTCGGGCGCGCCAGGGTGCATGCCCAGATGGTCATGGCCGCCATCGCGCAAAACCTGCTCAAGGCCGCAAACAGGATCACCCTCAACCCGCAAACCCCCGCAATCGCATAGCCCCAAACCCCGCCACCCGTCTGTCCGCCGGACCCGCAGGGGCGCAAGGTGGGCGGCCGAAATCTTGCTTCAACCGAAAGCCATGGCCTCATGCAGAGGTCTTTTTGAAAGAAAACAGAACGAAATCTTTCAAAGATTTCGGATCACCAAACTCTGACGCTGTTTTTCGCCGAAATCCGCGCGGGCCTTCTTTTCCCTTGACGTTGGGTCAATTTGTCGCAGACTGATGGCTTGTTTGCGGGCAGTTATTACGCCGCACCCTGAGTTTATTTTACCAAAAACCTCAATAAAACAAGGAAACGCGCCATGAATTTACGACCTGATCCAACCTTCCATGCTTCGGCCAAACTAGCGATGAAAGCCCCCGTTGAAACACTGGCCTATACGCTTTTGCTTAGCCCCGATGCGTCACAACCTGATGCGCTGGCAATCATTGATGTGGACCCGAAATCAAAGGACTACGGCCAGATCGTGCATACGGTTGTCATGCCAAACAAGGGCGATGAATTCCATCATTTCGGCTGGAACGCCTGCTCCTCGGCCCTGTCCCCGCTGACCGGTCACGCCTTTCTGGAGCGGCGTTACCTGATCATCCCGGGCATCCGCTCATCGCGCATCTATATCATTGACGTCAAAGAGCCACTGAAGGCAAAAATCCACAAGATCATCGAACCCGAGGAACTGTTTGCCAAAACCGGCTATTCCCGCCCTCACACCATCCATTGCGGCCCCGAAGGGATTTATGTTTCCACCCTTGGCGGTGGCGGCAAGGACGGCACCGACGGGCCACCCGGCATCTTTATCATGGATTGCGAAACCTTCGACATCATCGGGCGCTATGAAATGGACCGTGGCGCGCAGGACAAGCATTATGATTTCTGGTGGAACCTGCCACGCGATTACATGGTCTCCAGCGAATGGGGCCTACCACCGCAGTATGAAAACGGCATCGTCGCCGAGGATTTGATGGGCGGCAAATACGGCCATAAAATCCATTTCTGGGACCTGCGCGGGCGCAAGAACATTCAAACCCTTGATCTGGGCGAAAACCACCAGATGGCACTGGAAATCCGCCCGGCCCATGATCCGGTCAAGGAATACGGCTTTCTGGGAGTGGTGATTGACAACACCAACCTTGAGGGCTCGATCTGGACGTGGTGGCGCGAGGATGGCAAATTCCACATCAGGAAAACCGCCACCATTCCGCCAGAGCCCGCCGATGCCGATGATCTGCCCGAACTGCTGAAGGGCTTTGGCGCCGTGCCGCCGCTGGTCACCGATATCGACCTGTCGCTGGATGACCGGTTTCTGTATGTCGCCTGCTGGGGCACCGGCGAGATGCGCCAGTATGATGTATCTGATCCGATGGAGCCAAAACTGGTAGGCTCGGTGCATATCGGCGGCATCGTCCGCAAGGCGGACCATCCCAGCGGCAACACCTACAAAGGTGGCCCGCAAATGGTCGAGGTTAGCCGAGATGGCAAGCGGGTTTACTGGACCAATTCGCTCTATTCCACATGGGATGACCAGTTCTATCCCGACGGCGTGCCGGCGGCGATGGTCAAGGCGGATGCAGGCAAGGACGGCGGGCTGACACTGGACAAGAAATTCTGGACAAAATTTCCCGACGGCTATCGTTCGCACCAGATCCGGCTCGAGGGCGGGGATTGCTCGACCGACAGCTTTTGCTACCCCTCCGTCTAGGTCTTGGCGGATTTGTTCAGCGGCACGGCCAGCCTGTGGCTGGCCGTGATCGCAAGCGGCATCTACCACGGGGTAAATCCCGGCATGGGCTGGCCTTTGGCCGTTTCTGCCGCCCTGATGGAAAGGCGGCGTGGGGCGCTGTTTCGTGCATTGGCCGCGCTGGCGGTGGGACATTTCGCGGCGATGATCGGCATCTTGCTGCCCTTTGCCCTGATGACCATGCTGGTGCAATGGCAGGTGGAAATCCGCGTTGTTGCCGCATTGGTGGTCATTGCGCTTGGCCTATATCTGTTGATCAACCGGCGTCACCCGCGTTTTCTGGCCCGCATTCCCCCGTCACGTCTGGCGCTTTGGTCTTTTCTGGTGGCGCTGGCCCATGGGGCGGCGTTGATGCTGGTGCCGATCTATCTGGGCCTTTGCGGCACAGCTGCCCAATCAACCGGACATATCGCGGCAAACACCCTGATGACACGCGCGGCCGGCCTGTCGCTGTTGGTGGCGCTGGTACATACAGCCGCAATGATCCTGTCAGGCGGCATCATCGCCTTTGCCGTTCATCACTGGCTGGGGGTCCGGTTTCTCAGCAAGGGCTGGTTCAATCTAGATGTGGTTTGGGCGAGTAGCCTGATCGCTGTCGGTGCGATCAGTCTGGGCGCGCTGTGGCTGTGACAGGCGTATTCTTGCCCAGCATACTTTCACCCCTCCCCGCCCTGCGCTATAGCCCCTTTATGACACTGATGACCAAACTGTTCCTTGTGCTTTTCCTGTTTTCATCCCTGCCCTTTTCGTCAACGGCCACGGGTCAGGAAACCACTGCCCAATCACAGACCACAACCCCATGGTCCGCTGCCCTGATCCAGTCAGCCCGCACCCAGATCGGCATAACGCTGATCTATGACGGCAGCTATCAACAGCTTGAATTTCCCAACGGCGATGTCCCCCGCCAGCGTGGTGTCTGCACCGATGTGGTGATCCGTGCCCTGCGGGATGCGCACGGGTTTGATTTGCAATCCAAAATCCATACCGACATGAAGGCGCATTTCGCCAGCTATCCGAAAATCTGGGGCCTGACGCGCCCTGACAGCAACATCGACCACCGCCGCGTGCCCAACCTGATCACCTTTTTCAAACGTCATGGCGCGACTGTTGCCATGACCGACAAGCGAGAAGATTACCTGCCCGGCGACATCGTCACATGGATGCTGCGCCCCGGTACCCCGCATGTGGGCATCGTCAGCGACAAGGTGGACCCGCAAACCGGCAACCCGTTGATCATCCACAACATCGGCTGGGGCAACCGCGAAAACGACATCCTGTTTGCCTATGACATGACCGGCCACTTTCGCCCCGAAAACGGCAACTATTAATCGACAACCCCTTTTCAACCGCCTGCCCGCACCTTATATATGATCTGTCCTTTCGGGGACTATGGACATAAACGCGCTCGTAATAAGCGGATCGGACCCGGGGGCGGTACCCGGCGACTCCACCAAAACCTGCTCATTTGGCAGTCATGGGGTCGAAACAGGATCGACGAACGTCTAAAGGGGTTAGCTTTGTTTCGGTGAGTTACCACCGTTATCGGTACATTAAAGCTAGTTGCAAATGACAACAAAGCTCCGATGGCTCTGGCTGCGTAAGCGGTTCGATCTATCGAAATCTTAAGTCCTTACGCTTAGCAGCCTAAGGCGGGGTTTGCAGGTACCTGGCAACAGAAACCTGCGCTTTTACGCATTATTATTTGCCATGTGCCCCACAATTGCCTAGCGTTGTGTTATGAAAACATCCTTTCTTTCCCCCGCTTTCATCCTACTGGGAACCTCTAAAAATCCCCCAAAATCCGGCCTGACGGGGTAGAATCGTCATCAGGATGAAAATGATTCGACCGACGGGGTTTTGTCATGGGTCAGATGGGATTTTTTGATCTTTCCAGCCGATACGCGGGACTGGACAAATCTGGTGATCCGCTGGTGTTGCTCAACGACATGGTGCCGTTCGAGGATTACCGGGACGAGCTGAAGGCCATATGGCGCACGCCGCCCGAACAGCGCAAATCCAACGCTGGCCGCCCGCCTTGGGATGAGGTGCTGATATTCAAGACGATGGTTTTGCAGCAGCTCTACAACCTCTCTGACGATCAGATCGAGTATCAGATCCGCGACCGCCTGTCGTTCATGCGGTTTCTCGGCCTTGGCATTGAAGACAGCGTACCTGACGCCAAGACCATCTGGGCCTACCGTGAAAGGCTGGCCGGGGCCGGGAAGATGAAGGAGCTGTTTGACAAGTTCGATGCCTTTCTGCGCGAAAAGGGCTATCTGGCGATGGGCGGGCAGATTGTTGATGCGAGCATCGTTCCGGCGCCGCGCCAGCACAACAAAAGGGACGAGAACGAGAAAATCAAGGCGGGCGAAACGCCTGAAGAGTGGGAGGAAAAACCCCACAAGAAGCGCCAGAAGGACGTGGATGCGCGCTGGACGAAGAAGCACGGCAAGAGCTATTACGGCTACAAGAACCACATCAATGTCGACCGGCGGCACAAATTCATCCGCGCTTATGATGTCACCGATGCCGCCGTGCATGACAGCCAGGCGCTTGCCGGTCTGATTGATGCGAGCAACACCTCATCGGACCTGTGGGCCGACAGCGCCTATCGCTCGCAAAAGATCGAAAGCGAGCTGGAAGAGCGAGGGCTTCACAGCCATATCCATCACAAGGGCAGGCGCGGCAAGCCGCTTGGCGAGCGCCAGCAAAAGGCCAACCGGAGGCGCTCGAAAGTGCGGGTCCGGGTCGAGCATGTATTCGCTTTTCAGGAGCGCTCCATGGGCGGCAAGCTGATCCGCTCCATCGGCCTGAAGCGGGCGCGATTTCGCATCGGGATGATGAACCTGGTCTACAACATGAAGCGCTTCGTCCAGTTCGAATGCGGCCTGGCGGCGCCGGGATAAGGGTTCATGGGGTGAGGTGTGCCTGAAATACCCAAAACCGGCTTGAAACCGGTGAAAATGGGTTTATGATCCGAAGCAATCAGGCGGGACAGGCGAAAAACCGTCCACCCCGCCGCGAAGAAGGCGAAAACGGGAATTTACAGAGGTTCCCGAAGGTTTGATTTGTGCCATCCAGCGTTGCCTGCTGCCCCGTAAACTGCTGCCAGCGCTCGACGGCGACATCGACGTAAGCGGGGTTCAATTCTATCCCGAGGCAGGCCCGCCCGGTGGTCTCTGCCGCGATCAGCGTGGTTCCAGATCCCATGAATGGTTCATAAATCGCCTGACCCGGGCTGGAATTGTTCAGGATCGGGCGGCGCATGCATTCCACCGGCTTTTGTGTGCCGTGCACGGTGTCCGCATCCTGATCCTTGTTGGCGATCTGCCACAGCGTGGTTTGTTTTCGGTCCCCGGCCCAGTGGCCCTTGCCGGTCTTTTTCACGGCATACCAGCAGGGTTCATGCTGCCAATGATAGTCGCCACGGCTCAGCACCAGCCGATCTTTGGCCCAAATGATCTGCGAGCGGACATTAAACCCCGCCGCCTCGAGGCTCTCGGCCACGGTGGCTGCATGCAACGCACCGTGCCAGACATAGGCGACATCCCCCGGGAATAAATCCCAGGCCTCGCGCCAATCCGCACGATCATCATTCAGCACCTTGCCGGTGCGTTTGGTGGCCGAAGCGCCAGTCTGGTTTCGCCAACCCGGGTCGTATTCCACCCCGTAGGGAGGATCAGTGACCATCAACAGCGGTGTCACATTTCCCAGCACCCGCTCGACATCCGTGGCCACCGTCGCGTCACCGCAAAGCAGGCGGTGATTGCCAAGCACCCAAAGATCGCCCGGTCGGCTGACCGGATCCTCGGGCGGCTCGGGAATGTCATCCTCACCGTCCGTGTCGTTCGCTCCGTCCAATCCGGACAGCAGGCCGTTCAATTCCTCGTCGGTAAAACCGGTCAGCTCCAGATCATAATCCGCGTCCAGCAGATCGCTCAATTCAAGGTTCAGCAGATCTTCCATCCACTCGGCGTTTTCCGCCGAGCGGTTGTCCATGATCCGGAACGCCTGTGCCTGCGTTTCGCTCAGCCCCTTGGCGATATGCACCGGCGCTGTTTTCAGGCCCAAGTGCTGCGCCGCCGCCAGCCGGGTGTGACCGGCCAGAATGATCATGTTCTCGTCAACCACAATCGGCTGCCGCCAGCCAAACTCGGCGATCGAGGCCGCAACCGTGGCGATGGCTTTTTCGTTCTGGCGCGGGTTGCGCGCATAGGGAATGATCTGCCCGAGAGGCAGTTCGATCACGTCCATCATTTTTCCTTGGGTTGGTGCGCCAAAACGAAGCGTGTCGGCGTGCGAAACGAAATGCCCCCGAGAGGCCGTTTCGTTTCAGGCAGGGTTTATAGGCCGTCAGGCCCTTGTTTCATGGGTTGTATTATCAAAACGAAACGAAACGGGTGTTTTTACCGGCGTCACTGGGAAACTTGCGCGCCTAGCCCCCCCGTATACGTTTTGCACAGGAAGGGACCCGCACAAATCGGTGGGGTTCGTGTTCGTCGGGACTTCCGCTTCAGGCGTTTCCGCCCACGTCTCTCGCGATTATGTCCAATTTGTAGCCCCTCAAACCGAATGTGTCACGCGTTTCGGTGTCTCACTGAAAATTGTCTCACAATACGATTTTTCTTGACAGGCTGTTCGCGTTCTCAATCACGAAACGTTGCGAACGCCTGGTCGGTGGGACCCTCCCGTTCAGCCGCCAGACAATCACGGCCAACCCGTACTGCCAGCGCCGCGCGGCCGCTGCCCGCGACATACCAAACTCCCAACAGATCGGCTTCCACGCCTTGCCATTGGCGCGCATCCAGACCAGCTTTGCGTCCTCCACCTCCAGCCAGCGCAGCCACAGCATCGCCTCATCAGCCTCGGTGATCATACGCGGGCTTGGCCGAGGTTTTCGCATCACGGGCTCCTGTCCGACCTGATCGGCAAAGCTGTGAAAGTAATCCGGCCAGGCATTGAAATACCCTTGCGGTTTCACGCCCGGCATCTGTCGCATGACCTCGGCCGCCAATTCCAACCGGTCCTGCACTCGAGCAATTGTCCAGCCGGTCATCGTGATACCTCGCTGCTTTCAGGTCGTCTGCCATAAAGTTTCTCGCCGAGCTGACGCACGAGTTCCCGTTCCGGCCAGGTCAGCCGGTCATCATCGAGCGCCACAGCCAGCAGCCCGTTCGGCGGGCTTACGCGGCCGCACTGCGGCCACGGTCCCGCCTCACCCTTCCAGCCCTCTCGCTTGACCTGATCGGGTGTGCGGCGATGCCCGCCATAACCCCTCGGCGTAAACCTCATCCCGTTCATGCCATGCCTCCTTTCGTTTCCAGCGCCCAGTGCAGGATGGCGATGGCGTCGGCCTCGTTGTCATCCGCAGGGCGGTAGCCCCGTGCCTGTGCGGCTTCGATCATCATGGCCTTGCTGGCATTGCCCTTGCCGGTGGCGTGTTTCTTGATCGTGCCGACGGGCACACCCTGATAGGGCACGCCCCGCATTTCTGCCCAAGCGGTCAGCGTGGCCATCAGCCCGCCATAGACATGGGCTGCATCGGTGCCCGCGTGGCGGCGGACCTCCTCGAACCAGATGGTTGCGATCGGTCCTGCGAGTTGGTCCAGCTCGGTCAGCCAGTTTACGAACCTCAGGTAACGCATGCCCCCGCCATCAAAGCGCCGCGGGCGAAACGATACGGTTCCGCTGGTGACCAATCCATCAGGAGACTTCAGCGCCCAGCCCGTGGTGGTGCCAAGATCGAGGGCAAGGACGGCTCCGAGGGTTGGTGGGGGAGTGGCCAGTGCGGGTTCGGGTTTGGCTAGAGTCGGATCGATGGTGTTCATGAGGTGGTCTCCTGTCGTTTGAACTGCTCGGGGTGAAAGGTCGGGGCTGACAAGCCTGCCCCGGGGTAGGTGGTGTCTCTCCCGCCTTGAGCGGGAAGGACACCTACCCCTTAGGGTAAGAAAATCCGGAATCTGGAATCTGGCGCAATACACTGATTTTATTGCGTTAATCCAGATTCCAGCCCAGATTTCGGAAACACCCTTCCGGAATCTGGAATTGCAGGTGCAACACATTGTTTTTGAAGGGTAAAATCCAGATTCCAGATTCCGCGTAATCTGGCCAGATTCCGGAAATTCCGCGCCAGATTCCGGATGGAAAACGGGGGTGATTTCAGCACAATAGCCCATCATTCATCCTCCGTCGGATAGACCCAGATATCGGGATTTTCGACAGGCAGAACCGCACCGGTCTGTGGGCATTTATAGTGGCTGGGAAGCACGGGTACGGCCTGCTCGGTGACCTCACCGGTCTGCGGGTCGACTGCATCTGCACCCGTTTTCAGGGCCATGTCCTCGACGCAGAGATACCCGTATTTGCTCCGGTCGGCAGCAAGCCCCAGACCCTTCACCGCGTCTTGACGGACAAATTTCAGATAGCCTTTCGTGGCCAGAACATTCAGGCGGTCCCGGATGACGGTCTTGCCGCCGAGGCCGGCCTTGTTCTCGAAAGCCTCCGCGAACTGGGTCGGCGTGAACATCTTCCCGCGGGCTGCCTGTTCGGCAATCATCTGGACGATCACATCACCTTTTCGCACCCGCTCGGCGTCGTGTTTTGCACCCACATCCTTGCGCACAAGGCGCTCGTTCATCGGATTCAGCTCCACCCACTGGCCCTTGACCTTGTCGATCAGCTTGGACGGCAAGGCCGGACCATTACGCAGCTCGATTTCCAGTTTGCGCTCGCTCGCCTCCTCATCCGGTCGGTGCATGATGATGCCCGAGGTGTAGAACCCGCGCAGGGAACTGGCACCGGAGAGGGCCAGAAACGGATCCTCCTTGACCTGATGCTTGCCGAGTTTCTTCGGGGAACCTCTGTAAATTCCCGTTTTCGCCTTCTTCGCGGCGGGGTGGACGGTTTTTCGCCTGTCCCGCCTGATTGCTTCGGATCATAAACCCATTTTCACCGGTTTCAAGCCGGTTTTGGGTATTTCAGGCACACCTCACCCCATGAACCCTTATCCCGGCGCCGCCAGGCCGCATTCGAACTGGACGAAGCGCTTCATGTTGTAGACCAGGTTCATCATCCCGATGCGAAATCGCGCCCGCTTCAGGCCGATGGAGCGGATCAGCTTGCCGCCCATGGAGCGCTCCTGAAAAGCGAATACATGCTCGACCCGGACCCGCACTTTCGAGCGCCTCCGGTTGGCCTTTTGCTGGCGCTCGCCAAGCGGCTTGCCGCGCCTGCCCTTGTGATGGATATGGCTGTGAAGCCCCCGCTCTTCCAGCTCGCTTTCGATCTTTTGCGAGCGATAGGCGCTGTCGGCCCACAGGTCCGATGAGGTGTTGCTCGCATCAATCAGACCGGCAAGCGCCTGGCTGTCATGCACGGCGGCATCGGTGACATCATAAGCGCGGATGAATTTGTGCCGCCGGTCGACATTGATGTGGTTCTTGTAGCCGTAATAGCTCTTGCCGTGCTTCTTCGTCCAGCGCGCATCCACGTCCTTCTGGCGCTTCTTGTGGGGTTTTTCCTCCCACTCTTCAGGCGTTTCGCCCGCCTTGATTTTCTCGTTCTCGTCCCTTTTGTTGTGCTGGCGCGGCGCCGGAACGATGCTCGCATCAACAATCTGCCCGCCCATCGCCAGATAGCCCTTTTCGCGCAGAAAGGCATCGAACTTGTCAAACAGCTCCTTCATCTTCCCGGCCCCGGCCAGCCTTTCACGGTAGGCCCAGATGGTCTTGGCGTCAGGTACGCTGTCTTCAATGCCAAGGCCGAGAAACCGCATGAACGACAGGCGGTCGCGGATCTGATACTCGATCTGATCGTCAGAGAGGTTGTAGAGCTGCTGCAAAACCATCGTCTTGAATATCAGCACCTCATCCCAAGGCGGGCGGCCAGCGTTGGATTTGCGCTGTTCGGGCGGCGTGCGCCATATGGCCTTCAGCTCGTCCCGGTAATCCTCGAACGGCACCATGTCGTTGAGCAACACCAGCGGATCACCAGATTTGTCCAGTCCCGCGTATCGGCTGGAAAGATCAAAAAATCCCATCTGACCCATGACAAAACCCCGTCGGTCGAATCATTTTCATCCTGATGACGATTCTACCCCGTCAGGCCGGATTTTGGGGGATTTTTAGAGGTTCCCAAGATTCAGCTTATCCGATTACGGTTAACCATAGGGAACCTCTGTAAATTCCCGTTTTCGCCTTCTTCGCGGCGGGGTGGACGGTTTTTCGCCTGTCCCGCCTGATTGCTTCGGATCATAAACCCATTTTCACCGGTTTCAAGCCGGTTTTGGGTATTTCAGGCACACCTCACCCCATGAACCCTTATCCCGGCGCCGCCAGGCCGCATTCGAACTGGACGAAGCGCTTCATGTTGTAGACCAGGTTCATCATCCCGATGCGAAATCGCGCCCGCTTCAGGCCGATGGAGCGGATCAGCTTGCCGCCCATGGAGCGCTCCTGAAAAGCGAATACATGCTCGACCCGGACCCGCACTTTCGAGCACCTCCGGTTGGCCTTTTGCTGGCGCTCGCCAAGCGGCTTGCCGCGCCTGCCCTTGTGATGGATATGGCTGTGAAGCCCCCGCTCTTCCAGCTCGCTTTCGATCTTTTGCGAGCGATAGGCGCTGTCGGCCCACAGGTCCGATGAGGTGTTGCTCGCATCAATCAGACCGGCAAGCGCCTGGCTGTCATGCACGGCGGCATCGGTGACATCATAAGCGCGGATGAATTTGTGCCGCCGGTCGACATTGATGTGGTTCTTGTAGCCGTAATAGCTCTTGCCGTGCTTCTTCGTCCAGCGCGCATCCACGTCCTTCTGGCGCTTCTTGTGGGGTTTTTCCTCCCACTCTTCAGGCGTTTCGCCCGCCTTGATTTTCTCGTTCTCGTCCCTTTTGTTGTGCTGGCGCGGCGCCGGAACGATGCTCGCATCAACAATCTGCCCGCCCATCGCCAGATAGCCCTTTTCGCGCAGAAAGGCATCGAACTTGTCAAACAGCTCCTTCATCTTCCCGGCCCCGGCCAGCCTTTCACGGTAGGCCCAGATGGTCTTGGCGTCAGGTACGCTGTCTTCAATGCCAAGGCCGAGAAACCGCATGAACGACAGGCGGTCGCGGATCTGATACTCGATCTGATCGTCAGAGAGGTTGTAGAGCTGCTGCAAAACCATCGTCTTGAATATCAGCACCTCATCCCAAGGCGGGCGGCCAGCGTTGGATTTGCGCTGTTCGGGCGGCGTGCGCCATATGGCCTTCAGCTCGTCCCGGTAATCCTCGAACGGCACCATGTCGTTGAGCAACACCAGCGGATCACCAGATTTGTCCAGTCCCGCGTATCGGCTGGAAAGATCAAAAAATCCCATCTGACCCATGACAAAACCCCGTCGGTCGAATCATTTTCATCCTGATGACGATTCTACCCCGTCAGGCCGGATTTTGGGGGATTTTTAGAGGTTCCCCTTCGCCGAACTGGCGAAAAACCCACGCTGAGGCATGCATGAGCTGGCTCTATATCCCTCCGGAAACACTTCCGGAGCCGCAGACCTGTTCTTCGGCCTGTCTCTCTGCGCCGGAGCCGGCGGGATAGACCTCGGGCTTACCATCGCATGCCCCGGGTATCGCACTGTCTGTTACGTCGAGCGGGAAAGTTACGCTGCGGCCACCCTCGTGGCGCGGATGGAAGACGCGGCCCTGGATCAGGCACCTCTGTGGGACGACATTGCCACCTTCGATGGCCGCCCGTGGCGTGGCGCTGTGGATATCCTCACTGGCGGTTATCCGTGCCAGCCGTTCAGCGTCGCGGGGAAGCGCCAAGGCGCGGAGGATCCCCGCCATCTATGGCCGCATTTCGCGCGGATCATTGGAGAATGCCAACCCGAATGGGTGTTTTTGGAAAACGTCGCCAATCACCTTGTGTGGATGCCACCCGGTTTGCAAGGAATTTTTGAACCTTTGGATATGTGATCGAGTGCGGTCTTGTGTCAGGCCTTTTTTTGCGGCTTTTCACACGCCGCTGGCCGGTATGGTGATATGCGGATCAGGTCCAAATCTCAACGGCGAGCTTTTGATGCTCTGAGGTGATTCCTGGTTTTCCCAACCCCGGTCTGATCGATCATTTGTCCATTCAGTCCATGCCTTCCTCACATCTGTTTACCGATTTCAGTTCAGGTGCAGGTAATATCCCCCGCAACACCGGCCTTGATCGGATCCTTGTAATCTTCCTGTTTGCTGAGCATGGCCCAGATGCCCCGGGCCATCTTGTTGGCCAGCGCTATTGCAACCACCAGACGCGGTTTTGTGGCCAGCATGCGCTTGAGCCAGGACCCCTCGGGGGCACCTTTGCGCGAGGCTGCTATTACCACCGACATCGCTCCGATGATCAGTAATCGGCGAATGTCACGCTGACCCATTCTGGATGTTTTCCCCAGACGCTGCTTGCCTCCGCTTGTGAATCGGCGTGCAAAACTGACCCACTTGGGTGGGTTATGAGCGAGTAAAATTGACCCACCTGTTTCGTTAACATCCGCGCAAAATTGTGCGGAGGAAAGAGCAGGTGATATTGATGGAAAGCGTATCGAAGATCCGGCGCTGGGTGCTGGTTGAAGGGCGCAGCATCCGGTCTGTGGCGCGGGCGACGGGACTGTCGCGGAACACGATCAAGAAGTATTTGAAGGACGAGAATCCGCCGAGCTACCAGCGCCATGCGCCGCCAGTTCGGCACAAACTGTGCAATGGGTTTGATCTTCGGCTGCAGGAACTGTTTGATCAGGACTCGAGGCGACCACGCCGGGAGCGGCGGACGGCCCAGAAGCTATACGAGCAGCTTGTGGCAGAGGGCTATACCGGGTCCTATTCGCCGGTTCAGCGTTTTGTTCGTGAGTTGAAGCGCGCCGGGGCCTGTTCGGGAGATGCGTTTATCCCGCTGCATTTTGCGGCGGGTGACGCGCTGCAATTTGACTGGAGCGAAGAACGGGTCGTACTGGGTGGTGTCGAGCAGAAGGTGAAGGTCGCTCATTTCCGCCTGTGTCACAGCCGCAAGCCTTTCGTGATTGCCTATCCCGGTGAAGCCCAGGAGATGGTGCTGGATGCTTTCGTGCAGGCGCTGTCCTTTTACGGAGGCGTTCCGCGCAGGGTGATCATCGACAACCCCAAGACCATGGTGACCTACGTTTCGCGCTCGAAGGAGCGGATATTCCATCCCCGGTTCCTGGCCTTGATGAACCACTATGTGATGGAGCCGGTGGCCTGCACGCCCGCTGCGGGCTGGGAGAAGGGACAGGTCGAGAACCAGGTCCAGTTCTTGCGGGGCCGGTTGTTCGTTCCCGAACCGGCCTTTGATGATCTCGAGGCGCTGAACGCGTGGCTGCGTCTGCGTTGCGAAGATCTGGCAGAGCGTCCCCATCCCGAGCAGCAGGATCGCACGATTACCGAAGTGTTCGAAGACGAGCGCGCCGAACTGCGCCCCCTGGGTCGGGCCTTCGACGGCTACGTGGAAAAGACCGTCCGTGTCCGCTCCACCTGCCTGGTTCAATATGCCAGCAATCGCTACAGCGTGCCCTCCCGCTTTGCCGGGCATCATGTGTCGCTACGCGCCTATGCCGGCCGGATCGTGGTGGTCTCCGGTCAGGATGTGATTGCCGAGCACAGGCGTCATTTTACCCGCAATATCAGCTATTTCGAGCCCTGGCATTACGTTCCCCTGCTGGACCGCAAGCCTGGTGCCCTGCGCAATGGCGCCCCCTTTGTGGGCTGGGAACTGCCCGAGGCCATGCATCGGATCAGGGAACATTACATGGCTGGTAAAGGCGGGGATCGGGAGTTCGTCGACCTGCTCCTGCTGGCACAGGATCACGGGATCGAGGTGGTCGAGACGGCCTGCAATCTGGCGGTGGCACAAAACACCCTGCGGCTGCCCGCCATCATCAATCTGATCAACCAGTTGGTGGAACCGGTCATCACACCGCTCAGCGATGCCTGCGCTTATCCGCAGCTGACCTTGCGGCCCGAAGCCGATTGCAAACGCTATGAGACCCTGTGCTCGGCTGAGGAGGTTGCCGTATGAATGCCTTGATCGACCAACTGACAGCCCTCAGGTTGCATGGAATGGCAGCTTGCGCCCATGATCTGCTGTCCGCGCGCAAGCCGCCAAGTCTGACCACAGCGATAAGGCAACTGATCGACGCCGAGACTGTAGAGCGCCGGGTGCGCTCCATCCAGTATCAAATGAGGGTTGCGAAGTTCCCCCATCACAAGGACTTCGCAACCTTCGATTACAGCGCCGCCGCCCTCACCCAGGCCCAGATCGAACCATTCTGCACCGGCCAGTTCACAGAGGAGGCCCATAACCTCATCCTGGTGGGCGGAACCGGCACGGGCAAAACCCACATCGCCATCGCGCTGGGAACGACGCTGATCAACAACGGCAAGAAGGCGCGCTTCTTCAACGCCGTCGATCTGATCAACGCCCTGATCAAGGAACAGGCCGACGGCAATGCAGGGAAGATCATCCGGCAGCTCTCGGCTTTGGACTGCGTCATCATCGACGAGCTGGGCTACATCCCGTTTCCCAAATCCGGTGGCGCGTTGCTCTTCCATCTGATCAGCAAGCTCTACGAGAAGACCAGCATCATCATCACAACCAACCTTGAGTTCGGTGAATGGGTCTCGGTCTTCGGGGATGCCAAGATGACAACCGCCCTTCTGGATCGCGTCACTCATCACTGCAACATCATCGAAACCGGCAATACCTCATACCGGTTCGCCCAGAGTAAACGCCGTAGAAAAAACTAGCCGTTCCGCAAGCAAAGCCCCCAGACGGACTCGCTACATGAAGGCGGCCCGACTGGGGGCTTTGCGCCACAAAGGGGGGGGCAAATTTAAATGCCGAAACCGGGTCAGTTTTAAATGCTCATTGACACCAGAGGGCAATGAGAGCGACCTCAAGTCCCGGTGCCCCGTCCACGATGACAAATTCGGGCCGTTTCAACCCGCGCGCATCCAGATCGTTGATGAACTGACGCCAGGCGGAGGTGCTTTCGCCGCCCATGTTCATCAGTGATAACAAGACCTTCTGCCCATCCCGGCGCACGCCAATCGCGGCCAGAACCGAGATATTGGTGGCCTTCCTGTCAATCCGCGTTTTGATCACGGTGCCGTCCAGGATCAGCCGCACGATGTCTTCATCCGCAAGGCTGCGGGCGCACCACGCCTGCCAGTCCACCTTCACCTTGCGCCAGGCGCGGCTCACCACATCCTTGCTGACCGCCCCCTGAAACAGGCCGAACAGGGCGCGTTTTACCCGCCGTGTGTTGGTGCCCGAAAGGTAGACAGCAGCGATCAGCGCCTCGGCCTTCTTCGTCAGCCGCTGGTAGCGGGGCAATGCCTTCGAGCGCCATTCTCTGGCCTTGCCGGCCTCGCCTGTGATCCGCGCACGCGGCACGCGCACCGTTTCGGTTCCAAATGTTCCGACCAGTTGCCGCTCGCGATGCCCGTGGCGGTATCCGGCCTTTGCCCCGCCGCTGCGGCCATACCGGCAACGGCCCAGAAACTGCTCCAGCTCCTCTTCGAAAACCGCCTCGATCGTCGCGCGGATGTTCTGGCGCAGCCGGTCTTCAATCGGGTCATAGCCTGCTTCATTGGCCAGTAGCGCGGATGTCGATGTTGCTGTATTCTTTGTCATGGCGTGATCTCCTTGGCGGTTCCAGCCGCCGGTTGGGTGGCTTCGATGCACCCGGAGATTACGCCGTCCTCGAATTTCCACCAAACTCGCGACACTACCTTTCCAGCGCGCACAAATCACTGACCACCGCACTATGGCTGCAGACCATGGTGCCGCTCAGCGCCGGGGATACTGTAGAGCTGCAGGGGTATTTCCGCGCGGCGGATGGGTATTTCGCCGCCGACCACACGTCCTTCTGGGGCGCGAAAATAGGCTGAACCAACTTGAACGAGGTACTAAAATGACCCCGCCCAAACTGGAAGCGGGCTTCGTGCGCATGCCCGAGGATGAATTCGAAGCCATATTGGCCCGCGCCGCTGAACAGGGCGCACGCCGTGCGCTGACCGATGTTGGTCTCGACGGCCCCGAAGCCGCCATCGACATTCATGACCTGCGCACACTGCTAGATAGCTTGCGCATGGCCCGGCGTACCGCCTGGCAGACCATCGTGCGCCTGATCACCACTCGCAGTGGTCGCACCACCGGCCTGCTGCTGGCCCTGATCGCGGGCATTGCCGTGAAGCTGAAACTGTTCGGCTGAAGCTACCCCAACCATTCTGACCACACACCCGCCAATCGGCGGGTTTTCTTTTGGAGGAAACCATGACCACTCATTACTACGCCGACTGGCGCGACGTGCCGGAAAAGCTCTGGCGCTGGCCCGACTTCAGCCCGGAGGAGATCGCCTGTCGTGGCGATGGCACCATCCGTATCAACGAGCCGGCGCTCGACAATCTGCAGGCCCTGCGTGACCGCCTCGGCGTGCCTATGATCGTGCATTCCGCCTATCGCAGTCCCGCCTATAACCGGCAGGTCGGCGGGGCCAAACACTCCATGCACCTGCAGGGTGCGGCGTTCGATATCTCCATGGCCAACCATGATCCGGAAGGTTTTGAAGCGGCGGCACGGGCCATCGGGTTTACGGGTTTCGGCTTCTATCCGAGGCAAAATTTCATGCACATCGACATCGGCCGCGCCCGCCAATGGGGTGACCCGTTCCCAACGCGCAGCTCGAGGTTTGCCGATGAGCCGCCACGTCTGCGTGAAACCCTGACAGAATCCCGTACCATGAAAGGCGGCGGTGCAGCCGGTGTGGCCACGATCGGCGCGGCAGGCGTCGAGGTGGTGCAACAAGCCGTCGCCGACACCCACTCCGCCCTGCAACCGCTGATCCCATATCTCGATACAATGCGCTGGCTGTTCATTGCCGTAGCCTTGGTCGGCATCGGAACCACCATCTACGCCCGCTGGGACGACTGGCGTAAGGGGCGGCGCTGATGGGTGCTCTCATTGCATGGGTCACCGGAAGCCGGTTTGCCCTGGCTGCCGGGAAATGGGCCGCCATCACCCTCACAATATCGCTGTTCCTCCTGTCCCTGCGCCGCTCCGGCGAGCGCGCGGGGCGGCTGGCGGAACAGATTGAAAACACGGAGAAAGCCAATGAAATCCAGCGTCAAATGCTCGAAGCCGCGGCTCGCCGCCCTCGCAATCGTGGCGAGCTTGCTGAGCGCCTGCGCGACGGTAAGTTCTGAGCGGTCCACAGGAGCGTGCCCACCGGTGGTGGAGTATGACGCTGAATACCAGGCAAGGGCGGCCGAGGAAGTGCTGGCGCTGCCGGAAGGGTCGGCAATCGTGGAAATGCTGAGCGACTATGCCGTCATGCGGGAACAGGCGCGGGCGTGTAATTTTCCGTGAAATCGGCGGTTTTCCATTATAAGCTGGGACCAACGCCGGTTTATGGAATGACTTACCATGAAGAATTGCATCGCAAAAATACGCAAAGAGCGGGGACTTACATTGCAAGCGCTGGCGGATAGCGTTGGCGCGAGCAATCAACAGATCAGCCATCTGGAAAAGGAGCGCCGTGGGTTGACCGTGGGTTGGCTGGAGCGGATTGCAGTTGCATTGGATTGCCATCCATTTGACCTCTTGGAACCTGATCCAGCGCTGATGAAGATCAACGGGGCAAGCCCCACAGATGTTGAACAGCAGCTTATTGTGCAATTTCGACTATTTTCAGAGGCGCAGCAAAAGGCGTTGCTGCACTTCCTAAGGGCGATGACAACAGAGAACTCCTGAATGGCTGGTTTGTAGGTTGGCGGGAAACCATGTCTGTGAAATACAAAACATAATGCTTGGTGGATGTTGCCGCATGGGTGTCATCCTATTCTGGGTCCGGGGTGCCTCCTTAAATACGATGCATCGGGTTTTGACAATTTCGCCAGGAATTCCTCTGCCAACTTTCGATGTCCTCTGGTCACAAGCAGGACCAAGGCTGTTTGCCCGTCATCGGTTTCGTCGCGGGGGTTGGCTCCGTGATCTAAAAACAGATCGAATACATTCTTTGCCCCCAATTCTGCTGCCAACAGAAAAGGTGTGAATCCGCCTTGGTGTTTGGTGTTCGGGTTTCCGCCAGCTTCCAGAATGGCTTTGACGATTTTGAAACGGGTTTCCATTGGAACACCGGCACCAAGAGGTGGTCGCGGAAATTCGGACCAGTTGTTAAGGTGGATCGACTTATGAGAAAGACGATTCAAAATGACGAAACGAAAGAACCATTCTCCCGAATTCAAAGCCCGCGTTGCGCTTGAAGCAATCCGCGAGGAAATGACGATGGCGGAGCTGTCGAAGAAGTATGGTGTGCATCCAACCCAGATTGGCACATGGAAACGAGCAGCGATTGAAAACATGGCCACGGCATTTTCCAGACGGGGCCGTGATCCTGATCGGGTTGATGAAGCCCAGATTGAGAAGCTGCACTCCAAGATTGGTCAGCTGGTCGTGGAACGGGATTTTTTAGCCAACGCCTCGCAACAGTTGCTCGGGAAGCGAGGCAAAAAATGGTGAGCCGTGAGCATGATCTGAGTGTGCGACGACAATGCGGGCTACTTTCTCTGGCGCGCTCGAACCTGTATTACCAGCCAAAAGGCGAAAGTGCTGAAAATTTGCGGTTCATGACAATAATCGACAAGCAATTCTTGCAGACGCCGTGGTATGGATCACGGCAAATGGCCCGGCACATGCAGCGCCAAGGTTACAAGTGTGGTCGCCACAGGGTCCGCCGTTTGATGCGGCTGATGCGGTTGGTTCCGATCTACCAGACGCCCAACACGAGCAAGAAACATCCGCAGCATAAGATCTACCCGTATCTGCTGCGAGACCTGACGATTGATCGTCCAAACCATGTGTGGTGCGTAGATATCACCTACATTCCGATGCAGCGCGGGTTCCTCTATTTGGTCGCGATCATGGACTGGCACAGCCGCAAGGTTTTGAGCTGGAGATTGTCAAACAGCATGGAGGCAGATTTTTGCGTTGAAGCCCTGAAAGAGGCTATGGCCAAATACGGCAAGCCCGATATCATGAACAGCGACCAGGGCAGCCAGTTCACCGGGTTTGAATGGACGCAGGCGCTGAAAGAAGCCGACGTGAAAATCTCGATGGATGGCAAAGGTCGCTGGGTCGATAACCGGATGATCGAGCGGCTTTGGCGATCCTTGAAATACGAATGCATTTACCTCAACGCATTTGAAACGGGTTCGCAGACCCGCGCCGGGATCGGGAAATGGTTGGCTTACTACAACACCGAGCGCCCGCATTCCACCCACGGAATATTGACCCCGGATGAAGCCTATGACAGAAAAACAAAACCAATGAGTTTGGCAGCCTAAATGAAACCCTGATCCATCTTAAACTGGCTGCTGACTGGTCAAAAAAGTGGGACCACCTCTTTGTGTTAGTGACTGGATCGAGCTTCACGGGCTTGACAGGGGGGTGATCCAAGACGTTTTGCCGAGAGTTCGCTCGGGTGCATTACCGCAGGAACCAACGAGGTTTTGTTTTCCCGCGATCAAACCGCAAAATAGTAGATTGCTGTTGACATCCCGCCAAGCATGCTTTTGCGAATACATTAAACTGGCGTTGATCTCGTTTTTTGGCAACGTCAATAGTATCGGCGATGCATTAACAGAGATCGAATTTTGCAATAACCTGAACGGAAGCATACCGTACACACGTGACGACGGGCCAAAAACCAGCCCCGTTGTTGTTATGGGCTGGCAAGGCCAGCCAAATGACCTGATCTGCTTGGCGCACGAGGTTGCGCATGCCGTGCAAATCAATCTGTCAGGCCATGCATTCATGCCGCCAATGGCCCGCGAGGTCTGTGCCTTTTTGGGGGAACTTGTTTTACTGGGCTGGCTTCATACCCACGACAAAGCCCTGTTTGCATCGCTTTTGCGCGTCTGGCGCACTGAAAATGAGCGCTACCTTGGAGAACATGCCGAGTTTTTGGCGGCAGGCCTGTTGAAGCCAACAGCGCCCTACAAATACGCCATGAATTATCCCTTGGCCCGCATCATGGCTGTGCATGTATTTGAAAATTGGTCACCGAAGCGGATCATGGATTTATTTTCAAGCGGGCAAAACGCGGTGCAGCTATTACCATTCGAGTTGCTCGCCAAATTTGAGACTGCCGCGCATCTGGCCATCGATCTCCCGAAAAAGTCTGTGAAAAAAGAGGAATTGACAGCGTGAACATCAAGGAAGCAGGTTTGGAGGATTGTCAGGGCGCTCTGGCCGTTGCCCGGGAATTCCATTCGGAGAGCAATTTTCGGGATGTGCCGTTTTCCGACGAAAAAGTGCTGTCCCTGTTTGACTTCGCAATCAAGTCTCCAAATCATTTGTTCCTGATTTTTGAACAGGACAATGAAGTCATTGGCGGTTTCATCGGATATCTGGATTATTTCTACTTTTCTGATGCTGTGGTTGCCAGCGATCTGGCGCTTTTTGTTTTGAAGGAAAAGCGCGGGAAGGTGCCGATGAGGAAGGTTCTGAATATTTACAGGGTTTGGGCCAGCCGTCGCGGCGCAATGCGGATCAACATCGCCCTGTCAACAGGGATCAACACGGATCGGGTTGAGCGATTGTTCGAGTTGTTGGGCTTTGAAAAAAGCGGGGCGAATTTCGCGTTTTTCCCGCAAAGAGCGAAGGGTTGAAACCATGCGGATTTGCAATGTGTTTCATGCCCGAACGAAACAAGGATTAAGGCTGTTGGATGCGAAAGCATCCACGGCCTTATGTCGGGTGGCGGGTTGTTGACGAACCCGCCACCCAGTTGAGCCGCCGGGAAGGAAAGCCCGGCATACACAAACGCGGTTAAGATAACATGTCCGAGCCGCAAAAGAAAGGAAGACGAAATGTCCAAGGAAATGGAAAGCCGTTCCGACGATTTGTACGAAACCGTGAGTTACTGCGGTGGCGGCGGTGGTGGTGGCGGTTGCAGTTGGAACGGTGCGGGCCATGCAACTGTAAATGGGGCCGTAAATGGGGCCATCGGAGGAGCTGCCGCGGGCGCACCAGAAGGTGGTGTTGGTGCGCTTCCTGGAGCCGCCATTGGTGGTACGGTAGGTGCCATTGGCGGAGCCGCAGGATACGGTGCCACCTGCTGGTGGTAATTATGGGAACCTCTAAAAATCCCCCAAAATCCGGCCTGACGGGGTAGAATCGTCATCAGGATGAAAATGATTCGACCGACGGGGTTTTGTCATGGGTCAGATGGGATTTTTTGATCTTTCCAGCCGATACGCGGGACTGGACAAATCTGGTGATCCGCTGGTGTTGCTCAACGACATGGTGCCGTTCGAGGATTACCGGGACGAGCTGAAGGCCATATGGCGCACGCCGCCCGAACAGCGCAAATCCAACGCTGGCCGCCCGCCTTGGGATGAGGTGCTGATATTCAAGACGATGGTTTTGCAGCAGCTCTACAACCTCTCTGACGATCAGATCGAGTATCAGATCCGCGACCGCCTGTCGTTCATGCGGTTTCTCGGCCTTGGCATTGAAGACAGCGTACCTGACGCCAAGACCATCTGGGCCTACCGTGAAAGGCTGGCCGGGGCCGGGAAGATGAAGGAGCTGTTTGACAAGTTCGATGCCTTTCTGCGCGAAAAGGGCTATCTGGCGATGGGCGGGCAGATTGTTGATGCGAGCATCGTTCCGGCGCCGCGCCAGCACAACAAAAGGGACGAGAACGAGAAAATCAAGGCGGGCGAAACGCCTGAAGAGTGGGAGGAAAAACCCCACAAGAAGCGCCAGAAGGACGTGGATGCGCGCTGGACGAAGAAGCACGGCAAGAGCTATTACGGCTACAAGAACCACATCAATGTCGACCGGCGGCACAAATTCATCCGCGCTTATGATGTCACCGATGCCGCCGTGCATGACAGCCAGGCGCTTGCCGGTCTGATTGATGCGAGCAACACCTCATCGGACCTGTGGGCCGACAGCGCCTATCGCTCGCAAAAGATCGAAAGCGAGCTGGAAGAGCGGGAGCTTCACAGCCATATCCATCACAAGGGCAGGCGCGGCAAGCCGCTTGGCGAGCGCCAGCAAAAGGCCAACCGGAGGCGCTCGAAAGTGCGGGTCCGGGTCGAGCATGTATTCGCTTTTCAGGAGCGCTCCATGGGCGGCAAGCTGATCCGCTCCATCGGCCTGAAGCGGGCGCGATTTCGCATCGGGATGATGAACCTGGTCTACAACATGAAGCGCTTCGTCCAGTTCGAATGCGGCCTGGCGGCGCCGGGATAAGGGTTCATGGGGTGAGGTGTGCCTGAAATACCCAAAACCGGCTTGAAACCGGTGAAAATGGGTTTATGATCCGAAGCAATCAGGCGGGACAGGCGAAAAACCGTCCACCCCGCCGCGAAGAAGGCGAAAACGGGAATTTACAGAGGTTCCCTTATGTTTTTGGCACAGGCCCGAATGTGCGGGCCTGTGCTCTTCAGCTTGAAAGGAAAATAGATGTCAAACAAACGAACTGCAAAACTCACAATCAGCACCGCAATATTTGCTCTGGTTTCCGGAGCCGGCCTATTTCTGCTGGATACGCCGCTTTTGCGGGTAGCTATTTTCATTGCTATTGCAGCACCACTATTTGCATTGGCTACTTGGAAAATAGGGCTCCATAGAAATGGGTAAGCGCCACTTGTATCTGCCCAATCATGTTGTTTTCATCTGAAATTTGGCGTTTCTTTCGACCAGATTTTGGCAACCACCACCGCTTGTTGTGCCCTTCCCACAATTGCGAGCAAAATTATAGCCTAGGCCAATGCTTCGACATAGGCCGTCTGAAATTCAGAGACTACATAGTTGATGATCCAAGCGAAGTTTTGAGGGACAGCAAGAAGTTGAAATGAGAAGAACCATTCTAAAACTGCTGCCCCTTCCTACGGGCATCTTCCTGCTGTTCTTAATGCTGGTATTCCACCCGGGCCTTGCATTCAATCAAACCAGTGACAACCGCATCCTGACCGTCGCGCAGCCTGAATTGCCGCAAGTCAGCGTGCATATTGTCTTTGCTCATGATGGCCCCGCCCTCCAGATGCACTATGTCGAGCACCTTTCCTGGCTGAACGCCGTTGGCTCGCAGGATCATCCCAAAGACCGGGACACCAATGCCTGGACCACCGATCTGGCGGTTGGTTATTGGCTTTCGGGCAAGCCGGAAGACCTGCCGGACCTGCTGCGCACCCTTGCCGGAGTGTTCGAACCCATCACTCTTCCGGATGATTTCGCCGGGCAGGAAAAGACCATCCTGCGGCGTGAATATGATTTGCGGTTGGTCGATAACATCAACAGGCAGGCCGCGACTGTAATGAATGCGTTCCTGTATCAGGGCAACGCCATCGCCACCTCGCCCCTTGGCACGCCCGAGCAGATCGCGGCGCTTGATTATGACGCCGCCCGCGCCTTGCATGATGCCACCCATTTGCCGCAAAACGCAACGCTTGTCGTGGTCGGCAACATCACCGACGGGCAAGTGCAAGAAGCCGTTGCAGCGGCGGGGCTGGCAGGCAAGATCGGCACAGAAACGCAAATCACACCACCGGATTTCAATCTTGCCCCAGCGGAAACGCGGGTTTTCACGTTTGATGACCCCGCCGCCGCGCCGCGCATGATCTGGCGCAAGGTTGTCACCTTGAAACAACCGGTTAATTTTGACCTGCTCGAAACCCAGACGGCACTGCTTGGCGACATCTTGGACACCAACCTGCCAGGTGGCCTAGCCGGCCCTTTGCGCTATGACGCCTTCATCACCCGCCGTTTCAGCGTATCCGTGATTGCACTGGATGAGCGCCATATCGAATTGCGGCTTTCCGCCGCGCCGGATCGCGGAGTCTCGTTTGCCAGGCTTCAGGCGGCTTTTGAAACGGCGTTGGCCATCTCTGAACAGAACATCCCGCCTGCTACCTGGGAACGCGTGCGAGAGCGGTTCAAGACCTATTGGCCGGACTGGAACGACAAAAAAGAGGTTGGCAACTGGATGGCTGACTATGTGTTGAATCGGGTGCAAAACCTGCGCATCCCATTAGGCAAAGCCGAGTTGCGCCAGCTTGACGTCCAGTTGGCGCGCGATGATCTGAATGAACTGCTTTTGGCGCTGGCGGGTCCGGGCAGGACAGCCGTGGCATTTATCGGAAAGGACCAGAAATGAAACGTATCCTCCTTGTGCTGCTGGTTGGCCTGTCTCTTGCCGGATGCAAAAACGACAAGCCAAGTGCCAGCCGTGAAACCAGCCCGGGCGGTATCGTCTATAATCGCATTTATCTGCCTCAAGCCAAGGACGTGGCCATCCGCATTGCATGGCCGACAGATTGGGCGACGCGCGGGGATGTAAATCAGGCGGTGCCTTATATTGGCAAGGATCTGATCCTGTCCGGCGGGGCCGAAGGCTATCCGGCGGGCAAGGCTGTCGAGATGTTTGCCGATCTGAACGCCGATGCCGGAATTGCCCCAAGCGTTGACAATATACGTGCCGGCTTTGTGGTGCCGAAGGAAAACCTGGATGCGGCGATAACAATTGCCAACGCGCATCTGCGCGCACCAGCCCTCGACCCCGAGTGGCTTGTCCGCATCCGCGACGGGTTTGCCGCACGCATGGCCGAAACAATGGCAAAACCCGACCAGCAGGGCTTTGCCGCACTACGCTGGGCCGCCTTTGGCAATAGCCCCGTGCGCGAAGCCCTGTCGCTTGACAAACCCGGCATGGTAGAGGCCGTAACGCGCGACGAGGTTTCCACCTGGCACGCGCAGGTATTTACCCGCCGCGGAGCAACCATCGTGATTGCCGGTGCCTTGAGCGACACAGAGGCCGGCAAAGCTGTCGACGCGCTGCTGGGGGGGCTGCCCGAAGGCGGGCCGGTTGATCCGCCTGCCATTCAGGCTGATTTCACCCCACGACGGATATTGCTGCTCCAACCGGATGCTGAAGCCAGTTCACTGACGTTTATTGGCCCGCTCCCGCCGACGGCGGAAGGCCATGAATTCGACGATATTATTTTGGTAAAGGCCCTTGGCGTGGGGGAAGGCAGCGTCTTATTCAATGCTGTGCGCACTGACCTGCGCGCGGCCTATGGTTTTAGTGCCGGATTGGGGGCGTTTTCCCGGGCTAACCGGTTTCTGGTCCTGCGCGGGCAAGTGGAAACCAGCAAAATGGCGCAGGTGGAAGAGGCTGTTCTGAAGGCTTACACCACTTTTCGTGAAACCGGTCCGGAGGGGCCAGTGTCCAACCTCAAGGCCCCATTTGCGGCTAATATTCAGAAAACGGCAGGGCAACCGGCAAGTGTGTCTTTTTCGGCACTGATGGGCGTTCTGGATGGCAGAGAGGCAGAGCAGGCACTGGCCTTGGACAAACTGTTGGATGACGTCAGCCAAGACAGCCTTCTTGCACGTTTGCAGCAGGCGTTTCCCGCGCCGGACCAGTTCACTATCCTTGCCGTTTCCCCGGACGCGAATGCATTGCCCGGTGCCTGTGTGATTACAGAGCCAGAGCAGGCCAAGGCCTGTAGATGACGAATAAAACAAATGAAAATGCCGGAGAGATCCCTCTCTCCTGGTTTGGCAAGACATTGTGGAAATTTACGCCGCTCTATATCGAGTTGTTGTTCCTTGCTATCTGTCTGCGATTGATCGGCTTGGTCGAGCCTTTTATCTTCCAAGTCATTATAGGGAACCTCTGTAAATTCCCGTTTTCGCCTTCTTCGCGGCGGGGTGGACGGTTTTTCGCCTGTCCCGCCTGATAGCTTCGGATCATAAACCCATTTTCACCGGTTTCAAGCCGGTTTTGGGTATTTCAGGCACACCTCACCCCATGAACCCTTATCCCGGCGCCGCCAGGCCGCATTCGAACTGGACGAAGCGCTTCATGTTGTAGACCAGGTTCATCATCCCGATGCGAAATCGCGCCCGCTTCAGGCCGATGGAGCGGATCAGCTTGCCGCCCATGGAGCGCTCCTGAAAAGCGAATACATGCTCGACCCGGACCCGCACTTTCGAGCGCCTCCGGTTGGCCTTTTGCTGGCGCTCGCCAAGCGGCTTGCCGCGCCTGCCCTTGTGATGGATATGGCTGTGAAGCCCCCGCTCTTCCAGCTCGCTTTCGATCTTTTGCGAGCGATAGGCGCTGTCGGCCCACAGGTCCGATGAGGTGTTGCTCGCATCAATCAGACCGGCAAGCGCCTGGCTGTCATGCACGGCGGCATCGGTGACATCATAAGCGCGGATGAATTTGTGCCGCCGGTCGACATTGATGTGGTTCTTGTAGCCGTAATAGCTCTTGCCGTGCTTCTTCGTCCAGCGCGCATCCACGTCCTTCTGGCGCTTCTTGTGGGGTTTTTCCTCCCACTCTTCAGGCGTTTCGCCCGCCTTGATTTTCTCGTTCTCGTCCCTTTTGTTGTGCTGGCGCGGCGCCGGAACGATGCTCGCATCAACAATCTGCCCGCCCATCGCCAGATAGCCCTTTTCGCGCAGAAAGGCATCGAACTTGTCAAACAGCTCCTTCATCTTCCCGGCCCCGGCCAGCCTTTCACGGTAGGCCCAGATGGTCTTGGCGTCAGGTACGCTGTCTTCAATGCCAAGGCCGAGAAACCGCATGAACGACAGGCGGTCGCGGATCTGATACTCGATCTGATCGTCAGAGAGGTTGTAGAGCTGCTGCAAAACCATCGTCTTGAATATCAGCACCTCATCCCAAGGCGGGCGGCCAGCGTTGGATTTGCGCTGTTCGGGCGGCGTGCGCCATATGGCCTTCAGCTCGTCCCGGTAATCCTCGAACGGCACCATGTCGTTGAGCAACACCAGCGGATCACCAGATTTGTCCAGTCCCGCGTATCGGCTGGAAAGATCAAAAAATCCCATCTGACCCATGACAAAACCCCGTCGGTCGAATCATTTTCATCCTGATGACGATTCTACCCCGTCAGGCCGGATTTTGGGGGATTTTTAGAGGTTCCCTATAAGTTAAGATAGCAGCCCCGTAGGGCGGGGTTCACCCCGCCGCCTTTGTTATTCCGGCGCGAATGGTGGGATGAAAACCCACCCTACGGCTTGCTTCGTTCCATGGGGTGCCGCTTGATCCGGGTTATCAGGCGTGGTTGGCTAAGGAGCAATGGGATATGAAAGCACCTTGAAGCGCGAATACAATTAGGGGCTGACCCAGATAACCTAAAAAGAGGTTATGATGGGAAGCATGAGAAAGAGTCGCCTGAGCCACTACAAGCAAGACCGTCTTACGGAGCATTTTGTTTCGGGATCGACAGCACGAACAGCAGCCAGTTTGTGTGGTGTAAACCGCAAGACCGCAGCGTTTTATTTTCTACGCCTGCGCGAGATAATCGCCTATGAGCTGGAGGCGGAAAGCCAAGCTATGTTCGGCGGAGAAATAGAAGTGGACGAAAGCTACTTTGGCGGCAAACGCAAAGGTAAACGCGGGCGTGGTGCGGCAGGTAAAATTCCCGTTTTTGGTATATTAAAAAGGGGTGGGAAGGTTTACACCAAGATCATCCCGGACGCCAAATCCGCCACTCTGATCCCGATCATAGAGCGCAAAGTCGTGCCGGATTCCATCGTCTATTCCGATTGTTGGCGCGGTTATAATGTGCTGGATGTGTCAGACTTCCACCACTTTCGCATCAACCATTCCAAGCTCTTTGCAGACCGTCACAACCACATCAATGGCATCGAGAATTTCTGGAACCAAGCCAAGCGCCACATGCGCCGATTTAACGGTGTCCCCAAGGCCCAATTTGGGCTATATTTGAAGGAATGCGAGTGGCGTTTCAACAACAGTGACCCTTCAGCTCAGTTATTGCTGCTAAGACAATGGGTTAAGCGTTACTTGAAGTAGTTATCTGGGTCAGCCCCTACAATTAATGCTGGGAAATAACTGATATGATTACTTCAGAAAGACCTCTGCATGAGGCCATGGCTTTCGGTTGAAGCAAGATTTCGGCCGCCCACCTTGCGCCCCTGCGGGTCCGGCGGACAGACGGGTGGCGGGGTTTGGGGCTATGCGATTGCGGGGGTTTGCGGGTTGAGGGTGATCCTGTTTGCGGCCTTGAGCAGGTTTTGCGCGATGGCGGCCATGACCATCTGGGCATGCACCCTGGCGCGCCCGAAATATCTCGCCCGCTGCAGGCCGAAGAGGCGTTTCATCGTGCCGAAAGTCTGCTCGATGCGGAAGCGGCGTTTCGAAATCAGCCGGTTGAAGCGTTTCTCCGATTGCCGCAGGGGGCGGCCGCGCGCTGCCTTGCGCAGGATGCCGTCGCGGTATTTGCCGCGCAGCATCTGGCGGTTGGCCTTGCTCGCATAGGCCTTGTCGGCCAGCACCCGCTGCGCCTTTGCGCCCGCGATCATGGTGGCGAATTCGGGGCTTTCGGCGGCATTGGCGGGCGTGGTGTGCACCTTGTCGATAAAGCCCTCTTCGTCGCAGCGGGCAAAGCCCTTGTAGCCGAGCGTGCTCTTGCGGCCCTTCTTGACCCAGCGGGCATCAGGGTCGGCGCTGAAATGCAGCTGTGCCCCGTCGGGTGAGACCTCGGGCGGATCATCCGGCGTCCCTTCCCTTGCCCCGTCCTCTGCCCGGTCCTGCGGGGCGTCGATATGGGTGCGCGGGCGCGCCGCCGCCGCGATCAGGGTCGCATCAATGATCGCCGCCTCAGCCTCTTTCAGCTTCAGCCCATGCGCCTCGATCTGGCGGCAGACCTCGGCCAGCAGCTCATCGTAAACGCCACCCCGGACCAGCGCATTGCGGAACCGGCAGTGGGTCGTCTCATCCGGCACCGACGCGTGCAGATCGAGCCCGCAGAACAGCATGAAATCCAGCCGCACCTTCAAGGCCCGCTCCAGCTTCGGGTCGCTCAGCCCGTGCCACTGGCCAACCAGAAGACACTTGAACAGAACCAGCGGATCATAGCCCTGAGGCCCGATCCCCGAGCGCCCCAGACCGCGCCGCAGGATCGGCAAAAACGAGTTCCAATCCATCAGCGCGTCGATCTTCGACAGAACGTCATCCGCGCCGATCCGTGCCGCCGCTTCGTGCAGGAAAAGGTCCATCTATTCACCCCAGAGATTTCCCGGCTAGCTTACCAAAACGGCCAACCCGGGGGAATCCCGATGTTATGCAGAGGTCTTTCAGATGATATTATTACTCTAAAGAACATAAAGGAATACAATGATCTCTGGTATTCATCTGCCCAAGAGGTTGATCCGGCTGTTTTAGAAGGGCATTGGCGTGATGTATTAACTCCTTTTGGGAAAGGCAAGGAATGGTTATACGAACTGACGCTGCAACATCAGCCCAGAACCGGCCGAATATTGATGAATGGCGGGGAACTCGGTCTCGGATGCAAACTACATGATGGCACCCACTCATTAAGCTATATATGCCATCTCTTCCAAGAAGTTCAGGGGCAGGTCATTGAAATTCCGCGCAATTTCAAAGGGGGTAATCCCAGCGATCCCGATTATCAGGACCGGATAGACCGTGTAAATGCCAAGTTAGCCAAAAATACAGAACTGTTCAAAGAGCGGGGACGTATACTAACAGCTGAAGAAAGGCATCTTAGCCTGCCCGAACCTATTCGTCTTGCCTATTATCACCGGTTTAACGGCCTGAATATACCCAACCATCCGGCCATCGGAATTTGCCCGCATATTTTACCTTATCCAACTAATTCCTGGTACCCAATTGAAGATCTGTTGGGCGATTTGCGCCTGAAGAAAAAATACCTCCCATTAATTGACGAGATGTTTCCGGATACAATGCCCGAGGCAAAAGACCTTGGATATGAATTCAGGGCCTTCCTGAACAGTTGGGGCAGTTTTATCGGCAAGAAACGCACGGACGGTGATCAGCTGTTTGTAAAAACCGAAGGCAGGGATGGGCTGGTGTATTATCTAAGAGATGCCGATGTGCCCAACCTGATGGTCCTGACCGACCCCGCCGAAGCGGTTGACCAGTATTGCGAATTTCACTTGTTGCGCAAGGAAGGCCGGTTCGATTTCAGACCGTGGGCTATACCCTATACGGGGTAAACAACGGGGTTGATTGATATTTGTTTACCTTAGCCTTTGTCCATACCACGCACGAATGGTGGGTTGAAATCCCACCCTACGGGGGGTGAATGAGGGGGTGTTTTTCTGGATAGAGGCGCCCCGCCCCCACACCTATTCCGCCGCCCGCAGCCGCTTGCCCTTTGGCCCGCGTGGTTTGGGCTTGGTGGGTTTTTCATCCTCTGCCTTGCCCGTCAGAACCAACACCGATTTTGGATCATCCGCTTGTGCTGGCGCCTTTTGTGTTGGCGCATCATCCTGCGTTTCATCCCCCCAAACCAGTTCCGGCGATTTTACCTTGCGGCTGGCGCGGTTCAGGGCGATGTCGCGGGCCTCGATACTATCACGACCAAAGGACAGCGCCTTTAGCCGGTTCAACGATCTGTATGCCCCCGCCGACAACCACACCCGTAGCGCCAGCATGGACGGGGTGAACACCAGTGTCAGCACCGTGGCGATACCAAGCCCGAACACAATCGCTGTGGCCAGCTGTTTCCACCACAGCGCGGTGGGGCTGTCGATGGTATATCCACCGTTAAAGAAATCCAGCGACAGGCCGAACATCATCGGCGCAAGCCCCGCCATTGTGGTGACTGTGGTCAGCATCACCGGGCGCAGGCGGTCCTGTGCGGTGCGGGCGATGGCCTCGAGCTTGGGCATATATTGGGTGTATTCCTGATAGGTGTCGATCAGCACAATGTTGTTGTTCACCACGATCCCCGCCAGCGCCACCACGCCGGTCCCTGTCATGATCATTGAAAATGCCTGACCCATCACCATCATGCTGATCAGCACGCCGGTGGTGGACAGGATCACCGCCAACAGCACCAGAACCGAGTTGTAAAAGCTGTTGAACTGCGCCAGCAGAATGATGAACATCAACCCCAGCGCGCCGATGAACGCCTTGCCCAGAAAGGCGCCGGTTTCTGCCTGTTCCTCGTTATCGCCGGTCCATTCCCATGCGATGCCCGCGGGCAGGGGTTTTTCGGTTTCCAGCCATTTTGTCAGCGTGGCGATGCGTTCGTTTGCGGTGATCGGAACTTCGGTTGTGGTGCCGTCATCGTTGGTCACGGATTTGGTCAGCCCGTCCAGAATGGCGGCTTTCACATCGAAATAACGGCGCTGGTCGACGCGGTCGATCTGGCCCAGTTTTTGCACCGGTTTGCGGCTGATGAAGTTGGACAGCGGCACCAGCCCGTCACGTGTGCGCACCCGCAGGCTGTCCAGTGTGGCCAATACGCGGTCCTGTTTTGGCAGGCGCACGCGGATCTCGATTTCCTCGTCCGAGGTATCGACCCGCATGGTGTCCAGCAAAATGCCGCGCGTCACCAGTTGCACCATTGCCCCCACGGTGCGCACGTCGGCGCCAAAGCGGCCCGCCTTTTCCACATCCACGTCGATCTGCCAGTCAATGCCGGGTTGGGGTAGGGTGTCTTCGATATCGTCCAGCCCAACGGTATTCTCGAATTTGGCCCGAACGGTCAGGGCGGCCTTTTGTAGCGCCTCCCAATCATTACCCTTCAGGCGCAGGTGCACGGGTTTTCCTGATGCAGGGCCGCGTTGCAGGTCCAGAATATCGGTGCGGATGCCGGGGATTTTGGCAAGGTTGGCCTTTAGCCGGTCCAGCACCAGATCGCCGTCCAGTTCGGGAATATCGGCACGTTCTTCCCACGGGATCAGTTCGATTTGCACCCGCCCGATGGTGTCGCGTGGTGATCCGGCCCCGCCGGTGTTCTGGCTAAGCCCGCCTTCACCGGCAAAGGCAAAGGCGCTTTTGATGCCCTTGGTGGCAAGGATTACTTTTTCCACCTCGGCCACGATGGCGTCTTTTTCGATCAAAGATAGGTTGCCGCGTTCACGCACGAAAACGATGGCCTGTTCGGGTTCGGATTTCACAAAGAATTCGGTGCCGTTGTTGTTTTTTGCAAACATCCCGAACACCACCACGACAAAACCGATCACAGCGGCGATGGTTACAATGGGCATCACCGGATTGCCGGTGATGAACCGGATCAGCCAGCCGAATAGCGAGCGGTGATACCCTGCGCGCACGCGCTTGGCTTTATGTTCAAACTTGGCTGCGTTTACTGTGACAGAGGCCAGCATTGTTGCGATCAGGAATGGCATGGTTTGCAGCACAAAACCCAGCATGCCCCCAACCAACGCGGGACTGTTTTGTTTGATGCCGTCAATCACGGCCCCCAACGGCGGGATATAGTCGGGGTTCAGCCCCTCCATTGCGCCAACGAACACCAGATATAGCGCGCCAATGGCCAGCAGGGCGCGGATGACCCACGGCAGCGGGCGCAGCAGGTCGGCGGCGTGCTCGAAACTGCGCGACATCCGCCCCGAAACACCGCCCATCACCGGCAGATAGACCAGCGCAACGACAAGCGAGGCGGACAGAACAAAGATCAGCGTGATTGGCAGCATCCCCATGAACTGTCCCGCCACACCGGGCCAGAACAGCATCGGCAGGAAAGCACACAGCGTGGTGGCGGTCGAGGAGACAATCGGCCAGAACATCCGCTTGGCGGCCTCGACATAGGCGTGCATCGGGCCAACGCCATCGCGGATACGCCGATCCGCGTATTCGACCACCACAATCGCCCCGTCCACCAGCATCCCGACCGCAAGGATCAGGCCGAACATCACGATGTTTGAAATCGCCACCCCCATCAGCGCCAACAGGACGAAACACAAAAGGAACGAGGTTGGAATTGCGAACCCCACCAGCAGCGCGCTGCGGGTGCCAAGGGAGGCCAGTATCACGATCATCACCAGCGCAATCGCCGTCAGAACCGAGCCTTCGAGCTGTCGCACCATGGACCCAACCGTGCGGGACTGGTCGTTCGAGGTGCCAACCTTGATCGCGGCCTGCAATTCGGCGGGCCACAGGGCGCGTTCGCGTTCTACCACATCACGCACCAGTTCCGAGGTGTCGATGATGTTATACCCTTTGCGCTTGCTGACCTGCAGCGCCACGGTGTTTTCGCCGTTATAACGCGCCACACCTTTGCGGTCCTCGAATGTCAGGCGGATTTGCGCCAGATCACCCAGCGTTACAATCCGGTCGCCATTGGTTTTGACGGGCAAGCTGTAGATATCCTGCACCTCGTCAAAGGACGACGGGATTTTCACCGAAAACGCGCCGGTGGCGGTTTCGATTTCACCCGCTGCAATCAACTGGTTGTTGTTCACCACCACATTGATCAGATCGGCGGCGGTGACGTTATAGGCCTCCAGCCGCAGCGGATCGATCACCACTTCGACCATCTCGTCGCGCTGGCCGGTCAGGGCGGCCTCGAGCACCGGTTCCAGTTCTTCCAGACGGTCCTGTAAATCCTTGGCCACCCGCAATAGGGTTCGTTCGGGCAGATCGCCGGTCAAGTTGACGATGATGATCGGAAATTCCGAGAAATTGAATTCGGAGATGATGTATTTATCGGCACCAGATGGGAAATTGGCCTCGACGGTGCTCATCTTGTCGCGCACATCGGCGATGATTTTCGATTTATCCCAGCCGAAATCGAATTCCATGATCACCACGGCATAGTTTTCCGCCGCCGTGGCCTTCATGGTTTTTAACCCATCCAGACCGGACAATTCGGTTTCCATCGGTTTGACCAGCAGTTTTTCGGAATCCGACGCCGAAATGCCGGGGAAGGGCACTGAAATGATCAGCATCGGGATTTCGATGTCGGGTTCGCCTTCTTTGGGCAGGGTGGCATAGGCCATTGCGCCCGCAATCAGCGACAGGATGATAAAGGCAAGCACCATTCGCGCGCGGGATGCTGCCCAATCGACGATACCGGTCATTGGCCGGCCTCCCGATAGGTGACATCCAGTTTAACACCGGCAATCACATATTCATGGCCCAGAACGATCACGTCCACCTTGTCGGGCAGCCCCGCAACCCAGATCCCTTCGGGGGTGTCGCGCAGGATGCTGACGGGGGCGAAGCCGGTGATGTTGTCAGGGCCGACGTAACGGATGCCAAGCGCGCCATCGTTGTTCAGGGTCAACGAGGACTGAGGCAGAAGATGCGCCTTGGTTCCGTCAGAGGCGACAATGATTTCAACGGTTTGCCCGTCACGGATGGCAAGGCCTGCATTCGGCACTTGGACCTCGACACGGAAGGTGCGGGTCAGAGGGTCGGCGGAGCGCGACAGGAAAGTCACCCGTCCCACAACCTCGCGTCCCGTGGCAAGACGGGCGCCCGCCATGGCGCCGACGGTCACCTTGTCGACCTCGGTTTCGGGCGCAAAGCCGACCAGTTTGATCGGGTCCAGCTGGATGATCGTGGCGCAGGGGGAACCGGGTTGCAGCAGCACACCCAGCTCAGCCGTATCTGTTTCCAGCAAGCCCGCGAAAGGGGCCGTGATGGTCAGGTTTTCAATGTCTTTTTCGATCGATGCGATCGAAGCATTGGCCGCTTCGATTGCCGCCTTGGCCGAAACCACGGCCGCCTTGGCGCTTTCGATGCCGGCCAACGCGCCTTGCAGCGCCGCTTCGGCCGATGCCGCGCGGGTTTCCGAGGCATAGCCCTGCTGGTTCAACCGGCGCGCGGCATTTTCGTTCACCTTGGCTTCGGTCAGCTTTGCGGCGGCACCGGTGGCGCTGGCGATGGCTTCTGGCAGGCGGGCCTGGGCTTCGATCAGGCGTGCCTTGGCCTCGGCCAAACGGGATTCGCGGGTGCCTGAATCCAGCTGGCACAGGGTTTGACCGGCCTCGATATAGGCGCCTTTACGCAAAGGCTCTGACACCACCTTGCCGGATGTTTCGGCCATTACGGTCACTTGACGGGCGGCTTCAGTGCGTCCCCTCAACATCACGGCGCTGTCGACCGTGCGGGCGGTGGAATGGATTGCTACAACAGAAACCAGCGGCGTGGCCTCTGCATCCGGTGTTTCGGCTGTTTCTTGCGTTTCGCTTTCTTCGCTAACCACACCAGCATTGCCTTTGGCAAAGTCCAGCAGGCTTTCGCGTTCAAATACCAACAGATACAGAAACCCGGAAACAAGGATGGCAATCAGAAAATGGAGCGGTTTCATTCGGGCCTCGTAATGGTTTCGCCGTGGCGAATAATAATGGTCAGTGGCACAAACAGCAATGTATTGAGCGATGCTAACCTGCGCGCAGTCTATAACTAAACTACCTAGTTCAGTTTAAACATGCAAGAGGCAGGTTAATACGCGACTTTGCCTTGTTCGCACCCCCTTGGCAAACTTGGCTGCAATAGGGTAAGACTGCGATGGAATATAAAGGCCAAATGCCCCGCGCGCATGTGGGGGAATGGCATCAGGGGTAGATACGTTGAGCGAAACAGACAGTTTTATCGAAGAAGTCACAGAAGAAGTGCGCCGGGACAAACTGTTTGCCCTGATGCGCAAATACGGCTGGATCGCGATTCTGGCAGTGCTTTTGATCGTGGGTGGTGCCGCCTATAACGAATGGCGCAAAGCAAGCGAGGCCGCCGCCGCACAGGCGCTGGGGGATTCGCTGATTGCGGCGCTGGAAATCGAGGATGCCACAGCCCGTGCTGCGGCGCTGGCCAAAATCACAGCCGAAAGCGAAGGGGCCAAGGCGGTCGTATCGTTGCTGGCTTCGGCCGAGGCGCAGAACAGCGGCAATGCCGAACGGGCGGTTTCGGCGCTTGCGAAAATCGAGGATGATCCCGAACTGGCACCGGCGTATCGCGAAATGGCGGTATTGAAACAGGTCTTGTTGTCGGGAACAGATATGCCGATTGCAGAGCGTCGCAGTAAACTGACATCCCTTGCCGTTGCCGGGGCACCGTTCCGGTTGCTGGCCGAAGAACAACTGGCCATGCTGGATATTGAAGAAGGCAAGAAGGACGCGGCGATTTCCCGTCTTCAGGATATTATCAACGATGTCGAGGTCAGCGCAGGCTTGCGCAGCCGCGCGTCACAGTTGATCGTTGTTTTGGGTGGCAAAGCCGAAGCCTCGTAATAAATCTCGGGGTCGGGAGGCGCTGATATGAATATTGAACATAAGAACAAGCAATTGAAGGGCGAAAATACTATGAAACTGACCCGGATATTTGCGGGGGTCGCGATTGCTGCATTGGTGGCAGGTTGCGGCCAAAAAGAAGAAATTCTGCCCGGAAAACGCCTGGATCTACGCACTCCACTGGATCAGGCTACGGCAGCCGCTGACGGAAATGCGGATAGTGCTGTTGTGACGGATGGTCCGGTAAACCGCGCGGTTCCGATCAAGTTGCCAGCACCGGTCAACAACGGGCAATGGACACACCGCAACGGCTCGCCCGAACATCGCATCACCCATCCGGCACTGGCCGCTTCCCTGACCCATGTCTGGAGTGTTTCGATCGGGGCAGGGGACAGTCGCAAATACCGTATCACGGCCGATCCGGTGGTTGCCGCTGGACGCGTATTCACGCTGGATGCGCAGGCAACCGTAATGGCGCACAGCACATCCGGGGCCAAAATCTGGTCGCGGGATATTACCCCTGACACGGATCGCGATGGTGATGCTTCTGGTGGTGGTCTGGCGGTTGAGGGGAACACGCTTTATGTCACCTCGGGGTTTGGCGAACTGGTGGCGCTTGATGCGGCTACCGGTGCCGAACGCTGGGTGCAAAAGCTGGATGCGCCGGCAACGGGTTCTCCTGCGGTGCGCGACGGAATTGTATATGTGACGTCCCGCGACAGCCGCGGGTGGGCGATCGATGCCGGCAATGGCCGGATCAAATGGGAATTGCAGGCGGCCCCGACCCCATCAGTGATGGTGGGCGGAACGGCACCGGCGGTTTCGGACAAGTTTGTCGTTTTCCCTTATGGTTCCGGCGAACTGGTCGCGGCATTCCGCAAAGGCGGGGTGCGGGTCTGGGCCTCTTTTGTGTCGGGTAAACGGCGTGGACGTGCCTATGCCGAGATTATCGATATAACGGGTGATCCCGTGATCGATGGCAACACCGTCTATGCCGCCAATCAGTCGGGCCGCGTTGTTGCGCTGAATCTGGGCAGTGGTGAACGCATCTGGACCGCCAAAGAGGGGGCCTATAGCCCTGTCTGGCCCGCCGGTGGATCGGTCTTCCTTGTATCCGATGAATCGCATCTGGTGCGGCTGGATGCAAAAACCGGCGAAACCATATGGTCCGTTGAACTGCCCTATTACACCAAGGATAAACCACGTCGCCGCAAAGATGTTTATGCCAACTACGGGCCAGTTTTGGCAGGCGGCCGTTTGATTGTTGCCAGCAGTGACGGTTTGATCCGCTCGTTCAATCCTGTAGATGGTTCGCTGGTTTCTTCTATCGAGATTTCGGGCGGGGCTACAACAAATCCGGTGGTTGTGAACGGGGTTCTCTATGTGGTTTCGAAAAAAGGCCAACTTCACGCTTTCCGTTAGGGGCGGGATGCTGTATCGGGGCAGCTTGATCTGTTTTTGGAGCAAGCGATGAGCTTTACACTTGCCATAGTGGGGCGCCCGAATGTGGGCAAGTCCACCCTGTTCAACCGTCTGGTTGGCAAACGTCTGGCGCTGGTCGACGACCAGCCCGGTGTCACGCGCGATCTGCGCGAAGGTGCCGCGCGTCTGGGGGATTTGCGCTTTACCGTGATTGACACGGCGGGGCTTGAGGAAGCGACAGACGAAAGCCTTCAGGGACGGATGCGCCGTTTGACCGAACGCGCGGTTGATATGGCCGATATCTGCCTGTTCATGATCGATGCGCGCACCGGTGTGACGCCGACCGATGAATTCTTTGCCGGGCTGCTGCGCAAACGCGCCAAACATGTGATCCTTGCCGCCAACAAGGCCGAGGGGCGCGCCGGCGAGTCCGGTGTGCTCGAGGCTTATGCGCTGGGTCTGGGCGATCCGCTGCGTCTGTCGGCCGAACATGGCGAAGGGATGAGCGACCTTTTGGCCCTGCTGATGCCGCTGGCCGATGAATTTGCCGAGCGCGCCGAGGCGGATGCGCCGGAAACCGATGTGGATGTGTCCGAGGATATGGACGACGGCGCCCCGCGCGTGCCAACCAAAGCCAAACCGCTGCAAATCGCCGTGGTGGGCCGCCCGAACGCGGGCAAATCCACGCTGATCAACCAGATGCTGGGCGAGGAGCGTTTGCTGACCGGACCCGAGGCGGGCATCACCCGCGATGCGATTTCGGTGCAGATGGACTGGGACGGCGTGCCGATCCGCATGTTCGATACCGCCGGTATGCGCAAAAAGGCCCGTGTGCAGGAAAAGCTGGAAAAACTGTCGGTTTCGGACGGGCTGCGCGCGGTGAAATTTGCCGAAGTGGTGATCGTGCTGATCGATGCCGAAATCCCGTTTGAACAACAGGATTTGCGCATCGCCGATCTGGCCGAACGCGAAGGGCGCGCGGTGGTTCTGGCCGTAAACAAATGGGATGTCGAGCCGAATAAACAAAAGAAACTCAAAGATTTACGCGAGTCTTTTGAACGCCTGTTACCGCAATTGCGCGGCGCCCCTCTGGTCACCGTTTCGGCCAAAACCGGCCGCGGCCTGAACCGTCTGCAAGAGGCGGTGATGAAGGCGCACGAGGTCTGGAACCGCCGTGTGACCACGTCGCAACTGAACCGCTGGCTGATTGACATGTTCGAGGCCCATCCGCCCCCGGCACCCGCCGGCCGCCGGATCAAACTGCGCTATATGACTCAGGCCAAAACCCGCCCGCCGGGCTTTGTGGTGATGTGTTCAATGCCGGAAAAACTGCCTGAAAGCTATTCGCGCTATCTGGTGAACGGGTTGCGTGACAGTTTCGACATGCCGGGCACGCCGATCCGCCTGTGGATGCGTTCACAGGCCGAGTCAAACCCCTATAAGAACAAGAAAAAATCAACCCCCAGCCGGTTGCGCAAACATCTGGACAAGCCACCGCACAGCTAATTGGTTGCGGGGCCGAGGTAATGGATTCCTGACTTTCCTTTACTGTAGGGCAGGTTAGGTTGACGTGTTTTATTTACGTAACAATATGTCAAAATTGGAGTTCATTTATGCGAGTATTAACCCTGCTACCGGCTGTTCTTTTGCTTTCAGCCTGTGTGGAAGCCACCACGCCCACAACCCAACCGGCGATGAAAAATAGCTTGCCAACCCCGATGCTACTGGTGGGCGAGGCCGGACCGGGCAACATCGCAGCCGGCAAATTGCAACACGATAAAATTGCTGTGCAAACCGATTTCAAAGGGCGTTCTGCCGGTATCGTTGCCTTTTGCAGCGGCAAGGCCGATGCCGTTCTGATGAGTGGTGATTTTTCTTCAGCAGAATGAAAAATATGTAAAAACCTTGGCGGAAGATGGAGCGCCTTTGGCACCCGCAAGGGCGCAACCATCTATGTGCGGTATGAATTGGCCGGCGAATTGTTGAAAAAAGCCAAAACCACGTTTCTGGGGTAGGTTTTACAAATAGTTACAGCCTGCCAAAGCTGACCCCGCGCCATGTCCAGCCCTTGCCCAGCACCGCCTGTTGCAAGGGCTTTTTCACCTCGGCTGTGTTGAAGCGGTAATTGTAAACCTGGCCCGGTTTCAATTCTTCGGTGAACGCATAGGCGGTGCCGAATGACACTTCGGATTTCTGACCGCGAAAACCGGACAACTGCAATTCCAGCGAGGGCACCCCGGCCTTCCATTCAATGGTGTAATCTTCGTCCAGTGCGCGGACCTCGTGTTTCTCTGCATCCAGCCGCATTTTGATTTTGAAGCATTTCTCCAGACCGGCCTTGGCGAAAACCTCGTACCATTTGGCGTCAACGATCTTCCATTCCGCCACCAGATCGCAACTGCTGTCCTTGCAGGCGCTGATCCGGTAGGGGGCGGTATCGCGGTTCAGGGCCAGAATGGCGGCTTCAACATCGGCGGCACTGGCCGGTGTCACACCGGATTTCGGGCGTTTGGTGCCGGTCAGAAAATCGAATAGTCCCATCAGATCAGTTTACCTTCTGTCGAAATACCGGTTTTGCCCCCCAGATAGGGGTGCAATGTGGCGGGCAGGGTGACCGAGCCATCCTGATTCTGGCCATTCTCCAGCACCGCAATCAGGCAGCGGCCCACTGCCACCCCCGAGCCGTTCAGCGTATGCACAAACTCGGGTTTGCCACCGCCTGCCGGTTTGAAGCGCGCGTTCATGCGGCGAGCCTGAAAATCACCGGCAACTGAAACCGAGCTGATCTCGCGATAGGTGTTCTGACCGGGTAGCCAGACCTCGATATCGTGGGTTTTTTTCATGCCAAAACCCAGATCGCCGGTGCACAGCACCACGGTGCGGTAGGGCAGTTCCAACGCCTCGAGGATGGCTTCCGCGCGGCGGGTCATGGCATCATGTTCGGCGGCGGATTCGTCAGGGTGTGTCACCGAAACCATTTCCACCTTTTCAAACTGGTGCTGGCGCAGCATGCCCGAAGTATCACGGCCCGCCGATCCGGCCTCGGAGCGGAAACACAGGGTGTGGGCGACATGGCGGCGGGGCAGGGTGGATTCGTCGATCACCTCGCCGTTGATGATATTGGTCAGTGGCACTTCGGCGGTCGGGATCAGCCACCAGCCATCGGTGGTTTTATAGCTGTCCTCGCCGAATTTGGGCAATTGGCCGGTGCCATACATCATTTCGCTGCGCACCAATACGGGCACGTTGGTTTCCAGCAACCCGTGTTTGTCGATGTGCAAATCCAGCATGAATTGCGACAGCGCGCGATGCACGCGGGCCACAGCGCCCGACATCACCACAAAACGCGCGCCGGACAGTTTGGCGGCGGTCTCAAAATCCATGCCATCCTGAACGGCGGCCAGCTCGTAATGTTCCTTCGGATCAAAGGAAAATTCTCGCGGGTTGCCCCAACGCTTGATCTCGACATTGTCGTCCTCGTCCGCGCCATCGGGCACATCTTCGGCGGGCAGGTTGGGCAGGCCCATCAGCATATCGCGCAATTCGGCGTCTTTGGCCTTGGCCTCTTCTTCAAGAGTGGCAATCTGGGCCTTCTTTTCCCCGACCAGCGCGCGCAGGCGTTCAAACTCGGCCTCGTCCCCCGATGCTTTGGCCGCACCCACCTGTTTCGAGGCTGCATTGCGTTCGGTCAGGGCCGCTTCGGCCTTGGCGATGGCGGCGCGGCGGGCAGAATCAATCGCCAGAACTGCCTCGGAAATACCGGACAATCCGCGCCGTGCCATTGCGGCGTCAAAAGCGGCCGGATTTTCGCGGATCATTTTAATATCGTGCATTTCACTGGTTCCCGATTGAATGTCATCTGTAATACCCCATATGCCCTAGACCGGCGCGGCTTTGAAGCCTTGATTTACATGCGGCATCTGCTTGCCAAGCAAATGGGCCACATATAGGGTGCGCGCAAAGTCTATAGGGCGTCCATGCCCACACCATACCAAGAGGACGACACAATGTTTGTTACACCCGCATACGCACAGGCCGCAGGGGCAGGAGCAGGGGGCTTCGGCGCGCTTGGCTCTTTCCTGCCGTTGATTCTGATCTTTGCTATCATGTATTTCCTGCTGATCCGCCCTCAGCAAAAGAAGCTTAAAGAACATCAGGCGATGGTTGCGGCGCTGCGTCGCGGCGATCAGGTTGTGACGGCGGGCGGGATTGTCGGCAAAGTGGTCAAGGTAAAAGAGGGCGGCGAAGTTGAAGTCGAAATCGCATCGGGTGTCAAAATCCGCGTAATCCAGTCGACCATTTCGCAGGTTCTGAACAAAACCGAACCGGCCAACGACAATAAATAATCCGAAACAAACGTAATATACAGGCAAACATATGCTGCAATTCGATCTTTGGAAGCGCATTGTCATCTGGGGGCTGGTCCTGATCGGCCTGCTGATGGCGGTGCCAAACGGGTTTTACACCCGTGTGGAACAACACAACGATGCGCTGGTCGAGATCGAGAAGTTCGGCAGCACACCCGAGCGCCAGGCGGCTGTGGCCGAGTGGCCCAGCTGGATGCCCTCAAGCCTTGTAAACCTCGGCCTTGATTTGCGCGGTGGTGCGCATTTGCTGGCCGAAGTTCAGGTGCAGGATGTCTATGAGGCCCGCATCAAAGGTATGTGGCCGGATGTGCGCGATGCCTTGCGTCCGGCACGTGATGTGGTCGGGGCGGTGCGCCGTCTGGATTCACCCCCTGATCAGTTGCGGGTACGCATTGACAAACCTGAAAATATGGATAAAGCACTGGAACTGGTACGGGCGCTGGCACAGCCGGTTGTCACGCTTGCCGGTGTCGGTGCGACGGATATCGAGGTTTCGGCAAACGGGGATGTAATAACCGTGCAACTGTCCGAGGCCGAAAAACACGCCATGGACGAACGCACAATCCAGCAATCGCTGGAAATCATCCGCCGCCGTGTGGACGAAGTGGGCACCCGCGAGCCGACGATCCAGCGCCAAGGCACAAACCGGATTCTGATTCAGGTGCCCGGTCTGGGGTCGGCGCAGGAACTGAAGGATTTGTTGGGATCCACTGCGAAACTGGAATTCAAACCGGTTGTAGGCCGCACGTCTGACCCCGATGCAAATCCCGGTGCTCGCAACCAGGTGTTACCCTCGCTGGATGAAGAGGGCGTTTATTACATTGTCGAAGAATTGCCGGTTGTCACCGGCGAGGAACTGGTCGATGCACAACCCACCTTTGACCAAAACGGCCGCCCTGCGGTGAATTTCCGGTTCAATCCGTCGGGCGGGCGCAAATTCGGCCAGTATACAGCTGACAATATTGGCGCTCCTTTTGCGATTGTACTGGATGATGAAGTGATCTCGGCACCGACGATCCAAAGTGCCATTCTGGGTGGGTCCGGCATTATCACCGGTAATTTTACAGTCGAGGAATCGACCAAGCTGGCCGTGTTGCTGCGGGCCGGGGCCTTGCCCGCCAAGATGAATTTCCTGGAAGAGCGAACCATCGGGCCGGAACTGGGACAGGACAGCATTGACGCAGGCAAGATCGCGGCGATTGTCGCGGGTGTTGCGGTGTTGGTGTTCATGATCCTGTCCTACGGGTTGTTCGGCCTGTTTGCCGATATTGCCCTGATGATCAACGTCGCACTGATCTTTGGACTGCTCAGTATGATCGGGGCCACATTAACCCTGCCGGGGATCGCGGGGATCGTTTTGACCGTCGGTATGGCGGTAGATGCCAATGTGCTGATTTACGAACGTATCCGCGAAGAACTGAAGGCAGGTAAAGGACCGGCGCGGGCAATCGAGCTGGGCTATGAAAAGGCGCTGAGTGCGATTATCGACGCCAATATCACCACCTTCATCACCGCTGTGATCCTGTTTGTCATGGGGTACGGCCCCGTGCGCGGATTTGCGGTAACGCTGGGACTGGGAATTATCACATCTGTGTTTACTGCAATTTATGTAACGCGGCTGATTGTTGTTATGTGGTTTGAGCGCCGCAAACCAAAACAGATAGAGGTATAAGACCATGAGACTAAGACTTGTACCCGCAGAAACAAATTGGGATTTCTTCAAGGTTCCTGTTCTGACACTGGGAATTTCGGGCCTGATGATGGTGCTCTCGGTGGTGTTGTTTTTCACCATGGGACTGAATTACGGTATCGATTTCAAAGGCGGCACCACGATCCGCACCAAGGCCGAAGTGGCCGTGGATGTCGGTGCCTATCGCGATGCGATTGCGCCGCTGGGGCTGGGTGATGTTTCAATCACCGAGGTGTTCGATCCTACCAAGCCAAACCAGAATGTCACGCAAATCCGGATCGAGGCACAGGACGGTGACGAGGCCATAACCTCGGCCACGGTCACCAAGATCGAGCAGACACTGAAGGCCTATGAGCCATCCATCAGTTTCGAGGCCGTCGAATCTGTTGGCCCGAAAGTATCCGGCGAGTTGATCCAGACCGCTATCGAAGCGGTGATTGCGGCGATTTTTGCGGTGTTGTTCTATATCTGGTTGCGGTTCGAGTGGCAGTTTTCGCTGGGGGCTGTGATTGCGCTGGTGCATGATGTGACCCTGACCATCGGTGTGTTTGCCCTGTTCCAGATCAAGTTCGATCTGTCGATCATCGCGGCATTGCTGACGATTGTCGGCTATTCCCTGAACGATACGGTGGTGGTGTTTGACCGGGTGCGGGAAAACCTGCGCAAGTTCAAACAAAAGCCCCTGAAAGACCTGCTGAATATGTCGATCAACGAAACCCTGTCGCGCACGGTGATGACCTCGGTCACCACATTGATTGCGCTGATCGCGCTGTTTGTGCTGGGCGGGGATGTGATCCGCGACTTCGTATTCGCGATGATCTGGGGTGTGATTGTCGGGACATACAGTTCGGTCTTTATCGCTTCGGCGATCCTGCTGCGCCTCGGGGTCAAGCGGGACTGGAGCAAAAAAGACCCGAAAAATGTCGGCGGCCAATACGCCAATATCGACGCCTAAATGCAGGCTCTGACCGAAGCCGTAGCAATTGACGGCTTCTGGTTGCTTGTCACTGCTGCGGCGGTTGCCGGTCTGGTGCGCGGGTTTTCAGGGTTTGGCACGGCGATGGTATATCTGCCCGTCGCCGGCCAGATCCTGACCCCGTTTCAGGCGCTGACGACCCTGATGGTGATGGATCTGATCGGCCCCTTGCCCAATATCCCCGCCGCCATCCGCACCGGCCACAAACGCGACATCCTGCGCCTGTCGGCAAGCACCTTGGTGGCCCTGCCATTGGGCGTGCTGGTGTTGGGCCTGATCGCGCCCGAAGTTTTCCGCTATGGTGTATCGCTGATTTCCCTGCTGTTGCTGGTTCTACTTATGGCCGGCGTGCGTTATCACGGCACGCTGCGCCCGCCGATGGTCTATGGCACCGGCGCGGTTGGGGGATTTCTGGCCGGCAGTGTGGGCCTGCCCGGGCCACCGGTGATCATGCTCTATATGGCCAGCCCGAACCCGTCCGAAGTGATCCGCGCCAACATTATGGGGAACCTCTGTAAATTCCCGTTTTCGCCTTCTTCGCGGCGGGGTGGACGGTTTTTCGCCTGTCCCGCCTGATTGCTTCGGATCATAAACCCATTTTCACCGGTTTCAAGCCGGTTTTGGGTATTTCAGGCACACCTCACCCCATGAACCCTTATCCCGGCGCCGCCAGGCCGCATTCGAACTGGACGAAGCGCTTCATGTTGTAGACCAGGTTCATCATCCCGATGCGAAATCGCGCCCGCTTCAGGCCGATGGAGCGGATCAGCTTGCCGCCCATGGAGCGCTCCTGAAAAGCGAATACATGCTCGACCCGGACCCGCACTTTCGAGCGCCTCCGGTTGGCCTTTTGCTGGCGCTCGCCAAGCGGCTTGCCGCGCCTGCCCTTGTGATGGATATGGCTGTGAAGCCCCCGCTCTTCCAGCTCGCTTTCGATCTTTTGCGAGCGATAGGCGCTGTCGGCCCACAGGTCCGATGAGGTGTTGCTCGCATCAATCAGACCGGCAAGCGCCTGGCTGTCATGCACGGCGGCATCGGTGACATCATAAGCGCGGATGAATTTGTGCCGCCGGTCGACATTGATGTGGTTCTTGTAGCCGTAATAGCTCTTGCCGTGCTTCTTCGTCCAGCGCGCATCCACGTCCTTCTGGCGCTTCTTGTGGGGTTTTTCCTCCCACTCTTCAGGCGTTTCGCCCGCCTTGATTTTCTCGTTCTCGTCCCTTTTGTTGTGCTGGCGCGGCGCCGGAACGATGCTCGCATCAACAATCTGCCCGCCCATCGCCAGATAGCCCTTTTCGCGCAGAAAGGCATCGAACTTGTCAAACAGCTCCTTCATCTTCCCGGCCCCGGCCAGCCTTTCACGGTAGGCCCAGATGGTCTTGGCGTCAGGTACGCTGTCTTCAATGCCAAGGCCGAGAAACCGCATGAACGACAGGCGGTCGCGGATCTGATACTCGATCTGATCGTCAGAGAGGTTGTAGAGCTGCTGCAAAACCATCGTCTTGAATATCAGCACCTCATCCCAAGGCGGGCGGCCAGCGTTGGATTTGCGCTGTTCGGGCGGCGTGCGCCATATGGCCTTCAGCTCGTCCCGGTAATCCTCGAACGGCACCATGTCGTTGAGCAACACCAGCGGATCACCAGATTTGTCCAGTCCCGCGTATCGGCTGGAAAGATCAAAAAATCCCATCTGACCCATGACAAAACCCCGTCGGTCGAATCATTTTCATCCTGATGACGATTCTACCCCGTCAGGCCGGATTTTGGGGGATTTTTAGAGGTTCCCTATGGTTTATCTGTTGTTGTGCGATTTGATGATGATCGGTGTGCTGCATCTGAACGGGTATTTACAAGTCTCGGCTGTGGCCTTGGGCGCGTTGCTAATCGTGCCTTATCTGGCGGCGAATGTGCTGGGCGGCTGGCTGTTTCGGCCAGGATATGAACGCCTCTATCGCGTCATTGCCTATTTCATTATCGCCGCATCGGCGCTAAACGGGATGCCACTGTTTGACTAAGGATCGACCATGCAATTCACAGAAGTCGAGTTTAAGGATGTTCAGCCGATAGACGGTTTTGGCCCGGGTTTTTTCCGCATTGGTGGCAGGGTTTACGAGGGGGCGCTGCTGGTGCAGCCCAACTCGGTTGTATCCTGGGGTGGTTACGAGGATTCGGCGGCCTTAATGGCGCTAGAGGTGGATGTGCTGTTTTTCGGCACAGGGGCCGAGACCGCTTTTATCCCGCGGGATTTGCGTGAGGCACTGGAAAAGGCGGGGATCGGGGTAGAACCGATGGCCAGCCCTGCGGCGTGCCGCACCTATAATGTGTTGCTGGCCGAAGGGCGTCGGATCGCGGCGGCGTTGTTGCCTGTTTAACGCTTTGTTCCAAAAAGATTCCATGCCTGTAGCGCAGTTATTTCAGGAACAAAGATGGGGGTGACCTTTTCGCGTCTTTTCGCAAGCGGCGCTATGGGGTATGCGGGTGGTTATGGAATTGATGAAAGTTACAAACCTTGCTTGCACCCGTGGTGGTGTGGCGGTTCTGGAAGGGGTGGATTTCACCCTGAAGGCGGGGCAGATTTTGATGCTGCGCGGGCCTAACGGCATTGGCAAGACCACGCTGTTGCGCACCCTTGCGGGGTTGCAACCGGCGCTCGAGGGCACGGTTGAGGCCGCGCCGGATGCTTTGACCTATGGGGCACACGCGGACGGGTTGAAATCGACCCTGACGGTAACGGAAAACCTGAAGTTCTGGGCGCGGGTGTATGGTGTGGCCGATATTGCCCCTGCACTAAAGGCGTTCAATCTGGAAGATTTGAAAGACCGCGCGGCGCATAACCTGTCTGCGGGGCAAAAACGCCGCCTTGGTCTGGCGCGTCTGTTGGTGACGGGGCGGCCTGTCTGGGCGCTGGACGAACCGACGGTTTCGCTGGATGTGGCCAGTGTCGGGCTGTTTGCCGATGCGGTGCAGGCGCATTGTGCCGCCGGTGGTGCGGCGCTGATTGCCACGCATATTGATATGGGTTTGGAGGCCGATGTTCTGGACCTGACCGGCAACAAGGCCAAGCCGCGTGATCTGGCCGGATTTGACGAGGCATTCGAATGATTGCAATTCTGCTACGCGATATGCGGCTGGCGATGCGCGCAGGCGGGGGCTTTGGCCTTGGGCTTGCGTTTTTCCTGATTGTGGTGGTGCTGGTGCCCTTTGGTGTTGGGCCGGAAAGCGAATTGCTGGGCAAGATCGCGCCCGGCATTCTGTGGGTAGGGGCGCTGCTTGCGTGCCTGTTGTCGCTGGACCGCATTTTTGCGCTGGATTTCGAGGATGGCTCGCTTGACCTGCTGGCCACGGCCCCCGTGCCGCTGGAAGGGGTGGTGGCGATGAAGGCCTTTGCACATTGGCTGACCACCGGCCTGCCGTTGACCATCGCAGCACCCTTTCTGGCGGTATTGCTGAACATGCCGGATCAGGGGTTTGTCTGGCTGGTGGTAACGCTGGGGCTGGGCACACCGGCGCTGTCGTTCATCGGCACATTCGGGGCAGCCCTGACCGTGGGCCTGAAGCGCGGTGGCCTGCTGCTGTCGTTGCTGGTGCTGCCGTTATACGTGCCAACGCTGATTTTCGGGGCCGAAGCTTTGCGCCGAGGCACCTTGGGCATGGACAATATGACACCACTGTTAATGCTGGCCGGAATCACCGCAGGCGTGGTCGCGCTGCTTCCATTTGTAGCGGCTGCAACCATACGCATCAATTTGCGTTAGACGGGGTGTAGGGGTTAATATGACGGCGGAAACGAACGCTTGAAGGTGGGTTAATGTCACTCTGGGAATATGCCAATCCAAAGAAATTCATGCAGACCTCGGGGATATTCCTGCCGTGGTTTGCGGCCCTTGCGATTATCCTGTTCACGGTCGGGCTGATCTGGGGGTATTTCTTTACGCCCGAGGCTGAGAACTTCGGCTCGTCTGTGAAAATCATCTTTGTGCATGTGCCTTCGGCGATGATGGCAATCAACATATGGGTAATGATGCTGGTCACCTCATTGGTCTGGCTGATCCGCCGCCACCATGTTTCGGCACTGGCGGCCAAGGCGGCCGCGCCCATCGGCATGACAATGACGCTGATTGCGCTGTTCACCGGCGCGATCTGGGGGCAACCGATGTGGGGCACTTATTGGGCGTGGGATCCGCGGCTAACGTCCTTTCTGGTGCTGTTCCTGTTCTATCTGGGCTATATCGCCCTGTGGGAAGCAATTGATGACCCCGATACCGCCGCCGATCTGACGGCGGTTCTATGTCTTGTCGGTTCGGTCTTTGCGGTGCTCAGCCGGTATGCGGTGAACTTCTGGAATCAGGGGCTACATCAGGGCGCGTCGTTGTCGCTGGACAAAGAGGAACATGTCAATTCTGCCTATTCAAACCCGCTCTATGTCTGTATCGCGGCGTTCATATTACTATTCATAACGCTGGTGCTGATGCGCACCCGCACCGAAATTCGCAGCCGCCGCCTTAAGGCGCTACTCGCACGGGAGCGTATGGGATGATGCCTGATCTGGGAAAATATCAAAATGAGGTGATCGCGTCTTATGCGGTGACTTTATTGTTGCTCCTGGCGCTGTTGCTGTTTAGCTGGGTCCGTGGCCGTCGCGTGGCAAAAGCGCTGCGCGAGGTCGAGGAACGGCGGGCAAAGAATGGCTGAGAAACGCAAGATTAACATATTGGCGATCCTGCCGATCGCTATCTTTGTGGCGCTGGTCGCGGCATTTTTCATTCCGGGCCTTGGACGCGAAGATCCCAAGAATATTCCTTCAACCCGTGTTGGCAGCCCTGCACCGACGCTGTTCATTAGCAAGGATCAGGATCCTGCCAAGGGATTTACCGACAATACCTTGCGCGAGGACGGCATAAAGATGATTAATTTCTGGGCGTCATGGTGTGGGCCGTGTCGGGCAGAACACCCCAATCTTATGAAACTGGCCAAAGGCGGCTTGCGGATTTATGGGGTGAACTACAAGGATCGTAAAGAAGATGCCGATCGTTTTTTGTCCAGTCTGGGGAACCCGTTTACGGCAATTCTGACGGATTCCAAGGGACGCAACGGAATTGAATGGGGGATTACCGGCGTGCCCGAAAGCCTGTTGATCGATAGCGACGGCATTATCCTGTGGCATTATCGCGGGCCAATCACCCAGAGCATTATTGACAAGCAGATACAGCCAGTGCTTGACGCGAACAAATAGGCCCTAATGCAAAGTCACCAAGGCTAGTAAAACCAGCATCAGAGTTTCTATTAGAAAGACCTCTGCATGAGGCCATGGCTTTCGGTTGAAGCAAGATATCGGCCGCCCACCTTGCGCCCCTGCGGGTCCGGCGGACAGACGGGTGGCGGGGTTTGGGGCTATGCGATTGCGGGGGTTTGCGGGTTGAGGGTGATCCTGTTTGCGGCCTTGAGCAGGTTTTGCGCGATGGCGGCCATGACCATCTGGGCATGCACCCTGGCGCGCCCGAAATATCTCGCCCGCTGCAGGCCGAAGAGGCGTTTCATCGTGCCGAAAGTCTGCTCGATGCGGAAGCGGCGTTTCGAAATCAGCCGGTTGAAGCGTTTCTCCGATTGCCGCAGGGGGCGGCCGCGCGCTGCCTTGCGCAGGATGCCGTCGCGGTATTTGCCGCGCAGCATCTGGCGGTTGGCCTTGCTCGCATAGGCCTTGTCGGCCAGCACCCGCTGCGCCTTTGCGCCCGCGATCATGGTGGCGAATTCGGGGCTTTCGGCGGCATTGGCGGGCGTGGTGTGCACCTTGTCGATAAAGCCCTCTTCGTCGCAGCGGGCAAAGCCCTTGTAGCCGAGCGTGCTCTTGCGGCCCTTCTTGACCCAGCGGGCATCAGGGTCGGCGCTGAAATGCAGCTGTGCCCCGTCGGGTGAGACCTCGGGCGGATCATCCGGCGTCCCTTCCCTTGCCCCGTCCTCTGCCCGGTCCTCTGCCCGGTCCTGCGGGGCGTCGATATGGGTGCGCGGGCGCGCCGCCGCCGCGATCAGGGTCGCATCAATGATCGCCGCCTCAGCCTCTTTCAGCTTCAGCCCATGCGCCTCGATCTGGCGGCAGACCTCGGCCAGCAGCTCATCGTAAACGCCACCCCGGACCAGCGCATTGCGGAACCGGCAGTGGGTCGTCTCATCCGGCACCGACGCGTGCAGATCGAGCCCGCAGAACAGCATGAAATCCAGCCGCACCTTCAAGGCCCGCTCCAGCTTCGGGTCGCTCAGCCCGTGCCACTGGCCAACCAGAAGACACTTGAACAGAACCAGCGGATCATAGCCCTGAGGCCCGATCCCCGAGCGCCCCAGACCGCGCCGCAGGATCGGCAAAAACGAGTTCCAATCCATCAGCGCGTCGATCTTCGACAGAACGTCATCCGCGCCGATCCGTGCCGCCGCTTCGTGCAGGAAAAGGTCCATCTATTCACCCCAGAGATTTCCCGGCTAGCTTACCAAAACGGCCAACCCGGGGGAATCCCGATGTTATGCAGAGGTCTTTTAGAGGGATGGGCAAGGCCAGATCCGTGGTGCGGGCTGTGGGTGGGGTCAAATCAATCATAGAGGCTGCTATAAGGTGATTTCGTTAACGGAATACCAATGCGCTGTCAGTAAATAGGGTTCCTTTTGTAAAAGTATCTGTTGGTATATCATCCCGATATGACCTTGAAACGTGCCAAACAGAAGATGCCGGAATTCGTTGCCGATGCGCTGCGGGATAATGATCTGGCAAAAGCGTATCAACAACGCCCGCCTTACCAGCGCAATGATTATCTGGCGTGGATCAACAGGGCCGTTCGCGATGAAACCAAACAGAAACGGTTGGCGCAAATGCTGGATGAATTGCGGGTAGGCGATGTGTATATGAAAATGGCTTGGGCTGCTCCACAGGCTAACAAGGCTAATCCCTGATCAATCCAATCATCCGTGCCCCCTGCAATATATCCGGCGCAATCGTGTGCCCCAGCTTTTGCATTTCAGGGGCAGGGGCATTGATGTCGGGCACCTGAACCGTGCGCGCGCCCGATGTATAGGCGGCAGTTGTGCCCGGGTCACTGTCCTCGAAGGCGGCGCAATTTCTGGCCTGCACGCCAAGGCTGGTCGCCGCGGCATGATAGATATCGGGTGCCGGTTTGCCGTGCTGCACTTGTTCGCCGCCGGTTACGGTTTGGAAATACGGCAAAATCCCCGCGATTTCCAAATGTTCCCGCGCTTTGGCGGTTTGGGTCGAGGTGGCAACGGCGCAGGGCAGCCCCTGATCTTGCAACAGCTTTAGCAATATCTGAACCCCGTCTTTTAACGGAATTCCCAACGCCATCCGGTCGCGGATGTGCGCATACCAGTCGTTGTAAAACATCTGGTAATCGACGCGTCCGCCCAGTGCCTTTCGCAAGATCACTTCGCCCGCATCCTGCCGCAGACCGATCAGACAAAAGACCACGTCGTCCATATCCGGCAGGTCAAAATCGACGGTGGCCTGCCTGAAACATCCGACGACCAGCCGCTCGCTATCGAGTAGCAGGCCGTCCATGTCGAATAAGACGCCCTGATAGGGCATCCGTGATCAGCTTTTCGCCAGATCACGCAGCACGTACTGCAGCACGCCACCGTGTTCGATGTATTCGATCTCGATCTCGGTATCGATACGGCATTTCAGGGTGATGTCTTTGGTTGATCCATCGCCATAGGTGATGGTCGCAGGCACATCGGACAGCGGTTTCAAGTCGCCCTCCAGCCCGTGAATCGAAACGGTTTCATCGCCCTTCAGACCCAGCGATTTGCGGCTGTCACCGCCGGTGAATTCGAACGGAATAACCCCCATGCCGACAAGGTTGGAACGGTGGATGCGCTCGTAGCTTTCGGCGATCACGGCCTTCACACCCAGCAGGGCGGTGCCTTTGGCGGCCCAGTCACGGCTGGAACCTGCACCGTATTGCTGACCGGCGATAATCACCAGCGGGATGCCTGCGTCCTTGTAGGCCATCGCGGCGTCAAAAATCGGCATCTGTTTGCCATCCGGTCCCAGCGTATAGCCGCCTTCGACCCCGTCCAGCATTTCGTTTTTGATGCGGATATTGGCGAAGGTGCCGCGCATCATCACTTCGTGGTTGCCTCGGCGTGATCCGTAGGAATTGAAATCGCGCTGCGCCACCTGACGGTCGATCAGATACTGTCCGGCGGGTGTTTCGGGGGTGAAAGAACCCGCAGGCGAGATGTGGTCGGTGGTGACCATATCGCCCAGAATGGCCAGAACCTTGGCGCCTTCAACATCGCTGATTGTGCCCGGCTCTTTTGGCATATTCTGGAAATAGGGCGGGTTCTGGATGTAGGTCGAGGTTGGCGGCCAGTCATAGGTCAGGCTGTCCGGCGTCTGCACCGCCTGCCATTTTTCATCGCCTGAGAATACATCGGCGTATTTCGACTGGAACGCCTCGCGGGTGACGGTTTGTTCAACCAGTTCGGCCACTTCGTGACTGCTGGGCCAGATATCTTTCAGGTAGACGTCGTTGCCGTCCTTGTCTTGCCCGATCGGATCATTGGCGATGTCGATATCCATCGTGCCGGCCAGTGCATAGGCCACCACCAGCGGCGGGCTGGCCAGATAGTTGGCGCGCACATCGGGGCTGATCCGGCCTTCAAAGTTGCGGTTGCCCGACAGAACCGATGTGGCGACCAGATCACCCTCGGCAATCGCTTCGGAAATTTCCTTCTGGATCGGGCCGGAATTGCCGATACAGGTGGTGCAACCATAGCCGACAAGGTTAAAGCCGATCGCATCCAGATCTTTTTGCAGACCGGCCGCTTCCAGATATTCGCTAACCACTTGCGAGCCAGGCGCAAGCGATGTTTTGACCCACGGTTTGCGGTTCAGACCCAGTTCGGCGGCCTTGCGGGCCACCAGACCCGCGCCGATCATCACATAGGGGTTGGAGGTGTTTGTGCAGGACGTGATCGAGGCGATCACAACCTTGCCGCTTTCCATCGTGTAGTCTTCGCCAGCCACCGGCACTTCTTTGTGCATCGGGCGCTTGAAGACGTCTTTCATCTGCTGTTCAAACGCCGTTTTGGCCTGATCCAGCGCGATGTAATCCTGTGGCCGTTTGGGGCCGGAAATGGCGGGCACAACGGTGCTGATGTCCAGCGACAGGGTGTCGGTATAGACCGGGGCATAGTCAGCCCCGCGCCAGAAGCCGTTTTCCTTGGCATAGGCCTCGACCAGCGCGATGCGGTCCTCGTCACGGCCCGAAACCCGCAGGTAACGCAGGGTTTCGTCATCAACAGGGAAATAGCCACATGTGGCGCCATATTCAGGTGCCATATTGGCAATAGTGGCGCGGTCGGCCAGTGGCAGGTGGTCTAGCCCCGCCCCGTGGAACTCAACGAATTTCCCGACCACGCCCTTTTCACGCAGCATGGCGACGATTTTCAGCACCAGATCGGTGCCGGTCATGCCCTCGGCCATTTCTCCGGTCAGCTCGAAACCGACAACTTCGGGGATCAGCATGGAAATCGGCTGGCCCAGCATGGCGGCTTCGGCTTCGATGCCGCCAACACCCCAGCCTAGAACGGCCAGACCGTTGACCATGGTGGTGTGGCTGTCGGTGCCCACCAATGTATCGGGATAAGCCACCTCTTTACCGTTCTGGTCCTTGTCGGTCCAGACGGTTTGCGACAGATATTCCAGATTGACCTGATGGCAGATGCCGGTTCCCGGCGGCACAACGCGGAAGTTGTTAAAGGCGTTCTGGCCCCATTTCAGAAAGGTATAGCGTTCGATATTACGCTCGTATTCGCGCTCGACATTAAACTGGAAGGCGCGCGGATTGCCGAATTCGTCGATCATCACCGAGTGGTCAATCACCAGATCAACGGGGTTCAGCGGGTTGATCTTTTCGGGATCCCCGCCAAGGCCGATAATCCCGTCACGCATCGCGGCCAGATCGACCACGGCAGGCACACCGGTGAAATCCTGCATCAACACACGGGCAGGGCGGTAGGCGATCTCGCGCGGGTTCCTGCCGCCGTTTGCGGCCCATTCGGCAAAGGCCTTGATGTCATCCACTGTAACGGTTTTGCCATCCTCGAATCGCAGCATGTTTTCCAGCACAACCTTCAGCGATGCGGGAAGGCGCGAAAAATCCCCCAGACCGGCAGCTTTTGCGGCGGGAATGGAATAGTAATCCACGCTTTGCTTGCCAACGGTAAGGGTTTTGCGGGTCTTGGCGCTGTCTTGGCCGACGGTGATGGTCATGGCGGGACTCCGTTTGTTGGGGTAAGGGCAGGGCATAAGCCCTCTTTCACCTGCGCTTTTGACGCATCCGGCAGAGTCGTTCAAGGGGGTAGACGGCAATTTGTATACCATTGCACACAAAAACTTGTGACGCGGATGTTACGAATTTTGCAAGGAACCTCGCAAAACCTTGATTGGCTATTGATCAGGGGTCGCCTTAAATGGAAACTGGAAGCGGGCAAGAAAGGCTGAAAATGCGAAAAATACTGGTGATGATGACAGGGGTGTGGATGGCACTGGCAGGGTTCGCCACGGCACAATCCAGCCCTGTTGTGGTGGAACTGTTTACATCGCAAGGCTGCTCCAGTTGCCCGCCTGCCGATGAATTTCTGGGAAAACTGGCGAAACGCGATGATGTGATCGCCCTGTCGCTGCATGTGGATTACTGGGATTACATCGGTTGGAAAGATATCTTTGCCAGCCCGAAATTTACCGATCGCCAACACGCCTATGCCCGCGCGGCCGGTAAGCGGATGGTTTACACGCCGCAGATGGTGATTGCAGGGCAGGACCATGTTGTCGGCACCAAGCCGGGCGAGGTTTCCCGCCTGATCAAGGCCCACAGCAAAACCCCTGATCCTGTGAAACTAAGCGTGACCCGCAAAGGGAACCGGCTTGAAATCATGGCTGAACCTTTGCAAGAGGGGTTGGGCCGGATGGTGGTTCAGATGGTGCGTTTCAAGGACGGACAGACTGTGCGTATCAAACGCGGTGAAAACGCAGGGCGCGATTTGTCCTATTCAAATGTGGTCACCGAATGGGAAGTTCTGAAGGAATGGAATGGGCGCAGTCCGCTGTCAATTTCGGCAAAGATTACCGGTGACGATGATTGTGTGATCATCATTCAGCGGGCGTCTCATGGGCCGGTATTGGCGGCAGCAAGGGTGCGCTGACGTTCGGGTTTCCAGCGCCGGTGAATCCAGAACCATTGCCCCATATGTTTGCGCACCAGATCTTCCAGACTGTCATTTAACGCCTGTGTCATTGTTTTGGCATCCGTGTGCGGAATGGGGGCATCCACCTGAATGGTGAAATCCAGCCCGTTTTTGGCGCGAATACCATAGATCGGAACCAGCAAAGCATCATATTTCAGTGCCATTTCGGCCGCCGACAGGGCGGTGGGGGCAACCTTGCCGAAATAGGTCAGTGGGGCACCATGGGCCATATGCTGATCCACCAGAAATCCGGTCATCCCGCCAGAGCGCAGGAATTTCAGCATTTGCCCCAGCCCCTTGCGACCGCGCGGGAACAGCGGGGTGCCGATGGTTGAAATCGCGGCCTCGTAATGCTTGTTGAAAAAGACGTTTTTCATCGGCATGTATATCGCGCCGACCCGATACCCCCGCGCAATCAGGGCAGCGCGCGGCACATCATAATTGCCAAAATGTCCGGTGACCAGAATTACGGGGCGGCTTTCTTTGTGGGCTTGCTCCAGCGCCTGTGCCCCGTCACCACCCAGCGGGATGTCGCGCACGCGGTTGATGAATTTCTCGCCTGAATAAATCTCGATCAATGTGCGGCCGGCGTTGTTGGGCACCTCGTAACACAAGCGGTCTACTTCGGATTTGTCCAGATCGGGGCAGACATACTCCAGATTGTCACGGATACGTTTGGTATAGCCCGCTAAGGGGGCCACAACCCGCGCCATGATCCAGCCAATCAATGGCACGCGGATACGGTAGGGGAACAGCATCACCAACCGGAACATCCCGCGGATCAGCAGGTTGACCAGGTAATCACTGCGGGTTTTGCCTTTTTCTGCCATTTGGGCCTTTGGGGGTTTGCTTGTTCTGGCCAAGTCTTAAATGTCCGTACACCGGATAACAAGCACAGGTGTCAGGTGGGGGATTTGGGAAGGCCCACCCCGATCATACTGTCGCGCGTCACCAGTTCGGCCAGTTTATCGGCACCCCAGCCATCCGTTCCGTCTGGACGGCGCGGCAGCACGATATAGCGCATGTCGGCGGTGGAGTCATGCACCCTGACAGTGGTGCTCTCGGGCAGGGTGACGCCAAATTCCGCCAATACCTTGCGTGGTTCCTTGACCACCCGCGAACGATAGGCGCGGGATTTGTACCAATCGGGCGGCAGCCCCAGCAGGTTGCGCGGGTAACAGGAACACAGGGTGCAGACGATGATATTGTGGGTGTCGGCAGTGTTCTCGATGGCAATCAGGCGCAGCGGGCCAATGTCATATCCCATCTCGCGGCTGGCGTTTGAGGCGTCTTTTAGCAAACGGTCCTTGAAATCGGGGTCGGTCCATGCCCGTGCTACCACGGCGGCCCCGTTGGCGGGTTCGCGCGCATCCATTTCGTCGATCTGGCGGGCAATTTCTTCCGGGGTCAGGATGCCTTTTTCAACCAGCAATTCCCGCATGGCAATTTCCATGGTTTGCCAATAGGTGAGCGGGCGGTCATCGTCTTCACGATAAGGATGACCCGACGGGCTCATGCCGCTGTGGTGAAAATCGTCATCGTGGTGATCATGGGGCATGGGTTACTCCACCTTTTCCAGCCAATGGGCATAGATTTCCGCATCCAGCGTGTCATCGGGGTTTTCCGCCGCGTCGCCCCAGATTTCCGCCATGGTGAACCGGACACGCACAAGCGGCTGCATTTCCTTTTCCAGCCGATATGCGGCGCGTTCGGGGTTGGCGAATTCGCCCAGACGGCGTTCGACCATACCGTATTTTCCACGCAGGTAAGCGGGGGTGCGCACATGACCCGGTGGCATCATGGATTTGACGCGGACATATTCAGCCATCTGCGGCCTCGCCATAGGTTTCGCCGCGGGCCTTGATCAACTCCATTCGCTCGCCCAGTTCGGTTAGAGAATAGGCGCCGGCCACGATCATGTTCTGGTTCACGGCGGCCACCCAGCGTTCGTAATAGGACATGGTTTCAAAGGCCTCTTCGCCCATATCCTCGATCGCGCGGCGCAACCCGTCTACGGTGAAATACCCCTTGGAGGAACATAGCACCATCAGCGCGTCCACACGCTTTTCCCAAAGGGCATAGTCGTGATCCTCGGGCAGAACCGCACCTGCGGCCTGTCCACCCATATCGTGCCAGCGGCGTCCTGTTTTATCCATACGGGCTAGGGTAGGGGGCGCTCAGGATTATGGCAAGCCCCATGCGGGTTTGGATTAACGGGTCGCGTTATTCATCTTCGTCACCGGCGACAAAAAACACTTCACCCGCTGCCTCCAATTCACGGATTTCAGCCACAACTGCGCTCATCGCGTCTTCGCCATCGGATTCTTTGACCTGACCCAGCTCTTTCATTTCCTCGCGCAGACCTTCGGCCATGCGTTTCGAGATATTCTGCAAGATAAATTCGCTGGAGTCCTTCAGCCCGCCCGCCTCGGCCGCTGTCAATGCCGTGACCAGAACCATCTGGTCCACGCCACGGGTGATTTTTGGCACATCCCGTGGATCGATCCGCGCCGGAATGTTGGCAAAGGTAAAGATCGCTTTGCGCACTTGCGTGGCAAATTCCCTGTCTTCTTCTTCAAGACCTTCCAGCACATCATCGCGCGTTGTTGCGGGCGAGAAATTCAGGATTGCCCCAACCCTTTCCACCGGCCCGTCATCAAAGGCCTTGGGGGGCACGCTGTCCAACTGGCTGGCCAGCGCCTGCCCGATGCGTTGCACCGCCGCTGGTGTGACCGCGCTGGTCAGGGACATGGCATAGGTGATCCGCCGCGCCTGCGGACCTGGCAACAGGCCCAGCAATTCAGCGGCTTTGGAAACGCTTAGTTTTGACAGCATAACGGCGGCAACTTCGGTGCTTTCCTGTTCCAGTACCGGCAACAGGCGATCTACCTCCAATCCCATGATCCGCTCCCACGGATCGCCAGTGCGTTTGACGCCGCCCTCGCGGCGCAGGCGTTCGGCCAGTTGCGGGTTAATCGAGTCATTCAGTGCGTTCAGTGCACCCTCAAGTCCACCGGCAAATGACAGGCCAATGCTTTCCAGCTCGTTGATGAATTCCTCGACCACTGCGGTCACTGTTTCGCGGGTAACACTGCGCATGCTGCCCATCTGCATGGTCAGATCCTGCTGCATATCCTCGGGCAGGTCGGTCAGGGACAGTTCGGCCCCCTCGGACAACAGCAGGCGCACGATGATTGCCGCCTTTTTCTGGCGATTGATTGTTTGTGGCGGGGCCGACAGGGGGGGCGGCATTGCGCCGGTATCGGGCATGGGCAGGTCAGGCAGGGGCGACAGGGCAGTGTTCACGTTACGGTTCTCCGGTCCGGTTTGCACCAGACTGGCAGAATCGGGTTAAGGTTCTCCTTATAGCGACAAGAAAACAGGCCTGAATGTTCACAGAACTGGCGCGCTGTAGTATAAATGCTGACTGAAATGGTCGGATTTGTCGCATTAACACATAATTCCGGATCGTTTAGAAGGCGGGGATTCCTGTTTTCATCTCTGGTAAACCACAAGGCCCCAAATGACCCATATTGTAGTTCTAGGAAGCGGTTTTGGCGCACTGACAGCCGTTCGCGAAATTCGCAAGTCGAAAATCGAGGCCCAGATCACAGTGGTTTCGCCCAATAACCACCTGACCTATCTGCCCAGCCTGATCTGGATGCCCTCAGGCATGCGCAATGCCGCTGATATCGATGTAAATCTGGACAAATTTTTTGCCGAGAAAAATGTGGTCTGGCATCAGGGATCGGTGATCAATGTAAAAGAGGGCGGGCGGCTGGTCGAGACCGATACCGGCGAAATCCGCAATGATTACCTGATCATCGCCACCGGCAGCCGCTTTATCAAGAAACTGTCCGGGCTGGTCGAACATGCGGTTATCCCGTGCGAGGGGGCCAGTATGGGTCAGCAAATCCACGACCGGATCAACGCAATGGAAAGCGGCACCATTGCCTTTGGATTTGGCACCAATCCCAAGGAACCCAAAGCGGTGCGCGGCGGGCCGATGTTCGAATTCCTGTTCGGCACCGATACCATGCTGCGCCGTCAGGGGCGGCGGGACAAATTTGAACTGGTATTTTTCAACGGGTCCGACAAGCCGGGCAACAGGTTGGGGGACAAAGCGGTTGGAGGGTTGCTGAAACAAATGGCCAAACGCGGGATAAAAACCCATCTGGGGGCAAAACCGATCCGCATGGAAGCCGATAAAGTGGTGACCGAGCGCGAGGAAATCCCCGCCGATCTGATCCTGATGATGACCGGCATGACGGGGCCGTTGTGGCTGGACAACACCGATCTTCCGCGATCGGAAGGCGGGTTTGTCCAGGCCGACAGCAAATGCCGTGTTGTCGGCCTGAAGGGCACCTATGTGGTGGGGGATACCGGATCCTATCCGGGGCCGGAATGGCTGGCCAAACAGGCACATCAGGCGGATTTGCAGGCCGAGGCGGTGGTGAAGAATATCATTGACGAAATCAACGGCCGCGAACCCGGCCACGATTTCAAGGCGGAACTGATCTGCATTGTTGACACGCTGGACAGCGGAATTCTGGTGTTCCGCAACGAAAAGCGCACCATTTTTCTGCCGCCGATGAAGGTTTTCCACTGGGCCAAACGGATGTTTGAACGCCATTACCTGCGGGCATACCGGCGATAAATCTGAAATAGCGGGCGGAAGTGTTTTCTTTGAAAGAAAACACCCCGAAATCTTTAAAAGATTTCGGTGGCCCCGCGGTGGTATCAGCTTTCGCCGAACACCCGTTTAAAGATCGTATCCACATGTTTGGTGTGATAGCCGATATCGAATTTTTCCTCGATCTCTTCGGCGCTCAGGGCGGCCAGAACATCCGCATCCGCCAGCAATTCGGTTTTGAAATCCTTGCCTTCTTCCCAAACCTTCATCGCGTTGCGTTGCACCAGCTTATAGCTGTCCTCGCGCGAAACACCCGCTTGCGTTAAGGCCAGCAATACCCGCTGGCTCATCACCAAGCCACGGAATTTGTTCATATTGGCCAGCATGTTGTCGGGATAGATCACCAGCTTGTCCACCAGCCCTGTCAGACGGGCCAGCGCGAAATCAAGCGTGATGGTGGTGTCCGGCCCGATGTTGCGCTCGACCGAGCTGTGCGAGATATCGCGTTCGTGCCAAAGCGCCACGTTCTCCATCGCCGGCACCACGGCCATGCGCACCAGACGGGCCAGACCGGTCAGGTTTTCCGACAAAACAGGGTTGCGTTTGTGCGGCATCGCGCTTGATCCCTTTTGGCCCTTGCTGAAAAATTCCTCGGCCTCCAGAACCTCGGTGCGCTGCATGTGGCGGATTTCGATGGCGATGTTTTCAATGCTGCTACCCACCACGCCAAGTGCTGCAAAGAATGCGGCGTGACGGTCGCGCGGGATCACTTGTGTGCTGATCGGCTCGACCTCCAGCCCCATTTCCTTGCAGACATGTTCCTCGACCGCCGGATCGATATTGGCAAATGTGCCAACTGCACCGGAAATCGCGCCTGTTGCCACTTCGTGACGGGCTTTTTTCAGCCGGTTCAGGTTGCGGTCCATTTCCGCGTAGAAACGGGCAAAGGTCAGGCCCATGGTGGTGGGTTCGGCGTGGATGCCGTGGGAACGACCGATGCGCACCGTGTCCTTGTGTTCAAACGCGCGGCGTTTCAGGGCGGCCAGCAGATCCTCAACATCCTTGATCAGAATATCGCTGGCCCGCACCAGTTGCACGTTGAAACAGGTGTCCAGCACGTCCGAGGATGTCATGCCCTGATGCACAAAGCGTGCTTCATCATTGCCGATGATTTCCGCCAGATGGGTCAAAAAGGCGATCACGTCGTGCTTGGTCACCGCCTCGATTTCGTCAATGCGGGCGACATCGAATGGCACGTCCTTGGCTTTCCAGACGGCAGCGGCGTTTTCCTTGGGGATCACGCCCAAAGCGGCCTGCGCGTCGCAGGCGTGGGCCTCGATTTCATACCAGATGCGGAATTTCGTTTCGGGGGACCAGATGGCAACCATATCGGGGCGGGAATAACGGGGGATCATTTCGTAAGGCCTATATGTTGGATGCAGTTAGCGCATCTCATAAGGGGCAGGGGGGCGGCTGGCAATCTTTACCTTGCCTATGGGGGCGGGCTGGGGCAAAAAGGCGCTAAGTTCATATAGACAGGTAGACAGGAGATGGCGACATGGCGCTAACGGCAACAAATCGGGTTCTGGCAGAGGTTATCGGGGCAAGCGAGGGCGCAGCCCTGCGGGCCAAACAGGCCGCATTGGTGGTTTCTGGAATCGCGGCACTGGCGGTTTCGGCCAAGATCATGGTGCCAATGTTCCCCGTCCCGATGTCGATGGGCACCTTTGCGGTGCTGACAATCGGTGCCGCCTATGGCGCGCGTCTGGGGCTGGTGACGATCATTGGTTATATGCTGGTGGGCATGCTGGGCTTTGATGTGTTCGCCAAATCCACCGCCGATTTGAACGGTCTAACCTATATGATGGGCAGCACGGGCGGCTATCTGGTGGGCTTTGTTCTGGCAACACTGGCGCTGGGTCTGCTGGCGGCACGCGGCTGGGACAGATCACCAGTGAAGATGGCAGGGGCCATGCTGATCGGCAATGCGCTGATTTATGTGCCGGGTGTTCTGTGGCTTGGCGTTCTGTATGGCTTTGACAAACCGATCCTGGCCTGGGGGCTGACACCGTTCCTGATCGGCGATGCTGTGAAACTGGCCCTTGCGGCGGTTTTGTTGCCAGGGCTTTGGAAACTGGTTGGCCGCGCCCGCGGATAAGGCGCTCATCAAGCCTTGCGGCTTTCTTCGCTTTGACAAGGAGCGCCCGCAAGGGAGCGACGAGCGGTTAAAGTTACAGACAGGCGTGGCTTGTGGGCCGCGCCTTTTTCCATTCAGGGGGACTTCATGAAACACACCGGCTGCCAACATATCCGCGTCTGGGACGATCAGGCCAATATCGGCTTTCCGGTATTTGTCATGTATCCGGCAGCGGATGCCCACGGAACCTATGAACTTGGCCCATTCAGCGTCACCGCCGGCCTGAATGTGCCTGCGGGGCAGGGGCCCTATCCGGTGGTTGTTATCTCGCATGGCTCCGGCGGCAACCGGCTGGCCTATCTGACACTCGCCCAAGCGCTGGCCGAGGCCGGTTATGTGGTTATGATGCCCGAGCATTTCGGCAACAACAAGGATGACAATTTCCTCGAGGGTAAAACCCGCAATCTGGAACTGCGCCCGCGTCATATCACCCTGTGTCTGGATGCGCTGGCCGATAACGACATTCTGAAAGGCGCTGTGCAGCCCGGTCACCCTGCCGATACTGGTCTATCACGCCCAGCACGACACCCTGACCCCGTTCAACAATGTGGAACGGATATTGGATCAGGTGCCGGACAAGGGCAAGATCACCGTCCACCGCATTGAAAACGCCGGACATTTGTCGTTCCTGTCGCCCTTTCCAAAGGAGGTCGTGACGCCCGGCTTCATCCCCGCCCAAGACCCTGAGGGCTTTGACCGTGTGGCGTTACATCAGCGGCTGACAGGGGAAGTGGTGGCGTTTCTGGATGGGGTGTTTGGGGGATGACGGGGGATATGGTGTGCAGATTGTGCACCACTGGGTTACTATTTAGGTGTTAAGGTAAACCCCTTCACCATCAACCACACCGCCAGAAAGACCTCGTTCAGCACCAGCGGGATCACCAGCGCGTCCAGCAGGGCGTATTGCACGCCCAACAGTTTGATCACCGTGATCAGCAGCAGGGCGATTGTGGCCAGTCCTCCCCAGACGGAAATGAACCGTGGCACAGCGTTTGTGAGGTAAAGCAGGGCATAGAAGAACAGCGCGCCTAAGATGAAGAAATAGATGTGGATGTGCTCGTAAATGCCGTTGCGGTAAGGCTCCAGTGCGGGCGACAGGATGAACAGCCCGCCGGTGATCATCAGCCCCCATTCGGCAAAACGCGCGGCCATATAGGCCATATTCAGGCCCTTGTGCGCCCGAAAGACCGGCCACATCAAAAGCGGGATGCCGATCACGGACAAGCCGCTGACAATATCGGTAATCACGCCCAGCGGTTTGCTGCCGGTGATGGTGTAGGTCAGCATGGTATAGGCCAGCAGGATCAGGATGCCGACCGATACGGCCCTTTGTTTGTCGGTAAGGGTGCTGAACATGCGGACCTGTGCTGTTGCTGCCGGTTCGTATTCAGGTAGTCGGTGTTGCGGCTTTTTCAAGTGGGTTAGGGGGTGGCGCTGCCCCGCACCTGATGCGGGGCCTCCTGTGGTTCACCTGTTTGTGGCAGGTCCCGCATCGAGTGCGGGACAGCAAGGGGTCATTCCACCAAAGTCGTTTCAATCCGTGACGAATGCAGCAGCGTCTTGTGCACGGGGCACTTGTCGGCGATTTCCAGCAGGCGTTTTCGCTGGGCCTCGTCCAGATCGCCGCTGATGTGGATTTCCCGTTTGAAACAGTCGATCTTTTGCGCGGCATTGCCCGCCTCGGCGTCCTGTGCGTGCACCTTGTCGTGGGTGACATCGACCCAGACGCGCTCCAGCGGCCATTTCTTGCGCCGCGCATACATGCGGATGGTCATGCTGGAGGTAGTGTCGCGAGTTTGGTGGAAATTCGAGGACGGCGTAATCTCCGGGTGCATCGAAGCCACCCAACCGGCGGCTGGAACCGCCAAGGAGATCACGCCATGACAAAGAATACAGCAACATCGACATCCGCGCTACTGGCCAATGAAGCAGGCTATGACCCGATTGAAGACCGGCTGCGCCAGAACATCCGCGCGACGATCGAGGCGGTTTTCGAAGAGGAGCTGGAGCAGTTTCTGGGCCGTTGCCGGTATGGCCGCAGCGGCGGGGCAAAGGCCGGATACCGCCACGGGCATCGCGAGCGGCAACTGGTCGGAACATTTGGAACCGAAACGGTGCGCGTGCCGCGTGCGCGGATCACAGGCGAGGCCGGCAAGGCCAGAGAATGGCGCTCGAAGGCATTGCCCCGCTACCAGCGGCTGACGAAGAAGGCCGAGGCGCTGATCGCTGCTGTCTACCTTTCGGGCACCAACACACGGCGGGTAAAACGCGCCCTGTTCGGCCTGTTTCAGGGGGCGGTCAGCAAGGATGTGGTGAGCCGCGCCTGGCGCAAGGTGAAGGTGGACTGGCAGGCGTGGTGCGCCCGCAGCCTTGCGGATGAAGACATCGTGCGGCTGATCCTGGACGGCACCGTGATCAAAACGCGGATTGACAGGAAGGCCACCAATATCTCGGTTCTGGCCGCGATTGGCGTGCGCCGGGATGGGCAGAAGGTCTTGTTATCACTGATGAACATGGGCGGCGAAAGCACCTCCGCCTGGCGTCAGTTCATCAACGATCTGGATGCGCGCGGGTTGAAACGGCCCGAATTTGTCATCGTGGACGGGGCACCGGGACTTGAGGTCGCTCTCATTGCCCTCTGGGGTGAAGATCTGCCGATCCAGAGGTGCACGGTGCACAAGCACCGCAACCTTCTGGCCAAGGCACCCAAGCGTATGCATGATGAGTTGACAGAAGGGAACCTCTGTAAATTCCCGTTTTCGCCTTCTTCGCGGCGGGGTGGACGGTTTTTCGCCTGTCCCGCCTGATTGCTTCGGATCATAAACCCATTTTCACCGGTTTCAAGCCGGTTTTGGGTATTTCAGGCACACCTCACCCCATGAACCCTTATCCCGGCGCCGCCAGGCCGCATTCGAACTGGACGAAGCGCTTCATGTTGTAGACCAGGTTCATCATCCCGATGCGAAATCGCGCCCGCTTCAGGCCGATGGAGCGGATCAGCTTGCCGCCCATGGAGCGCTCCTGAAAAGCGAATACATGCTCGACCCGGACCCGCACTTTCGAGCGCCTCCGGTTGGCCTTTTGCTGGCGCTCGCCAAGCGGCTTGCCGCGCCTGCCCTTGTGATGGATATGGCTGTGAAGCCCCCGCTCTTCCAGCTCGCTTTCGATCTTTTGCGAGCGATAGGCGCTGTCGGCCCACAGGTCCGATGAGGTGTTGCTCGCATCAATCAGACCGGCAAGCGCCTGGCTGTCATGCACGGCGGCATCGGTGACATCATAAGCGCGGATGAATTTGTGCCGCCGGTCGACATTGATGTGGTTCTTGTAGCCGTAATAGCTCTTGCCGTGCTTCTTCGTCCAGCGCGCATCCACGTCCTTCTGGCGCTTCTTGTGGGGTTTTTCCTCCCACTCTTCAGGCGTTTCGCCCGCCTTGATTTTCTCGTTCTCGTCCCTTTTGTTGTGCTGGCGCGGCGCCGGAACGATGCTCGCATCAACAATCTGCCCGCCCATCGCCAGATAGCCCTTTTCGCGCAGAAAGGCATCGAACTTGTCAAACAGCTCCTTCATCTTCCCGGCCCCGGCCAGCCTTTCACGGTAGGCCCAGATGGTCTTGGCGTCAGGTACGCTGTCTTCAATGCCAAGGCCGAGAAACCGCATGAACGACAGGCGGTCGCGGATCTGATACTCGATCTGATCGTCAGAGAGGTTGTAGAGCTGCTGCAAAACCATCGTCTTGAATATCAGCACCTCATCCCAAGGCGGGCGGCCAGCGTTGGATTTGCGCTGTTCGGGCGGCGTGCGCCATATGGCCTTCAGCTCGTCCCGGTAATCCTCGAACGGCACCATGTCGTTGAGCAACACCAGCGGATCACCAGATTTGTCCAGTCCCGCGTATCGGCTGGAAAGATCAAAAAATCCCATCTGACCCATGACAAAACCCCGTCGGTCGAATCATTTTCATCCTGATGACGATTCTACCCCGTCAGGCCGGATTTTGGGGGATTTTTAGAGGTTCCCAGAAGATTACCGCGACATGATCTACGCCAAAACACCCGAGGAAATCGCCACCCGCCGCAAGGCATTTCTGCGAAAATGGCGGCTGAAATGCAAGGCCGTCGCTGACAGCTTGGAAGAAGCAGGAGATAAGCTTTTCACCTTCACGCGTCTGCCACAAGGCCAGTGGAAATCGGCCAGAACGACAAATGCGATCGAACGCCTGAACGAGGAATTCCGCCGCCGCATCAAGACCCAGACCGTGCTGCCATGCGCCGAGACCGTGCCGATGCTGCTTTGGGCTCTGATGGCCTCGGGGCAGATCGTCATGCGAAAGGTCGATGGCTGGGAAACGCTCGCTCAGCCCGTCGCCGACGCAACCCTTGACCAAGCCGCCTGACCGGCGCATAACTCAACCCGCTCGGAGGTGCCTGAAATCAATTTCCACCACTTTCGAGACACAACCTATGGTGTGAAAGTTCAAAACTGTTTGAAACACGGATTAAGGGAATCCCCGATCCGGCATGGTTTCACACCGTGCCGTCCTGCGGGATTTGACGACTGGAAGAGGACATTGTGGAAATGCGCACGGTAGGAATTCTGGGCGGAATGGGGCCGGAACCGGCACAGGCCCTGCTGGAACGGATCAAGACGGCAGCAAAAACCAGACGCCGAAGCGAGGATGTGCCGCTGGTGGTCGATCTGGACACCAAGCTGCCCTCATTGGTGGACGGGGACGGGGCCGACCCCTTGCCGGTGTTGGTGGATATGGCCAAACGGATGCAGGAGTCCGGTGCCGAAGCCTTGGCGATGCCATGCAATGCCTCGCACCAGTTCGCCGGTGAATTGGCGGCGGCGGTGGATATTCCCTTGCTGGACATGGTGTTGCTGACATCGAAAACCGCCTGTGCGGCTGCGCGCAAGGGGGAAAAGGTGGGCGTGCTTGGCTCGCCCGCGTTGCAGGAAACCGGCATCTTTGATGCGGCGATCAATGCCTGCGGTGGAGAGGCGGTTTACCCTGAGGATTCAGATATGCTGCTGGACGCCATCCGCGAGATACGCGCCACAGGGCCAACGCCTTCGGTGCGCAACAAAGTGGTTCAGGCCTCGCACAATCTGATCTGGCAAGGCGCGCATGTGCAACTGATGGGCTGCACCGAATTTTCGCTGCTGGAACGGGCGCTGGACCCCGGCGCGATCAAGGTCGAACCGCTGGATGTGCTGGCGCAGGCGATCGTGCGGTTTTCACGGGATCAGGTTGCGTGAATGATTGCTATTTTCAAGACAGGATAATCGAATTTGCGCTGGGGCTGGACTGGTCTGGTGTGCCGGATGATGTGCGCAAGGTGTTCCGCCTGTCGCTGTTAGATTGGTGTGCGGTTGGTTTGGCCGGTGTGAACGAGCCGGTAAGTGCGGCTGTACGCGATATGGTGCTGGCCGAGGGTGGCAAATGCGAAGCGGCCGTGTTTGGCATCGATGCGGCGCTACCGGCCCGAGCGGCGGCGCTGGTAAATGGGGCCATCAGCCACGCGCTGGATTATGACGACACCCATTTCCTGCATATCGGCCATCCCAGCGTTACGATTTTCCCTGCGGCTTTGGCTGTGGCGCAGCTGGTCGGGGCGACCGGCGCGGAATTTCTGACAGCGGCGTTGGCAGGATACGAGGCCTCGGTGCGGATCGGCCACTGGCTGGGGCGGGCGCATTACGAGGCAGGGTTTCATATGACAGCCACAGCGGGTTGTTTTGGAGCAACAATTGCGGCGGTGCGCCTGCTGGGGGCAGATGCGGCGCAGATGCGTGCGGCGCTGGGGCTGGCCAGCACGCGGGCCTCGGGGTTGAAAGCGCAATTCGGCAGCATGGGCAAACCCTATAACGCGGGTATGGCCGCATCGGCGGGGGTCGAAGCGGCGTTGCTGGCGGTGGCGGGGGTGACATCGGACGTTTGCGGGTTGCGCAGCTTTGCGGCGGGGCACGCGGGGGAAATGGACGCAGGCGCGCTGGAGGGGCTGGGGCAGGTGTTCGTCAGCGCCAACATCAGCCATAAATTTCACGCCTGTTGCCACGGGACCCACGCAGCGCTCGAGGCTTTGGCAAAACTGGAGGTGGACGTAGGCGAGGTGACGGGGGTGCGGATCGCGGTGCATCCGCGCTGGCTGAAGGTGTGCAATCTGGCCAAGCCGGTGACGGGGCTGGAGGCGAAATTCAGTTACCGGATGTGTTTTGCCTTCGCCTTGGCGGGGTTGGAAACCGGCGCATTGGCGACGTTTACGGATGAAAACTGTGCGGATCCGCGATTGCAGGCTTTGCGTGATCGGGTGGTGGTGCAAGGGGATGCAACCTTGGCCGACGGGGCCGCGCGGGTGGTGGCAAGCTGTCATGGGGACATGGTGCGGCAGGCCGAGTTCAATCTGGATCAAGCGCTGCCGTTGCCACAGCGGCGTGACCGCGTTCTGGCCAAGGCAACGGTTTTGATCGGAGAGGAGAGGACGCGGCAGATTTGGGCGCGGATCGAATCCCTTGAAACCACAAACAGTTTGCCGGATTTTCTTTCCGCGCAGTAACATACCCCTTCTTCTTGTCCTAAATACCTCCGCCGGAGGCAAAACGCGCGCGTCCCGTCAGGGGCGCGCGCGGGTCGACGGGCGAAGCCCGGCGAAATCCTTACAGCGTTTTGCGTATTACCTGAAACATAGTGCATGACCTAATGCGTTGAAATCTTTTATTTCAGGCAGCGTTAGGTGATTCAAGTTTTACGCAAAGCGCATTAGGCCACAGCCTGTGCAGCACTTTTCACAGCCTCTGCTGCACCGGTCAGCGCATCGGCGATAAAATCCAGATCGGGTGTGGTCAGCCGCGCAGGCAGGCGCACATCACAGGCCCGCATCAGCATGGCGCGGGTTTCGGGCAGTTCGGGCGTATAGCCGATGAATTGCCAGTTCCAGAAGGCTCGCGCATTGTCTTTGGACAGGCCGAACACCTGCACCGCAATGCCGCGGGCTTTGGCCTCGGAAGCAAAGGCCAGCGTTTCCTCGTCGGTAAATCCATCCAGATTGAACTGGATTGAGTCAGGCGCGCGGCTTTCCGGCTTCAACGGGTCGGGCACCGTTAGGAAGGGTGATGCGTTCAACTTACCAGCGACATAATCGTGGTTGGCCAGCCCGTCCGAAACACGGCGGGGCACTTCTTTGATCTGCGGGCGGATTACGGCGGCCGACAGGTTCTGCATCCGCACGTTATAAAGCGGCAGTTTGTTCTGCCAGTATTCGAACCGGTCATGCACCACCGGATGTTTCTTCCAGTTGTGTTCATAAGCACCGGACATGATGATGGCCTGTGCGATCAGATCGGGATCATCGGTGATCATGATCCCGCCTTCGCCAGCATTGATCAGTTTATAGGACTGGAAGGAAAAACAGCCGATTTTGCCGATCGTGCCGATGTTTTTACCGTTCCATGTGGTGCCCAGCGAATGGGCCGCGTCCTCGATCACCGGAACACCTTTGGCGTCGCAAAGCTCCATGATCGCGTCCATGTCCGAAGTATGTCCGCGCATGTGGCTGATGATCACGGCCTGAATATCGTCGGTCAGCTTGGCGGCGAAATCTTCCATGTTGACGCGGTAGTTATCGGCGACTTCGACCAGAATTGGTTGACATTCGGCGTGCACAACGGATGATGGCACAGCGGCAAATGTGAAGGCGGGGATCAGCACTTTTGCGTCGCGGGGCAGGCCAAGGGCCTTCATCGACAGGAACAGCGCGTTCGAGCAGGAAGAAACCGCCAGCGCGAATTTGGCGCCCAGCAGTTCGGCGAATTCCTGTTCCAGCAGGGCAACAGGCGAAGCGTCAGCCGAGGTGTAGCGAAACAAATCACCGCTTTGCAGCATCCGGTCGATTTCGGCGCGAGCCTCGGCGGGGATGGGTTCGGCATCATAGACGTTCGGAGCTTCAGACATAGTTTCGGCTTTCCTGAATGTAGCTTTCAGGAAAACCGTATATCAATTGGTAAAAAATATCTAACGGTTTTTAACCGGTCCAGCGATTAAATGCCGAGCCGGTCGCGCAGGGAAAACCACGTCATCGCCAGCGTCAGGATCGGAGTTGAAAACATCCGCCCGCCGGGAAACGGCATCACCGGCACACGCGACAACACGTCGAAGCGTTCGGATTGTCCTATAATGGTTTGCGCAATGATTTCACCCGCCAGTGTGGCCAGCGCCACCCCGTGACCGGAATAGCCGGCAGCGGTCAGGATGTTTTTCCCGACCCGTGCGAAATAGGGCATCCGGCTGGTGGTGATCCCCAATGTGCCGCCCCACGCGTAGTCGATTTTCACACCCTTCAGGGAACCTCTGTAAATTCCCGTTTTCGCCTTCTTCGCGGCGGGGTGGACGGTTTTTCGCCTGTCCCGCCTGATTGCTTCGGATCATAAACCCATTTTCACCGGTTTCAAGCCGGTTTTGGGTATTTCAGGCACACCTCACCCCATGAACCCTTATCCCGGCGCCGCCAGGCCGCATTCGAACTGGACGAAGCGCTTCATGTTGTAGACCAGGTTCATCATCCCGATGCGAAATCGCGCCCGCTTCAGGCCGATGGAGCGGATCAGCTTGCCGCCCATGGAGCGCTCCTGAAAAGCGAATACATGCTCGACCCGGACCCGCACTTTCGAGCGCCTCCGGTTGGCCTTTTGCTGGCGCTCGCCAAGCGGCTTGCCGCGCCTGCCCTTGTGATGGATATGGCTGTGAAGCCCCCGCTCTTCCAGCTCGCTTTCGATCTTTTGCGAGCGATAGGCGCTGTCGGCCCACAGGTCCGATGAGGTGTTGCTCGCATCAATCAGACCGGCAAGCGCCTGGCTGTCATGCACGGCGGCATCGGTGACATCATAAGCGCGGATGAATTTGTGCCGCCGGTCGACATTGATGTGGTTCTTGTAGCCGTAATAGCTCTTGCCGTGCTTCTTCGTCCAGCGCGCATCCACGTCCTTCTGGCGCTTCTTGTGGGGTTTTTCCTCCCACTCTTCAGGCGTTTCGCCCGCCTTGATTTTCTCGTTCTCGTCCCTTTTGTTGTGCTGGCGCGGCGCCGGAACGATGCTCGCATCAACAATCTGCCCGCCCATCGCCAGATAGCCCTTTTCGCGCAGAAAGGCATCGAACTTGTCAAACAGCTCCTTCATCTTCCCGGCCCCGGCCAGCCTTTCACGGTAGGCCCAGATGGTCTTGGCGTCAGGTACGCTGTCTTCAATGCCAAGGCCGAGAAACCGCATGAACGACAGGCGGTCGCGGATCTGATACTCGATCTGATCGTCAGAGAGGTTGTAGAGCTGCTGCAAAACCATCGTCTTGAATATCAGCACCTCATCCCAAGGCGGGCGGCCAGCGTTGGATTTGCGCTGTTCGGGCGGCGTGCGCCATATGGCCTTCAGCTCGTCCCGGTAATCCTCGAACGGCACCATGTCGTTGAGCAACACCAGCGGATCACCAGATTTGTCCAGTCCCGCGTATCGGCTGGAAAGATCAAAAAATCCCATCTGACCCATGACAAAACCCCGTCGGTCGAATCATTTTCATCCTGATGACGATTCTACCCCGTCAGGCCGGATTTTGGGGGATTTTTAGAGGTTCCCTTAAGAATCTCTCACTTTTCTGTCGGAACGTCCGCATTTCTGCCTGCCAGTATCACGCTGATAGAATAGGCCTTGGCTGGCGTCATGCCCGCAAAAATTGCAGCGGCTGCATCGGGACGCATTCGCCCCAGAAACCCGGCGGAAAACTGCGGGTCCATTTCCTCGAACAATTTGGCGGCATCCTTGGCTTTCATATTCTCGTAAACACTGGTCATGCGCGATAAATCATCCTCGGCCGCACTGTCGGCCAGCGCCATTGTTGCCCTTAATTTCTGCTCGGCTGCACTCAATGCTGCAAGGTTCCTTTTGGCCCCTTCTTCGGCCGCCGCCAAAACCTGCATCCGATTAGCCAATGCTGCCTCTTGCGCGGCAACCCGGGCCTCGCGGTTTTTCAATGCCGCCAGCAATTCGCCAATGCCTTCGCCGGTTTCACAAGCAGCAGGCGCGACGGGCTCCACTTCTTCCTGTTGGGATCCGGAATGGCTTATTGCCTGCACTTCCCGCGCTATCGCGCTGCCGGTTCCGGACCCCAGCCGCAACAGGCCCGAGGCCAGAAAGAAACCCGTGATCAGGAATAAAACCCCGCGACCCGCCTTGCGTGAACGTTTGTTCTTGACTTGTTTTCTGGTCATTCTGCTGCCTCCACAACCCTGTCCTGATGCCGCAGAAATACAGCATCTTGCATGTTTTCTTCGGCAGGCTCTGGTGCAGGTGGTGTCGAAGGCTCCGGCAAATCATGCATCGAGGCCATCAACAGCTCCAGCCGATTGGCAACATCCTCAGCCTTGCCAGTCAATGTCTTGAGGGATTCTGTCGATTCCCCCGCCGCAATCCGTGCCTGTTCCAGCGTTTTAGTCATGTCATCAACCTGAACAGCAAGCACGGCCACAGCCCCGCCAACGCCGTTTTCCAGATCGTTAAACCGGTTCAGGCGCCGCGATAAAATCATACAATAGAACGCTGCCCCAAGGGCGCCCGCGACCAGTAATATATCGGCAATAAGTGTCATCGCACCCTCCTAGTTCAGCACAAATTCCATGATCAGCAGATCCTTCACCTGCCCCTCGCCGGTGACAGTCTGAATCCGCCGCAACATCTGGGCACGCAGGCGGATCAGGGCGCTGGGATCTTCCAGCTCCTTCACATCTACCGCCCGCAAATATCCATTCAGAATGTCCAGAACCCGCGGCAATAGCGCCGCCACCTCGGCCTCGTAAGCGCCATCCACTTCCAATGATGCGCGGAACCGTAAAAACTGGTTTCTGGACCGCCCGCCCAGATTTATAATCAACGGGTCCACCGGCACGAAAACCACATCCGGCATTGGTTCTACCTCTGCATGCGAATCGGCTGCAACCTCCTCGTGGCTGCCAAAAAGCATACCCGACTGCACTGCATAGAATCCTCCGCCCCCGCCGGCCAAAGCCAGCACAAGCCCAATAATCAAAGGCATTTTCGACTTTTTCTTCGGCCCTTCGTCTTCGACTTCTTCTTCGTCTGCCATGATCTCACCGGTTTTTCGTTCCCTTCCCTAATAAACGTCAGGAGCTAACCGATTATTAAGCCTGTTCGACGAAACATAAGGCGACGCATGGGCAAAACGCCCAACGAATATTCGGAGAATCGTCTTGCAACAGCTACTGTCTGTCTGGTCTGCACTGGAACCACGCCGCCGGGTGATCGTGGTGCTTGCCACCCTTGCAATGTTTGCGGCGGTCATAGGTCTGTCGCGCATGGCAGCAGCCCCCGGTATGTCACTCTTATATGCAGGTCTGGAAAGCAGCGCTGCGGGCGAGGTGGTGGTAAAGCTGGAACAACAGGGCGTCACTTACGAGGTGCGTGGCGGAACGATCTTTGTCGATAGCACGCGGCGTGACGAATTGCGTATGACGCTGGCCAGCGAAGGGTTGCCGGCAAATAATTCCGCTGGTTATGAACTGCTTGATTCACTGTCCGGATTCGGCACCACATCGCAAATGTTCGACGCCGCCTATTGGCGTGCAAAAGAGGGCGAGCTGGCCCGCACTATCATATCCAGCCCGATGATCCGCAGCGCGCGCGTGCACATCGCCAGCCCGTCCCTGCAGCCCTTTCGGCGGCAGGTAAAGGAAACAGCCTCGGTCACGGTGACCACCACGTCGGGGTCGCTTTCGGCCTCGCATGCAAAAGCGCTGAAATTTCTTGTGGCCTCGGCAGTGGCGGGGCTAAAGCCCGAAGATGTGGCGATCATTGATTCCCAGGGCGGGTTGATCATGGGGGCGGATGACGCGGCTACGGGCCAAAGCAACAGCGAAAACCGCGCTGCCGAACTAAAGAAAAATGTTGAACGATTGCTTGAGGCGCGTGTGGGTTACGGCAATGCAGTGGTCGAGGTCAGCGTTGAAACCGTGACGGATCGCGAGTCCATCAGCCAGCGCACGTTCGATCCGGATTCGCGCGTGGTAATTAGCACCGACACCGAAGAACGCACAACCGCCTCGGAAGACGCCCGCGGCGGGGCGGTTTCAGTGGCCAGTAATCTGCCGGAAGGGGACGGCAGCCGCAATGCCAACTCCTCCAGCCAGAACAGCGAAACCCGCGAGAGGGTGAATTTCGAAGTCTCGGAAACCCAGCGGGAGATTGTGAAATCTCCGGGGGCAATTAAACGGTTGACAGTGGCTGTTCTGATTGATGGTACCTTGCAAGTCGATGATACCGGCAACGAGGTTTTTGTGCCCCGCAGCGAAGAAGAGATGGCAAGCCTACACGATCTGGTTGCTGCTGCTGTCGGGTTTGATGAAAGCCGTGGTGATGTGATTACCCTGAAAACCATGCAGTTCGAACCGATTGCCGAACAGGGCAGCGTGGCCGCACCATCCTTCCTTCAGTCCATGAATTTGAATGTGATGACGATTATACAACTGGTTGTTCTGGGGATTGTCGCCCTTGTTCTTGGCCTGTTTGTGGTGCGCCCGATCCTGAACAGCAAACCCGCATCCAGTATGACCGAACTGCCCGCTCCGGCAGGTTCAACCCAGCCTGCTCCATTTCCAGACGATTTCGGCAATCCGAACCCGGCCAATTTGCCCGCCCTGACGGGCGAAATCGACGATGGTAGTTTCAACCCACCGGCAATGGCTACGATAACCGATTTTGACATGCCCGATATGGGCACGGCCCCGATGGGTGATTTTGCCACGGCCGGCAACATGGGCGGATCATCAAATGATCCCGTCACCCGACTGAAAGAACTAATCGAGGAACGTCAGGACGAAACGGTCGAGGTTCTGCGCGGCTGGATGGAAGACAAAGGGGAAACGGTTTGATGGCAGTCTTTCCTCTGGAAGAATTCAGCACAACCATTGTTTCAAACGACCCAAAGCTTACTTTGGAAACCAGTTTCGAGGAACACCGGTTAGAAGCCTATGAACAAGGGTACAAGGCCGGTTGGGACGATGCCACAGAGGTGGTCGCGGAAATTCGGACCAGTTGTTAAGGTGGATCGACTTATGAGAAAGACGATTCAAAATGACGAAACGAAAGAACCATTCTCCCGAATTCAAAGCCCGCGTTGCGCTTGAAGCAATCCGCGAGGAAATGACGATGGCGGAGCTGTCGAAGAAGTATGGTGTGCATCCAACCCAGATTGGCACATGGAAACGAGCAGCGATTGAAAACATGGCCACGGCATTTTCCAGACGGGGCCGTGATCCTGATCGGGTTGATGAAGCCCAGATTGAGAAGCTGCACTCCAAGATTGGTCAGCTGGTCGTGGAACGGGATTTTTTAGCCAACGCCTCGCAACAGTTGCTCGGGAAGCGAGGCAAAAAATGGTGAGCCGTGAGCATGATCTGAGTGTGCGACGACAATGCGGGCTACTTTCTCTGGCGCGCTCGAACCTGTATTACCAGCCAAAAGGCGAAAGTGCTGAAAATTTGCGGTTCATGACAATAATCGACAAGCAATTCTTGCAGACGCCGTGGTATGGATCACGGCAAATGGCCCGGCACATGCAGCGCCAAGGTTACAAGTGTGGTCGCCACAGGGTCCGCCGTTTGATGCGGCTGATGCGGTTGGTTCCGATCTACCAGACGCCCAACACGAGCAAGAAACATCCGCAGCATAAGATCTACCCGTATCTGCTGCGAGACCTGACGATTGATCGTCCAAACCATGTGTGGTGCGTAGATATCACCTACATTCCGATGCAGCGCGGGTTCCTCTATTTGGTCGCGATCATGGACTGGCACAGCCGCAAGGTTTTGAGCTGGAGATTGTCAAACAGCATGGAGGCAGATTTTTGCGTTGAAGCCCTGAAAGAGGCTATGGCCAAATACGGCAAGCCCGATATCATGAACAGCGACCAGGGCAGCCAGTTCACCGGGTTTGAATGGACGCAGGCGCTGAAAGAAGCCGACGTGAAAATCTCGATGGATGGCAAAGGTCGCTGGGTCGATAACCGGATGATCGAGCGGCTTTGGCGATCCTTGAAATACGAATGCATTTACCTCAACGCATTTGAAACGGGTTCGCAGACCCGCGCCGGGATCGGGAAATGGTTGGCTTACTACAACACCGAGCGCCCGCATTCCACCCACGGAATATTGACCCCGGATGAAGCCTATGACAGAAAAACAAAACCAATGAGTTTGGCAGCCTAAATGAAACCCTGATCCATCTTAAACTGGCTGCTGACTGGTCAAAAAAGTGGGACCACCTCTCACCGCTGCCCAGATCGAAGAGCAATCTCGAGTGGCGGCTGATTTCGCCCGCAACCTTCAGGAGCTTTCGTTTACCTATCACGAAGCCCGAAGCCAGATTTTGAGTTCGCTAAAACCGCTGTTCACCGAAATGGTATCCAAGGTATTGCCCAGATTGGCACAGGAAACCCTGCCGCAATCCATCGTGGACGAGGTTCTCTCCGCCGCTTCCGATCGAACCAACGCCGAGTTTGAAATCGTAATTTCGCCAGCCAACCGCCCTGCTCTTGAACGGCTTCTTGAGGGCCAGGGCACCCTGGATGTCAATATTGTCGAGGAACCGACAATGGCCGAGGGTCTGGCCTACATAAGGTTTAACGAAACCGAAAAGCAGATTGATCTGACAAGCGTTCTGGCCGGGTTTTCCCAATTGGTCGAAGGCTTCTTTACGCAACAGCAAAAGGTAGCAATCAGTGGATGATACCGCGACAGATATGCCAGCCGACGGACAGAACCCGTTTACCCAGGTCCCGATTGAAATAACCATTTCTGTCGGCAAAGCCCGTCCGAAAATCAAAGAGCTGTTGCAGCTGGAACAGGACGCCGTTTTGCCGTTGGACAAAAAAATCGAGGATCCGGTTGAGCTTTATGTTGGCGACCGCCTGATCGCGCGCGGTGAACTGCAAGAACTGGATGGCGATCAAGCCGGCCAGCTGGCCGTGCGTCTGACTGAAGTTGTAAACCTGCAAGACGGCCTGTAAACCATGAAAATTAGCACCCCTATTCGCCTGTTACTTGGACTCACCGCACTTTCGTTAACCATGATTGCCATGCCGGCCGTTGCACAGGAAATTTCGATTTCACTTGGCGATAGTAGTTCGATCTCGGCCCGCAGCATTCAGCTTTTATTGTTGATCACAATCCTTAGCATTGTGCCAGGTCTGGCCATCATGCTGACCTGTTTTCCATTTATCGTCACCGTTCTATCCATCCTTCGACAGGCCATAGGATTGCAACAATCCCCGCCAAATATGCTGATTATCAGCCTCGCGATGTTCCTGACTTATTTCGTGATGGAGCCTGTTTTCACCGAGGCCTGGACCAGCGGAATCGACCCGCTGATCAATGATCAGATCAATGTCGAACAGGCCTTTACCAAAGTAATGACTCCGTTCCGGCACTTTATGGCCAACCGCATCGATCCCGACACCTTTGAATCCCTCGTTGCTTTGCGGCCCGATGCCCGGTTAACTGGGGAAACTGCCGCCCAACCACTTTCGCTGCTGGTGCCATCCTTCCTTTTGTCGGAAATTGCCCGCGCTTTTGAAATCGGTTTTCTGGTTTTTCTGCCGTTTCTGATTATCGACCTTGTGGTCGCAGCTATTCTGATGTCGATGGGGATGATGATGGTACCACCTGCAATCGTGTCCCTTCCCTTCAAGCTGGCGTTCTTTGTAGTTGCCGATGGATGGACCCTGATTTCCAGCGCCTTGGTCAGAAGCTATTTCTAACCGGGATCAGCATTCACACCTCTGGGTACACCTGATCCGGTTTAGAAATTAGCGCACGATAAACTCGGCATGCAGGGCACCTGCGGCTTTGATACTTTTCAGTATGTCAATCATATCGCGGGGCGAAACCCCCAATGCGTTCAGGCCCGCAATCACTTCGGATAGTGAAGTTCCCTCGGACAGCTCCGCCAACCCGATCCCCGGCTCTTCCTGAATAGAGGCAGTGGTGCGTGGCACCACAACACTTTCACCAGCGGCGAACGGGTTGGGCTGCACCACAATTGGCTGTTCTTCAATCCGCAAGGTCAGATTTCCCTGCGAAACAGCAACCCGCGAGATGCGCACATCTTCCCCCAAAACAATTGGGAACCTCTAAAAATCCCCCAAAATCCGGCCTGACGGGGTAGAATCGTCATCAGGATGAAAATGATTCGACCGACGGGGTTTTGTCATGGGTCAGATGGGATTTTTTGATCTTTCCAGCCGATACGCGGGACTGGACAAATCTGGTGATCCGCTGGTGTTGCTCAACGACATGGTGCCGTTCGAGGATTACCGGGACGAGCTGAAGGCCATATGGCGCACGCCGCCCGAACAGCGCAAATCCAACGCTGGCCGCCCGCCTTGGGATGAGGTGCTGATATTCAAGACGATGGTTTTGCAGCAGCTCTACAACCTCTCTGACGATCAGATCGAGTATCAGATCCGCGACCGCCTGTCGTTCATGCGGTTTCTCGGCCTTGGCATTGAAGACAGCGTACCTGACGCCAAGACCATCTGGGCCTACCGTGAAAGGCTGGCCGGGGCCGGGAAGATGAAGGAGCTGTTTGACAAGTTCGATGCCTTTCTGCGCGAAAAGGGCTATCTGGCGATGGGCGGGCAGATTGTTGATGCGAGCATCGTTCCGGCGCCGCGCCAGCACAACAAAAGGGACGAGAACGAGAAAATCAAGGCGGGCGAAACGCCTGAAGAGTGGGAGGAAAAACCCCACAAGAAGCGCCAGAAGGACGTGGATGCGCGCTGGACGAAGAAGCACGGCAAGAGCTATTACGGCTACAAGAACCACATCAATGTCGACCGGCGGCACAAATTCATCCGCGCTTATGATGTCACCGATGCCGCCGTGCATGACAGCCAGGCGCTTGCCGGTCTGATTGATGCGAGCAACACCTCATCGGACCTGTGGGCCGACAGCGCCTATCGCTCGCAAAAGATCGAAAGCGAGCTGGAAGAGCGGGGGCTTCACAGCCATATCCATCACAAGGGCAGGCGCGGCAAGCCGCTTGGCGAGCGCCAGCAAAAGGCCAACCGGAGGCGCTCGAAAGTGCGGGTCCGGGTCGAGCATGTATTCGCTTTTCAGGAGCGCTCCATGGGCGGCAAGCTGATCCGCTCCATCGGCCTGAAGCGGGCGCGATTTCGCATCGGGATGATGAACCTGGTCTACAACATGAAGCGCTTCGTCCAGTTCGAATGCGGCCTGGCGGCGCCGGGATAAGGGTTCATGGGGTGAGGTGTGCCTGAAATACCCAAAACCGGCTTGAAACCGGTGAAAATGGGTTTATGATCCGAAGCAATCAGGCGGGACAGGCGAAAAACCGTCCACCCCGCCGCGAAGAAGGCGAAAACGGGAATTTACAGAGGTTTCCAATTGTGCCGGAACGCTGATCCACCACCACCCGCGCCTTGCGCTGTGGCTCGACCAGAATATTCTCGATCTTTGATATTGCATGCGCCGCAGAAGCCTGCCGCGTGGCCTTGATATCCAATTGAACCGTTCCCGCATCCAGCATCACCGCCACCCCGCGCCCGAATGATTTGTTGATCGCGCGCTCAATCCGTTCGGCTGTGGTAAAATCCGGCGTCCGCAGTGCCAGCCGGATCTGCGACAAAGCGCCAAAATCAAAATCGATCTCGCGTTCAATATAAGCACCGGACGGGATAACCCCTGCCGTTGGCACCCCTTGCACAACACCCCCCGCATCTCCGGTTGCAGAAACACCGCCAGCAATAACGGTTCCTTGACCTACCGCATAAATCTGACCATCTGCCGCATTCAACGGGGTCATAATCAAAGTTCCCCCCAACAGGCTTTTGGCATCACCAATTGCCGAAACCGTTACATCAATACGCCCACCCGCCCGCGCAAATGCTGGCAGATTTGCAGTGACAAACACGGCCGCCACGTTCTTGGGTCGGAATTGCTCGCCGGTGATATTCACACCCAGGCGTTCCAGAATATTGGACATGATTTCTTCGGTAAAGGGTGCGTTCCGGATACCGTCACCGGTACCGTTCAAACCGACAACCAGCCCGTAACCAATCAAATCATTGCCCCGGACCCCGTCAAATTCGACCAGATCCTTAATCCGGATCGGACCTGAAATAGCAGCCGAGGATATCAGGGCAAAAGCAAAAATGCAGGCAATCAGCTGTTTTATCATCTCAGGAAATCCACAAGGTTCATCCGCGACATCCGCGAAGTTAATGCATAAAGCGTTTCAAGTTGGGTCTGGGCCTGTTCCAACTCGCTGGCGGCTGTATACGGGTCAACCGACAACAACCCGGTTCGGGTTATTTCAAGCCCCGATATTTCAGATGTGGTTTGCACCGAAACCAGTTCGATCTGCGCTTCAACCGCCCCCAGATTTGCGCGCATGCTGGTTTGCGCATCGACAACGGATAGTAAACCATCCCCTGCACGCTCCAACAACTCTGCCTGTCCAGCCAGATCACCAGCAAGGGCGCCCTCTGATACCAGTGCGGCCAGAGCCAGGTTTTTCAATGTCTCGCGAAATGTGGGATCAGCCGCAGTCACCGACATATCCGCCTGTTGCCCCGCACCAATATCAAAGGCCGACAAAGCAGTAGTTGACCCCTGATAGCCCGAGGTTTCGAATCCACCACTGGCCAGATTGAACCAGTCATCAACCACCGAAGCTACCCCGCCGGCAGTTGTCTGGCCGGCTATTGCAATTTGCAAGTCCGCCAATATCGAGGATGCAGATGCAATGGCCGGTTTGTCCGTGGCGGTACCCGCAAATACACTGCGCCCCGCCGATTGGGTATTCAGAGCCGAGATCACAGCATCAAATTGTTGCCGGACATCCGTTGCAATATTCTGAACCTGGGTCTGGCTGGCAGCGTTTGCGCTCAGTAACAAAGTCGAGGATGCTTTGGCCGATTGTTCCTGCACGACCCCGAGCGAGATTTGCATCGCCTCGGCAAACTGTGCGGCTTCTTTCTGGGCCATTCTATAGGCATCCAGTGTTTTCAGCGAGGTTTCGATACCGGAAATAACTGTAAAATCTCCGGAAACCCGTTGGGACAAATCATCAACCCGACCAGAGGCAAGTTCATTGCCCAGACGGTTGATATTGGTTTTCAATTGGAAGCTTTGACGACGAAACGAGAAACTTTGGGCCATATCACCGACAGATACATAGCTCATGATTAAATCCTTAACAGGGTTTGAATGAGTTCATCAATGGTCTGCATCACCCGCGCATTCGAGGCGTAGGATTGCTCGACAAGCAGCAATTGCTGCATTTCATAATCCGTATCGACACCGCTTTGCAGTTCTTGCGTTTTCAACATATCCACCTTGGTCGAGGCGAATGCGATATCGGCATCCGCCGATTGACGGGCCGCGCCAATCTTTGACAAATAATCCGAAGACAGCCCGGAAACCGAACGGGATGCAACGGTTATATCGCCTGATACCGGAACCTGTGAATGGGTCAGGGCACCCGACATGCTTTGCAGCAGGCCGGCATTGCCCACATCACCCTGGGTTGCTGCACCAATACCGTCCCGCAAACGCCAAATGGCCCCGCCGGATTCCGGATCAACGCGAGTATTGATGGACAGGCGGGTGGAAATACCGGGTTCATTAGCAGGATAAAAAAACGCGCCTGCATCTGTAAACAGACCTGCGTCCAGCGCCGTTAGTGAAGTGTCGACCGAAGGGTCCTGAAACCGTTCGACCAAATCGCGGGCAACGGCATCCAGATCGCTTTGGGCTGTTATTGCCAGTTTATCGCGCACTTCGAATGTGGCCGTAAGGGTGCCGCCTGACATGATCCCGTTTTCACCGGTGCTAACCGGATTGCCGTTCAGCGTCAGGCCGGACAGGGATCCGGCATCAAATGTCATATCCTCGGTAATCAGTCCGGTTCGGGTAAACCCGATTTCGGTCGCACGGCCATCCAGCAATATTGCACCACCCGTTGTGATCAAAGCGATCTGTCCACGATCACGAGGAACAGCCCGCATCGGAACAATCGAGGATATCTGGTCAACCAGTTGTTGGCGCTGATCCATTAGGGCCGATGTATCCCGACCACTGCTGTCTTGCGTTAGTATGGCATGGTTCAACTGTTCAATATTCTTGAGTGCGCTATTTAGCTGGTTAACCTGAAGTGCAATGCTGTGATCTGCATTCGTGCGTTGCGTCTGGATTTCACGCGAAATGATATTGATATGATCCGCGATCCCTTTTGCGCTACGCAAAACATTTTGCAGACGAGGTTCTGAATCCGGGCGACTTGCCGCTTCGATAAAGGCTGTATCCAGCCCCGCTATCCGGTCAGACAATGAGCCGGCCGTCCCGGGTTCACCAACCACATCCTCAACCCGCTGTAAAAAACCGGCGCGCGTGGTCGAGGCACCCAAATCAGCATCAGCAAGCCGTCGATCAGCAATCACAACCTGATCAACGATTCGCGTAATCCCGTCGATGTGAACGCCGGACCCTTCGCCACCAAGGACTCGCGCCGAAAGATCCAGTTCGCGTCTACCATACCCATCGGTCGTAGCATTCGAAATATTTGACGAAATCACATCAGCCGAACGGGCCGAAGCCGTCAACCAGGACAAGGCGTTCGAGAGCGCACTGCTCATCCCCATGGCCTAACCTCCTTCAGATCGCCTGTGATTAACGTTTGATGTTCGTTGTCTCCTGCAGCATTTCATCCACGGTCTGAATCACCTTGGCATTGGAGGAATAGGCCCGCTGTGTCTGGATCAGCGCAGTCAGTTCGCCAGCAACATCAGTGGTAGAGGATTCACGCGCATATCCTTCGATAGAGCCTGTCGGGCCATCGCCCGCATCCCACAAGAAGAACGAACCCGAGCTGGGCGAGACCTGATAGGTCTGGTTATTCAGCGAAATCAAACCATTGGTATTTGGCACATCCACCAGCGGGATCTGATAGATACGGCGGATAAACCCCGTGTCATAAGTTGCACTGATAAATCCGTTGTCATCAATTTCAACCGAAGTCAGGTTGCCCACAGGCGAGCCATCCTTGGTGATCGACGCGGGTGCAAAACTGTCTGACAACTGGGTAAGACCGTTAGGATCACCCACTTTACCGATGGTCATCGTCAAAGGGCCACCGGCAACAGTCAATGCCAAGGTGCCATCTGCCGCATTATACGCGCCCCCTGACACTGGCGTCACCGAAGCAAGTGTGCCGCCGTTCGCCCGGGTGTCATCAAAAACCAATGTGTATTCGCCGATAACCGCCCCGCCTTGGGCAGAATCTGTGATCTGCATGGTCCAGGTGTTGGAGGAACCGGTTGCAGGCACTGTTGGCGTAAATGTAATATCCAGTGTTTCCGATGTGCCGAGGTTGCCAAAATATTCAACTGACAAAGGCAGTGGGTAGTGTCGCGAGTTTGGTGGAAATTCGAGGACGGCGTAATCTCCGGGTGCATCGAAGCCACCCAACCGGCGGCTGGAACCGCCAAGGAGATCACGCCATGACAAAGAATACAGCAACATCGACATCCGCGCTACTGGCCAATGAAGCAGGCTATGACCCGATTGAAGACCGGCTGCGCCAGAACATCCGCGCGACGATCGAGGCGGTTTTCGAAGAGGAGCTGGAGCAGTTTCTGGGCCGTTGCCGGTATGGCCGCAGCGGCGGGGCAAAGGCCGGATACCGCCACGGGCATCGCGAGCGGCAACTGGTCGGAACATTTGGAACCGAAACGGTGCGCGTGCCGCGTGCGCGGATCACAGGCGAGGCCGGCAAGGCCAGAGAATGGCGCTCGAAGGCATTGCCCCGCTACCAGCGGCTGACGAAGAAGGCCGAGGCGCTGATCGCTGCTGTCTACCTTTCGGGCACCAACACACGGCGGGTAAAACGCGCCCTGTTCGGCCTGTTTCAGGGGGCGGTCAGCAAGGATGTGGTGAGCCGCGCCTGGCGCAAGGTGAAGGTGGACTGGCAGGCGTGGTGCGCCCGCAGCCTTGCGGATGAAGACATCGTGCGGCTGATCCTGGACGGCACCGTGATCAAAACGCGGATTGACAGGAAGGCCACCAATATCTCGGTTCTGGCCGCGATTGGCGTGCGCCGGGATGGGCAGAAGGTCTTGTTATCACTGATGAACATGGGCGGCGAAAGCACCTCCGCCTGGCGTCAGTTCATCAACGATCTGGATGCGCGCGGGTTGAAACGGCCCGAATTTGTCATCGTGGACGGGGCACCGGGACTTGAGGTCGCTCTCATTGCCCTCTGGGGTGAAGATCTGCCGATCCAGAGGTGCACGGTGCACAAGCACCGCAACCTTCTGGCCAAGGCACCCAAGCGTATGCATGATGAGTTGACAGAAGATTACCGCGACATGATCTACGCCAAAACACCCGAGGAAATCGCCACCCGCCGCAAGGCATTTCTGCGAAAATGGCGGCTGAAATGCAAGGCCGTCGCTGACAGCTTGGAAGAAGCAGGAGATAAGCTTTTCACCTTCACGCGTCTGCCACAAGGCCAGTGGAAATCGGCCAGAACGACAAATGCGATCGAACGCCTGAACGAGGAATTCCGCCGCCGCATCAAGACCCAGACCGTGCTGCCATGCGCCGAGACCGTGCCGATGCTGCTTTGGGCTCTGATGGCCTCGGGGCAGATCGTCATGCGAAAGGTCGATGGCTGGGAAACGCTCGCTCAGCCCGTCGCCGACGCAACCCTTGACCAAGCCGCCTGACCGGCGCATAACTCAACCCGCTCGGAGGTGCCTGAAATCAATTTCCACCACTTTCGAGACACAACCGTCGAGAAACAGGCGCAACACTTCGCCTTCGGCGTGGCTGAAGGGGGTCTCAAAGCCCTCGCTGTCGACCAGAACATAGCTGTCAAACAGCGCTGTCCAGCCTTCGAAACGGGCGCGGTTGGCGGATTTGGTGCCGGTTTTTCCGCTGCGAAGGCGGGCGCGGACGCGGGCGACCACCTCGGCCGGATCAAAGGGTTTGATGATGTAGTCATCTGCCCCCAGTTCCAGCCCTGTGACGCGGTCCTGCACCTGTGCGCGGCCCGAGATGATGATGATCGAGGCGCCGGATTCCAGTGCCAGACGGTGCACCAGCGCCAAACCGTCCTTGTCCGGCAGGCCCAGATCGACAAGGCAGACATCGGGGGACGAGGATTTCAACGAGGCCTCGAATTCCGTGGCGCGGGCGAAACTGGCTGTTTTGAAGCCGGCCTCTTGCAGGGCATCGGCCAGCATGTGGCGGATTTCGGGTTCGTCATCAAGGATCGTGACAAGCGGTTTGGTCATGCGGGCGGGTCCATATTCATGAAGGCAGCCAGATCTTCGGCTGTGAAAGGTTTCGGGATCAGCGGATAGCGGTTGGCGGCATCCCTGCGCAAGGGGTGATCGGCCGGCAGGGATGTCATCAGGCAGGTGGTGGCCTTCAGGGTGTTCTGTTTCAGGGTGTCGAGCATTTCAACCCCCGTCATATCGCCGATCAGCGAGATATCGGACAGCACGAAATTGACCCCTTCGAGCATGGCCAGCGCCATGCCTTCCTCGGCGCTGGTCGCTTCGATCACGCGATGGCCCATGTCGGTCAGCATTTCGCGCACGGTGGCGCGGATGTCATCGGAATCCTCGACCAGAAGCACCAGTTTCGGGGTGGTTTCCTGTGCGGCGGGGCGCAGGGGCAGGCGCAGTATGATTTTGGCACCGCCCCCGATGTTGGCAAGTGTCATGTGCCCGCCCGCCAGTTTGGTCAGGTCGTAAACCATTGACAGGCCAAGGCCCGAGCCTTCGCCGCCTTTGGTGGTAAAGAACGGGTCCAGTGCATGTTCCAGGGCGTCATCACTAAAACCGCTGCCGGTGTCGGTGACAGTGATTTCCAGCCATGTGTCGCGCACGGGTTTGGCCGTTAGGGTGATCTGGCCGGTTTCGTTGCCGATGGCATCCTTGGCGTTCAGGATCAGGTTCAGCAGGGAATCTTGTAATGATCCGGCATCCAGAAGCACGGGGGTATCAATGCTGCTGCAACGGGTTTCCAATGTTACGTCATCGGGCAGGGTGGGGGTGGCGAGGGTTTTCAGATCATTCATAAACCTGCACAGGTCCACCGCCGTGGGTCGCATTTCGCGCGGGCCGGACATTTCTGCGATGCGGTTCAGCAGGGTACCGCCACGGCGCGCTGCCGATTGGGTGGCAGTGATCAGTTCCTTGGCCTCGGTGTCATCCACCATGCGGGCCAGACGGCTTTGCATGCCCAGAATAATGGTCAGCAGGTTGGCGAAATCATGGGCCATGCCGCTGGTCAGTTGTGCCGCCAGTTCACGTTTGTGGGTCTGGGCCAGTGCTGCGCGGGCCTGGGCCTCTTCTGTCACATCCATCGACAAGATATAGACGCCGCGTTTATCGCCTTTGTGCTGATCAGGGGTGAAGGCCACGCGGATGCGGCGGCTGGATTCATCATCGGTGAATTCGAACACACTTGCCTCGCCCATACGGGCCTTGTCGCAATAGGGGCGGATTTTTCCATAGGCGAAATCGCCCAAAGCTTCGGACAGATGCAGGCCCAGAATGTTGGAGGGGCGTGACGGGATGATCGAGGACAGGCGGCGGTTGGAATAGGTGTAATAGCCATCGGCATCAACATGGGCGATGTGGGCCGGCATCATTTCGGTGGTCATCCGCGTGCGGGCTTCCATTTCGGTCAACTGGCGCTTGGCCTCTTCCAGTGCGGCGTTGGTGGCGGCCAGTTCGCGGTTGGTTTGCGACAGGCGTTCGGTGTGGGCCAGCAGTTGGTCCGATAGTTCCTCGGAGCGGGCGCGCAGCAGTTTTTCCTGATCCTTGATCGCGGTAATGTCGGTGTAAACCGTGACCCAGCCGCCTTGGGGCAGGGGGTTGCCCTCGATCGAAATGGTTCGGCCGTTGGCGCGGGTACGCTCCATGTAATGGGCCTCGAAGGCGCGGGCCTGCTCTACCCGCGAGGTGACGAAATCGTCAATATCCCCCACTTCGCCATATTCGCCACGTTCTGCCAGAAACCGGATGGTATCGGAAAAATGCGCCCCCGGGGTGCACAAGTTTTCCGGCAGGTCGAACATTTCCTTGAAGGGGCGGTTCACCCGAACACAACGCAGATCGCTGTCATAGATCGACAGGGCTTGCTGGATCAGGTTCAGACCGGCGCGGGTCAGGTTTTCGGTGGTGGCCTTGGATGACGCCATGACACATGGTCCTTTCGCCCGTATCGCTAGCACCGGACCGCCCTTTGGGAAAGGGGTGTTACAATTCGTTAGGTTTGCGCAAAAGTCAGGAAAAATTTGACCTGCAGGAAAAAACAGTCACGCTGGGGTAAATAGAGAATCGCCCGTAAACGGGTGGGCTGCCGCAAAACCGGCAGATGGGGAGGATACAACTTGGCACAATCAGACGCGGTTCTGGATTCGATTCCGGCCCTGCTTGCACGCAATGCGGCAACGTTTGGCGACAAGGCGGCGTATCGCGAAAAAGAATACGGTATCTGGCAACGCTGGAATTGGAGCGATGTGGCCGACGAAGTCGAAGCATTGGCGCTGGGCTTTTTGAACCTGGGAATTCACGAAGGAGATTTTGTGGCCATCATTGGCCGTAACCGCCCGTATTTCTATTGGACAATGGTTGCGGCACAATCGGTCGGGGCGATCCCTGTGCCGCTGTATCAGGATGCCAACGCTGAAGAGATGGCCTATGTTCTGGGTCATTGCGGTGCGCGGTTTATTGTGGTCGAGGATCAGGAACAGGTCGACAAGGTGATCGAGGTGCAGGACCAGTTGCACCAGTTCGAGCATATGATCTATGTCGATCCGCGTGGCTTGCGTAAATATGACCACCGTCGTTTGCACCAGTTTTCGCATATTCAGGAACAGGGCCGCGCCGCCCGCGAGGAATTTCTGCCCGAACTTCAGGCCCGCACAGCGCGGCTGAACATGGATAGCACCTGTGTGATGCTGTATACATCCGGTACCACGGGCAAGCCAAAGGGCGTTGTGCTGTCGAACCGTAATGTGATTGTGACTTCGAAAAATTCCTGTGAATTTGACCACCTGCAACCGGGCGAAGAGGTTCTGGCCTATTTGCCGATGGCATGGGTTGGCGATTTCATTTTCTCGATCGGTCAGGCCTATTGGACAGGGTTCTGTGTGAACTGCCCTGAATCCGCTGATACGATGATGACGGATTTGCGCGAAATCGGGCCGACCTACTATTTTGCCCCGCCACGTTTCTTCGAGGGTCAGTTGACCAGCGTTATGATCCGTATGGAGGACGCAGGCCGGTTCAAGAAGTGGTTGTTCAAGAAATATATGGACGTGGCCCGCAAGGTGGGGCCGGCGATTCTGGATGGCAAAGAGGTCAGCTTTGGCGACCGGCTCAGCTATTGGATGGGCAATCTGTTCGTCTATGGTCCACTGAAAAACACGCTGGGCCTTAGCCGCGTGCGTGTTGGATATACGGCAGGCGAGGCGATCGGGCCGGAGCTGTTTGAATTTTACCGTTCCTTGGGGATTAACCTGAAGCAGTTGTATGGCCAAACCGAAGCGACGGTGTTCATCACCCAGCAACCGGATGGTGAAGTGCGGGCCGATACGGTGGGTGTGCCGTCCCCCGATGTTGAAATCAAAATCGAGGACAACGGCGAGATTTACTATCGGTCCCCCGGCGTATTCGAGGAATATTACCAGAACCCCGAAAGCACAGCCGACACCAAGGATGCCGAAGGCTGGGTCGCCACGGGGGACGCCGGTTTCATCGAGCAAAGCAGCGGACATTTGCGGATTATCGACCGCGCCAAGGATGTTGGTAAAATGGCTGACGGCAGCATGTTCGCGCCGAAATTCGTTGAAAACAAGCTGAAGTTCTATCCCGACATTCTGGAATCAGTGGTGTTTGGTGCAGACCGTGATTACTGCGTCGCCTTCATCAACATTGATCTGACGGCGGTGGGCAACTGGGCGGAACGTAACAACGTCGCCTATGGGTCCTATCAGGAATTGGCGGGCCACCCCGAGGTTTACAAAACCATTCAGGCACATATCGAAGAAGTGAACAAATCGGTGGCGCAGGACGAAATGTTGTCGGGTTGTCAGGTGCATCGCTTCCTGATCCTGCACAAGGAACTGGATGCCGATGACGGCGAAATGACCCGCACCCGCAAGGTGCGCCGCAAGATTGTGGGTGAAAAATTCAACGATCTGCTGGACGCACTTTATGGTGGGAAATCAGAAATCCACACCGAAACCGAAGTGACCTATGAAGACGGTCGTAAGGGATCGATTTCGGCCACGCTGGAAATCCGCGATGTGGCGGTGGTGCCTGTGAACTCGAAGGTGGCGGCAGAATGAACACAATGACTGAAAACTCCACGGTGGGTTATGTCACCGATGACGGTCGCCAGATCGGCGGCACCATGATGGAGATGAAAAACATCACGCTGCGGTTCGGCGGCGTGGTGGCGATTGAAAATATCAGTTTCGATATTCACGAGGGCGAAATCCGCGCCATCATCGGCCCGAACGGTGCCGGCAAATCGTCGATGCTGAACGTGATCAGCGGCTTTTATCACCCGCAAGAGGGCGAAGTCTGGTTCAACGGCCAAAAACGCCCGACGATGAAGCCTTATCAGGTGGCGGCGTTGGGCATCGCGCGGACATTCCAGAATATCGCACTGTTCAAAGGGATGAGCACGCTGGACAATATCATGACTGGTCGCCTGACCAAAATGAAGGCCGGAATGCTGTCACAGGCGATCTGGTGGGGCAAGGCGGCCAGAGAAGAAGAGGAGCACCGCCAAAAGGTCGAGGAGATCATTGATTTTCTGGAAATTCAGGCAATCCGCAAAACGCCTGTGGGCCGCTTGCCTTATGGTTTGCAAAAACGGGTCGAACTGGGCCGCGCGCTGGCTGCCGAACCCAAACTGCTGCTGCTGGATGAACCGATGGCAGGCATGAACGTCGAGGAAAAAGAGGATATGTCCCGCTTTATTCTGGATGTGAACGACGAATTCGGCACTACGATTGCACTTATCGAACATGACATGGGTGTGGTGATGGATATTTCCGACCGCGTGGTGGTGATGGATTACGGCAAGAAGATCGGCGATGGCACACCCGCCGAGGTGCTGGCCAACCAAGAAGTAATCGACGCCTATCTGGGGGTGAGCCATGACTAGCATGAAACGCTACCCCGCACTTGATGCGGGGTCTGTAAGCAACATTCAAAGAGGTCCCGCAACAAGTGCGGGACTGCGCGGGGATCAAACATAATGTCTGCTGGTTTTTATTATGGCGTCGAGGTTTTCCTGAACGGGTTGATGGCGGGGGTGATGTATTCACTGGTCGCGCTGGGCTTTGTTCTGATTTTCAAGGCGTCGGGTATTTTCAACTATGCTCAGGGCGTGATGGCCTTGTTTGCCGCACTGACTTTGGTGGGCTTCCAGAATGGCCAAATCCCCTTTGCGTCATTGATTAATGCGGTTTTTGGCACCAACCTTCATTCCTTTGGATGGCATTTACCCGCCCTGCTGGCGATCCTGTTGTCCGTATTGGTGATGATCCTGTTTGCTATATTGGTCGAACGGCTGGTGCTGAAACATCTGGTCAATCAGGAACCGATTATCCTGTTCATGGCCACCATTGGTCTGGCCTATTTCATGGAAGGTTTCGGCGATCTGATGTGGGGATCCGAGATCAAGAAACTGGATATCGGCATTCCGCAAGGCGGCAATAGCTGGGTTGAATCCCATACGGCCTTTCTGGGCGGGGATGATTTTTATGGGTTCTATCTGGACTCGCTGGATATCGTTGCCGCGATTGTGGCGGTTGTGTTGGTCGCATCCCTTGTGCTGTTCTCGCAATACACCAAAACCGGCCGCGCCTTGCGGGCTGTGGCGGATGACCATCAAGCGGCGCTGTCTGTCGGGATATCATTGCGCACTATCTGGGTGATCGTGTGGTCGATCGCAGGTTTCGTGGCGCTGGTTGCGGGCATCATGTGGGGCTCCAAATCGGGCGTTCAATTCTCGCTGTCGCTGATCGCTTTGAAGGCGCTGCCAGTGCTGATGTTAGGCGGCTTTACCTCGATCCCCGGTGCGATTGTTGGCGGGTTGATCATCGGGGTGGGCGAAAAGATGTTCGAATTCCTGATCGGCGCGCCCTATCTGGGCGGGGCCACAGAAAACTGGTTCGCTTATGTGTTGGCGCTACTGTTTCTTGTCTTTCGGCCCCAAGGGCTGTTTGGCGAAAAGATTATCGAGAGGGTTTAGGATATGCTGTACCGCGAAGCTGGCGATTTCAAAACGTCCTACGCCAAGGACAACCAGACCTTCCCGATCAAATTTGATCGCGTGGCCTATTACATCCTGTTGGTCGTGGCCTTTGGGGTGGTGCCGTTCATTATCAATGATTACTGGGCCAATGCGGTGATTGTGCCGTTTCTGATCTATGCGATTGCGACGATCGGGCTGAATATCCTGATCGGCTATTGCGGGCAGCTAAGCCTTGGGACTGGTGGTTTTATGGCGGTCGGGGCCTTTGCATCCTACAAATTGATGACGGCCTTCCCAGAGGTATCAATCATCATTCATATATTGTTGGCGGGCGGGATCACTGCGCTGGTGGGTATTGCCTTTGGCTTGCCGTCCCTGCGGATCAAGGGGTTCTATCTGGCGGTGGCCACATTGGCCGCACAGTTCTTTCTGGTGTGGTTGTTCAACCGTGTGCCGTGGTTTTATAACTACTCGGCAACTGGCCAGATCAGTGCGCCCGAACGGACCTTTATGGGCTATGTGGTTGCCGGTTCGAACGTTGGTGCTGTTGAAAAATACCTGATGTGTCTGGTCTTTGTCGTTGCCATTGCATGGTTGGCCCGCAACCTGACACGCGGCACAATGGGGCGCAGCTGGATGGCGATCCGCGATATGGATATTGCGGCTGAAATTATCGGGGTGAATCCGCTAAAGGCGAAACTGACTGCCTTTGCCGTGTCATCGTTTTTTATCGGCATTTCCGGTGCGTTGCTGTTCACCGTCTATCTGGGGGCTGCCGAAGTGGGCGAAGCCTTTGGTATCAGCAAATCCTTTCTGGTGCTGTTTATGGTGATTATTGGCGGACTGGGATCGATCTTTGGCTCTTTTGCAGGAGCGGCATTCATGGTGCTGTTGCCGGTGTTGCTGAAAAACGTTCTGGTGGGGGCAATGAACTGGCCTACGGATCTGGCTGCGCATTTCCAGCTGGTGATCGTCGGGGCGCTGATTATCGCATTCCTTATTCTGGAGCCACATGGTCTGGCCCAGCTGTGGCGCATCGCAAAAGAAAAACTAAGGCTTTGGCCGTTCCCGCACTAGGGAACGTTCAGACATAAAAGATCGGGAATACCCCGGCATGGGATAAATCGAGAATACTAAATTTCAACGGAGGAGAACTACTAATGAAATTGAAACTTGCAACACTGGCACTGTCGGCCCTTATGGCCGCAGCCCCGGCGATGGCCGATCTGGTCTATCCGTCGCTGTCCTATCGCACCGGCGCCTATGCCGCTGGCGGTATTCCTTTTGCCGATGGTTATGCCGATTACTTCACCCTTCTGAATGAACGTGACGGTGGTATCGGTGGCGTCAAAACCAAGGTTATCGAATGTGAAACCGGGTATTCCACCGAAAAAGGTGTGGAATGCTATGAATCCACCAAAGGTGAAGGCGCGCTGGTGTATCAGCCGCTTTCGACCGGTATCACCTATCAGTTGATCCCAAAAGTGACAGCGGACGGCATTCCCATGCACACAATGGGCTATGGCCGCACATCTGCCGCAAACGGCAAGGTGTTCAGCCATGTGTTCAACTACCCTGCCAACTACTGGAATGGTGCTTCACTGGCCATCAATCACCTGCTGGATATCAACGGCGGTGACATCAAGGGCAAAAAAGTTGCACTTGTCTATCACAACTCTGCCTACGGCAAGGAACCAATCCGCACATTGGAAGAACTGGCCAAAAAGCACGGGTTCGAGCTGACCCTATTGGCCGTTGACCATCCCGGTCAGGAGCAGAAATCGCAATGGCTGCAAATCCGTCGTGAAAAGCCTGACTATGTTCTGATGTGGGGCTGGGGCGTGATGAACCAGGTTGCCATTCAGGAGGCCGCGAACATCCATTTCCCGATGGAAAACTTCATCGGTATCTGGTGGTCCGGCTCTGAAAACGATGTGCTGCCCGCTGGCGATGCTGCAAATGGCTACAAGGCTCTGACATTCCATAATGTTGGTCATGATTTCCCTGTTTTTGATGACATCCAGAAATACGTTGTTGATACAGGTAAAGCCGCCGGTGCTGGCGATCAGATCGGCACAGTTCTGTACAACCGTGGTCTTTATGCCGCTATGCTTGCTGCCGAAGCCACACGCAAAGCGCAGGAACTGTCTGGCAAGGCCCAGATCACACCTGCCGATATGCGTGACGGTATGGAAGCGCTGGAAATCACCGAAGAACGTATGACCGAACTGGGTATGCCCAACTTTGGCCCGTCGTTCAAAGTGTCCTGCGCCAACCACGGTGGACCCGGCACAGGTGCTGTTCAGCAGTGGGATGCGACAGCCAAGGAATGGAAGCTGATTTCCGACTTTGGTCCGTCCGACATGGACGTCATCCAGCCGCTGATCGACGAGGATTCCATGGCCTACGCCAAGGAAAACAACATCACTCCGCGTGACTGTAACTAATCCAATTGCCCGGGCTGCCAAAGGGTGGCCCGGGCAACAGTTTGAACATTTGGGATAAATAAAATGCTCGACGCCGGTACCACAGACGAGGCCCTGCTAGAGGTCAACAATATCGAGGTGATCTATAACCATGTGATCCTTGTGCTGAAAGGCGTCAGCCTGTCGGTTCCAAAGGGCGGTATCACCGCGCTGATGGGCGGCAACGGGGCGGGGAAAACCACCACCCTAAAAGCAATTTCAAACCTGCTGCGCTCGGAACGCGGCGAGGTGACCAAAGGCACGATCACCTATCGTGGTAATGACACCAGCGAATTGAATCCATCCGACATGGTGCGCCGCGGCGTCATTCAGGTGATGGAGGGCCGCCACTGTTTTGAACATCTGACCGTCGAGGAAAACCTGCTGACCGGTGCCTATACGCGCAAGGACGGCAAGGGGGCGATCAGTGCCGACCTTGAAATGGTCTACAATTATTTCCCGCGCCTGAGGGAACGGCGCAAATCGCAGGCCGGTTACACATCGGGTGGCGAACAACAGATGGTTGCCATGGGCCGCGCTTTGATGAGCCGCCCTGAAACGGTGCTGCTGGATGAGCCGTCAATGGGACTGGCGCCGCAGCTGGTGGAACAGATTTTCGAGATCGTGAAGTCGATCAATGAAAAGGAAGGGGTGTCTTTTCTGTTGGCCGAGCAGAACACCAACATGGCCCTGCGCTATTCGCATTACGGCTATATTCTGGAATCCGGTCGCGTGGTGATGGACGGCCCTGCCGCCGATCTGCGCGAAAATCCTGATGTGAAAGAATTCTATCTGGGCGTTTCGGACGACGGACGCAAATCATTCCGCGATGTGCGTTCCTATCGCCGTCGCAAGAGGTGGCTGAGTTGATGCGGGGCGAGGATATGCAGTTTTTTGACGCGTTGGAAACGCGGTCAGATGATCAGCGCGCCGCTGATCTGGCCAAGGCATTGCCGCAACAGATTGCCCGCGCCAAAACGGCATCCGGCATTGCCGCCCTGTTGGGTGATGTTGACCCGGCGTCGATTGCTTCGGTTGCCGATCTGGCCGCGCTGCCTGTTATCCGTAAATCCGAACTGGTTTCGGCGCAGGCAGCCAACGCCCCATTTGGCGGGTTCACCACGGTTTCGGCGGACGGATTTGAACATATCCACCAGTCCCCCGGGCCAATCTATGAACCCGGCCGTATTTCCGGCGATTGGTGGCGCATCGGCCGTTTCCTGCACGCGGCAGGCATTGGCAAAGGCGACATCATCCAGAACTGCTTTGGTTATCACCTGACCCCCGCCGGTATGATATTTGAATCAGGGGCGCGGGCGGTTAATGCCGCCGTATTGCCCGCCGGAACAGGGCAAACCGAACTACAGGCCCGCGCGGCGCATGACGTGGGCGTGACGGCCTATGCCGGTACGCCGGACTATCTGAAAGTGATTCTGGACAAGGCGGAGGGCATGGGCCTGCCGCTGAAAATCTCGCGGGCGGCGGTTGGTGGCGGGGCGCTCTTCCCCTCGCTGCGGCAGGAATATGCCGACCGCGGGATACTGTGTTTGCAGAATTATGCGACGGCCGATCTGGGTAACATCGCCTATGAATCGCAAGCACAGGAAGGCATGATCGTGGATGAGGGCGTGATTGTCGAGATCGTTACACCGGGCACAGGTAACCCCGTCGCACCGGGCGAAGTGGGCGAAGTTGTGGTCACCACCCTGAACCCCGATTACCCGTTGATCCGCTTTGCCACTGGCGATTTGTCTGCGGTAATGGAAGGGGTAAGCCCTTGTGGCCGAACGAATATGCGGATCAAGGGCTGGATGGGCCGTGCCGACCAGACAACCAAGATAAAGGGCATGTTCGTGCGCCCTGAACAAGTGGCCGATTTCGTAGCTAAACATGATGAAATCAGCCGCGCCCGTGTCATCGCCACCCGCGAGGGCGAAATGGATGCGATGACCGTTATGGTCGAAACAGACGCCACGGATCCGGACCGTTATCGGATATCAATGGCTGATACGCTAAAACTGAAGGGCAAAATTGTGCTGGTTGCCAAAGGTAGCTTGCCAAACGATGGTTTAGTGATCGAAGATCAACGAAGTTACGATTGATCCCACAGCGATAGAAGGAGCACGCGCCATGATGTTGAAACTTAAACAGGTGGCGCTTGCGGGCGCTTTGGGCATTTTGGCGATGCCCGTTCTGGCCAAAGATGTGGCACTGGTGATCGGCAACCGCGACTATCAGGACCAACCTGCGATACGGGGGTTCTATTTCACACAAGACGGCGTGCAGGCCCTGAAGCGTGCGGGGTTTCGTGTATTTGCCGGCGAAGATCTGGACAGTTCTGAACAGATAACACTGGCCTCGAAATTCTATGCAGCCATTGATCAGGCCGATCGTGTGGTGGTTCTGCTGGGTGGACATTTTGTATCAAATGACCGTGACGGCTGGCTTTTGGCCAGTGACGCCCGTAATCCGAATGCATTTACAGTCGGGCAAATGGGCGTGTCTGTCGGGGCTATTCTGGATGCTGCGGGACAAAAGCCGGGCGGTGCAATTGTTATGGTTGGCCAGAGTGATAGCACAAAGGCCGGTTCGGGTCTGAAGGCGGGAATGGGTGATCTGGAGATTCCGCAAGGGGTGACGCTTGTCAAAGGGCCGATGGGCGGACTGCTACAACTTCTTTCCGGCGATTTGCTGAAACCCGGGAATTCCGTTGCGAACACACTGGAGCAGGCACCGCGCGGGGTAACGGTGGAAGGGTTCGTTGCCAAACGGATTCCCTTTATTCCGGCAGAAGGGACCATTCCTGATCAGCCACAGGATGCCGAGTATCTGTATCTGGAAGCAGTGCGGGAAATTGGCACAGTGTCGGCACTTGAAAGCTACCTCAACCGCTATCCGAACGGGCGTTATGCCGGGGATGTGCGTCGGGAAATAAGCGATCTGCGCGCCCAGCCTGAATTGCAGGCCAAAGCAGACGAGGCAAATCTGAAACTGACACGCGAACAGCGGCGACAAATTCAGCGAAACCTGTCCATTCTGGGCTTTAATCCGCACGGGATTGACGGCTTGTTCGGGCGCGGATCGCGAGCGGCGATTGGCGCTTGGCAAAAATCACGCGGGATTGACGGTTATGGCTATCTGACGGGCAACCAGATTTCCGCCCTGCAGGCCGCTGCGGATGTCCGGTCGCGCGAGTTGGAGGAAGAAGCACGCAAACGCCAAGAGGAGCAGGACCGGCTGGATGCAAGTTACTGGCGGCGCACCGGTCGGGACGGAACCGAGGACGGTTTGCGGGCCTATCTGAAGCGGTACCCTGACGGGCTGTATTCCGACATCGCGCATCAACGATTAGAGCGGTATGACGACGAACGCCGCGCCGAGGCAGCCGCCGCCGAGCGGGATTATTGGGATGATGTGCGGGCCGAGGGAACAGTCGGAGCCTATAAACGGTATCTGCGGGACTATCCGCGCGGGGTATTTGCAGCAGATGCCAAGGAAAAACTGGCCGAATTACAGGGGGATACGCAAAACGCCGAATTGATACGCCGCGCCAAGGCAGAAGAGGCACGGGTGGCCGGCAACGGCATTGTGCGATTACTGGTGGAGCAAAAACTGCAAGAGCTGGGCTTGAAACCGGGGCGGATTGACGGGAGATTTGATGACAAAACCCGCCGCGCTGTACGTAAATTCCAGCGGACACGGAAAATTCCGGTGACGGGATATGTTACGCAGAAAACCATCGTGCGATTGCTGGCGGCGCGCTGACGCAACCGGACACAAAAAAGGCCGCCAGAGCAAATGCCCGGCGGCCTTTTTTGTTAAACCTGAATGGCTTAGCCCTGACGGGCTTTGAACCGTGGGTTTGTTTTGTTGATCACATAAACACGGCCTTTGCGACGCACAATGCGGCAATCGCGATGGCGGCCTTTGAGCGAACGCAAAGAGTTGCGAATTTTCATAACCTCATCCTCATATCGCGGCGCAGCGGCGCCATTGTTTCAATTCCGATCCCCGGCTTATGGGGCATATGGTGGGCACTACTGGGATCGAACCAGTGACCCCTTCGATGTCAACGAAGTGCTCTACCGCTGAGCTAAGCGCCCATATGGCCAACCAATTCCTGACGTCCCAAAAGAATAGGACGCGGCAGAACCGCGTCGGTCTGCTGGTCTATAAAAGGAGTCGAAGGATTGATCAAGGGCTTTTGATAAACACAAGAAACCGTTTATAAAGGTTGTGTCAGGAGAGGGAATGTCAGGTAGTGTCGCGAGTTTGGTGGAAATTCGAGGACGGCGTAATCTCCGGGTGCATCGAAGCCACCCAACCGGCGGCTGGAACCGCCAAGGAGATCACGCCATGACAAAGAATACAGCAACATCGACATCCGCGCTACTGGCCAATGAAGCAGGCTATGACCCGATTGAAGACCGGCTGCGCCAGAACATCCGCGCGACGATCGAGGCGGTTTTCGAAGAGGAGCTGGAGCAGTTTCTGGGCCGTTGCCGGTATGGCCGCAGCGGCGGGGCAAAGGCCGGATACCGCCACGGGCATCGCGAGCGGCAACTGGTCGGAACATTTGGAACCGAAACGGTGCGCGTGCCGCGTGCGCGGATCACAGGCGAGGCCGGCAAGGCCAGAGAATGGCGCTCGAAGGCATTGCCCCGCTACCAGCGGCTGACGAAGAAGGCCGAGGCGCTGATCGCTGCTGTCTACCTTTCGGGCACCAACACACGGCGGGTAAAACGCGCCCTGTTCGGCCTGTTTCAGGGGGCGGTCAGCAAGGATGTGGTGAGCCGCGCCTGGCGCAAGGTGAAGGTGGACTGGCAGGCGTGGTGCGCCCGCAGCCTTGCGGATGAAGACATCGTGCGGCTGATCCTGGACGGCACCGTGATCAAAACGCGGATTGACAGGAAGGCCACCAATATCTCGGTTCTGGCCGCGATTGGCGTGCGCCGGGATGGGCAGAAGGTCTTGTTATCACTGATGAACATGGGCGGCGAAAGCACCTCCGCCTGGCGTCAGTTCATCAACGATCTGGATGCGCGCGGGTTGAAACGGCCCGAATTTGTCATCGTGGACGGGGCACCGGGACTTGAGGTCGCTCTCATTGCCCTCTGGGGTGAAGATCTGCCGATCCAGAGGTGCACGGTGCACAAGCACCGCAACCTTCTGGCCAAGGCACCCAAGCGTATGCATGATGAGTTGACAGAAGATTACCGCGACATGATCTACGCCAAAACACCCGAGGAAATCGCCACCCGCCGCAAGGCATTTCTGCGAAAATGGCGGCTGAAATGCAAGGCCGTCGCTGACAGCTTGGAAGAAGCAGGAGATAAGCTTTTCACCTTCACGCGTCTGCCACAAGGCCAGTGGAAATCGGCCAGAACGACAAATGCGATCGAACGCCTGAACGAGGAATTCCGCCGCCGCATCAAGACCCAGACCGTGCTGCCATGCGCCGAGACCGTGCCGATGCTGCTTTGGGCTCTGATGGCCTCGGGGCAGATCGTCATGCGAAAGGTCGATGGCTGGGAAACGCTCGCTCAGCCCGTCGCCGACGCAACCCTTGACCAAGCCGCCTGACCGGCGCATAACTCAACCCGCTCGGAGGTGCCTGAAATCAATTTCCACCACTTTCGAGACACAACCGAATGTCAAAGGCCACATATCAACTGGAACTGCCGGAAAATCGCACGACAAGTGTGATATTTGCTTCGCCACATAGCGGGCGCAGCTATCCTTGGGCATTCTTGCGAAAATCGGTGCTGGATGAATTGGCGATACGGTCATCGGAAGATGCCTTTGTCGATCTGTTGTTTGCGGATGTGCCAACCTTTGGGGCGCCGCTTTTGTCCGCGCGTGCACCGCGCGCCTTTGTAGATTTGAACCGAAGCCGCGACGAACTGGATCCGGCGGTGATAGACAGTGTGCCGCGATCGGGTCTTAATCCGCGTGTGGCATCAGGGTTGGGGGTGATCCCGAGGGTGGTGTCCCGCGGGCGGCAAATCTATCGTGGGAAACTGTCAAAACACGAGGCGGATCTGCGCCTTACGCAATATTGGCAACCTTACCATGATGTGCTTGAAGGGGTAGTTGCGGAAAATTGCAGAATGTTTGGTCAGGCGGTGCTGATTGATTGTCACTCGATGCCGCACGAGGCCATAGACAGTATCAACCGGCGCAGCGGGCCAAAGGCCGAAGTTGTTTTGGGGGACCGGTATGGGGCCGCTGCAAACGGTGATATTGTCGACCGGATCGAGGCAGCATTTGTTGGCGCCGGTCTGACTGTTGTGCGCAATATGCCATTTGCAGGCGCCTATGTCGCGCAACACTATGGCCGCCCGTCCCTGAACCGGCATGCTGTGCAGGTCGAGATTGACCGCTCTTTATATATGAACGAAAAACTGGTCCGGCCAAATGCCAATTTCCGAAACTTTCAAAAGCTGATCACTTCAATTGCCAGTGAAATATCGGAAATAGGGCGGCGTGAACAACCATTGGCAGCGGAATAACCTTTACGCAACAGCAGATTCGTTTTTCCATTTTCGCAATCCGCGCACCAGTTTTTCCGACTTGGCCGAGAAATCCCCTTCCAGAAGTTCAACAGCGCCTGATGTATCCCCGCTGGTCGCCCGTTTCAGAACATCGGCGGCACAGATATGAAATTCTGCATGAAGCCGTTTGATAACGCTGTAGGGAACGCCTGTTCGGGTTTGTGGGTCAATTTCCGATCCATGTAACCATTTCCCGAACGCACATTTATCATCACAGCGAACATCCTCGACACTCTGGGTGCTTTGCCCCTTGTTGATTGCGGTGCGCAGTTTGATTTTCCAACTGCCATGGGCGCCGATTGCATCATTGATTTGTTTGATCAGATTGTTGTCGGGCATCGTATGAATCCTGTTCTCTATGGGTTTGCACGTAACCGGAGAAATCCGGGCCATTTGTCAGAATCATTAGTTACGGTGGCTTAACAGGGGGTGAAAATTCACGTGGCGATTAAAACTTGAACTATTTCGGGCGCAAGGCACGGCCCTTTTTGATCGCATCGCGTCCGAATTTCTGCCGGATCCTATCGGTGGCGCGTTCTGCGGCCGCGCGTTTGGCTGCGTCCGGATCCAGCAAGTCAACCGCCAGATCGGCAGTGTCGGCTGGGAACAGATCACTAATGCCGACCCCAATCAGGCGGTAGGGGCCTTCGTCCCCCACGCCAACCATCAGATCACGGGCGGTGCGGTAGATGCGGTCGGCCATCTGGGTTGGGTCATACAGGCTGGTGCGGCGGCTTAGCTGTGTGTGGTTGGCGCGTTTCAGTTTCAGGGTAACGATGCGGCCGGCCTGCCCTTTGGCTTTGGCGCGGTCAGCCACCTGTTCGGATAGCCGGAAAATATGGCCGTCCAGCACCTTTTTATCCGATGTATCAGTGGAAAAAGTGGTTTCCTTGGAAATGCTTTTCACCGGCGCATGGGCCGATACGCGGCGCACATCCTGTCCCCGCGCCAGATGCCACAACCGATCCCCCATTGATCCGAACCGCGCACCCAACTCCTTGCGATCCCAGCGTAGAAGATCGTCAAATGTGCGGATACCGGCGCTTTCAAGTGAGGCCTGCATTGCCTTTCCCACCCCCCAGATCATCCGCACGGGTTTGCCCCGCAGAAAGCTTTCGGTCTCGGCTTTGCCAATCACCGAAAAACCGCGCGGTTTGTCCAGATCGGATGCCACCTTGGCCAGAAATTTGTTGTGGGACAAGCCAATAGAGCCGGACAGGCCCAATTCATCCTCCATCCGTTTGACCAACCGTGCCAGCATCACGGCAGGGGGGGCGTGGTGCAGTTTGGCAGTGCCGGTCATGTCAAGAAACGCCTCGTCCAGTGACAGGGGTTCGATGGATGGTGTCAGCTCGTCCATCAGTTTGCGGATATCGCGCGAGGCTTGGGCGTAAACCTCCATCCGACCGGGCACAACCACGGCATCGGGGCAGAGTTTCAGCGCCTGAAACATCGGCATGGCGGAACGCACGCCTTTGATGCGGGCGATATAGCAGGCGGTGGACACCACGCTGCGCGGATGGCGGGAACCGATGATCACGGGTTTATCGCGCAATTCGGGATTGTCGCGTTTTTCGACCGAAGCATAGAAGGCATCGCAATCCATATGCGCAATCGACAGGCTGAACAGTTCGGGGTGTTCCAGAACCCGCGGGCTGTGGCAATCCGGACAGCGGGAACCACTGTCAAACTGGATCAGGCAATCGCGGCAAAGGGCGGGCATGGAACGGGTCCGGTCAAAGGGAAAAATACACTGTTTGCAGACTATATGATTTGCGTATGGCTTGCATATGGCCGTTTTGCAGAGCACCCGAAAAATACGATTTTGGCGCAGTTTCCCTTTTCTTTTGGCAGTCTTACCCCATATAGGATAGAGGGACTAAAAGGATTTACATCATGAATAGAAAGGGCGGATCATTGGATATAGAACAGCTTTTCAATCAAATACTGGGCGGCAATATTGTGCTGCTGGTACTGGCGGCGCTGATTATTATTGCGTTGTTCAAAGCGGTGCGGATTGTGCCGCAATCGGAAAAATATGTGGTGGAACGGTTTGGCCGTTTGCGCACAGTGCTGGGTCCGGGGATCAATGTGATCGTGCCGTTTCTGGACCGCGTGCGCCACAAGGTTTCGGTGCTTGAGCGCCAGTTGCCAATCCATTCACAGGATGCGATCACCAGTGACAACGTGTTGGTGCAGGTTGAGACCAGCGTTTTTTACCGTATTCTTGAGCCTGAAAAAACCGTTTATCGGATCCGCGATGTGGACGGCGCTATTTCGACCACGGTTGCGGGGATTGTGCGCTCGGGCATTGGTGAGATGGAGCTGGACGAAGTGCAATCCAACCGCCAGCAACTGATTGCCAAGATCAAACATCAGGTGGCCGATGCGGTGGATGACTGGGGCATCGAGGTGACCCGCGCTGAAATTCTGGATGTAAATCTGGATAGCGCCACCCGCGAGGCGATGTTGCAGCAGTTGAACGCCGAACGCGCGCGCCGTGCGCAGGTCACCGAGGCCGAAGGCACCAAGCGATCGGTCGAGTTGAATGCCGATGCCGAACTATATGCTGCCGAGCAAAAAGCCAAAGCGCGGCGCATTTCTGCGGATGCAGAGGCCTATGCAACCGAAGTGGTGGCCAAAGCGATTCAGGAGCACGGTATTGAATCGGCGCAATATCAGGTTGCCCTGAAACAGGTCGAGGCAATGATGGAGATCGGCAAGGGTGCCGGCAAACAGACCATTATGATGCCAAGCAATATTGTGGACGCCTTTGGCGATGCCTTCAAAATGCTGAAAGGAAGATCATAATGTGGACAACATGGTGGCTTTGGATGGCCGGAGGGCTGATTCTGGGAATTATGGAAGTGCTGGCCCCGACGTTTATCCTGTTGGGCTTTGCCATCGGCGCCTTTGTCACCGGCGGATTTCTGTATTTCGGGGACGGCGTGGCGTTTTTCTCGGCAACCTTGCCTTATACACTGGTGTTTTTCGCCGTTGTCTCGCTGGTATCATGGTTAGCATTGCGTGTGGTATTCGGCGTTAACCGCGAGAAGGTGAAAACATACAGCAAGGATGTCGATATCAACGACTGATTATCTGCGTAGCTTGCTAAACAATTGGCCGAGACCCTGCAGGGCTCGGCCTTTTGCCAGCCACGAGGCGGCAAAGGCGAATACGCCAATGGATTCCCACAAAAACAGGTAGTTGTATCTATCACGGCTGGCCTGTTTGTCCGGTTGCAGGAAATAGATCACCAAGGCGATGATCGCCATAATGATCACGATCCCGTAGCCTACATAAAACCGGTTGCGGCGGGTCCAGACGATTTTTCCGTGTTCCGTCCTGTCGCAACGGGTGAACAGAGCGATGCTGAACACCGCGAGGCTGGCAAAGAATATGCCGGCAAAAACATAGTGGATCAGGGATGGGTGAAAGGTAAAACCGGTGTCATTGCAAACCCCGCAGTCATTTTCCAGCCCCACAGGAAACAGGGCAATGCCGATTGCGCTGACTCCGGCGATCCGTGCGGTGATCTTGTCGGACAACCTTTCACCCGGTCTGTTGCGATAGCCCTTGTAGCTGAGCAGAAACACCCCGATGGCACACATGGTGCCCACCAGCACATCCCCCATCTGGGTATAGTAAAACCCGCTGATGGATGTCTGCTTTTTGACCCCGAACAGTGTTGATCCCAGCAAAACTACGGGCAGGGCCAACCCCAACAGGCCAATCGCCTGCCGCACGAACAAAAAGGATTGAACCAGCTGGTTTTCTTTTTCCTGATCTTTGCCTGTTTGCATGTGGCTCTGCTCCTTTGCTGCGAAAATCGCACAAAGACATATCACATTTGCAGGTTTGTTGCCCAAAATGGGCAAACAGGGGTCTGTTAAGTGATCAGTGGATTAGAGTCCGGCAAGCTGGCCCTGTATCATCTGGGCCATACCGCGCGGGTCTTTGGCCTGCCAGATCGGGCGACCTACAACGATATGATCCGCCCCGTCACTAATGGCCTGCACCGGTGTTGCAACGCGTTTCTGGTCGCCCAAAGCGCTACCTGTAGGACGCACACCGGGGGTGACGATCAGCTTGCCGCCGGACTGGGGCAGGGCGCGGATCAAGGCGGCCTCTTGTGGCGAGGCAATCACACCGTCGGCGCCGGCCTCCAGTGCCTTGGCCGCGCGTTCCAGCACCAGCGATTGCACATCACCCGATTTGATACAGCAATCATCCAGATCACCCCGGTCCAGCGAGGTTAGGATGGTGACGGCAAGTATTTTCATATCCTTGCCTGCCGCCCCCTCTTTTGCGGCTTTCACAACATGGGGGTCGCCATGCACGGTCAGGAAATCCAGATCGAACTGCGCCAGCCCTCGCACCGCGTTTTCAACGGTCGCGCCGATGTCGAACAGTTTCATGTCCAGAAAAATCCGCTTGCCGCGTTCCTGTTTCAATTCGTTGGCCAGTGCCAGCCCGCCGCCGGTCAGCATCCCCAAACCAATTTTGTAAAAGGAAACATCGTCGCCCAGATCATCCGCCAGTTTCAGCCCGGCAAGGGCGTCCGGCACATCAAGGGCAACGATTAAGCGGTCGGTGGTGTTTTGCATGACGCGATCCTGATTATCAAAGGTTCGCGCCCTAGGTGGCCTGCACGTGGCTGACTGTCAAGCTGCGCTTTGTTCGCTCGGGGTCAGCATTTCCAGTGTTTCCTGACCGGAACGGATTTCAGGCATCCGTCGTGCCTGTCGCATCGCATCGTTTTTCAGGCCCAGTTTGATCAGCGTCATACGTTTTGTGGAATTTTCCCCGATGGGGATGGCGCAGCTGCAATCGTAATTTACGATATCGCAGCGTGCGCCCAACCCACCGCTGATGAAAAAAGTCACACTACCCAACATCCGATGCCCTTCGGGGGCGGGGCGAATATCCTGTACACGGGTTTCAACGATGTTCATTTACTCGACTCACTCGTTATTTCGACACCCAATATTTAGGAAAACAAGACATAGGGGGAAACATGCCTTTTAGGGTATGTAGAAAATGTCATTTCTAGGATAGATTGTGGCAAAATTCTGGCATTAGAGGCCTTGAAACCGGCCAATCCAATGGCCACATCGAAGTTAAGGTCCGACCATGACTGTGCCGATACAGGGCGGTCAAATTTTTCGGACGCTTTAGAAAAGGAGAATACGGATGGACATGGAAAAGTTCACCGAACGGTCGCGCGGTTTTATTCAGGCGGCCCAAACGATTGCAATGCGCGAGGATCATCAGAAACTTGCGCCGGAACATCTGCTAAAAGCATTGATGGACGATGATCAGGGGCTGGCAAGCAACCTGATCCGTGCCGCTGGCGGCGCGCCCGAACGGGTGGTCGAAGCGGTGGATGCCGCTTTGGATAAATTGCCCAAGGTCACAGGGGACACCGGACAGGTGTATCTGGACAGCCAGACTGCCAAAGTGCTGGATGAAGCCCAGAAGGTTGCCAAGAAAGCGGGTGACAGTTTTGTTCCGGTTGAACGGATTCTGATGGCTTTGGCGATGGTGAAATCCAAGGCCAAGGACGCGCTGGAAGCCGGTGCCGTTTCCGCCCAAAAGCTAAACGAGGCAATCAACGACATTCGCAAAGGACGCACGGCCGATACAGCCAGTGCCGAAGAAGGCTATGATGCGCTAAAGAAATACGCGATCGACCTGACCGAACGTGCTGCCGAGGGCAAGATCGACCCGATCATCGGGCGGGACGAAGAAATTCGCCGCACGATGCAGGTTTTAAGCCGCCGCACCAAAAACAATCCGGTGCTGATCGGTGAGCCGGGTGTGGGTAAAACCGCGATTGTCGAAGGCCTTGCCTTGCGTATTGTTAATGGTGATGTGCCGGAAAGCCTGCTGGACAAAAAACTGCTGTCGCTGGACATGGGTGCGCTGATTGCCGGTGCCAAATACCGTGGCGAATTCGAGGAGCGGCTGAAGGCTGTTTTGAGCGAGGTCACGGCTGCTGCTGGCGAGATCATTTTGTTCATCGACGAGATGCACACGCTGATCGGGGCTGGCAAGGGCGATGGCGCAATGGATGCGTCCAACCTGCTGAAACCTGCATTGGCACGGGGCGAATTGCACTGCGTTGGGGCCACCACGCTGGACGAATACCGCAAGCACGTCGAAAAAGACGCAGCTCTTGCGCGGCGGTTCCAGCCGGTGATGGTCGAGGAACCAACGGTCGAGGATACAATCTCGATCCTGCGGGGCATCAAGGAAAAATACGAACTGCACCACGGGGTGCGGATTTCCGATGCTGCCCTTGTGGCCGCAGCGACCCTAAGCCATCGCTATATCACCGACCGGTTCCTGCCGGACAAGGCGATCGACCTGATGGACGAGGCCGCATCGCGCCTGCGCATGGAAGTGGACAGCAAGCCCGAAGAACTGGACGCGCTGGACCGCGAGATCATGCAAAAACAGATCGAGGCCGAAGCCCTGAAAAAAGAGGATGACGCCGCCAGCAAGGACCGTCTGGAAAAGCTGGAAAAAGAGCTGGCCGAGCTGATGGAGCGTTCGGACGAGATGACTGCGAAATGGCAGGCAGAGCGTCATAAACTGGCCTCGGTTCGCGAGATGAAAGAGCAACTGGAGCAGGCACGCGCCGCATTGGAAATTGCAAAACGCGAAGGTGATCTGGCCCGCGCTGGCGAGTTGTCCTATTCCATCATCCCCGAGCTGGAATCCAAGCTGAAGGGGGCGGAAACCAAAGGCAGCGACCTGATGGTCGAAGAGGCCGTGCGCCCCGAGCAGATTGCGCAAGTGGTCGAGCGCTGGACGGGTATCCCGACCTCCAAGATGCTGGAAGGCGAGCGTGACAAGCTGCTGAAGATGGAAGAAGAGATCGGCAAACGGGTGATCGGCCAGAAACAGGCTGTGACCGCAGTTGCCAACGCGGTCCGTCGGGCGCGTGCCGGATTGAATGATCCGAACCGGCCGCTGGGCAGCTTCCTGTTCCTTGGACCAACCGGCGTTGGTAAAACCGAGCTGACCAAGGCGCTGGCCGAATACCTGTTCGACGATGAACACGCGATGGTGCGCATTGATATGTCCGAGTTCATGGAGAAACACTCGGTCTCGCGTCTGATCGGTGCCCCTCCGGGCTATGTCGGTTATGACGAAGGCGGTGTTCTGACCGAAGCGGTGCGGCGCAAGCCCTATCAGGTGATCCTGTTTGACGAGGTCGAAAAGGCGCACCCGGATGTCTTTAACGTGCTGTTGCAGGTTCTGGACGACGGGGTGCTGACCGATGGTCAGGGCCGCACGGTGGACTTCAAGCAGACGCTGATCATTCTGACGTCGAACCTTGGATCACAGGCGCTAAGCCAACTTCCCGAAGGCTCGGATGCCTCGGAAGCCAAGGAACAGGTGATGGAGGCGGTGCGCGCGCACTTCCGCCCCGAATTCCTGAACCGTCTGGACGAGATCGTGATCTTTGATCGCCTGAAACGCGAGGATATGACCGCGATCGTTGATATCCAGATCGGCTTGCTGGCCAAACGTCTGGCTGTTCGCAAGATCACGCTGGAGGTGGACGAAGAGGCCAAGAAGTGGCTGGGCGACAAAGGATACGACCCTGTCTATGGCGCGCGGCCGCTGAAGCGGGTGATCCAGCACTATCTGCAGGATCCGCTGGCCGAAAAGCTGTTGGCGGGCGAGATCCTGGATGGCTCGACTGTCAAGGTGACGGCGAACGAGGACGGATTGGTGATCAGCTAATCCGACCGGTTAGAAAGATGGAAGCGCCCCGTGGTGACGCGGGGCGTTTTTGTATATAGTAAAGACCTCTGCATGAGGCCATGGCTTTCGGTTGAAGCAAGATTTCGGCCGCCCACCTTGCGCCCCTGCGGGTCCGGCGGACAGACGGGTGGCGGGGTTTGGGGCTATGCGATTGCGGGGGTTTGCGGGTTGAGGGTGATCCTGTTTGCGGCCTTGAGCAGGTTTTGCGCGATGGCGGCCATGACCATCTGGGCATGCACCCTGGCGCGCCCGAAATATCTCGCCCGCTGCAGGCCGAAGAGGCGTTTCATCGTGCCGAAAGTCTGCTCGATGCGGAAGCGGCGTTTCGAAATCAGCCGGTTGAAGCGTTTCTCCGATTGCCGCAGGGGGCGGCCGCGCGCTGCCTTGCGCAGGATGCCGTCGCGGTATTTGCCGCGCAGCATCTGGCGGTTGGCCTTGCTCGCATAGGCCTTGTCGGCCAGCACCCGCTGCGCCTTTGCGCCCGCGATCATGGTGGCGAATTCGGGGCTTTCGGCGGCATTGGCGGGCGTGGTGTGCACCTTGTCGATAAAGCCCTCTTCGTCGCAGCGGGCAAAGCCCTTGTAGCCGAGCGTGCTCTTGCGGCCCTTCTTGACCCAGCGGGCATCAGGGTCGGCGCTGAAATGCAGCTGTGCCCCGTCGGGTGAGACCTCGGGCGGATCATCCGGCGTCCCTTCCCTTGCCCCGTCCTCTGCCCGGTCCTCTGCCCGGTCCTGCGGGGCGTCGATATGGGTGCGCGGGCGCGCCGCCGCCGCGATCAGGGTCGCATCAATGATCGCCGCCTCAGCCTCTTTCAGCTTCAGCCCATGCGCCTCGATCTGGCGGCAGACCTCGGCCAGCAGCTCATCGTAAACGCCACCCCGGACCAGCGCATTGCGGAACCGGCAGTGGGTCGTCTCATCCGGCACCGACGCGTGCAGATCGAGCCCGCAGAACAGCATGAAATCCAGCCGCACCTTCAAGGCCCGCTCCAGCTTCGGGTCGCTCAGCCCGTGCCACTGGCCAACCAGAAGACACTTGAACAGAACCAGCGGATCATAGCCCTGAGGCCCGATCCCCGAGCGCCCCAGACCGCGCCGCAGGATCGGCAAAAACGAGTTCCAATCCATCAGCGCGTCGATCTTCGACAGAACGTCATCCGCGCCGATCCGTGCCGCCGCTTCGTGCAGGAAAAGGTCCATCTATTCACCCCAGAGATTTCCCGGCTAGCTTACCAAAACGGCCAACCCGGGGGAATCCCGATGTTATGCAGAGGTCTTTAGTAGATAAAAAGGTCCAAAGCCATGAAATTTGTATTGCATCTTATTGGGGCAACCACCCTGTCTATATTAACGGCAACATCGGCGCAGGCCACTTTCGGCTGTGATGTCTTGCCACTGTCTGAAGGGTTTATCGAACTCTATGAAAATCCAGATGCATTATCGCCTGTGATAGTGCGGGTACCAGTGGGCTGGAATGTCTCGGCTATGAGCGGGGATGATAGTATTCAGGGTGTTTGGCTGAAGGTAGCCTATTCCCCCGACCCAGATGCATTTTGGGGCGAAGGTCAGGTCGGTTGGGTATTGCAAGATCAGCTGGGTGATTGTGGTTAAAGTTACCCCTCTCGATCATAATGCATTAAATGGTTCGCGGGGACGCCGGCGTTGTTAATATGTCATCCCCGACCTGAACGGGAAACGTTCCAAGGGAAGTATTTGTTTCGAGAGGTCCCCGCTTGTGCGGGGATAACAGGGCCTCACCCAACCATAAACACATCATACCGCGTCGATTTCCCTGTGATCTGGTGCGATGGCTTGGGCAGCCCTTCCATCAAATCCGCTTTTTGTGGCCATTTCAGCACTACGCGGTTGTGGGCAGAAGCCAGCGCGACTTGCATCAGGGCGGGGGCGTCCGCGTCCACCCCGACGATTTCGCGGATCAGGCGCATTTCCTTTTTGACCAATGCCGATTTGTTGCGGGCAGGGTGCATCGGGTCGACCAGTATCACTTCGGGGGCAAGATCGGGCAGCAGGTGTTTGGCATCGCCATGCAGCAGGGTCATGCGGGCGATGATCAGACCCACATCGCTATCCGCCGCCCGCGCCAAGGCATCCGCCAAAAGCGCGTGCATCTGGTCCGAGCGTTCGATCATCGTCACCTGCGCCCCCAGAGACGCCAGCAAAAACGCATCACGTCCAAGGCCAGCGGTGGCATCCACCACATCAGGCGTTTTGCCCCCCTTCATCCCCACGGCCCGTGGCAACGCCTGCCCGCGCCCACCGCCATACCGCAGACGATGGGCGATGGCGCCGGATGTAAAGTCGATGGTCAGGGGCGGGGGGGTATCCATATCTTTGTTCTATAAATATCCGCGCCGCGGGCATAAAGCCTTTTATAACCCCAGTGCGTCCTTGACGATACCGTCCAGCAGGGCTTCAACCTCTTTCATCACGCCTTCGGGCATGGATTTGAAGCCGACGATCACCTGATCCGTCCCGGCCTGTTGCATCACGAAAATCCGGTAGGGGCAGTGGACGATATTCATGATGTCCGCCTCCATCACCTTGCGCGACACGGTGGCCGAACAGAAGCTGAAGATGTCGGCATGTTCAAACAGCACCACATCCGAGCCGGTCACAGGGCGGGTGCGTTCCAGCATGTCGCCGGTATGGCTGGTCAGATCAATCACCAGACCCGCGTCAAGGATGGCGTTTTCAACCGAAAACACGGTATCGTCAAAATCGTCGGGCGAGGTATAGGTGACTGCCTCGCCCGCCCACAAGGGGGCAACGACAAGGATGGCAAGCAGGGGGGCAATCAGACGGTGAAACATAGGTATCCTTCCTGTTCATGTATACCCCGCGAAAAGGTGACTTGCCTATGACGGGGGATTTTGCGCATTTTGGAGGGGACTTTAGCCATCGCGGCGCGGATGTCAAAAATATATAAAAGGATATGAATATGAATTTCATGGGTTGGGCCGGTTATGCGATGCAGTATTTGGCGTTGCTGTTTGTGTTTATTACCGGTCTGCTGGTGCTGCTGGCTTTGGTGTTGTTCGTGATTGACCGGTTGCAAAAAGGCGATGCGGTGCGGCGGAACTATCCGGTGATCGGGCGGTTTCGCGGGGTGTTCAGCCAGCTTGGCGAGTTTTTCCGCCAGTATTTCTTTGCGATGGACCGCGAGGAAATGCCGTTTAACCGCGCCCAGCGGGAATGGGTTGAAGGAGCGGCAGACGGGCGCGGAAATACGGTGGCCTTTGGCTCGACCCGCAATCTGTCGGTGATCGGCACGCCGATTTTCGTAAACGCCGCCTTTCCGCCGCTTGAGGACCAGTTCGCCAAAACCGACCCGATGCAGATCGGCCCGACAGCGCGTGCCCCGTATGTGGCCAAGTCAATTGTCAATATTTCCGGGATGAGCTTTGGCGCTTTATCCGCCCCCGCAGTCGAATCCCTTAGTAAGGGTGCCGCCGAGGCAGGCGTCTGGATGAATACCGGCGAGGGCGGGTTGTCGCCCTATCATCTGGCCGGCGGCTGTGATGTGGTGTTCCAGATCGGCACGGCGCGCTACGGGGTGCGGGATCAGGACGGCAACCTGTGTGATGACAAGCTGCGCGAAATCGCGGGGCATGATCAGGTGAAGATGTTCGAGATCAAGCTGGCGCAAGGGGCCAAACCCGGCAAGGGCGGGATACTGCCTGCCGAAAAAGTGACCGAGGAAATCGCCGCCATACGCGGGATCGAGGCGGGCAAAGCCAGCCTGTCACCCAACCGGCATGACGGGGTGGATGATTTCGGTGACCTGCTGGATATGGTCGCACATGTGCGCGAGGTGACGGGCAAGCCGGTGGGGTTCAAGACCGTTGTCGGCTCGCTTGGCCCGTTTCGGGAACTGTTCGCCCTGATCAGGGACCGCGAGCAGGAAGCGCCGGATTTCATCACCATTGACGGTGGCGAGGGCGGAACGGGCGCCGCCCCGATGCCCCTGATTGATCTGGTCGGCATGCCGATCCGCGAAGCATTGCCTCTGGTGGTGAACCTGCGCGATGAATTCGGATTGAAGGATCGGATCCGCATTGTGGCCAGCGGCAAGCTGGTCAATCCCGGTGATGTGGCCTGGGCACTGTGCGCAGGGGCGGATTTCATCACCTCGGCGCGCGGGTTCATGTTCAGTCTGGGCTGCATTCAGGCGCTGAAATGTAACCGCAATACCTGCCCCACCGGCATCACCACCCATGACCCCAGCCTGCAAAAAGGGCTGGTGGTCGAAGATAAATACGCAAAGGTCGCCCATTACGCCAAATGCCTGACCAAAGAGGTGGAAACCATTGCCCATTCGGTTGGCGTGCCCGAACCGCGCCAGATGCGGCGCAAGCATGTTCGGATCGTGCAGGCGGATGGCACAAGCAAGCCGATGGACGAAATTTTTCCACGTTACAAAAACCAAACAAAATCGTGAGCCAAGTTGTTTTGGCTTTGGCGCGGCGACAACATAGGTGATGCTGTAGGAAACCAAGGATAAAGGCTGAAAATGGTATATCGCTTTAAAACCGATCTGAAATACTCGGACATCACACCGCATGAAACCTTTGTGAATCGGCGCCAGTTGATTGCCGGGGCCGGGGCTGCTGCATTCGGGTCCATTGCAGGTCCGGCACTGGCCAAAATCGATGCCGCCAAAAGCCGGTATTCAACAGATATGAAGCCAAGCAGTTTCGAGGACATCACCACATACAACAACTTCTATGAATTTGGCACCGGCAAATCGGATCCGTCCAGTTATGCCGACGCGCTGACGGTGGACCCTTGGGCGATCAGGATTGACGGGCTGGTGGACCGGCCGGGAAAATACGATCTGGGGGCCATTCTGAAGGTAGTCAATATGGAAGAGCGGATTTACCGGCACCGCTGTGTGGAAACATGGTCGATGGTGATCCCCTGGATCGGGTTCGAGTTAAAGACGGTTCTGGAACGGGTCGGGGTTCAGTCCGGCGCGAAATATGTAGCCTTTGAAACGCTGCACCGGCCCAGTGAAATGACAGCCCAGAAACGCCAACTTCTGGACTGGCCCTATCGTGAAGGTTTGCGGCTGGACGAGGCAATGCACCCGCTGACCATTCTGGCAACTGGCCTGTACGGGGAAGAGATGCCCAAACAGAATGGTGCGCCGATCCGTTTGGTGGTGCCGTGGAAATACGGCTATAAATCTATCAAGTCGATCGTGCGGATCACTCTGACCGACAAGCAGCCCAAAACCACATGGAATGAAATCGGGCCGGATGAATACGGCTTCTATAGCAACGTGAACCCCGAGGTCAGCCACCCGCGCTGGTCACAGGCCACGGAACGCCCTGTCGGAGGCGGCCTGTTTGCCCGTCGCAAGCCGACGCTGAAATTCAACGGATATGAAGAAGAGGTTGCCAGCCTTTACGCCGGAATGGATCTGGTAGAGAATCATTAGAATGACCATCACGCAGCGCATAAACACCGGCCTGAAACGGGTTCCGGCATGGCCCCTCTATATAGTGGGGCCGCTGCCGGTGATCTGGCTATACTATCTGGGGGGAACCTCTGTAAATTCCCGTTTTCGCCTTCTTCGCGGCGGGGTGGACGGTTTTTCGCCTGTCCCGCCTGATTGCTTCGGAGAGGTGGTCCCACTTTTTTGACCAGTCAGCAGCCAGTTTAAGATGGATCAGGGTTTCATTTAGGCTGCCAAACTCATTGGTTTTGTTTTTCTGTCATAGGCTTCATCCGGGGTCAATATTCCGTGGGTGGAATGCGGGCGCTCGGTGTTGTAGTAAGCCAACCATTTCCCGATCCCGGCGCGGGTCTGCGAACCCGTTTCAAATGCGTTGAGGTAAATGCATTCGTATTTCAAGGATCGCCAAAGCCGCTCGATCATCCGGTTATCGACCCAGCGACCTTTGCCATCCATCGAGATTTTCACGTCGGCTTCTTTCAGCGCCTGCGTCCATTCAAACCCGGTGAACTGGCTGCCCTGGTCGCTGTTCATGATATCGGGCTTGCCGTATTTGGCCATAGCCTCTTTCAGGGCTTCAACGCAAAAATCTGCCTCCATGCTGTTTGACAATCTCCAGCTCAAAACCTTGCGGCTGTGCCAGTCCATGATCGCGACCAAATAGAGGAACCCGCGCTGCATCGGAATGTAGGTGATATCTACGCACCACACATGGTTTGGACGATCAATCGTCAGGTCTCGCAGCAGATACGGGTAGATCTTATGCTGCGGATGTTTCTTGCTCGTGTTGGGCGTCTGGTAGATCGGAACCAACCGCATCAGCCGCATCAAACGGCGGACCCTGTGGCGACCACACTTGTAACCTTGGCGCTGCATGTGCCGGGCCATTTGCCGTGATCCATACCACGGCGTCTGCAAGAATTGCTTGTCGATTATTGTCATGAACCGCAAATTTTCAGCACTTTCGCCTTTTGGCTGGTAATACAGGTTCGAGCGCGCCAGAGAAAGTAGCCCGCATTGTCGTCGCACACTCAGATCATGCTCACGGCTCACCATTTTTTGCCTCGCTTCCCGAGCAACTGTTGCGAGGCGTTGGCTAAAAAATCCCGTTCCACGACCAGCTGACCAATCTTGGAGTGCAGCTTCTCAATCTGGGCTTCATCAACCCGATCAGGATCACGGCCCCGTCTGGAAAATGCCGTGGCCATGTTTTCAATCGCTGCTCGTTTCCATGTGCCAATCTGGGTTGGATGCACACCATACTTCTTCGACAGCTCCGCCATCGTCATTTCCTCGCGGATTGCTTCAAGCGCAACGCGGGCTTTGAATTCGGGAGAATGGTTCTTTCGTTTCGTCATTTTGAATCGTCTTTCTCATAAGTCGATCCACCTTAACAACTGGTCCGAATTTCCGCGACCACCTCTTCGGTGACATCATAAGCGCGGATGAATTTGTGCCGCCGGTCGACATTGATGTGGTTCTTGTAGCCGTAATAGCTCTTGCCGTGCTTCTTCGTCCAGCGCGCATCCACGTCCTTCTGGCGCTTCTTGTGGGGTTTTTCCTCCCACTCTTCAGGCGTTTCGCCCGCCTTGATTTTCTCGTTCTCGTCCCTTTTGTTGTGCTGGCGCGGCGCCGGAACGATGCTCGCATCAACAATCTGCCCGCCCATCGCCAGATAGCCCTTTTCGCGCAGAAAGGCATCGAACTTGTCAAACAGCTCCTTCATCTTCCCGGCCCCGGCCAGCCTTTCACGGTAGGCCCAGATGGTCTTGGCGTCAGGTACGCTGTCTTCAATGCCAAGGCCGAGAAACCGCATGAACGACAGGCGGTCGCGGATCTGATACTCGATCTGATCGTCAGAGAGGTTGTAGAGCTGCTGCAAAACCATCGTCTTGAATATCAGCACCTCATCCCAAGGCGGGCGGCCAGCGTTGGATTTGCGCTGTTCGGGCGGCGTGCGCCATATGGCCTTCAGCTCGTCCCGGTAATCCTCGAACGGCACCATGTCGTTGAGCAACACCAGCGGATCACCAGATTTGTCCAGTCCCGCGTATCGGCTGGAAAGATCAAAAAATCCCATCTGACCCATGACAAAACCCCGTCGGTCGAATCATTTTCATCCTGATGACGATTCTACCCCGTCAGGCCGGATTTTGGGGGATTTTTAGAGGTTCCCTGGGGTTTACAAACCAGTTGGGCGCGGACCCTGTGAAGGCGATCGAGCAGCAGTTGGGCCTGATCGGGCTGCAACTGATTGTCGCCGGTCTGCTGATCACTCCGCTACGCCGTTTTGCGGGACTGAACCTGATTAAATTCCGTCGGGCGGTCGGGCTTTTGGCATTCTTCTATGTGACGGTGCATTTGTTGACATGGCTGGTGGTCGATACACAGCTGGACTGGGCTTATATCTGGATGGATATCGTTAAACGGCCCTATATCACCATTGGCATGACGGGGTTCCTGTTGCTGCTGCCCTTGGCGGTGACGTCAAACAACGCTTCTATCCGGCGATTGGGGGCGGCGACCTGGAACAAACTGCACAGGCTGACCTATGCAGCCGCCCTAGCAGGCGCGGTGCATTATGTCTGGCTGGTGAAAGGGTGGCAGACAGAACCACTGGTGTATCTGGCGGGGATTATTGCGCTGCTGATGGTCAGGATCCGAATCCGGCCAAAGCGGGTCATGGGGAATACTCTGAAAAGAGCGGGTTAAACGGGCGTTGATTCTATGATTCCGGCACCCCGGACGGCTGATTTGCTTGTGTATTTCCGATAGTTGCGAAAACCGGATTGAATTGTGCTAATTCTTACCGGTTTTCTGCGGGGCTTATTCGGGCGTTTTCCCTCGATAACCGTTGTTTCCTGAGGAAACTGATATTTTTGAAAAAACTTCTGTTTTTTACAAAAAAGGGGTTGCGACTCTGGTCGTGGGGGCCTAGATACCACTTCACCGGCGGCGCAGCGATGCACCAAGGGGGCGCGGGACGGGCCGGATGGTTCGGAAAGCGGATAAAAAACAGAGACATACAGGCAGGCGCGCCGGAACTATTCAGGGCGCATCGGTTTGTTTTTGGGTTGTGTCTCGAAAGTGGTGGAAATTGATTTCAGGCACCTCCGAGCGGGTTGAGTTATGCGCCGGTCAGGCGGCTTGGTCAAGGGTTGCGTCGGCGACGGGCTGAGCGAGCGTTTCCCAGCCATCGACCTTTCGCATGACGATCTGCCCCGAGGCCATCAGAGCCCAAAGCAGCATCGGCACGGTCTCGGCGCATGGCAGCACGGTCTGGGTCTTGATGCGGCGGCGGAATTCCTCGTTCAGGCGTTCGATCGCATTTGTCGTTCTGGCCGATTTCCACTGGCCTTGTGGCAGACGCGTGAAGGTGAAAAGCTTATCTCCTGCTTCTTCCAAGCTGTCAGCGACGGCCTTGCATTTCAGCCGCCATTTTCGCAGAAATGCCTTGCGGCGGGTGGCGATTTCCT
>NZ_CBDIBV010000013.1:182500-932500 GCF_965277155.1 Profundibacter sp.
TCAGCACTTTCGCCTTTTGGCTGGTAATACAGGTTCGAGCGCGCCAGAGAAAGTAGCCCGCATTGTCGTCGCACACTCAGATCATGCTCACGGCTCACCATTTTTTGCCTCGCTTCCCGAGCAACTGTTGCGAGGCGTTGGCTAAAAAATCCCGTTCCACGACCAGCTGACCAATCTTGGAGTGCAGCTTCTCAATCTGGGCTTCATCAACCCGATCAGGATCACGGCCCCGTCTGGAAAATGCCGTGGCCATGTTTTCAATCGCTGCTCGTTTCCATGTGCCAATCTGGGTTGGATGCACACCATACTTCTTCGACAGCTCCGCCATCGTCATTTCCTCGCGGATTGCTTCAAGCGCAACGCGGGCTTTGAATTCGGGAGAATGGTTCTTTCGTTTCGTCATTTTGAATCGTCTTTCTCATAAGTCGATCCACCTTAACAACTGGTCCGAATTTCCGCGACCACCTCTCCCTGCCAGCGCGACGTCGATTTTGCGTATGCAAAATCAACTGGGTCGGTAGCTCAGGTGGTTAGAGCGCACGCCTGATAAGCGTGAGGTCGGAGGTTCAAGTCCTCCTCGACCCACCATCGTCCTCTTTGCGCAAGCAAAGATGACGGAGGCACGCACAATATTTGCAGAGCGGCAGTTGTTTTTGCGCAAGCAAAAGCAATGAGAGCGTGAACGCCAATATGGACGCCAAGCCTTACTAAGTGCCTTTCGGTAACTTTCCTTCGGAAAGTGACCTTGCGGCGCAACCCGCCAGTTTTTGCTTTGCAAAAACTCGCTCGGGGCGTTAGCTCAGCTGGGAGAGCACCTGCTTTGCAAGCAGGGGGTCATCGGTTCGATCCCGATACGCTCCACCATCGTTCTATTCACTTGCGAATTGAACGTCCGCGACAGCGATTGGCGCAGCCAATTGCGTGCGGTTCTGCCTGCAAAAGCAATGAGAGCGCACACCAAGCCTTTTCGATTAGATCGCTAAGCACTGTCAGTGTTTAGCCGTCCAATCGGACGAACTCCGCAAATTCCCTTCGGGAATGCGCGGGAATTGACATCGTATAGAGAGATACAAACATCAGTTTTTATGCTGATTACCCGAGTAAGGGTAATCTTGGGCCTTGAGCCTAAAGCATGAAAAACTACAAGTATGTTGTATGGGTTTTGGTCTTCCCGACTAAAATCCACAGGTTCAATCCTGAAATACAACCTACAATCCAAGTCAAGTACACTAACCCGGTTCAGTTCTAGCGAATTGAACCAACATGTTCCAAATCCGCACGGGTTTGGAGCGGGAAAAATAGTATGCTTTGATCTCAGAAGAAGGCCCTATCGCTGGGGCGGTTGTGTCTCGAAAGTGGTGGAAATTGATTTCAGGCACCTCCGAGCGGGTTGAGTTATGCGCCGGTCAGGCGGCTTGGTCAAGGGTTGCGTCGGCGACGGGCTGAGCGAGCGTTTCCCAGCCATCGACCTTTCGCATGACGATCTGCCCCGAGGCCATCAGAGCCCAAAGCAGCATCGGCACGGTCTCGGCGCATGGCAGCACGGTCTGGGTCTTGATGCGGCGGCGGAATTCCTCGTTCAGGCGTTCGATCGCATTTGTCGTTCTGGCCGATTTCCACTGGCCTTGTGGCAGACGCGTGAAGGTGAAAAGCTTATCTCCTGCTTCTTCCAAGCTGTCAGCGACGGCCTTGCATTTCAGCCGCCATTTTCGCAGAAATGCCTTGCGGCGGGTGGCGATTTCCTCGGGTGTTTTGGCGTAGATCATGTCGCGGTAATCTTCTGTCAACTCATCATGCATACGCTTGGGTGCCTTGGCCAGAAGGTTGCGGTGCTTGTGCACCGTGCACCTCTGGATCGGCAGATCTTCACCCCAGAGGGCAATGAGAGCGACCTCAAGTCCCGGTGCCCCGTCCACGATGACAAATTCGGGCCGTTTCAACCCGCGCGCATCCAGATCGTTGATGAACTGACGCCAGGCGGAGGTGCTTTCGCCGCCCATGTTCATCAGTGATAACAAGACCTTCTGCCCATCCCGGCGCACGCCAATCGCGGCCAGAACCGAGATATTGGTGGCCTTCCTGTCAATCCGCGTTTTGATCACGGTGCCGTCCAGGATCAGCCGCACGATGTCTTCATCCGCAAGGCTGCGGGCGCACCACGCCTGCCAGTCCACCTTCACCTTGCGCCAGGCGCGGCTCACCACATCCTTGCTGACCGCCCCCTGAAACAGGCCGAACAGGGCGCGTTTTACCCGCCGTGTGTTGGTGCCCGAAAGGTAGACAGCAGCGATCAGCGCCTCGGCCTTCTTCGTCAGCCGCTGGTAGCGGGGCAATGCCTTCGAGCGCCATTCTCTGGCCTTGCCGGCCTCGCCTGTGATCCGCGCACGCGGCACGCGCACCGTTTCGGTTCCAAATGTTCCGACCAGTTGCCGCTCGCGATGCCCGTGGCGGTATCCGGCCTTTGCCCCGCCGCTGCGGCCATACCGGCAACGGCCCAGAAACTGCTCCAGCTCCTCTTCGAAAACCGCCTCGATCGTCGCGCGGATGTTCTGGCGCAGCCGGTCTTCAATCGGGTCATAGCCTGCTTCATTGGCCAGTAGCGCGGATGTCGATGTTGCTGTATTCTTTGTCATGGCGTGATCTCCTTGGCGGTTCCAGCCGCCGGTTGGGTGGCTTCGATGCACCCGGAGATTACGCCGTCCTCGAATTTCCACCAAACTCGCGACACTACCCGCTGCCGCCGTACAGGCACAGTGTGCGCTGGCCCAGAATGTCGCTGGCCTGTTCAATGATTTTGGCGTGGCGCGCGTCGGCGTAATTCGAACTGGCAGGGGTGCCGCCCGCGCCAATTGCCCAGACGGGCTCATAGGCCAGCAATACGGTTGCGGATTTCTGATTGCCGGTCAGCCGGCCCAATGCGCCAGCACTGCGTCTGCTTGCCCCGCGTCGCGTTGCTCGCGGGTTTCGCCGATGCAGATCAGCGGGATCAACCTGTGCCGCACCGCAGATTCAACCTTTAGCCCCACCGTTTCATCGGTTTCGCCAAAATGCGCACGGCGTTCCGAATGACCCAGTTCAACCAGATCCAGCCCGCAATCGGTCAGCATCGGTGCCGAGATTTCGCCGGTCCACGCGCCTGCGTCCTCCCAATGCATATTCTGCGCACCCACCTTGACCGAGGTTCCTGCCAGCACCTCCTTGACCTGCCGTGTGGCGGTAAACGGAGGCACGACAAAGCGCTGGATGCGGGCGTCCGCGCCACTATCGGCTGCCGCCAGCGCATTGGCAAATTCCAGCGCCTCGGGCAGGGTCTTGTTCATCTTCCAACTGGTGCCAATCCAGAAATCCGCAGTGCCCATTGTGTTACTCCCTATATGTTCAGATCGGCCGCGCCGGTGTCGATATGCGGCGCCCAGAAGGCCACGGATTCCGCGATATGCGACACCACCTGACGGTCATTCGGCTCGCGTTCCTTGAACGACAGTTCCAGACAGATTTCGTTATCGGTTCCCCCACCCTGCCGGATCGCGGCCAGCAGGGGTTCAGGCTGAATTTTACCCACCTCGTTAAACTCGGCGATGAAGGGGCGGTGGCCGCCCTTGTCCATCAAGGATTGCTTGATATGGATGATCGGCGAATATTTCGGAACCGCACGGGCCCATGCGTAGGGGTCGTAATCATCGGGGTTCGGGCTGGCGACATCGCCGTGGTCAATATCGGCCATCATCCACATCGGGATCGCCATTTTGCGGGCCGTAATCCGTTCCTGCAGGGCCAACGCCCCGTCGATGGTTTCGCCAAATTCGCGACCCACCGACATCGGTTCCCAGAACAGGAATTGCAACCCCGCCGCCTTGGCGTGTTCGGCCACTTCGGCCCAACAATCCAGCGCGATGTCGATCAGTTCCTCGCGGCGCTGCAGATCGTCAAAATCCTTTAGGGTAAAGATGGCAAACTGCGTCCCCACGGTGCGTGCGCCCAAATCCCCCACAATATCGGCAAAAGTTTTGAACCAGTCGACATAATAGCGCCGCACATCGCGGTCCGGATGGCCAAAATGGTTCAGCCGCCCATAAGGCCCCGTCATCCCCGAGGTAATCCGCACACCTGTCCGCGTGCAGGCCGCCTGCATCTGCCGCGTCATCCGGCGGATCAATTGCGCGGGCCAACTTGGATTGATAAACTCGTGCGTCAACTGCACATCCCGCAGCTTTATATCGTGCGCGATGGTGTCGATCAGATCGTCAGGTTCGGCAAAGCGGTTCACAAGCGGGTTTGTGTTTAGCGACAGGGTAAAGGGCATATTCCGGCCTCCTGTTCTTCAAATACGATTGCGGGCAAAGGTGATCTCATCTTCCCACCCCGTAACGTGCCAGCCGCGCCGCGCCATATGCGGCCTGATTATGGGCGGGAGGTTGCATATCGGTGTTCAGATAACGATTGCGGATGCGGCTCCAGACAGGGTTGTTCGCCCCGCCGCCAACCGTGCGCGGTCATCCGGTACGGGTATCATGACGGGGGGGCGATCAGGATCGGCAACAGGAAAGCGTTCGCCGGGTTTGGTCAGAGGGTAATAATCCAGTCCGCTGTCCTGAGTCGGATCAATGCAGTTTGATAGCTCTACAAGTTCCTCATTGGTGAAATACGCTGCCAGAACCTTGCCACCGGTATTTGACGCGCCACCAGCCAGCCATTTACCCAGTATGTGGTGACTGTAAACACCGCTGGCCGGATCAAACACCGGCACATCCGACAGGATTTTCAGCGTCAGCGTGGTTCCTAGCGCGGTAACGCCGTCGCCCACCTGCTCGGCCCCCGTTGCCAGAAACGATGCGCAGCCATCCGTAGTTCCTGCCACGATCTGCACGGCTTCGGGCAGGTCAAATTCTGCGGCAATTGCAGGCTGCAGGCGGCCCACCGGCGTGCCTGGCTGGTGCACAACGGGCAATAGCGCCATATCCAGACCGGTGTTTGCCATCCAGTCGGGCCAGCGTCCGGCCACCGGATCATATCCGGTTTTCAGCGCGTTGTTGTCATCGCTGGAATAGATGCCGCACAGGTTTCCCGCCAGCCAATCGGCCTGATGCACCACCTTATACGGGGCATAATCACGTTGGAATATCAGCGCTTTGGCCAATCCGCTACTGGCCCCGTGCGCAGCACTTTCCTGCGGGGCGTGGCGGGCAATGATGTCCAGCAGTGCAGCATCCTCGCAAGCATCATTATACATACGCCCCTGCGCCAGCGGGGTGCCGGATGCATCTATCGGCAACATGGTGCCCGAGGTGCCGTCAATGCAAATGGCCACCACATTTTCGCGATCAATCTGTGCCAGAACGCCCATAAGGGCCGCATCTGTAACCTGTTTCCAGACGGCGGGGTCGCGGTGGTTGCTGCCAAAACCGGCCATCACAAATGCGGCCTCGCCCGCGACAATGCCATCCCCGTCCATCGCGATTGCGCGCGCGCCCGATGTGCCCAGATCGATCCCGATATAAAGCGGCTCAGCCATTCAGCGTGCTCCGGTACTTTTCGGCGTCCCAGTTCAACAATTCGAAATTCTGCGCGTCCGACAGGTAATTCAGTTCGGCATTGGCAGGCACCCGCAACAAGACATCCACCAGACAGCGCATAAGGGCATGATTGGCCTTGGTGGCATCACGGCGCACCACAACGCCTTTGCCCGGCACGATCAGAAATGCAGGGGCGGGGGCGCCAGCATTTTTCAGTTTGGCCGCTGCCTTATCAGGGGTTTCACCGTCTTGCAGGGCGGTCGCACCGATGCCGCAGAAGATTACATGGTCGGGATAGAGGCTCCCTCCGGTGACCTGTTTCAGTCGCGTATTGTCCAATGCCAATTGGTGCAGCAGCGCGTAATCCGGCAGGGTGTAGTCGCTGCCCATAGTCAGTGCTGCAAGCGCGGTAAGGTCGGGCGCCACAGTTGCCGCCGGATCAACCCGCAACCGTTCATGTACATCCATCATAAGGGCATGGGTTTGCGTAACAGTATCACCCGCCACAATGACCCCGTGGTTTTGCAACACCACCACGTTGACCGGCCCTTTGGCTACGGCCAAAACCAGGCGCGCCAGATTGGCGCCCGGTTTAACATAATCGACAATACCCCAGTTCAACCCGTCAAGCGGCACCTGCATCAGCGCCTTGCAATCCTTGCGAACCGCATGGGCCAGCGTGTGCACAGAATGGACGTGCATCACCACCTTTTGCCCGAACACCGCATGCAGGCTGGTTTCAATCGAGGGACGCAGGCCCCCCTGCACCAGCGCAAATTCCGCAGGCTTGTCGGCGCGGTCCTCGCCGCTAACAACCGCGCGGCGCATATCGGGCAGGTCGACCGCAACAAAGATATCCTTGTCCTGCGCATCGGCCAGCAGAGTGCCCGATGCCTTGATCCACATCACATCGCCATCCTTGATCGAGGTATTCCCCCCGGCTGCCTGAATCAGCATCGGATCCGCTCCAATTTTGGCCGAAGCACGGCACAGGGCGCCGTATTCGGGTTCTGGCGGGGACGATGGATCGGGCATATCGGATGCTCCACATCAAATATCAGGTCGTAAAGCGAAAAGGGAATGCGCCTGTAATCGGTGCACTCCCGTTTTTGTATTAGTCTTCGTGCGAGTCTTCGGACGCCCGCGCTGTGCCCGGCGGCATATCACCAAAGTAGAAGTTATACCCCGGAATAAACTTGCGCCGGTCGCGTTTTTTCATGCCGTCAAAGGGATAGACTTCGTGATCGCCACATTCGATGTCGTGGCAAGGCAGAACATAATCCGCGCGCTTGTCGATTTCCTCGACCGATTTCCAGCCCTCGTAGGAATTGACAAAACGGGCCGGAACCCAATAGCGCCATTTTTCGTCCTCGTTAGGCTCCAGATTGCGGGCCTCAAAGATCGCATCGCCGCAAATCACGATGTCGCCGCCAGTGGTGGCAACTGTCACGCACATATACCCGACGGAATGGCCGGGGGTCGGGAACATGGTGATGCCCGGCAGAACCTCTGTTTCTTTGTCGATCATCTCAAAGGCACACCCGTTATAGGCCGGCTCGATTCCCAGAACGGGGCTTTCATAGGTGCGGTAGTATAGCGGCAGCGGGTTGTAGGCCATTTCGATTTCGGCCTTGGGTGCAATGTAACGTGCGTTTTTGAATTCCTTCATGTTCTGCACATGGTCCCATGTATGGATGGCCCCTGCTGGGCAAGTACAAAATTGGTACTGCAACTGGCGTTTCGCGGCCATGTATTCGGCGTCTGTTTGCAGATGTATTTCTGCGCGCCTTGATGAAGTCCGCATGTATCAGGTCCAATCAGTGGAACGCGATCGTATCGCTTGGGGCCACACGGGGTGTCCTGATACGTTTATTGCCTTTTGCCATCACCTCACTTTGCGCCTTGCCGTCTCGGAAGCCGGGCGGGCCCGGCTATTGTGTTTTGGTCAATTTATGCGGGCCGGTAGCTTTGGCCGGATTTCAACAACGCCCAGATCGTTCGGGCCATTTTGTTCGCAATGGCAATCGCCACCACCTTCACCGGCTTTCTCTTCAGCAATTGCCAGATCCAATCATCGCCTTCCCCACGCCGGCGTCGTGTGCGGATACGCGCCAGAGCGCCAAGATAAAGTAACCGTCGAATATACCGGTCACCCATTTTCGATATGCCACCCATCCGTTCCCGACCGCCGCTTGAATTCTGTTTGGGGGTAAGGCCGATCCATGCCGCATAGTCGCGTGCTGAGCGGAACTGCGACACATCCGGCGTTGTCGCGGTAATCGCGCTGGAAGTCAGCACCCCGACACCGGGGATCGTGGTCAGGCGACGTGCAGTTGGGTCTTGCCGTTGGGAAATCTCAATTTGGCGGGTGATTTCGGCAACCCGATCACGGGTCTCATGGAACTGCCGGGAAAGGAGATCGAATGCAACGCCAGCTTGTTCTGGAAGCTCTGCGGCTGCCTCAAGCAGACGGTCGACATTTTGTACGCCAACAGGCGCAACAATTCCGAATTCAGCCAGATGCGAGCGGATGGCATTGACGATCTGCGTGACCTGCCGGACCAGAATATCGCGGGTGCGGTGTTGCATCAAGATGGCTTGGTGTTCTTCGGTCTTGGCTGGCACAAAGCGCATGGTCGGCCGGGTTACAGCCTCGCATATTGCTTCCGCATCTGCGGCATCCGTCTTTTGACGCTTGATGTAGGGCTTGACATAAGAAGGTGGCATCAGACGCACATTATGGCCCAGACGTGTCAGCTCACGCGCCCAGAAGTGGGCTCCGGCGCAGGCCTCAATGCCAATCAGACAGGAATTCAGCAGCCTAAAGAATGAAAGAACCTGGCTGCGGCGCAACTGGCGTCGGACAATCACTTGCCCTTGTATATCAATGCCGTGCACCTGAAAAACATTCTTGGCAATGTCGAGGCCGACGGTGACGATAGCCTCTGCTTGTAGTTTCTTGTTCATGATCCTCTCCTTGTGAAGCACTTCTACGGCCCTCACTTTGCCATAGTGAGTTGACGGAAGCAGGGGCCATCCACGCCATCAGTGGGGCCGCGTAAGCCTGATGAACGGCGCTGTCATTTTTGCAAAATGACGGGCAATCTGACAGCAAAATTCACCTCACTCTGCCCAGTTCCTAACCCCAACCGCAAGTATTCCCCGCCGAGCGTTTCGGCGCTGGCCATGTGGGTGGCCCCGCGATCCAGCCGACGAACGCGCCTTTGTCAAAGATCAGCGACAATCCCGTGCCCGACCAGCTTCTCAACTCGCAACCGGCGCCATCATCCACCCCGTCAATTATCCTTGGGCCAACCAGCCGGTCAATCGCCTTTTCCACGCCTTCCTGCGTACGGCCAAAGCTGATTTCCAACCCGCCGCTGTCGGCAATCTTCAGCCCGCCGGAGTAGGGGATGATCCGTTGCGGCAATGGGGCCGAAGCCGGTTGCGGTGAAACGCATCCTGACAGGGCAAATACAGTCAGCGCCAAGCCCCGTATCACCGCGGGCTGCGTTTGGCCATAATTCAGTTTGTATTTTCTCATAAATACACCGCCAAACGGTATGCCTCCAACAATGCCGCATGGATAGATCGCGATGTTACCGCGTCACCCAATCGGTGCAATGTATAACCCTGCGGTCTGGTCTGTGGCTGTGGTGCCCAGCTTGCCATCGCCTCCACATCGGTGATCCCTTTGTTGGTAGCAGCATCAGCCAGTTCATCAAACACTTCGGCAAGTGGAGCCGTGCCCGTTTCCAATACAACCTGATCAGCAATAATCTCTTGCGTCTGCCCCGTCAGATCGTGGGTTAAGGTTGCCACCAAACGATTACCATCTTTGCGTAACGTGCTGAGCTTCAGATAGGCCAGAGTATTAACACCCTGCTCCGCCAGTCGTTTGTGAAAAACAATCCGGTCGGGATAGCCCATTTCGGTGGCACTGTGGGCATCAATGGTCGCCAGTGTCACCTTGTGACCCTTCTCTGACAGCATATCAGCCGTTGCGACCGCCTCATAACGGCCGGTATGGTCGCATATCAGAACGTCCTGCTCGGCACGCACATCACCGGACAATATATCCCAACTGGATACGAGCAGTTCAGCCCCCGGCAGGGTTTGCTCGGCGGGCATACCGCCTGTCGCTACAAACACATGATCGGGGCTTTCCGCCAAAACATCCGCAGCCTCAGCATAGACATTGCAACGCACATCGATGCCCAGCTTGTCCAGTTCCGCCTCCCGCCAGTCAACAATCTGGATCAAATCCTTGCGCCAGTTGGTTTTCGCGGCCAGTTGAATCTGACCGCCCAGCTTGGGCGCGGCTTCAAATAAAACAACGTTGTGCCCGCGTTCGGCCGCCACCCGTGCGGCCTCCATTCCGGCGGGGCCACCACCAACAACAACCACCTTTTTATCCGGCGTTTCACTGGCGGGCACCTGCATTGGCAACAGCGTTTCGCGGCCAGAGGCCGGATTGTGAATGCAGTGGATTTTCTTGTAAATACAGTGTGATGCACCGATGCAGGGGCGGATGCGATCCTCTTCGCCGCGCATGATCTTGTTGACGATTTGCGGGTCCGCAATATGGGCACGTGTCATGGCGACCATATCCAGCACACCCTCGCGGATGGCATGGCGTGCGTTGGCAACGTCCGTCACCCGTGCAGCGTGGAATATCGGCACACCAATTTCGCGCCGAAAGGCTCCGACGGTCTCAAGGTAGGGAGCAAGCGGGCGGTTCATCCCCGGCATATTTTCCTCAACCAGCGTGATTTCGGTGTCCATGCGACCAACCATGCAATTGAAAAAATCAACCGCACCTTCGCGTTTGAGGATTTCAGCGATCTGCATGACCTCGTCAAAGCGCAGACCACCCGGGCCTTCGTCCAGCGTCAGGCGCATACCGACAACAAAATCATCACCCACTTGGCGGCGGATTTCCTCGTGCACCAGCAGGGCGAACCGCGTGCGGTTTTCAACGCTGCCGCCAAACCCGTCGCTGCGAAGATTGGTCATCGGTGAAAAGAATTGCCCGATCAGATGACCGCCGGCCAGTGTTTCTAACCCGTCCAAGCCGCCGTCCTTGCAGCGCCGTGCAGCCTGACCAAAAGCTTTGATAACACGGTCAATATCGTATTGATCCATTGCACGCGGGAAATTACGATGCAAATCTTCGCGCACAGCGGACGGCGCAATGGTCGGCAACCATTCTGCCGCCTGCGCATCACCACGCCGCCCCATATGGGTGATCTGGCACATCAAGGCCGTGCCATGCTGATGAATGCGTTTCGAAAATTCTTGGAAGTGGGGGATGATCGCATCGATCCCGACATTCAGCTGGTTGAATACCGATGGTGAATCCGGCGCGATATTGGAGCTACCGCCAAACATCGTCAGCGCCAGCCCGCCTTTGGCTTTTTCCTCGTGGTAGCGCTGATAGCGCAGGGCAGGCATGTTATCATCGTCCATGGCTGAAGCATGCGAGGTGCTCATGACGCGGTTTTTCAACGTCAGCCCGCGAATGGTCAGCGGCTGCAACAACGGGTCTTTGGTTATGGTTTTACACTCTGTCATATCTCACACAAAACTATGCGATTTGTTCAACGCGGGCTGCGTTTGGCCAGAATGCGTTGCAGGGTGCGGCGGTGCATGTTCAAACGGCGCGCGGTTTCGGACACGTTGCGGTCGCACAGCTCGTAAACCCGCTGGATATGTTCCCATCGCACGCGGTCCGCCGACATCGGGTTTTCCGGGGGCGGGGGCAGTTCATCGGGCTTGGCCAAAAGGGCCGCCGTAACATCATTTGCATCAGCCGGTTTGGACAGGTAATCCACCGCGCCGATTTTCACCGCGGCCACCGCCGTTGCAATCGCGCCATACCCGGTCAGAACCACAACCCGGCAATCGGGGCGCTTTTCGCGCAGCACTTCGACCACATCCAGCCCGTTGCCATCCTCGAGCCGCAGATCGACCACCGCATAGGCAGGTGGACGCGCGGTGGCAATCGCCTTGCCTGCCGCAACCGAACTGGCCATTTCCGGCGCAAAGCCACGCTTTTCCATTGCACGGGACAGTCGTTTCAGAAACGGCTCGTCGTCATCGACAAGAAGCAGCGTTTTATCTTCGCCAATCTCGCTCAGATCACCTTCGGCCATGTGTTTCCCCTTTGGATACGTTTCCCTAAGGTCCCACCCTATGCCCAATGGCAAGAATGGTCAATTTGCGTTATCGGCAGCGTCAATAAAACAGCCAACACGTTCGGCCATCTGCTCGGGCGACACATCACGCTTGAAAAACTCGACAAACCCGTATTTCGGCAGCACCAGATAGGTGAAGGTCGAATGATCCATCAGGTAATATGCCGGATCGCCATCTTCCTGCTTTTTATAGTAGGTGCGATAGGCCTGTGATGCCGCCTTGACCTGCTCCGGTGTGCCGGTCAGGCCAATCATACGCGGGTGCATGATATCGGTAAATTCGGCCATCGCTTGCGGTGTATCGCGTTCAGGGTCAATCGAGATGAAAATCGGCGTTACTATTTTCCCCTGCTCTTCCAGCAGGGTCACGGCGTCGGCGTTGCGAGTGTTGTCCAGCGGACAGACATCAGGACAGAACGTATAGCCAAAATACAGCAGCGACGGGCCGGTGATCACATCCTTGTCCGTCACGGTTTTACCGGTCTCGTCAACCAGTTCAAACGGCCCGCCAATCACGCTGGCTCCGCCAGCCACACCGTTCACACGGCACTGGGCGAATATGTCGCCAGAATTCTTGGTAGCGGTCATATACCACAACCCGCCCAACAAAGCGGCGACCACCGCAATCGCTATGGCTGAAAACATACGCATTGTTTCATGTCTCCTGATCTGGAATACCTGTGCATTGATCGCCCTATCCAACCTGACTAACAATAGCACAGGTTGCCGCATAGCAAATTCAGGAAAAACATGTCAGATTCTTCTGCCAATCCCTATATCCGCCAAAGCCGAAGTGACTGGATTCGCCTACGCACGTTCATTGTGCTGCGCTGGATTGCGATTTTTGGGCAAATTGCGGCGATCACCGTCGCGGTGCGCTATTATAACCTGCAACTGAACCTTGGGCTGTGCTTTTTGGTGATCGGCGCCTCAACCGTGGCCAATCTGGTGGCAATGGCGGTTTATCCCGAAAATAAACATCTGACCGAAACCCAGCTGTTGCTGATGTTTCTGTTCGACATCACGCAACTGGCGCTGTTGCTGTTCCTGACCGGGGGGCTGCACAATCCGTTTTCCCTGCTTGTCCTTGTGCCAGTAGCAATTTCTGCATCGATCCTACAGGCGCGCCCGACGATTATTCTGGGCCTTGTCACCATCGCCTTTACCACCCTGATCGGGTTCTACCATGTCACATTACGCACAGGTGACGGCACTGTGCTGGTTATGCCCGATGTATTCATCTTCGGATTTTGGGCCGCCATCATCATCGGCACTGTATTTCTGGGCCTCTACGAACGCCGCGTCACAACCGAGATTGACTCGATGTCCGACGCCCTGCTGGCCACGCAAATGGCCCTGTCGCGTGAACAGAAACTGACCGATCTGGGCGGAGTCGTTGCCGCTGCTGCACACGAGTTGGGCACGCCGCTGGCCACGATCAAACTGGTCAGCACCGAATTGATCGACGATCTGGCCGACATGCCCCAGCAAAAAGAAGATGTTGAACTGATCCGCGATCAAACCGACCGTTGCCGCGATATCCTGCGGTCTATGGGCCAGATCGGCAAAGACGATCTGCACTTGCGTTACGCCCCCCTGTCCGCCGTGGTGGAAGAGGCCGCAGCCCCGCATATGAACCGCGGCAAACCCGTCACCATTACCGTTCTTCCGGACGAAGGCACAGCACCAGGCGGTCAACCCGAAGTGCGCCGCCAACCCGAAATCATCCACGGGCTGCGCAACCTGATCCAGAACGCGGTGGATTTTGCCAGTACCCATGTCTGGATTGATGTCCAGTGGAGCGACAGCCGCATAGCCGTTAAAATCATCGACGATGGCAGCGGTTTTCCCCCGCACCTGATCCGACGCATTGGCGACCCTTTCGTCCACACCCGTCGCCCCTCGGAAAACCAGCATAAGCGTCCTGGATACGAGGGAATGGGGCTGGGCCTGTTTATCGCCAAAACCCTGCTGGAGCGATCCGGCGCGGACCTTAGTTTTGCCAACGGTTGTGATCCATTCCTCAGCAAAAGTGAACGTCCCGAACGCTGTGGTGCGATCGTGCAGGTGGTCTGGCCCCGCCCCGTCATCAGCCGCAGCAAATCGCAGGCCAAACGCGATGTCGGGGAAAACCAGCCTATGCAGGTCTGATTTCCAGTTAACCTTAACGGGCCGTTAACTATTTTACGATCTATCTGTCCGCAGGTCATTCAACCACAGCGGGCAAGGTAAATGCACGGTATAGAACCAACCACCTTATTGGTGATTGGTAGTGTCGCGAGTTTGGTGGAAATTCGAGGACGGCGTAATCTCCGGGTGCATCGAAGCCACCCAACCGGCGGCTGGAACCGCCAAGGAGATCACGCCATGACAAAGAATACAGCAACATCGACATCCGCGCTACTGGCCAATGAAGCAGGCTATGACCCGATTGAAGACCGGCTGCGCCAGAACATCCGCGCGACGATCGAGGCGGTTTTCGAAGAGGAGCTGGAGCAGTTTCTGGGCCGTTGCCGGTATGGCCGCAGCGGCGGGGCAAAGGCCGGATACCGCCACGGGCATCGCGAGCGGCAACTGGTCGGAACATTTGGAACCGAAACGGTGCGCGTGCCGCGTGCGCGGATCACAGGCGAGGCCGGCAAGGCCAGAGAATGGCGCTCGAAGGCATTGCCCCGCTACCAGCGGCTGACGAAGAAGGCCGAGGCGCTGATCGCTGCTGTCTACCTTTCGGGCACCAACACACGGCGGGTAAAACGCGCCCTGTTCGGCCTGTTTCAGGGGGCGGTCAGCAAGGATGTGGTGAGCCGCGCCTGGCGCAAGGTGAAGGTGGACTGGCAGGCGTGGTGCGCCCGCAGCCTTGCGGATGAAGACATCGTGCGGCTGATCCTGGACGGCACCGTGATCAAAACGCGGATTGACAGGAAGGCCACCAATATCTCGGTTCTGGCCGCGATTGGCGTGCGCCGGGATGGGCAGAAGGTCTTGTTATCACTGATGAACATGGGCGGCGAAAGCACCTCCGCCTGGCGTCAGTTCATCAACGATCTGGATGCGCGCGGGTTGAAACGGCCCGAATTTGTCATCGTGGACGGGGCACCGGGACTTGAGGTCGCTCTCATTGCCCTCTGGGGTGAAGATCTGCCGATCCAGAGGTGCACGGTGCACAAGCACCGCAACCTTCTGGCCAAGGCACCCAAGCGTATGCATGATGAGTTGACAGAAGATTACCGCGACATGATCTACGCCAAAACACCCGAGGAAATCGCCACCCGCCGCAAGGCATTTCTGCGAAAATGGCGGCTGAAATGCAAGGCCGTCGCTGACAGCTTGGAAGAAGCAGGAGATAAGCTTTTCACCTTCACGCGTCTGCCACAAGGCCAGTGGAAATCGGCCAGAACGACAAATGCGATCGAACGCCTGAACGAGGAATTCCGCCGCCGCATCAAGACCCAGACCGTGCTGCCATGCGCCGAGACCGTGCCGATGCTGCTTTGGGCTCTGATGGCCTCGGGGCAGATCGTCATGCGAAAGGTCGATGGCTGGGAAACGCTCGCTCAGCCCGTCGCCGACGCAACCCTTGACCAAGCCGCCTGACCGGCGCATAACTCAACCCGCTCGGAGGTGCCTGAAATCAATTTCCACCACTTTCGAGACACAACCTGGTGATTATCATAACATCACTGATCGCAGCGGGGTTTGCATACTGGTTTTTATTGCGGGGTATGGCGACACAGCAAAAGAGTAGCCACGCTATCATGCCGGTGGATGATACCGAAACCACCTATCTGTTTGACGACACCACATTGATTGACGCTTCGCCCAGCGCACGAAAACAATTGCCTCGTCAAACCGCTGACGAAACAGATTGGCAACGATTTATCACTGCCTTCTCTCCACGGTTTTCAACACTTGCAAATGACCTAAGGACGCTCGCTGAATCCGGATCAATGACCATCCTGCCCGATGATCCGGATGACCCAACCCGCATCAACGCCGAATGGCAGGATGGTTTTGCCCGCCTTAGCATCTTCGAAACCGGTCCCTCCCCTGAAAAACCGCTGATTGATCCGGTCAACCTGTCCGCACTGGAATCCGAACTGGAAACCCTGCGCAATACCGCCAGATTTGCCCCTTATCTGGTCTGGAGGGAAACCCGTGATGGTCAAATCAACTGGGCCAACACCGCCTATCTGGATCTGGCCACCACCCTGCACCCCGAAAATGCCAACAGTTGGCCGCCCAAACGCCTGTTCACCCTTTTGGCCGAGGCCAGCTCATCCCCGCAGCCGGAAATGAAACGGGTCTCTATCAAAGGCCGCAAACCGGACGAGGTGCTGTGGTTTGATCTGCTCTGCAAAAAGACCAACGGAACAACCCTGTGTTTTGCCACCCCTGCAGATGCAATCGTGCAGGCAGAAACCTCGCTAAAGGGGTTTGTGCAAACCCTGACCAAAACCTTTGCGCATCTGTCCATCGGGCTGGCCGTGTTTGACAAAAACCGCCAGTTGGCCCTGTTCAATCCGGCCCTGACCGACCTGACCCGCCTGCCAATTGATTTCCTCAGCATCCGCCCGACGCTTTTTGCATTCCTTGACCGGCTGCGCGAAAACCAGATGATGCCGGAGCCCAAGGATTACAAAAGCTGGCGCCACCAGATGCTGGCGCTGGAAGAAGCCGCCGCCGATGGCACTTACGAGGAAACATGGACATTGCCCGGCGGCCAGACCTACCGCGTCAACGGGCGACCGCATCCGGACGGGGCTGTGGCCCTGCTGTTTGAAGACATCAGCGCCGAAATATCCCTGACCCGCAATTTCCGCGAGGAACTGGAGGTCGGACAGGCCGTTCTGGACGCGCTGGATGACGCCGTAGTGGTGTTTTCCCAGACCGGTATGATCACCATATCCAACGCCGCCTATGCCAGCCTGTGGGGGGTCGACCCCGGCACATCCTTTGCCGAGATGAGCATCACAGACGCCACCCGCAGCTGGCAGGATATTTGCGATCCGACCCCGCTGTGGGGCCACCTGCGCGATTTCGTCGGTGATCCGGATGATCGGCGCAACTGGTTCGGTGATGCCACGCTTGATGATGGCAGGCAGTTGGAATGCCAGATCAGCCCGCTGGCCGGTGGCGCAACGATGGTTAAATTCCACGTTAAGCCAGCCCCGAAAAAGCCCGCAAAAAAACGCAACACCCCACGAAAAACCTCTGCCAAGACATGAACGGGTTTTCGCCGCGCGCTTGGCAGGCTAAGGTCGCGCCATGTGCAGTCGTTCCGTTTCCCTTACCCTGTCCTCCAGCGACGAAACCGCCAATCTGGCCCGCCATATCGCACCGCGTCTGACGGCAGGTGATGTGCTGTTGCTGGACGGGCCGATCGGGGCCGGCAAAAGCTTTTTCGCCCGCACCCTGATCCTTGATCTGCTGCCTGTTCCCGAGGACATCCCGTCACCCACTTTCACGCTGGTGCAAACCTATGACACCCCCGATTTCGAGATCTGGCATTGCGACCTTTACCGCCTGTCCACCCCTTACGAGGTGCAGGAACTGGGAATCGAGGATGCGTTTCAAGACGCCGTTTGCCTGATTGAATGGCCCGACCGTCTGGGCGATCTGACCCCGCCAGATGCACTCACCCTAACCCTGTCCCTGACCGACACACCCGATGAACGCCATGCCGTCCTGACCGCCACCGATCCCAAATGGCTCCCCCTGCTGGAGTCGCTGGATGCCTGACCGCCCCATTCTGATTACCCAATTTCTAGCCGATTCCGGCTGGGGCAATGCCACCCGCAGCCACCTTGCAGGTGATGCCTCGAACCGCAGCTATCAGCGTCTGCAAATGAATGGCAAAACCGCCGTTCTGATGGACGCCCCGCCCGACCACGGCGAAGACATCCGCCCGTTTGCCACCATCACCAACCACCTGCTGACCCTCGGCTTCACCGCCCCCCGCATCCTTGCGCTGGACCCGCAAAACGGTTTCCTGCTGATCGAAGACCTTGGCGATGCCCTGTTTGCCAAGCTGATCCAGACCAGCCCTGATATGGAACAGCCACTTTATTCCGCTGCCACAGATGTGCTAATCCGGCTGCACAAATCCCCGCCGCCCGATCACCTGCTGGATTATAACCCCGCCGTGATGGCCGACTATATCGCGCCACTTTTCGAATGGTATCACCCCGCTAACGCCACCCCGATCCAGCATGAATTGCAAACGGTGCTGACCAAATATTGCACCGCACCTCCAGTGATGAGTTTGCGCGATTACCACGCCGAAAACCTGCTGTGGCTGCCGGATCGGGACGGGATCAAACGGGTCGGCCTGCTCGACTATCAGGACGCGGTCAAAACCCATCCCGCCTATGATCTGGTGTCACTGCTAAAGGACGCCCGCCGCGATGTGCCCGCCACAATCGAAGCCGCAATGATCACCCGCTACATCACCGCCACGGGCATTGACCCCGAAACCTTTCGCGCTGCCTATGCCGCGCTGGGCGTGCAGCGCAACCTGCGTATCCTCGGTATCTTTGCCCGCCTCTGCGCCGTTGCGGGCAAGCCGCATTACATCGACCTGATCCCGCGCGTCTGGGCACAGTTGAACCAGATGCTGACCCACCCTGCATTAGCCACACTACAAACGCTGGTGCAAAACACCCTTCCAAAACCCACACCGGACCACTTACAAAGGTTAAAAAGCCAATGCGCCAAATCCCGAACGCCCTGATGCTGTTTGCGGCCGGTTTCGGAACCCGTATGGGCGCCCTGACCGCCAGCTGCCCGAAACCGTTGATCTCTGTCGCAGGCAAACCGCTGATCGACCACGCGCTGGACATTGCCACGGATGCGGGCATCGGCAATATCGTGGTAAACACCCACTACCTGCCCGACATGATGCAGACCCACCTTGCCGGACGCAATGTCACCCTGTCGCACGAGGACGAAATCCTGGAAACCGGCGGCGGATTGCGCCACGCCCTACCGTTGCTTGGTCCCGACCCCGTGTTCACTCTGAACACCGATGCCGTCTGGACCGGTCCCAACCCGTTGCAAACCCTTGCCGCCGTGTGGGATCCTGCCAAAATGGATGCGCTTTTGCTGCTGATCCCGCTGGCGCAGGCCAAAGGGCACAAAGGCAAAGGCGATTTTATCCCCGATGCAAACGGCACCCTGAGCCGTGGCACGGGCCTGATCTATTCCGGCGCGCAGATCATCAAAACCGATGCACTGCCCGCCATCCCGCAGACAAAATTTTCTCTGAACCTGCTGTGGGACGAGATGATCAATTCCCGCCGCCTGTTCGGCATCCCTTACAGCGGCAACTGGTGCGATGTCGGCACGCTCCAAGGCATAAAAATTGCCGAAACCATGATCGGAACCCGAGATGTTTGAGCCCACCGGCGCCCCCCGCGTTTTCGGCCTGCCTTCGGGTGTGGATTTCCCAAAGGCCCTGATCGACGGCGTGCTGGAGCGCTGCAAAACCCGCCCGCCCGAATTTCTGACCAGCGTGGAAATCTACGTCAACACCCGCCGTATGCAACGCCGCATCCGCGAGATTTTCGACGCAGGCCCCCCCCGTCTGTTGCCCAGCGTCAACCTGATCACCGACCTCGGAAAAATCGCGGCCTTGGGCCACCTACCCCCTGCGGTGCCCAAACTTCAACGGCGGCTAGAACTGGCGCAACTGGTCGCCAAACTGGTTGACCGGCAACCCGATCTTGCCCCGCGCGCTTCGGTCTATGATCTGGCCGACAGCCTTGCCAGCCTGATGGACGAAATGCAAAGCGAAGGTGTGCCGCCCGAGGTGATCGAGACCCTCGATATTTCGGATCAGTCCGGCCATTGGGAACGGGCCTTGCGGTTTGTCAAACTGACACAGGCCTATTTTGGTGAAACCGCCAATGAACACCCCGACAGCGAGGCCCGACAGCGGCTAGTGGTAGAGCGATTAACGGCAAAATGGGTCTCTAACCCACCGCATAACCCGATTATCATCGCCGGTTCAACCGGTTCGCGCGGGGCCACGCATATGCTGATGCAGGCGGTTGCCAAGCTGCCCCAAGGGGCGCTGGTTCTGCCCGGATACGACTTTGATCTGCCCGATCATGTGTGGGCCGCAATGGATGATGCGATGAGCGCGGCGGACCATCCGCAATTCCGGTTCCGCGCCTTGCAAAACTCGCTGGGGATCAGCAGCGAGGATATTAGCGAATGGGTAAAAACCGCCCCGCCCAGCGCTGCGCGCAACCGGCTGGTTTCCCTTGCCCTGCGCCCCGCCCCCGTCACCGATCAATGGATGGCCGAGGGGCCAAAGCTGACCGATCTACAGGCGGCCAGTGAAAACATGACATTGGTGCAGGCCCCTTCAGCCCGTATCGAGGCCCTGACAATTGCGCTAAAACTGCGACAGGCCGCCGAAATCGGCCAGACCGCCGCCCTGATCACACCCGACCGTATCCTGACCAGACAGGTCACCGCCGCACTGGATCAATGGGGGATTGAGCCGGACGACAGCGCTGGCCTTCCCTTGCCCATGTCCGCACCGGGGCGGTTCCTGTTGCAGATTGCGGGGCTGTTCGGACAGGTTCTAACTTCGGAAACCCTGTTGGCGCTGTTGAAACACCCACTAACCCATTCCGGCGACGCGGGACGGGGTGATCACCTGCGCTGGGCCCGAGATCTGGAACTGCATATTCGCAAAAACGGCCCGCCCTTTCCGACCAAAGACAGCCTGAGCACATGGGCCAATGCGCAGGCCGATGACGGCAGGCGCGAATGGGCGGCGTGGCTGGGCGATCTGCTGGACAGGCTGGATACCGTTTCCACCCGTCCGCTGACCGACCATCTGGAGCAGCACCTTGCCCTTGCCCGCGCGCTGGCCGCCGGCCCTGCCGATGACGGCAGCGGCGAGTTGTGGGAAAAGCCCGCCGGCCAAAAGGCGCTGGAGCAGGTGAATGAACTGCAACACAGCGCCTGTCATGGCGGTGTGCTGGCCCCGTTCGATTACAACAACCTGTTTCGCAACCTGCTGAATCAGGCCGAGGTCCACGACCCGACCCGCCCGCACCCCAACATTATGATCTGGGGCACGCTCGAGGCTCGCGTTCAGGGGGCCGATCTGGTGATCCTTGGCGGATTGAATGACGGCATTTGGCCCAGCGCACCCAACCCCGACCCGTGGATGAACCGCGCCATGCGGCAAAAGGCGGGGCTGTTGTTGCCCGAACGCCAGATCGGCCTTTCGGCACATGATTTCCAGCAGGCAATTGCGGCGAAAGAAGTCTGGCTGACCCGCGCCGTACGCGATGCCGAAGCCCAGACGGTGCCGTCCCGTTGGCTGAACCGGCTGACCAATCTGTTGGGCGGGTTAAAGGGAACCGGCGGTGCCGATGCGTTAAAAGCCATGCACGCGCGGGGTAATGCCTGGCTGGATATGGTGGCCAAGATGGAGCACATATCAGTCTCTATTCCACCTGAAACCCGCCCGTCCCCCATCCCGCCGACAAACGCACAACCCAAATCCCTGTCGGTCACCGGCATCACCAAACTGATCCGCGACCCCTATGCGGTTTATGCAGGCAAGGTGTTGCGCCTTTACCCGCTTGACCCGATCCGCCAGCAACCCGATGCGCCGGTGGCAGGCACTGTGATTCATAAAATCCTTGAACGCTTTATTGATGAGCGGGCTGATGAAACCCGCGATCAGGCCAAGGCGCGATTGATGCAGATTGCCGACGACGTGCTTGCGGCTGATGCGCCGTGGCCCGCCGCGCGCCGTGTCTGGCGGGCGAAACTGGCGCGGGTTGCGGACTGGTTTTTGCAGGGGGAAGTGGATCGCGCCAAACTGGCCAAGGTTTTCAAACTGGAACAGACGGGTGCCGCAAAACTTGGCGCGCTGGATTTCACCCTGACCGCGCGGGCCGACCGGCTGGACCGCTCTGACAACGGGCTGACCTATATCTATGATTACAAAACCGGCAAGCCGCCGACCGAAAAGCAACAGATCGAGTTTGACAAACAGCTGTTGCTAACAGCTGCGATGGTGGAACGGGCCGGCTTTAAAGGGTTGGCTGACACCCGTGTTGGCGGGGCTGCTTTCATCGGGCTGGGGGCCAGTCCCGAGGTGGTGCCCGCCCCGCTGGAAAAAACCGACCTGAACACGATTTGGGCAGATTTAGAGACGCTTATCACTGCCTACACCGCTGGTAAAAAGGGTTATACATCCCGCCGCGCGATGGAGAAAACCAGCTATTCCTACGACTATGACCATCTGGCCCGTTACGGCGAATGGGACGAAAGCGATTTACCCAAGCAGGAGACGCTGACATGACCCGCCGCGATGAAGCCACCGAACGGCAGGTACAGGCCGCCGCGCCCACGTCCTCGACCTGGTTGTCGGCCAACGCGGGGTCAGGCAAAACGCGGGTGCTGACCGACCGCGTGGCGCGGTTGTTGTTGGAAGGGGTGTCGCCGCAGCATATCCTGTGTCTGACCTACACCAAAGCCGCTGCCAGCGAAATGCAGAATCGCCTGTTCAAGCGGCTGGGCGCATGGGCGATGCAGGACGGCGAAACTCTGGCAAAGGAATTGCGCGATCTGGGGGTCGAACGGCGGATTGATGCGGATGAGTTGAACAACGCCCGCACCCTGTTTGCCCGCGCAATCGAAACACCCGGCGGGTTGAAGATACAAACGATCCATTCGTTCTGTGCCTCGATCCTGCGGCGTTTTCCGCTAGAGGCGGGCGTGTCGCCGCAATTCACCGAAATGGACGACCGCGCAGCGAAATTACTGCGGGCCGAGATTGTCGAGGAAATGGCAGACGGGCCGGATGTAGATGCAATCGACGCGCTGGCAGCACATTATTCGGATAGTGATTTCGAACGGTTGACCGGTGAGGTGACAAAACGCGCGGCGCAATTTGCGGTGAAGAAAGACAAGGCCGAGATTTGGCAAATGTTCGGGCTAAAGCCGGATATTTCCGAACAGGACATTCTGGCAGATGTCGTTCAGGGCAGCGAGGCGGATTTGTTCGCTGTCCTAATGCCTGCATTGCTGTCCGGTTCTGCCAATGATGTCAAAGCGCACACTAAACTGACCGCGCTGGACCCCGCCAATATAGGCATTGCCGATCTTGAGATTCTGGAATCGGCTTTCCTGACCGGCAGCGGGGCCAAAGAACCATTCAGCGCCAAAATCGGGAGTTTCCCGACCAAAGCCACTCAAAAAGTTTTAGGCACACATCTGGAGGATCTGAACAGCCTGATAGCACGGGTGGAAACAGCGCGCGAGGCCAGGATCAGTCTCTATTCCGCTGAAAAAACCCTTGCATTGCATCAATTCTCCGCTGAATTCCTGCCCCGTTACGAGCAGCAAAAACAGTTGCGCGGCTGGCTGGATTTTGACGATCTGATCAACCTGACGGCCAAACTGTTGCATGACCCGCAGGTCGCGTCATGGGTGCTGTACCGGCTGGATGGCGGCATTGATCATATCCTTGTGGACGAAGCCCAAGACACCAGCCCGCAACAATGGGACGTTATCGAACGGCTGGCGCAGGAATTTACCTCGGGCGAAGGCGCAATGCCCGACAGGGTGCGCACGATTTTCGTGGTCGGGGATCGCAAACAGTCGATCTATTCCTTTCAGGGGGCCGACCCCGAGGAATTCGAACGAATGAAGCTGGAGTTTCAGGCCAGACTAGAGGCCGCAAATTTACCGTTCCAGTCGCTGCAACTGGAATATTCCTTTCGCTCGGCCGAGCCGATCATGCGGCTAGTGGATTGCACCCTTCAGGATCGCGCCGATCAGGGGCTGGGCGACAGCATCAAGCACCTTGCCTTTAAAACCGGCATGCCCGGACGGGTGGACCTGTGGCCGATCATCCCGAAAACCGAGGCGCCGGAGCAAAAGGATTGGCATGATCCGACCGACAAGATTGCCAAGAACCACGAAACCATTTTACTGGCCGACAGGATTGCCGACAGGATTGCCGAAATGTGCAACGGTTCGGTGATTCCGCAAGAGGTGAAGAATACCGGCACCTATAAAATGTGCCCCGTGACCGAGGGTGATTTCCTGATATTGGTGCAACGCCGCTCTGCCCTGTTTCACGAAATCATCCGCGCCTGCAAATCCCGCGATCTTGCGATTGCCGGCGCGGACCGGTTAAAGATCGGCGGCGAACTGGCGGTCAAGGATCTGACGGCGTTACTGGCCTTTCTGGCCACGCCCGAGGATGATCTGTCACTGGCCGCCGCCCTGCGCTCGCCTCTGTTCGGATGGAGTGAACAGGACCTGTTCGATTTGGCGCATAAGCGGCCCGCAAAAACCTTTCTCTGGTCGGCTTTGCGCAATGTTAGAGACACATATCCCGATACTTTGCCTATGCTGGACGCCCTTCGCAAGGACGCCGATTTCCTGCGGCCCTATGAATTGCTGGAACGTATCCTGACCCGCTTTCATGGCCGCAAAAACCTGTTGGCGCGTCTGGGGGACGAGGCCGAGGATGGCATTGATGCCCTGCTAAATCAGGCGATGAATTACGAGCGGATGGATGTGCCGAGCCTGACGGGGTTCATCACTTGGCTGCAGGCCGAAGAGGTCGAGATCAAGCGCCAGATGGACGGCGAAAGCGACCGGATCAGGGTGATGACGGTGCATGGCGCCAAGGGGCTGGAAGCGCCGATTGTGATTTTGCCCGATACGGTGGGCCGTGGCAGTGCTCCAAGGGATGAACTGTATCTAACCGACAGCGATGATGTGATGTGGAAGGTTAAAGCGGATGCCAGCCCCAAGGTGATGAGCGTCGCACGCGAGCGGTTGAAGCTGTCGCAGGAGCAGGAACGCTTGCGGCTGCTTTATGTTGCGATGACGCGGGCGGAAAAATGGCTGATCGTTTGTGGCGCGGGGGATCCGGGGAAGGATGGCAAAAGCTGGCATGCGATGATCGAGGCTGGGATGAAAACCGCCGGAGCGGTGCCATATGGCGACTGGCTGCGATTGGAATATGGCGATTGGGGCGGAGAGGTTAAGGCCAATAAGCCGGATAACAAACCTGACGTCACCTTGCCGGACTGGGCCAAAACGGATGCCGAAATCCCTGACCGGCCTGCGCAAACGCTGTCGCCATCACAACTGGGTGGCGCCAAGGTGCTGGCGGGGGATGGTGACGGATTAAGCGAGGATGCGGCCAAACAACGGGGCAGCGATATTCACCTGTTGCTGGAACACCTGCCCACCCATCCGCAAGCCGAATGGCCAAGCGTTGCGGCAATGCTGTTGCCCGAAGCCGCACCCGATATTCTGGCCGAAGTCACTGCCATTCTGGCCAACCCAGATCTGGCCTTTCTGTTTGACGACAGCACGCTGGCCGAGGTTCCGATTACCGCCAACCTGCCTGATCTTGGCAACAAGCGTATACATGGTGAAATTGACCGGCTAATTATTTCACCGAAAAAAATTCTGGCAGTCGATTTTAAATCCAACGCTATTGTGCCGGGTAACCCGGCCGGAATTCCGGACGGATTGTTGCGGCAAATGGGGGCTTATCAGGCGGCATTAGAGATGGTTTACCCTGACCGCAAGGTCGAAACCGCCATCCTGTGGACCCGCACGGGATCCCTTATGTATCTGGAACAAAACGCCGTTACTGCGGCATTGCGCACCACCGCGATACCTTGACGGCAAAGGGGTGGCTGCATAGGTTCAGCCCAACGTATTCGCCATAGGAGAATAATCATGGCCACAACAGCAGTAACAGACGCAACATTTGACGCCGAAGTCCTGAAATCCGACCTGCCGGTCGTGGTTGATTTCTGGGCCGAATGGTGCGGGCCTTGCAAAATGATCGGCCCCTCGCTGGAAGAGCTGTCCGAGGAAATGGGCGACAAAGTCAAGATCGTTAAGGTTAACGTCGACGAAAACCCCAGCACCCCTGCGCAAATGGGCGTGCGCGGTATTCCTTCGATGTTCCTGTTCAAGGACGGTCAGGTTGTTTCCAATAAGGTTGGCGCAGCCCCCAAGGCCGCATTGCAAAGCTGGATCGAAGAATCCATCTGATCACGGATTATACCAATTGAATCAGGGGTGCTTTGGCGCCCCTTTTTCTTTGAAACTTGTGCAACGAGGTTTGCACCTCCATATAGAACAGAACCAGTCAGGAGAGCATGATGGCCGACGATCAATTTCCAGGATGGCACGGCACCACGATTATCGGAGTGCGTAAAGGTGGCGAGGTTGTCATCGCCGGTGACGGGCAGGTCAGTATTGGCCAGACCGTGATGAAGGGCACCGCCAAAAAGGTGCGGCGCCTGTCGCCCGGCGGGTTTGACGTGGTGGCCGGTTTTGCCGGATCAACCGCCGATACCTTTACCCTGCTGGAACGGCTCGAGGCGAAACTCGAGGCGACACCGGGACAGTTGGCGCGGGCATCCGTTGAATTGGCCAAGGACTGGCGCACGGACAAATATCTGCAAAAACTGGAAGCGATGCTGATTGTATCGGACGGTAAGGATATTTTCGTGATCACCGGCGCCGGCGATGTGCTGGAGCCGGAACATGACGTGACGGCGATTGGATCGGGCGGGAATTACGCACTGGCCGCGGCGCGCGCCTTAATGGACAGCAAACTTTCCGCCGAAGAAATTGCCCGCAAAGCAATGGCGATTGCTGCCGATATTTGTGTTTACACCAACGGCAATCTGACTGTTGAAACGATTAAAGGGTAATCCGGTTTGAGCGATTTTTCCAAAGAGGACATTCGCGCTGCCGTTGCGGCCGGCGTTCTGAATGAACAACAGGCGGTTGGCCTGTTAACGTTGGCGCAGGAACGGCTGGGCATCCGCGACCATCTGATAGACGAGGATGAACCGTTCGAGTTTTTCAAAGGGTTCAGCGAAATCTTTGTTACTGTTGGTCTGTGGCTGTTGCTGTCGGGTGTTATCGGTCTGGGTGCCGTATTAAAGGGCGGTGTCGGGATTGGTGTTCTGGGCATGGTCCTGACGTGGGTTTTTGCCCTGTATTTCACCAAAAAGCGCCGGATGAACCTGCCCAGCATGTCGCTGGCAGCGGGATTCGGGGTGTTTCTGGCGGGCACTGTTCTTAGTGTTATCGGAATGGATAAGGACCTGACAGAAATCCATGTCATCATCATGGCGTTGATCGGGATGTTGATTTATTACCGTGTGTTCAAACTGCCGTTCACCATGTTCGTTTTTGGGATATTCGGGCTGATCATGGTCTATGCCATCATGGGCATGCAGGGCGCGACAATTTCGATATTCGATTTTCCAGATGGCCTGTTTGATCTTAGCAATAATTCCGGCTTCGCCATTGGCTCGCTTATCTTCGGTTTTGCCGCTTTTGCGTTGGGCATCTGGTTTGACACCAAAGATCCCCACCGCATCAGCCGCTATTCCGCCACCGGTTTCTGGCTGCATATTCTGGCCGCACCGGCGATCGTGAACACCATTGCCTTAACGCTGGTGAACAGTGGCGGCACCAAAGGGTATCTGCTGACCGCGCTGTTGCTGGTTGTGGTGACGATCCTGTCGCTGGTGATTGACCGGCGTTCATTCCTGACGGCAGGCATTGGCTATTTTGCGGTGCTTATTCCGTGGATGACGCCGGATTATGCCAGCGGCGAATCCAGCATGGTTTATACCCTGCTGATCCTTGGTATCCTGATCACGGCGCTTGGCACATGGTGGGTGCAAATCCGTTCATGGCTGATGCGCCTGTTGCCCGACTTCCCTTTCAAAGACCGTTTCCCTCCTTATATCCGAGGCCAAAATGACTGATCTAACCCCCCGCGAAATCGTATCCGAACTGGACCGTTTTATCATTGGCCAGAACGACGCCAAACGCGCCGTGGCCGTGGCCCTGCGCAACCGTTGGCGGCGCAAACAACTGGGCGATGATCTGCGTGACGAGGTGTATCCGAAAAACATCCTGATGATCGGGCCGACCGGTGTGGGCAAAACCGAAATCAGCCGCCGTTTGGCCAAACTGGCCCACGCGCCGTTTATCAAGGTCGAAGCAACCAAGTTTACCGAGGTTGGCTATGTTGGCCGCGATGTGGAACAGATCATCCGCGATCTAGTGGACAGCGCCATCACCATGACCCGCGAACACATGCGAGAAGAGGTCAAGGCAAACGCCCGCGACGCCGCCGAGGAACGGGTGATCGAAGCCATCGCCGGTGAAGATGCCCGTGATGCCACCCGCGAGATGTTTCGCAAAAAACTGAAGTCGGGCGAGTTGGACAACACAATGATCGAACTCGAGGTTGCCGATACATCCAACCCGATGCCGATGTTCGACATCCCCGGCCAGCCGGGCCAAAGCATGGGCATGATGAACCTTGGCGATATTTTCGGCAAAGCCATGGGCGGACGCACCGTGCGACGCAAAATGACGGTTGCCGAAAGTTATGAATTGTTAGTTGGCGAAGAAGCCGACAAACTGCTGGATGACGAGATTGTCACCCGCAAGGCGCTAAGCGAAGTGCAGGAAAACGGCATCGTATTTCTGGATGAAATCGACAAGGTTTGCGCCCGCAAAAACGCCAGTGGCGCCGATGTTTCCCGCGAAGGGGTGCAGCGCGATTTGCTGCCGCTGATCGAAGGCACAACTGTTTCTACCAAACACGGCCCCGTTAAAACCGACCACATTCTATTCATCGCATCAGGCGCATTCCACGTTGCCAAACCGTCCGATCTGTTGCCCGAGCTTCAGGGGCGTTTGCCGATCCGGGTCGAGTTGCGCGCCCTGACCGAAGAAGATTTCGTGCGCATCCTGACCGAAACCGACAATGCCCTGACCCGCCAGTATACGGCACTGATGGCAACCGAAGAAGTCACTGTTGAATTTACCGATAACGGCATTGCTGCGCTGGCAAAGATTGCCGCAGATGTGAACCAGTCAGTCGAAAACATCGGCGCGCGGCGTCTGTATACCGTAATCGAACGGGTGTTCGAGCAACTGTCATTCACCGCCCCCGACAGGGCGGGCGAGGCGATAAAGGTCGATGCGGACTTTGTCGAAAAGAATCTGGGTGAGCTTTCCCGCTCAATGGACGTTAGTCGCTATGTGCTTTAGCATCAGCGAATGACTCGTTACTTACGCCTGTTCTCCATCACTGTTTTCGTTTCGCTTGCGGCTTGCACTCCGCGCGGCATACTTACGCTATATCCAGCAGCTGAATCGGTTGGGAAAATCCAGACAGTGTTTGTTTCGACCACGCGACAGGTTGAGCCGGATGGACAAATCAGCCGCAAACGCGCGACCAAGGCCAGCTTTTTTCGTTACGATATTTCCGTCCCGCCACAGCACGAGGTTGGCGAGGTCGATTGGCCCCGCGGTAAGCCCGATCCACAACGCGATTTCCTGACAACCGATTTCACCCGCTTTACCGATGGTGGCGGTTTCACCTCCAATCTGGCCAAAGCCCTGCGCACCCATCCAAAAGGCCATCGCGAAGTTGTGGTGTTCGTCCACGGTTTCAACAACAACTTTGCCGAAGGCCTGTACCGACTGGCGCAGCTGTCCAACGATATGGATTTGCAAAACCCGACGGTGCATTATTCATGGCTAAGCGCGGGCAATCCACTTGGATATGCCTATGACCGCGACAGCGCGTTGTTTGCGCGGGACGGGCTGGAAAACCTGTTGCATATGGTGCGCGATGCGGGGGCGGACCAGATTTTACTGGTGGGTCATTCGATGGGGGCATTTCTAACGGTGGAGACCCTGCGGCAAATGTCAATTTCCGATAATGCCGAAATGCGGCGATTGATCAGCGGGGTGATCCTGATTTCCCCTGATATTGACGTTGATCTGTTCCGCCAGCAAGCCACACGGATTGAACCGTTGCCACAGCCGTTCGTGATATTTACCTCGAAAAAGGACCGCGCCTTGCGACTGGCCGCACGTTTGTCTGGAAGACATGAACGGCTGGGCAATGTTCAGGATATTACCGAGCTGGCCGATCTAAAAGTCACCCTGTTTGATGTGACGCAATTTTCCAACAGCGTTACCGGCCATTTCAACGCGGCCACGTCGCCTGCCCTGTTGAAAATTCTGAAACGGATGCACAATCTGGATGCAGCATTTCGTAATGATCAGGCGGGGCGGACGGGTTTGATACCGGGCACGATATTAACCGTGCAAAAAGCCACGCAGATTATTCTGTCGCCCGCTTCCGCCCTGTCGCAATAAACAGCCTAACGGGCGCGGCGTAGATAAACGTAATAGGCCCCGTCACCGCCGTGTTTCAAATGCGCAGGTGTGATTTGCAGCACCATTGCCGCCAGTGGGGCCGAGGTCAGCCAATGCGGCACTTGCCGGCGCAACACCCCGCGATGTTCGGGCATCGGGCCGGTGCCGGTGGCTTCGCGTTTGCCTTTGCCGGTGATCACCAGAACCAGCCGTTTTCCCTCTGAATAGGACGACTGGATAAACCCGTTCAGCGCCAGATGGGCGCGGGCCATTGTCATACCGTGCAGGTCAATCCGCGCCTCGATTCCCAGTTTACCGCGTTTCATTTTGCCGAATGCCTTGCGGTCCATTTGCACCGGTGCATTGCGCAGATGGTCGGTGATATGCGGGGCCAGATCATGCGATGGCGGGGCCACACGCGCGCCCTGCCCGATGCGAAAATCCTGCACGCGGGGTTTGGCGGGTTTGCTGTTGATCCGCTCAACCGCCTGTTTCACCGGATGTGATCGTTCGGGGTGTAACGGCATTGATTGCGCCGCCACCCTTTGCCACAACTCGCGCTCGTCAGGGCGTAATCCACGGGGCTTTTTGCTCACTCTTCGCCCTCCGGCACCAGGGCAAATGCCGTCTGGATCGGCAGTAAAACCACCATCCGCCCCGGGTCGCGCACCCGTCCGGCCATACGGCCAGCATCATCGCCGGTGCCAAAGAATATATCGGCCCGTTGTGCGCCCTTGATTGCCGATCCGGTATCCTGTGCCACCATCAAACGGCGCAAGGCGTCTGAGCCTTCTTTTTCCAGCCAGACCGGCGCACCCAAAGGGGTGTAGCGTGGGTCAACCGCCAGTGTGCGCAGTGTCGTAACCGACCGGTTCATCGCCCCGATTGGCCCTTTTTCGGGTGGCACTTTGGTTATCTTGCGAAAGAATACAAAGGATGGATTGTGCCGCAGCAGTTCCGCCCCCTGCATGGGATTGCGACGCACCCAGTTCTGGATCACCTGCGCCGACACCTGATGTTTGGAATAAATCCCGCGCCGGATCAGTTCCTGCCCGATCGAGCGGTAATTGCGCCCGTTCGATCCGCCATAGCCCACGCGCATCATCTGCCCGTTGGTCAGCCGTATCCGGCCCGACCCCTGAATTTGCAAAAAGAAAACCTCGACTGGATCATCAACCCAGCATAGCTCCAGACCACGCCCGCTTAAGGCATCGGTTTCTTCGATCTCGCGACGGGTCAGCCAAGGCTGTCCGTCCTTGACCTCGGGTGGTTTGCGATACAGCGGGTAGCGATAACGCGGGGTTGGAACAAGCGAGCCGTTCAGCTCGGGTTCGAAATAGCCGGTGAACAGTGCAGGTTTGCCGTCTTCCACCAACACGGGACGAAAGAACATTTCGAAATAGGTTTTTGCGCTGGGGTGGGTTTTGGCCAACCCGCACAACGCCGACCAATCACCGCGTTTCAGTTGTGAACAGGTTTCCAGAAAGGTATCCAGCGCGGCGGCGTGATCATCATTATGCCAGCCGGCCAGATCTTCGAAATGTAACAGCTTGTATTCGGCCGCAGGGGCATCGGTGGGATGGGTCATAACCATCGCTGCCAATACCGCAAACGCCCGAGACACACGTCTCATCCCCCGGTTGCCACCAGTTTCCAGTTCGGATCATCCGACCCCATTGTGCGGGCAAAGGTCCAGACATCTTTTTGACGCTTCACTTCGTTTTTACCACCTTCGACAATATCCCCCGCACGATCACGCACAGTTGAGTTTAATTCGCCAATGAATTTCACCGTAACTTCGCCCAATCTGGTCGACTCGTCAAATTCGGCATCGACCAGCGCAATTTCCCGAACCCCGATAAAATTCGCCTCGACTGTCAGTCCCTTTGCCTCGCGGGCATCGACCACTTCGGAAAAGGCCTCGAACACATCTTCTGACAGGAAGGGCACGATTGAATCCAGCTGACCACGTTCAAATGCCATCAGGATCATTTCATAAGCGCCGCGCGCCCCTTGCAGGAATTCACTGACCGAAAAGCTGGGGTCGGCCTTTTTCATCGCCGCCAATGCTTTGGCCGCATCGCTGCCTTCTTCTACATGATCCGTGATATCGCGATCCGGCCCGCCTTCGATCACTTCCAGTTGCGGACGTGATTTTCGGGGAAGAATATCCGGCGCCTGTGTTGGGGGTTTTTCAAACCCCTGACGTGTGCCCAAAACGTTTTTCAGCTTAATAATCAGGAATAGGGCAATTCCGGCCAAAACAAGTAGTTGGATCGTGGGGCTGTTCATCAAAACCTCTATTCAGACAGAAAACATGGAAACCAGACGTGTTCGCCCCTATGTAAGGGCTGGGTGCGTTCAAGTCTACTGCACCCTTAACGTCTATATGAGGATGCCATGTGGTTATTTCTACTATTTGTCGCAGTTCCGTTGATTGAAATCGGACTATTTATCAAAGTCGGCAATTTTATAGGCCTTTGGCCGACCCTTGGCATCGTGATTGCCACCGCGTTTCTGGGCACTTGGCTGGTCCGCACCCAAGGGGCAGCGGCAATGAATCGCCTGCGGGGGTCATTTTCGCAATTGCAGGATCCAACCCAGCCATTGGCGGATGGTGCGATGATCCTTTTTGCCGGGGCGTTGTTGCTGACACCAGGGTTTTTCACCGATGCAATCGGCTTTTTGCTGTTGTTCCCGCCGTTCCGTGCAGCGGCGTTTCAATACTTCAAAAAGCGCGTGAAAGTGCAGACATTTACCACCGGTGCCCCGCCACCACATCAACCGCGCCAGCCGGATAACGTAATTGACGGGGAATTCACCGAAATTAATCCAAATGACAAGCCTTCAGGCTGGACCAAGGATTGAGGACCGTTAACAGACCTGCTAAACCACCCGCGACGTAAATTCCTTTCAGGAGAGTTAATATGGCCGAAACCGGCAATGGTGCCCAAGCAGAAGCACCCCAAATCAAAATGCAAATTCTGGCGCAGTTTATCAAAGACCTGTCTTTTGAAAACGCTGTCGCCCAGAAAGGTGTCGAAGGCGAAGTTCAGCCCGACATTCAGGTTCAGGTCAATCTGGACGCCAAAAAACGCGGCGTTGATAACCAGTATGAAGTGATCACAAAGTTCAATATCACTTCGAAAAACAAATCAGGTGGCGAACCGCTGTTCCTGCTGGAACTGGAATACGGCGGCATTTTCCTTATTGAAAATGTACCAGAAGACCAGCTGCACCCGTTCCTGTTGATCGAATGCCCGCGGATGTTGTTCCCTTACGTTCGCCGGATCGTTAGCGATGTGACCCGTGACGGTGGTTTCCCGCCGCTGAATCTGGAAAACATCGATTTCCTGGCGCTGTATCGTTCGGAACTGTCCCGCCGCGCCGAGAGCGAGCAACCTCAGGGCACTGCCTAGCCTTTAATCCAAAGCGCGCCGTCGCCCATGTCTTTAACAAAAGCATCATGGGCGGCGGCTTCTTCTTTTGTTAGTTTCGGGGCCAATGCGTTTGGTCGTGGACGTGGCCGCCAATCGCTGCCAACGTCTGTTCCGTCCGAATTTCTGGCCGTGCTGGACAATTCCAGCCCCGATTGCCGCCCCCCCAGCAATTCCAGATAAACCTCGGCCAGAATTTCCGAGTCCAGCAACGCGCCGTGCAGGGTGCGCGATGAATTATCAATCCCGAACCGACGACAAAGCGCATCCAGCGAGGCTTGCGCGCCGGGGAATTTTTTACGGGCAAGTGCCAGCGTATCCAGCGCCTGTTCCATCGGAATCAGCGGGAAATTGATCCAGCCCAGTTCGGCATTCAGGAATTTCATGTCAAACGCCGCGTTGTGGATCACCAGTGGGGAATCACCGATAAAATCCATGAAATCCTGTGCGATCAATTTAAACACCGGTTTATCTGACAGAAACTCATCCCCCAATCCGTGCACCTTAAAGGCATCTTCGGGCATGGAGCGTTCGGGATTTATATATTGGTGATAATGGTTGCCGGTCGGCATGTGGTTGAACAGTTCCACCGCCCCGATTTCGACAATCCGGTCGCCCTGTTCCGGTTTAAAACCGGTGGTTTCCGTATCCAGCACGATTTCACGCATTTATCTGCTCCAACACCGATTTAACCTGCGCCCGCGCATCGGCAAGCGTGGTGGTTTCTATCACATAATCCGCCCGTGCACGTTTTTCCGCATCAGGCAGTTGTTTGTCCAGTATGACCTGAAACTGATCGTCCGTCATGCCCGCACGCTCCAGAACCCGCTGGCGCTGAATTTCCGGCGGGGCGGAAACCACAACAACGGCATCCATCATTTCATTCGCACCCGTTTCAAACAGCAAAGGGATGTCCAGCAGAACCACATCCACATCGGCATTATCAATAAATGCAGCGCGATCTGCGGCGACCAGCGGGTGAACCACCTGTTCAATCCGGCGCAGTGCATCGGGATCATTGGCAATCCATTGTTTCAAAGCCTCACGACCAACCGCACCATTCTGCACCGCATCAGGATAAAGCGCGCGGATCGGTTCAACCGCAGCACCATTCACATCGTATAACCGATGCACAGCCGCATCCGCATCCCAGACCGGCACACCCAAGTCGGCGAACATCGCCGCCGTGGTGGATTTCCCCATACCGATAGAACCGGTCAGGCCGATAAGGAACGGCTTGCTGCTCATCCTGCCAGCACCGCGTTGCGTAAATCGTCGTCGACTTCGGGGCGCTGGCCAAACCAGCGTTCAAACCCCGGCACCGCCTGATGCAACAACATGCCCAAACCATCGACCGTGACACAGCCCTTTTCCCGTGCTTTGACCAAAAACGCGGTATCCAAAGGCGCATAGACCAGATCAGTCACCACGGCGTCTGGTGACAAAGCGTCTAATGGAATGCGGAATTCCGGCTTGCCGACCATACCCAGCGATGTGGTGTTCACCACCGTTGCCGCGCCTTCCATCATGTTTCCGGCCTTGACCCAGTCAAAAACTTTCACCCTGGCCCCGAATTCCCGCTTTAGAATATCCGCGCGGTTTCGGGTGCGGTTGGACAGGCGGATTTCCTTGACCCCGACCTCAAGCAACGACGCGACCACAGCGCGGCAGGCGCCGCCAGCGCCAATCACCGCTGCCGATCCAGACGCTGGATCCCAGTTCGGCGCACCCTGCCGCAGGTTTTCGATAAAACCATAGCCGTCGGTATTATCTGCATGGATTTTACCATCCTTGCGAAAGATCAGCGTATTCGCCGCCCCGATTAATGCGGCGCGGTCGGTTACGATATCGGCCAGCTCCAGCACGCTTTCCTTATGCGGAATGGTTACATTCACCCCGACAAAGCCCATCAAAGGCAAGGTGCGGATCACCTCGGCCAGATCATCTTGCGCCACGTCCATCGGAATGTAATACCCTTCGATTCCGTAGCGTTTTAACCAATGCCCGTGCAGCACCGGTGATTTACTATGTGCAATCGGCGAACCAATCACGCCCGCCAATGGAATTCTGTGGTCACTCATGTTTCCAATACCCCTCGCGTTGAAAGATACGACAACAATTCCAGCAAAGGCAGCCCCAGAACGACAAAATAATCACCTGTGATCTTTGCGAACAGGCGCGCGCCTTCTTCTTCCAGTTTATAGCCACCGACGGAATGGCGGATACTGTCCCAGTTGCGCAACAGGTAACTGTCCAGATAGGCATCGGAAAAATTGCGCATTTGCAAGCGGACCTCGCCGACATGTCGCCAGACGGGTTTGCCGTGATGGTAAACAACAGCGGCAGAATACAACCGGTGCTCCTTGCCGCGCAATGCCTGCAACTGTTCCTTTGCATCCGTCTGATCCACAGGCTTTGCCAATATCCGCCCGTTGAAATCCAGCACCTGATCGCACCCGATCACCAGCGCCTCTGCTTCTTTCATCGCCACCTTCTGCGCCTTGAATTCAGCCAGGGCATCGGCAACATCCCGTGGCTGCGCCCCGTCGGCCTGCATGGACTCGCGGATTGTTGCCTCGTCAATCCGTGCAACGGCAGTTTTAAACACCACACCGGCATTACGCAGCAACGTCTGGCGGATGTCTGATTGCGAGGCCAGAATAATTCGATCACTCATCGGCATATCCCTGTGGGTAACTCATGGGGTTAAAACTGTGCGGACTAAGGGATAACCCCTTGCCCTGCCCGAACGGTTGATAACATGGCAGTTACCCACCTATTCACCATAGTTGCCCACGGTGGAAAAGGATAAATATCTGCTGTGGGTAAACTGACATCAAAGATTTTATCCATAGAACAGGTATACCGGATACCTCTGTTATTGCGCCCCTTCCGGATTCAATCCACGCATTTATCAACAGTTTTGCAACTTGCGGATAAACCGGCAGATAACAATTTAATCCACAGAAACCGTTCCCCCAACAAAAACATCATCTTTTCTTTTCTATATATATTATTAGAAAGGCCCACCTAGATATGAGGAAAACCCATGTGGGATATGATAACGGATCTGCTTAGCGATTATTATCTGTGGACCAAGACCCTGCATATCATTTCGGTGATTACATGGATGGCGGGAATATTCTATTTGCCACGCTTGTTCGTTTATCACACGGAATCCGTAGAAGCAGAATCTGAAACGGATCTGCTGTTTCAAACCATGGAGCAAAAGCTGCTTCATGTGATCATGCGCTCTGCAATGTATTCGACATGGACCTTTGGCCTGCTGCTTGTATTCACCCCCGGGATTGTTGACTGGTCGGAAATCTGGCCCTGGGTTAAGGCGGTATCGGTTCTGATCATGACCTGGTTCCATTTCTGGCTGGCTGCGCGACGTATTGATTTTATCAAAGGGCGCAACACCAGAACCGGCAAACAATTCCGCATGATGAACGAAGTGCCAACGCTGTTGATGTTTCTGATCGTTTTTTCGGTGGTGCTGAAATACTAGCAATTGTTGACTCCTGCACAACACATCCTTATTTAGCCCGTAACCCCGCCGTCCGGTGGGTGGTTTTTCACATTATAAAATGACCGCGCGCCAGTTCTTGGCGCCCAAGGATTCGTTCCCATGACCCAAGAAACGCTGAACCTTGCCGATTTGAAGGCAAAAACACCCAAAGACTTGCTGGAATTAGCAGAAGAACTGGAAATCGAAAACGCTTCGACCATGCGCAAAGGCGAGATTATGTACTCGATCCTGAAAGAGCGGGCCGAGGAAGGTTGGGAAATTTCCGGCGATGGTGTGTTGGAAGTGTTACAAGATGGCTTTGGCTTTTTACGCTCGACCGAGGCAAACTATCTTCCAGGCCCGGATGACATTTATATTTCCCCTGAAATGATCCGCCAAATGTCATTGCGAACCGGCGACACGATCGAAGGTGTGATACGCGCACCCGATGATAACGAGCGCTATTTCGCGATGACCAAAGTGACCAAGATCAACTTTGAGGAACCGGAAAAGAACAAACACAAGATAAACTTTGATAACCTGACACCGCTTTATCCGGACGAACGTTTCAATCTGGAACTGGCCGACCCCACCGTAAAAGACAAATCCGCCCGCATCATTGATCTGGTCGCGCCCATCGGTAAAGGCCAGCGTTGCCTGATCGTGGCCCCGCCCCGCACTGGTAAAACAGTTCTATTGCAAAATATCGCGACTTCGATTGCTGCGAACCATCCTGAATGCTACCTGATTGTGCTGCTGATTGACGAACGGCCAGAAGAAGTTACCGACATGCAACGCAGCGTTAAGGGCGAGGTTGTGTCCTCGACCTTTGACGAACCGGCCTCGCGTCACGTTGCCGTTTCTGAAATGGTGATCGAAAAAGCCAAGCGTCTGGTCGAACACAAACGCGATGTTGTTATCCTGCTGGATTCAATCACCCGTCTGGGTCGCGCCTTTAACACGGTTGTGCCCTCCTCTGGCAAGGTCCTGACAGGCGGTGTTGACGCAAATGCCCTACAGCGCCCTAAACGCTTTTTTGGCGCTGCACGGAATATCGAGGAAGGTGGCTCGCTTACCATCATTTCAACCGCGCTAATTGATACCGGCAGCCGGATGGACGAGGTGATCTTTGAAGAATTCAAAGGCACGGGCAACTCGGAAATCGTGCTGGACCGCAAGGTGGCCGATAAACGTGTGTTCCCGGCGATGGACATCCTGAAATCCGGCACCCGGAAAGAGGAACTGTTGGTCAACGCAAAAGACCTGCAAAAAACCTATGTCCTGCGCCGCATCCTGAACCCGATGGGCACAACAGATGCAATCGAATTCCTGATGTCGAAGCTGAAGCAAACCAAATCAAATGCCGAATTCTTCGATTCAATGAATACATAACTTTATGTTTAATAAAAAATAGTTGGATGAAATATGAACACAATTTATGCCTTGGCAACGGCGCTTGGGAAATCCGGTGTGGCCGTCATACGCCTGTCCGGTCCCCGCGCGCTGATGGCGGCGAAAACCCTTGCGGGATCGCTGCCTGAACCGCGTGTCGCCGGCCTGCGGGTGCTGAAGGATTCCGAGGGTGTGTTGCTGGATCAGGCGCTGGTTCTGACGTTTATGGCGGGCCACAGTTTCACTGGCGAAGACGTCGCCGAACTGCACATGCACGGCGGCCCTGCAACGATCAAAGCTGTGCTGCAAACGCTGGGTGATATTAACGGTTTACGTATGGCCGAGCCGGGCGAATTCACGCGCCGCGCCTTGGAGAACGGGTGTTTGGATCTGGCCCAGATTGAAGGGCTGTCCGACCTGCTTGAAGCTGAAACAGAAGCCCAACGCAAACAGGCGCTGCGGGTGTTTTCCGGTGCGCTGGGCGACAAGGCCGAAAGCTGGCGCAGCCAGTTGATCCGTGCCGCTGCCCTGTTGGAAGCCACGATAGATTTCGCAGACGAGGATGTACCGGTGGATGTAACACCGGAAGTAAAAGAGCTGCTGGATTCTGTCATGATTGCACTGGCGTCCGAAGCCAGTGGTGTGCAGATTTCCGAACGTATCCGCAATGGATTCGAGGTGGCTATTGTAGGCGCCCCGAATGTCGGCAAGTCGTCATTGCTGAACCGGTTGGCTGGCCGTGATGCGGCAATCACCTCGGAAATTGCGGGAACCACCCGCGATGTGATCGAAGTGCGGATGGACCTGAATGGTCTGCCGGTCACAATTCTGGACACCGCAGGACTGCGGGATACAGATGACGCTGTTGAAGAGATTGGCATAGAACGCGCTTTGGAACGTGCCAAAAATGCCGATTTGCTTGTATTTCTGTATGATGCTGAGCCGCTGAACCTGCCTTTGCAACCTGAAAATGATGATATCGTGCTGCGTAGCAAAGCAGATTTATACGAGGGAGAAGCGGATTCCGTATCGGGTAAAACGGGCCAAGGCCTGTCCGAACTGACCACTCGCATCGCTGAAATCCTGCAAAACCGCGCCGCCGGGGCCAGCACTGCAATCCGAGAACGGCATAGAACCGCCATTCTGACTGCCCTCGCCGCATTGGAATCAGCGAAAAATGAACTGGAATATGGTATGGATCGTTCCGAACTGGCCGCCGAAGAACTGCGCACCGCCATCCGTGCCCTTGATTCATTGGTCGGTCGTGTCGATGTAGAGCATATTCTGGACGAAATATTCGCCAGTTTTTGCTTGGGTAAATAAGGATTGTTTCACGTGAAACACAGAAACGCACCCTGTGATTTTGAAGTAATTGTCGTTGGCGGAGGCCACGCAGGTAGTGATGCCGCCCACGCCGCGGCCCGTATGGGTGCGCGAACGGCGCTGATTACCCTCTCAAAATCCGGTATCGGTGTGATGTCCTGTAACCCCGCGATTGGCGGTTTGGGTAAAGGCCACCTTGTCCGTGAAATAGATGCGCTGGATGGTGTAATGGGCCGTGTAGCTGACAAGGCTGGCATCCAGTTTCGTTTGTTGAACCGCCGCAAAGGCCCCGCCGTCCAAGGCCCTCGCGCCCAAGCTGACAGGAAAATCTACCGCCAAACGATGCTGGCCGAGATTGAAGCGCAAGAAAATTTGTATGTCATTGAAGGCGAAGTTACAGACCTTTTGATGAATAATGCCGTTATTTCAGGTGTTTCCCTTGATGATGGGTCCGAAATCACAGCCCCTTCTGTTATTCTGACCACCGGCACCTTCCTGCGCGGCATCATCCATATCGGTGACATTTCCCGCCCCGGCGGACGTATGGGCGATAAACCCTCGGTTAAACTGGCGCAACGTCTGGACAGTTTTGACCTTGCCCTTGGGCGCTTGAAAACCGGCACCCCGCCCCGTCTGGACGGACGCACGATCAACTGGGATATTCTAGAAAGCCAGCCGGGCGATGATGATCCGGTTATGTTTTCTTTTCTGTCGGACAAACCAGCTGTGCGGCAGGTTTCATGCGGAATCACTCATACAAACGAGGGAACACACGATATTATCCGTGAAAACCTTGGCAAATCAGCGATGTATGGTGGAAGGATTGACGGTGTTGGCCCGCGCTATTGCCCCTCGATCGAAGATAAAATCGTGCGATTTGCCGATAAAACCTCGCATCAGATATTTCTGGAACCTGAAGGATTGGATGATCACACAGTTTATCCTAACGGCATTTCAACCTCTTTGCCTGAATCTGTGCAGGAGGAATACGTTCATTCCATTGTCGGGCTTGAAAACACAACGATCCTGCAACCTGGGTATGCCATTGAATATGACTATGTAGACCCGCGCGCACTGGGTCCAACATTGGAAGTAAAGAACGTGCCTGGTCTATATCTAGCGGGTCAGATCAACGGAACCACAGGATATGAGGAGGCCGCGGCGCAAGGGTTGGTTGCGGGTCTGAATGCTGCGCGGAATGCGCTAGATGGTGAACCGGTATTGTTTAGCCGATCAGATTCATACATTGGCGTGATGATTGATGACCTGATCACCCGTGGCGTATCCGAGCCTTACCGCATGTTTACATCCCGTGCAGAATTTCGGCTTTCTTTGCGGGCTGATAATGCGGATCAACGCCTAACGCCTATTGGTTTAGAGGCGGGGTGTGTTGGTGAGAAACGCAAAAAATCATTTGAAAACAAGATGCACGCTATTAATGGTGCTCTTTCGAACCTAAAGCAGATGACATTTACACCCAAAGAAGTTGCCGCACATGGCATCAAAATTAATCAGGATGGTAAACGCCGCGATGGCTATGCTTTATTGACCTTTCAGGGAGTCGATTTCCCCAATCTGGTGATAATGCGACCCGAACTTGATACTGTTCCATCCGAGATTGGGCAGCAAATCAAACGACAAGCCACATATGCACATTATATTGTTCGCCAAGGTAAGGACGTCCAGGCAATCAAACGCGACGAGGCCCATAATATACCGCGGGATTTTGATTATACAGCTGTAGCCGGACTGTCGAATGAACTTCAATCAAAGCTAATAACCATACGCCCTACAACACTTGGGCAAGCCGGTCGTATAGACGGAATGACACCCGCTGCTCTGACTTTGATATTGGCGACGTTGAAACAAGCAAACAGAAAGAAAAAGGCCTGATAAGGATGGACCACCGCGATGCCTTTCAAGCCGAATTTGATGTTTCACGTGAAACAATGACCCTTCTGGATGATTATGCCACCCTGCTTCAAAAATGGAATCCGGCAATTAATCTGGTGTCTAAAAGCACGGTTGACGTCTTATGGCAGCGCCATTTCCACGATTCAGCGCAAATTTACCAATTTCAACCAGAGAATCCTTGCCATTGGGTTGATTTGGGCAGCGGTGGCGGATTTCCAGCATTGGTTTTGGCGATAATCGCTAAGAAGGATTCGCCAGAAACACGGTTTACCCTTGTTGAAAGTGACATAAGAAAATGCACTTTCTTGCGCACTGTAATTCGTGATCTGGAGCTGAACGCAAATGTCATTACGCAAAGAATTGAAGAAACCAATGGGCTTGAGGCTGATATCCTGACCGCACGGGCATTGGCCTCCCTGGATCGTTTGCTGGAATTTGCAAGCATGCATCTAAGCCCTTCTGGCACTGCAATTTTTCCAAAAGGCGACCGGTTTCTGCAGGAAATCACCGAGGCCAAGGCGAATTGGCGCTTTGATCTTGAGGAAATCCCCAGTAAAACGAATCCTACCGGCGCAATTCTGAAAATTGGAGGCATATCGCGTGTCTGATCTGACTCGCCCTAAAGGGCCACGCATTATCGCAATCGCAAACCAGAAAGGCGGGGTTGGAAAAACCACGACCACTATCAATTTGGGGGCCGCCTTGGCCGCCGAAGGTTTCAATGTCTTGTTGGTGGATCTTGATCCGCAAGGAAATGCCTCGACCGGATTGGGTATTGAAAACGAACAGCGTGACTACAATACCTATGACTTGTTGATAGGTGATGTGCCCCTACAAGATATTGTGCAGGAAACCGAAGTTGAAGGGCTTTTGATTGTTCCGGCCACGACGGACCTTAGTTCGGCAGATATTGAATTGATGGCGAATGAGAAACGTAGTTTCCTTTTGCACAAAGCATTGCGACAATCTGATATAGATAAACTTGACCTCGATTTTATCCTGATTGACTGCCCCCCTTCCCTGAACCTTTTGACTGTAAATGCGATGGTTTCGGCCCATTCGGTTCTGGTCCCGTTGCAAAGTGAATTTTTTGCACTGGAAGGTCTGTCGCAACTGGTTCTTTCCGTGCGTGAGGTTCGGCAAACCGCCAACGAAAATTTACGGATCGAAGGGATTGTGTTGACGATGTATGACAGCCGCAACCGTTTGTCGCAGCAGGTTGAAAAAGATGCGCGCGATAATCTGGGTGAGCTGGTTTTCAAAACAATCATTCCCCGCAATGTCCGCGTGTCCGAGGCACCATCATTCGGAATGCCTGTCATCGAATATGATCCGACAACAAAAGGCGCGATGGCCTATGTTGAACTGGCGCATGAACTGGCGCTGAAAAATACCGTAACCCCAAGCAGAAAAGGAAGCTGAGATGGCGAGCAAAAGACATGAACGGCGCGGCTTGGGGCGCGGGCTTTCGGCGCTGATGTCGGATGTGGCGGCGGATACGGCACAGGCATCCGAAGGCGGTTCTGCAACGCGGGCAGAACAGATTATACCGATCGAAAAGATTGCCCCGAACCCTGATCAGCCGCGGCGGGATTTTCCAATGCAGGATATGGATGATCTGGCCGCATCTATTAAGGAAAAAGGTGTTATTCAGCCATTGATTGTTCGTGAAAAATCAAATGGTTACGAGATTGTGGCAGGCGAACGTCGTTGGCGTGCCGCGCAGATGGCGCAGCTGCATGAATTGCCGGTTATTATCCGCGATTATACTGATACAGAAGTGCTGGAAATCGCAATTATCGAAAACATCCAGCGCGCCGATCTAAACCCGGTGGAAGAGGCAGCAGGCTATCAGCAGCTGATGGATAAATTCGGTCATACACAGGAAAAACTGGCCGCCGCATTGGGGAAAAGCCGCAGTCACATTGCAAATCTAATGCGCCTGTTGCAACTGCCCAAAGAAGTGCTGGATTTACTGAAAGAAAGCAAGCTGACAGCGGGCCACGCGCGGGCGTTGATTACAACGGAAAACCCCGTTGCACTGGCGCGACAGGTGGTCAAGCAGGGGCTTTCGGTGCGCGAAACAGAACGGCTTGCGAAAGGTCCTAAAACCCGTCCGGAAAAGGTGAAATTGCAACCTGCCGGTAAGGATGCTGATACCCGCGCTCTGGAAGGTGATTTGTCGGCAAATCTGGGGATGAAGGTTTCGGTGGATCACAAGCCGGGCAAGGAATCGGGTAAGGTGACTATCAGCTATAAAACACTGGAAGAACTGGACGATCTGTGCCGCCTGTTGTCGGCTACGTCGTAGGGCGCGTCCAGATATATAGCAACACGCCGGATAAAACGACGCCTTGAATGACAATAATATAAGCTTTCAGCCCAATGATGAACGGAATCGCAAAGGCGACAAGGATTGACGCGGTGGCGTAAATCTTGACTCGCTTGCTCATCCCGCCGTTTTCGCGCCAGTCATGGATCCACGGGCCGAATACAGCGTGATCCAGCATCCAGTCATGCAGTCTGTCGGATGATTTAGAAAAGAAAAACGCCGAAAGCAGCACCAGCGGCACCGTAGGTAACAGGGGCAGAAACGCACCGATGATGCCCAGTGCAATCGAGGCAAGCCCAAGTAGCAACCAAACTAGTTTCATGCGCTTACTCCGTTAACAGTTCTTTGATGATGGCATTCAGAACGGGACGGCCTTGCGGGGTTGCGATCAGGCGGTTGTCTTGCAGGGCGACAAGACCGTAATCTGATAACATATTGATATTATTAATATTTATAGGTTTCTCGGCCAGCTTTTCATATCGCAACAGGTCAATTCCGTCCGTCACCCGCAGCCCCATCATCAGATATTCGTCGGCGCGTTCATTAGGACTCTGGGCTTGCCGTGGCAGTTCCCCGTTGCCGGTTTTCAGAACGGACTCCAACAAGATCTGCGGTGATTTCGGGCATTCGGTGGCATAACGCACCCCGTCCAAAGTCAGCCGTCCATGCGCCCCCGGTCCGATACCGGCGTAATCGCCCGCTTGCCAATAAATCAGGTTGTGGCGCGATTGCGAGCCGGTTTTGGCGTGGTTTGAAATTTCGTAGGCGTTAAAACCGGCGGCCGAGGTCAATTCCTGCGTCAGCTCGTACATATCCGCCGCCAGATCCTCTTGCGGTAGGCCATGCAAACCTCCGGCGGCATGACGGGCGCCAAAGGCGGTGCCGGATTCGATGGTCAGTTGGTATAGCGATAGGTGATCGGCGGCCATGTTCAATGCTTCGGTCAGTTCCGCCCGCCATTGCGGCAAGGTTTGGTCCTGACGCGCATAGATCAGGTCGAAATTGATCCGGTCAAACAGGCTTGCGGCGGTGTCAAAGGCCGCGCGGGCCTCGGCCACGGTATGCAGACGGCCAAGACGACGAAGATCGACATCATTCAGCGCCTGAATACCAATGGAAACACGGTTTACACCTGCGTCTTTGTAACCGGCAAACCGGCTGGCCTCGACCGAGGTCGGGTTGGCTTCGAGCGTAATTTCAATATTGTTGCTTAACGTCCAGCATTCCCGCACTTTGGACAGGATGGCACCCACTGTTTCGGGCAACATCAGGCTGGGTGTGCCGCCGCCAATAAACACGCTTTTTAGCGGTTTAGAGCCTGTTTCTATCGCGGTCCGGTCAATTTCGGAAACATAGGCCTGCACCCATTTCTGCTGATCTATTTCCGCCGCTACATGGGAATTGAAATCGCAATAGGGGCATTTTGACAGACAAAATGGCCAGTGGATATAGAGGCCAAAGCCCCCCTGTTGCCAATCCTCAGGCAAAACAGCCCTGAACCAGTTTGGCGAAGGCATCGGCGCGGTGGCTGATCGCCTTTTTGTCCGCGGGGTTCATTTCGCCAAAGGTCAGGTCATGGCCAATGGGCAGGAATATCGGATCAAACCCGAAACCGTTCTCCCCGCGCATCGGCCAGACCAGCCGCCCTTCAACGCGGCCCTCAAATATTTCGTCGTGACCGTCCGGCCATGCCAAACAAAGGGTGCAGTTAAAGGCTACGGTGCGGGGCTCAGAAGCGTTTTTAGCTTCCAGCAGATCCCAGACCTTTTTCATCGCCATCGGAAAATCGCGCCCTGTGGGGGTTTCGGCCCAATTGGCGGTATAAACACCCGGCGCGCCATCCAGTGCATCAACCGTTATGCCGCTATCGTCCGACAAAGCGGGCAAACCGCTGGCTTTGGCCGCGAAATGCGCTTTGATACGGGCATTTCCTGCGAATGTGTCTTCGGTTTCCTCGGGTTCTTCCAATCCCAGCTCGCCCGCCGAAGTTACCGAAATCCCGAAGGGTTTCAGCAACTCGGCAATTTCCACCAGTTTTCCGGCGTTATGTGTGGCGATTACCAGCTTATCCCCGTCAAACCGGCGCATATCAGGCAACTGCCGCCTGTTGCGCGGCCATCAGTTCGGCGACACCTTTGTCAGCCAAATCCAACAGCGTGTTCATCTGGTCGCGGGAATAGGTCGATCCCTCGGCCGACATCTGCACCTCGATCATCTGGCCATTGCCAAGCAAAACAAAGTTGCCATCCACACCCGCTTCGGAATCCTCGGGGTAATCCAGATCCAGCACCGGCTGGCCCGCGTAAATGCCACAGCTAACAGCGGCAACCGGATCAACCAGTGGATCGGAAATCACATCGCCCGCTTTCATTAGTTTGTTCACCGCCAAACGCAGTGCCACCCAGCCGCCGGTGATCGAGGCACAACGCGTGCCGCCGTCGGCCTGAATTACATCGCAATCCACGGTGATCTGACGCTCACCCAAAGCAACCCGATCAACACCGGCGCGCAAGGACCGGCCAATAAGGCGCTGGATTTCCTGCGTGCGCCCGGATTGCCCGTTCTTGGCCTCGCGGCGCATCCGAGTATTGGTGGCGCGGGGCAACATGCCGTATTCCGCCGTGACCCATCCCAGACCCGAGCCTTTCAAAAACCGCGGCACGCCAGGGTCAATTGTGGCAGTGCACAAAACATGGGTATCGCCGCATTTTATCAGGCATGACCCTTCGGCGTGTTTTGTGATGCCGGTCTCGATTGAAATCGGGCGCATTTCGTCTACATTTCTACCAGAGGGGCGCATGGTGTGTCCTTTATCTATGAGCTATGCTGAGATACCTGTGCTAAAGGCGCAAAAGCAACCTGAAAGTGGCCAATGTGTGATGGCAGCGAAATTTTCGGCGAAATGAACGCCCGCAGTCGCGAGGTGTTCCGTCTGGTGGTGGAAAGCTATCTGGAAACAGGTGGCCCGATTGGTTCACGCACGCTTACCCGTTCACTAAGCGAAAAGGTAAGTGCGGCGACCATTCGCAATGTGATGCAGGATCTGGAGCATCTTGGTCTGCTGGATTCACCGCATGTTTCGGCGGGGCGTATTCCGACGCAGCACGGTTTACGGATGTTTGTGGACGGTTTGCTGGAAGTGGGTGATTTGCAATCGGACGACCGCCAGAAGATCGACGCAACCGTTGGTGAGGCCAGCGATGTCAACTCCTTGCTGGATCGGGTTGGTTCGGCCCTGTCCGGCATGACGCATGGCGCATCGCTGGTTCTGGCCCCCAAACACGAAGCGCCGATCAAGCATATCGAATTTGTCAGCCTTGCCACCGACCGTGCCCTTGTGGTTTTGGTGTTTGCCGATGGCAACGTGGAAAACCGCGTGTTTACCCCGCCGGTCGGTCAAACCCCGTCATCCCTGCGCGAGGCGGCGAATTTCCTGAATGCCTTGGCCGAGGGGCGCACCCTGTCCGAACTGCGCCAAACCATCGGGCGGGAAATCCAGAACCGCCGTCAGGAAATTGACACCCTTGCCCGCGCGCTGGTCGAAACCGGGTTTGCCCTGTGGGACAATGATGATGACAGCTATGAACGGCTGCTTGTTCGCGGGCGATCAAACCTGCTGGACGATGCCGAATCTGTTGATCTGGAACGCATCCGGTCCCTGTTTGACGACCTTGAGCGCAAACGCGACATTGCCGAATTTCTGGAATTGACCGAAGAAGGCGAAGGCGTGCGCATATTTATTGGCTCCGAGAACAAATTATTCTCACTTTCGGGTTCATCTTTGGTGGTTTCCCCTTATATGAATTCTGACCGAAAGATTATCGGTGCGGTCGGGGTCATTGGCCCCACGCGTCTGAATTATGGACGGATCGTGCCGATTGTCGATTATACAGCACAACTGGTTGGAAAACTGATTTCGGATCAGGGCTAAGGAAAAGAAAATGGCAAACGAGAACAAAGACGAATTTCTGGACGATATCGAGTCGCTCGAAGCCGAGCAGGACCGGATCGCAGAAGAAGACGAGGCTGCCGAGGTAGACGAGCTGGAGCAAATGCGCGCCGAACGGGATGAGATGAAAGACCGTTTCATGCGGGCGCTGGCGGATGCTGAAAATTCGCGCAAACGCAGCGAGCGTGATAGGCGCGAGGCCGAGCAATACGGCGGATCCAAGATGGCCCGCGATATGCTGCCGGTTTATGACAGCCTGAAGCGGGCGTTGGAAACTGTGACGGATGAGCAGCGCGCAACATCGGGCGCATTGATCGAAGGGATCGAGCTGACCATGCGCGAATTGCTTCATGTGTTTGAAAAGCACGGGATTGTGCGGATTGCGCCTAAGGTTGGTGACCGGTTCGACCCGAATTTCCACGAATCCATGTTCGAGGCACCCCTGCCTGATACCAAAGCCGGCGATATCATTCAGGTGTCGGCCGAAGGCTTCATGCTGCACGACCGCCTGCTGCGCCCGGCGCAAGTTGGCGTTTCGTCCACGCCTAAGGGCTAGGATTCCAGCTCTTTCAATTCATATAGCAGGGCGAGCGCCTCTTTCGGGGTCAGCTCGTCCGGCAGTATGTCCTTCAAACGGCTTTCGATTTCCGATTCTTTCGCTTGCATTGGCGCTGCCTGTGCGGGTGTTGCGGAAAAAAGGGGCAAATCGTCGATCAAAGCTTTTTGCCCGACTTTACCTTCGCGCTCGCCCTTCTCTAACATTTCTAGAACAACCCGCGCACGGGCCACCACGGTTTCCGGCAATCCGGCCAATCGTGCCACCTGCACCCCGTATGACCGATCCGCCGCACCTTTTTTTACTTCGTGCAGAAAAATCACATCACCTTCCCACTCCTTGACCGTCACTGTGGCGTTATCCACCCCGTCCAGTTTGTCGGACAGGGCGGTTATTTCGTGGTAATGCGTGGCGAACAACGCGCGGCTTTGGTTTACATCGTGCAAATGTTCCAGCGTGGCCCATGCGATGGACAACCCGTCATAGGTGGCTGTTCCCCGTCCAATTTCATCCAGAATAACCAGCGCGCGGTCGTCTGCCTGATTAAGGATCGCGGCGGTTTCGACCATTTCTACCATAAATGTCGATCGCCCCCGCGCCAGATCATCCGAAGCCCCAACGCGGCTGAACAATTGCGAAACCAGCCCGATATGGGCGCGATCTGCCGGAACATAGGACCCGATCTGCGCCAGCAGGGCAATCAACGCATTCTGGCGCAAAAATGTCGATTTACCCGACATATTCGGACCGGTTAGCAGCCATATATCCGCCCCGTCCGAGCCATCGGCCAGATCGCAGTCATTGGCAATAAACGGTGCACCCCCCTGTTGGCGCAAGGCTCGTTCCACCACCGGATGCCGCCCACCAGTAATTTCAAAGGCTCGGCTGTCATCGACAACAGGTTTGCACCAGTTTTCACCTGTTGCCAGATCGGCAAAGGCACAGGCCAGATCAATTTCCGCCAGCGCGGCAGCGGCCAGATTAACGGGGCCGGATTGGGCCAGAATGGCGTCTTTTAGCGTGGAATAGAGCCGCTTTTCAATTTCCAACGCTCTGTTGCCCGCGTTCAGGATTTTGGTTTCCATCTCTGACAATGGTACCGTGGTGAACCGCACCGCATTGGCTGTGGTTTGTCGGTGGATGAATGTCTCGGACAGGGGGGCGGACAGCATGGCATCGGCATGTTTCGCCGTGGTTTCGATGAAATAGCCCAGCACATTGTTATGCTTGACCTTCAGTGCCTGAATGCCGGTTTTCTCGATATATTCGGCCTGCATTGCGGCAATCACGCTGCGCCCTTCATCGCGCAGGGTTCGGGCCTCGTCCAGATCGGCGTTATAGCCGGGTGCGATGAACCCGCCATCGCGGGCCAGCAAGGGTGGATCGGCAACCAGTGCCTGTTCCAGTAGGTTCAGCAATTCGTCGTGTCCGCGCAGGGCATCCACCGCATCGGCCAGAATTTCGGGCAATTCCAACCCGCCCGCCCGCACCGCAATGCTGCCGGCCTGCGTTAGACCATCGCGCACGGCCGTCAAATCCCGTGGCCCGCCCCGATCCAGACCCAGACGCGAAACCGCGCGGTCCATATCGGGGGCTTTGCGCAGATCATCGCGCAGGGCATCGGCCAATGCGCTGTTTTCGATCATAAAGGAAACCGCATCCAGCCGCGCATGGATGGCTGACAGGTTTCGCGATGGGCTGGACAACCGCCGTTCCAGCAACCGCCCGCCGCCCGCCGTGATGGTCCGGTCAATCACCGCAATCAGGCTTCCGTCACGCCCGCCGCTTAAGCTGCGGGTCAGTTCCAGATTCCGCCTCGTCGCCGCATCGATCTGCATCGCCCCGTCCGCACTTTCACGCACCGGTGGGCGCAATAAGGGCAACTGCCCCTTTTGCGTAATGTCCAGCCATTCGACAATCGCCCCCATTGCCGAATTTTCCGCACGGGAAAACTGTCCAAAAGCCTCCATCGTGCCGATCTTGAACAGTCCGGTCAGCCGCTTTTCCGCCGCTGTGCTGTCAAAACTGGCTGGGGATAAGGCGGTTAGGGATGCCCCAATATCAGTCACTAACTCGGCTAAATCCGCTTCCATTTGCTCGGACACCACCAGTTCACGCGGGGACAGCCGTGCCAGTTCCGGACCCAGTTTTACCCGTGGGCAAGGCATCACATGAAACACGCCGGTGGATATATCGACCCACGCCAATGCCCCTTCGCCGCGCACCTCGGAATAGGCCGCCAGAAAATTATGCCGTCGCGCGTCCAGCAATGAATCCTCGGTCAATGTGCCCGGCGTGACCAGCCGCACAACCTCGCGTTTGACCACTGCCTTGTAGCCGCGTTTTTTGGCTTCGGCGGGGTCTTCCATCTGTTCGCAAACCGCAACGCGGAACCCTTTGCGGATCAGCGTCAGGAAATACCCCTCGGCCGCGCGTACGGGGACGCCGCACATCGGTATGTCCTGCCCCAGATGTTTGCCCCGTTTGGTCAGGGCAATATCCAGCGCCTCGGCTGCCGCGACCGCATCGTCAAAGAACATCTCGTAAAAATCGCCCATCCGGTAAAACAAAAGCGCATCCTGATGATCGGCTTTTATTTCCAGAAACTGTGCCATCATTGGCGTGACGGATGTTTTGGCGATATTCATCTAACCCCCCGGTTCAAACTGCCGCGATACTACAAATTCGCCGCCCGATGTGGAACCCGCAAAAGGCCGATGTTGTGACCGGCCCAATTCGGCGTTATTGGGGTATAAACGAAAACAGAAAGTTCGACGATGTCCAACAATAACAAATTCACTGATGCAGAGGCGCTCGCCTATCACCTGAAGCCTGTTCCCGGCAAATACGAAGTGACACCGACCAAACCAATGACTACCCAGCGTGACCTATCGCTGGCGTATAGCCCCGGTGTGGCAGTTCCGGTCGAAGCCATCGCGGAAAACCCAGAAACGGCGTATGATTATACAAATAAAGGTAATATGGTCGCGGTAATCACCAATGGCTCGGCCATTCTGGGCATGGGAAATCTGGGTGCGCTTGCGTCCAAACCGGTTATGGAGGGCAAGGCGGTTCTGTTCAAACGCTTTGCCGATGTAAACTCGATTGATCTTGAGCTGGATACAGAAGACCCCGAAGAAATCATCAATGCCGTGCGCCTGATGGGGCCTGCCTTTGGCGGGATCAACCTTGAGGATATCAAAGCACCGGAATGTTTTATCATCGAACAGCGTTTGAAAGAGGAAATGGACATTCCCGTCTTTCACGATGATCAGCACGGAACAGCAGTGATTTGCACCGCCGGGCTAATCAACGCGTTACATCTGTCAGGCAAAAAGATCGAAGATTGCCGCATCGTGGTGAACGGGGCGGGGGCTGCGGGGATTGCCTGTATCGAGCTGATAAAATCGATCGGGGCCAAACATGATAATTGCCTTCTGTGTGATACCAAAGGCGTGATTTATCAGGGCCGTAAAGAGGGTATGAACCAGTGGAAATCGGCCCATGCCGCCAACACCGACTTGCGTACACTGGATGAAGCCATGAAGGGTGCTGACGTGTTTCTGGGCGTGTCTGCCAAAGGCGCAGTAACACAGGAAATGGTCTCTAACATGGCCAAAGACCCGGTTATTTTTGCAATGGCAAACCCTGATCCGGAAATTACGCCGGAAGAGGCCCACGCGGTGCGCGAGGATGCCATCGTTGCCACGGGCCGTTCGGATTACCCCAATCAGGTGAACAACGTGCTGGGCTTTCCCTACCTGTTCCGTGGGGCGCTGGATATTCACGCCCGCGCTATCAATGACGAGATGAAAATCGCTTGCGCCCATGCCCTGGCCGAACTGGCGCGCGAGGATGTGCCGGACGAAGTGGCGATGGCTTATGGCCGTGCGCTGAGTTTTGGTCGTGATTACATTATCCCCGCCCCGTTTGATCCGCGCTTGATATATACAATTCCGCCTGCCGTGGCCAAGGCAGGCATGGACACCGGCGTCGCCCGTCGTCCGATTGTCGATATGGAAGGTTATCGGGAATCATTGAAAGAACGGCTTGATCCTACAGCGTCGATTCTGCGCGGCATCCACGCCCGCGCTAAAGCGGCGCAACGGCGGATGATTTTTGCTGAAGGTGACGACATTCGTGTGTTGCGGGCTGCGGTAGCATATCAGCGGGCCGGTCTGGGCCATGCTTTGGTTGTTGGTCGAGAAAATGACGTTAAGTCCAAGCTGGAAGCAATCGGCATGGCAGATGCAGTTGACGAGCTGGAGGTGGTAAACGCCGCCAATACGCAGCATCTTACGACGTATAAGGATTTTTTATATCGGCGGCTGCAACGCAAAGGATTTGACCGTTTCGATGTGCATAAGCTCGCCGCGCGGGACCGGCATGTGTTTGCAGCGCTGATGCTGGCACATGGACATGGCGACGGGTTGGTGACAGGGGCAACGCGTAAATCGGCACATGTGCTGCAACTGATCAACCATGTGTTTGATGCCACTGCCGCAGACGGGGCTGTCGGGGTAACCGCAGTGTTGCAAGGCGGGAAAATCGTGTTGATTGCCGATACGCTGGTGCATGAATGGCCCGATGAAGAAGATCTGGCCACGATTGCCGAACGTGGTGCGGATGTGGCCAAATCCCTCGGGTTAGAACCGCGTGTGGCCTTTGTCAGCTTTTCGACTTTCGGCTATCCGGTGTCCGAACGGGCCGAAAAAATGCACCTTGCGCCGAATGTGTTGGAAAAACGCGGTGTTTCTTTCGAGTTTGAGGGTGAAATGACCGTAGATGTGGCCCTGAATGCCAAGGCGATGGCGCAATATCCGTTCAGCCGCCTGACCGGCCCCGCGAATGTTCTGGTGGTTCCGGCGCGACATTCGGCTTCGATCTCGGTCAAGCTGATGCAGGAAATGGCGGGGGCAACGGTGATCGGACCAATCCTGACCGGGATTGATAAATCGATCCAGATATGTTCCACCGTGTCGACCTCGAACGACATTCTGAACATGGCCATTCTGGCGGCCTGCAAGGTGGGTTAGATGACGATCTATAACCTTGGTTCGATCAACGCCGATCATTTCTATCAGGTGCCGCATTTACCCCGGGCGGGGGAAACGCTGGCGGCGGATGCGTTTTCGACTGGGTTGGGCGGCAAGGGGATCAATCAATCGGTTGCCGCTGCGCTAGCGGGTTCAAAGGTGGTTCATATCGGTGCTGTCGGACCGGATGGGCAATGGGCCGTTGACCGGATTACCGGTTTCGGGGTGGATACGCAGCATATACAAACGGTAAAAACACCAACGGGCCATGCGATTATAAACGTGGATACGGGCGGGGAAAACGAGATTGTGATTTTTTCCGGTGCGAACAATTGCCAGTCAGTGACACAGATCGAACAGGTTCTGGGTGGGGCTGACAGGGGCGACATCCTGCTTTTGCAAAACGAAACTACGCTTCAGGTCGAGGCCGCGAAGATTGCCCATGATCGCGGCTTGAAGGTGATCTATTCTGCTGCACCATTTTCAGTGGAGGCGGTTAAGAATGTGATGGAATACGTCACGATCCTGATGATGAATCAGGTTGAATCAGAGCAGCTTTGCGCAGGATTAGAGACTGATCTGGCCTCACTTCCGATTTCCGAAATTATCGTCACAAAAGGGTCAAACGGGGCGATGTGGTTGCAGCCCGAAACCGGCGAAACCAGCTATACCCCTTCGTTCCCCGTCAAATCTGTCGATACCACGGCCGCAGGCGATACCTTTGCCGGTTATGTTGCGGCGGGGCTGGACCAGGGGATGAACGTGCAGGACACAATGCGCCGCGCGTCGGCGGCTGCGGCATTGAAGGTGACGCGCAAGGGGACGGCGGACGTGATTCCGTCATCAGATGAAGTTGCGGAATTTTTGACCGTTAATGATGGATAAACGGAGCATTTGCACCCCATAGGCGCTGTACTCGTGCATCACGACCACAAGCCTTGCGATAGGCTTGGTAGGTTTGGGATTGCTTCTTTATCCCGAACCGTGTCAGAACCCGCCGTGTTCCCCTATAGTAATTCTGATGCGGCGGACCAGCGACGTAAAACCGGTCAGCCGGTAATATCTGGGTGCGTATCCTACGATGTAAAGCACGTTTGGCATATCGAATAGTTGCTTCAGCTATGGCCTTTTCCCTTGGATTAGAGACGAATATAGCTGTGCGATAACTATCTCCACGATCACAAAATTGTCCCCCGCCGTCAGTTGGATCAATTGACATGATGAACAGTTTCAGCAGCGTTTCATAACTGATCTTGTCTGGATCATAGGTAATCTGCACGGCCTCGAAATGGCCGGTCCCACCAGCTTTTACCTGTTTGTAGGTCGGGTTTTTCGTGTGCCCGCCAGTGAAACCCGAAACAGCTTTGACCACCCCGCGCACCCGCTCAAAATCGGATTCAACACACCAGAAGCAGCCGCCTGCCACCACCATTGTTTTCGTCTGCGCTGCATAGGCGCGTGAATGGTTCAAAACGACACCTGCCAGTATGGCGATAAACAGTATGATGCTTTTGAGCGAATACTTCCTGAGGCTCATGCTTGGTCTCCTTGGGTTTTCCACAGCTTGTTTTATGCGCAGCCTCTGCACAACCCGCCTCACGCCACAGTGAACAGGATTTACCACTTGCGATGTGACTGATCTGCGCTAACGTCTGGGCAGATAAGGAGTCCGAAAATGTCCGATCACGTCACCACCCATCAGGCGCAAGAAGATGCGCGCAATGAATCGCTGCTGATTTACGTTGATGGCAAAATGAAGCCTCGGGCCGAGGCGATGGTCAGCGTTTACGACAGCGGTTTCATGCTGGGTGACGGTGTGTGGGAAGGGCTGCGTCTATATGACGGGTGCTGGGCCTTTGCGGACGAGCATCTGGACCGGCTGTTCGAGGCTGCCAAGGCGATTGATCTGGATATCGGCATGACACGGGATCAGGTTTTTGCAGCACTTGAGCAAACCCGCGCCGCCAATGACATGCACACCGATGTCCACGCCCGTCTGATGGTGACGCGCGGGGTGAAACGGCTGCCGTTCCAGCATCCCAGTCTGTCGGTCTCCGGTCCGACCATGGTAATCATCATGGAACATTCCAAACCCAAAGCCCCGCGCCCGATCCGGCTGGCCACCGTGCCGCACCAGCGCGGCTTGCCGATGACGCAGGATCCCAAGCTGAACTGCATTCTGGCCTGTATCGCCGCCGAAAAGGCCGGCGCGGACGAGGCCTTGATGCTGGATGTGCATGGATTTGTGAACACCACCAACGCCTGCAACTTTTTCATCGTGCGCAAGGGGCAGGTCTGGACCAGCACCGGCGACTATTGCATGAACGGCATCACCCGCCAAAAGGTGATCGACCTGTGCCGCGCCAATGATATTGAGGTGTTCGAGCGCAACTATTCGCTGGTCGATACTTACGGTGCGGACGAGGCCTTTCTGACAGGCACCTTTGGTGCGCAATCCCCTATCAGCGAAATTGACGGGCGGGTGATTGGCAGCGGCGAATTGGGGCCGGTGACGGAACGTATCAGGGGCTGTATAAGGCTCTAATCCAGCAGGAAATAGCAAAATGAAGATTGCAATGTGGTCCGGCCCGCGGAACCTTTCAACGGCAATGATGTATTCTTTTGGTGCGCGTGCGGATTGCGCCGTGTGGGACGAGCCGTTCTATGCGGCCTATCTGGATATGACGGGGCTAAAGCATCCGATGCGTGATGAAATTCTGGCCGCAGGGGAAACGGATGCGGATAAGGTGGCGGCGCGTCTGGTTGGGCCGCACCCTGAGGGTAAGCCGCACTTCTATCAAAAACACATGACCCAGCATATGATTGACGGGGTGGATCGAGGCTGGATGAAACAGGTGAAAAACGTGTTCCTGATCCGCCATCCGGCCCGCGTGATTGCCAGCTATGCCGCCAAACGCGATAACCCGACGCTGGATGATATCGGGTTCTGGCAACAGGCGGAATTGTTCGACGCCTGCGATGATCCGATCGTGATTGATTCCCATGACATCCGCGAAAACCCCGAAGGGATGTTGCGCGCCCTGTGCGATGCGCTGGATTTGCCGTTTGATCCGGCGATGTTGTCGTGGTCTGCAGGGGGTCACAAGGACGATGGCGCATGGGCGCCGCATTGGTATGGCGCTGTGCATAACAGCACGGGGTTTGCGGGGGTCGAGGGGCCGTTGCCGGATATGAAAGGGGCCTATTCGGAACTAACCGAACACGCCCTACCATTTTACCGGAGATTGGAAGCGGCTAAAATCAGCCTTTAACCCGCTTGTCCCGTGCCGCCAGCAGTTTCAGGCGCAGCGCGTTGATCTTGATGAAACCGGCGGCGTCTTTTTGATCATAGGCACCGGCGTCATCCTCGAATGTCACATGCTCTTCGGAATAAAGCGAATGATCCGACCAGCGGCCAACGGTTTGTACCATGCCTTTGTACAGCTTCAGCCGCACGGTGCCCATGACGTGTTCTTGTGACTGGTCAATCAGCGCCTGCAGCATTTCACGTTCGGGGCTGAACCAGAATCCGTTGTAGATCAGCTCGGCGTATTTCGGCATCAGTTCGTCTTTCAGATGCGCCGCACCACGGTCCAGCGTGATGCTTTCGATGCCGCGGTGTGCTTCCAGCATGATAGTGCCGCCGGGTGTTTCGTAAATGCCGCGTGATTTCATGCCGACGAACCGGCCTTCGACCAGATCAAGGCGGCCGATGCCGTGCTTGCCGCCCAACTCGTTCAGCGCGGTCAGCATTTCGGCAGGCGTCAGGGGCTTGCCGTCCAGCGCAACGGGGTCGCCCTTTTCATAGGTGATCTCGATGAATTCCGGCTGATCGGGCGCGTCTTCGGGATTGACCGTGCGCTGGTAAACGTAATCGGGGGCCTCAATGGCGGGGTCTTCCAGCACTTTGCCCTCGGAAGATGTGTGCAGCAGGTTGGCATCTACACTGAACGGGGCCTCGCCGCGTTTGTCTTTGGCGATCGGAATCTGGTGCGCTTCGGCGAATTCCAACAGACGGGTGCGGCTGGATAAATCCCATTCCCGCCACGGTGCGATCACCTTGATGTCCGGGTTCAGCGCATAGGCCGCCAATTCGAACCGCACCTGATCATTGCCCTTACCGGTTGCGCCATGCGCCACTGCATCCGCATTATGTTCAGCGGCAATTTCCACCAGCCGTTTGGAAATCAGCGGCCGCGCGATGGAGGTGCCCAGCAGATACAGCCCTTCGTATTGCGCATTGGCGCGGAACATCGGGAAAACGAAATCACGCACGAATTCCTCGCGCAAATCCTCGATATGGATGTTTTCGGGTTTCACGCCCAGCAGCTCGGCCTTTTTGCGGGCCGGCTCCAGCTCTTCGCCCTGCCCCAGATCGGCGGTAAAGGTCACGACCTCGCAGCCGTATTCGATTTCCAGCCACTTCAAAATGATCGAAGTATCAAGGCCACCGGAATAGGCCAGCACAACTTTTTTAGGCGCAGACATTTTTTTCTCCAACATCCATCGGGTTTTATTGGCGATTATCCCCATTTCGGCCAAAGGGCAAGCCATGTGCGGTTGACCCGCTATAATTGCGGTGGGTATCAACGGGGAAGTTTGGTTTTTGAAAAGGAATGAATAATGCAGGGCTGGAAGATATTTACTCATTCCTTGGGGATGATCTTTAACAATCTGGGCGCGGCGCTCAGGATTTCAATGGTGCTGTATCTGATCAATTCCGTTGTGGGGATCTATTTTGGCAGCAAATACGGCGATGTGCTGAATGGTATGGAATCCGGCTATTTGTTTTTGGCTCCACAGGGTTTCTGGGGGGCGTGGTTTGTAACTATGCTGATCGGGGCAATCACCAGCCTGTGGGTCGCTGTCAGCTGGCATCGCTATATTCTATTAGAGGAAAACCCCGGTGCAATGTTGCCATCCTTTAATTTTGACCGGATTCTTGCCTATTTTTTCACCTCCATTCTACTTGGCCTGATTATCGCCTTTGTTGCGTTGATCGTTGGCATGATTGCCGGTGTTATTCTTGCCGGACTCGTCGGTTTACAAGAGGGACCTGTTTTGCAGCTTTTGCTTCAGATAATGGTTATGGGGCCGGTAATCTATGTTTTCTATCGTCTAAGCCTGTCTTTGCCGGCTGCCGCTTTGGGCAAACCGGTGGGTATTGGGGAATCCCTGACGCTAACAAAACCCGCTTCGGGGGCGATTATCCAGTTGATGGTTCTTGGGCTTATTGCAGCCGGAATTTTGAAACTACCCAGTTACTTCCACCCTGACCCGTCCTCGATTCTAAACCTTGTCTATACCCATGTTGTCGGCTGGTTTATCATGATGGGCAGCGTTAGTATTCTGACCACCCTTTATGGTGTCTATGTCGAAAACCGCGAGCTGTAGGATGTCACAATTCACCGAAAATGCCCGCACCGCCACCACCGCAATGCGCACCCTGTTTGATCCGACACCGTTGCAGCGCAATGATCATCTGTCTGCCCGTTATGGTGCCGACATCTGGCTAAAGCGCGAGGATCTTTCGCCGGTGCGCTCCTACAAAATCCGCGGGGCGTTGAATGCGATGCGCAAGGTGGTCGATCATCAGGACGTTTTCGTTTGCGCCAGTGCCGGAAATCATGCGCAAGGGGTGGGTTTTGTTTGCCGCCATTTCGGGGTGAAGGGGGTGATTTTTATGCCTGTCACCACACCACAGCAAAAGGTAAACAAGACCCGCATTTTTGGCGGTGATAACATCGAAATCCGCCTGGTTGGGGATTATTTCGATGACACGCTTGCTTCGGCCCGCAGTTATTGCGACGAAGTCGGCGCGCATTTCCTGCCACCGTTCGATGATGTGGATGTGATCGAGGGGCAGGCCTCGGTCGCGGTGGAAATGTTGGAGCAACTGGGCCGCGCGCCGGATATGGTGGTGCTGCCGGTTGGGGGTGGGGGGCTGTCTTCCGGCATTAAATCCTACCTGTCCGAACAGGCGCCGGATACCAAAATCCGTTATGTTGAGCCAACTGGCGGTCCAAGCCTGACAGCCGCGATTGCCGCCGGCAAACCTGTCACGCTGAACAAGGTCGACAGCTTTGTCGACGGGGCTGCTGTGGCCCGTATTGGCGAAGAAAACTTCAAGGTATTAAAAGACATCCCCGCCGATAATATCCTGCTGGCTCCAGAAGACCGGATTTGCACAACGATGGTGGAAATGCTGAATGTTGAGGGCATTGTTCTGGAACCAGCAGGCGCGCTTTCGGTAGATGCGCTGCCTACGCTGGCCGACCAGATCAAAGGTAAAACCGTGGTTTGTGTGACCTCCGGCGGCAATTTCGATTTTGAACGCCTGCCCGAGGTCAAGGAACGTGCCCAGCGCTATTTGGGTTTGAAGAAATATTTCATCCTGCGGCTGCCGCAGCGCCCCGGTGCGCTAAAGGATTTCCTGTCAATCCTTGGCCCGCATGACAATATTGCGCGTTTCGAATACATGAAGAAATCGGCGCGGAATTTTGGCTCGGTGCTGATCGGGATCGAAACCGATGACGCCAAAAACTTCGCCCGTCTGTTTGAAGAAATGGACAAGGCCGGATTTACCTTTAGCGACATCACCAATGACGAAACCGTGGCCGAGTTTGTTATCTAAGGTCCTGACCCTAGGCAGCTTTCATACAGCCGAACTTTTTACTGAAAACCGACTTCGAGGCGGCGTAAGACTCGAATACCTCATCCAGATCAACCGTTTCGGCTTGCCCGCTTGCGGCAGCCTTTTCACCTGCCTGGCATAGGTCCGAAAACTGTAAGAACCCCAGATTTAATGCACTGCTTTTCAGAAAATGCATGTCCTCCTCCAGTCGTGACAGGTCGGGTGCTGCGATCATTCGCACCATTGTATCCTCGACCTCTTCCAGAAACATTGCGACGACTTCGCGGAAATCCTCGATCCCGACTTCGTCGCGCAATTCATTTACCCGTTCCCAACTGATCAAAGTACAACTCCTAAAACCCGGCTATGCATATTGATACGGTCGTAAGGATTAACAGCGGGTAACCCGTTGCGATTCTATATCATTCAAATTTTATGAGGGGCTGACCCAGATAACCTAAAAAGAGGTTATGATGGGAAGCATGAGAAAGAGTCGCCTGAGCCACTACAAGCAAGACCGTCTTACGGAGCATTTTGTTTCGGGATCGACAGCACGAACAGCAGCCAGTTTGTGTGGTGTAAACCGCAAGACCGCAGCGTTTTATTTTCTACGCCTGCGCGAGATAATCGCCTATGAGCTGGAGGCGGAAAGCCAAGCTATGTTCGGCGGAGAAATAGAAGTGGACGAAAGCTACTTTGGCGGCAAACGCAAAGGTAAACGCGGGCGTGGTGCGGCAGGTAAAATTCCCGTTTTTGGTATATTAAAAAGGGGTGGGAAGGTTTACACCAAGATCATCCCGGACGCCAAATCCGCCACTCTGATCCCGATCATAGAGCGCAAAGTCGTGCCGGATTCCATCGTCTATTCCGATTGTTGGCGCGGTTATAATGTGCTGGATGTGTCAGACTTCCACCACTTTCGCATCCATCAACCATTCCAAGCTCTTTGCAGACCGTCACAACCACATCAATGGCATCGAGAATTTCTGGAACCAAGCCAAGCGCCACATGCGCCGATTTAACGGTGTCCCCAAGGCCCAATTTGGGCTATATTTGAAGGAATGCGAGTGGCGTTTCAACAACAGTGACCCTTCAGCTCAGTTATTGCAGCTAAGACAATGGGTTAAGCGTTACTTGAAGTAGTTATCTGGGTCAGCCCCTTTTATGATTCACTTGGCCTTAAAAGATTACTGCCACAAAACCTGTCAAGCGAAGGGATTTTCCCGCAAAAAGGCATAGGATATGGCTGATTCGGCCACGGCAAAAGATATACAACTGTTCGAGGCAGATCTTGAACAAGACGAGGCAATCAAACGGGTTTTGGTTGTTGATGACAGCCGTGTGCAACGCCGGATTCTTTCGTCATCCCTGACGCGCTGGGGCTACGAGGTGATCGAGGCGGATTCGGGCCATGCAGCGCTGGAAATCTGCAAACGCGAGCAACTGGATTTGATCCTCAGCGACTGGATGATGCCGGGGATGAACGGGCTGGAATTCTGCATCGCTTTTCGCGAATTGGCGCAGGACAATTACGGGTATTTCATCCTTCTGACCTCGAAAAGCGAAAAGGACGAAGTGGCGCATGGGCTGGACGTGGGCGCCGATGATTTCCTGACCAAACCGGTTAACGCTAGCGAACTGCGTGCCCGCATCCGCGCCGGCGAACGATTGCAACAAACGCAGCGCGAACTGACGGAAAAGAACCGATTGGTCACCGATGCACTGGCTGAAATCCAATGCCTTTACGACATAATCGACCGCGACTTGATCGAGGCCAAGAAACTGCAACAATCGCTGGTCAAGGAACGCTATCGCGATTTCGGCGCGGCCGAGGTTTCGCTATTGCTGCGCTCCAGCGGGCATGTTGGCGGTGATCTGGTCGGGTTTTTCCCGGTCAGCGATACGCAGATCGGTCTGTATTCAATTGATGTTTCCGGCCACGGGATCACCTCGGCTTTGATGACTGCGCGGCTGGCGGGGTTTTTGTCGGGGTCAACGCCGGATCAGAACCTGGCGTTGCGGCAGGATGACAGCGGTGGATACACCGCCCGTAGTCCGGCGGCCGTTACCGAACACCTGAACCGTATTGTGTTGGAGGAAATGGAGACCGAGCATTATTTCACCCTGTTGCTGGCGCATATTGATCTGACCACAGGCGTGGTGACAGCCACACAGGCGGGGCATCCGCATCCGGCCATTCAGCGGGTGAATGGCGTGGTGGAATATTGCGGCAACGGTGGTTTGCCGGTCGGGTTGATCCCGGGGGCAAGTTTCGAGGATTTCCAGATAACCCTGAACGCAGGGGACAGGTTGCTGTTGATGTCGGACGGGATCACTGAATGTCCGGATGAAACAGGCAGGATGCTGGAGGAAGAGGGCGTAACTGATTTATTAAACCGCAACGCGAATGTGCGCGGAAACCGTTTTCTCGAGGCACTGATGTGGGATTTGACCCAATACGCAGGGGATCAGGATTTTCCCGATGATATTTCGGCGGTTCTGCTAGAATTCAACGGCAACTAACTGAACAATTGTTCTACAAAATACTGGTCGCCCTCATTCGCCAGCCGATGCGCAGCCTCGTCCGGTTTCATCCAAACCGCCATATGTCCCGCCTTACTTGGTGGTCCCAATGCCCGCACAGGCCGTGCTATATAAATATGGCACAACTTTTCTGCCCACAGATCGTATTCCGGCATATAGGTAAACCGCCTAAACACCCCCAGCTTGCGCGGTGCGGCGATCCGCCAGCCGGTTTCCTCGAACACCTCGCGGTGTAGCGCCTGAATAGCCGATTCCCCCGGATCAATCCCGCCGCCGGGCAGTTGGAATTCAGGTGTCGGTTCATCCTGATGGGTCAACAACAGGTTTCGCCCCAACGGCAAAATCGCATAAGCCCCAGGCCGCATAACATAGCGTTTTCCCGCCACAACCGGATCACCAAATCGCCGGATCATCTTATCATCCACTCCCTCAATACCCATCTGTTGTGAAACCGCCAAGGCGCGGAATCAACCATAATCGCACAAACCTGTCAGGTTGCCCTGCCGGATCAGCCGCGCTATGCCAAAACAGAACGCCAAAGGACGAATAAAATGACAAAGACCCCGCAGATCGCATGGGATGACACCATCCTGCCGTTCCAACTGGACCGCGCCAATATCCGTGGCCGCGTTGCCCGTCTGGATGGGGTGCTGGAACAGGTGCTGTCGCAACATAACTACCCGCCGCAAATCGAAGCCCTGATTGCCGAGGTCGCCCTGCTGACCGCGCTGATTGGCCCGACGATAAAACTGCGCTGGAAACTGTCGATTCAGGTGCGCGGCGATGGCCCTGCGCGTATCCTTGCCGCCGATTATTACGCGCCGGAAAAAGAGGGCGCGCCCGCCCACATGCGTGCTTATGCCAGTTTTGATGCGGATCGTCTGGACGCGGAACAACCCGCATTTTCGCAAATCGGCAAAGGCTATTTTGCAATCCTGATTGATCAGGGCGAAGGCACTGAACCCTATCAGGGCGTCACGCCGCTGGACAAAAAATCACTTTCCGACTGCGCCGAAACCTATTTCGAGCAATCCGAGCAAATCCCGACCCGCTTTGAGCTGGCCTTTGGCCGCTCGCAAACCCCTGGCGAAGATGAACGCTGGCTGGCCGGTGGCATTATGCTGCAACATATGCCCAATGCCTCGCCTTTGATGGTGGGCGCCGATTACACGCCAACGTCGGGCGAGGATGATGCCGAAAACTGGGCCCGCACCAACATCCTGCTGGACACGGTCGAGGAGCTGGAGCTGATCGGCCCCTCTGTCGCCCCCACCGACCTGTTGTTGCGCCTGTTTCACGAGGAACAACCGCGCATTTTCGATCCGCTAAAGGTGGAATTCGGATGCACTTGTTCCCACGCCAAGGTCCGGCAAAGCCTTTCGATCTATTCGGCCAAGGACATCGCGCATATGACAACGGACGATGGCGTGGTAACCGCCGATTGCCAGTTCTGCGGCAAGCATTACGAGATGAACCCCAATACATTGGGGTTCGAGGCGACCGAGCCTGCCGATGATACCGAATGAAACCCGCACAAAAATAACCGCCGCGCTGGGCAGGTTGCATCAGGGGTCAAGTGATTTTGACCTGAACCCCGACGCGCAGCTTGACCCGATGCGCACACTTCGCCCCGCTGCCGTTCTGGTCGCGTTGCAACATGTGGGCGGGGAAATGCACGTTGTGCTGACCAAGCGCGCTTCGCATCTGAAACACCATGCGGGGCAGATTTCCTTTCCCGGTGGCAAGCAGGAAGAGGCGGACGACAGCCTTGAACAAACCGCCCTGCGCGAAGCTGAGGAGGAAATCGGCCTGCCACCGCAAAAAGTCGAAATTCTGGGCGCTATGCCGACCCATGAAACGGTGACCAATTTTACTGTTACCCCCATTTTGGGCCTGATTAGAGCCACATTTATCCCAACCCCCGACCATAACGAAGTGGCCGAGGTGTTCACCGCTCCCTTATCCCACGTTACCAATCCGACACGGTTTTCTGTTCAGGGCCGCCGCTGGCGCGGACAACGTCGCGCGTATTACACTGTGCCCTATGGCCCCTATTACATCTGGGGCGCCACCGCGCGGATACTGCGGGCATTGGCCGAAGGGATGAACCCATGACACAGATCACAGCCGACTGGATTACCGACCCGCACACGCAACAGGTTTGCGAAATGCTGACGGGGGCGGGGTATGAATGCTATTTCGTTGGCGGATGCGTGCGAAATGCGCTGCTGGATGTGCCGGTGAACGACATCGACATTTCCACCAACGCGCGGCCGGACCGTTTGATTGAGCTGGCCACGGCGGCGGGCTTGAAATCGGTGCCAACAGGAATTGATCATGGCACGGTGACGGTGGTTGCCGGTGGCACCCCGTATGAGATCACCACCTACCGCCGCGATGTCGAAACCGATGGCCGCCGTGCTGTGGTGGATTTTGCCGACAGCATCACCGACGATGCCCTGCGCCGTGATTTTACGATGAACGCGCTTTATGCTGATCAGGATGGCGTGGTGGTGGACCCGCTGAATGGCCTGCCCGATCTAGTGGCGCGGCGCGTGCGGTTTATCGAGGATGCGGATCGGCGGATCAAAGAAGACTATCTACGAATCTTGCGGTTTTTCCGGTTTCATGCGTGGTATGGTGATGTACATGCAGGGCTGGATGCAGAAGGATTGGCTGCATGTGCGGCGAATTTGGCAGGGTTAGAGACACTTTCTAAAGAACGCATCGGTTCCGAAGTCAAGAAGCTACTGGCCGCAGCCGATCCGGCACCCAGTACGGCGTCGATGGGGGCAAGCGGAGTTCTGAACACCATTTTGCCGGGGGCGGATGCGAAATATCTGCCGGTTCTGGTGCATCTGGAACAGCAAACCGGCACTCCACCTGATCCAATCCGCCGATTGGCCGTGTTGGGTGGAGAGGATGTAAAAACCATGCTGCGACTGTCCAACGCCGAGGCAAAACAACTGGCACAATTGCGCAAGGGGATTGGCAGTTCACAAAACCCTGCCGTGCTGGGCTATTATTTGGGGGCCGATATGGCGCGGGACGTTATCCTGTTGCGCGCGGTCCTGATGGAAGCCCCGCTGGATGAAACCGCGTTTGAACAGGCCAAAACCGGTGCCACCGCGCAGTTCCCGATCAAGGCGGCTGATCTGATGCCGGCCTGTCAGGGTGCCGCGCTGGGCAAGAAACTAAAGGATCTGGAGCGTAAATGGGTTGCCTCGGGCTTTGCTTTAGGCAAAGAGCAGTTGCTGGGCATATCAAAGGACCAAAGCACATGAGTGTTACAATCACACGTCTGGGCCATCACGGCGACGGTATTGCCGAAGGGCCGATTTTTGCCCCCCGCACCCTGCCCGGCGAAGAGGTTGACGGCGAGATTGTCGAGGGTCGGATTGCGACACCGAAAATTGTCACCCCTTCGCCTGATCGCGTTGCAGCACCCTGTCGGCATTACAAAGCCTGCGGGGGTTGCGCGTTGCAACATGCCTCGGATGATTTTGTTGCCGAATGGAAACAGGATGTGGTGCGCACGGCATTGGCGGCACAGGATATTGCCGCTGAAATGCTGCCGGTTCACACATCCCCGCCCCGCGCCCGGCGCCGCGCGGTGTTTACCGGACGGCGCACGAAAAAGGACGCGCTGGTCGGGTTTCACGCGCGGGCGTCCGATGTGATAACTGAAATCCCCGATTGCCAGTTGTTGCACCCTGACCTGCTGGCCGCTGTTCCTGCCCTGCGGGCGCTGACGGTTTTCGGGGCCTCGCGCAAGGGCGAGGTGCGCTTTACCGTAACGCGCTCGGATGCCGGTGTGGATGTGTCCGTCGAAGGGGCAAAGCCGCTGGAAGGGCAGATGTTGATGACATTGGGCGCAATGGCGGGCGAACACGGGCTGGCGCGGTTGACGTGGAACGGCGAAATGATCGCCGAGATCAGGCCGCCCTATCAAACCTTTGGCAAGGCGCGGGTGAATCCGCCAGCCGGTGCGTTCTTGCAAGCCACGCAGGAGGGTGAAAATGCCCTGCTTTTTGCCGTGTTAGAGACTGTTTTGGGTGCAAAACACATTGCTGACCTGTTTTCGGGTTGTGGCACCTTTGCCCTGCCGATGGCCGAAAACGCCGAGGTCCGCGCAGTTGAGAGCGAAGCCGATATGCTAAAGTCACTGGATCAGGGTTGGCGGATGGCAACCGGCCTGAAACGTGTCACCACCGAGGCCCGAGATCTGTTTCGCCGCCCGTTGCTGCCGGACGAATTGAAACGCTATGACGCTGTGGTGATTGACCCGCCCCGTGCCGGTGCCGAATACCAGATGATGGAAATTGCCACCGCACAGGTGCCGGTTGTTTCGGCTGTTTCCTGCAATCCGGTTACCTTTGCCCGTGATGCAAAAATTCTGATGCAGGCGGGTTATAAAATGGGGCCAGTGACGGTGGTTGATCAATTCCGCTGGTCCACCCATGTCGAAATGGCTGCTGCTTTCACCTTAAAAAGACCTCTGCATGAGGCCATGGCTTTCGGTTGAAGCAAGATTTCGGCCGCCCACCTTGCGCCCCTGCGGGTCCGGCGGACAGACGGGTGGCGGGGTTTGGGGCTATGCGATTGCGGGGGTTTGCGGGTTGAGGGTGATCCTGTTTGCGGCCTTGAGCAGGTTTTGCGCGATGGCGGCCATGACCATCTGGGCATGCACCCTGGCGCGCCCGAAATATCTCGCCCGCTGCAGGCCGAAGAGGCGTTTCATCGTGCCGAAAGTCTGCTCGATGCGGAAGCGGCGTTTCGAAATCAGCCGGTTGAAGCGTTTCTCCGATTGCCGCAGGGGGCGGCCGCGCGCTGCCTTGCGCAGGATGCCGTCGCGGTATTTGCCGCGCAGCATCTGGCGGTTGGCCTTGCTCGCATAGGCCTTGTCGGCCAGCACCCGCTGCGCCTTTGCGCCCGCGATCATGGTGGCGAATTCGGGGCTTTCGGCGGCATTGGCGGGCGTGGTGTGCACCTTGTCGATAAAGCCCTCTTCGTCGCAGCGGGCAAAGCCCTTGTAGCCGAGCGTGCTCTTGCGGCCCTTCTTGACCCAGCGGGCATCAGGGTCGGCGCTGAAATGCAGCTGTGCCCCGTCGGGTGAGACCTCGGGCGGATCATCCGGCGTCCCTTCCCTTGCCCCGTCCTCTGCCCGGTCCTGCGGGGCGTCGATATGGGTGCGCGGGCGCGCCGCCGCCGCGATCAGGGTCGCATCAATGATCGCCGCCTCAGCCTCTTTCAGCTTCAGCCCATGCGCCTCGATCTGGCGGCAGACCTCGGCCAGCAGCTCATCGTAAACGCCACCCCGGACCAGCGCATTGCGGAACCGGCAGTGGGTCGTCTCATCCGGCACCGACGCGTGCAGATCGAGCCCGCAGAACAGCATGAAATCCAGCCGCACCTTCAAGGCCCGCTCCAGCTTCGGGTCGCTCAGCCCGTGCCACTGGCCAACCAGAAGACACTTGAACAGAACAAGCGGATCATAGCCCTGAGGCCCGATCCCCGAGCGCCCCAGACCGCGCCGCAGGATCGGCAAAAACGAGTTCCAATCCATCAGCGCGTCGATCTTCGACAGAACGTCATCCGCGCCGATCCGTGCCGCCGCTTCGTGCAGGAAAAGGTCCATCTATTCACCCCAGAGATTTCCCGGCTAGCTTACCAAAACGGCCAACCCGGGGGAATCCCGATGTTATGCAGAGGTCTTTTAAAGTGACAAGAATCGGATGAAAATTTAGGTTTGCCGCGCGGCTGACTTGCTATATTGCTATCGAAAAATTCGAGCAAAGCAGGCAAAAATGCGTATTTTCAAAATTTTATTTCTAATTACAGTCGTGGCGACTTTGGGTGCCTGTGCATCAAAGTTTAAAACATATAATGGGCCTGAAGTTACCCGTGTGTTGATTTTCAAAGAACAGCGCAAACTATATTTGATGAACGGGGATAACTACTTGCGGGCATATGATATCGAGTTAGGCTTTGTACCTAGCGGCCATAAAGTTTTCGAAGGTGACGGGCGCACCCCGGAAGGTGAATACACAATTGACCGGCGCAACCCGAACAGCGCGTTCTATTTGTCGATTGGCATTTCCTACCCCAACGCAAAGGATCGTGCGGCGGCGCGGGCTTTGGGAAAATCCCCTGGCGGAGATATTTTCATCCACGGTGGCAGACGTGCTGGGGACCCGAAACGCCCCGACTGGACCGCCGGGTGCATTTCGGTTTCAAACAAACAGATGCGCGATATCTATGCGATGGTCAAAGACGGCACGCCAATTTCGATATTTCCATAAGGTTGCCGGCGGCAATTAACCACCAGTAACCATTGTCCACCAGATCTTGCCGTTTTTATCCTGATGCCAGGCGAACCCCATGTCCTTGGCGTTCGGGTCCAGAATAACGGCGCGAGTATCGGCTTTGGCCATCCATGCGCTTAGGGTTTCCAGCTCGGTTTCGTAAGTCTCCGATATGTTTTCCCCCAGCATCATGCCTGGATAACCACTGCGTTTGACCCGATCAAGCGGCGACGAGCCATCAGACCCAAAGTGCCATGGGCGGTTTTGCACCGACATATCGCGCGAATGTGTGGCGGCAGCGGCCGTCAGTTGCGCGTTTAGACTAACAGGAGGAACACCAGCAGCATCGCGCAAGGTATTAACCGCATCCACCATGCGAAGCTCGATCTTGGATTTGCTGCCGGCAGTAATCCTGTAAACGTGCGGCAAGGGTTTTCCGTCAGGGCCAAGTTTCGGGCCGGGTGTTTCGCATGCGGAAAGGGCAAACAGGGCCGTGAAGGCCAGAATTAACAGTCGGGACATAAATATAGCCATTTGTTGTTGATTGTTCAAACCGTCTGTATAGGGAACAGCGTTGCGGATCAAACGCACTTTACAGTGATCTGGCAAGTTAACGCTTGTTTGATTTGCGACTGCGACTTTATCGCCATATATAAGCCATGAAAACGCGAATTCTTTCGAGATGGAGTAGTAAATATGAGTACGAAATCAAACAACAAGCTGAATCGCCGCCTTTTTCTGGGCACTTCAGCTGCTGCGTTGGGTGCGCTTGCCACACCCGCGTTGGCGCAATCTGGATCAACCGAGATGGAATCGGCTATTTCTGGGTCCGTTACCCGGAATATTTCCAGCTTCCGTTCGTTGCAGTGGCAACCGTATTTTACAAACCTGAAAAAGGGCGCGATTCTGGTTGATACCACGTCGCGTGCACTGCATTTCTGGTCCGAGGATCAGTCAATATATAAATTGTACCCAACTAGCGTACCTATGACCGATGACCTGACCCGCCGCGGCAGAACCAGCATTATCAAAAAGGTGGTTGGCCCTGATTGGCGCCCGACCGCATCAATGCTGAAAAGAAATCCGGAATGGCCACATTACATTCCACCCGGGCCTCAAAATCCGCTGGGCACGCATGCGATGTATCTTAGCTGGCAATATTACCGCATCCACGGCACCCACGACACGCGCAAGATCGGGCGGCGGTCGTCTAATGGCTGTATCGGGTTGTATAACGAGGATATCGCCGAACTGTTCGGACTATGTCAGGTCGGCACCCAAGTGTTGCTTATTTAACCCAAGGGGCTGACCCAGATAACCTAAAAAGAGGTTATGATGGGAAGCATGAGAAAGAGTCGCCTGAGCCACTACAAGCAAGACCGTCTTACGGAGCATTTTGTTTCGGGATCGACAGCACGAACAGCAGCCAGTTTGTGTGGTGTAAACCGCAAGACCGCAGCGTTTTATTTTCTACGCCTGCGCGAGATAATCGCCTATGAGCTGGAGGCGGAAAGCCAAGCTATGTTCGGCGGAGAAATAGAAGTGGACGAAAGCTACTTTGGCGGCAAACGCAAAGGTAAACGCGGGCGTGGTGCGGCAGGTAAAATTCCCGTTTTTGGTATATTAAAAAGGGGTGGGAAGGTTTACACCAAGATCATCCCGGACGCCAAATCCGCCACTCTGATCCCGATCATAGAGCGCAAAGTCGTGCCGGATTCCATCGTCTATTCCGATTGTTGGCGCGGTTATAATGTGCTGGATGTGTCAGACTTCCACCACTTTCGCATCAACCATTCCAAGCTCTTTGCAGACCGTCACAACCACATCAATGGCATCGAGAATTTCTGGAACCAAGCCAAGCGCCACATGCGCCGATTTAACGGTGTCCCCAAGGCCCAATTTGGGCTATATTTGAAGGAATGCGAGTGGCGTTTCAACAACAGTGACCCTTCAGCTCAGTTATTGCAGCTAAGACAATGGGTTAAGCGTTACTTGAAGTAGTTATCTGGGTCAGCCCCTAACCCAATTATCAGGTTTGGAATCAGGGTAATAACCCATGGACTTGCATTCTTGTAAATTCAGGCGTTTAGGCCCCGCACGAGTTATAATCTTGGGCGCATTCCGGTGCATATTCTGTGTGCCAGAATGCTAAGACAAGTAAAAGACCTCTGCATGAGGCCATGGCTTTCGGTTGAAGCAAGATTTCGGCCGCCCACCTTGCGCCCCTGCGGGTCCGGCGGACAGACGGGTGGCGGGGTTTGGGGCTATGCGATTGCGGGGGTTTGCGGGTTGAGGGTGATCCTGTTTGCGGCCTTGAGCAGGTTTTGCGCGATGGCGGCCATGACCATCTGGGCATGCACCCTGGCGCGCCCGAAATATCTCGCCCGCTGCAGGCCGAAGAGGCGTTTCATCGTGCCGAAAGTCTGCTCGATGCGGAAGCGGCGTTTCGAAATCAGCCGGTTGAAGCGTTTCTCCGATTGCCGCAGGGGGCGGCCGCGCGCTGCCTTGCGCAGGATGCCGTCGCGGTATTTGCCGCGCAGCATCTGGCGGTTGGCCTTGCTCGCATAGGCCTTGTCGGCCAGCACCCGCTGCGCCTTTGCGCCCGCGATCATGGTGGCGAATTCGGGGCTTTCGGCGGCATTGGCGGGCGTGGTGTGCACCTTGTCGATAAAGCCCTCTTCGTCGCAGCGGGCAAAGCCCTTGTAGCCGAGCGTGCTCTTGCGGCCCTTCTTGACCCAGCGGGCATCAGGGTCGGCGCTGAAATGCAGCTGTGCCCCGTCGGGTGAGACCTCGGGCGGATCATCCGGCGTCCCTTCCCTTGCCCCGTCCTCTGCCCGGTCCTGCGGGGCGTCGATATGGGTGCGCGGGCGCGCCGCCGCCGCGATCAGGGTCGCATCAATGATCGCCGCCTCAGCCTCTTTCAGCTTCAGCCCATGCGCCTCGATCTGGCGGCAGACCTCGGCCAGCAGCTCATCGTAAACGCCACCCCGGACCAGCGCATTGCGGAACCGGCAGTGGGTCGTCTCATCCGGCACCGACGCGTGCAGATCGAGCCCGCAGAACAGCATGAAATCCAGCCGCACCTTCAAGGCCCGCTCCAGCTTCGGGTCGCTCAGCCCGTGCCACTGGCCAACCAGAAGACACTTGAACAGAACCAGCGGATCATAGCCCTGAGGCCCGATCCCCGAGCGCCCCAGACCGCGCCGCAGGATCGGCAAAAACGAGTTCCAATCCATCAGCGCGTCGATCTTCGACAGAACGTCATCCGCGCCGATCCGTGCCGCCGCTTCGTGCAGGAAAAGGTCCATCTATTCACCCCAGAGATTTCCCGGCTAGCTTACCAAAACGGCCAACCCGGGGGAATCCCGATGTTATGCAGAGGTCTTAGTAAGGAAATACACAATGAAAAAGATCACACTTGCTGCCGCACTGGCGGTCGCCGCTACAACAGCAACTGCTGGCAACCTTCAGCCGCCAGTAATGGAAGAAACTGTTGTTGTCGAAGAAACCACCGCATCTTCGGGCGGTATCGTTGTTCCGCTGATGATCCTACTGATGGCTGCTGCTGTTGCAAGCAACTAAGTAGAGCACCGAATTCTATTGGAAAGGCGGCGGGATTTCCCACCGCCTTTTTTCATGCGCTATTCCAGCCAGCCTGCCAGGTTATCCTGCACCAGCTTGGCCAATACCGCGATGTGGGCATAATCATCATTCAGGCAGGGAATATAGGTAAACACCTCGCCGCCAGCCTCTTTGAAACTATCACCGATTTCCTCGTTGATTTCTTCCAGCGTTTCGATGCAATCAGCTGAAAAGGCTGGTGCGATTACAGCGATATTTTTCTTGCCCGCTTTGGCCAGCCGCGCCACTTCTTCTACCGTATAGGGCTGCAACCATTCCTCAGGTCCGAATTGTGACTGGAAAGTCGTGACCATTTCGGTTTGATCCCATCCCAGCCGTTCCAACAACAGTTTCGAGGTCAGCTCGCAATCCTTCAGATAAGGATCGCCTTCTTCGATATACCGTTTTGGCATACCGTGATAGGATACCACCAGCAGATCGGGCCGTTTGTCCATTTTCGCATAGGCCGTTTCCACCGATTGCGCCAAGGCGTCGATATACATCGGATCACCGCAATAGGCCGGAACCAGCCGCGCCTGTGGCTGTGGTTTCGCGGCGCTCATGGCCTGAAAAAAGGCGTCATTGGCGGTGGCGGTGGTGGCACCTGCGTGTTGCGGGTAAAGCGGGAAAAACAGAATGCGATCACAGCCTGCGTCTTGCAATGCCTGCACCTTGGATTTGGTTGACGGGTTGCCGTAGCGCATACAGAAATCCACCACCACATCATCGCCATACCGCTGTGTTAGAGCCGCTTTCAGCTTGCCAACCTGCGCTTTGGTGATGGTCATCAGCGGGCTTTCTCCGGCCTCGTGATTCCAGATGGATTGATACGCTTTTCCCGATGAAAAAGGGCGTTTGGACAGGATGATCAGTTGCAACAGTGGTTGCCATTTCCATGCCGGATAATCGATCACCCGCTTATCCGACAGAAATTCGCTTAGGTACCGGCGCATGGACCAGTAGTCATACCCGTCCGGCGTGCCAAGGTTGGCAATCAGAACGCCCACTTTGTTTGTCTTGGTCATTGCTGTTTCCTGTTCATTGGTCCCACCGGCTTAGCGGTTCTGCCGTGTTTATCAAATGCGCCCCTTTGGCGCGGAGTCCGGTAGAGGTGTTTCATCCGTATTCAACGCATCCGCCAGCCGCGCGGTGGCTGAACCGGGGCGAAGGGGTTTTGGCTGGCTTTCATCCGGTGCCCAGCCCGTCAGATAGATCATTTCAAAGGTCGCTTTGACGCGCCCCTCGTCCAGTGCGAAATTGCCTGCGTATATTTGGGCAGCCTTGGCAAATAGATCATGCGGCGCGAAAACTTTGCGGCGCTGGGCCAATGCGTTGCATTCGCCCATTTTGCGCAGATCCCGCAGCAGGGCGAACATATTGCCATAGCTGACCGTGCGCAGATCGGTATCGGCCACCGGCAGGGCAAAACCGGCCCGTTGCAATAACGCCCCCAGCTCGCGAATTTCGCCCATCGGTAACACGCGCGGCGACAGGCCACCGGTCAGCGCCACTTCGGCCTCGGCCAGCGCCACGCGCAGTTCGGTCAGGGTTTCCCCGCCAAAACAGGCCCCCAGAAACAACCCGTCGGGTTTTAACGCCCGCTGGCATTGGATCAGCTGGCCAACCGGATCATTCGCCCAATGCAGCGCCATTGCGTGAATCACCAGATCATGTGCGCCCTTTTCCAGCGCCAGAACCTCGTCATCCGGCAGAATCAGGGCATTTTCGGCAAATTCTTCCCAAATTTTCGGAAAAGGCGTGACAATTGCGATCGATGTAAACGTCCTGTTAACCTGTTCCAGTCTTTCCTTGATTTCGAACAATGCCTCTTGTTGCAGGAACATCGCGGAACCTGTGGCACGCGCCCGAAACCGCAATAATGCGGCGCGGTCGGTTAGCGGCGGGGGCTTTTGCATGTGGCATATCCTTTGGATTTGCCGCGCAATGTATGAGGACTGACAGGAAATGCAATCGGCACTTCAACTGATCTACCCGTCGCAATGTATATCCTGCCGCGATCTGGTCGAAGGGGATGATGCGCTGTGTGGTCCCTGCTGGCGGGATACACCGTTCATTGGCGGGCTGGTTTGCGATAAATGCGGCACACCGCTGCCGGGCGAAGATACGGGCAGCGAAATTCTGTGCGATGACTGTATGACAATCGCGCGGCCTTGGGCGCGGGGGCGTTCGGCGCTGTTGTATAAGGATAACGGGCGCAAACTGGTGCTGGCGTTGAAACATGGTGACCGGCTGGATCTGGCCAACCCTGCCGCAACATGGCTGGCGCAGGTGGTTGCGCCGCTTTTGCAACCCGAAATGCTGATTGCACCGGTGCCCTTGCACTGGATGCGCCTTCTGAAACGCCGCTATAACCAGTCCGCACTGCTGGCGCTGGCTTTGGCAAAACAATTGCGGCTGGCCGATTGCCCCGACCTGCTGACTCGCAAAAAACGTACACGGTCGCTGGATGGTCTGGGGCGCGATGCCCGTTTTCAAATGCTGGCCGACACCATCGGGGTTAACCCCAAACGCCGCCACCGTCTGGTTGGCCGGTCCATCCTGCTGGTGGATGATGTGATGACCTCCGGTGCCACATTGGCCGCCTGCACCGAGGCCTGTTTGGCAGCCGGCGCCAAAGATGTTTACACCGTGACACTGGCGCGCGTTGCGAAGGATGTATAAATCCCTATAGTTCGGCAAAACTATAGGAACAGGACTATGCAGACAGTAGAAATCTATACATCACCCTTTTGCGGGTTTTGCACCGCTGCCAAACGGCTGCTGAAAAGCAAAGGTGTGGAATTTACCGAATATAACGTCGGGATGAGTCCGGCCAAACGTCAGGAAATGATGTCGCGGGCCAATGGCGGCCACACGGTGCCGCAGATTTTCATTGGTGATAAACATGTTGGCGGTTGTGACGAATTGCACGCGCTGGAACGCGCAGGCAAGCTTGACGCGATGTTGGCGGGGTAAGGTATGAAAGCGGCCTTGATCCAGCTGAATTCGTCTGATCTGCCATCGGAAAATATTCCGGTGGTGGTCGAATTCATGCGGCAGGCCGCAAGCGCGGGCGCGCAGTTTTTGTTAACGCCCGAGGTGACGAACTGTGTCTCCGACAGCCGCGCACATCAACAAGAGGTGCTGAGCCTTGATGCGGATGACCCGACCCTTGCCGCGCTGCGGGCCGAGGCCGGGGCGCTGGGCGTCTGGCTGCTGATCGGATCGCTGGGGCTGAAAACCGGTGATGCGGACGGGCGGTTTGCCAACCGGTCGTTTATGATTTCGCCCAAGGGTGACATCGTGGCGCGCTATGACAAAATCCACATGTTCGATGTCGAGATCAGCAAAACCGAAACCTATCGTGAATCCGATGGCTACCGGCCCGGCGACTGTGCGGTGATTGCCAATACGGATTTCGGCGCAGTGGGGATGACCATCTGCTATGATGTTCGCTTCCCGCATCTGCACCGCACGCTGGCGCAGAACGGGGCCAAAATTCTGACTGGTCCTGCCGCTTTTTCGCCGGTGTCGGGCAAGGCCCATTGGGAAACTCTGCTGCGGGCGCGTGCGATTGAAACCGGCTGCTATGTTTTCGCACCCGCCCAATGCGGCACGCATCCCGTCACCACGGGCCGTGCCCGCAGCACCTATGGTCATTCGCTGGCTGTGTCACCATGGGGTGAGGTTCTGGCGGATGGCGGTGAAAAAGCGGGTCTAACACTGGTCGATTTTGATCTGGCCGAGGTTGACGCGGCGCGGCGCAAAATCCCGTCACTGTCTCATGACCGCGCCTTCAGGGGGCCGCAATGAGCGATACAAACGATCCCCTTGCCGTTGCCCTATTTAGCGAGATTTTCATGGCCGACCAACTGGCCCGCAACCGTCTGTCCAAAGCGTTGCCCAAGGGGATGGAGCTGTCGCATTTTTCGGTGTTGAACCATCTGGCGAATGTGAACGCTGAACGATCCCCCGCGCAACTGGCCAAGGCGTTTCACGTCACCCGTGGTGCGATGACCAACACGCTGAACAAACTGGAATGGGCCGGCCATATCCACATCCGCCCCGACTGGGACGATGCGCGGCGCAAACATGTGACCATCAGCCCTTCTGGCCGTGTGGCGCGCGAAGTGGCGCTGAATGCGATCACGCCAATCATCGCCAAGGTGGTCGAGAAAATCGGCCCGGAAAAGGTGCGCGGCGCCCTGCCGGTGTTGCGCGAATTACGCGATCAGCTGGATCGGGGGGAGTAGAAAGTTTTTGGACTGCGCCCAAGTTACACTGTATAGCATGAGGCCCCGGATTGGCTCCGGGGCAGCGTGGGTATTAGCGTTTAATACTAGCCGTCACATAGTTCACCGATAAATCCCGATCCGACAGGGACCATGACCATGCAATCGGGTTGAATACAAAACCGGTGCGGTTAACAGGCTCTAACCCAGCGGTTTTGATCAATTCGACCAGTTCGTTTGGCGTGATGAATTTGCTCCATTCATGGGTGCCTTTGGGCAACCAGCGCATGATATGTTCCGCCCCGATGATCGCCACCATATAGCTTTTGGGGTTGCGATTGATGGTGGAGCACAGCATCAACCCACCCGGTTTTAGCAATTGCCGACAGGCGGTCAGATAGGCCAGCGGGTCGGCCACATGTTCGACCACTTCCATATTCAGCACCACGTCGAATTGCTCGCCTGCTTCTGCCAGCGCTTCGGCGGTGGTGTGGCGGTAATCAATGTCCAGCCCTTGTTGTTCGGCATGGATCTGCGCCACCGGAATGTTGCCTTCGGCGGCATCGGCGCCCACAACATCGGCCCCCAGCCGCGCCATTGGTTCGGATAGCAAACCGCCACCACAGCCAATATCAAGCAGACGCAAGCCCTTGAACGGTTCCGGTCCTGTTAGATCGCGGTCAAATTGTTTGGCAATCTGCTGTGTGATATAATCCAGTCGGCAGGGGTTCATCATGTGTAGCGGCTTGAATTTCCCGTTCACATCCCACCATTCCGCGGCCATTGCCTCGAATTTGGCGACTTCTGCGGGGTCAACTGTTGTCTGCGCGGCTTGCATTCTGAACTCCATGTGATCAATTAGGGGGGTCACGAACCCTATATAGGCCTTTTATGGATAGGAACGCAGGGCAAAAAAGCGCATCCCACTATCTTTTTGCGCAAATCGCACCGTTTGATACGCGGATGCTGGACGTGGGCGATGGTCATCGCGTCTATGTCGAGCAATGCGGCAATCCCGATGGCGTGCCTGTGGTGGTGTTTCATGGCGGACCCGGCGGTGGCTGTAGCCCCGCGATGCGCCGCTATTTTGACCCTGCGGTTTACCGGATCATTCTGTTTGATCAACGCGGGTGCGGGCGGTCGACCCCGCATGCGGATGTTGAAAACAATACCACATGGCATCTGCTGGCCGATATCGAGCGGATTCGCACGACGCTGGATATTGACCGCTGGCTTGTGTTCGGCGGCAGTTGGGGTGCCACGCTGGCGCTGACCTATGCCATCACCCACCCAAGCCGCGTGGCTTATCTGGTGCTGCGCGGGGTGTTTCTGATGACGCGGCGGGAACTGGACTGGTTTTATGGCGGCGGGGCCGGTGCGTTCTGGCCCGACCTGTGGCAGGATTTTGCCCAGATGGTTCCGATTGCCGAACGCAACGATCTGATCTCGGCTTACCACAAGCGTCTGTTTGGCGAGGATCGCAATACCCGGATTGCCTTTGCCCGCGCGTGGGCTGCTTGGGAAAATGCCCTTGCATCGATCATCAGCAATGGCCCCTCTGCCCAATCCCCTGCCGAATATGCGCTGGCGTTTTCACGGCTGGAAAACCACTATTTCTATAACGGTGGCTTTCTAGGGCATGACAGCTGGATCGAACAAAACCTGCATAAAATTTCACATATTCCGGCAACGATTGTTCAGGGCCGGTTTGACATGATCTGTCCGCCGCTTTCGGCGTGGACGGTTGCGCAGGCTATGCCCAAGGCCGATCTGCAAATGATTCCAATGTCCGGCCATGCCCTGTCAGAACCCGAAATCACTGCGGCACTGGTGCACACGATGAACCTGTTGCGTCGCAAACGTGATGTTTTGGGGATGTAAGCGGGTAATATTTGCCTTGTCGTGGCGGTGTCGGATGCGATACCACGGCCCATAACTTTTTCGGAGACTAGGTAATGCGTATTGCGATGATTGGCACAGGGTATGTCGGGCTGGTGTCAGGTGTTTGTTTTTCCGACTTTGGGCATGACGTGGTTTGCGTTGACAAGGATCCCGACAAAATTGCCATGCTGGAACGCGGCGAGGTGCCGATTTACGAGCCGGGTCTGGATGATCTGATGGCGAAAAACGTCCGTGACGGGCGGCTGTCCTTTACCGGTGATCTAAAGGCGGCGGTGGCTGATGCCGATGCGGTGTTCATTGCCGTTGGCACGCCGACACGTCGTGGTGATGGCCATGCCGATCTGACCTATGTCTATGCGGCGGCCGAGGAAATTGCCGATGCGCTGACCGGCTATACTGTGGTTGTCACCAAATCGACTGTGCCGCTGGGCACCAACCGGCAGGTTAAGCGGGTGATCCGCAAGACCAATCCGGATGCGGAATTCGATGTGGCCTCGAATCCTGAATTCCTGCGTGAAGGGGCGGCGATTGACGATTTCATGCGGCCGGATCGCGTGGTTGTCGGTCTGCATAGTGATCGTGCCAAAGACGTGATGGACGATATCTATCGCCCACTTTCGTTGCGGGATTTTCCGGTGGTCTATACCGATCTGGAATCAGCCGAGATGATCAAATATGCCGCCAATGCGTTTCTGGCGACCAAGATCACCTTTATCAACGAAATCGCCGCGCTGTGCGAACGCACGGGGGCCGATGTCAAAGACGTGGCCAAAGGCATGGGTATGGACGGGCGGATCGGTGATAAATTCCTGCACGCCGGTCCGGGGTATGGCGGGTCTTGTTTCCCCAAAGATACCAGCGCGCTAGCGCGGATGGGGCAGGAACACGCAGTGCCGATGCAGATTACCGAAACGGTGATCAAGGTGAATGACGAAATCAAGCGCCGGATGATCGACAAGGTGATGAACCTGTGCGACGGCAGTGTAAACGGCAAAACCGTTGCCGTTCTGGGCGTGACGTTCAAGCCGAATACCGATGATATGCGTGATGCCCCTGCATTAACCATTGTGCCCGCGCTGGTCGGTGGCGGGGCCAAGGTGCGGGCGGTTGATCCCCAAGGCCACCGCGAGGCCGAACATCTTCTGCCCGGCGTTCACTGGGTCGAGGATGCCTATAAGGCTGCGCATAACGCCGATGTGGTGGTGATCCTGACGGAATGGAATGAATTTCGCGCGCTGGATCTGAAACGCATGGCCCGCAAGATGAACACAGCCCGAATGGCCGACCTGCGCAATGTTTACAGTCCCAAAGACGCCAAGCGCGCCGGGTTTCAGGCCTATGTTTCCATTGGCCGCAAAGACATGCGCATAGACAAAGACGGCTAAAACCCCGATTATGGGGTAAGTGATTGGTTATTAAGGGCAGTTCGTGAATATCCTTGCGGTAACATCCATGCGCAACGAAGGGCCGCATTGCCTGGAATGGATCGCCCACCATCTGGCGGCGGGGGTCGGGCATTTCCTGATCTATACCAATGATTGTGACGATGGCACCGACCTGATCATGGATGCGCTGCAAAACGCCGGATTAGTGACACATATCAGGCAAACGCCGACTGGCAAACGAACCGTGCAATGGCAGGCGCTGAAACATGCGGGGGATCATCCGCTGGTGGCGGATGCGGATTGGGTTCTGATCACGGATAGCGACGAATTTATCAACCTGCGCCCGCCTTTGGCCAGTTTGCAGGATATGATTGCCAAATTACCCGAAGGCACGGATGCGGTAGCGATGCCCTGGCGGCTGTTTGGCAATGCAGGGCAGATCGAAATGCAGGATGCCATGACGATCGAAACCTTTAGGCGTGCTGCCCCCCTTGGCAACTGGTTGCCCACCACGCATTTTTTCAAATCCCTGTTTCGTCCCGCCGCGTTTCGCCAACTGGGGGTGCATCGACCCAAACGCAACAAGGATCGCGTGCCGAACTGGGTCGAGGGGGGCGGCAACCCATTGCCGGAATGGTTTGCGAAGAAGGACGCGCGAATCAATCTGTTTGGCGTCGGGGTCAGCAATGCGATGGTGCAGTTGAACCATTATTCGCTGCGCTCGGCGGAATCCTTTCTGGTGAAACGTGCGCGCGGGTTGCCCAACCGGACGGATCGTGAAATCGGCCTGGGTTATTGGATCGAGCGGAATTTCAACACGGTTGAAGATGACAGCATCCTGCAAATGTTGCCCGCTAACAAGGCAAAGCTGCAAGAGCTGATGGAGATTGAATCAGTCTCTAACCTGCATAAAGATGCTTTTTTGGCCCATCAATCGCGGTTCCAAAAGATGGTCGAGGATCAGGATAATGTCGAACTGTTTTGGCATTTGGCGATATGTGGTGACACCAAACCGCCCGCTTTCGAATTATATCGCACGCAAATTGGCCGCTATTTGAAGGCAATACAAAACGATGGCAAATAATGGCATGTTCCAGAAACGCACCCTGAATGTGCAACGCTTCGGTGATGTTACTTTGCTGGATGCTATTGCTATGCCGGATGGTGCACGGTTGTTTTTTGCTGCCAACACGCCAATGGATAAATTCAGGGCGGGAAAAGGCACCGAGATCGTTGATATGCGCAGTGTGGGTGATGCGCCGATTTTGACTTGCACTCTGACTGGGGACGTTACGGTTTCGGTTTCCGTTGGTGAGGCGGATATCGAAGTTGTGCCGGGCGCGGTGGAGACCGACCTGTTCGAAGGGCTGAACACGGGATTTGCCATACGTAATGGTGAAACGCTGGAAACCACGCTGGATTGGCTGGAATACCACGTTGAACACCACGGTATGAATGCTGCACTGATACTGGATCGTGCCCAGCCGAGAAGTGACAAACCTTTTGCGAACAAACTGAAAAACAAAGCGTCCAAGATCAAAGGGCTGAAACGGCTTGTTTTGCTGGATTCGCCCGTGCCACTGGGCAAACCCGATTTGCCGCCCGAAGCACACCCCTTCAATGTGCCCGGCGCACCGGGCAAGGACCGGATGGAGATCCCGCCCGCCGATCCGTGGACATCACCGCTGGGCGAATTGCAACTGTTCGAACTGGCCCGCCTTCGATTTCTGAATACCGCCCGTGCCGTGATGACGATCGAGATGTATGACCTGCTGGTCAAGCGCAAAGGGCCAAATGTGTTTGATCGCGCCACAAAGGCCAGTCATGGCTGTATCCAGCTGGACGGTCACCAGATTTATCCGTGGCGTGTGCGGCCGAACCAGCCGGCGCGGTTCGGCGACCACATTTGCCGCCAGTTTGATGCCAAGGGAACACGCAAACGGTGGTGCGTGGCACCTACGGTGGCCAAGGAAAACACCGTTTGGCGCCTGATCCGTGTGGTGGGCGCGCCGCCTGCTGCGGATGAAACAGCGCCGTATTTGCGGTGTATGGCCCTGCGCCATCCAACCGAAACCGTGTCAAAAATTGTGCCCAAAACCAGCCTGATCGAGGATAAGCATCTACTGGATCTGGCACAGAATATTTTCAACTATAAACCGGTCCGAACGCCCGAGGAAAACGCCGAAAAACGCAAGAAAGGCGAAACTCGCACCTGCATTGTCACGACGATGAAAAACGAAGGCCCGTTTATTCTGGAATGGCTGGCCTATCACCGTGTGATCGGGGTGCAGGATTTTCTGGTCTATACAAACGATTGCACCGACGGCACCGATACCATGCTGCAAATGTTGCAAGGTAAGGGGCTGGTGCAGCATCGCGAAAACCCGTTCCGCGAATCCGGCCTGAAACCGCAACACGCCGCATTGCAGGCAGCCGATAACGAACCTATGGTGAAAAACGCCGATTGGCTGATCTGTATGGATGTGGACGAATTTATCGACATCAAATGTGGCAATGGCACGCTGAATGCGCTGTATGGTGCGATCGGGGATGCCAATATGATCTCGCTGACATGGCGGCTGTTTGGCAACAACAATGTGCACGAGTTCAAGGATGGTCTGATCATTGAACAATACACCCGATGTGCCGAGGAATTTATCCGCAAACCGCATCAGGCATGGGGTTTCAAGACGCTGTATCACAATGTCGGGATTTTCAAGAAGATGGGTGTGCATCGGCCCAAGGGTTTGAAGCCGCAACTGTGGGAAGACATCAATTGGGTGAACGGTTCGGGCAGGCAAATGCCCAGCGAAATGTATCGCAATGGCTGGCGCTCAACCGTGACGACCTATGGTTATGATTTGGTGCAGTTGAACCATTACGCAGTGCGAAGTGCCGAAAGCTTCCTTGTTAAACGGGACCGTGGGCGGGTGAACCATGTCGATCGGGATCAGGGGCTGGTTTACTGGTTCCGGATGAACAACAACGCGATAGAAGAACGGTCAATCCAGCGGATGATACCGGCCGTTCGGGCGGAAATGGACCGGTTGATGGCCGACCCCGATATCGCTGCTGCGCATGCCTATTCGGTAGAAAAGCACAGCGCCAAGATCAGGGAGCTGAAAGCAACTGACAGCTATGCAGCGTTTTACAAGGAACTGACCGACCCGAGGCTGGAAAAACTGTCGCGGATGCATTCCCAGTTCGGGCGCAACGTGTTTTTGCAAGGGCCTAGCGTGATACCGGATGAAATTGCCGACAAAGACCCGGACGAGGATTTCTTCTTTACTGTCAAGGATGGCGAAACGGTGCATTAACAACAGTTTGGGTAAACGATGGGGGCTTTCGTTGACAAACCTCTTGCCGCAATTGATATGTTTCTCAACGTATATAGAGCAGGTAATGTAACGCAGCTACCTATTGGCTGGATGTTTTGAAGTATCGAGGAATCGTATGGCCCTCCCGACAATTGGCACACTATGGATTGGTCCTGAACTGGGCTGGATGGAACAACTCTGCCTCAAATCATTTCTGGATCACGGGCACGAGGTGCTGCTGTATACCTATGACAAGGTCGGAAACGTGCCCAAAGGGGTGCGGATGGCCGATGCCAATGATATTCTGCCGTCGGACAATATTATTCTCCATGCCAACACTGGCAGTCCCGCCTATCACGCCGATATTTTTCGCCTGCATATGTTGCAACAGACCGATAACATCTGGGCCGATACAGATGCGTTTTACTGTCAGCCTTGGGATATTAAAAGAAAAAATTGGTGTGTTATGCTTGGATTCGGATGGAAGTTTTGTCGAACCGGACCAGGCCATTCATGCCTATAAGGATGAATTGCAAAAGGCCGGCGTAGATAAATCCGCTGTTCGTCTGGTGACCAAACGCAAGATGCTGAAAACTTATGATGTCATTGCCTAGATCGGTAATTTTGGCACCCGCTATAAGATCAAGCATATCAAACCGCCCGCAAATCCATTTTGTGGGAACTGGACCATCTAACGTTTTATAAACTGCTACGCAAACGCCATGATTTTCTGCGATATCAACGGGAATTGGCAAACCTTGCACTGGACCGTGGCCGACCCGAATTGGCGCGTCGGGTCTGCCGCTATGTGCTGGCACAACGCAATGACAGGTTCTTCCGGAAAATGCTGACTAGAATTGCGAATGATTATAGTTAAATAGTACACAACCCAACCCACCTTGAGGCGCCCTTTGAAAAGGTGATATGCTGACAGGCAGTAACCAGAGCGGACCGCAGAAAATTATGCGCACAGATATCAACATCGTTTACCATCTGGGGGCGCCTTATACGGATAATGAACAGGTGACATGGTCCTTACGCAAGGATGCAGCCCTTTTGGCAGAACAGAAAGTGTATCTGCGCCGCCCAAGATTATACCGTCCCCTTATTTCGAAAATGGTTCAGGAACTACAGGGTGAAAAACCATCGGTTGCCGACCAGGAATATCTTCTGAATTCGATAATCGGAAAAGAAAAGATCAAGCGTTTGTTCATGTCAAACAGCAACTTCCTGGGGATTCCGGCATGGATGTTTTACGGTGGCAAGTTTTACGATAATGCAGGTAAGAATACAGCAGCCATCAGAAACCTTTTCCCTGACAACCCATGTGAATTTTTTCTTGGGAGTGCTAATCCTGCTGTCTTTATTCCGAATGCATTCAGGGGGCAGAAGAAAAAGAAATACCCGCAATTCATGGAAAATATTGATTTGGCAACAGTCCGCTGGTCAGATGTAATTACCAGAATTCAGGACGCAAACCCTGATTGCCCGATCACCATTTGGTGCAATGAAGACAGCCCCGTAATCTGGCCAACCATATTACACAAGATTGCTGCAATAGACCCCAAGATAATCTTAAAGGGGGAAAATGACATTGTTAACATGATCATATCAGAAGAAGGCCAAACCCTTCTGGCGAAATATCTGGCGGATCGCCCGAACCTGACCGATGCGCAGCGTCGCCGTTTACGAATTGTTTTTCTGGAACGGTTCTACCTAAGTGATGTCGTGGAAGAGGTAATCGACCTGCCCGGCTGGACGGATGAAACCGTTGAAGCACTGACAAAAATTTACGATGACGATGTAAACCGCATCAAACAAATGGATGGTGTGACGTTTCTGTCCCCATAAGACAATCGCAAGAACAAGGCCCCTATTATGCGCACAGCCCTCGTTACCGGTTCCGACGGATTTATCGGATACTTTACCAGCAAGCGGTTGCTAGAGGCCGGATTCCGCGTGATCGGTGTTGATGCGATGACCGACTATTACGATGTTTCGCTGAAAGAACGCCGTCATGAAATGCTGTTGGAATCTCCGCAGTTCACCGCGATCAATGCGCGGGTTGAAACCCCCGATATGCTGAAAAACCTGATGCGGGATGAAGGGGTGGATGTGGTTGTCCATCTGGCGGCACAGGCCGGCGTGCGTTATTCGATCGAGGATCCGAAATCCTATGTGCAGGCCAATCTGCTGGGCGCTTACGAACTGCTGGAAGCCGCCCGCGCCTGTCCGCCACAGCATTTGCTGATGGCCTCGACATCATCGGTTTACGGCGCCAATACGCAGATGCCTTATAAAGAAACCGACAAGGTGGACACACAGATGTCCTTCTACGCCGCCACCAAAAAGGCGAACGAGGCGATGGCGCATTCCTATGCCCATCTGTACGGTATCCCGACCACCATGTTCCGGTTTTTCACCGTTTACGGCCCCTGGGGCCGCCCCGACATGGCGCCGATCAAATTCGCCAGGGCGATTTATGCGGATGACGCGATAGATGTTTACAACCACGGCAAAATGAAGCGCGACTTTACCTATGTCGAGGATCTGGTTGAAGGTATTTTGCGCCTGATTGATGCGGTGCCGGTGCGCCCGGAATCTGAAGATGTGATTGAGGAAGGCGACAGCCTTAGCCCCGTTGCGCCGTTCCGGCAGGTGAATATCGGCAATGCCGAACCCGTGCCATTGATGGATTTCATCTCAGCGATGGAAGAGGCTATCGGGCGCAAGGCGAAAAAGAATTTCATGGATATCCAGCCCGGTGACGTGCCGGCCACATGGGCCGATATCTCCCTGCTGAAACGGCTGACGGGATATGCGCCGAAAACCGATGTGCGCACAGGGGCAAAGAAGTTTGTGGAGTGGTATAAGGAGTATTATAACGTCTCTTGATGTGTGGGTGTTAATCGCCCCTTGCAGACTCGCCCGCCTTCCCCTATATGCTTGACCAACAGCGGCGCGCTGGCTTCCACCCCCAACGCCCACCGGAATTCTTAACGGGCCGCGCGCCCGTTTTTTTGTGCTTTTGCAAATGCTGCAAATGTGCCGGAAAACGGCCACCACCAAAGATATAAGAACGGACCAAATGAACGACCTGATTGCAAAAGCGGCGATTGACCGCAAACTGGCAGAAATTGTCCAGCCCGTCATCGAGGGGCTGGGATATGAGCTGGTGCGTATTCGCATGATGGGCGGCAAAACCAAATCGTTGCAGATTATGGCCGAACGTCCCGAAGGCGGGATCGAGGTGGATGATTGCGCCAAGATTTCGACAGCGGTTTCTGCTATACTGGACGTCGAAGACCCGTTCGAGGACCCCTACGCGCTGGAGGTTTCCAGCCCCGGCATCGACCGCCCCCTGACCCGTTTCAAAGACTTTGACATGTGGAACGGATACGAGGCCAAGATCGAAACAGAAGAACTGGTCGATGGTCGCCGCCGCTTTAAGGGCGTGCTGGCAGGTACCAACGACGACGAGGTTATGATCACCATCGAAGAAGGCACCATCGGGCTGAAATTCGATTGGCTGTCGGACGCCAAACTGGTTCTGACGGATGAACTGATCACCGAAATGCTGCGCCAACGCAAGGCGAGCGGCGACATTAACGAAGACGATTTCGACGAGATCGAAACCACTAACCCGGACACGGAAGAGGGCTGAAAATGGCTATTACCAGTGCAAACCAACTAGAATTGCTGCAAACCGCCGAGGCGGTCGCGCGCGAAAAGATGATCGACCCCGAGTTGGTTATCGAAGCGATGGAAGAAAGCCTGGCCCGTGCCGCCAAGTCGCGTTACGGCATGGAAATGGACATCCGCGTGTCGATCGACCGTAAAACCGGCAAGGCAACCTTCAAGCGTTTCCGCACGGTTGTGGCCGAAGAAGAGCTGGAAAACTATCAGGCCGAGTTCACCGTAGAACAAGCCAAGGAATACATGGATGATCCGCAAATCGGGGATACCTTTGAAGAAGAGGTTCCGCCGGTTGAAATGGGCCGTATCGCCGCGCAATCCGCCAAGCAGGTGATCCTGCAGAAGGTGCGCGAAGCAGAACGTGATCGCCAGTACGAAGAATTCAAGGATCGCGCCGGCACCATCATCAACGGTGTGGTCAAACGCGAGGAATACGGCAATGTCATCGTGGATGTGGGCCGTGGCGAAGGCATCCTGCGCCGCAATGAAAAAATCGGCCGCGAGAGCTATCGCCCGAATGACCGCATCCGTTGCTACATCAAGGACGTGCGCCGCGAAGTTCGCGGCCCGCAGATTTTCCTGAGCCGCACCGATCCGCAGTTCATGGCGGAATTGTTCAAGATGGAAGTGCCGGAAATTTACGATGGTATCATCGAAATCAAGGCCGTTGCACGCGACCCCGGTTCGCGCGCCAAGATCGCCGTGATTTCCTATGATGGCTCGATTGATCCCGTGGGTGCCTGCGTTGGTATGCGCGGCAGCCGGGTTCAGGCCGTTGTGAACGAACTGCAGGGCGAAAAGATCGACATCATCCCGTGGAACGAAGATGCGCCAACCTTCCTGGTGAACGCCCTGCAACCCGCCGAGGTTTCCAAGGTGGTTCTGGACGAAGAAGCCGAACGGATCGAAGTTGTGGTGCCCGACGAGCAACTGTCGCTGGCGATTGGTCGCCGTGGGCAGAACGTGCGTCTGGCCAGCCAGTTGACAGGTCTGGACATCGATATCCTGACCGAGGCCGAAGAATCCGAACGCCGCCAGAAAGAATTCGCTGAACGCACCGCGCTGTTCATGGAGTCTCTTGATGTGGACGAATTCTTTGCGCAACTGCTGGTCGCCGAGGGCTTTACCTCGCTCGAGGAAGTTGCCTATGTGGAAATCGACGAACTGCTGGTGATTGACGGTGTGGATGACGATACCGCCAAAGAATTGCAGGCCCGCGCCCGTGACAAACTGGAAGCCGCCAACAAAAAGGCAATGGAGCATGCCCGTGAACTGGGTGTTGAAGACAGTCTGGTGGCCTTCGAGGGTCTGACCCCGCAAATGCTGGAAGCGCTGGGCGAGGATGGCGTGAAAACGCTGGAAGACTTCGCAACCTGCGCTGACTGGGAACTGTCGGGTGGCTGGACAACGGTCAATGGCGAACGTGTCAAAGACGAAGGCGTGCTAGAGAAATTCGACGTATCGCTGGAAGAAGCGCAAAACATGGTGATGACCGCGCGTATCCAGTTGGGCTGGGTTGATCCGGCTGATCTGGTAAGCGACGAAGAAGAAACCGAAGACGGTGAAACAACTGCGGAGGCCGAGGTCTGATTTTTCAGGCCTCAGGGTTTGAAAAATGGCACGAGGTGGTCACAAAAAGGTTCGGGACACGTCCGAACGGCGCTGTATCGTCACTGGCGAGACACAGCCCAAGGCTGGCCTGATCCGTTTTGTGGTGGGGCCGGATAATGTGATTGTGCCGGACCTGCTGGAAAAATTGCCCGGAAGGGGCATTTGGGTCACTGCTGATCGTGCAACGCTGGAAAAGGCCGTTAAAAAGGGTCTTTTTGCGCGGGGTGCGAAACAGGCGGTGACTGTGCCGGATGATCTGGTCGATGCAGTTGAAGCGGGGTTGGTAAAGCGGGTCGTTGACCTGATTTCACTGGCCCGCAAGGCCAGCCGTGCCGTGACCGGATACGAAAAGGTCAAAGGCTGGCTGATGACGGAACGTGCAAGGGTGCTGATACAGGCCGTTGACGGTTCCGGTCGGGGCAAATCCAAGCTGCGATCGCCCGAAGGAAAGGATACTTTCATCGGTATTCTAACGGCGAACGAATTGGGTTTGGCATTTGGACGGGAAAATGTGATACATGGCGCGCTTGCGGCTGGTGGACTCACACAACGTGTTGTAGAGGAAGCAGCAAAGCTGAAAGGCTTGCGCGGAAATGTTGGTGAAAGCACCGACGAGAAGGGTTTGAGGACCACATGAGTGAGAATGACGGCAAAAAGACATTGGGCATCAGCGGTGCCCGCCCCGGGAATGTAAAGCAAAGCTTTAGCCACGGGCGCACCAAGAATGTCGTGGTGGAAACCAAACGCAAGCGCGTGGTCGTGCCCAAACCGGGCATGAGCAAGCCAACTGTGGGCGGCAAGAACAAGGTTATTAAAAGCGATCCTTCCAAGCGGCCCGCCGGTATTTCCGATGTGGAAATGGACCGCCGCTTGAAGGCGCTGAAACTGGCCAAGGCGCAAGAGGTCGAAGATGCGGCCCGTCGCAAGGCCGAAGAAGAAGCCCGCGCCGCCGAGCGCGAACGCCGCAAGGCCGAGGCCGAGACCAAGGAACGTGAAGAGCAGGAACGCGAAGCCCGCGTGAAAGCCAAAGCCGAAGAAGAAGAGCGCAAGCGCACCGAGGCTGCCGAAGCCGAGACCCGCGCCAAGGTAGCAGCGGCGCAACCGCCTGCTGCTGATCCGGCTGTTGCGGCACCCCGAGGGGGTGCAGGCAAACCGTCCGCAGCGCCACGCAAACAGGATTATGACCGTGATCGCCAGAACAAGGGCGGCAAGACCCGCAATGATGGCCGCCGGTCGGGCAAGCTGACGCTGAATCAGGCGCTGTCGGGGGGTGGTGGACGCCAACGCTCGATGGCGGCAATGAAACGCAAACAGGAACGCGCCCGCCTTAAGGCAATGGGTGGTCCGGTTGAACATGAAAAAGTGATCCGCGATGTTAAAGTGCCCGAAACCATTGTGGTTTCGGAACTTGCAAACCGGATGGCCGAACGTGTGGCCGATGTGGTCAAATCACTGATGAACATGGGCATGATGGTGACGCAAAACCAATCCATCGATGCCGATACCGCAGAACTGATCATCGAGGAATTCGGCCACAAGATCAGCCGCGTATCCGACGCTGATGTCGAGGATGTGATTAAAAAGATCGAGGACAAGCCCGAAGATCTGAAACCACGTCCACCGGTCATTACAGTAATGGGCCACGTTGACCACGGGAAAACATCCCTGCTGGACGCAATCCGCCACTCCAAAGTGGTGTCTGGCGAAGCCGGCGGTATTACCCAGCATATTGGCGCCTATCAGGTGAAAACCGATGATGGCCAACTTTTGACCTTCCTTGATACACCCGGCCACGCGGCGTTTACGTCGATGCGTGCCCGCGGGGCGCAGGTCACGGATATTGTTGTGCTGGTGGTTGCGGCGGATGACGCTGTGATGCCGCAAACGATCGAGGCGATCAACCACGCCAAAGCAGCCGGTGTACCGATGATCGTGGCGATCAATAAAATTGACCGTCCGAACGCCGACCCTGACAAAGTGCGCACCGATTTGTTGCAGCACGAAGTTATCGTCGAGAAAATGTCGGGTGACGTTCTGGATGTCGAAGTATCGGCCATCAACGGAACCGGTCTGGACAAGCTGCTTGAGGCGATCAGCCTGCAAGCCGAACTGCTGGACCTGCACGCCAACCCCGATCGTGCCGCAACAGGTGCCGTGATCGAGGCCAAGCTGGACGTGGGCCGTGGCCCAGTTGCAACGGTTCTGGTGCAGAACGGCACGTTGCATCGTGGCGACATCTTTGTTGTCGGCGAGCAATACGGGCGCGTTCGTGCGCTGATCAACGATCAGGGGGAACGTGTCGAAGAAGCCGGCCCATCGGTTCCTGTCGAGGTATTGGGCCTGAACGGCACACCGGAAGCCGGTGATGTTCTGGATGTGGTCGAAACCGAGGCTCAGGCCCGTGAAATCGCTGATTTCCGCGCCCACGCTGCCAAGGAAAAACGCGCCGCAGCCGGTGCTGCCACCACGCTGGAACAATTGATGGAAAAGGCCAAGGAAGACGAAAACGTCGCCGAAATGCCAATTCTGGTGAAGGCCGATGTGCAAGGTTCCGCCGAGGCGATCGTTCAGGCGATGGCCAAGATCGGCAACGACGAAGTGCGCGTCCGGGTTCTGCACTCGGGTGTTGGCGCGATTACCGAATCCGATATCGGCCTAGCCGAAGCATCGGGTGCACCGGTGATCGGGTTTAACGTGCGTGCAAACGCATCTGCCCGTAAGGCCGCCAACCAAAAGGGGATCGAGATCCGCTATTACTCGATCATCTATGATCTGGTGGACGATGTTAAAGCCGCTGCTTCTGGTCTGCTGAGCGCCGAAATTCGCGAGAACTTCATCGGTTACGCCAAGATTCAGGAAGTGTTCAAAGTGACCGGCGTTGGCCGTGTTGCCGGTTGTATCGTAACCGAAGGCGTTGCCCGCCGTTCGGCCGGTGTACGCCTGCTGCGCGACAATGTGGTGATCCACGAAGGCACGCTGAAAACGCTGAAACGCTTCAAGGATGAAGTGGCCGAGGTTCAGTCGGGGCAGGAATGCGGTATGGCGTTCGAGGCTTATGACGATATTCGCCCGGATGATGTGATCGAGATTTTCGAGCGCGAAGAGATCGAGCGCAAACTGGACTAGATCAACATTGCGTTAAAATGACAAAAGGGAAGGCTTTGGCCTTCCCTTTTCTATTTGGTGGATGCGGTTGTTACTATGCGGTGTTTACCGGCTTGCCTTCGTAGACCTTGTTATCGACACGTACGGCAATTTTGCCGTTCGATAAGGCGCGCACAAAGACACCCTGCACAGAAACACAGCTTCCTAAAATGATTGTTCTGACCATTTCATACACCTCCCCAGGCAAATAAACCTATTAAAACAACCCTAACACGAGGAAAAATGAAGTCACCAGTAAACTGGTTAAATTGTTCCTAAAATGGAAACGGCAAACGCATGGCTTATAGCCAATCCCGCAACACCGGAATAAGGGGCACATCGGCGGGCGGCATGGGATAATTGCGCAAGTCTTTGACATTAACCCATTTTAAGGTCTGCCCCTCTTGTGGTTGCGGGGTGCCTTCCCATTTTCGGCAGGCGAAAAGCGGCATCAGCAAATGGAAATCATCATAGCTGTGACTGGCAAAAGTCAGCGGCGCCAGACAACTGGACCATGTGTTTATGCCCAGTTCTTCATCCAATTCGCGAATCAGGGCGGCTTCGGGGGTTTCGCCGGATTCAACCTTGCCTCCCGGAAATTCCCACAGGCCAGCCATGGATTTCCCCTCGGGGCGTTGGGCCAAAAGAATACGCCCGTCGCGATCAATCAGGGCAACGGCAGAAACCAACAGAGTTTTCACGAGCGATAATCCGCATTTATTTCGATATAGCCATGGGTCAGATCGCAGGTCCAGACGGTGGCCTTGCCCGCGCCGATCCCCAGATCGACGGAAATCAGCAATTCGTCGTTTTTCATGTGTTTGGCGGCGTCTGCTTCGGAATAATCTGGTGAAACCCGGCCGTTTTCAGCCACTAACACATTGCCAAAGGAAATCGACAGGCGGTCGCGGTCGGCCTGCGCACCGGATTTGCCGACGGCCATCACCACGCGGCCCCAGTTCGGGTCTTCGCCAGCGATGGCGGTTTTGACCAGCGGGGAATTGGCAATGGCCATGCCCACACGGTGCGCATCGGCATCACTATCAGCGCCGGTGATGCGGACCTCGACAAATTTGGTTGCGCCTTCGCCATCCTTGACCACCTGATGCGATAGCTCGCGCATTACGTCGTGCAGCGCGTCAAAGAAAGGGCCGTTCATGTCGGTAATTTCATCGGCAGATGATTTTCCGGTCGCTGCTAGCAACAGGCTATCCGAGGTCGATGTATCGCTGTCCACCGTGATACAGTTGAAGGTTTTATCGGTCAGTGCTGTCAGCATATCCTGCAACAAGGGCTGGGCGATTTTGGCGTCGGTAAAGATATAAACCAGCATCGTCGCCATATCGGGGGCAATCATGCCCGACCCCTTGGCGATACCGGCAATTTTGATGTCGCCGCTTTCAGTCTGCACGACCGCACTGGCCCCTTTGGCAAAGGTATCGGTTGTCATAATTGCGGCGGCGGCATCACGGATGCGGTCAGGCGACAAGCCGGTTTTCAGGTCGGCCAGTTTGGCGGTGATCCGCTCGAACGGCAGGGGTTCGCCGATCACGCCGGTTGAGGCAGAAAACACGCGGGTTTGCGGCACATCCAGTATGTCGGCCACGGCAGCGGTGATTTTTGCAACAGCATCCAGCCCGTTTTGTCCGGTAAAAGCGTTGGCATTGCCAGAATTCACCACAATCGCACCACCCTCCGATGGATCATTGCCAATTTTGGTCTGACAATCCAGCACGGGGGCCGCGCGGGTGGCGGATTTGGTAAACACGCCCGCAATAGTGGTTCCGGGGCAAAGCCGTGCCAGCATCACATCGGTGCGCCCGTTGTAACGCACGCCTGCCTCGATCGCGGCAGATTCGACGCCCTCAATGACAGGTAGATCAGGAAAGCCACCCTTGGGGGCAAGCGGCGAAACAGAGGCATGGCTCTGCCCCTGTTTCAACTGCTTTTTCAGCTTCTTGATCTTCTTCTTCAGCTTTTTGACTTTGCCCATCAAAACCGGCCTTTAGTTGTCGATCAGCTCAGGATGGCTCAGAACCGACGCCGGAACGGTTTCTTCGTCCGCGCGTGTAATTTCAGCCCCTTTGGTGGCGTCTGCCATGATCTGTTCAACCAGCTTTTGCTGAATTTCCGCTTCAAGCTCGTCTTTTACATCTTCCAGTGCCGGGGCGTCTTTCAAGCGGGTTTCATTCAGCTTCAGAACATGCCAGCCAAATTGGGTTTTGACCGGGTCGGATATCTCGCCGGCCTTCATCGTAACGACGGCGTCTTCGAACGGCTTGACCATCATGCCCTTGCCAAACCAGCCGAGGCTACCGCCGTTGGGACCGGATGGGCCGGTGGATTTTTCTTTGGCCAGTTCGGCGAAATCGGCGCCTTCGTCCAGCTGTTTCTTGATCGCTTTGGCTTCGTCTTCGGTTTCGACCAGAATGTGCGAGGCGTTATATTCCGTTTCCGGTTCCATATTGGCATAGCGTTCATCATAGGCGGCCTGAATGGCCTCGTCTGTGATGGCTGCACGCAGTTTCTGGTCCATAACGTAACCGGCACGCTGGGCGTTCAATTCATTTTCTGCAGTCAGCTTGATGCGCAAGGGCACTTCACCTTCCAGGGATTGTGATAGTGCAACTTGTTGAATCAACTGCTCAACCAGCCCGGGGAATAAAACATCATCCGGCAGGGCCTGATATTGTTCCGGCAAGCTGCCTTTGACAGCAAGAACATGGCCAACGGTGATCTTTTCACCATTCACTGTTGCGACAACAGTGTCAGCTGTGGGTTCTTCTGCCAGGGCGGGTAGGGCCAGACCCGCAACCAGTATCGCAGAAAGCCAGAATTTATTGCGTTTTAACATCTATTTCGTCCTCAGATCGGGTTACACGGGCGCGTAACATTGACACTACCTTAACAGCTGCTTACATCGCCGAAGGGTCTTTGGCGCAGGCTGCACTTAACTTCTTGTTCGTATGTAGGACGCACAAGGGGCAGGGGCAAGGGACAGTCGCTCACGATCTTTTTAAAACAGACCAAAAGGCAGAGACAAAATGCTAGGTATCGGAACCATCGCCAAGAAAATCTTTGGCACACCGAATGACCGGAAAATCAAGGCGACGCTGCCGTTGGTTGAAAAGATCAATGCGCTTGAACCCGAGTTCCAGAAACTCTCGGATGATGAAATCAAGCAAAAGACCGAAGAACTGGCCACCCGTGCACAAAAGGGTGAAAGCCTGGATGATTTGCTGCCAGAAGCCTTTGCCAATTGCCGCGAGGCCGCGCATCGCGCGTTGGGTCTGCGGGCGTTCGACGTTCAGTTGATGGGCGGGATTTTCCTGCATCAGGGCAATATCTCGGAAATGAAAACCGGCGAGGGTAAAACCCTTGTGGCGACATTTCCGGCCTATCTGAACGCGCTGACTGGCAAGGGCGTTCATATCGTTACCGTGAACGATTACCTGGCCAAACGCGATGCCGAATGGATGAGCAAGGTTTATGGTGCCCTGGGCATGACCACCGGCGTGGTTTACCCCAACATGCCTGACGGCGAAAAGAAATCCGCCTACCTGTCCGATGTGACCTATGCCACCAACAACGAGTTGGGTTTTGATTACCTGCGCGACAACATGCGTATGGACCTGTCCGAGATGATGCAGCGTGAACATAACTTTGCCATCGTGGACGAGGTGGATTCGATCCTGATCGACGAGGCCCGCACACCGCTGATCATTTCCGGCCCGTCCGATGACCGTTCCGAGCTGTATGTCACCATCGACAAACTGATTCCCGAACTGACCGATGAGCATTACGAGCTGGATGAAAAAACCCGTAACGTGACCTACACCGAAGCAGGGAACGAATTTATCGAGCAACGATTAAAGGCCGCCGGTATCCTGCCCGAGGATCAAAGCCTGTATGACCCTGAAAGCACCACAATCGTGCATCACGTCAATCAGGGCCTGAAGGCACATGTTCTGTTCCTGAAGGACCAGCATTATATTGTCCGTGACGGCGAAGTGATGCTGATTGACGAATTTACAGGCCGGATGATGCAGGGCCGCCGTTTGTCCGATGGCCTGCATCAGGCAATCGAGGCAAAAGAGGGTGTGACGATCCAGCCGGAAAACGTGACGCTGGCATCGGTGACTTTCCAGAACTATTTTCGCCTGTATGATAAACTGGCCGGCATGACCGGCACAGCCGCAACCGAGGCCGAGGAATTTCAGGAAATTTACGGTCTGGGCGTGGTCGAAGTGCCGACCAACCGCCCCATCGCACGAATTGATGACCACGATCAGGTATATCGCACCGCAAAAGAAAAATTCGAAGGTGTGGTCAAGACCATTCAAGAGGCACACGCAAAAGGCCAGCCTATGCTGGTCGGGACCACGTCGATTGAAAAATCAGAAGAGCTGTCGAACATGCTGACAGCGGCCGGTATCACGCACAATGTTCTGAATGCGCGCCACCACGAACAAGAGGCGAAAATCGTTGCCGATGCGGGTAAATTCGGGGCGGTAACAATCGCCACAAACATGGCCGGTCGTGGGACTGACATCCAACTGGGCGGCAACGTCGATATGGTTGTGATGGAGGCATTGGAAGCCGATCCCGAGGCCAACCCTGATGAGCTGCGCGCCAAGGTCGAGGCTGAACACGCCGAGGAAAAAGCCAAGGTAATCGAGGCGGGCGGTCTGTTTGTTCTGGCCACAGAACGCCACGAAAGCCGCCGGATAGATAACCAGCTGCGCGGCCGCTCCGGCCGTCAGGGTGACCCCGGGCGCTCCAGTTTCTTCCTGTCACTGGAAGATGACCTGATGCGGATTTTCGGATCCGAGAAACTGGATGTGGTCCTGTCCAAAATGGGCATGAAAGAAGGCGAGGCACTGGTTCATCCGTGGATCAACAAATCGCTGGAACGGGCGCAAGCCAAGGTCGAAGGCCGCAACTTTGACATTCGTAAACAGTTGTTGAAATTCGATGACGTGATGAATGACCAGCGCAAGGTGATCTTTGCCCAGCGCCGCGAAATCATGGAAGCGCAGGATCTGTCGGAAATCGTAAAAGATATGCGCCATCAGGTTATCGAAGATTTGGTAGATGCCCATATTCCACCAAAAAGCTATGCAGATCAATGGGATACAGAAGGCTTGTATGCCGCTGTTATGCAGCGTCTGGGCATGGACGTACCGGTAATCGCCTGGGCAAAAGAAGAAGGTGTCGACGACGAGGCCATTATTGACCGGCTGTGTGATGCATCCGACGAAATGATGGCGCAGAAGGCGGCCCAGTTCGGGCCGGATACCATGCGGTCGATTGAAAAACAGATTCTGTTGCAGACAATTGACCAGAAATGGCGCGAACATCTGTTGACGCTGGAACATTTACGCTCGGTCATCGGGTTCCGCGGTTATGCCCAGCGTGATCCGCTCAACGAATACAAAACAGAATCCTTCCAGCTGTTCGAAAGCTTGCTGGATTCCCTGCGCGAGGATGTGACCGAGCAATTGGCGCAAATTCGTCCGCTGTCCGAGGAAGAACAGCAGGCCATGATGCAGCAGGCCATGACCGAACAGCCGGAATTGGCCCAGCTTGCACCACAAGAGGAACCGACAGGCGTTGCACTTGAAGGTTTTGACGAAAATGACGAATCGACCTGGGGGAACCCGGGCCGAAACGACAAATGCCCCTGTGGTTCTGGCAAGAAATTCAAACATTGCCACGGGCGGCTGGTTTAAAGATAGTGTTGCAGTTACTGTAAAGGGGTTTTGATACGGAGGCTGCAATGTCGGGGAAACGAATTTATCCGGCGATCGGGATAGCATTACTGGCTGTCCTGATCGCCGGATATGAATTTCTAACCCGATCCGTTCCCATACCGGATACCGTTGTATCATCACGACCTGTAGCCGTTGAACCGGTTGTGACTAAGCCCAAACCCATCCCGCACGACATTGCCCGACTTGCCTTGCCAGCCGTTGGTCAGGCGCTGGCCAGGCGTGTTGGTCAGTCTGAACAAAGCTATAAGCCCCTTAAGCCCGACAACGCGCAATACAGCCTTTTGGGGTTTTCTTGTCGTGTATCGCTTGATGTAGCGCATTTGCGGGGGGATCTGGTAACACTTGAACTTGATGCCCCCTGCCAAATGGGCGTGCCGGTAATTGTCCGACATGAAGGGGTGTCGTTTACCGCTGTGACCTCGGATATCGGACGGGTTACTGTCAAAATGCCCGTGTTTAACGGGCAGGCGGTATTTAGCGTCGAGATGCCCGATGGCTCAACGATTTCCACAGAGGCACTCGTGCAAGAGGCGAATGATTACGACCATGTTGCAGTGATGTGGTCGGGGGATACGGGTTTGCAAATACACGCCTATGAACCGTTCGGTGCACATGTTTGGAGCAATGCCCCGCAGAATATTTCGATCGCCATAAAAGGGCGCGGTGGTTATGTCACCCGATTGGGCAGCACGGATTTTCCCGTGGCAATGCGGGCTGAAGTCTATAGTTTTCCTCGTCGGCAGATACGGAAAACAGGAGTTGTGCGGTTGGATCTATCGGCGGCTATAACGCCTCAAACATGCGGCAAAAACCTGTTGGCAAAAACCCTTCAGCCCGGGGTAAATGGCGGCAATACCCTGGTTGATCTGGTATTGAATATGCCCGCCTGTGATAGCGGTGTGCGCAATCTGGTGTTGAAAAATATATTCAGGGACTTAAAGATTGCGCAAAACTGAACGCCGGGGATGGTTAATGGGACTCTTGCGTGTGGCGTTTTTCGCTACACTTTTTGCAATCGGGCTGGGTTTGCCCGCCGTGTCACAGGATGTGACGCTGACCTCGCGGGATGGGGAAATCTCGATCAGCGGCAAGCTGTTGACCTATGACGGCGAATTTTTTCGCATAGATTCTGAATTTGGCGCCCTGACACTGGATGGCAGCGGGGTTACCTGTGCGGGCATTGGATGCCCTGATTTGCAGGGTTTTGTGGCCGAGTTCACCATTGCCGGATCAAAGACGATGGGTGACGTCCTGCTGCCCGCCCTGATCGAAAGCTTTGCGGTTCAAAGCGGCATGACATTGCAGCGTATCGTTACGGATGACGCGCATTTCACATATGTTTTGTCCCTGCCCGACACAGACCGCGCGGTGGCACGGATCGGGTTCCGGCTGTCGAATACGGATGGCGGGTTTGCCGATATGCTGGCGGGTCAGGCTGATATGGTTCTGGCCACGCGCGAAGTGACCAAAGCTGAAACCAATGCCGCGAAAGCCGCAGAGCTGGGCGACATGACCCAACCGGCCCGCAGCCGGATTGTAGGGTTGGACGGGGTGGTGCCGGTTGTGGCGCCGGATAATCCGGTCAGGGCCATTTCACTGGATGATCTGGCGCGGCTGTTTGCGGGGCAGATTCCTAATTGGCAGGAAATTTGCGGGCCGGATGCGCCGGTCTATTTGTATATGATGGCTTCGGACTCGGGGCTGGCGCAACAGTTTATGCGCAAGGTGATGGGGCGCAGTAATTTGCTGCTGTCCGAAAACGTAATGCGCCACGGCACAGCGGCTGAACTGGTTGATGCCGTTGCCAAGGATCCTTTTGCCATTGGCATTTCGCGGTTTTCCGAGCTGGGCAACGCCCGCAGGGTAGCGCTGCACGGGGCCTGCGGGATGGATTTCGCCGCCACGCGCCAATCCCTGAAAACCGAGGATTATCCGCTGGCGATGCCTTTGTTCCTGTATACCCCTGCCCGTCGCCTGCCCAAAACAGCCCGCGAATTCTTGGCGTTTTTGCGCTCGCCTGCCGCACAGCGGGTGGTGCGGCGTGTGGGATTCGTCGATCAACAGGTAAGCGAAGTCGGTATTGAGCGGCAGGGGCAGCGACTGGCCAATGCGATTGCCTTGGCGGGCGAGGAAACGCCGCTGGAGGAATTGCAGCGCATGGTCACTGTGTTGCGGCCGGCAAAACGGCTGACTGTGACGTTCCGGTTTGAAACCGGATCAACCCGTCTGGACGCGCAATCGCGGGGCAATGTGATATTGCTGGCGCGTCTGCTGGAAGCAGGGTATTTCGGCGGTCGCGAGTTGATGTTTGTCGGGTTCAGCGATGGCGAAGGCGACGCGGCGGTGAACCGCAAAATTGCCAAACGCCGCGCGGCAGCAGTGCGTACGGCGGTGACCAATGTGGCGACCACGTTAAAGCCATCGGAACTGTCGCTAAGCATCGAAGGATTTGGCGAGGCCCTGCCGATGGCCTGTGATGACAGCGATTGGGGCCGCGGCATCAACCGGCGGGTCGAGGTCTGGGTGAAGTAGGTTACAAATACCCTTCGGCCCGAAACGACAATTCGCGGGATTTCCCGATGATCAGGTGATCATGCAGCGTCAGGTTTAGCGCAAGGGCGGCATCCTGTATCTGGTTGGTCATCAGGATATCGGATTCCGACGGGGTGGGGTAGAGGTGGTCCCACTTTTTTGACCAGTCAGCAGCCAGTTTAAGATGGATCAGGGTTTCATTTAGGCTGCCAAACTCATTGGTTTTGTTTTTCTGTCATAGGCTTCATCCGGGGTCAATATTCCGTGGGTGGAATGCGGGCGCTCGGTGTTGTAGTAAGCCAACCATTTCCCGATCCCGGCGCGGGTCTGCGAACCCGTTTCAAATGCGTTGAGGTAAATGCATTCGTATTTCAAGGATCGCCAAAGCCGCTCGATCATCCGGTTATCGACCCAGCGACCTTTGCCATCCATCGAGATTTTCACGTCGGCTTCTTTCAGCGCCTGCGTCCATTCAAACCCGGTGAACTGGCTGCCCTGGTCGCTGTTCATGATATCGGGCTTGCCGTATTTGGCCATAGCCTCTTTCAGGGCTTCAACGCAAAAATCTGCCTCCATGCTGTTTGACAATCTCCAGCTCAAAACCTTGCGGCTGTGCCAGTCCATGATCGCGACCAAATAGAGGAACCCGCGCTGCATCGGAATGTAGGTGATATCTACGCACCACACATGGTTTGGACGATCAATCGTCAGGTCTCGCAGCAGATACGGGTAGATCTTATGCTGCGGATGTTTCTTGCTCGTGTTGGGCGTCTGGTAGATCGGAACCAACCGCATCAGCCGCATCAAACGGCGGACCCTGTGGCGACCACACTTGTAACCTTGGCGCTGCATGTGCCGGGCCATTTGCCGTGATCCATACCACGGCGTCTGCAAGAATTGCTTGTCGATTATTGTCATGAACCGCAAATTTTCAGCACTTTCGCCTTTTGGCTGGTAATACAGGTTCGAGCGCGCCAGAGAAAGTAGCCCGCATTGTCGTCGCACACTCAGATCATGCTCACGGCTCACCATTTTTTGCCTCGCTTCCCGAGCAACTGTTGCGAGGCGTTGGCTAAAAAATCCCGTTCCACGACCAGCTGACCAATCTTGGAGTGCAGCTTCTCAATCTGGGCTTCATCAACCCGATCAGGATCACGGCCCCGTCTGGAAAATGCCGTGGCCATGTTTTCAATCGCTGCTCGTTTCCATGTGCCAATCTGGGTTGGATGCACACCATACTTCTTCGACAGCTCCGCCATCGTCATTTCCTCGCGGATTGCTTCAAGCGCAACGCGGGCTTTGAATTCGGGAGAATGGTTCTTTCGTTTCGTCATTTTGAATCGTCTTTCTCATAAGTCGATCCACCTTAACAACTGGTCCGAATTTCCGCGACCACCTCTGGTCGCCCGACGGGTGGTTATGCACCAGTATCAGGGCCGAGGCATTAACCTCCAGCGCCCGTTTCACAACTTCACGCGGATAGACAGGTACATGGTCGATGGTCCCCTTGGCCTGTTCTTCGTCCGCGATCAGCACGTTTTTGCGGTCCAGATACAACACGCGGAATTGCTCGGTCTCGCGATGGGCCATTGTGGTGCGGCAGTAATCCAGTAGGGCGTCCCAGCCGGACAACACATGCCGCTGCATCACGCGGGCACGGGCAAGGCGGTGGGCGGCGGCCTCGACAATCTTCAGTTCCAGCACAACGGCGTCGCCCACACCTTTGCTTTCGATCAGGCGTTCACGCGGGGCGGAAATCACACGGTTGAAATCGCCGAAACGATCCAGCAGGCGCCATGCCAGCGGTTTGACGTCCTGCCGCGGGATGGCACGAAACAGCACCAGTTCCAGCAGTTCGTAATCGGGTAATGCCGCTGCCCCACCGGTCAGGAACCGTTCCCGCAGACGTTTGCGGTGATCGCGGATATAGGATGGCTGCGGGCCGGATTTAGGGATGCGCACCTCGTCCGCCCCGTTAAACAGGGGTAGGGGCATTTCGGAAAAATGGGGTTGCTGTGCCATGCGGCCACGCTGGACCGATATGGTGAAAATTAGGTTAACAGGCGCGGAGGTTCCGCACCTGTTTTAGCTTTTCATGCTTTCCCAAAAGGTTTTCACCTTGGAGAAAAAACTGGAGCCTTCGGGGTTATTGTCGGCACTAGTATCTTCGAATTCGCGCATGATTTCCTTTTGCCGCGCGGTCAGGTTGACCGGCGTTTCAACTGCAAGTTCGATGTACATGTCCCCTGTGGCACTGCCACGCAGGGCGGGCATGCCTTTGGACCGAAGGCGCATCTGGCGGCCCGACTGCGAGCCTGCGGGCACTTTGACGCGGCTGCGGCCACCGTCAATCGTCGGAACCTCGATGTCGCCACCAAGGGCAGCGGTGCCGATGCTGACGGGCACGCGGCAGAACAGGTTCACGCCGTCGCGCTGGAACAGGTTATGTTCCTTAACGTCGATAAAGATATAGAGATCACCGGATGGCCCGCCACGCAGACCCGCTTCGCCCTCGCCGGCCAGACGGATACGGGTGCCGGTTTCGACCCCTGCCGGAATGTTGACCGAAAGGGACCGTTCCTTTTCGACGCGGCCTGCACCACTACAGGATTTACAAGGATTGTTGACCATCTGGCCCGCGCCCTGACAGGTGGGGCAGGTGCGTTCAACGGTAAAGAACCCCTGCTGTGCCCGCACCTTGCCCATGCCGGAACATGTGGGACAGGTTACAGGCTCGGCCCCGCTTTCGGCACCGGTACCAGCACATTCGGAGCAGGGCACCGAGGTTGGCACCGAGATCGTTTTCTGAATACCGGCAAAGGCCTCTTCCAGGGTGACGCGCAGATTATAGCGCAGGTCGGAACCGCGTGTGGCACGCGGACGCCCGCCGCCACCGCGACCGCCCCCCATGAAATCACCGAACAGATCGTCAAACACATCCGAGAAGGCCGAGGCAAAATCACCCTGTCCCGGGTGTCCACCACGGCCGCCACCCATACCCCCTTCGAAAGCACCATGACCGTAACGGTCATAAGCGGCACGTTTGTCAGGGTCTTTCAATACCTCGTGGGCCTCGTTCACTTCTTTGAACTGGGTCTCGGCATCGGGGTTGTCAGAGTTTCGGTCAGGGTGAAATTCCTTGGCCTTCTTGCGATAAGCCTTTTTGATTTCTTCAGCAGTTGCAGTTCTGCTGACGCCCAATACAACATAATAATCGCGCTTTGACATTTATGTTATCCCTTGGGAACGCCAAGGCCGACCCGACATTATATCAGGCCGGCCCATGGCGTTGGTTACCGCCTTATGCGCGTTTGTCGTCGTCCAGATCTTCAAAGTCAGCATCGACGATATCGTCGTCAACACCGGATACTTCGTCTTCCGGACTTGCTTCGGTTTCCTCGCCGGATGAGGCTTGCTCGGCGTTGTAGATTGCCTCGCCCAGCTTCATCGCAGCTTCGGTTACGTTCTGGATACCCGATTTGATCTTCTCGGCATCTTCGGTTTCCAGTTGGTCCTTAAGCGCAACGATGGCCAGTTCGATCGCTTCGATGGTGGTCGGATCCACCTTGTCGGCATGTTCTTCCATCGCTTTTTCGGTCGAGTGGATCAGGCTTTCGGCCTGATTTTTCGCCTCGATCAGCTCTTTGCGCTCTTTATCGGCCTCGGCATTTTCTTCGGCCTCTTTGACCATTGCCTCGACTTCTTCATCCGACAGACCGCCAGACGCCTGAATCGTGATCTTTTGCTCTTTGCCGGTGCCTTTGTCTTTGGCGCCAACTTCGACAATGCCGTTTGCGTTGATGTCAAAAGTAACCTCGATCTGTGGCAGACCACGCGGGGCGGGCGGGATGTCTTCCAGATTGAACTGACCCAGAAGTTTATTATCGGCTGCCATTTCACGTTCACCCTGGAATACACGCAGGGTTACAGCGTTCTGGTTGTCCTCGGCTGTCGAGAACACTTGCGACTTCTTGGTCGGGATCGTGGTGTTGCGATCGATCAGACGGGTAAACACGCCACCCAGCGTTTCGATACCCAGCGACAGCGGTGTCACGTCCAGCAGAACAACGTCTTTAACGTCGCCTTGCAGAACGCCGGCCTGAATGGCGGCACCCATTGCAACCACTTCATCCGGGTTCACACCCTTGTGCGGCTCTTTGCCAAAGAATTTGGTGACTTCTTCCACCACTTTGGGCATCCGTGTCATACCACCAACCAGAACGATTTCATCGATGTCACTGGTCGAAATACCCGCATCTTTCAGCGCTTCTTTACATGGCTTCAATGAATTCTTGATCAGATCGCCAACCAGACTTTCCAGTTTTGCGCGGGTCAGCTTCATCACCATGTGCAGCGGCTGACCACCGTTCGGGTCCATGCTGATGAACGGCTGGTTGATTTCGGTCTGTGTGGCCGAGGACAGTTCGATTTTGGCTTTTTCAGCGGCTTCTTTCAGGCGCTGTAGGGCCATCTTGTCCTTGGACAGATCAACACCGGTCTCTTTTTTGAATTCGTCCGACAGGTACTTCACAATACGCATGTCAAAGTCTTCACCACCCAGGAAGGTGTCGCCGTTGGTCGACTTAACCTCGAACAACCCGTCATCGATTTCCAGAATGGTTACGTCGAAAGTACCACCACCAAGATCATAAACCGCGATGGTTTGGCTTTCTTTCTTGTCCAGACCATAGGCCAGCGCCGCGGCAGTCGGTTCGTTGATAATGCGCAGCACTTCCAGGCCGGCGATTTTACCGGCGTCTTTGGTGGCCTGACGCTGGGCGTCGTTGAAATAGGCAGGCACCGTGATAACGGCCTGCTTCACGTCCTCACCCAAATAGCTTTCGGCGGTTTCTTTCATCTTGCCCAGAATGAACGCGGATATCTGGCTGGGGCTGTATTTTTCGCCGTTTGCCTCGATCCATGCGTCGCCATTGCCACCATCGACAATTTTGTAGGGCACGTGCTTTTTATCTTTGACCACTTCCGGGTCATCAATCCGACGACCAATCAGTCGTTTGACTGCAAAGATAGTGTTTTCAGGATTGGTTACAGCCTGACGTTTTGCAGGTTGACCAACCAGACGTTCGTTGTCTGTGAACGCAACGACAGACGGCGTGGTGCGCGCGCCTTCGGCGTTTTCAATGACCCGCGGTTGCGAGCCATCCATGATGGCGACACAAGAGTTCGTTGTCCCCAGATCGATTCCAATGACTTTAGCCATGTTTTCTGTTCCTTCTCTTAGGCGATGTTGTGGCCCGCGACCCTAGATATAGGCATCAGCGCGCCGATCCCAATTTCCATCAGGGCCAAGCCCCGACAGTGCTTCACGGGGTATATAAGGAGGGTGTAACACCCCTGCAAGACGTTGAGCGGGTTATAAAGTGCGATTACACACAAAAAGTTGATTCAATTCGGTTGGTTGGTTGGTTTTCGAATAGAATTGCACAACTTCAAGCCTTTTGCACCGACCATGGAAGACGAGGTTGCGGCTTGCAAGCGGGTGGCTGATTTTCGCTCGGCGAAATATTGCGATGATCGGGGCCCCGTGAAAAGAAATCACATTTTTGGCCAGCTTTGTGCCACCAAGTCGCCATGATCTTGTTGTCAAAAGACGCAAACACAAAGCCGGAGTACAAGTGCGTGAGTAAGAAACTGATAACAATCATAGCGTTTTTGTCCGCCACCTTTCTTTTTACATTGGACGCACAAGCCTGTTCCCGCCGGGCAGTTGCGGGATCAGATAAATTGATCATGCCCGAGCGCCGTATCAACGAATCCCTTTTGGATGCGGCGGTTCGTGTCGAAGTAAACTATTATCGCTGCCGCGCGGGTTTGCGTCCCGTGCGGTCAGATTCGGGTTTGCGCAAGCTTGCCAAGGGCCATAGCAAATGGATGGCACGGGCCAGCAATATGTCACATGTCTCTAATGTTTCCGGTCGCCGGACATTTGGCGACCGGTTAAAACGTTCCGGCATCCGCTGGAAGGCTGCGGCGGAAAACATCGGTATGGTTCATCGTTTCCAGCTGGAAACCCAACGGTTTTATGGCGAAAGTGGTAGCTGCCAGTTCACCAATTCGTCTGGACATAAAATCCAACCGCATAGCTATAAGTCACTTGCGCGCTATGTTGTTAAATTATGGATGGGTTCGCCCGGGCACAGGCATAATATTATGGATCGGCGCATGACGAAAGTTGGCACTGCAATTGCGTTAGATCGCAAAGCACAGTTTTGCGGGACATATTATATCACACAGGATTTTGCCCAATAAGTCGGGATCCTATACAATAAGATTGTAATCGCTACCGTTGATCCGGATGATTATTTCGGATTGTGCATCGCCATCAACCAATGCCCAGATGATTTGCCCTGTGGGTTTGTAAATTACAAAAGCTTCGGACACGCCGGCGGCACCTGCGCCTGCCGTGTCTGCATAGTTGACCTGAAAATCACTGGCTGATGCAGTCCCGCCACCCCAGACCAGCACATCCCCCTCGGCGGCGCTGTAATCCTGAATCCAGTCTGATCCGTGATCGGCAATACCGCGGTGATAAAAACGGTCCGCCCCGCCGCCGCCGTTCAGGCGGTCATAGCCAAAGCCGCCATTGATAAAGTCATCCCCGTCACCGCCAAATACCAGGTCGGACAAGGCCGCACCGTTAATCACATCATTGCCACCCTGCCCGATCAATTCATCTGACCCAAAGCCGCCATTGATCGTATCATTACCATTTCCACCATAAACCAGATCATTGCCATATCCGGCATCAACCGTGTCATTGCCATCACCTGCATATATGACATCGCGCAAGTCGTTTTCGGTTTCGCCACCAAAGATGAAATCATCCCCCGTGCCACCATTCAGGGTATCCGCCCCGTCACCGCCATACAGCCAGTCATCGCCATCGTTGCCGCGCAATATGTCGTTGCTATCCAGCCCGCGCAACAAATCGTCATTGCCCGCGCCTTCCAGTACATCACCATTAGGGGTTCCGGTCAGCACCATGCCCGATACCGGCTGATAGGTTCCGGTTCCGCCATTGCGGATTTCATACACCCACATTCCGGTCACACCTGTATTGCCGGTTGTTGTATCCAAAGTGGCGGGGTTTGTGCCGATCTCGAGCGTTTCGGGCAATCGCAATGAGGTGATGATTGCCCGCGCCCCTGCATCATCAAGGCTGGATCCGGCCGTCCATTCAATATTTTCGTAGCGGATAACAATATCGAAATCCCCATTGCCACGGTCAATCAACTGTAGGGAACCTCTAAAAATCCCCCAAAATCCGGCCTGACGGGGTAGAATCGTCATCAGGATGAAAATGATTCGACCGACGGGGTTTTGTCATGGGTCAGATGGGATTTTTTGATCTTTCCAGCCGATACGCGGGACTGGACAAATCTGGTGATCCGCTGGTGTTGCTCAACGACATGGTGCCGTTCGAGGATTACCGGGACGAGCTGAAGGCCATATGGCGCACGCCGCCCGAACAGCGCAAATCCAACGCTGGCCGCCCGCCTTGGGATGAGGTGCTGATATTCAAGACGATGGTTTTGCAGCAGCTCTACAACCTCTCTGACGATCAGATCGAGTATCAGATCCGCGACCGCCTGTCGTTCATGCGGTTTCTCGGCCTTGGCATTGAAGACAGCGTACCTGACGCCAAGACCATCTGGGCCTACCGTGAAAGGCTGGCCGGGGCCGGGAAGATGAAGGAGCTGTTTGACAAGTTCGATGCCTTTCTGCGCGAAAAGGGCTATCTGGCGATGGGCGGGCAGATTGTTGATGCGAGCATCGTTCCGGCGCCGCGCCAGCACAACAAAAGGGACGAGAACGAGAAAATCAAGGCGGGCGAAACGCCTGAAGAGTGGGAGGAAAAACCCCACAAGAAGCGCCAGAAGGACGTGGATGCGCGCTGGACGAAGAAGCACGGCAAGAGCTATTACGGCTACAAGAACCACATCAATGTCGACCGGCGGCACAAATTCATCCGCGCTTATGATGTCACCGATGCCGCCGTGCATGACAGCCAGGCGCTTGCCGGTCTGATTGATGCGAGCAACACCTCATCGGACCTGTGGGCCGACAGCGCCTATCGCTCGCAAAAGATCGAAAGCGAGCTGGAAGAGCGGGGGCTTCACAGCCATATCCATCACAAGGGCAGGCGCGGCAAGCCGCTTGGCGAGCGCCAGCAAAAGGCCAACCGGAGGCGCTCGAAAGTGCGGGTCCGGGTCGAGCATGTATTCGCTTTTCAGGAGCGCTCCATGGGCGGCAAGCTGATCCGCTCCATCGGCCTGAAGCGGGCGCGATTTCGCATCGGGATGATGAACCTGGTCTACAACATGAAGCGCTTCGTCCAGTTCGAATGCGGCCTGGCGGCGCCGGGATAAGGGTTCATGGGGTGAGGTGTGCCTGAAATACCCAAAACCGGCTTGAAACCGGTGAAAATGGGTTTATGATCCGAAGCAATCAGGCGGGACAGGCGAAAAACCGTCCACCCCGCCGCGAAGAAGGCGAAAACGGGAATTTACAGAGGTTCCCTTTAATCAAATATGCAGGCAATCCTTGCTAGAAGACAAAGCTGTCGGTGGTCAGGTCTGCAGCGGTCAATGTGCTGCCGTCATCTGTCATGATATCCAAAGAAAACTCACCAAACTGAATGGTCGCCCCCCCGCATGCGAGGTTATGGTCAGGTCGGACGGATCGTAAACCATGCCCCAGCGGCTGAGATCAATCCGGTCCAGACCCAGTTCAAAATCACGGATCTGGTCCTGATCCGGGCCGCTATCAATGATAAAGACATCCGCCCCGGCCCCGCCATACAACTGGTCCAATCCGCTGCCGCCAAACAGGATATCGTCCCCGCCGTTGCCATGCAGGGTGTCATTCCCGGCCCCTCCATAGATCAGATCATCCAGTGCGGTGCCGGACAGCGTGTTATTGCCGCTGTCACCATTGATCGGCGTGGCCAGGGTGTCGGTCGGAATTGTAAACTGCATGATCCCCGACACCCTGCTTCCGGCGGCAAAAACCTGCACTTCGCCATCAAACACCGCAGTTTGAATGGCGGTGATGTTTTCCAGTGTCCAGCCGTTCTGATTTTCGATGCTGTCATGTTCCAGCAACTTGCCGTCGGGCATTATTTCCAGCAGGGTCAAGCCATCATCACTGCCACCGGCAACAATAAATCCACGGCCGTTTACCGTAAAACTGTCGATTGCATCGACATTGGCAAACCGGGTGCCCAATGTATCGGTGAAGACCTCTGCATGAGGCCATGGCTTTCGGTTGAAGCAAGATTTCGGCCGCCCACCTTGCGCCCCTGCGGGTCCGGCGGACAGACGGGTGGCGGGGTTTGGGGCTATGCGATTGCGGGGGTTTGCGGGTTGAGGGTGATCCTGTTTGCGGCCTTGAGCAGGTTTTGCGCGATGGCGGCCATGACCATCTGGGCATGCACCCTGGCGCGCCCGAAATATCTCGCCCGCTGCAGGCCGAAGAGGCGTTTCATCGTGCCGAAAGTCTGCTCGATGCGGAAGCGGCGTTTCGAAATCAGCCGGTTGAAGCGTTTCTCCGATTGCCGCAGGGGGCGGCCGCGCGCTGCCTTGCGCAGGATGCCGTCGCGGTATTTGCCGCGCAGCATCTGGCGGTTGGCCTTGCTCGCATAGGCCTTGTCGGCCAGCACCCGCTGCGCCTTTGCGCCCGCGATCATGGTGGCGAATTCGGGGCTTTCGGCGGCATTGGCGGGCGTGGTGTGCACCTTGTCGATAAAGCCCTCTTCGTCGCAGCGGGCAAAGCCCTTGTAGCCGAGCGTGCTCTTGCGGCCCTTCTTGACCCAGCGGGCATCAGGGTCGGCGCTGAAATGCAGCTGTGCCCCGTCGGGTGAGACCTCGGGCGGATCATCCGGCGTCCCTTCCCTTGCCCCGTCCTCTGCCCGGTCCTCTGCCCGGTCCTGCGGGGCGTCGATATGGGTGCGCGGGCGCGCCGCCGCCGCGATCAGGGTCGCATCAATGATCGCCGCCTCAGCCTCTTTCAGCTTCAGCCCATGCGCCTCGATCTGGCGGCAGACCTCGGCCAGCAGCTCATCGTAAACGCCACCCCGGACCAGCGCATTGCGGAACCGGCAGTGGGTCGTCTCATCCGGCACCGACGCGTGCAGATCGAGCCCGCAGAACAGCATGAAATCCAGCCGCACCTTCAAGGCCCGCTCCAGCTTCGGGTCGCTCAGCCCGTGCCACTGGCCAACCAGAAGACACTTGAACAGAACCAGCGGATCATAGCCCTGAGGCCCGATCCCCGAGCGCCCCAGACCGCGCCGCAGGATCGGCAAAAACGAGTTCCAATCCATCAGCGCGTCGATCTTCGACAGAACGTCATCCGCGCCGATCCGTGCCGCCGCTTCGTGCAGGAAAAGGTCCATCTATTCACCCCAGAGATTTCCCGGCTAGCTTACCAAAACGGCCAACCCGGGGGAATCCCGATGTTATGCAGAGGTCTTCGGTGATATGGTCGGTGACATACAGAACCCCCATCGGATTGATCCGAACCACAGAAAGCGAGCTGGATAGGGTCGAGGCCACGATGATATAGCTGGTGCCGTTTGCTTCGGTTGCTGTCAGACTGTCCAGACCGGACAGCCACAGCCCTTCTTTTGCGCCAATGGCATCCACCAGATGCGCATTCCCGCTGGCGTCAATTGTAAAGGTGCTGATCCCCCCGTCCGTGGTAGAGCCAGCAACCAGATAAGCAGTACCATCAACAGTGACATTGATCAGGTCGGCAATATCTCCGACGGTGACTTTGATGTGATCGGTAACCGTGTCACGGTGCACTAATGTGCCACCTTGCACCTCGTAAATATTCAGCCCTTCCGGTCCACCTGCGCCACCGCCCGTTACGACAAAGGTTGTTGCACCAACCGAAATGCTGGTGATTTGCGGAGTCAGCACGGGGGTGCCGCCGACATAGTTGGCAGGCGCCGGATTAAACAGGCTCCCGCCTGCATCAAAGCTGTAGCGCTCCAAATGGTTGCTGCCCAGCTCGGCCACCAGCAGGTCTGTTCCGATCATGGTAAAATCAGACAGGCGAAAACTGTTGCCGCCATCATCCACCAGCCAGTCGCCAATATGGCTGGCAACAGCGCCCGCTGTCAGGTCAAATCCGATGATCCCGCCATAGGATCCCGATCCGCCATACAGCCTGTATCCTCCCCCCGTGGGCACCAGTTGAAAACTGGCAACTCCGTTCAGATAGGCCCAGGCATCGCTTTGGAAAACAGCTTTGTAGTTAAATCCGGTCATGTTCCACCCCCGCTTTGGATCAATGATCACGGTGCGGGGAAAAACAGGAAAAGACAGGGCGTAAATATGGCCGACTATGGGCCTAATCAGCAGGTTTTCCAATAGTTTTATGTAGTCGGGTAATAATCGGTTAAGGGGTGCCAAACCGATAGGAGGCAAGTGATAATTTTAGTAAAAACTGTTCAGACATTGACTGCCGGTAAACCTGAAGTGGCTGCCCGAAATTGGGGGTGCCATTCAGGGTTTGCAAAAACTGGGCCAACTGGTTTTGTGACTCTTCGGATAACCTTTCAGAAGAACACTCCAGCGCCAAGGCCTGCTCCAAAAGCCACTTGCGATAGGTTCCGTCAAAAACTGCCTTCAGACGGTTTAGTTTTCTGACAATACCTTGGCCTGCCCCAAGGTAATTGCCCTTGTGTTGGCGATAGTAAACGGTGGGGGTCGGGTCAAAATCTATATTGCCACCAACCCCAGTAACAAGCTGATAAAGCCACCAGTCATGAAAATGCGGGGTACGGGCTTGTAGATCGCGGGCAGCGGATTGGGCCAACACAAGGGCCGCAGGGTTCAGCATAATGGTATTGCCCGGGGCAATGTTTTGCACCAATGCATTGGCAAAACCGGGTCCACGGCGCGGGGGTTTTGTAATGCCTTGCGGGTTCATGTCCGCATCGGTGATGATCCGGCAAGCCGTGTACAGGGCGGGATGGTTGGCGGGGATCTGCGACAGCGCATTAACAGCGCGGGCCAGTTTGTCGAGCATCCAGACATCATCCTGATCGGCAAAGGCAACATAGCCTTGCGGGGCGAGGGCCTGTAGCGCCAACATATTTTGTGCCACGCCTTTTTGCGGGCCGGTGATTACGGTGACGGGAAACGGGGCGCTATTGATAAAACGGGCCAGAATGTGTGACGTTTCGTCGGTAGACCCGTCATCGGAAATGATCAGCTGTGATGGTTGGCAGGATTGGATCGTGATGCTGTGCAATTGCTGTTCCAGATAGGCTACACCGTTGCAGGTGGCCATCAGAACGGTGATCGGATCGCCACCCATCAGCGCATCCACGGCGGAAGCTGGCCCTGCATCAGGTAATTGTGATGCTCGATCGCGCGTTCAATGCGGGCATAGAAAAAGGTGCGCCCGTTTTCCAGAACCAGCCCCGATTGGCAAATGCGCCGCAATAAATCCATGGAATGCGACACAACGATTGCCCCGCTATGTTCCAGTCGTCGGTGCAGCATTGCTTCGCTTTTGGTGCGGAACGCGGCGTCGCCGACCGAGGTTACCTCGTCAATCAGGTAGGTATCAAACGGTACAGCCATCGACACCGCAAAAGCCAGCCGGGCACGCATACCCGAAGAATAGCTCCGAAACGGCAGATGGAAATGGTCGCCTAGTTCGGCAAAATCCTGAACAAACGCCTCCATCCCGCGGGTATCAACCCCGTAAAGGCGGGCAACAAAACGGGCGTTTTCAGCGCCGCTAAGATCGGGGTGAAAGCTGCCTTGAAACCCGACTGGCCAGGAAATGCGTCCGTCCGAGATAATTTCACCGGCATCCGGGTCGATCACCCCCGCGATCATTTGCAACAGACTGGATTTACCGGCCCCGTTACGCCCCAACAGCCCCACAGCCTCGCGCTCGGGAAAGGTAAAACTGATATCATTGGCCACCACCTTGTGCACCCCTTGGGCGACAAAGGTTTTTGACAGGTTTTGCAATGCAATCATTGACCCAGCCCCCACCTACCGCCGGTCGCGCAGATTATAGAGGACCAGCACCATAACTGCCCAACCCAACCCCAGCAAAACAGCCATCACCACCAGTATCTGCGCCCGTTTCGGGTACAGCGGTTTTTCCGCCAGTGTGGGGGTAACATAAGCCGCCAGATACCGGCTTTGGCGTTGGGCGTCGGCGCGGGCGGCCTCAAGCGTTGCCAATGCGGCGACATAGGATTTCTGGGCAAATTCCAGATCGACATTCAGCCGCTCGAATTCGCCAACAAGGGCGGAATAGTCCCGCCGGCCATCCCCCCCGCCGAATTTGGCGCGCTCGCTATCGATCCGCTCGCGGATCACCTGTACCCGCAGTTCCGCCTGTTGAATCCGCACGTCTACCGTTTCGGCATTCCGCCCGCTTGGCCGTGCCAGATTGCGCGATGTGCTGCGCAGCATATCCAGCGCAATCAATTCATCTGCCAGCTTTTGCTGAAGCTGCCCCAACACCCCCATTTCACCCTGCAAATCGGCCAGCGGATCAACGATGTGGGTCTGGCTGCGAAATGCCTTCAGGGCCGACCGTGCCTTTTCCAGCCGTTCTTTGGCCAGATCGAATTCCTCGCGTGCATAACGCGTGGTGTCATCCTGTGCGATTGACGATAAACGGTTGATCATCCCGCTGCTTTCCTCCAGCACTGCCGCTGCAATATCGCGCGCTTCCTCGGGGGTAAAGGCATGTGCCTGAAGCGTGATCAACCGCGTTCCCGGATCATAGGAAACCTGCATCATGCGCCACCAGTATTTGGTCAGATCCTCGATCGTGCCATCCGGATCAAACCTGAAAACAATGTCGTTTTCCGGTCGGGACCAGATTTCGCGCAGGTTCAGGCGCTGATCAACCTTTGCCACCAACGCCTGTGACAGCAGAAATTCATACAGAATATCCGTGTCCGAAGAGCTGGTCGAAGACAGAGCCGACAGGCCGGGAATCCCCCCCAGAAGGTCCAGCCCCGACCCGGCCTTTTCAGTGCGCACAGCAAAGCCGACAGTGGAGGTATATTGATCGGCAGCGCGGGTATACAGGTACCACGCGGCCATGATCAGCGGCACTATGACCAACAGGATGAAACTGGCGTGTATCCAGCGGTGGTGGCGTTGAACGCGCGCCTGTGGCACCGGCGGGAGCAATCGATGTGCTGGCGCCATCTGGTTTTGGGAGGGCGCAGGAACGGCCTGAGCTGGTGTAACCGGAAGCCTGACAGGACTGTTCATAAAAACAGGACTGTTCATAAAAGGAATCCCTTTTGCGGTAATTGCTTCTTCACTTCTTTGGCCTAAGCCCAATTCCTGAAGAAACAGCTAACCAGCGGGGGTATGATTTGCACCGGATTGCATCTTTTCGCGCCACGGGCGCCCTGATCCTGCGTGAAATGGCAACCACCTTCGGGCGCACGCCGGGGGGGTATTTCTGGGCCGTGCTTGAACCCGTGGCGGCAGTGGCTTTGTTGACCTTTGTCTTTACCTTCGTGTTCGATCAGCCGCCGCTGGGCAAAAGTTTCGCGCTGTTTTATGCCAGCGGTTACCTGCCATTCATGCTCTATAGTGATCTGGCGCAGAAAATCGGCGTGGCCCTTCGTTTTTCGCGGCCCCTGCTGGCCTATCCGGCGGTGACGTGGTGGGATGCGTTGTTGGCACGGTTCATCCTGAATACGCTGACACATCTGCTAGTGTTTGCGCTGGTGATCGGCGGGATACTGGCGATGTCGGGCCAACCGGTTTCGCTGTCATTCCTGCCCCTGTTTGCGGGTCTGGTTCTGGCGGCTCTGCTGGGATTTGGCATCGGGGCGATGAATGCGTTTTTGTTTGAAATGTTCCCGCTGTGGGAAAGGCTTTGGTCAATCCTGAATCGCCCTTTGTTTATCCTGTCCGGCGTGTTGTTCCTACCCGAGGCTGTGCCCTCGCCATTCAGCGACTGGTTGTGGTTCAATCCGCTTGTGCATGTGATTGGACTGGTACGGGCGGGCATCTATTCGACATATCCGGCCGGGTTTTCCGAACCGTTGTATCCGTTGCTTGTCACCCTGCTGGCGCTGGTACCTGCGTTGATATTTCTGGGCCGACATGCGCGGCGATTGATTAGCGAGGGGTGATTTTAGCCGTTGCTTAACTGTCGGGGTCTAGGGTGCTGGGGAATCGGATTGAATGTCGAAGGAGGGGGCATGTCAGGTGCAAAGGTGATGCTGCGGCGTCTGCAAAAGGCTGTGCGCTTATTGGTGTTACGGCCGTCGGAATGGGCGTATCTGTGGCAGGCCAAATCAAGCGGCATGTTTGATGCAGCCTTTTATCGCGGGGCTAATCCGGCGTTACACCCGTTTTACCGGCTGTTCCCCCTGCACCACTTTATCTTGCAAGGCGAGGTTGCGGGGATGCAGCCAAATCCCGAGTTTTCACCCGAGTCCTATCTGCGCCTGAACCCCGATGTCGCCGAAAGCGGAATGCGTCCTTTTCGCCATTACCTGAGTCGCGGCCGCAAAGAGGGGCGGCCAACCCGCGCTGCGGCGGTTGACCGGTTTCCCGATTGCCCCGAACAGGTGTTGCGGTTTGACCCCGATCGCAAACGGGCCCCTTTGGCGGTGGTTGTGCATGTCTATTACCCCGACCTTTGGGCAGAGTTTGCCGCGCGGCTCAAGGCGCTCGAGATCGAGTATGATCTGTATGTTACGCTGACATGGCGTGGGGCGGAAACGGATGGTTTGGCTGCCGAAATCCGATCCGCTTTTCCCAAGGTAACCGTTGTGCCAGCGGCCAACAAGGGGCGGGATATTCTACCGTTTGTCACGCTTCTGAATGCGGGGGCATTTGATGGCTACAGGGCGGTTTGCAAAATTCATACCAAGAAATCCCCACACCGAAAAGACGGGGACAAATGGCGCCATCATCTGATTGACGGGTTTCTGCCGCCTGACGGGCTGGCCGCAAAACTGGACGGGTTTTTGGCCGACGCGGATGCGGGATTCTGGGTGGCGGACGGGCAGCATTTCAAGGGGGCGCAATGGTGGGGGTCGAACAGGGATAAAACCACCATGTTACTGCGGCGGTTGGAACTGGAGGGGGCGGATGATTTGTCGTTTCCGGCGGGGTCTATGTATTGGGTCAAGCCGCTGATGTTGGGCATGATCCGCGCGTTGCGGCTGGATTCATCAGTGTTCGAGGCGGAAACAGGTCAGGTAGATGGCACCCTTGCCCATGCATTCGAACGCGCGATTGGCGGGTTGGCGCAGGCGGCAGGTATGGCGGTTCGACAAAGCAGTGAAATCGACAGTCAGGCCGTGGCGCGACCACTTGCCAAACCGAATTACACCAGCGCATTTTACCTGCCGCAGTTTCATCCGATTGCGGAAAACGATGCGTGGTGGGGTGCGGGGTATACCGAATGGCGGGCGGCCCTTGGGGCGCGGTCGATGTACCCCGGGCATTTGCAACCGATGCTGCCGGCGGATCTGGGATATTATGACCTGCGTGCGCCCGAGGTGATGGGGCAGCAGGCCGAATTGGCGGCGCAAGCGGGGATTGATGCGTTTTGCGTCTATCACTACTGGTTTGATGGCAAACGGGTGCTGGAAACACCACTGGACAACTTGCTTAAACGGTCCGATGTGACGTTCCCTTTTTATCTATGCTGGGCGAATGAAAGCTGGCGTCGGAACTGGGACGGGTTGACGGGCGAGGTGTTGCTGGACCAAAGCTACCGCGACGGGTTCGAAGAAGGGCTGGTGCAATCCACCCTGCCCTATATGCGGGATGAACGCTATCAGCGGCCAGATGGAACGCGTCCCCGTTTTGTGATCTATCGGCCCGAAGATATGCCTGATCCGGTCCGAAACATTAAGCGGATGCGCAAGGCATGGCGGCAGGCAGGCATTGGCGAGGTTGAGCTGGGTGCAGTTTCCTTTCATGTGAAAGGCAAAAGCGAGGTTGCCGAAGATCTGTTTGATTTCTGGGTCGAGATGCCACCGCACGGGTTGGTTAAAGGCGAGGATTTCCTGTATGGCGGGCCGCTTGGCAACCGGATGGGCGGGGCCACACCGGCAGACGGGTTTGGCGGTCTGATTTACGATTACAACGCTGTGGCGCGACGGTCGGTCAAACCGGCGTATCGGCGGCAGTTACCGGACAACACCATCACAGGGATCATGCCCGGTTGGGACAACACCGCAAGGCGCGGACAAAAGGCGCATATTGCATACGGTGCCAATCCGGCCAGCTTTCGTCAATGGTTGCGAGGGGTGCAGGAACACCGGCTGATTGGGTCGTATCGGGGTGAATTGTTCATCAATGCGTGGAATGAATGGGCCGAGAAGGCGGTGCTGGAACCGAGCGAGACATTTGGCAGACTATATCTGGATGCATTGAAGGAAGCTCTGCGCGATGGCTAGACTGGTTTTACATATCGGAACCCATAAAACAGCAACGACAACCATTCAGGACACATTTCACGCCAACCGTGATTTGCTGGCGCAACACGGTGTGATCTATCCGGCGCTGGGCAAACACAGCGGGCACCACGGATTGCTAACCGACTGGATTGCGCTGCCGTTGGCCTATGATCTGCCGGATGGTGGGATCGGAACCTTGCAGGCGCTGGCGGCAGAGTATGTGGACAGCGATGTCACCCTGCTGTTGTCGAGCGAGGAATTTTCCCGCGGTGGCGGGGCGGGTGGTCAGGTGGATATGGCGGCACTGGCCGGGGTTTTTGACGGATTTGAAAGCGTCAGCCTGATTTGTTTTCTGCGGGAACAATGGCAGTTTTTGCAATCCGTCTATCTGGAAGTCGCCCGAAGTCGTGTTCCGCCCCGCCCGCCTGTTTTGATTGAACAGGCGTTTCAAACGGGAATGGTGGACGGTTTATGGTGCGATTATCTTGCCTTGTATGATCATTTGAAAAGCGGGTTTCACCCCAAGGATATCCACTTTGTCGATTTCAACACTGCCCGCGCCGCGCCCGAAGGGGTGCTGGGGGTAATGTTGTCGTTTCTGGACCTGCCATTCGGGGTCGAGGCTTTGTCTATGGTCAACAACGGGGTTTCGAACATCTCGCCCCGCGCATTGCCGACTTGGGCCGGTTTGGTGATCGCAGGTGGAAACCCTGCCGACAACAACTTGTTTTCAGCTGTGCAGGAGGCCTTTGATCTGGAGTTTGGGACAGCGGTGGAAAGCTGTCTGTTCACGCGATCCGAGATTGAGGATTTGGCCAATCATTTTCAGACAGTGAATTCCACACTTGTCAAACGCCACATGCAATATCAGCCCGGTTTTGAAATGTCCGTAACAGCCCGGCATGACACACTGCTGTATCGCGAGGATGTCACAACCCCGTTCTGGGTACGCGCTGCGCGCCGGATTTATTTATCTGGTAAAGTGGGGGCTGGATAAGCCGGGTATGTTTCAACAACCGGTACCGCGTAGCACTGTGCCGATTGTGCGCCAAAGAATGTGCAAGTCCAGCCACAGGTTTTGCCGCGTGGCATATGCCACATCCAGCTGCACCCGCTGCGCATATCGTAGGCGGTTGCGCCCCGATACCTGCCATAGCCCGGTCAGACCGGGGCGGCATTTCAAATAGGTGGGCGCATGGCCGCGGTATTTCTCTACCAGCTCTGCCATTGTTATGGGTCGAGGGCCAACCAGACTCATCTGGCCGCAGAGAATATTCCAAAGCTGGGGCACCTCGTCCAGACTGGATTTACGCAGGAAGGCACCCAGAGAAAACACACGCGGGTCATGGCGCAGTTTTTGTGTCATGCGCCATTCGCGGGCTGCATTCGGATTTTTCTGCAAGTGCTGCTGCAATCTGGCATCGGCCTGCGGCACCATTGTGCGAAACTTCCAAATGCGAAAATGTCGACCACCCTGTCCGACCCGCTGTTGGGAATAAAACACCGGCCTGCCTTGCGCCATCAGCAATCCTGCAATGACAAGCACCAGTGGCACCGAAACAGGGAGTGTTAGCAGGATCAACACGATATCCATCACCCGCTTTGTGCCCACGGGTGACGGGTGGGCCGCCACCGGTAAATCAACAGAGGTCCGAATAGCAGCGACTGGCATAGGCATCCCTTTCTTTCTTGTGCCATCCTTGGCGCAAAAAAGTTAAGGAGAAGTTTCCGAAGATATCCGCCTTAGTATTCAACCCCGATCTGGGCTTTGACGCCCGAGCGGAAGGGGTGCTTGATCAATTCCATTTCCGTTACCAGATCGGCAATCTCGATCAACGCGTCCTTGGCGTTGCGACCGGTCAGAACCACATGGGTCATTTCGGGTTTTTCGTTGCTCAGGAAATCGACAACATCCTGAATATCAAGATAATCGTAACGTAGTGCGATGTTGATTTCGTCCAGCAGCACCATCTTGTTGGCCGGATCACGGATCAATTCCTTGGCCTTTTCCCATGCGGTCTGCGCCATTTCGGTGTCGCGGGATTTGTCCTGCGTTTCCCAGGTGAACCCTTCGCCCATCGTGTGGAATTCGCAAATGTCGTTAAACTTGGCCAGAATTAGATCGCGCTCGCCGGTGGACATGCCGCCCTTGATGAACTGCACAACGGCACATTGCATGTCATGGGCGATACAACGGAAAATCATCCCGAAGGCGGCCGAGGATTTACCCTTGCCCTTGCCGGTATGCACGATGACCAACCCCTTTTGATCGGTCTTGGTCGCCATGATCTTGTCGCGCGCGGCCTTCTTCTTGGCCATTTTCATTGCGTGGCGGTCGGTGTCTTGGGTCATCTGGCGCACTCCTGTTTCCTGACCCCCAAGGTGCGGTTTTGCGGGACCGGATGCAAGGGCGGTTTCGACTATTTGCAGTCCAGTTTCGCCATCATCAACGCTGGATCGCCCTTCATCGAGTTCGGGATGACCTTGCAGCCGCTGGCGATCTCGATTGCTTTGGCGGCTTTGGGGAAGGTATCGCCGATTTTTGGCAGGCGTTCGAAATTGGTGCGGATGGCTTCGGCATATCCATCACGGATACGGATTTTGAATGTGCTGCCGTCTACCGTGACTTTCTGGACCTCGACTCGCGCGAAGCGTGGATGGGGGCTGTCACAGCCGGTTAATAGAATCACTGCCGGGATTGTTAACCAATAGAGACGCTTCATCGGGATCCTCGCTGTTTTGCAGCCAGATTCATCCCTAATGGTTAACGTGAGGTAAATTATTAATGCATAGCGCGAGAGAATCGCGGAAATTTGGCCACATGATCAAATAAACAAGGCATTTAGCACAGTTGAACGGTATGAAAGTCAGAATTAACCAGGTTGAAAAATCCTTTAGAAATCAACCTATAGGCTAGTTCTCTGAAAAATAGACTTAATCGCATCATATTTCTGACAAATTCTTAAGACAGTTGATGGTCTTGGCAATGGATTGTTGCCGGATCAAATTCAATGAGCAACCCGGGTGGGGCAACAAATGGTTTCTACGGTTAAACAGATTGACCAGATTATCGAGCAAGGTGGTGAAGACGACTTTGTTGATGAGCTGAAGCCTGGAACAGAGCTTCTTCATGGCCAGTATGTCATCGAGGAATTCCTGAACAGTGGTGGTTTTGGTATCACCTATCTTGCAAAGGATTCCCTGGATCGCCGGGTTGTGATCAAGGAATGTTTCCCCAATACCCTGTGTCGTCGCAGCTATGCGCGGGTCGGTGCGCGGTCCCGTGCACATCAGGCCGAATTCAAGTCGGTCATCGATCTGTTCGTGCAAGAAGCCAAAAGTCTGGCGAAACTGAAGCATCCGAATATTGTCGGTGTGCATCAGGTATTCGAAGACAATGATACCGCCTATATGGCGCTGGACTATATCGAAGGTTTCGATCTTCTGGAGACACTGGAAGATGGTGGTGAGAGATTGCCCCCGGCCGAAATCAACAAGATCCTGCGCAAGATCCTTGGAGCGGTTGATTATCTGCACGGACGCAACATCCTGCACCGCGATATTTCACCCGACAATATCCTGATAGACAAAAAAACAAGCGAACCGCTGTTGATTGATTTTGGCGCCGCTCGTGAAGAGGTGTCCAAAGCCAGCCGCGTGTTGTCTGCTTTGCGCGTGGTCAAAGACGGCTATTCCCCGCAGGAATTCTATGTAAACGGCAGCAAACAGGGCCCGTCGAGCGACCTGTATGCGCTGGCGGCTAGTTTTTATCACCTGATCACCGGCGAAATGCCGACGGATTCCCAAACGCGCCTTGCTGCTTTGGCGTCCGATGAGGACGATCCATATTTGCCACTGGCCGGTCGCATCGAGGGCTATGACGAGGCCTTCCTGGCTGCGATAGACAAAGCGTTGAAAGTACTGCCAAAGGATCGCATCCAGACCGCCAAGGAATGGATGGAAATGATTAGCGGCGGTGTTAGCGAGCTTCCTACAGCAAGCAAATCGGCGGCTGTTAGTGCTAAAACCAAAGAAGATGAGCCAACAAAATCCGGCTCGAAGATGCTGATGATGACGACAGCAATCCTGTTGGTTACGGCAGGCGGCGGATATGCCGTTTGGAAGGGCATGGCCCCTGCACCAGCTGAGATAGTTTCCAGTGCCACAGAAGAATCGACTGCCGCCCAAACAAGCGGCAACGAAGTGGAGTCAGCTGTTGATGCGGTTGTGTCTCGAAAGTGGTGGAAATTGATTTCAGGCACCTCCGAGCGGGTTGAGTTATGCGCCGGTCAGGCGGCTTGGTCAAGGGTTGCGTCGGCGACGGGCTGAGCGAGCGTTTCCCAGCCATCGACCTTTCGCATGACGATCTGCCCCGAGGCCATCAGAGCCCAAAGCAGCATCGGCACGGTCTCGGCGCATGGCAGCACGGTCTGGGTCTTGATGCGGCGGCGGAATTCCTCGTTCAGGCGTTCGATCGCATTTGTCGTTCTGGCCGATTTCCACTGGCCTTGTGGCAGACGCGTGAAGGTGAAAAGCTTATCTCCTGCTTCTTCCAAGCTGTCAGCGACGGCCTTGCATTTCAGCCGCCATTTTCGCAGAAATGCCTTGCGGCGGGTGGCGATTTCCTCGGGTGTTTTGGCGTAGATCATGTCGCGGTAATCTTCTGTCAACTCATCATGCATACGCTTGGGTGCCTTGGCCAGAAGGTTGCGGTGCTTGTGCACCGTGCACCTCTGGATCGGCAGATCTTCACCCCAGAGGGCAATGAGAGCGACCTCAAGTCCCGGTGCCCCGTCCACGATGACAAATTCGGGCCGTTTCAACCCGCGCGCATCCAGATCGTTGATGAACTGACGCCAGGCGGAGGTGCTTTCGCCGCCCATGTTCATCAGTGATAACAAGACCTTCTGCCCATCCCGGCGCACGCCAATCGCGGCCAGAACCGAGATATTGGTGGCCTTCCTGTCAATCCGCGTTTTGATCACGGTGCCGTCCAGGATCAGCCGCACGATGTCTTCATCCGCAAGGCTGCGGGCGCACCACGCCTGCCAGTCCACCTTCACCTTGCGCCAGGCGCGGCTCACCACATCCTTGCTGACCGCCCCCTGAAACAGGCCGAACAGGGCGCGTTTTACCCGCCGTGTGTTGGTGCCCGAAAGGTAGACAGCAGCGATCAGCGCCTCGGCCTTCTTCGTCAGCCGCTGGTAGCGGGGCAATGCCTTCGAGCGCCATTCTCTGGCCTTGCCGGCCTCGCCTGTGATCCGCGCACGCGGCACGCGCACCGTTTCGGTTCCAAATGTTCCGACCAGTTGCCGCTCGCGATGCCCGTGGCGGTATCCGGCCTTTGCCCCGCCGCTGCGGCCATACCGGCAACGGCCCAGAAACTGCTCCAGCTCCTCTTCGAAAACCGCCTCGATCGTCGCGCGGATGTTCTGGCGCAGCCGGTCTTCAATCGGGTCATAGCCTGCTTCATTGGCCAGTAGCGCGGATGTCGATGTTGCTGTATTCTTTGTCATGGCGTGATCTCCTTGGCGGTTCCAGCCGCCGGTTGGGTGGCTTCGATGCACCCGGAGATTACGCCGTCCTCGAATTTCCACCAAACTCGCGACACTACCATTCAGCTGGTGAGGCACATTGGATTTAACTGATTCCACCCACTATTGCCTTGACTTTTGTCAAGGACATTTCCTGAAAATTCACTCACATTCCCGTTACCCTCAACGACTCCGCAAAGGAGGACGCAATGCGTGAAGTCATGACCAAAAGCATGGCCCGGAACATATTTTATGGCGGGTCCCTGTTTTTCCTAGTTATCTTTTTGCTGCTTACCTATCAAAGCCGCAGATATATTGTTACCGAATCAACCAACGCCGAGACGCTGACGGCCAGCGTTGCGGCAGGCAAACGAGTGTGGGAGCGTAAAGCCTGCATTGATTGCCACACAATTCTGGGTGAAGGTGCCTATTTCGCCCCAGAACTGGGCAATGTAATGACCCGCTGGGGTGTTCAGGATGATCCTGAGGATGCCTTTGATACCCTCAAGGGCTGGATGGAATCCCAACCCTCGGGCGTCGAAGGTCGCCGCCAGATGCCACAATTCAACCTGACCGATGAAGAAATCCGCAACCTGAGCGATTTCCTGCTGTGGACCAACACCATCGACACGCAGGGCTGGCCGCCCACGGACGCAGGTTGAGGAAAGGATGAACCGATGAAATATCAAACTCAAAAAATCGCTCAGGTCTATTTCCTCGTCGCGACGGCGCTGTTTCTGGTGCAGGTCTCGATGGGGTTATTGGCAGGGTGGATCTATGTTTCGCCAAATACACTGTCGGAACTGATGCCGTTCAATATTATCCGCATGCTGCATACCAATTCACTGGTGGTGTGGCTGTTGACCGGATTTTTCGGCGCTGCCTACTTTATCATTCCGGAAGAAAGCGAAAACGAAATCTACTCGCCAAAACTGGCCTATTTGCAGCTGTTTATTCTGGTTGTCGGAACAACCGGCGTTGTGCTGACTTACACCTTCAACCTGTTTGAAGGAAACTGGCTGCTGGGCAAAGAGGGGCGCGAATTCCTTGAACAGCCGATCTGGGTCAAAGCCGGCATCGTCGTTGCGGCGCTGATCTTCTTGTTCAACGTCACCATGACAGTTCTAAAGGGCAAAAAGACCGCGATCAGCAACATCCTGTTGCTGGGCCTTTGGGCGCTGGCACTGTTGTTCCTGTTCGCTTTCTACAACCCTGAAAACCTGGCGCTGGATAAAGAATACTGGTGGTATGTGATCCACCTGTGGGTTGAAGGCGTTTGGGAACTGATCATGGCCTCGATTCTGGCCTTCCTGATGCTGAAGCTGACCGGTGTTGACCGCGAAGTGGTTGAAAAGTGGCTGTATATCATCGTCGCCACCGCGCTGTTCTCGGGCCTGCTGGGCACAGGGCATCACTACTACTGGATCGGCACACCCGGTTACTGGCAATGGATCGGCTCGATCTTCTCGTCACTGGAAATCATCCCGTTCTTTGCGATGATGAGCTTTGCTTTCATCATGGTCTGGAAAGGCCGTCGTGACCACCCGAACAAAGCCGCTTTGCTTTGGTCGCTGGGTTGTGCGGTGCTGGCGTTCTTTGGCGCCGGTGTCTGGGGCTTCCTGCACACGTTGCACGGGGTAAACTACTATACCCACGGCACACAGATCACAGCCGCCCATGGCCACCTTGCCTTCTTTGGCGCTTATGTATCGCTGAACCTTGCGATGTTCACTTATGCTATGCCGATCCTGCTGAAGCGCGATCCGTATAATCAGGTGATTAACATGGCGTCGTTCTGGCTGATGTCGGGCGGTATGGTGTTCATGACGTTCTCGCTGACCTTCGCGGGTACTGTGCAGGCGCACATGCAACGGGTCATTGGTGACTACTACATGGACGTTCAGGATACGCTGGCCGTATTCTACTGGATGCGTTTCGGTGCCGGTGTCGCCGTGGTTCTGGGCGTGATGCTGTATCTTTATGCGGTGCTTGTGCCGCGCAAGGAGATCATCAGCAGTGGTGCCGACGCCACTCCGGCGGAGTAGGCGTCGATGGATGGCACAAAAAACCTGAAGGGGGCGGCAGATGCCCCCTTCTACCAGCCCCAAGCGGACGAGTGCGAGATTTTCCGCGCCGCCCATGCCAACAGCCTGCCCCTTTTGCTGAAAGGGCCGACCGGCTGTGGCAAAACCCGTTTCGTGGCCCATATGGCCGCTGAACTGAACCGGCCGCTTTATACCGTGGCCTGTCACGATGATCTTTCCGCCGCCGATCTGATTGGCCGCTACCTGCTAAAGGGTGGCGAAACCGTCTGGGTCGATGGCCCGCTGACCCGCGCCGTGCGCGAAGGCGCGATTTGTTACCTCGACGAAGTGGTCGAGGCCCGCAAGGACGTAACCGTGGTGTTGCACCCGCTGACCGACGATCGACGCATCCTGCCGATTGACCGCACCAGCGAGGAAATCGAGGCAGCGCCCGGCTTTATGCTGGTGGCGTCCTACAACCCCGGTTACCAGAATATCCTGAAAACCCTGAAACCCTCGACCCGCCAGCGGTTCTTGTCAGTGGAATTCGATTTCCCCGCGCCCGATCTGGAAGCCGAAGTGGTGATGCGCGAAAGCGGTCTGGACAAGGACCGCGTGAAAGGGCTGGTGCGACTGGCCGGCAAGCTGCGCGCGCTAAAGGGGCAGGATCTGGAAGAAGGCGTTTCAACCCGCCTGATCGTTTACGCCGCCACGCTGATCCATCAAGGGATGCCTTTGGAACGCGCTGTTCTGGCCGCAATGATCGAACCGTTAACTGATGAAGAGGATGTGAAACGTGGGCTCCTTGACCTTGTAACTGCCGTCTTCGGGTGAGGCATGGCATGACCAAGGTCGAACTGGATCCGTGGGAACCCGAAGAGACTGTCGGGAAACTATGGCATTCCTTCGCCAGCCGTTTGGATGCACCAATTCAGCATCAAGGGGCCACGGTCAACCTCTCCGAGGTTGACGGGCGGCTGGCAATCTTTTTTCGCGGGCTGGGGGGCGATCCTTCGGTCGAAATCCGGCCTGTTGCGATTGAGGTCAGTCGCCACCGCCTGTCGTTCCGCCGCCGTCTGGGCACGGACGTTGAACGTATCGCCCACGCCACATTTGATGGCGAGGCATTACGCCTGCCCGACAGCATCGCCCATTTCCCCAGCCGCGAGGCCAATGCTGCATTGTATCTGTGGCTGACCGCCTGCGCTGCCCACGCACCGGAACGGCGTGATGACCCCGATCCGTTGCGCAATGATCTGTTGGCCATCGCCGCCGCCCGTGAAATGACACAGGCAACACTGGAACAGGCCCCCGGCCTGCACCCGCTATATTCCGCATTGTGCCAGTTTGCCCTGCGCGGCCGCAACCGCCCTAACCTGCCCGCCCGCGAGGCCGAGGTCGAAACACTGATCCGCCATCTTCTGGGCGAGGAAAACACGCCCACCCTGCTGCCTGCGCTGGACGATCCCTCAACCGTCACCGCCCCGCGCGGTTATCGCCCGTTCCACCCCGTGCCGCTGTGGCCCGCCCTGCGCGCTGTCGAATTCAGCGCCCCAAGCGAGGCCGAAACCCGCGCCACCGATGGCCGCCCGCCTGAAGAGGGCAGCGAGGTTGTGAAAAAGGCCAAGCGGCACAAGGCCGATCAGGCCGAGCGCAAAGACAGCCTGACCCTGTTCAATTTCGAAACCATCCTGTCATGGGCCGAATTCCTGAACCTGAACCGCAAGGTTGAAGACGACGAATACGACAACGCCAAAAAGGCCGCGGATGATCAGGATGAAATCGGGCTGGGGCAAATCTCCAAAGCCCCTGCAACCCGCCTGAAACTGCACCTTGATCTGGCGCCCGAGGACGTGGACCGCGAACGGCTGTCCGGCGTGTTCACCTATCCCGAATGGGAAACGCGCAGCAAATCCTACCTGCCCGACCACACCCGCGTTCTGGCCAGCCGCGCGAAAATTACCGAGGAAATCCCTTCCTTTCGCGCCGACCCGCAGGCCATGCGCCGTATCCGCGCCGTGAAACGCCAGTTCGAGGCGTTGCAACCGGGCCGGATATACCTGCACGGCCAGCCGGACGGCGAGGAACTGGATATGGACGCCGCCGTGCGTTCCTATTCCGACCTGCACGCCTATGGCGAAGGCACCGATCGCATCTGGTGCCAGTCCCGCCCGCAGAGGCGGGACCTCGCAGTCTCGATCCTGCTGGATATTTCCCGCTCCACCGAGAGTGCCGTTACCGGCCGCGCGGTGATTGATATCGAACGCGAGGCTTTGGCCGCGCTGGCATGGGGGCTGGACGCTTGCGGCGACGATTTCGCCATCCACGCCTTTTCATCCTTGAAACGCGATCGGGTTTATATGCTGTCCTGCAAAGAATTCGGCGAGCCGATGAACGGGGATGTCGAAGCGCGGATCGGCAGCTTGAAACCCGGGTTTTACACCCGCATGGGCGCCGCCATCCGCCATACTTCGGCCGATCTGGCGAAACAGGCGAAAAAGAAACGACTGTTGCTGGTTATCACTGACGGTAAGCCTAATGATCTGGACCATTACGAGGGCCGCCACGGGATCGAAGACACCGCCATGGCCATCCGCGAAGCCCGTCGCGCGGGCCATTCGGTTTACGGCATCACAGTCGAGGCCCGCGACAAAGCATGGTTCAACCGGATGTTCGGGCAAGGGGGATATGCGACCATTGCGCACCCTGACAAGCTGACGCTTGCCTTGCCGGAAATTTACCGCCATCTGGTGGGCGCATGAGCGATATTGAACAACACAGCGTCTTGGACGAACTACCCGGTGATCTGATGATCTGGGTGCTGATTGTCAGCGAGCTGCTGGTATTCGGCGCGGGGCTGGCGGCATTCATGGCTGTGCGGATCACTGACCCCGCAATGTTTGCCGAAGCGCAGGATCACCTGAACCGCGCCGCCGCCGGGGCCAACACCGCCATACTGGTTACCAGCGGCTTTCTGGCCGCCAAAGCCCTGCGCCTGCGCGAAGCGGCGCAACGGGCAAAGGCGCGGCTAATGCTGGTGATCGCCGCCGTTTTGGGCGTGGCATTCCTGTGGATCAAAGTGCTGGAATATCGCGCCGATGCCGCTGCCGGTATCAACATCGACACCAACGCCTTTTTCACCTTCTACTACCTGCTAACCGGTTTTCACGCCGCGCATGTGGTGGCAGGTATCCTGATCCTGCTGCTGGTCGCATGGCGTGATGCCCCCCGCAATATCGAGGTCGGGGCAGCATTCTGGCATATGGTCGATCTGGTCTGGGTGCTGCTGTTCCCCGTCATTTATCTGCTAAGGTGACGGGTATGCTGAAGGATAAACTATTCCGCGCATGGATTGCTTTGCTGGTGCTAAGTGCCACCAGCACCGCTGTTGCCATTTTCATTGATCGCGGAAAAACCGCAACGGGTGCTGGCTGGGTTCCAGCCGTGGCCGGTGCGGTGATCCTGTTGCTGGCGCTGATCAAAGGGCGGATCATCCTGTCGCGCTATCTGGGGCTGGAGACCACAAGGTTCTGGCGGCGCGGGTTCAACACCGCGTTAACACTATATGCGCTGGTGTTGCTGGGACTTTATTTAGCACCCATGCTTTAAACCGATTTGCGCAACCGCAATTCTTCGTCGCCCGTGGCAAAGGCATGCAGCCCTTCAACATCGGAAATCGCGGCGTGGTTCTGGCGCACCGTTACCCCCTGTTTGCGCAATTTGGCAAAGGCGCGCGACAGGCTTTCGGGCTTCATCCCCAGTCGCCCGGCTATCAGGGATTTATCATATGGCAGGGTGACCGTGCAGGCCCCTTCGCTAACAGGGCACAGCCCAACCAGAAATTCGGCAACGCGTTGTGCGCCGGAAAAGGCCTTGATCTGTTCCAGTTGCAGCACGATCGAATGTAGGTGTTGAAACGTCGAGGCCAGCATCGAAATGGCAATCTCGGGGTCGCTTTCGATCAGGCCGGTCAAAACCGACGTTGGCATGCTGATAACATGGCTGTCTGTCACGGCTTCTGCGGCCACCGGATATACCTCGTGACGCAGGGCCAGTGCCTCGCCAAAACTATGGCCCGCCGTAAAAACCCCGACAATGGCTTCGGCCCCGTTTGGCGCAATCCGGTACAGTTTCACCCAGCCTTCAATCACGATATAAATGTTGTCCGCCGGATCCCCCTGAAGGAAAATCGTTTCCCCCTGTTTGAAACATTGATCCGTGGTGTTCGACAGAATCATACTGACCGAGGTTTCCGGCAAGCTGGACAGGAACAGGGATTCCCGGGCTATCGCTTCTGTTTTCTTATCCATCTGGCCATCTGGCTCCGGCTGAAGCTGCGCGTTTCACCCTCCCCTGTATAATAACCGAGTCGTCGGGGCTTCACTAGTCTGAAAACGCACACTTCAGGGTCGGGTTACGCCCCGTAACGCGCCATGAACATCTCAACCGCACCATTTAAAACCCGTTCAATTTCCGCTTTGTCAAAACTGCTTTCCATGCCGCACAACAAGCGGGGAAAGAACGAAGCCTTGCACAATTCGGCAAACTGGTCGGCGGCCAGATCAAGATCATTGATTTTCAACTGGCCCTTGTCAATGGCCTCATGGAAATATCCGACCAGTCGTTCGCGCACCAGTTGTGGGCCGGATTCGTAAAAATGCTTGCCTAATTCAGGGAAGCGGCCGGATTCAGCGGTGCATATGCGGAACATGCTTAGACCGAAATCAGATATGAAAAATTCGATCATCCGCAAGCCTGCTTCGCGAAGAACCTGGTCTGGTGTTGAATCGCTTGTTACCACCTCAAGTGCTGTGTCGGCCTGCCGGTGGCATTCACATTTGGCAACCTCGGCAAACAACAGACGTTTGTCGGGAAAATAGCTATATAGCGTGGCTTTGGATACGCCTGCTGTTTTAGCAATGTCGTCGACACTGGCCCCTTCAAATCCGTCTTTCATGAAAACCACGCGCGCCCCTTCCAGAACCTGGTCGAATTTCCGACCCCTTCTGATTTTATGTGCTGTGGCTGTCATTCGGCTCTCCGTGGCTAGGAAGCAACTATAAACTGAACTGATCGGTTTACGCAAGAAAAGAACACTTTCTGCTTGCCTCGGACAACCCGCATGATATTTTGGAATAATTCTAAATTAAGGAGTGCCCATATGATCCCCGGTGTCAGCAACCGCCGCCGTTTTTCCGATCTGAATGAACAGGAAATTCTGGCACTCGCCATATCCTCGGAAGAAGATGACGCACAAATCTATCGCGGTTATGCCGAACGCCTGCGGGATGAATATCCGGCATCCGCCAAAGTATTCGATGGCATGGCTGCCGAAGAAGATGAACATCGTCGCCGTTTGATCGAACTACACAAGGAACGATTTGGTGATGTGATCCCCCTGATCCGGCGTGAACATGTTGCGGGGTTCTATGCCCGCCGCCCGATCTGGCTGGTTGAAAATCTGGGATTGGAGAGGATCCGCGAAGAAGCCGCCAAAATGGAGAATGACGCCGAAGCATTCTACACCAAAGCCGCCCGCGAAACCAAAGATGCGGCAACGCGTAAACTGCTGGGTGACCTCGCCGCCGAAGAGGCTGGCCATAATGCCAAAGCGTCCGCCTTGGAAGCCGAATTTCTGGACGCAGATTCCAAAGAATTCGAGGATCGCACAGCCCACCGCCAATTTGTGCTGACTTGGGTGCAACCCGGTTTGGCGGGCTTGATGGATGGGTCGGTTTCCACCCTAGCACCAATCTTTGCCACAGCCTTTGCCACGCATAACACATGGACGACTTTTCTGGTCGGCACAGCGGCGTCAATCGGCGCGGGTATTTCGATGGGCTTTACCGAGGCCGCGTCGGATGATGGTGAATTGTCGGGCCGCGGCTCGCCTTTCAAACGCGGCATTGCCTCGGGTGTGATGACCGCGCTGGGGGGCCTGGGTCATGCGTTACCTTATCTGATCACTGATTTCTGGACTGCAACCAGTATCGCCTTTGTAGTTGTGTTCTTTGAATTGTGGGCGATTGCATGGATACAAAACCGCTATATGGATACGCCGTTCATGCGGGCCGCATTTCAGGTGGTTCTGGGCGGGGCACTGGTGTTTGCCACAGGTGTATTGATTGGTGGCGGTTAGAATTATGACAGCCATTTACATTGACGCTGATGCTTGTCCGGTCAAAGACGAGGCCGAGCGTGTCGCAACACGGCGCGGTCTGAAAATGTATATCGTTTGCAACGGGGGGCTGCGCCCTTCGGCCAACCCGCTGGTGGAGATGATCTTCGTGCCGGACGGGCCGGATGTGGCCGATATGTGGATTGCCGAACACGCCGGTCGCGGGGATGTGGTGGTGACGGGTGATATTCCGCTGGCCTCGAAATGCCTTGAGGGTGGCGCCCGTGTGATCCGCCATAATGGCGAGGTGTTCACGCCTGCCAACATCGGCAACATTCTGGCCACCCGCGATTTGATGAGCGACCTTCGCGCGGCTGACCCGTTTCGTCAGGGTGGCGGCAAACCCTTTACAAAGGCCGACCGGTCGCGTTTCCTTTCCTCGCTGGATACCGAATTGCAAAAAGCGATGAAAGAATGTGCGGATGGGGCAAGTTAAGGCTGTAATCTACGACATTGGTCAGGTGCTGATCGAATGGAACCCCGAACGGTTTTACGATGGGACCATCGGATTAGACCGCCGCAAGGCACTGTTTGCGGCGGTTGATCTATACGGGGTAAACGCTCAGGTTGATCGCGGCGCCCCGTTTCGTGATTCCTTTTATGCGCTGGCCGAAAAGCACCCCGAATACGGCGCTGAAATCCGTATGTGGCATGACCGCTGGCTGGATATGGCCAGCCCCGAAATCCCGTGGTCTGTGCGCCTGTTACGCAGCATTCGGGCCAAGGGGGTTCCGGTATTCGCCCTGTCGAATTTCGGCATTGAACCGTTTGAAACCGCAATGCTGCACTATCCGTTTTTTAACGAATTCGATCAGAAATATGTGTCTGGCTATCTGCGCATGATGAAGCCAGATAACGACATTTATGCAGCATTAGAGACCGGTTGCCGCCTGCCCCCCGAAACCCTGCTGTTCACCGATGATCGGCCTGAAAACATCGAAACAGCCACTAAACGCGGCTGGCGCGTGCATCTGTTTGAAGGGCCGGATGGCTGGGCGCGGGCGTTGGTCGATCACGGGGTATTAACAAGACAAGAGGCAGAGTTATGACATTTGACATCATTGGATTTGACGAGGGTCAGGCGCTGCTGGACTGGAACGATCTGGGCGCGGCTTTGACCAAAGCACACACTCTGCCCAAAGCCGAAATAGCCGACACACTACTCTATCGCGGTAAGGATACGCTGCTTTCACGGGCCGCGTGGATTGACGGGTTGGGACTGGCGACCAAGGCCGCAACAATCTTTCCCGACAATCCAGCACAAGGAAAACCTGTGGTCAACGGCGCTGTAAACCTGTTTTCCGACGATACCGGTGAATTAGAGGCACTGGTGGATTTCCATCTTGTTACCAAATGGAAAACCGCTGGAGACAGCCTGCTTGCCGCCAAACATCTGGCCCGCCCCGACAGCCGCAACATCCTGATTATCGGGGCTGGCACCGTAGGCCGCTCCTTGCGTGAAGCCTATGGTGCGGGTTTCTCCGATGTCAGTTTTACCGTCTGGAACCGCACGCCGGAAGGGGCGCAAAAAATGGCCGCGGAATATCCTGATACCCGCGCGGTGGATGACCTTGAGGCAGCAGTCAGGGTGGCGGATATTGTCACTTCGGCCACGATGGCAACCGAGCCGCTGATTATGGGCGACTGGTTGCAGGCAGGTCAGCACATCGACCTGATCGGCGCCTACCGCCCCGATATGCGCGAGGTGGATGATGTAGCCATGCAACGGACGCGGTTGTTTGTGGACAGTCGCGATACAACGATAAACCATATCGGCGAGTTGATGATGCCGATAGCCAGCGGGGCAATATCACCCGAAGATGTGATTGCCGATTTCTATGACTTGGCAACAGGGATATTTGCGCGCAATGATGATAGCGAGATAACATTGTTCAAGAACGGCGGCGGGGCGCATCTGGACCTGATGGTCAGCCGCTATATTCTGGATGCCTGGAGGGGCCAGTGATTACAGACAAACAGATTGCCGATTTTCAGATCACAAGGCAGCGTCTTCGCGACGACTGGTTTCCGGTAATTTGGGGGCAATCATGATATTGTGGTGGATACTGTTAGCTATCTTGGCGATTTACTTTGTGCCCTTGGCGATTGCACGCCATCGCAGACACCCGATGAACAAAGCAGCACGAGCCGAGGCACCGGGCAAGTTTGCCAATTTGCCCAGCGGCAGAACCTACTATGAATGGCATGGCCCGCTGAATGGCCCGATCGCCGTGTGCATCCACGGGCTGACAACCCCCAGCTATGTCTGGCGCGCTGTGGAAAGCGGGTTGAAGATGATGGACTACCGTGTGCTGACCTATGACCTGTACGGACGCGGCTATTCCGGGCGCGCGCTAGGGCGTCAGAATGCAAAATTCTTTGTGACCCAGTTGGAAGAGCTGTTGGAAGATCAGGGCATTGATGGCGGCATCATGTTGCTGGGGTATTCGATGGGTGGTGCGATTGCGACCTGTTATACAGCCAAACACCCCGACATGCTGGAACGGCTGATCCTGATTGCACCGGCGGGATTGGGGATCAAGTCAAACAAGCTTCAGGATTTCATCATTAAAACCCCGATAATTGGCGACTGGATTATGCGGGTGTTCGGCGATCACATGATCCGCAAGGCGGTTAAAGCGGAATCTTCCATCCCTTCGGAAATCCCCGATATTTACGATCGCCAGATTGCCGAAACCTATGTAAGGGGTTTCTTGCCAGCGGTGCTGTCCAGCATGCGCAATATCCTGTCAAAACCGCTGGATGAAGAACACCGCAGGATTGCAAAAACCGGCCTGCCCATTGCCGCCATCTGGGGCGAAGAGGACAAGGTTATTCCGATAAGCGGCCTTGGAAAACTGACAAAGCTAAACCGCAATGTGCGTCAAACGATGGTCAAGGGGGCATCCCATTCTTTGGCTTACACACACCCCAAAGATGTGATCAAAGCGATTCAGGAATTCCTGCGCGAAGTTTAGTTTATGTCCGAAACCCTGCAACAGATATACGCCCGACTGGTGGCCGAAGGAAAGCTGACAGCAGATTCGGCACAACAGGCCGTGTTGCCTGTATTGCAGGATATCTGCGACCATCTGGAAGCTGCCAAAACCCGAAAACGCGGCATATTGGGCGGGCTGTTCCACAAACCTGAAGAGGTGCCGCAGGGCCTGTATATATGGGGCGGTGTCGGGCGTGGAAAATCCATGCTGATGGATTTATTTGTCGATAATCTGGCCATCACAGAAAAGCGGCGCGTGCATTTCCATGCATTCATGCAAGAGATCCACGAGGGCATGAATGCAGCCCGAAAACGCGGGGTGGATGATGCGATTGCACCCGTAGCCGAAGGGATCTCTCAGCAGGTACGTTTGCTGGCTTTTGACGAAATGCAGGTCAGCGACATTGCCGATGCGATGATCGTCAGCCGTTTGTTCGAGGCGCTGTTTGATGCAGGGGTGGTGGTGGTCACCACGTCAAACCGCCCGCCCGATGATCTGTACAAAGACGGGTTGAACCGGCAATTATTCCTACCCTTCATCGAGCTGATCAAACAGCAAATGGTGGTGCATGAACTGGCCAGCCCTGTTGATTACAGGCAGGACCGTCTGGGTGGTGTGCGCAGCTATTTCGTGCTGCACGGCCCCAAGGCGCGTGCAGCACTGGATACGGTGTGGAAAGAATTGACAGACGGGGCAAAGGGCGATCCAATGACCCTACGGGTCAAGGGGCGCGATGTGGTGTTACCACGGTTTCACAACGGAGTGGCGCGGGCACGGTTTTTCGATCTGTGCGGTGTGCCCCTTGGGGCGGCGGATTATCTGGCGATTTGTGACGTGGCACGGGTTTTGTTGCTGGATGATATCCCGTTGCTGTCGCGCAGCAATTTCAACGAGGCCAAGCGGTTCGTCACCCTGATAGATACGTTATACGAGGCCCATGTGCGGCTGATCTGCACCGCGGCGGCTTTGCCCGAGATGCTGTATGTCGAAGGGGACGGCGCATTCGAATTTGAACGTACAGCCAGCCGCCTGCGCGAAATGATGGGGGCCGAATGGGCCGAGGATTAAGCGTGGTCTAACGAATATGGAGGCCCTGCGGGCCGCTCTTTTGATTTGCGCCCATGCGGGCGCGATGCCTCCGGCGGAGGTATTTGACGCAAGAAGAAGGGGCTTGTAAAAAAAATGCCCTAAGAATAGTTCTAAGGTAGTGTTGCGAGTTTGGTGGAAATTCGAGGACGGCGTAATCTCCGGGTGCATCGAAGCCACCCAACCGGCGGCTGGAACCGCCAAGGAGATCACGCCATGACAAAGAATACAGCAACATCGACATCCGCGCTACTGGCCAATGAAGCAGGCTATGACCCGATTGAAGACCGGCTGCGCCAGAACATCCGCGCGACGATCGAGGCGGTTTTCGAAGAGGAGCTGGAGCAGTTTCTGGGCCGTTGCCGGTATGGCCGCAGCGGCGGGGCAAAGGCCGGATACCGCCACGGGCATCGCGAGCGGCAACTGGTCGGAACATTTGGAACCGAAACGGTGCGCGTGCCGCGTGCGCGGATCACAGGCGAGGCCGGCAAGGCCAGAGAATGGCGCTCGAAGGCATTGCCCCGCTACCAGCGGCTGACGAAGAAGGCCGAGGCGCTGATCGCTGCTGTCTACCTTTCGGGCACCAACACACGGCGGGTAAAACGCGCCCTGTTCGGCCTGTTTCAGGGGGCGGTCAGCAAGGATGTGGTGAGCCGCGCCTGGCGCAAGGTGAAGGTGGACTGGCAGGCGTGGTGCGCCCGCAGCCTTGCGGATGAAGACATCGTGCGGCTGATCCTGGACGGCACCGTGATCAAAACGCGGATTGACAGGAAGGCCACCAATATCTCGGTTCTGGCCGCGATTGGCGTGCGCCGGGATGGGCAGAAGGTCTTGTTATCACTGATGAACATGGGCGGCGAAAGCACCTCCGCCTGGCGTCAGTTCATCAACGATCTGGATGCGCGCGGGTTGAAACGGCCCGAATTTGTCATCGTGGACGGGGCACCGGGACTTGAGGTCGCTCTCATTGCCCTCTGGGGTGAAGATCTGCCGATCCAGAGGTGCACGGTGCACAAGCACCGCAACCTTCTGGCCAAGGCACCCAAGCGTATGCATGATGAGTTGACAGAAGATTACCGCGACATGATCTACGCCAAAACACCCGAGGAAATCGCCACCCGCCGCAAGGCATTTCTGCGAAAATGGCGGCTGAAATGCAAGGCCGTCGCTGACAGCTTGGAAGAAGCAGGAGATAAGCTTTTCACCTTCACGCGTCTGCCACAAGGCCAGTGGAAATCGGCCAGAACGACAAATGCGATCGAACGCCTGAACGAGGAATTCCGCCGCCGCATCAAGACCCAGACCGTGCTGCCATGCGCCGAGACCGTGCCGATGCTGCTTTGGGCTCTGATGGCCTCGGGGCAGATCGTCATGCGAAAGGTCGATGGCTGGGAAACGCTCGCTCAGCCCGTCGCCGACGCAACCCTTGACCAAGCCGCCTGACCGGCGCATAACTCAACCCGCTCGGAGGTGCCTGAAATCAATTTCCACCACTTTCGAGACACAACCTTTCAATATCAAGTCAAAACGCTATAGCACCACGGGAATTGACAAACTCTTGCCCCTGCCCATATCATTCGTGCGCTAACAATAAAAACCCATAGCGCCAACAGGGGGCCATTCGTGACCTATTTCGCGCCCGAGACCTTGGACGATGCGCTTGCGCATCTGGACGCCACCGCCGTGTCGATTGTGGCGGGCGGGACAGATTTTTTTCCGGCTATGGGAACTGCCCCTCAGGCGATACTGGATGTCAGCCGGATCAATGGGCTGCGTGGGATTGTGCAGGATCGTGCGGGTTGGCGCATTGGTGCAGCGACAACATGGATCGATGTTATCAATGCTGATCTGCCCGCCGTTTTTGACGGGTTGAAACAGGCCGCTTATCAGATCGGATCGCAGCAAATCCAAAACGCGGGCACGATAGCGGGCAATCTGGTCAATGCTTCGCCCGCCGCCGACGGGGTGCCGCCGCTGTTGACGCTGGAAGCACGGGTAGAACTTGCCTCGGTTAAGGGCACGCGGGTTTTGCCATTGTCCGAATTCATCACGGGTGTGCGCCAGACCGCTTTGCAGGTCTGGGAAATGGTGACGGCCATTCTTATCCCGCCGCAACCGGATCATGCGCGGGCCGCGTTCAGCAAACTGGGCAGCCGGAAATATCTGGTGATTTCAACGGTAATGGTTGCGGCCGTGATTGGCTCTGATGCGCAGGGGCAGATCAACCATGCCCGCGTGGCGGTCGGGGCCTGCTCGCCCGTGGCGCAACGCCTGACTGCGCTGGAAACGGACCTGATCAGCACCGCCCCCGAAAGCATACAAATCGCCGCCGCCCATCTAACCCCACTTGCCCCCATCTCTGACATGCGCGGCAGCGGTGAATACCGGCTGGATGCCGTTGCCGAACTGATCCGCCGCACCATTGCGGGGGCCTGCGCATGACCGATTTCACCCTGAATGGCAAACCTGTCTCCACCACCCCCGCCATCGGCGAACGCCTGTCCGAAACCCTGCGCGAAAGCCTTGGCGCGCGGGATGTGAAAATCGGCTGCAACGCGGGCGATTGTGGCGCTTGCACAGTATTGTTGGACGGCACCCCCATCTGTGCCTGCCTGACCCCAACCCAACAGGCCGAAGGGCGGCAGGTGCATACCCTGAGTGGCCTGCAAGACGATGAAATCGCCGCCCGCTTGCGCGAAAGTTTTCAGGATTATGGCGCGGCCCAATGCGGCATCTGCACCCCCGGCATGATGGTTGCCGCCGCGGCCCTGCTGCGTGAAAACCCCGACCCGACAGCGGAACAGGTGCAGGATGCCCTTGGCGGTGTACTGTGTCGCTGCACTGGCTATCGAAAGATAATCGAAGCCGTTCTGGCCGTTGCCAATCCTGCACCTGCGCTGGACGATCCTGTCGGCCACACAGGCGCCGCCATCCGCCGCCTTGACGGTCAGGCCAAGGTCGAAGGACGCGAGGCGTTTGGGGATGACATCGCCCCCGCCGGCACATTCGAAATCCTGATCATCCGCTCGCCCCATGCCCGCGCGGAATTTGTGCTGGGTGATCTGGACGGGTTCGTCGCGGTCAATGACGGGGTGGAAACGGTTCTGACTGCCGCCGACATCCCCGGCAAAAACTGCTTTGGCGTGATCCCTGATTTTGCCGATCAACCCGTGTTCGCCGTGAATGAAACCCGTTTTCGTGGCGAAGCCGTGGCCGCCATCATCGCCACCCCCGATTTCATCCGCCAATTCGACCCCGCCGATTTTCCGGTGACATGGGAACAACTGATTGATGCCCAAACCATGGATCAGGCGCTGGATGCCTCCGCCCCACAACTGCACAAAGGCCGCAAGGGCAACATCATGTGCGGCGGCTTTGTGAAATGCGGTGATCCACAGGCCGCGCTGGACAATGCCGACATCACCGTTCAGGCCGATTTCACCACCAGCTTTGTCGAACACGCCTATATCGAGCCCGAGGCCGGATTTGCGCAGATGGTCGATGGCCGCGTTGAAATCCACGCCTGCACCCAGGCGCCTGTCATGGACCGCGACGCGCTGGAACTGATCCTTGCAATGGACGCCAACCAGATCCGCATTGTGCCAACCGGCGTTGGTGGTGGCTTTGGCTCCAAGCTGGATCTGTCGGTGCAGCCCTATCTGGCGCTGGCCACCCTGAAAACCGGCAAACCGGTGCGCCTGACCTACAGCCGTACGGAATCATTGCAATCCACCACCAAACGCCACCCCGCACAGATCAGCCTGCAAATCGGAGCCAAGGCGGATGGCACCCTGTCCGGTTTCAACTTTTTCGGCCAATTCAACACTGGCGCCTATGCCAGTTGGGGGCCGACCGTGGCCAACCGCGTGCCGGTTCATGCCTCAGGCCCCTACCGAATTACCGACTATCGCGCCGAGACACAGGCGGTGCATACCCATTGCCCGCCTTCCGGTGCGTTTCGCGGCTTCGGCGTGCCGCAATCGGCGGTGGCACAGGAAACGCTGTTTGACGAACTGGCGCAAAAGCTGGGCATGGACGCACTGGAGTTCCGCCTGATAAACGCGCTGGATAACGGCATGCCCACAGTGTGCGGGCAGGTGTTTGAACAAGGTGTCGGCGTTAAACCCTGCCTTGAGGCCCTGCGTCCCGCATGGGACTCTGAGCGCGCCAAGGCCGCCGCGTTTAATGCCGAAAACGAGACCCTGAAGATGGGCGTCGGGCTTGCGGCGGGCTGGTATGGCTGCGGCAACACCTCGCTGCCCAACCCCTCGACTATCAAATCGGGCATCCGCGCCGATGGCACAGTGGTGCTGCATCAGGGCGCGATGGACATCGGCCAAGGGGCCAACACTGTGATCGCGCAAATCTTTGCCACAGCTTTGGGTGTTCCCGTGCAGCAAATCACCCTGATCGGCGCGGATACCGATGTAACGCCGGACGCTGGCAAAACCTCGGCTTCGCGCCAGACCTATGTTTCGGGCAACGCCGCGCGGCTGTCGGGGCAGGCCCTGCGCACCAGCATTCTGGCTCAGGTCAACGCAGGCGAGGCAGCGGAGCTGACGTTTGGCGACGGGGAAATCACCGTCACAGATGGCGACCAAACCCACCGGATCGACCTGCGCCAACTGCCCACCGATTCCGAAGGCTACACCTTCCGCGCCGAAGAAACCTATGACCCGCCCACCAAGCCGCTGGATAAAAACGGCCAAGGCATCCCTTATGCCCAGTTCGGCTATGCCGCGCATCTGGTGGTGGTGATGGTGGACACCGCGCTGGGACTGGTGAAGGCACAGAAATTCGTTGCCGCCCATGATGTGGGCCACGCCATCAACCCGATGCTGGTCGAAGGGCAGGTTCAGGGCGGCATTGCGCAGGGGCTGGGCATGGCCCTGATGGAAGAATACCTGCCGGGGCGTACCGAAAACCTGCATGATTACCTGATCCCTACGATGGGCGACATGCCCCCCGTGGAAACCCTGATCATCGAGGCCCCCGATGCCCACGGCCCTTACGGCGCCAAGGGGCTGGGCGAACATGTGCTGATCCCCACCGCGCCGGCCATCCTGAACGCGATCCATCACGCATGTGGTGTGCGTATCCGCCACTTGCCCGCCACACCGGCACGGGTGCGCGCGGCCATTCTGGAGGCCCGCAAATGACCGACAAACCCGAAAAAATCCGCTGCGATGCCTGCCCCGTGATGTGCTATATCGCGGACGGTAAAATCGGCGCCTGTGACCGCTATGCAAACCACGGCGGCGATCTGGTGCGGCTGGACCCGCTGACAGTGCTGGAAACCAGTCCCGACAAACTGGTGCCGTTTATGAAAGACACCGACGGGTCCGACTGGGACGGCGACCTGCTGCAATCGGAAAAGGCGTTCATCACCGCCGTTGGTGCGGGCACCACTTATCCCGATTACAAACCCGCCCCCTTTATCGTTTCGCAGGATATCGAGGGCGTGGATATGGTCACCGTTGTGACCGAGGGCATTTTTTCCTACTGTGGTGTGAAGGTGAAAATCGACACCGACCGCCATATCGGACACGAGCGCGAAGTGGTGCTGGTAGACGGCGAGCCGATCGGGCATGTGATGACGTCCGAGTATGGCTCGAAAATGCTATCGCTGGGCGGGGTCGATCACTTGACGGGCGGCAGCAAAAAGGAGGGGCGCGTGACCTGTGACGCCCTGCTGCGCCTGTGCAATCGCGAGCCGGTCGAGATGCAGATCAGCGACATTTCCCTTGTGGTGCAGGCGGGGCAACCGCCGGTGATCAATGGCGAGCCAGAGAAATTGATGCGGGTTGGCTGTGGGTCGGCCACCATCGGAATGTTTGCCAAACAATGGGTCGATCATGTGGACGAAGTGGTGGTGGTGGATGACCACATCACCGGCGTTTTGTCGGAACATCAAGCGGGCAAACTGCTGGATGTGCCGCCGACCGGGATCAAGATTTTGGGGCGGCGTTCGACCCCAGGGCGCTATTTTCGGGTGGCGGAACCGGGCACCGGCTGGGGTGGCACCGATATTGACGACCCGCTGACCATCCTTGGCCCGTTCAATGCGAAAATCGCGTGGCAAGGGCTGCGCCTGTTGATGGTTTCGACCACGGGCGAACAATACGCCTATTTCGTGTTGGACGCCGACCTGAAACCGCAACCCGCCGATATTCCGCCTGCGCTGAAACTGTCGGCAGAGCGGATCGCCGAAAACTGCGAACCCTCGCTGTGTTCGGTGCTGTTCATGGCGGGCGCTGGCGGATCCCTGCGTGCCGGCGTTACAGAAAATCCCGTGCGCCTGACCAAATCGGTAAAGGATTCGCTGACCTATGTGTCCTGTGGCGGGGCCGAGGCCTATATCTGGCCCGGTGGCGGCATCACTGTGATGGTGGACGTGATGGAAATGCCCACAGGCTCCTTCGGTTATGTCCCCACACCAGCCTTGGTCGCACCGATCGAATTCACCCTGCGCAAATCCGATTACGCAGCCCTTGGCGGCCATATGGAGGAAATCCGCAATACCGCCGATGTGCTGCACGCCGACAACCGCACCCTTAGCCACAACCAAAGCCAACCGCATCCGCATGACCACCGGCATTACCGCTGGAAGGACAAGTCATGAAGGGGGTACAGGCCACAATGCTATCCGGCAACCGGCTGCATTTGCAGCACGGGCCGATTGATCTGGTAATCGGGGCGGATGGTGATTGCAGGCTTGCCTATGCCGCCGCGCGCAACCGTTTTGAGACGATTTTGGCAGAATTAGTGACAGAATTGGACGAGCTGCGCAAACCCATACACCTCGACTCACCCGTCCCCGCCGGCACGGTTGCCAAACGGATGCACACTGCCGCCCTGCCGTTTTGCGATACCTTCCTGACCCGCATGGCCGCGGTCGCTGGTGCCGTAGCGGACGAGGTGTTGCAGGCCATGACCAACGCCACCCCCTTGCGCCGCGCATATGTGAACAACGGCGGCGATATTGCTCTGCATCTGGCCAAAGGGCAGCGATTTACCATGGCAATGGCGGGGCTGGATGGGGATGATCTGGGGCGGATCGAGATCAACCACAGTGACGGGATCGGCGGCATCGCCACCAGCGGCCAAGGCGGGCGCAGCCTGTCGTTTGGAATCGCGGAATCAGTGACTATCCTTGCCAAAAACGCCGCTATGGCCGATGTTGCCGCCACGCTGGTTGCCAATGCGATCGACCTGCCGAACCACCCTGCTATCCACCGCGCCCCTGCCCATGATCTGCGCGATGATACCGATCTGGGTGACCGGCCGGTTGTGACCCGTTGCGATCCGTTAAGCGCATCTGACATTGCGTCCGCGCTAAACAACGGTACCCGCACCGCCCGCACCATGCTTGCCAGCCAAAAAATCTACGCTGCCACCTTGTTCCTTCAGGGGCAGAACCGCACCCTTGGCCACCAATTCACCCCCCAAAACAGGACCATTGCCCATGCCTGACGTCATCCTGCGAAAAACCGTTTCCGCCGTCGATGAAATCTATCACGAAGGCGGACCTGACGCCGAAACCCCGCATAAACGTGGCTCGGTTCTGGCAATCATCCGCAACCCGTTTGCACACCGCTATGAACCCGACATTCAGGGCTTTATCGACGACCTGCGCCCGCTGGGCCTGCAAATGGCGCAAAAGCTGGTGGATCTGCTGGGTGGGCCGGACAAGATCGAAGGCTACGGCAAAGGCGCGCTGATTGGCGAAGGTGGTGAGTTAGAACACGGGGCACTTTGGCACGCCCCCGGCGGTTATGCGATGCGCGAACTGCTGCCGGTCTGTAACGCAATCGTGCCTTCGACCAAGAAAGTGGGCGGTGTGGGCGCACGGCTGGATGTGCCGATCACCCATATCAACGCCGCCTATGTGCGCAGCCATTTTGATTCGATGGAAGTGGGTTGTAACGATGCCCCGCGTGCCGACGAAATGGCGCTGGCGCTGGTGATGACAACAGGACCGCGTATCCATTCCCGCTCGGGCGGGTTGGAAGCGGCGGATATTATTGGGAAGGATGGCCTAAGATGAGTGCAAAGATACGCAAAATCGCCGTGTTTATCGAGGAAACCCACCGCGAGATGGAGCGCGAGATTTCACCCCCGACCCGCAAAGCCGTGGCTGTGGCGGTGATCGAAAACCCTTTGGCAGGTGAATACCACGAAGACCTGACCCCGCTGATGGATATCGGCGCAGAGCTGGGCGAACTGTTGGGAAACCGTTGCGTAGAAGCCTTGGGAATCAAGCCAGAGCAGGCCGAAAGCTATGGCAAATCCGCGATGGTTGGCGAGGCAGGCGAATTGGAACATGCCGCCGCAATCCTGCATCCGAAACTGGGCGCGCCCTTGCGCAAAGCGGTGGAAAAAGGGGCAGCGCTGGTGGCGTCATCCAAGAAAATGGGCAGCCCCGGTCAGGTTCTGGACGTGCCGCTGGGCCACAAGGACGCCGCCTATGTCCGCAGCCATTTCGACGGTATCGAAGTGCGCCTGAACGACGCACCGCGCGCGCGTGAAATCATGGTCGCCGTGGCCGTTACTGACAGCGGCCGACCCCTGCCGCGTGTGGGTGGGCTGAAAGCCAAGGATGCCATTGGCAAAGACGGGTTAAAATAGCGGTTTCCACCTGTCATTGTGATGCTGTGCAAAACCCTTTATTGTTGGTGTAGCATTGATTAAAGCGAGCGCATTATGGCAGACGAAACAGAAAATCGGGACGAATACAGGCTGGACAATCAGGCCGGTTACATCATGCGTTTGGCCAGCCAGCGGCACGCAGGGATATTCCAGTCACTGGCACCCGCTGGGCTGACCCCGACCCAGTTTTCCACCCTGATGCGCCTGTATGAACAGGGGGAGTGTTCGCAAAATCGTCTGGGGCGGCTGGCGTCAATGGATGTGGCAACAATCAAAGGGGTTGTGGACCGGTTGCTTCGCAAAGGGCTGGTTGTTTCCAAACCCGACCCGAATGATAAACGCCGCACGCTGATTTCCCTATCGGAAACCGGTGCGGCACTGATCCCTTCCTTACATGAAACGGGCCATGAAATAACAGCAGAAACGCTGAAGCCTCTGAGCAGTTCGGAACAGCGCAGCCTGTTGAAATTACTTCGAAAACTGACCTAAAGAATAACCTCGGGGAACCGCGTGGCCGGTGGCGTGTTGCGGCTGCGATGGCTGGTGACAACCCCGTCAATGATGGTCATTCCGATACCCGGCAGGTTGCCCAGTTCCACCGACTCCAGAATATTTTTACCCAGTGCATGTTGCGCCTGATCCATCAGCACAAAATCGGCGGCATAGCCAACTTCGATCAACCCTGTATCCAGTTCCCGCTGCCGAGATGTATTGCCGTTGGCAAAGCAAAATGCGATCTCGGCAGGCAGGTCACCAAAGCTCGACAGCATCGCCACCATACGCAGAATTCCCAGCGGTTGAACGCCCGATCCGGCGGGGCCGTCGGTGCCCAGTATGATCCGGTCCATCTGTTTCAATTCCCGCGCTGTGTTCAGTGTCAGCATCGCGGCGCGCTGATTGCCGTTGTGGACAATCTCCAGCCCTGCCTTACAACTTTCGCAAAGGCATGTGATCTGATCATCCGGCAGGGCAGAATGGCCACCGTTGATATGACCAATCACATCGGTGCCGGTTTCCAGCACCATATCGGCATCAATCAGTCCTGATCCCGGCACCGAAGGGCCGCCTGTGTGGATCGTGCTCTGGATACCGTATTTTCGCGCCCAGTCGACCATCTGACGGGCAGTTTTTCCGTCCTTGACGGTGCCAAGTCCCACCTCGCCCAGCAGTTTGACACCTGCGTCGGCCAGATCTTTGAAATCGGCCTCGACCATACCTTCCTCGAGGATCGGCGCGCCGGCCAGAACCTTCATCCCCGAGGGGCGGAAATTTTCGTACCAGCGCTGTGATGCAATTGCCAAAGCTTTTAGCCCCACCACATCCTTGGGCCGTCCAGGCAAATGCACTTCGCCCGCCGAAATCATCGTGGTAACGCCGCCGTGCAGGGTGCTGTCGATCCAATTGATCTGTTGCTGACGCGGCGTATAGTCGCCAATCACGGGGTGCACATGGCTGTCGATTAGACCGGGGGCCAACGTTACCCCATGGGCATTGATCACCGAGGTCGCGCCCTCGCCATCCATGTCCTTTTCATACCCGATAGCGCTGATTTTACCGTCAACGGCAATCAGGCAATCCGCTTCCAGAATGGGCACTTCCATTTTGCCGGACAAAAGCAGCCCGATATTCCGAATGACAAGTTTCTGTGACATGGCATCGCTCCCGCTGTTTTCGTTAGTATACGAACGGGGAAAACGATGCGTCAAGCGCGGGGTTGTAAAGCGGGTCTGTTAAGCAGCGCGAGCCAGCATACTTTCGATATCGCGCCGGACCTGCAACAATAAGGTCAGGGCATCATCCGCAACAGACTCCGACTGCTCGTGCTGCATTAAAATCAGCGTATCCTGTGCATCATAAACACCTGCGATAACATCCGACAGCGCCGGGCTTGACCCGTCTTCCAGAACGCCGGGCAGCATTGCAATGGCTTCTTCGCAAACCTGCAACGCTTGATCATCATCCCATGGCTCGGGATGGTCCAAAGATGCGACCAGATCACGCTCGTAGACAGAAAGCACTGCAAGGGCCTCTTCCAGCAAAACCTTGTCTTTGTCTGCGGATTTGTCCGTGTAAGACGGGCCGACAACTTCGAGTTTAGGTGCGGCGGCCGTGCGTGGGCGTTCCGGTTCAGCCGGGGCCTCTACAGGCGGAACCTCTGCCATATGTGGTGTAGTATTGGTCTGTTCGTGTTCTGATGTGTCTGCTTTGACAGAGATGTCTTCAGGCACCGGTTCGCTAACCTGCGACGGTGTGTCCACCACAGTTTTCGATTCCTGAAAATCACAATCGCGACAATACCGCGCCAGTATCTGTTCCGCATTGTCGGTGGTTGCCCGCTGTGCTTCTTCTATCTGCCCTTTGATCGCAGAAATCAGGCCGGTTGCACCACTGGATTTGAACAGATTCAAATTGATATTCTGACCAGTGCCGCGTGCCTCCAGGGCCAATTTGGCCGAGATCGGCAAAATACGCAAAAACTCGTCCCCGCAATTTTGTGACAAGGTGGCAAGGCGTGTGTTGATCTCGGCTTGACCCATCAGTTGATCTGTTTTGGTCAGTAATAGGAAACCGTGATCCTTCAGGCGGCCAGGTACAACATCCCAGATATCTTGCTCGTCTTCGGTAAAGTCTGTTGAACACCAGATAACGACATCAGCTTGCTTGCAAGCCCAGGAAACTGCCTTTTGTTGTTGTTCGGGAATATCCGGAGCGACAACTTCCATAACGCTGATTTTGGCCAAAGCCGGTAAGTTTGCCTGCACAGTCACAAAGGCAGGTTTAAGGCTGGCACAAGCCTCGAAATCAATACCACCGATGATTTTCTTCGATCCGTCTGGCAAAGTGCAGAGCATTTTAGGCTCGACCCCGAATTCCAGTTTAACAGACGGCATTCCATCTACCCTGTCAGGCACCATATTCTGACCCAGAAGCAAATTCAGAACGGCCGTTTTTCCAGCACCGGAAGCCCCCAGCAATACAACCCGCAGGGGCGTATCGAACCCCTTCAGGATATTTGCGGCGGGTTTCGCAACCTCCGCCGGCAAAAGGCCGGTCGAGATAGCAAGTTCAAGTTTTTCCCGGGTGGATTTCTTAGACATCTACTCCATCACTTTCCGGTATTCACGGCCCGTATTTCATCAGGCTCGTAAACGTGGCTTCCATTGCTAACATTCGCAGCCTTTGCCATTGTCTGACGGCGCACCCGTTCAGCCATCGGCGTGGCCGTTGCATCATTTACCTTGATCACACTAAAGGCGATGTTGTCCTGATCAGGATCATCAAGTTTTCCCAACTCGTTTAACAGAACTGCAGCAATTTCAGAGGCACTTTTACGGCGGTTTTTATTCAACAGCCGCTCGATCTGGGCATCTGTCAGAAATTGCAAACCATCGGAAGAACAAACAAGAATATCCCCTTCACTCAGTTCGACATGCTGTTCAGGGCAATCAATTTTAGAGATCCGTTCGCCCATCATCACTGATGTCAGGCAGTTGCGATCAGGATGATCCAGCGCGGCGTCGGCATCCAGCAGACCGGATTGCACCATCAGGTCGATCTGTGGCGCCATTGAATGGTCTTCGTTTAACTGTTTCATCTTGCCCTGCCGGAACAAATACAGCGGGGAATCCCCCACAGATAACCAATACAAACGGTTTTCCATGATAACCGGAACCACCAGTGTTGCACCCATGCCTTCAGCTTCGGGGTGGTGCGCCACATGGGTTGCGATACTTTCATTCGCCATATTAGCGATTTCACGCAAAATGGCCGGGGCCTCGGCCTCGAATGCGTCTGTATCCGCCAGCTGGAATTTCAGCTCACCGTAAACTTCGGTAAGGACAAGTTTGCTGGAAACATCACCGGCAGCATGGCCGCCCATGCCATCGGCCATCACAAGAAAACCGGTATCCGAACCGATTGGAAAGTCGATGACAATGGCATCTTCCTGATAGTCGCGTGCGCCTTTGCTTATCGCGCTGGCAACATCAAAACGCGATTCACGCGATCGCCACATCTTCGTCCCCTTCATTGGTGCTTTCCCAATTAAAATCGGGGCCACAGAATGTCTTTAGGCGCAACGTGGTTTCACCAATCAAAAATTCGTCACCATCCTTGACTTGTTCTGTGGTAAGGACAGGTTTTCCGTTCAACCGGACAATGTTGGATTTCCCGCCATGGCCCAGATAGAACAGATGTTCGGTCGGATCATAGGCAATTGCGGCATGGTTATCGCGTGAGATGGCCATATCACCAAAATCCAGTGGGATCGTCTGATCCAGACCGCGACCGATTTTCGTCATGCCGGCAAACAAAGGGAAGCTTGCACCAACCCCCGGACCGGAAATAACCACCAACCAGCCGGTTGGATTCATCGACATCATCGTTTGGGAAACAGCAACGGGTTGTTCGGCTTCGTCAAACGGGTTGGCAACCGAAGCATCCTGTGGCTGAAAGCCCAGAATCCGGGTTTTGTTGCGCGCCGGGCGGCGGGTGCGTCGTTTGGGCTCAAAAGCGGTTTCTTCTGGGGCTGCAAGCGGCACTTCCGGTGTTTCCGGGGCCTCGTCGTTGATATCCCAGATATTGACAGCCGCCACTTCTTCTTTTTCCTCGGCAGCATCAATAACAGATTGCAATTCAGGGAAATTCTCCAGCGATACAGCCATATCGCCCTCGACCTCGGATACATCTTTACCCAGATCGTCCTGCTCATTCTCCCAGGCATCGTCCTGATCCGAATGATGTTTTCCAAACAGCTTACCAAGTAGTCCCATGCTCTTTACTTTCCTTACAAAAACCAAAACGGCTTAGTTGTTGTCAGTCAGTTGAACAGGCGCGATCCATTTTTTCCCGCCACGATCAATAATGAAATTCAGTTTTGCGTCGGTTGTGTCTCGAAAGTGGTGGAAATTGATTTCAGGCACCTCCGAGCGGGTTGAGTTATGCGCCGGTCAGGCGGCTTGGTCAAGGGTTGCGTCGGCGACGGGCTGAGCGAGCGTTTCCCAGCCATCGACCTTTCGCATGACGATCTGCCCCGAGGCCATCAGAGCCCAAAGCAGCATCGGCACGGTCTCGGCGCATGGCAGCACGGTCTGGGTCTTGATGCGGCGGCGGAATTCCTCGTTCAGGCGTTCGATCGCATTTGTCGTTCTGGCCGATTTCCACTGGCCTTGTGGCAGACGCGTGAAGGTGAAAAGCTTATCTCCTGCTTCTTCCAAGCTGTCAGCGACGGCCTTGCATTTCAGCCGCCATTTTCGCAGAAATGCCTTGCGGCGGGTGGCGATTTCCTCGGGTGTTTTGGCGTAGATCATGTCGCGGTAATCTTCTGTCAACTCATCATGCATACGCTTGGGTGCCTTGGCCAGAAGGTTGCGGTGCTTGTGCACCGTGCACCTCTGGATCGGCAGATCTTCACCCCAGAGGGCAATGAGAGCGACCTCAAGTCCCGGTGCCCCGTCCACGATGACAAATTCGGGCCGTTTCAACCCGCGCGCATCCAGATCGTTGATGAACTGACGCCAGGCGGAGGTGCTTTCGCCGCCCATGTTCATCAGTGATAACAAGACCTTCTGCCCATCCCGGCGCACGCCAATCGCGGCCAGAACCGAGATATTGGTGGCCTTCCTGTCAATCCGCGTTTTGATCACGGTGCCGTCCAGGATCAGCCGCACGATGTCTTCATCCGCAAGGCTGCGGGCGCACCACGCCTGCCAGTCCACCTTCACCTTGCGCCAGGCGCGGCTCACCACATCCTTGCTGACCGCCCCCTGAAACAGGCCGAACAGGGCGCGTTTTACCCGCCGTGTGTTGGTGCCCGAAAGGTAGACAGCAGCGATCAGCGCCTCGGCCTTCTTCGTCAGCCGCTGGTAGCGGGGCAATGCCTTCGAGCGCCATTCTCTGGCCTTGCCGGCCTCGCCTGTGATCCGCGCACGCGGCACGCGCACCGTTTCGGTTCCAAATGTTCCGACCAGTTGCCGCTCGCGATGCCCGTGGCGGTATCCGGCCTTTGCCCCGCCGCTGCGGCCATACCGGCAACGGCCCAGAAACTGCTCCAGCTCCTCTTCGAAAACCGCCTCGATCGTCGCGCGGATGTTCTGGCGCAGCCGGTCTTCAATCGGGTCATAGCCTGCTTCATTGGCCAGTAGCGCGGATGTCGATGTTGCTGTATTCTTTGTCATGGCGTGATCTCCTTGGCGGTTCCAGCCGCCGGTTGGGTGGCTTCGATGCACCCGGAGATTACGCCGTCCTCGAATTTCCACCAAACTCGCGACACTACCTTTGCGTCACCCTTGTTGATCTCTCTCAACAGAAGCTCGTCCAGAGAAATATCAACCCCGATTTTTTCGCCTGTATCCAGATACGTCAGGATAACATCGCCAGCTATAATGCTGTTCTCGGCTTGCTGTGATGTGATGGCTATCGGGCGAACAGTTCCGTCAGGAATTTCCCGCATCTGCAGCTCCAGACCAGCCGGAAGCACAAGGCCCGAAACAACAGCAAGATTTGCTGATTGCGGATCTTCTGTCCCCTCAACTGTGAAAGCAGCCTGAACTGTATCCAGATCGCCCAGGTTTTCCAAACTACGCAAGGTCGGGTTGATCTGTGCAAATGAGTCAATTGGCACACCATTTATCGCTGTGATCTGCTGACCAACCTGAACCCATGCCGGTGCATCTTCACCAATCCGGGCAACAATACCAGGTTGATCCGCACTTTCCGAGAAGGGCAAGTAAGCAGATTTAACCGGCAAGAAACCCAAGGTTCCCACGCTTTCGATATTAACCGGTGCGGCAGGCTGATCTACAGCAACTTCTGTCTCGATTGATACCGGTATTATTTCAGCTACGGGCTCAATTTCGGCAGAGGATTCCAAAACGGCGACAACATCCGAAGCGGCCTCGGGTGTGTCCGCAACTGGGGTATCCTCGACAACAGCAGCAACCGCTTCGGTGCTGTCAACAATCGGGGCGTCTGCAATCACATCTGCGACTACTTCAGGTGCATCGGCCACTTCTTCGACAACAACCTCGGGAATGTCGATAACCTGAGTATCCGTTGCAACATCAATCGCAACTTCTAATGGCTCCTCGATAGGAGTATCCGCCACAACATCAGCGATAACCTCGGGGGTTACTGAAACGGGGGCATCCTGCTCAATATCAGCAACAACATCGGGGACTTCCGCAATGGGCGTATCCATTGCAACGTCAGCGACAACAACAGGTGTATCAATCGCAACATCAGGGGTAATTTCTGCGGTTTGTGCAGTGTCTGCCACAATATCTGCAGCAACCTCGGGGATGTCCACAATGGGCGCATCCACAACATCAATGGCGGCAACCTCGGGGGTGTCTATAACGGGCGTATCCACTACCTCAACGGCAGCAACCTCGGGAACATCCTCAACAATGTCAGCGACATTCTCTGGAGTGTCCAGAACGGGTGTATCTGCTGCAACGTCTTCGACGACCTCGGGGGTGTCAACAATAGCCGCATCCACCACAACATCCGTTGGAGCCTCGGGATTTTCAACAATAGGAGTATCCACGACAACGTCAGTGGTAACCTCGGGAGTGTCCGCAATTGCAACCACAGGTAGTGTCGCGAGTTTGGTGGAAATTCGAGGACGGCGTAATCTCCGGGTGCATCGAAGCCACCCAACCGGCGGCTGGAACCGCCAAGGAGATCACGCCATGACAAAGAATACAGCAACATCGACATCCGCGCTACTGGCCAATGAAGCAGGCTATGACCCGATTGAAGACCGGCTGCGCCAGAACATCCGCGCGACGATCGAGGCGGTTTTCGAAGAGGAGCTGGAGCAGTTTCTGGGCCGTTGCCGGTATGGCCGCAGCGGCGGGGCAAAGGCCGGATACCGCCACGGGCATCGCGAGCGGCAACTGGTCGGAACATTTGGAACCGAAACGGTGCGCGTGCCGCGTGCGCGGATCACAGGCGAGGCCGGCAAGGCCAGAGAATGGCGCTCGAAGGCATTGCCCCGCTACCAGCGGCTGACGAAGAAGGCCGAGGCGCTGATCGCTGCTGTCTACCTTTCGGGCACCAACACACGGCGGGTAAAACGCGCCCTGTTCGGCCTGTTTCAGGGGGCGGTCAGCAAGGATGTGGTGAGCCGCGCCTGGCGCAAGGTGAAGGTGGACTGGCAGGCGTGGTGCGCCCGCAGCCTTGCGGATGAAGACATCGTGCGGCTGATCCTGGACGGCACCGTGATCAAAACGCGGATTGACAGGAAGGCCACCAATATCTCGGTTCTGGCCGCGATTGGCGTGCGCCGGGATGGGCAGAAGGTCTTGTTATCACTGATGAACATGGGCGGCGAAAGCACCTCCGCCTGGCGTCAGTTCATCAACGATCTGGATGCGCGCGGGTTGAAACGGCCCGAATTTGTCATCGTGGACGGGGCACCGGGACTTGAGGTCGCTCTCATTGCCCTCTGGGGTGAAGATCTGCCGATCCAGAGGTGCACGGTGCACAAGCACCGCAACCTTCTGGCCAAGGCACCCAAGCGTATGCATGATGAGTTGACAGAAGATTACCGCGACATGATCTACGCCAAAACACCCGAGGAAATCGCCACCCGCCGCAAGGCATTTCTGCGAAAATGGCGGCTGAAATGCAAGGCCGTCGCTGACAGCTTGGAAGAAGCAGGAGATAAGCTTTTCACCTTCACGCGTCTGCCACAAGGCCAGTGGAAATCGGCCAGAACGACAAATGCGATCGAACGCCTGAACGAGGAATTCCGCCGCCGCATCAAGACCCAGACCGTGCTGCCATGCGCCGAGACCGTGCCGATGCTGCTTTGGGCTCTGATGGCCTCGGGGCAGATCGTCATGCGAAAGGTCGATGGCTGGGAAACGCTCGCTCAGCCCGTCGCCGACGCAACCCTTGACCAAGCCGCCTGACCGGCGCATAACTCAACCCGCTCGGAGGTGCCTGAAATCAATTTCCACCACTTTCGAGACACAACCCATTGTCGTGGCCTCCGGTAACAAAGCGCCTTGCAAGACAGAAAGAGACTCGAACGATTATACTATATCTGGCATTTTTCAGGATGATTTGAATCAAGCCTGCCTTTCTGGATCAAATCGGGGCGACTAAGTTCCCATCCATGGGCTAGACCGGCTAGAGTAACTGATATGACGATATCGACTTTGGGCCGATACTCTCCTGCTGTGCCGTCTCCTTAGAACGGCAGCTCCGTCCCGCACAGCCACTATTAGCCAAATTTACCCAAACGTCCGCTTATTGGCACAAACGATCTGACAGGCGACGGCTGGCCCTAGATCCCCGTATCGATAATCGCCTTGGCCAGCACCGGAATTGTGGCTTCGTTCAGGCCCGCGATATTCATGCGGCTGTCGCCGATCATATAGATCCCGTGTTCGGCCCGCAGGCGTTCCACCTGCTCGGGCGTCGCGCCAAGGCGCGAGAACATGCCGCGGTGCTGGGCCAGAAAGCCGAAACGGTCAGACCCCGACAGGCGTTGCAACTCGCCCGCAAGCTGGGTGCGCAGGGCCAGCATGCCAAGGCGGACATTTTCCAGTTCTTCCATCCAGTCGTCGCGCAGCACCTTGTCTTGCAGGATCATCGTCACCAGCCGCGCGCCGTGGTCCGGCGGGAAGGAAAAATTCTGTCGGTTCAGGAAGGCCAATGTGCTTTGGGCCAGCGGTTTATTTCCCGCGTCCTGCGAGACGGTCATCAGAATACCCGTGCGCTCGCGATAGATTCCGAAGTTTTTCGAGCAACTGGCGGCGATGATGGTTTCCGGCAAGCTTGAGGCCACCAGCCGCACGGCTGCGGCGTCATCCTCAAGACCATCGCCAAAGCCCTGATAGGCGATGTCGATAAACGGCACCGCGCCGGTTTTCTGCAAGCTTTCCACCACCTCGGCCCATTGGGTCATGTTCAGGTTGGCGCCGGTCGGGTTGTGGCAGCATCCGTGCAGCAGCACCACGTCACCGGCTTTCACCCCCGCCAGATCGGCCATCATGCCATCAAAATCCACACCACGGGTGGCGTCGTCAAAGTAACGGTACTCGGCCATCTTCATGCCGACGTATTTGATGATCGACGGATGGTTGGGCCATGTCGGGTTGGACAGCCAGATGGTGGCATCTGGGTTGGCCATTTTGATCAGCTCCACGCCCTGACGGATCGCGCCTGTGCCACCGAGTGTGGCGGCGGCTGCCACGCGGTCACGCGGCACGGCATCGCCCAGCACCAGATCGACCATCACGTCGCCATAGGCCGGATCACCGGCAAGGGCGGTGTATTTCTTTGTCGTCTCGACCTCCCACAGGCGTTTTTCGGCCTCTTTGATGGCGCGCATCACCGGTGTGTTGCCGCTGGCGTCCTTGTAGATACCGACGCCAAGGTCGATCTTGTCGGCACGCGGGTCTTCGCGGAATTTCTGCATCAGTTGCAGGATTTTATCGGCGGGTTGGGGGGTCAGGTTGGTTAGCATCATGCGTCTCCGGTTGCGACTTTCAGATCATTGTACATGCCCCATTCGGACCACGATCCGTCATAGACCGAATGTTTGCGGTGCCCGATCCGTTCCAGCGCAAGGCCGGTGATACAGGCGGTCACGCCGGACCCGCAGGTGTTGATCACGGGTTTGGACAGGTCGACGCCGGCGGCCTCGAATATCGCCTTTAGCTGGTCAGGGGATTTCATCGTGCCGTCCTTGTTCAGCAGGTCGGCGTAATAGACATTTTTGGAATTCGGAATGTGGCCCATTCGCAGCCCTTCGCGGGGTTCCGGTTCTTCACCACAAAACCGGCCCGGCGAGCGGGCATCGACGATTTCATAATCGCCCAGTTTGCTGGCGGCGGCGACCTGTGTCACGTCCTTGACCATCTGCGCCTGACGGCTGACCGTCATGTGGCGATCACGGATGACGGGGGGCATGTCCTCGACCGGCCGCCCCTCGGCCAGCCATTTGGGCAGGCCACCGTCCAGCACGGCGATGTCGGGTTTGCCCATCAGGCGAAACAGCCACCATACGCGGGGGGATACCAGAATACCGGCACTGTCATAGACCACCACCTGATGCCCGTCACCAACCCCCATGCTGCGCATCCGCGACATGAATTTTTCAATCGGCGGCGCCATATGCGGCAATTCGGATCGGTGATCGGCCACATCGTCAATGTCGAAATGGCGGGCATTGGGGATATGCACGGCCTGATATTCGGCAAAGGCATCGCGGTCCGGTTCATCCAGAAACCACGAAGCATCGAATATCCGCAAATCGGGGCTGTTCAGATGATCAGCCAGCCATTGTGTGGAAACCAGTGTTTTCGGATCGTCGTTCGACATGGGAACCCCTGTTAGCAATTATCCCGTATGGCCTAGCGCGAGGGGAACACGCTGGCAAGGGATTCGGGCGCCCCGTGTATCAGGACGCCCGTGATTTTGTTACTTGGCCATCATCTTTTTGACCATGCCAACAACGGCCAGCAGCACACCGCCGCCAACACCGCCCGAGGCAACCTGACCGACAATCGCACCGATATCCATGCTACCGGCAGCATCGCCAGCCATTTCGGCCATTCCGCCAGCCCCCAGCATGCCCAGAATTTTACCGCCCAGACCGCCACCGACAACACCGGCGACGGTATTGCCCAAAGTGCCAAGGCTAAGATTTTTCATCAATCCACCAGCGACATTACCGCCAACCGCGCCCGATATCAGGCTAATAATCAATTCAATCATTGGGGCTGACCCAGATAACCTAAAAAGAGGTTATGATGGGAAGCATGAGAAAGAGTCGCCTGAGCCACTACAAGCAAGACCGTCTTACGGAGCATTTTGTTTCGGGATCGACAGCACGAACAGCAGCCAGTTTGTGTGGTGTAAACCGCAAGACCGCAGCGTTTTATTTTCTACGCCTGCGCGAGATAATCGCCTATGAGCTGGAGGCGGAAAGCCAAGCTATGTTCGGCGGAGAAATAGAAGTGGACGAAAGCTACTTTGGCGGCAAACGCAAAGGTAAACGCGGGCGTGGTGCGGCAGGTAAAATTCCCGTTTTTGGTATATTAAAAAGGGGTGGGAAGGTTTACACCAAGATCATCCCGGACGCCAAATCCGCCACTCTGATCCCGATCATAGAGCGCAAAGTCGTGCCGGATTCCATCGTCTATTCCGATTGTTGGCGCGGTTATAATGTGCTGGATGTGTCAGACTTCCACCACTTTCGCATCAACCATTCCAAGCTCTTTGCAGACCGTCACAACCACATCAATGGCATCGAGAATTTCTGGAACCAAGCCAAGCGCCACATGCGCCGATTTAACGGTGTCCCCAAGGCCCAATTTGGGCTATATTTGAAGGAATGCGAGTGGCGTTTCAACAACAGTGACCCTTCAGCTCAGTTATTGCAGCTAAGACAATGGGTTAAGCGTTACTTGAAGTAGTTATCTGGGTCAGCCCCCAATCATTTACTCTTTCCTCCCAAAACGGAGCCAATCAATACATGTCTACAACGCGGCTCCGGACGCCGCAGATGCAACAAGCCTAACCGGAAATTGACAATTTTCAACAAAAGTTAACGGTTTCCGTAAAGTCAGCTGTTGCTTTGGGCTTCGGATTTTGTGGATTGTTCCTGCAGGGATTGCAGTTTTTCAGGCCATTTCGATTTGATATATGCCAAAGTTTGCCTAATTTCCTGATCCGAAAGCACATCCCCGAATCCGGGCATCCCGCTGTTGAAATCATCTATACCGGCCTTTTTCAGCGCAGCAGCACCACCCAGTTTGGTGTATTCGAACAACAACCTGTCCCCGTGATGCCATGTGTGGCCGGTTTCGTCATGGGGCGGGGCGGGCAGGATGCCGTTTTCATCCGGCGTTTTCCAATTCGCCTGCCCCTCCAGATTGGCCCCGTGGCAAGAGGCGCAGTTTTCCTGATACAATTGCTGCCCCAGCTGGACATCCCGGGATTGACGATTGGCAAGCAGAGACCACCCCCCTGCCACCAGCGCAACGACTGGCACCACAAACAATAAAACCTGCCCTATTTTCATACTTTGACCCGCACCCATGTTCGCATTCCGGCCGCTTGATGGGACAGCATGTGGCAGTGAAACAGCCACTCGCCGGGGTTTTCGCCGATAAAGGCGATTTCCTTTGTTTCATTTGGCTGCACCAGAATTGTATCCCGCAGCGGCCCTAGCGATCCGTCTTTGCGAACCTCTTGAAAATGGTTGCCGTGGATGTGCATGGCATGCGGGAAAACGGTGTCATTAACGATAGGGATGCGCAGGGTTTCGCCTTTGCCAACCACGGACAACGGTTCCTCGGGCATCCCTGCCACCCCGTTAAAGGCCCAGATTTGCCCGTTTTCAATCAATTCATTGGCGTCCATTTCCTGCCCGTTATAAACGGCCTTTCGCAACCCGCCCATCGCGCCACCCGTCATGCGCAGCTCTGCTGTGCGCGCGGTGGATACATCGGTGAGATAGGCAATCGGGTTCGGCGGGAGTGCGGCAACCAGATCACGCGGGTTGGCTGACTGTTGGGCAGTAATCGGTATTTCCGACAGTATGAAAACCTGATCCCGATCCTGAATTAGAAACTGTGCCTTTTCCCCGACATCACCCGTCACATCGACAATGAAATCCACCCGCTGCGCCGGCGCCAGCACCATCGTTTCCGCCGCCATTGGCTGTTGCAGCGGCATCCCGTCCAGCGCAACGATATGACCGGTCATCCCCCGTAGTCCGAATTGCATAATCCGGTCCGTCGCCGTGTTGACAAACCGAAGGCGCAGCCGCTGGTTTTTCTGCACCGACTGCACGTCGGGGAACAGGCGCGCATGGATATAGTTGCCCAGCCGACCGCCGTGGGACCAATCGTGTATCTGACCGAAATCCGCAGCGATTTGTGCCTGTTGGGTCAATCGCCAGTCATCCATCAGAACCACAATGTCATGATCTACTTCGGGGGCGTCCGGCTCGTCCACAATCAGCACACCATACAGCCCGCGCGCAACCTGTTCGGTTGACTGGTTGTGCGAATGGTACCAATAGGTGCCCGCATCCGGCACCGTGAAATCATAGAGGAAATCACCCCCGGGTTTCACCGCATCCTGCGTCAGCCCCGGCACACCATCCATTGCATTGTCAATCCGCAAGCCATGCCAATGCACCGCTGTATCCTGCTTTAGCGCATTCACCAACCGGCGCTGCACCCGCGCCCCTTGCCCGACGCGGATCATCGTGCCCGGCACGGCGCCGTCAAACGCCCAGACATCGGTCTGGGGGTATTCAGCGGGCGCGACCTGCACCTTTGCAGGCCCTGCCCGCAGTTCGCGAATTTCGGTGGCCCTTGCGATAGCGGGCATCAGGGCAAGCGCCGAAACGCCTGCGAAGAACTGTCGTCTTGTTATATGGGGCATTACATTGACCTTCTGATGGATGGTTGGCAGGGGAATTACAGGTCAGTTATTCCCTTCGGTATGTCCTGTATCTCCGGCCTCTTCTTCATGAACTTCGGCTTCCGGTTCCATTCCGTGATCGCCATCACCGTGCATCATTTCTTCTATGTCGTGCGGGATGTCGGCCTGCGAGAATTTCGCCTGCTCGTCCGCATCATGGACAAAGGCAATGATCGCGGCCAGCTCGTCGCCAGTCAGTTCGATTTGACCGCCCATTTCGTCTTCTTGCATGGCGATCATCGCCGGTGCGCCGCGCCACATTTTCGCGGCAAAATCAAAAGCGTTCATCGGTTCATCCATGTATTCAGCGGAAAATTCCGGCGCGTCTTCGCCGCCGATACCGTTCACCGAATGGCAAACGACACAACCCTTTGCGGCAAACAGCTTGCGCCCTTTGGCCGGATCAAAGGCCGGAATCTGGAGGCCGTTTTCCAGAACAAATCCGGATCTTGACATATGGTCGCTGATTTCTGCGTTATCTTGTGCAAACCCGGTGTGTGCAGCCATTCCGAATACGAATGCCAAGGTATAGTAATATGCTGTTTCATGCCGTTTTCCTTTAGGTCCAATAACTGGTTGTCAGGGTTCCAGAAGCCATCAACTTTCCGGCTCCGTTTTCTCGCTGCCCAAGGGCAGGGTAATTTCCACTTGCAAGCCACCTTCGGACCGGTTTGACAGTGTGATATCACCGCCGTGGGCCTGAATAACCGTGCGGGCAATCGACAGTCCCAGACCGGTGCCGCCGGTTTCCAGATTTCGCGATTTTTCCACCCGCACGAACGGGTCGAACACCCGCTCCAGATCTGCTTTGGGGATGCCGGGTCCGTGATCGGAAACGGTGATTATGACGTTGTTGTCATCCTGCGTCGCCGTGACACTGGCCCCGCCGCCGTAACGGATAGCGTTTTCGATCACATTGCGCAGCGCACGGCGCATTGCGACGGGTTTGATACGGACCGACATCGGGGTGACATCCTGCAAGGTCACATCCCCCCCCACATCGGAAATATCCGCCACCAGTTCGCTTAGGAAATCGGGCACTCCGACTGTCTGGGTTTCTTCTGCCGTGACTGTCAATGAGCATTTAAAACTGGGTAGTGTCGCGATCCAGAAGGGCGGTTGTCATCTTGGCATCCCCGAAGACCGAGACCCATTCACCGAACTCAAGGTTGGTTGTGATGATGATGCTGGTCTTCTCGTAGAGCTTGCTGATCAGATTGAAGAGCAACGCGCCACCGGATTTGGGAAACGGGATGTAGCCCAGCTCGTCGATGATGACGCAGTCCAAAGCCGAGAGCTGCCGGATGATCTTCCCTGCATTGCCGTCGGCCTGTTCCTTGATCAGGGCGTTGATCAGATCGACGGCGTTGAAGAAGCGCGCCTTCTTGCCGTTGTTGATCAGCGTCGTTCCCAGCGCGATGGCGATGTGGGTTTTGCCCGTGCCGGTTCCGCCCACCAGGATGAGGTTATGGGCCTCCTCTGTGAACTGGCCGGTGCAGAATGGTTCGATCTGGGCCTGGGTGAGGGCGGCGGCGCTGTAATCGAAGGTGGCGAAGTCCTTGTGATGGGGGAACTTCGCAACCCTCATTTGATACTGGATGGAGCGCACCCGGCGCTCTACAGTCTCGGCGTCGATCAGTTGCCTTATCGCTGTGGTCAGACTTGGCGGCTTGCGCGCGGACAGCAGATCATGGGCGCAAGCTGCCATTCCATGCAACCTGAGGGCTGTCAGTTGGTCGATCAAGGCATTCATACGGCAACCTCCTCAGCCGAGCACAGGGTCTCATAGCGTTTGCAATCGGCTTCGGGCCGCAAGGTCAGCTGCGGATAAGCGCAGGCATCGCTGAGCGGTGTGATGACCGGTTCCACCAACTGGTTGATCAGATTGATGATGGCGGGCAGCCGCAGGGTGTTTTGTGCCACCGCCAGATTGCAGGCCGTCTCGACCACCTCGATCCCGTGATCCTGTGCCAGCAGGAGCAGGTCGACGAACTCCCGATCCCCGCCTTTACCAGCCATGTAATGTTCCCTGATCCGATGCATGGCCTCGGGCAGTTCCCAGCCCACAAAGGGGGCGCCATTGCGCAGGGCACCAGGCTTGCGGTCCAGCAGGGGAACGTAATGCCAGGGCTCGAAATAGCTGATATTGCGGGTAAAATGACGCCTGTGCTCGGCAATCACATCCTGACCGGAGACCACCACGATCCGGCCGGCATAGGCGCGTAGCGACACATGATGCCCGGCAAAGCGGGAGGGCACGCTGTAGCGATTGCTGGCATATTGAACCAGGCAGGTGGAGCGGACACGGACGGTCTTTTCCACGTAGCCGTCGAAGGCCCGACCCAGGGGGCGCAGTTCGGCGCGCTCGTCTTCGAACACTTCGGTAATCGTGCGATCCTGCTGCTCGGGATGGGGACGCTCTGCCAGATCTTCGCAACGCAGACGCAGCCACGCGTTCAGCGCCTCGAGATCATCAAAGGCCGGTTCGGGAACGAACAACCGGCCCCGCAAGAACTGGACCTGGTTCTCGACCTGTCCCTTCTCCCAGCCCGCAGCGGGCGTGCAGGCCACCGGCTCCATCACATAGTGGTTCATCAAGGCCAGGAACCGGGGATGGAATATCCGCTCCTTCGAGCGCGAAACGTAGGTCACCATGGTCTTGGGGTTGTCGATGATCACCCTGCGCGGAACGCCTCCGTAAAAGGACAGCGCCTGCACGAAAGCATCCAGCACCATCTCCTGGGCTTCACCGGGATAGGCAATCACGAAAGGCTTGCGGCTGTGACACAGGCGGAAATGAGCGACCTTCACCTTCTGCTCGACACCACCCAGTACGACCCGTTCTTCGCTCCAGTCAAATTGCAGCGCGTCACCCGCCGCAAAATGCAGCGGGATAAACGCATCTCCCGAACAGGCCCCGGCGCGCTTCAACTCACGAACAAAACGCTGAACCGGCGAATAGGACCCGGTATAGCCCTCTGCCACAAGCTGCTCGTATAGCTTCTGGGCCGTCCGCCGCTCCCGGCGTGGTCGCCTCGAGTCCTGATCAAACAGTTCCTGCAGCCGAAGATCAAACCCATTGCACAGTTTGTGCCGAACTGGCGGCGCATGGCGCTGGTAGCTCGGCGGATTCTCGTCCTTCAAATACTTCTTGATCGTGTTCCGCGACAGTCCCGTCGCCCGCGCCACAGACCGGATGCTGCGCCCTTCAACCAGCACCCAGCGCCGGATCTTCGATACGCTTTCCATCAATATCACCTGCTCTTTCCTCCGCACAATTTTGCGCGGATGTTAACGAAACAGGTGGGTCAATTTTACTCGCTCATAACCCACCCAAGTGGGTCAGTTTTGCACGCCGATTCACAGCCGTGACCATGCCGCGCGCGAATGACAGGGTGGATTCGACCATTTCCTGCATTTCCTCGATGATCGCTGCCAACCGTTCGCGGGTTTCGTCATCATCCACCATTTCCGCACGCACTCGAAGCGCCGTTAGCGGCGAGCGCAGATCATGCCCAAGTGCGGCCAGCAGGCGGGTGCGTTCGGATACAAAGCGGGTCAATCTGCTTTGCATTTCGTTAAAGGCAGCGGTCAGACGGCGCAATTCTTCGGGGCCCTGCACGGGCAGTTCCGGCACCGTTTCACCACGGCCCAGACTTTCGGCAGCATTGGCCAGTTTACGCAAAGGACCTGTTAGCCGGCTAAGCGCCACCCAGACCGTTGCCATGATTATCAACGTGGCCAGCGCATAGCTGATGGTCGATATCCAGGGCCACTGGATTGGCGGGCGGTGAAACCGTGTGGATACGTTCAACCATTGGCCATCACGCAGTCCAATGGCCAGTTGCATTTCAACGGATGACAGATCAAGGCCCATCATCTGCTCATGCATGCGCATCATTTCGGGCGCTACCTGTTCCATCACGGAACTGGGACCGGTCTGATGCAGTTCCACCCTGATTTCATGGGCATCCGCATCGTCCAGAAAACTGCGGATACGCGACTGGATCACACCGCCCATATCATGGTTCAGATGATCAACCGACGGCGCATCGGACAGTGAAAACCGCACCAAAGGCGAATCCGCCGCGCGCAGGATGGCTGGTCGCAAATCCGCCGGTGCGGCCTCGATCAGGCGCACAACATTGGCGGCGCGGCCAGCGGCCTCAAGCCCAAGGGCGGCGCGAACCGCAAGGCGGCGTTCGTCAACAAACAGCCACAGATTTACGATCTGGACCACGACAAAAGTGGCAAGGATCACCAGCACCAGTTGTCCGCGCAGGGATTTGGGTAACAGCCTGCGCATCAAAGATTCTTTACATCTGTAGCAAGGCAATAACCGCCGCCCCGCACCGTGGTGATTATTTTCGGCTTGCCCGGATCGGTTTCGATTTTCCGGCGCAACCGGCTGACCTGATTGTCGATGGTGCGGTCAAACACCTGTGCGGTGCGTCCCGATGTCAGATCCAGCAACTGATCCCGCGACAATACAAAGCGCGGGCGTTCCAGTAAAACTGTCAGCAGTTTGAATTCGGCGGTGGTCAGCGCGGTTTCGCCCCCGCCATCCACCCGCGTCAGCACCCGCCGGTCCGTATCCAGCACCCAATCGCCAAACTGCACCCGATGGCCAGATAAGGCCCCCGCCGATGGCTCGGTCCGTTCGCGGCGGCGCAGGACGGCCTTGATCCGTGCCAGCAATTCACGCGGGTTAAAGGGTTTTGGCAGGTAATCATCCGCCCCGATTTCCAGCCCGATGATACGGTCGGTTTCCTCGCCCAGCGCGGTCAGCATCAGAATGGGGGTGCGCCCCTCGGCACTTAACCTGCGGCAGACGGACAAGCCGTCCTCGCCGGGCATCATCACATCCAGCACAATCAGATCAAACCGCCCGCGCGCCAGTTTGGCATCCATTTCAACCGCGTCCTGCGCAACAGTTGCGCGAAAGCCGTTCTTTTCCAGATAGCGCATAACGGCATCGCGGATTTCCCTGTGATCGTCAACAATCAGGATATGGGGCAAAATATGTGTCGTTTCATTCATGGTGTTTTCCGTTTAGCGCGGCTTTGCCCTGTTTGTCGCAGGGAAAAGTGTATCCGTTTGTAGCAGAGAATGCCTTGCGGGGTAGTGTCGCGAGTTTGGTGGAAATTCGAGGACGGCGTAATCTCCGGGTGCATCGAAGCCACCCAACCGGCGGCTGGAACCGCCAAGGAGATCACGCCATGACAAAGAATACAGCAACATCGACATCCGCGCTACTGGCCAATGAAGCAGGCTATGACCCGATTGAAGACCGGCTGCGCCAGAACATCCGCGCGACGATCGAGGCGGTTTTCGAAGAGGAGCTGGAGCAGTTTCTGGGCCGTTGCCGGTATGGCCGCAGCGGCGGGGCAAAGGCCGGATACCGCCACGGGCATCGCGAGCGGCAACTGGTCGGAACATTTGGAACCGAAACGGTGCGCGTGCCGCGTGCGCGGATCACAGGCGAGGCCGGCAAGGCCAGAGAATGGCGCTCGAAGGCATTGCCCCGCTACCAGCGGCTGACGAAGAAGGCCGAGGCGCTGATCGCTGCTGTCTACCTTTCGGGCACCAACACACGGCGGGTAAAACGCGCCCTGTTCGGCCTGTTTCAGGGGGCGGTCAGCAAGGATGTGGTGAGCCGCGCCTGGCGCAAGGTGAAGGTGGACTGGCAGGCGTGGTGCGCCCGCAGCCTTGCGGATGAAGACATCGTGCGGCTGATCCTGGACGGCACCGTGATCAAAACGCGGATTGACAGGAAGGCCACCAATATCTCGGTTCTGGCCGCGATTGGCGTGCGCCGGGATGGGCAGAAGGTCTTGTTATCACTGATGAACATGGGCGGCGAAAGCACCTCCGCCTGGCGTCAGTTCATCAACGATCTGGATGCGCGCGGGTTGAAACGGCCCGAATTTGTCATCGTGGACGGGGCACCGGGACTTGAGGTCGCTCTCATTGCCCTCTGGGGTGAAGATCTGCCGATCCAGAGGTGCACGGTGCACAAGCACCGCAACCTTCTGGCCAAGGCACCCAAGCGTATGCATGATGAGTTGACAGAAGATTACCGCGACATGATCTACGCCAAAACACCCGAGGAAATCGCCACCCGCCGCAAGGCATTTCTGCGAAAATGGCGGCTGAAATGCAAGGCCGTCGCTGACAGCTTGGAAGAAGCAGGAGATAAGCTTTTCACCTTCACGCGTCTGCCACAAGGCCAGTGGAAATCGGCCAGAACGACAAATGCGATCGAACGCCTGAACGAGGAATTCCGCCGCCGCATCAAGACCCAGACCGTGCTGCCATGCGCCGAGACCGTGCCGATGCTGCTTTGGGCTCTGATGGCCTCGGGGCAGATCGTCATGCGAAAGGTCGATGGCTGGGAAACGCTCGCTCAGCCCGTCGCCGACGCAACCCTTGACCAAGCCGCCTGACCGGCGCATAACTCAACCCGCTCGGAGGTGCCTGAAATCAATTTCCACCACTTTCGAGACACAACCGGAATAGTAATAAATCAGTTAACGGAGAGCTGACAATATGAGTATCACAGGCCAATCTTTGAAAGCATCGCTGTACAATCAAACAGGGATTAATTATGCGCCCAAACCATTTGCTTCAAATGATGTGCTTGCTGGCTACTTGACAAGTGGTGCCTGGGGTGGAGTTGGTCATGAGCGCAGCTTTAATACCGCGGCTAGCAATGTTATTACAGTAAACCTCACAGGTCTAAGTGCATCGGCACTAAAACTTGCCAGAGCGGCCCTTGAGGCGTGGTCAAATGTTGCAAATATTGTTTTCACCGAAGTCACAAGCGGCGCTAAAATTACATTTGTTAGCTCTGATACAAGTGGCGCGTATTCTTATTCCACAACTAGTGGAAACACTATAATCTCCTCGACTGTTAATATTCCTGACAACTGGGATGATGTCAGCGATGGAAAGATCGGGGGATACGGGTTTCAGACGTATATCCATGAAATAGGCCATGCTTTGGGATTGGGCCATCAGGGCGATTATAATGGTTCGGCAACTTACGGCATTGATAATGTCTATTCAAATGACAGCTGGCAGGAATCTGTCATGTCATATTTCAGTCAGACGGAAAATACGACAATTGCGGCCAGTTTTGCGTTTCTGACCACTGCGATGATGGCAGACATTATTGCCATCCAAAACCTGTATGGCGCCCCTGGTGCAAGCAGCACAACAGCTGGCGATACAGTATGGGGAACCGGTACAAACCTGACAGGTTATCTTGGCACTTTGTTCAATGCGATCGATAGCGGTTCAACAGTTGATGTTAAGACCTACTATCCACTGGCTTTGACCATCTATGATCAAGGTGGGAACGATCTGATTGATCTTACATTCAGCACAGCCAGCAACCGGCTGGATATGAATGCCGAAACATATTCAGACATAGACGGGCTGCTTGGAAACTGGGCCATTGCGCGCGGGACCGTAATTGAAAATGCCACCATGGGCAGCGGAAATGACAATGTAACCGGCAATGCTGTGGCAAATATCATAAAGGGCATGGGCGGCAATGATACGCTGAACGGGATGGGCGGCAATGACACGCTTGAAGGTGGTGTTGGGTCGGATATCCTGACGGGTGGTGCCGGTTATGATGGTTTTGTTTTCAGTTCGGGCGAAACCGGGTCGGATACAATCACCGACTACACATCGGGTGCAAGCAAAGCCACATCAGACACAATTGTCCTGAAGGGGACAATGACACTACCGAATTTGGTCGTATCGGGTAATAATGTGACAATTGATGGCTCAATAACAGTGACGAATGGTGCGCTTGATACATTATGGGTGATCAATGCTGAAACCGATCTGAATGGGCCTACCATTGTGTCCGAATATGATCTTGGAAATACGTCATCTTATACTTCAATCCACACCCACTTGAATGCATCTGGCGTGATGACAAGCAAAGATACATATTTTGATGATGGAACGGACGCGAATGTAATTTACGATTTCACTAGCGCCTATAGCTGGGTGTCCATTGAAACCCGCCACACATCAACAGGCGCCCAGTCATTTGTGCAAACGATGAATGATGACGGTACGCGGTTCGACAAGTATCTGGATGCTGCAAACGCCCAGTCATGGACGTCTATGCTGCAAGCGTACAATGCTTCTGGTCAGTTAACATATACAGATGTCACAAATGATACTGGCACACGAACAGTTGCAAATTACGATCCCGCAGCTGTTGAAGCCTGGACGACAATTGTTCAGAATTATGATACAGCGGGCCAATTGTATTATCGTAAAGTCACAAATGATGATGGAACGTCATTCGTGACAAACATTGATGCTGGTAATGCGGCTACATATACATCCATACTTCAGCAATACACAGCCACCGGTGAAGTGTATTTCCGTCGTACTATATATGATGATGGAACCAAATTCGAACTTGTTGTCGATGTGAATGATACGGCCACATGGGCATCCAGTTTGACTGGATATACAGCCACAGGCGGTGTTGATTATGTGGACACAGCCAACGATAGCGGAACACGGACGATCCGTAACTTTGATGTTGATGACACAAATAGTTGGGCGGAAATCCTGCAGAATTTTGATAGTGCCGGCCAGCTGTATTTCCGTCGCACCACCAATGATGATGGCACGCATTTTGACACCAATTTCGATGTCGATAATACCGGTAGTTGGGCCAGTGTAATGCAAGCTTACAATGCGACAGGTGGAGTGTACTTCCGCAGCACCGTGAATGATGACGGGACGCGTTGGGATACCAACTTTGACGTTGATAATACGGCTGCTTGGGACGAAATCTTGAAAGATTTTGATGCTGCCGGGAATTTGATTTCCACACGCATTACCTATGATGATGGCTCGGTGGTTTACGTTTAGGTTTAACGTGTTGCCAGCCACATCCGCGCATGGGCTGAATGGCACATTGGGAAGATGCTGAATGGTCAATTATAAACCAGTGACCGAACTGCGTTACCGGAGGTAGTGTCGCGAGTTTGGTGGAAATTCGAGGACGGCGTAATCTCCGGGTGCATCGAAGCCACCCAACCGGCGGCTGGAACCGCCAAGGAGATCACGCCATGACAAAGAATACAGCAACATCGACATCCGCGCTACTGGCCAATGAAGCAGGCTATGACCCGATTGAAGACCGGCTGCGCCAGAACATCCGCGCGACGATCGAGGCGGTTTTCGAAGAGGAGCTGGAGCAGTTTCTGGGCCGTTGCCGGTATGGCCGCAGCGGCGGGGCAAAGGCCGGATACCGCCACGGGCATCGCGAGCGGCAACTGGTCGGAACATTTGGAACCGAAACGGTGCGCGTGCCGCGTGCGCGGATCACAGGCGAGGCCGGCAAGGCCAGAGAATGGCGCTCGAAGGCATTGCCCCGCTACCAGCGGCTGACGAAGAAGGCCGAGGCGCTGATCGCTGCTGTCTACCTTTCGGGCACCAACACACGGCGGGTAAAACGCGCCCTGTTCGGCCTGTTTCAGGGGGCGGTCAGCAAGGATGTGGTGAGCCGCGCCTGGCGCAAGGTGAAGGTGGACTGGCAGGCGTGGTGCGCCCGCAGCCTTGCGGATGAAGACATCGTGCGGCTGATCCTGGACGGCACCGTGATCAAAACGCGGATTGACAGGAAGGCCACCAATATCTCGGTTCTGGCCGCGATTGGCGTGCGCCGGGATGGGCAGAAGGTCTTGTTATCACTGATGAACATGGGCGGCGAAAGCACCTCCGCCTGGCGTCAGTTCATCAACGATCTGGATGCGCGCGGGTTGAAACGGCCCGAATTTGTCATCGTGGACGGGGCACCGGGACTTGAGGTCGCTCTCATTGCCCTCTGGGGTGAAGATCTGCCGATCCAGAGGTGCACGGTGCACAAGCACCGCAACCTTCTGGCCAAGGCACCCAAGCGTATGCATGATGAGTTGACAGAAGATTACCGCGACATGATCTACGCCAAAACACCCGAGGAAATCGCCACCCGCCGCAAGGCATTTCTGCGAAAATGGCGGCTGAAATGCAAGGCCGTCGCTGACAGCTTGGAAGAAGCAGGAGATAAGCTTTTCACCTTCACGCGTCTGCCACAAGGCCAGTGGAAATCGGCCAGAACGACAAATGCGATCGAACGCCTGAACGAGGAATTCCGCCGCCGCATCAAGACCCAGACCGTGCTGCCATGCGCCGAGACCGTGCCGATGCTGCTTTGGGCTCTGATGGCCTCGGGGCAGATCGTCATGCGAAAGGTCGATGGCTGGGAAACGCTCGCTCAGCCCGTCGCCGACGCAACCCTTGACCAAGCCGCCTGACCGGCGCATAACTCAACCCGCTCGGAGGTGCCTGAAATCAATTTCCACCACTTTCGAGACACAACCGCCGTTACCGGTAAGGGCGGATACTTTGGCGGTCAGGTTGCTATTAATCATTGGATAAATGGCAACCGCAAGGCCCGACCAAAGTCTGTGGTTTTGGCATGTTTCCATGCTAGACTTGCTGGAATGGACCTGAAAACGCGCGAATTGAACTGGAAGCGACTAACCTTGCCTGGCCAATTTCTATTGGCAGGGGCTATCGTTATGATTGCCGCAATGTTGATCGTCGGCTTCTGGGTTTCATCCCGGATCGAACAAGCGGTTGTGCAGAATTCGGCCACCTCTGCGGCCCTGTTCATGGAAAGTTTCGTATCCCCACTCAGTCAGGATCTGGCCCGAAGTGATACACTGTCAGACCCTGCCGAACGTGCGTTGACCGAGATTTTCGAGGGCACATCGCTGGGTGAACGCGTGGTTTCCTATAAAATATGGAAACCGGGTGGCCTGGTTGTTCACGCATCCGATCCCGCGCTGATCGGCAAGGTTTTTGAGCCATCGGATGATTTGAAACTGGCATGGTCGGGGCGTATTGCAGCGTCTTACGAGAATCTCAATGATCTTGAGGATCAGGCCGAAGCCGCCCTTGGAATTCCGCTGCTTGAGGTTTACAGCCCGATCAGGGAGATCTGGACCGGTCAGGTGATCGCGGTGGCCGAATTTTACGAGCGCGCCGAGGTTCTGGACCGGGATATTTCCGATGCGCGTCGCAAAAGCTGGCTTGTGGTGGGTTCGACTTTCCTTGAGCTATGCCCAAAAGTTGGTGACGCAGTAATCAGGCGGCATGTTTTTCCTGCTTGATCCCGTCCTTAAATTCAACCCCTTCGATGATTTCCGGCAATCGGAATGCGCCGTCGAGTTTACGCCATTTCTTCTTTGCCGACATCATCAGGCGGAAGGTCATTGCCAAGGCGGTCTTGCGCCCGAGGCAGCCTTTGGTCTTCTTCGTTCGGTGCCGCACGGTGGCAAATATGCTTTCGATGGGGTTGGATGTGCGGATGTGTTTCCAGTGCTCGGCAGGGAAGTCGTAGAAGGTCAGCAGCACGTCCCGGTCCTTGGTCAGCTTCCCCACGGCACGCTCGTATTTCACGCCATAGGCTTCGATGAAGAAATTGAACGCGGCCTCGGCGTCCCGTTTGTTCTCGGCCATCCAGATGTCCTGTAGATGGCCCTTGGCTTTGGCTTGCAGCGACTTCGGCATGGCATTCAGGACGTTGCCGGTTTTATGCACCCAGCAGCGCTGCTCCCGGGTCTCACCGAACACCTCCCGCAAGGCGTTCCAGAAGCCGAGCGCGCCATCACCAACGGCCAGATCAGGGGCTTTTCTGAGGCCACGACGTTGCAAGTCCAGCAGCAGTTCACGCCAGCTCTGGCTGCTTTCTCGATACCCGTCCACGAGGCCCAGAACATCCTTGTTACCCCACTCGTCCGCGCCGATGATCACCAGCATGCATTGCTTGTCAGCATCCGTGCGCGGCTTGAAATAAACCCCGTCGGCCCAGAAATACACATAGCGTTTGGCCGACAGGTCACGCCGGTTCCAACGCTCGTATTCTGCCCACCACTCCGCCTTCAGGCGCGAAATCGTGCTCGATGTCAAACCACCCGCATCAGGCCCCAGAAGGGCCGCCAGTGCTTCGCCGAAATCACCCGTGGAAATACCTTTGAAAGACCTCTGCATGAGGCCATGGCTTTCGGTTGAAGCAAGATTTCGGCCGCCCACCTTGCGCCCCTGCGGGTCCGGCGGACAGACGGGTGGCGGGGTTTGGGGCTATGCGATTGCGGGGGTTTGCGGGTTGAGGGTGATCCTGTTTGCGGCCTTGAGCAGGTTTTGCGCGATGGCGGCCATGACCATCTGGGCATGCACCCTGGCGCGCCCGAAATATCTCGCCCGCTGCAGGCCGAAGAGGCGTTTCATCGTGCCGAAAGTCTGCTCGATGCGGAAGCGGCGTTTCGAAATCAGCCGGTTGAAGCGTTTCTCCGATTGCCGCAGGGGGCGGCCGCGCGCTGCCTTGCGCAGGATGCCGTCGCGGTATTTGCCGCGCAGCATCTGGCGGTTGGCCTTGCTCGCATAGGCCTTGTCGGCCAGCACCCGCTGCGCCTTTGCGCCCGCGATCATGGTGGCGAATTCGGGGCTTTCGGCGGCATTGGCGGGCGTGGTGTGCACCTTGTCGATAAAGCCCTCTTCGTCGCAGCGGGCAAAGCCCTTGTAGCCGAGCGTGCTCTTGCGGCCCTTCTTGACCCAGCGGGCATCAGGGTCGGCGCTGAAATGCAGCTGTGCCCCGTCGGGTGAGACCTCGGGCGGATCATCCGGCGTCCCTTCCCTTGCCCCGTCCTCTGCCCGGTCCTGCGGGGCGTCGATATGGGTGCGCGGGCGCGCCGCCGCCGCGATCAGGGTCGCATCAATGATCGCCGCCTCAGCCTCTTTCAGCTTCAGCCCATGCGCCTCGATCTGGCGGCAGACCTCGGCCAGCAGCTCATCGTAAACGCCACCCCGGACCAGCGCATTGCGGAACCGGCAGTGGGTCGTCTCATCCGGCACCGACGCGTGCAGATCGAGCCCGCAGAACAGCATGAAATCCAGCCGCACCTTCAAGGCCCGCTCCAGCTTCGGGTCGCTCAGCCCGTGCCACTGGCCAACCAGAAGACACTTGAACAGAACCAGCGGATCATAGCCCTGAGGCCCGATCCCCGAGCGCCCCAGACCGCGCCGCAGGATCGGCAAAAACGAGTTCCAATCCATCAGCGCGTCGATCTTCGACAGAACGTCATCCGCGCCGATCCGTGCCGCCGCTTCGTGCAGGAAAAGGTCCATCTATTCACCCCAGAGATTTCCCGGCTAGCTTACCAAAACGGCCAACCCGGGGGAATCCCGATGTTATGCAGAGGTCTTTGTTATTTGAAACCTTAGTGGTTGATGCAGCAGAAAGGCGCACCATGACTATATCTTCTTCTTTGAATGCAGGCGTTGCGGGCCTGTCGGCCAACGCAACCCGTCTGGCAACGATTTCCGACAATATCGCAAACTCGGGGACTTACGGGTATAAACGGGCCGAGGCGAATTTTGAATCGCTCGTCATTAACAACAACCCTGGTTCCGGTAGCTATTCCGCAGGCGGTGTGCGGGCCTCGACCGTGAGATTGATCGAGGAACGGGGCGCATTGGTTTCGACCCAGAATGCGATGGATATTGCGGTTGGCGGGCGCGGAATGTTACCCGTAACAGCCGAAGTTTCCTTGGGCGCAACGACAGGCGACCGGCCCTTGATGATGACAACAACGGGTTCATTTCACACTGATTCGAACGGTGTGTTGAAAACCGAATCCGAGCTTGTCCTGATGGGATGGCCTGCGGAATCCGATGGCAGTATTTCGACCTATCCACGCGATACTATCGCCGGGCTAGAACCGGTTGTTATTAACGCTAACCAGACCGCGGGTGACCCGACAACGAAAATGAATCTCGGTGTAAACCTGCCGGCAACCAATACCGCAGCCGGTGAATCCGGGGATCCACTGCCTGGTTGTGTCTCGAAAGTGGTGGAAATTGATTTCAGGCACCTCCGAGCGGGTTGAGTTATGCGCCGGTCAGGCGGCTTGGTCAAGGGTTGCGTCGGCGACGGGCTGAGCGAGCGTTTCCCAGCCATCGACCTTTCGCATGACGATCTGCCCCGAGGCCATCAGAGCCCAAAGCAGCATCGGCACGGTCTCGGCGCATGGCAGCACGGTCTGGGTCTTGATGCGGCGGCGGAATTCCTCGTTCAGGCGTTCGATCGCATTTGTCGTTCTGGCCGATTTCCACTGGCCTTGTGGCAGACGCGTGAAGGTGAAAAGCTTATCTCCTGCTTCTTCCAAGCTGTCAGCGACGGCCTTGCATTTCAGCCGCCATTTTCGCAGAAATGCCTTGCGGCGGGTGGCGATTTCCTCGGGTGTTTTGGCGTAGATCATGTCGCGGTAATCTTCTGTCAACTCATCATGCATACGCTTGGGTGCCTTGGCCAGAAGGTTGCGGTGCTTGTGCACCGTGCACCTCTGGATCGGCAGATCTTCACCCCAGAGGGCAATGAGAGCGACCTCAAGTCCCGGTGCCCCGTCCACGATGACAAATTCGGGCCGTTTCAACCCGCGCGCATCCAGATCGTTGATGAACTGACGCCAGGCGGAGGTGCTTTCGCCGCCCATGTTCATCAGTGATAACAAGACCTTCTGCCCATCCCGGCGCACGCCAATCGCGGCCAGAACCGAGATATTGGTGGCCTTCCTGTCAATCCGCGTTTTGATCACGGTGCCGTCCAGGATCAGCCGCACGATGTCTTCATCCGCAAGGCTGCGGGCGCACCACGCCTGCCAGTCCACCTTCACCTTGCGCCAGGCGCGGCTCACCACATCCTTGCTGACCGCCCCCTGAAACAGGCCGAACAGGGCGCGTTTTACCCGCCGTGTGTTGGTGCCCGAAAGGTAGACAGCAGCGATCAGCGCCTCGGCCTTCTTCGTCAGCCGCTGGTAGCGGGGCAATGCCTTCGAGCGCCATTCTCTGGCCTTGCCGGCCTCGCCTGTGATCCGCGCACGCGGCACGCGCACCGTTTCGGTTCCAAATGTTCCGACCAGTTGCCGCTCGCGATGCCCGTGGCGGTATCCGGCCTTTGCCCCGCCGCTGCGGCCATACCGGCAACGGCCCAGAAACTGCTCCAGCTCCTCTTCGAAAACCGCCTCGATCGTCGCGCGGATGTTCTGGCGCAGCCGGTCTTCAATCGGGTCATAGCCTGCTTCATTGGCCAGTAGCGCGGATGTCGATGTTGCTGTATTCTTTGTCATGGCGTGATCTCCTTGGCGGTTCCAGCCGCCGGTTGGGTGGCTTCGATGCACCCGGAGATTACGCCGTCCTCGAATTTCCACCAAACTCGCGACACTACCCTCAAAATGTGCTTCCATCAAACGAAACTCGTCGCCGGCATCGCCGGGGGCACGTGCAATCGCATTTCTGATTGCTGTTGCGGTTTCGATATCCCCGATTTCCAAAAACATCTCGGCCAGTTTTGGCCCTAGATACCGCCGCAAATGCAATGGTAATTCCGAAAAGGTTGCAATAACCCTTGGCCGGTTTACATCTGTTCCTTTAGACAATTTCGACAAAGCCAACACGGCCCAAAGCGCGACTTCTGTATCGCACGCGGTCTGCCCCCGAAGCACCCCGTTTTGCCGCGGCGACAAACCATCAATGATCAGCGCTAAATCTTTCAGGATCAGCGCTGTTTCCGGATCAAAATCAAAACTGTCAATTATTTGCAATGCTTCGGCACCAAACCCTGCGTAAATATATGCTTTTGCAAGGGCTTCGGCCGCCACAGGATTTGCTTTGTCAAATTCACCCGACAATTTACGCCGCTGTCGGGAAATCTGTTCCCAAACTGTATCTTCGTCGCCCCATTCCACAACATTAACCAGATCACTACCAATACATACCTTTCCATCCTCAGGACTCGTCCCCTTTGGCAGCAATCTTGCAAATTCACGGTCAACACTGTTCTCGATGTGAATGTTGATATGTGCTTGAGCCGCTGGCTCTTCCTGATGTGTTTCAGATGGCTCAACCATAGATTCGCCTAAACCTGTCGGCATTGGTTCATGAAATGGCTCCGGTAGATTTGCCTCTAGCAACCCCTGCGCTGCAGCGCGACCAATCTGGCGTAACATTTCCGATTGCATCAATAAGACCTCTGCATAACATCGGGATTCCCCCGGGTTGGCCGGAGCTATGCCCAAAAGTTGGTGACGCAGTAATCAGGCGGCATGTTTTTCCTGCTTGATCCCGTCCTTAAATTCAACCCCTTCGATGATTTCCGGCAATCGGAATGCGCCGTCGAGTTTACGCCATTTCTTCTTTGCCGACATCATCAGGCGGAAGGTCATTGCCAAGGCGGTCTTGCGCCCGAGGCAGCCTTTGGTCTTCTTCGTTCGGTGCCGCACGGTGGCAAATATGCTTTCGATGGGGTTGGATGTGCGGATGTGTTTCCAGTGCTCGGCAGGGAAGTCGTAGAAGGTCAGCAGCACGTCCCGGTCCTTGGTCAGCTTCCCCACGGCACGCTCGTATTTCACGCCATAGGCTTCGATGAAGAAATTGAACGCGGCCTCGGCGTCCCGTTTGTTCTCGGCCATCCAGATGTCCTGTAGATGGCCCTTGGCTTTGGCTTGCAGCGACTTCGGCATGGCATTCAGGACGTTGCCGGTTTTATGCACCCAGCAGCGCTGCTCCCGGGTCTCACCGAACACCTCCCGCAAGGCGTTCCAGAAGCCGAGCGCGCCATCACCAACGGCCAGATCAGGGGCTTTTCTGAGGCCACGACGTTGCAAGTCCAGCAGCAGTTCACGCCAGCTCTGGCTGCTTTCTCGATACCCGTCCACGAGGCCCAGAACATCCTTGTTACCCCACTCGTCCGCGCCGATGATCACCAGCATGCATTGCTTGTCAGCATCCGTGCGCGGCTTGAAATAAACCCCGTCGGCCCAGAAATACACATAGCGTTTGGCCGACAGGTCACGCCGGTTCCAACGCTCGTATTCTGCCCACCACTCCGCCTTCAGGCGCGAAATCGTGCTCGATGTCAAACCACCCGCATCAGGCCCCAGAAGGGCCGCCAGTGCTTCGCCGAAATCACCCGTGGAAATACCTTTGAGATAGAGCCAGGGCAACAACTCCTCGACCGACTTTGCCCGGCGCAGATACGGCGGCAGAAGCGTCGAGGTGAACCTGATCTTCTCCGCCCCCGTGCCACGATCACGCACCCGAGGCACATTCACCGGGACAGGGCCGATCCCCGTCATCACCTCGCGCTCCGGCAGGTATCCGTGGCGAACAAGGCGCTGGCGACCGGCCGAATCCCTCAAATGCGCGTGTTGCGCCATCAGATCACAAACCTCGGCCTCGACCGCCTGTGCCAACAGATCCCGCGCGCCTTTGCGCAAGATATCCGTCAGCGGATCAGGTGAAATTCCGGCTGGATCGGTAAACTCCAAAATAGTATCGTCTTCCATGTGGCATATCCTTTTCTCTCTGAGAATCGCGGCGCGTCAACACCGCCATGATATGCCACCCAATCACCCCATCACCAACTTTCGGGCATTACTCGGTTGGCCGTTTTGGTAAGCTAGCCGGGAAATCTCTGGGGTGAATAGATGGACCTTTTCCTGCACGAAGCGGCGGCACGGATCGGCGCGGATGACGTTCTGTCGAAGATCGACGCGCTGATGGATTGGAACTCGTTTTTGCCGATCCTGCGGCGCGGTCTGGGGCGCTCGGGGATCGGGCCTCAGGGCTATGATCCGCTTGTTCTGTTCAAGTGTCTTCTGGTTGGCCAGTGGCACGGGCTGAGCGACCCGAAGCTGGAGCGGGCCTTGAAGGTGCGGCTGGATTTCATGCTGTTCTGCGGGCTCGATCTGCACGCGTCGGTGCCGGATGAGACGACCCACTGCCGGTTCCGCAATGCGCTGGTCCGGGGTGGCGTTTACGATGAGCTGCTGGCCGAGGTCTGCCGCCAGATCGAGGCGCATGGGCTGAAGCTGAAAGAGGCTGAGGCGGCGATCATTGATGCGACCCTGATCGCGGCGGCGGCGCGCCCGCGCACCCATATCGACGCCCCGCAGGACCGGGCAGAGGACGGGGCAAGGGAAGGGACGCCGGATGATCCGCCCGAGGTCTCACCCGACGGGGCACAGCTGCATTTCAGCGCCGACCCTGATGCCCGCTGGGTCAAGAAGGGCCGCAAGAGCACGCTCGGCTACAAGGGCTTTGCCCGCTGCGACGAAGAGGGCTTTATCGACAAGGTGCACACCACGCCCGCCAATGCCGCCGAAAGCCCCGAATTCGCCACCATGATCGCGGGCGCAAAGGCGCAGCGGGTGCTGGCCGACAAGGCCTATGCGAGCAAGGCCAACCGCCAGATGCTGCGCGGCAAATACCGCGACGGCATCCTGCGCAAGGCAGCGCGCGGCCGCCCCCTGCGGCAATCGGAGAAACGCTTCAACCGGCTGATTTCGAAACGCCGCTTCCGCATCGAGCAGACTTTCGGCACGATGAAACGCCTCTTCGGCCTGCAGCGGGCGAGATATTTCGGGCGCGCCAGGGTGCATGCCCAGATGGTCATGGCCGCCATCGCGCAAAACCTGCTCAAGGCCGCAAACAGGATCACCCTCAACCCGCAAACCCCCGCAATCGCATAGCCCCAAACCCCGCCACCCGTCTGTCCGCCGGACCCGCAGGGGCGCAAGGTGGGCGGCCGATATCTTGCTTCAACCGAAAGCCATGGCCTCATGCAGAGGTCTTTCAATGTAATTCGTTCCGAATTATCAGAACCAACCTTCGGTCTAAAGGCAAGCCCGCTTGTGAACGAAGAAGGGTAAGCTGTCACAGACTGTGACGCGGGTTCAGCTTCTTGATCTATTGTAGCAACATCCTCGGTTACAACCTCGCTTACTTTACTGGTTTCATCTGTTTCATTTATTGTTTCATCCGCAATCGTCACGGCTATTTCCTCCGTTATGACTGCACCAGTTTCATCTGCGGAAAATTCTGTTTCAAAGGGACTGTTCTGCGCCGGCAAACCATCTTTAATGTCCACAACCAGCAACCCCGGCCTGAATTCAAAAGCATCCGCATGGCAAGCGCAATCTACCGTCAAAGTTATGTTGGAGTTACCCTCAGAAACGGCAATATCCTTAAGGGAACCTCTAAAAATCCCCCAAAATCCGGCCTGACGGGGTAGAATCGTCATCAGGATGAAAATGATTCGACCGACGGGGTTTTGTCATGGGTCAGATGGGATTTTTTGATCTTTCCAGCCGATACGCGGGACTGGACAAATCTGGTGATCCGCTGGTGTTGCTCAACGACATGGTGCCGTTCGAGGATTACCGGGACGAGCTGAAGGCCATATGGCGCACGCCGCCCGAACAGCGCAAATCCAACGCTGGCCGCCCGCCTTGGGATGAGGTGCTGATATTCAAGACGATGGTTTTGCAGCAGCTCTACAACCTCTCTGACGATCAGATCGAGTATCAGATCCGCGACCGCCTGTCGTTCATGCGGTTTCTCGGCCTTGGCATTGAAGACAGCGTACCTGACGCCAAGACCATCTGGGCCTACCGTGAAAGGCTGGCCGGGGCCGGGAAGATGAAGGAGCTGTTTGACAAGTTCGATGCCTTTCTGCGCGAAAAGGGCTATCTGGCGATGGGCGGGCAGATTGTTGATGCGAGCATCGTTCCGGCGCCGCGCCAGCACAACAAAAGGGACGAGAACGAGAAAATCAAGGCGGGCGAAACGCCTGAAGAGTGGGAGGAAAAACCCCACAAGAAGCGCCAGAAGGACGTGGATGCGCGCTGGACGAAGAAGCACGGCAAGAGCTATTACGGCTACAAGAACCACATCAATGTCGACCGGCGGCACAAATTCATCCGCGCTTATGATGTCACCGATGCCGCCGTGCATGACAGCCAGGCGCTTGCCGGTCTGATTGATGCGAGCAACACCTCATCGGACCTGTGGGCCGACAGCGCCTATCGCTCGCAAAAGATCGAAAGCGAGCTGGAAGAGCGGGGGCTTCACAGCCATATCCATCACAAGGGCAGGCGCGGCAAGCCGCTTGGCGAGCGCCAGCAAAAGGCCAACCGGAGGCGCTCGAAAGTGCGGGTCCGGGTCGAGCATGTATTCGCTTTTCAGGAGCGCTCCATGGGCGGCAAGCTGATCCGCTCCATCGGCCTGAAGCGGGCGCGATTTCGCATCGGGATGATGAACCTGGTCTACAACATGAAGCGCTTCGTCCAGTTCGAATGCGGCCTGGCGGCGCCGGGATAAGGGTTCATGGGGTGAGGTGTGCCTGAAATACCCAAAACCGGCTTGAAACCGGTGAAAATGGGTTTATGATCCGAAGCAATCAGGCGGGACAGGCGAAAAACCGTCCACCCCGCCGCGAAGAAGGCGAAAACGGGAATTTACAGAGGTTCCCTAAAGGATATATTCGCGCAGGAAATAGATCACGCCAGCCGTCAGGGCAAACCCCAGCCCGCCGCCCCACAGGGTGGCAGAGGCCCGAAAATCCTGATCCCCCATCGCGCCAACGCCCCAGCCAATGCCGGCTCCGGTGCCGGTAACGATGACATAAGCGGCAGCGATGCCGAAATAGACGGCCATGCGAAATAAAATGAACGGCGCGGTTTTGCGCATCAGACGCATCGACACACCAAAGGAAAAATCAGCCATAATAGGACTCCTGAAAATAAACTTTCAGGTAGAGACCTAGCAGAGTTGTGAAAATTGGAACAAGTAGGCAAAACCTGACCCTAAAGCGCTTTGCGTTTGATCTGAATCGGCATGACCGCCGAACGCCATTGCTCTGGCAATCGCTGCCTCGGCGGTCATGCCGATGCTTGTATCAAATAAAATGCAAAGCGCTGTAGATCAGCCAATCTGCCCACCGGCATCGCCCACCTGACCACGATGCAGCAACAGATGGTCCAACAATACGCAGGCCATCATCGCCTCGCCCACCGGCACGGCGCGGATGCCGACGCAGGGGTCGTGGCGGCCTTTGGTGATGATCTCGGTATCCTCGCCGGATTTGGTAATCGTCTTGCGCGGAGTCAGGATGGACGATGTGGGTTTCACCGCAAAGCGCACCACCACGTCCTGCCCTGTGGAAATGCCGCCCAGAATGCCGCCTGCATGGTTGGAATTGTAAACCGGCCCGTCCGGCCCCATGGTGATCTCGTCGGCATTTTCTTCGCCGGTCAGAACGGCGGCCCCCATGCCTTCGCCGATCTCGACGCCTTTAACGGCATTGATCGACATCATCGCTGCGGCCAGGTCTGTGTCCAGCTTGCCATAAACCGGTGCGCCCAGACCGGCGGGCAGGCCGCGTGCGACCACCTCGACCACCGCGCCAACAGAACTGCCGGATTTGCGCAAGCCGTCCAGATAGGCGGCCCATTCTTCGGCGGCCTCAGCATCCGGCACCCAGAACGGGTTGCGCGATATTTCGTCCAGATCGAGCCGCGACGGGTCAATCGCCAGTGGCCCCATTTGTACCATATAGCCGGTGATTTGTACGTTTGGTGCCAAAGTCGCCAACGCCGCGCGGGCCAATCCGCCCGCCGCCACCCGCGCCGCCGTTTCCCGCGCCGAAGACCGTCCGCCACCGCGATAATCGCGGATGCCGTATTTCTGCCAATAGGTAATATCGGCGTGGCCCGGGCGAAATTTTTCGGCAATGTCGCCGTAATCCTTTGAGCGCTGATCGGTGTTTTCGATCATCAACTGCACCGGCGTTCCGGTGGTTTTGCCCTCGAATACACCCGACAGAATCCGCACCATATCAGGCTCGCGCCGCTGGGTAGTGTACTTGTTCTGCCCCGGTTTGCGCATGTCCATCCAGTGCTGCAACATTGCCTCGTTCACCGGCACATTCGGCGGGCAGCCATCCACAGTCGCCCCCAGCGCAGGACCGTGGCTTTCGCCCCATGTGGTGACGCGAAACAGATGGCCAAATGTGTTGATGCTCATCAATGATGCTCCTTTTGTTCTTATGCGTGTAACGCCCGCGTGGCGCTGCCTCAAGGGATTTTGGCTTGTCACAGGGGAAAACGGGGCATAGATGTGGGATTACCTCGGGGGGCCTTTGTTGGCTGAGACGCAAAATTGCGGACCCGTTGAACCTGAACCGGTTAGGACCGGCGGAGGGAAGGTTTTGGAATTCTCCACCTTTGCCCCGCCCGCCTGCATAGATGGAGAATGAAAGATGAAGACATCCATAATTGCTGCGGGATTTTGCGCGATCGCCAACGTGGCCGCCGCAGAGATCCCTGTTTTGACAGTATACACCTACGACAGTTTCGTATCCGACTGGGGCCCCGGCCCGGCGGTGGAAAAAGCGTTCGAAGTCACCTGCGGCTGTGATCTTCAATTTGTCGGCTCGGGTGATGGTGCCGCCTTGCTGGCTCGCATCCGGCTGGAAGGGGCGCGCACCAAGGCCGATGTGGTGCTGGGGCTGGACACCAACCTGACAGCGACCGCCGCCCAAACCGGCCTGTTTGCGCCATCCGGCATCAGCGCGAAATACAATCTACCGGTAGCGTGGGATGATACGACATTCGTGCCATACGACTGGGGCTATTTCGCCTTTGTCTATGACAAAACCAAACTGGCCACCCCGCCTGCCGATTTCAAAGCGCTGGCGGCGTCCGACCTGAAAATTGTGATTCAGGACCCGCGGTCCTCGACCCCCGGTCTGGGGCTGTTGCTGTGGGTGAAAGACGCCTACGGGGACGAGGCGCCGATGATCTGGGAAGGGCTGTCTGACAACATCATCACTGTCACCAAAGGCTGGTCCGAAGCCTATGGCATGTTCCTTGAGGGCGAGGCCGATATGGTGCTGTCCTACACCACATCGCCCGCCTATCACCTGATCGCGGAACAGGACGATACCAAGGCTGCCGCACCCTTTGCAGAAGGACATTACATGCAGATCGAGGTCGCCGCAAAACTGGCCGGAACCGATCAGCCGGAGCTGGCGGATGCGTTCCTGAAATTCATAGTGTCGGACGCGTTCCAATCGATCATCCCGACGACCAACTGGATGTATCCGGCCATCACGCCGACAGACGGTTTGCCGGATGGTTTTGAAACCCTGATCACACCGGCAAAATCGCTGTTGGTTCCGGCCGATCAGGCGGATGCGTTGCGCGATGTGGCGCTGGCTGAATGGCTGACCGCGCTTTCAAAATAACCCCTATGATCTGGGCCGGTTTCGGGGCAGTTCTGCTCTTGCTGGCTCTGATCATTGTGCCGCTTGCGGCCCTGTTGTGGCGGGCAGAGACGCCTGCCGTACTGGGGGCTGCGGATTGGGCGGCAGTGCGGTTCACCCTGCTACAAGCCACGCTTTCGGCGGGCATCAGTGTTGGGCTGGCGGTGCCGGTGGCGCGGGCCTTGGCGCGGCGGCGGTTTGTCGGGCGGGGCCTGTTGATCACCCTGCTGGGCGCACCGTTTATCCTGCCGGTGATCGTGGCCGTTTTGGGCCTGTTGGCGGTGTTCGGGCGCAGCGGACTCCTCAGCACCCTGTTGGGCTGGGTCGGCCTGCCACCGGTGCATATTTATGGCTTGCACGGTGTGGTGCTGGCGCATGTGTTTTTCAATCTGCCACTGGCCACGCGCCTTATCCTGCAAGGATGGCTGGCGATACCGGCGGAGCGGTTCCGGCTGGCGGCGTCACTTGGATTTGGCCCGCGCGATGTGGCGCGGGTGCTGGAATTCCCGATGTTGCGCAGCACCCTTCCGGGCGCATTCATGGTGATATTCCTGATTTGCATGACCAGCTTTGCCGTGGCTCTGGCGCTGGGCGGCGGGCCAAAGGCGACCACGGTGGAACTGGCGATTTATCAGGCATTCCGGTTCGATTTTGATCTTGGCCGCGCAGCACTTTTGGCGGGGTTGCAATTCACGCTGGGGGCCATTGCCGCAGGAGTGATGTTGCGGGTTTCGGTGCCCACAATGATGGGCGGGGGGCTGGACCGGACGGTTGAACGGTGGGACGCCACTGCGGGCTGGCGGGATGCGCTGTTGCTGGCGGCGGTGGCGTTGTTTTTGGTCGTGCCGCTGGGGATGATCCTGATTGACGGGCTGCCCTATGTGTTCAACCTGCCTGCAAGTGTTTATGCGGCGGCAGGGCGGTCGCTGGGGGTGGCGCTGGTGTCAATGCTTATCAGCACCGGATTGGCGCTGTTGCTGGCGCTGCTGGTGGTGCGGTTGCGCCGCGGTGGGGTATTGGTGGAAAGCATCGGATACATCACCCTGGCCGCGTCGCCTTTGGTGATTGGCGCGGGGTTGTTCATCGTGCTGTTCCCGCTGACCGACCCGGTGGCATTGGCCCTGCCCGTCACGGCCCTTGTCAACGCGGTGATGAGCCTGCCTTTTGCCCTTCGCACCCTTGTGCCAGCGGTGCGCGAGGTCGAGGGCACCTTCGGGCGCTTGGCCGACAGTCTGGCGATGAGCGGCTGGGTGCGGATGCGGCTGGTGCTGTGGCCGCGCCTGCGTCGTCCGCTGGGGTTTTCGGCGGGGTTGGCGGCAGCGTTGTCGATGGGGGATCTGGGGGTGATCGCCTTGTTTTCCGACCCAAACGGCGCGACATTGCCGTTGCAGATGTATCGTCTGATGGCCGCTTACCGGATGGATCAGGCGGCGGGGGCGGCGGTGTTGTTGCTGGGCATGTCGCTGCTATTGTTCTGGATTTTTGATCGCGGAGGACGCGCGGATGCTGACGTTTGAGGATATGCGTTATACGCAGGGTGCGTTCAGTCTGCATGCGGATTTCACGGTGCGGAATGGCGAGATGCTGGCGGTGATTGGCCCTTCTGGCGGGGGGAAATCAACGCTGCTGAATGTGGTTGCCGGGTTTCTGGAGCCGACATCGGGGCGGGTTTTGTGGGATGGGCAGGACTTGGCCGGAACGATGCCCGGAAAGCGGCCTGTCAGTATTCTGTTTCAGGATAACAACCTGTTTCCGCATATGACTGTGACGCAGAATGTGGGGCTGGGGTTGCGGCCGGATTTGCGGCTGTCGGTGCAGCAAAAAACGCAGGTCGAAGCGGCGCTTGCGCGGGTAGGGTTGGACGGATACGGCGCGCGCAAACCGGCGGCGTTGTCAGGCGGGCAGGCAAGTCGTGTTGCACTGGCGCGGATGTTGTTGCGGGGCAATCCGCTGGTGTTGCTGGATGAACCTTTTGCAGCGCTGGGTCCTGCATTAAAGGTGGAAATGCTGGATCTGGTGCGCGAGTTGATGGGCGAAACGGGGGCTACGTTAATGATGGTCAGCCATGACCCCGGGGATGCGAAACGGATTGCGCAGCGGACTGTTCTGGTGGCGGGTGGCGAGGCACGGGCACCGGTTGAAACAGGCCTGTTGTTTTCCGATCCGCCAGAGGCGTTGCAACGCTATCTGGGTTAGGGAACCCATGAAAAAACCCCGCCGGATCAGGGCAGGGTTTCTTTTTCTTATTGTTTTGAAAATCAGCTTTCGCCCGATGTTTCATCCTTGGCGCGCTGCTTGACCGGTGCCCAGAGGCGTTTGTTGGTTGCATAAAGCAGAACCGACAACATGGTCAGCAGAAAAACAGCGATGAAACCGGACTTTTTGCGGTCCATCATCTTGGGTTCGGCTGTCCACATCAGGAAGGCCGCAACGTCGATCGCTTCTTTCTCCAACTCGTTGCTGGAGCCATCGGCAAACTCGACATCCTCGCCAGCGAGCGGTGGGGGCATGGCGATCCAGCCGCCCGGGAAGGCATGGTTTTCATAGAATGTTGTGCCTGCCTCTTCCTTTTCCTCGCCGGTATAACCGTTCAGGATAGACACGATATGCTCGGGTCCACCGATGCCGCGGAACAGCTGGTTCATGCCGGTACCGTAAGGACCTTCATAGCCTTTGCGGGCCTTGGCCATCAGCGATAGGTCAGGGGCGCCATCATAGGTGCCTTCCGGGAAAAAATCCGACGGTTTGCGTGGGACCATTTCATCCTTTTCGGCATCATAGATTTCGAACTGCTTGGCATAGGCACGCACCTGATCAGCGGGCAGGTTCGGCCCGCCTTCGTCGCCCAAAGTGCGAATGGGTACGAATTTCATACCATGGCAGGATGAGCAAACCTCGGTGTAGACCTGAAGGCCGCGTTGCAGCTGGTTCTGGTCATAGGTGCCGAATGGCCCTTCGAACGAGAAGTCCACGCTTTCGGTGTGGATCTTTTCACTGGCCGCGACACCCCCAACCGAAAGGGTCAGGGCGGTGACTGCGGTGATCGCAAGTTTCATAAACATTGTCCCGTTTCCTTTCTTAATGGTTGCCGTAGTGGGCATTGAAATCGTCTTCGATCGTGGCCGGCGGTGTCGTCGGTTTCTCGATCACGCCAAGCAGTGGCAGGATGATCAGGAAGTAGCCGAACCAATAGGCCGAGGCGATCAACGAGATGGTCGGGTAGATGCCCGTTGTCGGACGCGAACCACCCCACATCAGCACGAGGAAATCGATGACCAACAACATATACCACCACTTGAACATCGGGCGGAACCGGCCCGAGCGCATGGAAGATGTATCCAGCCAAGGCACCAGGAACATAACCGCAATCGCCCCGAACATCGCAATCACACCAAAGAATTTGGCGTCGATGATGCCGAAGGATACCCAGTTGGCCAGTTGCACGACCCAGACATCCGCCGTAAAGGCGCGCAGGATGGCGTAGAAGGGCAGGAAATACCATTCGGGCACAATGTGTGCCGGTGTCGCCAGCGGGTTGGCCTCGATGTAATTGTCTGGTTCACCCAGATAGTTGGGCATGAAGCCGACGATGGCAAAGAAGATCAGCAGCACGATGGCCAGCGCGAACAAATCCTTGATCACAAAGTAGGGCCAGAAGGGCAATGTATCTTTTTCGGCTTCTTCCTTTGACCCGCGGCGCACTTCGACGCCGGTCGGGTTGCCGTTTCCTGTGGTATGGAAGGCCCAGATGTGAATAGCAACAAGTGCCGCCAGCACAAAAGGCAGCAGGTAATGCAGCGAGAAGAAGCGGTTCAGCGTGGCGTTATCCACGGCAGGTCCGCCCAGCAGCCATGCCTGAATGCTTTCGCCGACGAACGGGATCGCACCAAACAGGCCGGTGATCACGGTCGCACCCCAGAAGGACATTTGCCCCCAAGGCAGAACGTAACCCATGAAAGCTGTTGCCATCATGGCCAGATAGATCAGCATACCGATGATCCATGTCACTTCGCGCGGGGCCTTGTAAGAGCCGTAGTAAAGACCGCGAAAGATGTGGATATAAACAGCAATGAAGAACAGCGAGGCCCCATTGGCGTGCAGATAGCGCAGCATATAGCCGCCGTTCACATCGCGCATGATGTGTTCAACCGAGGCAAAGGCCAGATCGACATGCGGAGTGTAATGCATTGCCAGCACAATGCCGGTGACGATTTGCAGCACCAGACAGAACGCCAGGACGATGCCCCAGATCCACATCCAGTTCAGGTTTTTGGGGGTGGGGATCATGATTGTATCGTAAATCAGCCCGACAATGGGCAGGCGGCTGTGCAGCCATTTTTCAAAGCCCGTCTTGGGCTCGTAATGATCGTGAGGAATACCGGACATTACTAACTCCCTTTAACCGAGCTTGATTGTTGTGTCGTCGTGCCACGCGGAAATAGGAACATCCAGGTTCCGTGGCGCGGGGCCTTTGCGGATACGGCCGGCACTATCGTAGTGCGAGCCATGACAAGGGCAGAACCAGCCGTGGAAATCACCGGAGGCACCCCCCAGAGGCACACAGCCAAGGTGGGTGCAAACGCCCATCATCACCAGCCATTCGCCATTTTCGTCCAGCGTGCGGTTTTGGTCGGAGGCGTCGGTGTCGGGTTTGTTTTTGTTCCGGCTTTCCTGATCGCGCAAATCTTCCAGTGGGGTTTCGCGCGCCAGTTTGATATCTGTTTCGTCACGGCGACGGATGAACACGGGCTTGCCGCGCCATTTCACTGTGATCTGTGTGCCGGTTTCGACATCGGCAACATCAACAAGGATTGACGAAAGCGCGCGGACATCCGCACTGGCGTTCATCTGGTTTACAAGCGGCCATACGGCTGCGCCGGTGGCAACGATGCCGGTACCTGCGGTAGCGTAATACAGGAAATCCCTGCGGCTGCCTGAGTGATCATCTGTGTGGGACACTGGAATCCCTCCTCTCTCTGCATATTTATCTGCAATTAAGCCACGCCCGTAGAATTGGCCGCGGCTGTTAACAGCGCTCCTTGGCGCGGTGTTTAGCTCTGGAATCAGGGCGCGTCCAGCATTACAATGCAAAGAGGACATTTAAGCGCAGTTAATTTGGTAGTTTTTCCTTTGAAATTGCGTCAAGGCAACAATCAGGTGGCGACAGGGCGCGTCGCCTTCATCGCAGGGCGTTCGTCAAAGGCGGCGAACCAGTCATCCAGTGCATCGCGTCCGTGACGCCAGTTGCGATCATCATGGCGGAAGTCCAGATACCCCAGTGCGCAACCAATGGCGATGTGGCTCATGTCCAGCGGGCCGGCAAGGTGGCTCATCCAGCGGGTGGTCAGCGCGTCCAGCGCGCGGCTGATCTTGTCCCATTGCCCGTTCACCCAGTCGGCGGATTGCAGGTTTTCGGGGCGGCAGCGCCCCTCGTAAACCATCAGCACGGCGGCGTCCATGATGCCATCGGCCGTGGCTTCGAGTGTCAGGGTTTCCCAAATGGTGCGGTCGGGATACAGCCCCGCATCCGCGCGGGCATCCAGATAGCGGCAGATCACCCGGCTGTCGTAAATCGCTGGGCCATCGGGGCGGGTCAGGGCTGGCAGTTTGCCCAGGGGATTGTGGGCGGTGGGCATGTCGGTTGCATCCAGCGGGGTGCCGGTGGCGGTCAGCAGTTCCACGTCATCCAGTTGGCCGGTTTCATGCAGGGTGACCATAACCTTGCGGGCAAAGGGCGAGGCGGAAGCGTAGTATAACTGCATGATTTCAGAGTTTCCTGATTGAAAAGCGCCCAAGCGCCGAAATATCGATTTCCACACCGGGGCCGTTTTCGCCCAGCCGGATCGTGCGGTGGAATTTGGCGGTCGTGTTGGTCTGGCCGGGTTCACGGCGCACCGACAGGCCTTCGTCCAGATCATCCATCGCGTCCTCGGCCCGCTGGTCACGGCGGCCGATGGCAACCTTGCGGGTCATGGCGTAAGTGGCCAGTGCCACGGTGCCATAGCGCAACGCAATACCTGCGATTGGGGCAAGCGGTAGGGGCATTTCATGTCCTCCCTGACAGTGCATCTGCCTTATATGTAGGTATTTGCGGGGATTTTGTCCAATTTTTCGGGCGAAAATGGGCTATTCGGTATCGGGGGCCATCATCAGGGCGGCCAGCAGGGCGGTTTCGGAGCCGATGCCGTAGGCCTGAACATTCTGCGCGGCGGATAGGCGGGCGGGCTTTGGTTTGTTCTGGCCCAGTTTCCATGTGCCATCCACGGTTTCGATGTCAAAGCGGAACGGTGTGATCATGCGCATCATTTTGGCCAATGCCCCGGACGGCATTTTGGCGTTGCTCCAAGGGGGTTTGGGCAACAGGCGGTTTTCGAATTGGGCGGCGAGGGTATCAAGACTGGCGCGCAGGTCTTCTGGCGGTAGCTGGGTCAGGGTGCCGCGCAGGTGGATGGCGGTATAGTTCCATGTGGGGACCTGATCATCAATGCCATACCAGTCGGGCGAGATATAGCTGTCTGGGCCGGAAATGGCGATCACGGCGGGCATCGCTCCGGTGCAGGTCCGTGCGATCGGGTTGGAGCGCACAAGATGCAGATCGGCGGTTTTGCCGTCTTCGGACAGGGCAAAGGGGATATGGGCGATAAGCGGGGCTGGGTCGCCATTGATCGACAAGATACCAAAGCCGCGCTCACGGGCGAATTCGAGGTTGGTTTCTGGGGGCGTTTTGCGAAAGGCGGGGTTGGGGTGCATATTGGTGTCCTTGCTGCTTGCCTGTCAGGATGGAATCAAGCGGCAGGGAAAGGCAAGCCTCAAACCACGCTATACAGTTCCGATGGCATCAGGATCAGGCCCAGCGCGATTTTGATGCAGATCGCCAGCACCATTAGCGCCAACAGGATGCGCAACTGTTCGGCCTTCATTTTCAGCCCCAGTTTGGTGCCGATCTGCGCGCCGATCACACCGCTGATCAACAGGCAAACGGCCAGCACTACGTCAACTGTCTGGCTTTCAATCGCGTGCATCATGGTTGCAAAGGCCGCGACAAAGATGATCTGGAACAGCGAGGTTCCGACCACCACTTTGGTCGGCATCCCCAGAATATAGATCATCGCGGGCACCATAATGAATCCGCCGCCAACACCCATGATTGCCGACAAAACCCCGACGATCAGGCCGGTGGCGATGGGGGGGATCACGCTGATATAAAGGCGCGAGGTGCGAAAACGGGTTTTGAACGGCAGTTCCTGCAGGCGCGAATGGCGGCGCTTGACCTTGCGGGGTTTGTCGCTTTTGGCGCGGCGCATGGTATTCAGGCTTTCTACCAGCATCAAACCACCGATCAGGCCCAAAAACAACACATAGCAAAGGTTCACCATCAATTCGACCTGACCAAGGCTTTTCAACCAGGTGAACACCTGTACCCCCAGCGCGGCCCCTACAAGACCGCCTGCAAGAAGGATCAGCCCCATTTTCAGATCAACTGTTTTACGTTTGAAATGCGCCAGCACACTGGACAGCGACGAGGCGACGATCTGGTTTGCACCGGTAGCCACGGCCACTGCGGGCGGGATGCCGATGAAGAACAGGAAAGGCGTCAGGATAAACCCGCCGCCCACGCCGAACATGCCGGACAGGATGCCGACCATGCCGCCAAGACCCAGCAAAAGGTATAGGTTTACCGAAACTTCGGCTATAGGAAGATAGATTTGCATTTTGATCGTCCGAGGGGAGTTTGGAATCGCGCTTTACGCCTGTTTGGCGGGAAAGGCCAGAGAAAATACATTCGTGTTAGTGAATGTTACCATCGGGGAACAAAGTGATTGCGTCACCTGCCAGCCATTTCGGGTATTTCTGCATGATGACGGCAAAGCGGGCGGAGGTGATGAAGGTTTGCAGCCAGCATGCCAGGTTTGGCCAGTCCTGCGCATCGAACCACGGCTTGTCGACAAAAGCGAACTGGCGCACGAAGGTGACAGTGGCCATATCGGCCAATCTAGGCGTAGCGCCGAACAGGTTGGGGGACAGCTGGGCATCCAGTTCCTGCAAAAAGGCAGCGGCGCGGGTGCGCGCGGTTTCATCACCCTTGTATTTATAGGCGTCAAGGTCCGGTTTGAATTCGCTGTCCATTCGGGTGATCAGGCTGTGGCCACTGTCGGGCATGTCCAGCCAGCCTTCGGGGTCATTGCGATTTAGCGCCCAGAGCATGATGTCGAGGCTTTCGTCAATCACCGCCGTTTCGGTGACAAGCACAGGAACGGTGCCTTTGGAGGAGGCCTGCAGCAATTCCGGTGCCTTGTCGCGCAGCAGGATCTCGCGCAACTCGCAAATGATACCCGCGCTGGCCAGTGCAAGACGGGCACGCATGGCATAGGGGCAGCGGCGAAAGGAATAGAGGATGGGACGGGTCAAAGAGATTTCAGGCCTCCGGCGGGGGTATTGATAGAACAAAGATAAGAGGGTTATTCGTTGCGTTTACGTAGGGTTTCAAGGTGTTCTTTGTTTATCTTGGCCTTTTTGGCTTTCATGATCTCGTTATAATCCAGTTTCGCCTGCTCGATCACATTTTGTGCGTTCAGATACCAGACAAGAGCGGCAAGGGCCGACAGGGCAAAGCTGATAAATATCCACATTGGTAAACCAAAACCCATGAATAACAGGATCGGGTCGGACAGGATCAGGGCGATGGACAGAAAGCTGCCAAACAGTGCCCAGACCAGCGTGGCCTCGTTTCCGGCGTTGCGTCTGGCGGTGCGAGCGAGCTTTTTTTCATCCTCGCGCATATGTCCCCCTAGGTTGGGCGGGCGATCAGATGATTTCCTTCGTGCCCGGTGATCAATGCGCTTACAATATGCCCTTCCGGCTGCTCTGAGTCAAAAACCACCTCGGCGAACTGTTCGGTGCGGCCCATATGGGGGTTTTCCATCAGCACATTGTGGGTCTGGCCGATCTGTGCGGCAAGGTGTTTGGCGACCTGTTTTTCCCCCTCTTTACGCAGGGCGGCGGCGCGGGCTTTGATGATGTTGCCGTTGACCGGCGGGATGCGGGCGGCAGGGGTGCCGGCGCGGGGGGAATATGGGAAGATGTGTAGCCATGTCAGTTGGCAATCCTCCACCAGTTTCAGCGAGTTTTCAAACATTGCATCGGTTTCGGTAGGAAAGCCCGCGATGATGTCGGCGCCGAAGGTCATGTCGGGGCGCAAGGCAAGCGCCTGCTGGGTAAAGGCAATCGCATCGTCGCGGTTATGGCGGCGTTTCATGCGTTTCAGGATCATGTTGTCGCCCGCCTGTAGCGACAGATGCAGGTGCGGCATCAGGCGGGGCTGGGTGGCGATGGCCTCCATCAAAGCATCATCCACCTCGATGCTGTCGATCGAGGAAATCCGCAGACGCGGCAGGTCCGGCACCAGTTTCAGGATGCGCATCACCAGATCGCCAAGGCGGGGTTCGGCAGGCAGATCGGCGCCCCAGCTGGTCAGGTCAACACCGGTCAGCACCACCTCGTTATAGCCTTTGTCGACCAGCCGCTTTATCTGCTCCACCACCACACCGGCAGGCACGGAACGGGAATTGCCACGGCCATAGGGGATTATGCAAAAGGTGCAGCGATGATCGCAACCGTTTTGCACCTGCACATAGGCCCGCGCGCGGGTGCCGAACCCGTCGATCAGATGGCCGGCGGTCTGGGTGACGGACATGATGTCGTCCACCTGCACACGCTCGGTTTCACCAATAAAATCCGGCGACAGGCCTGCCCATGTATCGGGTTGCATTTTCTCGGTGTTGCCGACGACCAGATCGACCTCGGACATATTGGCAAAGGTGTCAGGCTCGGTTTGCGCGGCACATCCGGTGACGATCAGTTTCGCGTCGGGGTGGGTGCGGCGCAGTTTGCGGATTTCCTGACGGGCCTTGCGAACGGCCTCGCCTGTTACGGCACAGGTGTTGACCACCACGGCGTTTTCTACACCAGCGCGGGCGGCCAGATCCTTCATCGCCTCGGTCTCATAGGAATTCAGGCGACAGCCAAGGGTCGCGAATACGGGCGGTTTGGCGGACATGTCAAAGCCCCTTCAGGAAGTCGGCAGTGAACACGCCGTCAAACACATGCATCGTTGCGCCGGTCATCCAGACGCCATCGTCACGCCAGTCAATCCACAGGGTGCCGCCATCCAGATCAACCTGCACCTTGCGCCTGGTCAGACCCCGCCGCGCCGCCGCGACGGCAGTGGCGCAAGAGGACGAGCCAGAGGCCAGCGTGATCCCCACGCCGCGTTCCCACACCCGCATGCGGATGTGATCGGGGCCAATGATACTGGCCACCTGCACATTGGTGCGTTCTGGGTAAAGCGGATGGTGTTCATGCACGGTGCCAAAGGTGGGCAGGTCCACGGCTTCAGCATTGTCCACGAAAAAGGTGCAATGCGGGTTGCCCATGCCGGTGGCGGTGGGCGCACCGTCAATCGGCAGTTCCAGCGTGTCCATTTCACGGGCCAGCGGGATGTCCTGCCAGTCCAGTTGTGGCGGACCCATGTTGACGGATGTCAGACCATCGCCGGCATCCATGGCATACAGATCACCCCGCGCGGAGGTCAGGTGCAGTTCGGCCTTGCCGGTTTCATTCATCAGATAACGGGCCACACAGCGGGTGGCGTTGCCACAGGCACCCGCGGTTGATCCGTCGGAATTGTAAAACACAAGATGTGCATCGCCAGGGCCGTCCAGAACAACCGCCAACTGGTCAAATCCGACGCCGGTATGCCGATCCCCCACAGCGCGGGCCAGTTCCGGCGTGACGCAATCCTTCTGCCCTCGTGAATCAATGACCACAAAGTCGTTGCCCAGACCGTGCATCTTCATGAACGGCAGGGAGGTATGAGGATTCCTCGTCTGCATAAGCGCCGTATAACGGGGCTGCGCGATGAATTCCAGTTAGAGATTGGGATTGTTTCGGGGCGGGAAGATACTTGGCCGCTTAAATGAGAAACGGGCGCAGCATGAAAAACGTGGCAGGGCGATAATCCTGAGCTGCTGGCTTAAGACTCTGGTAATAGATAATACTTCGTGCAGGCCATGTTGGAAAAGCCGAGTTTATCCGCTTAGGAAAGAAAAACTAAGGGGAACCTCTGTAAATTCCCGTTTTCGCCTTCTTCGCGGCGGGGTGGACGGTTTTTCGCCTGTCCCGCCTGATTGCTTCGGATCATAAACCCATTTTCACCGGTTTCAAGCCGGTTTTGGGTATTTCAGGCACACCTCACCCCATGAACCCTTATCCCGGCGCCGCCAGGCCGCATTCGAACTGGACGAAGCGCTTCATGTTGTAGACCAGGTTCATCATCCCGATGCGAAATCGCGCCCGCTTCAGGCCGATGGAGCGGATCAGCTTGCCGCCCATGGAGCGCTCCTGAAAAGCGAATACATGCTCGACCCGGACCCGCACTTTCGAGCGCCTCCGGTTGGCCTTTTGCTGGCGCTCGCCAAGCGGCTTGCCGCGCCTGCCCTTGTGATGGATATGGCTGTGAAGCCCCCGCTCTTCCAGCTCGCTTTCGATCTTTTGCGAGCGATAGGCGCTGTCGGCCCACAGGTCCGATGAGGTGTTGCTCGCATCAATCAGACCGGCAAGCGCCTGGCTGTCATGCACGGCGGCATCGGTGACATCATAAGCGCGGATGAATTTGTGCCGCCGGTCGACATTGATGTGGTTCTTGTAGCCGTAATAGCTCTTGCCGTGCTTCTTCGTCCAGCGCGCATCCACGTCCTTCTGGCGCTTCTTGTGGGGTTTTTCCTCCCACTCTTCAGGCGTTTCGCCCGCCTTGATTTTCTCGTTCTCGTCCCTTTTGTTGTGCTGGCGCGGCGCCGGAACGATGCTCGCATCAACAATCTGCCCGCCCATCGCCAGATAGCCCTTTTCGCGCAGAAAGGCATCGAACTTGTCAAACAGCTCCTTCATCTTCCCGGCCCCGGCCAGCCTTTCACGGTAGGCCCAGATGGTCTTGGCGTCAGGTACGCTGTCTTCAATGCCAAGGCCGAGAAACCGCATGAACGACAGGCGGTCGCGGATCTGATACTCGATCTGATCGTCAGAGAGGTTGTAGAGCTGCTGCAAAACCATCGTCTTGAATATCAGCACCTCATCCCAAGGCGGGCGGCCAGCGTTGGATTTGCGCTGTTCGGGCGGCGTGCGCCATATGGCCTTCAGCTCGTCCCGGTAATCCTCGAACGGCACCATGTCGTTGAGCAACACCAGCGGATCACCAGATTTGTCCAGTCCCGCGTATCGGCTGGAAAGATCAAAAAATCCCATCTGACCCATGACAAAACCCCGTCGGTCGAATCATTTTCATCCTGATGACGATTCTACCCCGTCAGGCCGGATTTTGGGGGATTTTTAGAGGTTCCCTAAGGGTCATGCCTAGCTGAGCGGGTTTTCTCTGAGGTAGCTTAGCAGTATCTTGTACTTGTTCAAGTTGCGATGATTATAGCGCCATTCTGTTTCCTTGAGATGCAAATGGAAGGTGTGTTTGGGAAGGCCCTTGAACTTGGCAAGGCGTAGTTTGGCCAATCCCCAGAAGCCTTCGATGCCGTTGATGTGCACGCGGCCACGCGCGAATTCATCCTTGGAATGGTCGACACGGAAGTGCCCGTATCCCAAATCCACCAAACCGTTATAGCCGCGCCAGCCGTCTGTGTTGATCACGGATGCCGGATCAACCCGACCGCGGATAATCCCTTGCAGGGTTGGCTTTGAGCAGTCCGGTACGATCTCGGTGTAGACCTTTCCGTCACGCTCGAAGACGCCAAACACGGTCGTCTTCCCATAAGCCCCGCGTCCGCGCTTGCCTTTCACACGTCGCGCGCCAAAGAAGCTTTCGTCCACTTCTATGATGCCGAACATCGGACGCTGTGCCTCGCAGGCCAAAAGGATACGCTCGCGCAAAGCGCGGTAAAACCGATTGACGGTATTGCGGTTGAGACCCGAGAGCTGGGTAGCCTGGGTGGCCGTCAGATCAGCGGCAAAATACCGAACAATCTCGCGGAATTTCTTCTCTGAAACGCGGGAACCGTGTGCGTATCTATTCTTCATGCCTTTTCATAGCCTTATGACAATTTATTGTCACTCAGCTAGGCATGACCCAAAACTAATCCTGCTTACGTCAGAAATATCATCCATATTTGCTTCGACGGTTCATTGATTGAAATATATCCCTTCCTATTTTGGCACATATCGTAGGGGCTGAAACTCGATTTCTTGCCGGCAAGCATCAGCATACGTGATTGCGCGCAGGGAGTTATTAAAATGGCATCAATATTATATTGAGAAATACAACCTAAAGATAGGAAGCTATTGAAATATTAGACCAAATACGGCAAATCTTTCTATCAGAAAGGCAATTGCCATGATCATTTACAAAATCAGAATTACTGAAGGATACGAGTTTGCAAACCCATCCAATCAAGAAACGAGAAGTGTATTCCGCGGATTTAGTGGAAAAACACAGCGGGTAAACTGGAGGCCTCGGTAGTGTCGCGAGTTTGGTGGAAATTCGAGGACGGCGTAATCTCCGGGTGCATCGAAGCCACCCAACCGGCGGCTGGAACCGCCAAGGAGATCACGCCATGACAAAGAATACAGCAACATCGACATCCGCGCTACTGGCCAATGAAGCAGGCTATGACCCGATTGAAGACCGGCTGCGCCAGAACATCCGCGCGACGATCGAGGCGGTTTTCGAAGAGGAGCTGGAGCAGTTTCTGGGCCGTTGCCGGTATGGCCGCAGCGGCGGGGCAAAGGCCGGATACCGCCACGGGCATCGCGAGCGGCAACTGGTCGGAACATTTGGAACCGAAACGGTGCGCGTGCCGCGTGCGCGGATCACAGGCGAGGCCGGCAAGGCCAGAGAATGGCGCTCGAAGGCATTGCCCCGCTACCAGCGGCTGACGAAGAAGGCCGAGGCGCTGATCGCTGCTGTCTACCTTTCGGGCACCAACACACGGCGGGTAAAACGCGCCCTGTTCGGCCTGTTTCAGGGGGCGGTCAGCAAGGATGTGGTGAGCCGCGCCTGGCGCAAGGTGAAGGTGGACTGGCAGGCGTGGTGCGCCCGCAGCCTTGCGGATGAAGACATCGTGCGGCTGATCCTGGACGGCACCGTGATCAAAACGCGGATTGACAGGAAGGCCACCAATATCTCGGTTCTGGCCGCGATTGGCGTGCGCCGGGATGGGCAGAAGGTCTTGTTATCACTGATGAACATGGGCGGCGAAAGCACCTCCGCCTGGCGTCAGTTCATCAACGATCTGGATGCGCGCGGGTTGAAACGGCCCGAATTTGTCATCGTGGACGGGGCACCGGGACTTGAGGTCGCTCTCATTGCCCTCTGGGGTGAAGATCTGCCGATCCAGAGGTGCACGGTGCACAAGCACCGCAACCTTCTGGCCAAGGCACCCAAGCGTATGCATGATGAGTTGACAGAAGATTACCGCGACATGATCTACGCCAAAACACCCGAGGAAATCGCCACCCGCCGCAAGGCATTTCTGCGAAAATGGCGGCTGAAATGCAAGGCCGTCGCTGACAGCTTGGAAGAAGCAGGAGATAAGCTTTTCACCTTCACGCGTCTGCCACAAGGCCAGTGGAAATCGGCCAGAACGACAAATGCGATCGAACGCCTGAACGAGGAATTCCGCCGCCGCATCAAGACCCAGACCGTGCTGCCATGCGCCGAGACCGTGCCGATGCTGCTTTGGGCTCTGATGGCCTCGGGGCAGATCGTCATGCGAAAGGTCGATGGCTGGGAAACGCTCGCTCAGCCCGTCGCCGACGCAACCCTTGACCAAGCCGCCTGACCGGCGCATAACTCAACCCGCTCGGAGGTGCCTGAAATCAATTTCCACCACTTTCGAGACACAACCTGCCCGTCTGGGCGCAATACATTGGCGAACTGTTTCCCTTGACCCATTTCCTGCGAATAATACGCGCGGTGATGCTTAAGGGGGCCAGTCTGGAAGCGGTCAGCGCACCCATGGCTGCAATGCTGCTGTTCACATTTGGTTTCGGCCTGTTGGCGCTTTTACGATTCCGCCGAACACTGGATTAAAGGATCAAATAGCGGCCCGACACCGTGCTGGCGCAACTCGCTACCTGCACGCTCCAGTATCAGGCAATCAACCCCGTGCTTTCGGGCAAATGCACGTCCATCGGACAACCCCAAAACCAGAATGGCGGTGGCCATCGCATCCGCCGTCATCCCGTCTGACGCTACCACAGTGACACCGGCAATGCCAGGCTGTGCGGGGCCACCCATGCGGCGGTCCATCGTGTGGGAAAACCGGGTTTGGCTAACTTCGACCCAGTGGCGGTAATCGCCTGATGTGGCCACGGCCGCGTCCTGCAATTCCAGCATCGATAGCGGCAGGCGGACATCATAGGCGGGTTTTTCGATTACCACACTCCAAGGGGTGCTGTCTGGTTGCACACCTTTGGCGCGCAGCTCCCCGTCCAGTGCCACAAGGGCCGAAGGGATGTTGAAATCATCGCAAGCCTGCATCATCCGGTCCACACCGTATCCTTTGGCGATGCCGGACAGATCCAGCGCCAGCGGGGCCAACTTGCGGGCGCGAATGCCCTGTTCGTCCAGTTCCAGAAGCTCGTGTGTAGGGCGTCGCGGTTGGCCCAGATTGGCGCGGATCGCGATTTCGTCGGCATTATCGGCCCCAAAACCCCAGGCATTGACCAGATCACCCAGCCCGATGTCGAATGCCCCGTCCGAGGCCTGACCAATTTCCAGCCCGCGCACCAGCACCTGCATCAGTTCGGGCGGGGTTTCCACCCACTCCCCGACCGGTGCCGCGTTCAGGCGCATCAGGTCACTGTCCGCTTTCCAAGTGGACATCTGCGCATCCACCTGCGCCACCGCATCGGCCAGCGCGGTTTCAACGGCTGCGGGATCAATCCCGTCAGGCAGGCCCAGATCGGCGGTCCAGCGGGTGCCCATGACAGGGCCGCCCATTTTGATATGGGTCAGTTCAATAGACATCTTCGGCGTATCTTCCTTGCTCTTTCAGTTCGATCGGGCACAGCCCGTGCGGGGCAAGCACATCGTTCAGGGCTTGCGTCACACCGGCGGCCATTTCACGCCCACCACAGACCAGAATTTGCGCACCATCCTCGATCAGGGCGGCAATTTTGGCGGCGTCACGGCGCAGGATGTCCTGCACATAGGCGCGTTGTTCGGTACGCGAGGCGGCAATGTTCACGGTTTCCAGATGGCCGCCGTCCTGCCATGCGGGCATTTCTTCGCCATAGAACAGGTCGGAGGCTTCGTGGCGGATGCCGAAATACAGATGCATCGGGCGCTGTTTGGTGTTGGCGCGGGCAAAGCCGGCCAGCGGGCCGATACCGGTGCCAGCCCCGATCAGGATCACCGGCTTTTTGTTGCGGGCGGGGCGGAAATCGGGGTTGGGGCGGATGAAGGCGGTGATGCTGTCGCCGATTTGCAGATCCAGCAACTGACCAGAACACAGCCCATGTGTATGTTTCTTGACGCAAATCTCGACAAAACCGTCACGGGTGCCGCTGGCCAGCGAATAAAGCCGCGCGATGTCCGAGCCATGGGGCAGAATGCCCAGCAGATCACCGGCTTTGAACCGTTTCCAGCCACGGCCGCGTAGACGCTCCAGCAGGGACGTGCGAGGCAAAGCAAAGCGCAGGATCGCGGTGGGGGCCTGTACCTCCTGGCCATAGTCGCGGCGGGAAATCAGGGTCAACTGGCGGGTTTTGGGCTGTGCGGGCTCATGCACCAGTTCCAGTTCATGGCCCAGCGTCTGACCCAGCGCCATGCCCCAGCGGGCAAAATCTTGTGGCGATTGCTGATCAACCGTATCCATCGGAATTAGTTGATCCCAGCCTTTTTCCTCTGCCTGCTCAACCACTTGCTGCGCAAAGGCGCAATAGGCGGGGAACTGGCGATCACCAAAGCCCAGAACGGCCAGTTTTGCGGCGGGGGCAGTTTTCAGGGCAATCAGCCGATCCATAAACCTTTTGGCCGAGGACGGGGCCGCACCATCCCCATAGGTGGCGGCCAGCAGAATGATCTGTTTGGCGGATGTGTATTTTTCCGGATCAAACCGCGACATCGGGGCGGCGTGGACCGAATGGCCCTGTGCCATTAGCGCGTCTTGCAGCGTGGCGGCAAAGCCCCATGTGCTGCCCCCTTCGGAACCGACAAGGATGACCGTATCGGCCTGCTTGGCCGCCGCACCTTTGGGCATTATCGGACGGGCACGACGGGCGGCCCACCACATGATCACACCGGTTGTCGCCATAACAGGCACACCCAGAACCATCAGGCCCATAATCAGCCCCAGCCACCACGCACCCTGACCGGTGTGCAGCATATAGATGAATTCGAACACTTGCTGCCACGCACCAAGAGGTTGCCATGCCAGCATCAAACCGGTGCCCTGATCGACATAGCCTTCGCCACTGTCCGTGCTGATGGTGTAAACATCGGTCGGATCATCGGCATAGGGAAAGGTCAGATCGCGCATCTGGCTGACGGGGATGGTTGCAAGGGCAGGCATCTCGGCCGGATTCAGGCCCATTTCACCGCTGACTTCGGCCGGGAAATCGGGGGTGGTGTTTTCCTGTGGCAAAACCTCGAATGTATTGGCGACCATGTAAAGCGAGGTCACCGAAGCCATAATCAGACCCACCGCAACGATACGGCCAATTTCCACATGTAAACGACCGACCAGCGGGCCACGGGTGCGGGCAAAGAACTGCCGCCAGCCCCCCATGCGCTGTGCCACCAGAAACAGACCCGAGATTGACAAGAACAGCATGGCCAACGCGCCGATTGCCGCGGTAAGACGGCCACCATCCCCCAGCAACAGCGAACGGTGCAGGCTGGTCAGCCATTGCACAACCGGCGAGGTGTCATAATCGGCAACACCTTTGCCGGTGGCGGGATCAACCACCACCGCACCGGCCACATCACCTTCAAAATAATAGGCGGTGATGCGGCCCGAAGGTGCGCGTTTGATCTGCTCGACCCCCGGATAATTTGTGGATACCCGCGCCGCCAGATCAGCCACGCTCAGGCTGGATTCGATCATGGCCGGGGCCTGAATTTTGTTCCATGCGGGAATAACCGAAAGGGTTATACCGCTGATGGCCAAAACCAGCACCAGAACGGTAGCAAACAGACCGGCGTATTTATGCAGAGAACGCAGCATCACGGGTATCCTTATCACGGGGGGCTGGGTTTACTCGAAGCTAAAGCTGCTGATGAAATGCTTGCCGCGTGCCGGTTTGCCAGCATTGGCGCTGTTCAGCGGTATTACCACGTCCGAAGGGCTCTCGCGATAATCCTCGACAGCAGCGTCCACATGCATCGTGTAGCCCGCATCAAACAGCGCATCCGACAGATCAAGGGTGATTTTCAGCGTGCGCCCCGCGCCAACGCTGGCGCCCGTGATGCCGCGCACCTGCCCACGGTCGCCGCGTGTGGCGCGCTGCCAGCCCAAAAGATGCTTGTAATATTTCGACTTGCCACCAGCCATCCACAGGGTGCCTTTGTAAGCGCCGCTTTTGTCGGCGACATAGATCGCCAAATAGGCGCCGGAGCCGCGATAGTTTTTCATCTGCGCGGTAATGGTAACCGGTTTGGCGGCAACGGCGACCGGGGTGGCAATTGCTGTCGTCAGAGCCAGTATAGATATTAGAGTTTTCATTTCAGAGTCTCCAGATTTCGTTTTCTTGCATTCGTTTTGACGCCCCCGCCTGACCCTTACCTGACGTTTTGCAAGAAACTGCTTCAGGTTGCTGTCAGCTTTGGAAATTCGGGTTTGCCTGAAAAGTGGCCCCGCTCTTGCGGACAAGAAACGGGGCCTGGGGACGTTCTGTGAGTGAACGTGAGACCGTCAGGAAATATCATCATGTTCTGGGGCACGTTTTTTGCCGGTAACCATTGCGCGTGCCAGATTTTCTTTGTGGTGTCTGCCGGCATAGATCACACCGGATACATGAAGAAAGATCAATAATAATAACAGGTTGGCAAAGAGTTCGTGAATATCCTTTAGCACTTTCTCATCTCCCTCGCCATATTCGCGCTCCTCATCGGAATCGGCATAGGCCGGTGTGACAAAGGCAGGCATTTCGGGCAGCATTGACATGCGCTCCGGTTCCACCATCAGCCAGCCGGTGACACCTGTGGCTGCCGTGGTCGCCAACAGGGCAACCACCATTATAGCCCCCAAGGGATTATGCCCGATGTAACGCTTTTCGCGTTTTCCCAGAATATCCCTGGTATATGTGATCACCTCTTTCGGGCCACAAATGAACTGGGTAAAACGGGCATAATGCGGGCCAATCAAACCCCAAACCAGACGAAAAGCAATCAGGCCAAGGGCGGCGTAACCGGCCCATTCGTGCAAGGCTTCGCCATCTTCACTGGTCAGCCATGCTATTGCGATACTGGCAACAAGGCTCCAGTGGAACAGCCGCAGAAGAGGATCCCAGACTTTGATCATTGGATAATCACCTTCGGCTTGCCACCCGGCGCGAACAATCCATTATCGGGGGGATTGGCGGGCGTTATCGGGGCCACATTGCCACCATTGCTGCTGCGAGTACCGTTATCATCAGCGTCGTCTTCTTCATCCTCTTCACGGTACTTTCGACCCTCATACTCCATTTCGATAACAGCCAGAGTCGCCGGATCAATCTTGGCTTCAATTTTCCGCCCCGAGGCGTCATAGCCTTTGACTTCGTAACAACCATCATTAATCTTGATGCGGCGCACGTTCCAACCCTGTGCCTCGGCCATGTTGCGCACAGCTTCGCGCGATTGCCAATTCGACATCGGCACATAGCAATCTCCATCATCGGCATAGGCAAGGGTGCCCACCGACATGGCGGCCAGAACACTGGCGAGCATTAGCGATATTTTCATTTCCATCTCCCGTTTCGGGTAAAGCTGCCTGTTTTATGCGCGCGATTCCTGACCCCAACCTGAAGGATTTATTCTTTTCTGCTTCAGGTGGCTGTCAGCTTTGTGCAAGATAGAGGGGCGCAGAGTATTCATGGCAGGACAACAGATGCGGGTTTTATTGATCGAGGATGATACGGTGCTGGACGCAGGTGTGCGCGACCAGATCAATGCCGAGGGCCATTCGGTCGATTGGGTCACCCGACTGGACGAAGCTGGCGACTATCTGGCCAGTGCGGCCTATGATCTGGTATTGCTGGATCTGATGTTGCCTGACGGGCGCGGCCTGCCGTTTCTGCGCAACTTGCGCGGGCGGGGCGATGTCACGCCGGTGATTATTCTGACTGCATTGGACCAGATCAGCGACCGGATCGAGGGGCTGAATGCGGGCGCGGATGACTATATGGTCAAACCGTTCGATCTGTCTGAACTTTCGGCACGTCTGGCCGCCGTTGCACGCCGCTATTCCGGCAATCCCAACCCTCTGATAAAAATTGCAAACCTGGAAATCGATCTGGCTGCCAAATCGGTGCGCCGCGACGGTAAGCCGGTCAGGCTGACCGCGCGCGAATGGGTGCTGTTCGAGGCCTTCGTTCAGCGTCCGGGGCAGATATTGTCCAAGGCCCAGCTCGAGGAAAGGCTCTATGCCTTTGGGAACCTCTAAAAATCCCCCAAAATCCGGCCTGACGGGGTAGAATCGTCATCAGGATGAAAATGATTCGACCGACGGGGTTTTGTCATGGGTCAGATGGGATTTTTTGATCTTTCCAGCCGATACGCGGGACTGGACAAATCTGGTGATCCGCTGGTGTTGCTCAACGACATGGTGCCGTTCGAGGATTACCGGGACGAGCTGAAGGCCATATGGCGCACGCCGCCCGAACAGCGCAAATCCAACGCTGGCCGCCCGCCTTGGGATGAGGTGCTGATATTCAAGACGATGGTTTTGCAGCAGCTCTACAACCTCTCTGACGATCAGATCGAGTATCAGATCCGCGACCGCCTGTCGTTCATGCGGTTTCTCGGCCTTGGCATTGAAGACAGCGTACCTGACGCCAAGACCATCTGGGCCTACCGTGAAAGGCTGGCCGGGGCCGGGAAGATGAAGGAGCTGTTTGACAAGTTCGATGCCTTTCTGCGCGAAAAGGGCTATCTGGCGATGGGCGGGCAGATTGTTGATGCGAGCATCGTTCCGGCGCCGCGCCAGCACAACAAAAGGGACGAGAACGAGAAAATCAAGGCGGGCGAAACGCCTGAAGAGTGGGAGGAAAAACCCCACAAGAAGCGCCAGAAGGACGTGGATGCGCGCTGGACGAAGAAGCACGGCAAGAGCTATTACGGCTACAAGAACCACATCAATGTCGACCGGCGGCACAAATTCATCCGCGCTTATGATGTCACCGATGCCGCCGTGCATGACAGCCAGGCGCTTGCCGGTCTGATTGATGCGAGCAACACCTCATCGGACCTGTGGGCCGACAGCGCCTATCGCTCGCAAAAGATCGAAAGCGAGCTGGAAGAGCGGGGGCTTCACAGCCATATCCATCACAAGGGCAGGCGCGGCAAGCCGCTTGGCGAGCGCCAGCAAAAGGCCAACCGGAGGCGCTCGAAAGTGCGGGTCCGGGTCGAGCATGTATTCGCTTTTCAGGAGCGCTCCATGGGCGGCAAGCTGATCCGCTCCATCGGCCTGAAGCGGGCGCGATTTCGCATCGGGATGATGAACCTGGTCTACAACATGAAGCGCTTCGTCCAGTTCGAATGCGGCCTGGCGGCGCCGGGATAAGGGTTCATGGGGTGAGGTGTGCCTGAAATACCCAAAACCGGCTTGAAACCGGTGAAAATGGGTTTATGATCCGAAGCAATCAGGCGGGACAGGCGAAAAACCGTCCACCCCGCCGCGAAGAAGGCGAAAACGGGAATTTACAGAGGTTCCCCTTTGATACCGAGGTCGAGAGCAACACGATCGAAGTGCATGTCAGCCGCCTACGCAAGAAGCTGGACAAAGGCACCATCGAAACCGTGCGTGGCATGGGGTATAGGCTGGGAGGAGCAGCATGAGGCTGCCATCCTCCCTCCAGGCACGGCTGGCGCTGGCGATCGGGCTGGGGGTGGCGGTTTTGTGGATTGCGACTTCGCTAATCACCGCAGCCACCATTCGCAGCGAAATCGATGAAGTTTTTGACAGCGCCCTTCAGGAAACCGCACAACGCATCCTGCCTTTGGCCGTTCAGGACGTGTTCGAACGCGAGGATGACGGCACCGAACAACTGATCACCACACTGCGTGAACATGACGAATTCCTGACCTATGTGGTGCGCAACAAGGCAGGACGGGTGCTGTTGCGTTCGCATGACGCCGATATTCGCGATTTCCCGCCCTATTCCGACATCGGCTTTGTCCAAACAGCCACCCACCGGCTGTATTACGACGCGGCCCTTAGCGGGGAATTCAACATTGCCATTGCCGAACCGCTGGACCACCGCGCCGAAGTGTCACGCGAAACCCTGATGGCGCTGGGCCTGCCGTTGTTTATCCTGCTGCCGCTGACATTGGGCGGGATCTGGTATCTGGTGCGCCTGATGCTGCGCCCCTTGCGCGGGTTTCGTGCCGGGGTGGCCAGCCGTGATGGCAATGACCTGACGCCGGTTGATACTGGCGGTTTACCAGATGAAATCACCCCCGTGGCCGAAGCGGTCAATGCCCTGCTGGCCCGTCTGCAACGCACGCTGGCGGCCGAACGCAGCTTTGCTGCCAACGCCGCCCATGAACTGCGCACACCTGTGGCAGCGGCATTGGCCCAGACGCAGCGGCTGAGCGCGGAAACCGGCGAGGACAGCACCCGCAAGCGGGCAGACGACATCGAGGCATCGCTGAAACGGCTGAACCGTCTGTCGGAAAAGCTGATGCAGATGGCGCGGGCCGAAGGGGCCAATCTGCTAAGCGATACGCCGCATGATCTGGCGATGGTGCTGCGGATGGTGGTGGATGATCTGGCGCATACCGACAATGGCAACCGGCTGATGCTGGATCTGCCACCGAAACCGGTGATGTCGCGGGTTGATGCAGATGCATTTGCCATTGCCACCCGCAACCTGCTGGAAAACGCCCTGCGCCACGGCGATGGAAATTTGCCTGTCAACGTCACATTGATACAGGATGGCACATTGACTGTGGTTAATGCCGGTCCAGTGGTTCCACCCGAGGTTCTGGGTGTATTGACGCAGCGGTTTGCCCGCGGCGATAGCAGCGCCAAAGGCAGTGGGTTGGGATTGGCAATTGTGAATACTATTGCCAATGGCATTGGCGGAAAATTGGATATTTCATCGCCTGCAACAGGACGTAACGACGGGGTTCAGGTTATACTGCATCTGCCACAGATCACGTTCAGCGATCAAGAATCTGACACCAGTGGATCATCCTGGGAAAATGGGCATTAAGCGACGGCTCTTCGATGGCCTCGATCGCTGTCCAGTATGCTGCGGTGTGGCGCGTCAAAGCGATCATTGATACTGACAAGGGCTGCTAGACGGACTTTGCCGGCATATATTAATATGTTGCTACAGCCCTCCGCTACCTCAAATCTTTTTTTAACCAGTCAACAAGCGTTAAGACCAATGGTCTTTCCAAAACTTCTTTCAATGCAACAGCATAATAGGCAAATGCGGTCGGCCAAGCAGAATCCAGCGCGCGGACCAGATGTCCTGACGCCAGGCTTTCTTTAACATAGATGTCGTTCAATAATGCTAACCCCTGCCCTTCGACAGCCGCTTTGACGGTCAGAAAATCGTTCCCGTATTGCGTACCATAAGCCGCTTGGCTTGCATCAATGCCTTGTGCCTCGAACCAGATTGACCAATCCTTGCCTGTTGAATCCGGTAGTAATTTGTAGCGAAGACAATCAGTTGGGTGATCGAGTGTTCCGTATTTTTCAAGAAGAGTTGGGCTGGCGACCAAAATCAACACTGGTGAACAAAGCCATTCTGATACCAAACCCGCATAATTTCCCAACCCATGGCGAATAGCGAGGTCAACTGGTTCTGATTTGAGATCAACCAAACGATCTTCTGTTTCTACAGATATCTTTGTTGTTGGGTGTAGGTCTGAAAACCTACCCAAACTAGAAACGAGCGCTGAGTGAGCGAAGGTCGCGGATACACTGATCCGTATTGCACCATGGCGGTTTGTAATGTGTTTGTCGTGGGCAGTTTCGATCACTGCAAAGGCCGCGCTGACCTCTGATTTAAGGGCTTGCCCTGCAACGGTCAACGCAATGCCATTCTTGCTGCGTGTAAACAAGCGCTGACCATGACGCTCCTCAATTGCGCGGATGCGCTGGCTTATTGCACCGGGCGTGACGCCAAGTTCATGTGCAGCGTCCTGCATCGCGCCGCAACGCGCGACGACATGGAATGTATAATAATCCTGTATTCGAATAGCCATGCATCACTTTAGATCAGCTAAAGTCAATTGGCCAGTTTCTCGTTAGGCAGTGGGCAAGAGTTTATGGCACTTAGCGTATAGTAAGGAGGCGCCAATGCCGGAAACCACCCCCACACGACTTCGTCAAAACTGGACAGTTGTTGTCTTTGGCTTTCTCGCGCTGTCATTGGCATTTTCCAGCCGTGCAGCCCTTGGACTTATTATGCCGGTTTGGCAGGCCGAATTTGGCTGGACCAGCAGTTATATATCAAGTGTCGGCGCGGCCGCACTGGTTGTTATGGCCATGGTTGCCCCCTTTGCTGGCCGTTTGGTGGATCGTCGTGGATCACAGTTCACTCTCAATCTTGGTATGGGTCTATTGGGCATTGGCTGCGGCTGTGTAGCTTTGATGAATGGCAAGCTAATGTTTGTCATTGGCTTTTCCGGATTTTGCGCAATCGGATTTGGCATCGTCGCTACGCATGTTGTTGCCACCGCCGTCACCCGCAGCTTTTCTGCCAATCAGGGATTGGCAACGGGAATCGGCACCTCTGGGGCGACGGGTGGGCAGTTTCTGATCGTCCCGTTGATTGCAGCGTTACTGACATTCGCCAGTTGGCGTTGGAGTTTTGGCGCATTGGCATTTGCCAGCCTCGCCCTGATCCCCTGCATTCGCATGAGCATGCGATCCGATATTGTTCCAGATGAAAAGATCGTATTGGATGAACCGCCCACAAGCATGTGGCAGGACTTTACCGTGATCGTACAGCGGCCAGCATTCCATCTGTTATTCTGGAGCTTTCTGATTTGTGGCTTCACCACGACAGGCGTGATCGAAACCCATCTTCTTCCGTTTGCGTCGTTTTGTGGATTCCCGCCAATCCCAAGCGCCACCGCTTACGGCCTGCTTTCGCTCGTCAACCTCGTCGGTATGATCGCCGCGGGATGGCTTACAGATCGCGTAAATCGCCCAATGCTTTTAGCAGCAATCTATATCCTCAGGGCGCTGACGTTCATCTTGCTGTCTGACGTCAGCACTCGTGGGACAGATTTAAGGTTTAGCTAACGGAGGATTTCTGGTTCATCGTAACCGTCAAGGAGTGAAGATGAACAAGAAATCCGGAACGAGTAAAGCAGCGGCAGATAAGCTGGTAAAGAATATCCGCCGCAAACCCAGACAAACCTATTCTGCCGAGGAGAAGATCCGCATTGTCTTAGCGGGCCTTCGAGGAGAGGAAAGCATATCCGCGCTGTGCCGTCGTGAGGGCATTGCGGAAAGCCTGTATTATAGCTGGTCCAAAGAATTCCTCGAAGCAGGCAAGCGGCGACTTTCTGGCGACACTGCTCGTCAGGCGACATCACCAGAAGTCAAAGAGTTGCGTTCGGAATCTATGGCCCTGAAAGAATGCGTAGCCGATCTGACCATTGAAAACCGCCTGCTCAAAAAAAGCATGACAGGGGCTGGGGGGTACGAGGAATGAGATATCCTGCATCTGAGAAATTGTCGATTATCGACACCGTTGAAAAATCACATCTGCCTGTGAAGCAAACCCTCGACATGCTGGGTATTGCGCGCACCACATTTTACCGTTGGTATGATGCTTATGTCGAAGGTGGTCTTGATGCGTTGGCGGATCGCTCACCCCGGCCCAAGTCTGTCTGGAACCGCATCCAGAGGTGGTCGCGGAAATTCGGACCAGTTGTTAAGGTGGATCGACTTATGAGAAAGACGATTCAAAATGACGAAACGAAAGAACCATTCTCCCGAATTCAAAGCCCGCGTTGCGCTTGAAGCAATCCGCGAGGAAATGACGATGGCGGAGCTGTCGAAGAAGTATGGTGTGCATCCAACCCAGATTGGCACATGGAAACGAGCAGCGATTGAAAACATGGCCACGGCATTTTCCAGACGGGGCCGTGATCCTGATCGGGTTGATGAAGCCCAGATTGAGAAGCTGCACTCCAAGATTGGTCAGCTGGTCGTGGAACGGGATTTTTTAGCCAACGCCTCGCAACAGTTGCTCGGGAAGCGAGGCAAAAAATGGTGAGCCGTGAGCATGATCTGAGTGTGCGACGACAATGCGGGCTACTTTCTCTGGCGCGCTCGAACCTGTATTACCAGCCAAAAGGCGAAAGTGCTGAAAATTTGCGGTTCATGACAATAATCGACAAGCAATTCTTGCAGACGCCGTGGTATGGATCACGGCAAATGGCCCGGCACATGCAGCGCCAAGGTTACAAGTGTGGTCGCCACAGGGTCCGCCGTTTGATGCGGCTGATGCGGTTGGTTCCGATCTACCAGACGCCCAACACGAGCAAGAAACATCCGCAGCATAAGATCTACCCGTATCTGCTGCGAGACCTGACGATTGATCGTCCAAACCATGTGTGGTGCGTAGATATCACCTACATTCCGATGCAGCGCGGGTTCCTCTATTTGGTCGCGATCATGGACTGGCACAGCCGCAAGGTTTTGAGCTGGAGATTGTCAAACAGCATGGAGGCAGATTTTTGCGTTGAAGCCCTGAAAGAGGCTATGGCCAAATACGGCAAGCCCGATATCATGAACAGCGACCAGGGCAGCCAGTTCACCGGGTTTGAATGGACGCAGGCGCTGAAAGAAGCCGACGTGAAAATCTCGATGGATGGCAAAGGTCGCTGGGTCGATAACCGGATGATCGAGCGGCTTTGGCGATCCTTGAAATACGAATGCATTTACCTCAACGCATTTGAAACGGGTTCGCAGACCCGCGCCGGGATCGGGAAATGGTTGGCTTACTACAACACCGAGCGCCCGCATTCCACCCACGGAATATTGACCCCGGATGAAGCCTATGACAGAAAAACAAAACCAATGAGTTTGGCAGCCTAAATGAAACCCTGATCCATCTTAAACTGGCTGCTGACTGGTCAAAAAAGTGGGACCACCTCTGTGGCAGACCGACTTCACCTACTTCAAGATCATCGGTTGGGGCTGGTATTATCTCAGCACGATCCTGGATGATTACAGCCGCTATATCATCTCGTGGAAGCTCTGCACCAACATGCGGGCCGAGGATGTGACTGATACGATTGAGCTGGCTCTGGCAGCGTCAGGATGCGACCAGGCGGTTGTGCGGCACATGCCACGCCTGCTCAGTGACAATGGGTCCTGTTACATCTCGGGTGATCTGGCCGACTGGCTGGATGATCATAAAATGGGTCACGTTCGCGGAGCCCCGTTCCATCCACAAACTCAAGGCAAAATCGAGCGCTGGCACCAGACCATGAAGAACCGGGTCTTACTGGAAAACTACTACCTGCCCGGCGATCTGGAACGCCAGATTGAGGCCTTCGTCGAATTCTACAATAACGAACGGTACCACGAGAGCCTAAACAACGTCACGCCCGCCGACGTCTATTTTGAGCGTGACAAAACCATCATCAGAGAAAGGGAAAAGATCAAGAAACAGACAATCCAACAACGCCGCTTGCAACATCAAAAACAAGCTGCATAATCAATCACACAAACGAACCAGAGCCTCCAAATCTCAAACCGCTCTGATGTCCCATTTTATATGACGACGGACAATCTTGCTCGGCCGTCTTCCGGGGACTTCTATCGAGATGCTGTTTGTGTTTGCCCTCATATTTGGAACCGTAGATTATGCCACCGTGCCGGTGACCGCCAGTTTGGTCGCAAGCCATATTGGAGTTAAGATGATGGGCCTCGCGATGGGCCTGATTTCAGCTGGCCATGCCCTAGGCGGGGCAATGGGCGCATTTATTGGAGGTTACATTGTTACAGTCACTGCCAATTATGATTTAGTTTGGATCGTTTCAGTTTGGCTGGCCGTTGGAGCAGGCCTATTGGTCCTGTTCCTTAAGGCGGAGACACCAAGCACCACAATGGCATTGTAAATATCTTTTTGCTGCATTGCAGAAAGTGTTTGGCTGGGACGGTAGGATTCGAACCTACGATCTGCGCTACCAAAAAGCGTTGCCCTACCACTAGGCCACGTCCCAACTTGTCGGGTAAATACGATGGACCGCGAGACTCTTCAAGCCCCGAAATGAGAAAAATTCACTCGCTCGAATTATTCTTCCATCGCATCCCTGTTTAGCAGGTCCCCTGCTTTGGTTTCGCCGCGTTCAGACGCGATCATGCGCTCCAGTTCTTCGGTTTCTGCGGTGCCCACATTTTCAACCGACTCTTTTTCGGCCTTTCGTTTCGCACTTGCTGCAGGTTTTTTCGCAGCTTCCAACAATGCATCCCGCACTTTTCGTATGGCCTCACCCCGGGCCAGCGACACGTCTGATTCACGCTGATCCACCCAACCTGAGACACGCAATACGGCTTTGTCGCCATCGGCGGATTCAATCCATACATTCGGGGACGGGGTTTCCAGCACGAAGGGCAAAGCCTTTATCGCATCCAGAACCACACGGCGCTGTTGTTTCAGCCCTTTGCTGGCGTCTACTGTCTGATCAAAGGTAAACCGGCGCGATTTGTTGCGGGTATAGTTGATGATCCGGCTTTTGAACACAGTGGCGTTGGGGATGCGAATGTGATTGCCATCCAGCGACAACAGAATCGTTGCCCGCGATGTCAGGCGGATGACCTTGCCCATATCGCCGCCGATTTCGATCAGGTCATTGGGGCGAAACGGCTGGCGCATGGACAGCAGGATCGACGCGATAAAGTTTTCCACAGTGTCGCGCACCGCAAAACCGATGGCCAAGCCGATGATCCCGGCCGCCCCGAGGATGGTTGACAGCAACGCCGTTGCACCAACAATATCCAGCGCCACCACGACTGCGGCAATGATCGTGGCAACCCGTATGATCTGTCGATAGATATCGGCAATAAAGGCATTCGGGGCCAACCCGTCCCATAGTTGTTTGCGACGGGCAAGGGCGAAGCCGGCAAAAACGATCAGTGCAAAAACAACCAGCGCCACCAACGCCAGCGGAATAAATGCGACGGCCTGTTTGATGCGGGTGACGAAACGCTCGATCGCCGGGTTCAGGCGCTGGACAACGTCGGTGGTTTCTGTGACTTCATTTTCAATGGTAACAACACCATCCACGCGGCTGACCAACTCGCCCAGTCGCGTGATGGCCTCGCCATCCAGTGCCGTGCCCCGCAGCGACACAATACCCGAGGAAACGGTGACGGTTACATCGTCATAGCCTTCAAGTTCGCTCAGGATGTCGCGCAGACGCACGGCAATCGCGGCGTCCTGCTGGGCGCTGTCCTCGACCTCGATCGTGCCGGTGGGCTGGGCGGCACTGTCCTGTGCGCTGACAGGAAAGGACAACAGAAGAAGTATAAGCAGGCTTTTGATCAGGTGCATTGCGGCAATCCGTTTGTTTATAATCTGGCGCGACCTTAGCCGCGCCGGATTTGCAATGCCAGTCAGATAATCCTGACCTTTTAAAAGGTAGTGTCGCGAGTTTGGTGGAAATTCGAGGACGGCGTAATCTCCGGGTGCATCGAAGCCACCCAACCGGCGGCTGGAACCGCCAAGGAGATCACGCCATGACAAAGAATACAGCAACATCGACATCCGCGCTACTGGCCAATGAAGCAGGCTATGACCCGATTGAAGACCGGCTGCGCCAGAACATCCGCGCGACGATCGAGGCGGTTTTCGAAGAGGAGCTGGAGCAGTTTCTGGGCCGTTGCCGGTATGGCCGCAGCGGCGGGGCAAAGGCCGGATACCGCCACGGGCATCGCGAGCGGCAACTGGTCGGAACATTTGGAACCGAAACGGTGCGCGTGCCGCGTGCGCGGATCACAGGCGAGGCCGGCAAGGCCAGAGAATGGCGCTCGAAGGCATTGCCCCGCTACCAGCGGCTGACGAAGAAGGCCGAGGCGCTGATCGCTGCTGTCTACCTTTCGGGCACCAACACACGGCGGGTAAAACGCGCCCTGTTCGGCCTGTTTCAGGGGGCGGTCAGCAAGGATGTGGTGAGCCGCGCCTGGCGCAAGGTGAAGGTGGACTGGCAGGCGTGGTGCGCCCGCAGCCTTGCGGATGAAGACATCGTGCGGCTGATCCTGGACGGCACCGTGATCAAAACGCGGATTGACAGGAAGGCCACCAATATCTCGGTTCTGGCCGCGATTGGCGTGCGCCGGGATGGGCAGAAGGTCTTGTTATCACTGATGAACATGGGCGGCGAAAGCACCTCCGCCTGGCGTCAGTTCATCAACGATCTGGATGCGCGCGGGTTGAAACGGCCCGAATTTGTCATCGTGGACGGGGCACCGGGACTTGAGGTCGCTCTCATTGCCCTCTGGGGTGAAGATCTGCCGATCCAGAGGTGCACGGTGCACAAGCACCGCAACCTTCTGGCCAAGGCACCCAAGCGTATGCATGATGAGTTGACAGAAGATTACCGCGACATGATCTACGCCAAAACACCCGAGGAAATCGCCACCCGCCGCAAGGCATTTCTGCGAAAATGGCGGCTGAAATGCAAGGCCGTCGCTGACAGCTTGGAAGAAGCAGGAGATAAGCTTTTCACCTTCACGCGTCTGCCACAAGGCCAGTGGAAATCGGCCAGAACGACAAATGCGATCGAACGCCTGAACGAGGAATTCCGCCGCCGCATCAAGACCCAGACCGTGCTGCCATGCGCCGAGACCGTGCCGATGCTGCTTTGGGCTCTGATGGCCTCGGGGCAGATCGTCATGCGAAAGGTCGATGGCTGGGAAACGCTCGCTCAGCCCGTCGCCGACGCAACCCTTGACCAAGCCGCCTGACCGGCGCATAACTCAACCCGCTCGGAGGTGCCTGAAATCAATTTCCACCACTTTCGAGACACAACCGCGAACTTGCCTGACCCATTACTGTTCTATAAATATCCGCGCCGCAGGCATAGAATCTCTTTCTCGCCCCGCGCCAATCCACTACTGTCCCTGCAAACCGGACACAAACCATATCGGAGCGAACACCCATGACCCAACGCCTGCACCTCGTCTTTGGCGGCGAATTGATCGACCCCACCAAGAACGCCTTCAAAGACGTGAACGATATCCATATCGTCGGCATGTTCCCGAACTATGAAACCGCCTGGAAGGCCGAGGCCCACCGCACGGTCGATAATGCCCACATGCGCTATTTCATCGCCCATATCCACCGCCTTCGGGACGAAAAGGTCGAAGCCTCGCCCACCGAAGAGCTGGACGGCTGATAGGCAGGGAATGTCCCGATGTCCCTTGGCCTGAAAATCTATCTTGCGAATGCACGGCGTGCGGGTGCGCGGGCCTTGCAGGACCAACAGGCCCACGGCAATACCGCACAAAAACGCCTTGCCCGCCCTGCCGGACAATTAATCTGGTTACATGCCTCCAACGCCGAAGAAACCTCGCCGGTGCAGGAACTGATCCGTGCGCTGGCAAGCGAGCGTGACGATATTTCCTTTCTGGTAACAACGCCGGAAAACACGCCGGTTGATTTACGGTTTCAGGATAGTTGTGAGCAGCCATGTATACACCTGACTGCCCCACCTGACACACCACAACAAGTGGCCGAATTCTTGGGGCACTGGAACCCGACAATTTCCGTTTGGGCCGGATCCACTCTGCGACCGGCTTTGCTGGTTGAAACACACGACCGCAACATTCCGATGGTGATGGTCGATGCCCGATGCCGCGCGCAAATCGAAGGACGGAAACGTTGGAAAACCGGAATGATCTTCGCCCTGTTGGCCCTGTTCGACCGTATCCTTGTCGGCAAACCCGAAGTTGTCCTGCGATTGATCCGACAGGGCGCGAATCCCGACAAGACCGAGGTCTGCGGCCTGCTCGAGGAAGGTGCGACCACCCTGTATTGCGATGACAAGGATCGCGACGAAATGGCGGCCCGTTTGGCGGCAAGGCCCATCTGGCTGGCCATGAAAACTGTAGATGGTGAAGAGTCCATCACTGCCGCCGCACATCGCGCCGTCAGCCGTCTGTCGCACCGCCTGATGCTGGTTATCTCGCCGATGGAAAGTACCTGCGGGGATGCATTGGCAGAAAGCCTGACCAATGACGGCTGGCTGGTCGCCCAGCGCTCCAAAGGGCAGGACCCGGACGAACATATCCAGATATTTATCGCCGATACACCGGATGAACTGGGCCTGTGGCTACGGCTTGCGCCGGTTTGTTTCATCGGCAATTCACTGATCAAAGGAGGCAAGGGCTGTTCCCCGTTCGAGGCTTCGGCGCTGGGTTCCGCCATTCTGCATGGCCCGTTTGTCGAATCCTACCGAACGGGATATGCCCGTCTTGATATCGCCGGTGCCGCCCGCGAAGTGCGCGATGCCGCCGATCTGGCCACCAATCTGCAGGAATTGCTGGCCCCCGACATTGCCGCCGCGATGGCCCATGCAGGCTGGGCCAAATCCACCAGCGGTGCCGAGGCCGTCGACCATACAGTCGGGCTGATACTGGAAACCCTTGCCAAAGCCGAGGACATATAATGCAACCTCCCCGCTTCTGGTTCACCCCTGCCGACCGCCCCGCGCTGATGGCCCGCCTGCTGTCGCCCCTTGGGGCGATCTATGCCAAAGCCACCGCCAAACGCGTGGCCCAACCGGCACAATACCATGCATCCGTGCCCGTGATTTGTGTTGGCAATATCAATGCAGGTGGCACCGGCAAAACTCCCACCGCCATCGCCATCGTGCAACGCCTGCAGGCCGCAGGGCATACGCCGCATGTTGTAACGCGCGGGTATGGCGGATCATTGCAAGGCCCGGTTCAGGTGGACGAAACCCGCCACAGTGCGGCTGAAACCGGCGACGAACCTTTGCTGCTGGCCGCCTTTGCCACCACATGGGTCGCCAAAGACCGCGCAGCAGGGGCCAAAGCCGCTGTAAACGCAGGGGCCGACATCATTGTGCTGGACGACGGGTTCCAGAACCCCGCATTGCACAAAGATATTTCCGTGGTGGTGGTGGATGCCGCCATCGGCTTTGGCAATGGCCGTGTGCTGCCTGCCGGTCCCTTGCGCGAACCCGTGGCCACAGGGTTGGCCCGCGCTGATCTGCTGATATCCATTGGCGGCGAATCCCAGCAAGCGATGTTTCAACAGGCGTGGGGTGACAATATCAACCTTCCACATCTGACCAGCCGTTTGGCCCCGCTGCAAACAGGTATCGAATGGCAGGATCAACCTGTGTTTGCCTTTGCCGGCATCGGCCATCCCGCTAAATTCTTTGCCACCCTGCGTGGCCTCGGGGCCGATCTGCTGCACACCGAAGCCCTAAGTGATCACCAACCCCTGACTGCCGCTTTGATGAAACGTCTGGCGTTCGAGGCCAAAGCACTGGGCGCGATCATGGTCACCACTGAAAAAGATGCCGTGCGCCTGCCTGCCGCTTTTCGCGCCGAGGTGGTAACATTGCCGGTTCGTCTGGAAATAGCCGACTGGAGCGCATTTGATACCGCGCTCGCAGCCGTTACAAAATAGGTCTACTCGGCTTCGGCCAGTTTCTTGTCCAGAGCCGCCGAGAAATCCTCATAGCTCATGTTGGAATACTTCTCGCCCTGAATCAGGAAAGACGGGGTCGAATCCATGTTGTCACGGGTTAAATTCTGCTGATACCACGCCACAAGCGTTTTGACATTGTCCTCGTCACTGAAACAGGTGTCCAGCTGTTCGTTGGTCATGCCCGCCGTCAGACCGATCTTGCGCAGGTTATCGACCACGGTGGCTGGATCGCCTTCACCCAACCATGCGTGCTGATCCGCCATCAGGATATCCATGATCCCGAAATAGCGCATTTCGCCACCGCAACGTGCCATGATGCTGGCCCAGAGACCGTATTTGTCGAAATAGGCCTCGCGGAAAATGAAACGGATTTTGCCGGTATCGATATAATTCTTTTTGATTTCCGGCAAAACTGTCTGGTGGAAACGTGCGCAATGCGGGCAGGTCGGGGACGCATATTCCACAACCGTTACCGGCGCATCCATATCCCCCATTGCCATCTCGACAACGCCGGATGTATCAATCTCGTCCGTGGTTTCGGCCATGGCCGCACCAAATCCGGCATTGGCTGTTGTGCCCGGTAGCGCATTGTTGGCATTCAGCCAATACGCCCCGCCTCCGGCCAAAGCCAATGCACCTGTTCCGATGAATACCCTGCGTTTCATAGACAATCCTCTTTCAGTGTTTCCTACGGGATATAATGTTTGCACCCAGCGCTGCAAGGGCATCACGCAAACCATCATCCGCGATCGGTTCTGCCACCTTGCGGGCGGCCCGTTTGATTTCGGGGGTCGGCTGGGCCGGTTTTGCCTTGGGCGCAGGGGTAAATTGCGCCTGTCCTTCAGCGAATCCGACCGGCGCCGTCTGGGTGATGCGCACCTTGGCAATTGCACTATAACCATAGCAGGCATTCACCCGCTCGCGCAGTTGTTCCTTTTGCATTTCCAGCATCGGGGCCTGTGCGCCCGTGGTCAGAATGGTCAACGTCGCCCCCAGACTATCACGGCCATATTTTACATGCACAGGGCGGGCCATATGGGCAATATCCTCGCCCACAATTTCGGGCCAGTGCGTCAACAGGCGGCTAACCGCAAACCCCCGCGATTCGCCGGCGGTGCGGATACGCTCGCGCAGCAGGCTCGAGGTGCGTTGAAACCCCTTGCCGCCATATCTGCGCTGTTTATATCCGGTCGTTTGCTTCACGTCGTCTTTCCGTTGCTTGCCTGCTATTCTAAACAGGTTGGGGCGGGGTGCCAGAACAATAGCACAAAAGGACGGATAAAGTTTGCGTGAGATGGAATTAAGCGATGCTTTGCTGGGTTGGTATGACAGCCACGCCCGCATCCTGCCGTGGCGGGTGCCGCCAATGGAGTCGCGCGTTGGCGTATTGCCCGATCCCTATCATATCTGGCTGTCCGAGGTGATGTTGCAGCAAACCACCGTTGCCGCAGTCGTTAAATACTTCTATGCCTTCACCACCCGCTGGCCCACGGTTCACGATCTGGCGGCGGCGGGGGATGCCGAGGTGATGGGCGAATGGGCCGGTCTGGGATATTACGCCCGCGCCCGCAACCTGTTGAAATGCGCCCGCATGGTGGTGGCCGATCATGGCGGGGTCTTCCCTGATACCCGCGATGCACTGCTGTCCCTGCCCGGCATCGGCCCCTACACCGCCGCCGCCATCGCCGCAATTGCCTATGGTCACAGCGAAACCGTGGTGGATGGCAATATCGAACGGGTGTTGGCGCGATTGCATGACATCCACACGCCCCTGCCTGCGGCTAAACCGGAACTGACGGCCCTTGCTGCCACCCTGACCCCGCAGGATCGTGCCGGGGATTACGCGCAGGCCGTGATGGACCTTGGCGCCACCATCTGCACCTCGAAATCCCCCGCTTGCGGGATTTGCCCGTGGACTGCTGCCTGCACCGCCCGCACCAAAGGCACCGCCGCCGATCTACCCAAACGCACCCCGAAAACCCGAAAACCCACCCGCTATGGCATCGCATATATTGCGCGGCGGGATGATGGCGCGTGGCTGCTGGAACGCCGACCCGACAAGGGGCTATTGGGCGGGATGCTGGGCTGGCCCGGTGCGGAGTGGGGCGCAAAACCTGTCGCGCAACCGCCGCTAGAGGTCGACTGGCAAACCCTGCCCGCCGAGGTGCGACACACCTTCACCCACTTTCACCTGCGGCTGACTGTTCAGGTGGCCACCGTTACGGATGAAGCCCCCGACACTGGCCATTTCCTGCCCGCCGATCAATTCAGCCCCGATGACCTGCCGACCGTCATGCGCAAAGCCTATGATCTGGCCAAGGATCGCCTGATAGCGGATTGAGTTCCCCGCCAACCTGTGCCTAGATACGCCAAACGCGCCAGAGTGATGGAGACAAGTATGACCAGTATCAGTCAGGTCGCAAAACCCGCATCCGCATTGCCGTTCTGGATATCATTGGGCGCTGTGCCACTAGCCCTAGTCGGCGCGATCTATGGCGGCTGGTGGACCATCCTGCTGGCGTTTTACGGCTGGACGGCGGCCTCGGTTCTGGACGCGATACTGGGCCTGAACGAAAACAACCCCGACACCGAAACAGACGAGGCCGACCTATTCTGGTACCGGCTTGTCACGCTGATCTGGTTCCCGATCCAGTTCGCGCTGATCTTTGGCATGATCTGGTGGACCTCCAGCACCACCCACCTGTCCCTGCTGGAAAAGATCGTTCTGTTCTATGGTGTTGGCGCGGTTTCGGGCAGCACCGGCATTGTCTATGCGCATGAATTGATGCACCAGAAAACCCGTCTGGAACGCTGGCTGGCCGATCTGCTGCTGGCCACGGTTCTTTACAGCCATTTTCGCACCGAACACCTGTTGGTGCATCACATCTATGTCGGCACCCCGCGCGACGCGGTGACGGCCCGCTATAACGAGGGGTTTCATCAGTATTTCCCGCGTGTGCTGCGTGAATGTCCTGCCTCGGCATGGCAGGCCGAAAGCAAAATGCTGGCCCGCAAGGGGCTGGGGCCGTTCCACCGGTCCAACCCGTTCTGGCGATATGCTGCGCTGCAAGCAGCAGCCCTGTTTCTTGCATGGTATCTGGGCGGCTGGACCGGTATCGGGTTCTTCCTGTTTCAGGCGTTCATTGCCATCTGGTATCTAGAGCTGACAAATTACGTCGAACACTACGGCCTGACCCGCAAACATCTGGGCGACGGGCAGTATGAGCACGTCAAGCCGCACCATTCATGGAATGCGGCGCAAACCGCTTCCAACTGGTTGCTGATCAACCTGCAACGCCATTCCGACCACCACTATAAACCGGCCCGCCGGTTTCCGCTGTTGCAAACCTATTCCGAGGCCGACGCCCCGCAACTGCCGCGCGGCTATCCCCTGATGACGGCACTGGCGATGATGCCCCACCTGTGGCGTCGCCGCATGAACCCGCGCGTGCGCCAGTGGCGGGCGATGTATTACCCGGAAATCACAGATTGGGAGCCTTACAAGAAAGGCACCACACCCCTGCCGCGCTAACCGCTCATCGCTTCCTGACGGGCGCTTTTCGCAGGCGAGGAAAGCCGTCAGGCTTGAGGAGCCCCCTTTCAGACACCCCCGAGTTGCCGCCCCGACGTCAGGCCGTTCACCTTTTCCACAATCGCCGCAGCGTCGATGCCGTAGTGGTGATAGAGATCGCCAATCGTGCCGGTCTGGCCGAAATGTTCGACCCCCAGCGGGATCGTCTGATGCCCCTGCACCGCCCCCAGCCACGCCAAAGTGGCCGGATGCCCGTCGATCACCGTGACGATTTTGCAATGCGGCGGCAGATCGGCCATCAGGGTTTCGATATGCCCTCGCGCACCCGCCTGCCCGCGCGACCGCGCCCGTTGCGCCGCCGTCCAGCCTGCATTCAGCCGGTCCGCCGATGTCACCGCCAACACCCCGACATCTCGCCGCCCGCCACCGATGATACCGGCGGCCTTGATCGCTTCGGGCGCGACAACCCCCTGATAGGCAATCACAACTTCGCAATTCGGCCCCGGTTTACGCAGCCAGTAAGCCCCGTCAATCGCCCCCTGCCTGAAATCCCGATCTACCCGCTTGCCCGGCTGTTCCAGCGGGTTGGTGGACAGGCGCAGATAGACCGACCCGCCGGTTTCATCGCGCAGCCATGTGCGCTCGTCCGGGTCCGGATCACCGTCTTTTTGCATGTATTCAAAGGCCCATTGCATGATCGCCGCCAGTTCATCGACAAAGGCAGGCTCGAACGCGGCAAGGCCATCCTGCGACATGCCGATCAGTGGCGTGCCCACCGACTGATGCGCACCGCCTTCATAGGACAGGGTGATCCCCGACGGGGTGCCCACCACCATGAAACGGGCGTCCTGATAACAGGCATAGTTCAGTGCATCCAGACCACGGCAAACGAAGGGATCATACAGCGTGCCAACCGGCAGCAGGCGTTTGCCAAACAGGCTGTGCGACAGCCCCGCCGCACCCAGCAGCAAAAACAGGTTCATCTCGGCAATGCCCAATTCGATATGCTGACCCTCGGGCGCAAAATCCCATTTCGCGGTGGAGGGGATGTTTTCGGCGCGGAATGTATCCTCGAGCGGCTGGCGGGCAAACAGTTTGCGCCGGTTCACCCAGGGGCCAAGGTTGGTCGTGCCCGTCACATCGGGCGACGCAGTGACGATCCGTTGCGCCAGTTTGCTATCCCCGCGCGCCAGATCATCGAGGATCTTACCGAACGCCATCTGCGTCGACATCTCGCGCCCCGTGGCCAGCGCAATATCGGGCACCGGCACTGTGTCATCATGAAACCGCCGCCGTCCCTTGGCAAAAAACGGCACCTGATCCAGAAAGCCCTGCAAGGCAGGCACGTCCGAAACCGTGGCGAATGGCTCCCACTCCTGTCCCTTGGGCACCCCCATATGTTCTTGCCAATCCGCCATCTGCGCATTGGTCATCAGCCCGCCGTGGTTGTCCTTGTGTCCGGCAATCGGTGTGCCCCAGCCCTTGACCGTATAGGCCAGAAAACAAACGGGCCGGTCGTGGCTAATACTGGCGAAAACCTCGCTCATAGTTTCCACACAGTTGCCGCCCAGGTTCTCCATCAACGCGGCCAACTCGTCATCGCTGCGCGATTCAATCAGCGCCGTGACATCCCCTTGATCGCCCAAATCATCCAGCAACCGCTGCCGCCACACAGCCCCGCCCATATAGGTCAGCGCCGAATACATCTGGTTGGGACAATTATCGATCCAGCCGCGCAATGCCTCGCCGCCCTTTTCACGGAATGCCGCCCGTTGCAAACTGCCGTATTTCACCCGCACCACATCCCAGCCAAAGGCATCGAATATCTTTTCGATCCGCGAAAACAGCCCCTCGCGCACGATCCCGTCCAGTGACTGGCGGTTATAATCAATCACCCATCAGACATTGCGCAGATCGTTTTTCCATCCCTCCTGCAAGGCCTCGTAAACATTGCCCTCGTCCAGTTCGGCATCCCCGACCAGCGCCACCATCCGGCCCATCGGTAAATCACGGCCCCAATCCTTGGCCTTGATGTAATCCTGAATGATCGAAGCAAAGGACGTGATCGCCACACCCAGTCCGACCGAGCCGGTGGAGAAATCCACATCATCCACATCCTTGGTGCGGCTGGGATAGCTTTGCACGCCGCCAAAGCCGCGGAAATTCTGCATCTTTTCCAGCGGCAGATTGCCCATCAGATATTGCATCGCATGAAAAATCGGCGAGGCATGGGGTTTCACCGCAACCCTGTCCTGTGGCCGTAGCGCGCTGAAATACAGTGCTGTCATGATCGATACCATCGACGCCGAAGAGGCCTGATGCCCGCCCAGCTTGATCGCGTCCTCTTTCGGGCGGATGTGGTTGGCGTGGTGGATCATCCAGTGCGACAGCCAAAGAAGGCGCTGTTCGATGGTTTTCAGAGGGGGTGTGGTCATTTGATCGGCATCCGGCATTTGACAGGGGTTGCCGTATTCTAGCCAAGGGGCCGATGGTGTGTCCTTGCTATTTTAGCCCCTAAATGAGTAGTGTTTAGGTTATTCCACTAATATAGGAAGGTTTCATAGTGATCACACCCAGTATTGACGAATTTGACGTGAAAATCCTTAGGGCCTTGCAGCAGGATGGGCGCATGTCCGTGCAGGAACTGGCCCAAACTGTCGGCCTAAGTGCCACGCCTGTTTCGCGGCGGGTGAAAAAGCTGGAAGACGCGGGCGTGATCCACGGCTACAGCGCCCTGATCGACGAAACCTTGCTGGGGTTCGGGGTGTCAGTGTTTGTCTCGGTCCAACTGGACAAACAGGTGGACGAAGCGCTGGCGGTGTTCGAAGCCACCATCAAGGAATTCCCCGAAGTTGTGGATTGCTGGCTGATGACCGGTAACCGCGATTACCTGCTGCGCATCGCCACGCGCGGGCTGGCAGATTTCGAGCAATTCATGACCGGCAGGTTAACCAAAATCCCCGGCGTTGCCTCGCTTGAATCCTCGATCCCGCTGCGGCGGGTCAAATCCGGCCTGGCGCGCACTCCTTAATCGTCCCACCCCGAAATCTTTCAAGATTTCGTCCGTTTTCTTTCAAAGAAAATGGCTACAGCATCGCCGGAACCACCTGATCCGGCGGACGGTGACCATCGGCAAAGGTCTTGATGTTGATGATCACCTTCTCGCCCATCTCGGCGCGCCCCTCGACCGTGGCCGACCCCATATGCGGTAGCAAAACCACGTTTTTTAACGCCTGCAAACGCGGGTTGATGTCGGCCCCGCCTTCAAACACATCCAGCCCCGCACCGGCTATTTCGCCGGCCCGCAGCATCCGCGTCAGGGCGTTTTCGTCGATCACTTCCCCGCGCGAGGTATTGACGATCACCGCATCCTTTTTCATCAGTTTCAAACGCCGCGCGTTCATCAGATGAAAGGTGCTGGGCGTATGCGGGCAGTTGATCGAAATGATGTCCATCCGTGCGACCATCTGGTCCAGACTTTCCCAATAGGTCGCTTCCAGTTCGGATTCGATATCGGCATGTAAACGGTGGCGATTGTGGTAATGCACCTGCATCCCGAAGGCCGCCGCGCGCCGCGCCACGGCCTGCCCGATCCGGCCCATGCCCAGAATGCCCAGCCGACGGCCACCCAAACGCCCGCCCAGCATCGCGGTCGGCGCCCAGCCTTGCCAATCACCGGCTTGCATCAGGGAACCTCTGTAAATTCCCGTTTTCGCCTTCTTCGCGGCGGGGTGGACGGTTTTTCGCCTGTCCCGCCTGATTGCTTCGGATCATAAACCCATTTTCACCGGTTTCAAGCCGGTTTTGGGTATTTCAGGCACACCTCACCCCATGAACCCTTATCCCGGCGCCGCCAGGCCGCATTCGAACTGGACGAAGCGCTTCATGTTGTAGACCAGGTTCATCATCCCGATGCGAAATCGCGCCCGCTTCAGGCCGATGGAGCGGATCAGCTTGCCGCCCATGGAGCGCTCCTGAAAAGCGAATACATGCTCGACCCGGACCCGCACTTTCGAGCGCCTCCGGTTGGCCTTTTGCTGGCGCTCGCCAAGCGGCTTGCCGCGCCTGCCCTTGTGATGGATATGGCTGTGAAGCCCCCGCTCTTCCAGCTCGCTTTCGATCTTTTGCGAGCGATAGGCGCTGTCGGCCCACAGGTCCGATGAGGTGTTGCTCGCATCAATCAGACCGGCAAGCGCCTGGCTGTCATGCACGGCGGCATCGGTGACATCATAAGCGCGGATGAATTTGTGCCGCCGGTCGACATTGATGTGGTTCTTGTAGCCGTAATAGCTCTTGCCGTGCTTCTTCGTCCAGCGCGCATCCACGTCCTTCTGGCGCTTCTTGTGGGGTTTTTCCTCCCACTCTTCAGGCGTTTCGCCCGCCTTGATTTTCTCGTTCTCGTCCCTTTTGTTGTGCTGGCGCGGCGCCGGAACGATGCTCGCATCAACAATCTGCCCGCCCATCGCCAGATAGCCCTTTTCGCGCAGAAAGGCATCGAACTTGTCAAACAGCTCCTTCATCTTCCCGGCCCCGGCCAGCCTTTCACGGTAGGCCCAGATGGTCTTGGCGTCAGGTACGCTGTCTTCAATGCCAAGGCCGAGAAACCGCATGAACGACAGGCGGTCGCGGATCTGATACTCGATCTGATCGTCAGAGAGGTTGTAGAGCTGCTGCAAAACCATCGTCTTGAATATCAGCACCTCATCCCAAGGCGGGCGGCCAGCGTTGGATTTGCGCTGTTCGGGCGGCGTGCGCCATATGGCCTTCAGCTCGTCCCGGTAATCCTCGAACGGCACCATGTCGTTGAGCAACACCAGCGGATCACCAGATTTGTCCAGTCCCGCGTATCGGCTGGAAAGATCAAAAAATCCCATCTGACCCATGACAAAACCCCGTCGGTCGAATCATTTTCATCCTGATGACGATTCTACCCCGTCAGGCCGGATTTTGGGGGATTTTTAGAGGTTCCCAAGAGGTTCCCATCAGGGCCAGTCCCTCGGGAATGCGCCGCGTCACCGCCAGTATCAGCGCCATCGTCATATCGGCGGTGTCTTCGGTCACCACACCGGGCGTGTTGGACACCAGCACCCCGCGCTGTCGGGCTGTTTGCACGTCGATATGATCAATTCCCGCGCCGTAGTTGGCGATCAGGCGCAGTTTGTCCCCCGCCTGTGACAGCATCGCCGCATCCACTGTGTCGGTCAGGGTGGGTACCAGAACATCGGCCCGCTTCATCGCCGCCACGATTTCATCGCGGCTCATCGGGGTGTCGGATTCGCGCAATTCGACGTCGAACAATTCCTTCATTCGGGTTTCAACAACCTCGGGCAACCGTCGCGTTACAACAACACTCAATCGTTCAGCGGGCATGATGCACTCCCATATATCTTTCTTTGGCGCAGCTTTGGTCGTAGAGTGGCGCAACAATCGACGGGGCACAAGAACCCCGCGAGGGTCAAAGGCAAAAAAGGCAAGGTATCGGGTAAAGATGGGCAGGATTTTCCCTTTGCGCATGGTCGCAATCATCATCGCAATTGTTTTCACCAACGGATTGGCGGGTATTGGCCATGCCGATACCGTCAAAACAGGTGGCGAACGCGGCCCTGTCACCAACCTGCCGATCCCGCGCTTTGTGTCGCTCAAGGCGGCCGAAGGCAATGTGCGCCGCGGCCCCAGCCTGACCCACCGCATCGACTGGGTATTCAAACGCCGTGGCATGCCACTGGAAATAATCGCCGAATACAGCAATTGGCGCCGGGTTCGGGACCGTGACGGTCAAGGCGGCTGGATGCATTATTCGCTTCTGTCCGGCGTGCGCACCGTGATTGTCGAGGAGGACTTGCTGACGCTTTACGCCCGCCCTGATCCCAAATCACAGGAAAATGCCCGTCTGGAAATGGGAGTGATCGCGCGGCTTGGAAAATGCACGATCGACTGGTGCCGTCTAAGTGTGGACGGCCAACGTGGCTGGGCGCTGAAATCTGCGCTTTGGGGTGTAAAGCCGGACGAGATCAGGGAATAAGCCCGCGCCCTTTCAGCAGTGCCTTCACCCCCGGCATCCGCCCGCGAAACGCCAGATACAGTTCTTTCGGGTCTTTTGACCCGCCCGCCGACAGGATGTGTTTTTCCAGCCGTTTCGCCATGTCGGGATCAAACGCGCCGCCCGCTTCCTCGAACGCCTCGAACGCATCCGCGTCCATCACTTCGCTCCACATATAGCTGTAGTAGGCGCTGGAATAGCCGTCGCCGGAAAACACATGCGCGAATTGCGGTGTGGCGTGGCGCATGCGGATGGCGTGGGGCATGCCGATGTTTTCCAGCACCTCGGACTGTTTCGCCATCGGATCAGTCGGGGCCACGCCGTTGTGGAACTCCAGATCAACCAGCGCCGAGGCCACATATTCCACGGTCGAGAATCCCATGTCATAAGTCCCTGCCGCCAACAGCCGTTTCAACAAATCCTCCGGCATCGGCGCGCCCGTTTCCGCGTGGGTGGCGAATTTTTGCAATACCTCGGGCACTTCCAGCCAATGCTCGTTCAACTGGCTGGGCAGCTCCACAAAATCCCGTGCAACGGATGTTCCGGAAACGGACTCATAGGTCACATCCGACAACATCTGGTGCAGCGCATGGCCGAATTCATGGAACAGGGTGCGGGCATCATCAAACGACAAAAGCGCCGGATCGCCCTTGGTGAAATTACAGACATTCACCACGATCGGGCGCACATCCCCACCCAGTTTGCGCTGGCTGCGCATCGCCGAACACCACGCCCCCGAACGTTTGGACCCGCGGGCGAAATAATCACCAATGAACACCGCGATATGCTTGCCGCCGCGCGTCACTTCCCACGCGCGGGCGTCTTCATGATACAGCGGTACATCCAGCGGGGTGAATTCCAGCCCGAACAGGCGGGTGGCACTGTCAAAAGCGGCCTCGACCATCCGGTCCAGTTGCAGGTAGGGTTTGATCTCGGCCTCGTCCAGATCATGCTCGGACTTGCGGCGTTTTTCCGAATAATAACGCCAGTCCCAGGCTTCCAACTCGCCATTGATACCGTCGGCGTGCATCATCTCGGCCAGAATTTCCGCATCACGGTTGGCCGCTGCCTTGGCCGGTTCCCAGACCTGCATCAGCAGATCGCGCACCGCTTCGGGTGTCTTGGCCATCTCGGTTTCCAGCTTGTAGGATGAGAAATCCTGATACCCCAGCAATTCCGCCAGTTCCTGCCGCAGCGCCAGCGTTTCGGCGGCAATTGCGCGGTTATCGGTCTCGTCGCCATTGGCCCCACGCGCAACGAAGGCTTCATAGGCCTTCTTCCTCAGATCGCGACGGGTCGAGAACTGTAGAAACGGCGTGATCAGGGAACGTGACAGGGTGATGACATGGCCGCCCACATCTTTTTCCGTTGCTGCCCCTTTGGCGGCATCCAGCAGGAAATCGGGCAGGCCGTCCAGATCATCCGGCCCCAGTTCCATGAACCAGTCCCGTTCATCCGCCAACAGGTTCTGGCTGAACTGCGTGCCCAGCACCGCCAGCCGTTCCAGCACCTCTTTTAAACGATCCCGCGCAGCCCCTTGCAACTGTGCCCCGGCCCGCACAAACCCGCGCCGGTGCAGCATCAGAACCCGCGCCTGCTCATCCGTCAGATCCAGATCGTCGCGTTTCTGCCACAGGGTTTCAACCCGCTGAAACAGTGTCTCGTTCATGCTGATCTCGGATGAATAAGCCGCCAGTTTTGGTGAAAAACCTCTCTGCAATTCTTCGCGCTTTTCGGTGCTGTCCGCGCCCGCCAGATTATAGAACACCGACAGAACACGCCCCAGAGATTCCTCGGCCAGTTCCAGCGCCTCGATGGTATTTGCAAATGTTGGAGCATCGGGTTTATCGGCAATCGCTGCAATATTCGCCCGTGCCTCGCCCATCGCCGCATCAAACGCTGGGGCAAAATCATCATCCGAAATATCGGCAAAAGGGGGCAGTTGGAACGGCGTGTCCCAGTTGGACAAAAGCGGGTTGGTCATGGGGGAATCTCCTTTGCCCGCCACGCTAGGGCTACGGCAAAGCAAGGTCCAGCCCTTACGGGTATTTCGACCGCATCCTGCGTTCCAGCCGCCGCAGCAGCAGGGACAGGGAAACCGTCATGATCAGATAGAGCAAAGCCACCACATTATAGGTTTCAAAGTACCGGAAATTACCCGAGGCCGTTACCTTGCCCAGCTGAGCAATATCCGAAACCCCCAGCACCGACACCAGCGATGAATCCTTGATCATTGCGATAAAATCATTGCCCAGCGGCGGCATAATGGTGCGGAATGCCTGCGGGAATACGATGTGCCGAAAGCGATGCCAACCACCTAGCCCCAGTGCCTTGGCCGCCTCGATCTGACCTTCGTCCACTGACAACAGGCCTGCGCGAAACACCTCGGCGATAAAGGCGGAATAACCGATCATCAGCGCAATGATCGCCCGCCACATCAGCGAAAAATCCCGCGTGCGGATCGGGTCAAAGCCCAGTCCCTCGGCAATCCAGTTCCAGAAATGCACCAGTGCGGGGCCAAATACAAAGGCCACATACAACAGCAGCACGATCATCGGGATGCCGCGGATAATTTCGATATAGAACCGCGCCAACTGCCGGAAAACGATGAACCGCGACATGGTGCCAACCGCCAGCAGCAGCCCGAAAAACGACGCCATGGTAAAGGCCACCAAGGTGACGAAAATCGTCATGCCAATGCCGCGACAGGGTGTTCAACACCTGCGCATACAGATCATCCGCCACCACGCGATACATCAGATAGGCGCCCAACCCACCAGCCAGAACCAGCCAATAGGGGAAATCTTTGTCTTGGGAAGGGGGTGTAATCATTAATCAAAAAGCCCCGGCACATCCGGCCGGGGCAATCCTTTTTATATCAGGCGTTTAGCCGCCCATTTTGTAATCAAGGAACCATTTCTTGTTCAGCGCATCAATGGTGCCGTCGGCCTTCATATCGGCAATCGCGGCATTGATCGGCCCCACCAGATCCGAGCCTTTGGGGAAGATGAACCCGAAATCTTCGGTGCCCAGTTTATCCCCAATAATCTTCAACCCGCCATCAGACGCCGCCACATATCCGGCGCCCGCCGTGCCATCGGTCAGCACCAGATCGACATCACCGGTTTTCAGCGCCTGAACGGTTGCCCCGAAAGTTTCGAACAGCTTGATACGCGGGTTGGATTCATTGCCGTCCAGCACCTCGTAAACGCCGACATATAACGGCGTGGTGCCGGGCTGTGCGGCCATCAGCAGATCGTCATTGGCGGCAAAACTTTTGGCATCGGTGAACCTGTCTTCGTCCCCCTTCACCATCATCACCATTTCGCTGCGCATGTAGGGGTCGGAAAAATCCACCTTTTCCTTACGGTCATCACGGATGGTAATTCCGGTCATACCCAGATCAAACTGCGCTTCCGACACCGCCGGAATCATCGCATCCCAACTGATGTTTTCATAAGTCACCTTGATGTTGATCCGCTTGGCAATCTCGGCCATCGCATCATATTCCCAGCCGATCGCCTCGCCCGAGGCCGGATCGACAAATTGCAGCGGTGGATAGGCGTTTTCAGTAACAACAACCACCTCTTTGCCACCCAGATCGGGCAGGTCGGCAGCGATGGCCATTGTTGTAAAAGCAACCGTAGCAACGGCCGCAATGGAAGCAAACAGTTTCATAAAAGAATCCCCCGATTTTGGTTATATGTTGATCGCGAGTATGGTTAATCCACCGCCCAAGGCAAGGAAATTAAACCGGTTTTCCGCCGCAAACCGGGCAATCAGGGCGCGGTTTTGCGCGTATCTTGCGGGTTTCCGCAAAGAGCGCATCATAAATCAGCATCTCGCCTTTCAAACCTGCACCCGCGCCGGTAATCTCTTTCACCGCTTCAACCGCCATCATCGTGCCGATCACCCCGGGCAGCGGGCCAACCACGCCTGCTTCGGCACAACTGGGTGCCAGTCCGGCGGCAGGGGCCTCGGGGAATACGCATTGATAACAGGGCGCGCCCTTGGCCGGATGATAAACGCTGATCTGCCCTTCCCACTGGGTGATCGCGCCAGCAATCAGCGGCAGGCCCAGCGCCACACAGGTCCGGTTCACCAGATAGCGGGTATCGAAATTGTCGGTCCCGTCCAGCACCAGATCATAACCGGAAAACAGATCGGCCGCGTTGTCCTGATCCAGCCGCCGGTGATAGGGGTGCACTTCGATCTTGGGGTTCTGTGCCCTCATCGCCGCTTCGGCGGAAAACACCTTGGGCATGCCGATATCGGCATCGCGATGGATCACCTGACGCTGCAGGTTGGAATTGTCCACAGCGTCATCATCCACCACGCCAATCGTCCCCACACCCGCTGCTGCCAGATACAGCAGCACGGGCGAGCCAAGTCCACCGGCCCCGATCACCAGCACACGGGCGTTTTTCAACTTTTTCTGCCCCGCACCGCCAATTTCGCGCAGCATGATGTGGCGGGCGTAACGGTCCAGCTCGACATTGGAAAATGTGGGCTTGGGGGTGGTTTCAGTCATCTCGGCAACTCTGTCTTGGGCTTTGACGCGAAGCTGACGCAGAACGGCGCGATACGCAACCACTACGGCAAGGATTCCGGCCAAAATCAGCCACGGGCGCACTGATCCACCTGTCGCTATGCGCAAAAGCGCCCCGTCAGGCAATACAAGATGCGCCAAAACGACTGCCAGATATACCAGCCCGATCAGGAACCATCGCCTTGCGGGGGCCACCTTCATCACCGCGCCCAGTCCCCAAAGGCCCACCATCAACCCCAGAACAACAACCACTAATCGCGCCCCGTTGACCCAAAGCCACCTTCGCCGCGCACAGTTTCGCCCAGCTCCGACACCAGTTCAAACCGTGCCTGCACCACAGGGGCCACCACCATTTGCGCAATCCTGTCCCCGTGGTTCACGGCAAAGGGCTGATCCCCCGCGTTCAGCAGGATCACCCCCAACGGCCCGCGATAATCGCTATCAATCGTGCCCAGACTGTTGGGCAATGTAATCCCGTGTTTCAACGCCAGCCCCGATCGCGGCCTGATCTGCACCTCAAACCCTTGCGGTATTTCCAGCCTTAATCCTGTCGGCACCAGCACCCGCGCACCTGCCTCGATCACCAGTCCGCTACGCTCGCCCTCGGGGAAATTCGCCCGCAAGTCCGCACCCGCCGCCCCCGCCGTTTCATAAGACGGCAAGCCAAGCGCCTGATCCGCCCCTTCAAGCCATGCAAAGCTCACAGTTACCACGCCATCACCCCATTATTGTTCCGTAAATATCCCCGCCGGAGGCATGGAATCTCTTATTCCAGCGCCTTTGCAATCGCCGCCGCCAGCCGCCTTGCCACCTGATCCTTTCCCATACGCGGCCAAACATCTGCCCCACCGTCCGAAATCACCACCACCGCGTTTTCATCCCCGCCCATGATCCCCGTTTCCGGCGACACATCATTGGCAACGATCCAGTCACAGCCCTTGCGCTTGCGCTTGGCTGTCGCGTTTTCCACCACGTCATCGGTTTCCGCTGCAAAGCCCACCACCAGCGCAGGCCGCCCCTTTTTCATCCGGCTGACCGTGGCCAGAATATCGGGATTCTCGGCAAACTCCAGTTTCGGCAGGCTGCCCTTGCCGTCCTTCTTCATCTTGGACCCTGACGCATTCTTCACCCGCCAGTCCGCCACCGCCGCCGCAAACACCGCCGCATCTGCTGGCAAGGCCCCCTGCACCGCCTCCAGCATTTCCTGCGCTGTCTGCACCTCGATCACCCGCACCCCTTCGGGCCGCACCACATCCGCCGGGCCGGTGACAAAGGTCACCTCGCCCCCCAGCGCCGCCAGCGCCCGCGCAATCGCTGTGCCTTGCGCCCCGCTGGACCGGTTTGCGATATAACGCACCGGATCAATCGGCTCGTGCGTCGGGCCTGATGTGACCAGCACATGTTTGCCACGCAGCGGCCCGTCTGCAATCGCGGCTTCCACCGCCGCAACGATCTCAAGCGGTTCGGCCATGCGTCCGGGGCCGAATTCGCCACAGGCCATTGTGCCCTCGTTCGGCCCGACAAACAGCACCCCGTCGCCCTGCAATGTTGTGATATTCCTTTGCGTTGCCGGATGCTCCCACATCCGCACATTCATCGCCGGTGCGATCAGCACCCGCTTGTCGGTGGCCATCAACAGGGTCGAGGCCAGATCATTCGCCAGCCCCGCCGCCATTTTGCCCATCAGATCGGCCGTGGCCGGGGCCACCACCACCAGATCGGCATCACGGGACAATTCGATATGCCCCATCTCGGCCTCGTCCGTCAGATCGAACAGATCGCGATACACCTTCTGCGCCGCCAGTGCCGAGGTGGACAGCGGCGTGACAAATTCCTCACCCGCCCGCGTCAGCACCGGCACCACAGTCGCCCCGCGCTCGCGCAACCGCCGGATCAGATCCAGCGACTTGAACGCGGCAATCCCGCCGCCGATGATCAACAGTACACGTTTCCCAGCAAGCATATGCAGCCCTTTCAAACAGTTGCCCCCGTTGTAGGCCGCAAAGGCAACAAACTCAACCAACCGCATCTCGAGCCTGACGGCTCTCCTCGCGAAGAGCGCCCGCAAGGAAGCGATGAGCGCCAGCCGCTATTTGAATGCCAGACACGGGTCTTCGCGTTCGGCCGGTTTTGTCACCACCCAATAATCAAAAGGCTCCTCGGCTTCGGCCGGCTCTTCCACAAAGCCGACCACAAGCACCTTGACCCCTTCCAGCATCGAAGGCACCCCCCAATCCTTGCGCGCATGTCCATTTCCGGTGATCAGCACCACCGGCCCGCCCGTATCGCGATAGGCCTGCATCACCGTATCGGCAAAGGCCGCGTCACGAAACCGCTGCGCCTCGACCATGCCGCCCATCAATTCCAGCGGCATCGCCTCGCAATGATCGGCGAACTGTTCCTGCTTGCGTTGCTCAAGTTGCGCTTTTGGCAAAGGCTGATCCAGCCCGTATCCCGCCCCGAACACAGCCGCCGCCCCTTCCTTGAACGCACGGCGAGCCTCGGACCGTGGCCTTGCCGCGCCATAAACTCTTGCCTGCCCCAACGCGGCAAACACCGGCCAGTAGATCGCGAAATCGGGCCAGCCTGATTGTTCCCATTCCAGCGCAGCCTGATCCTGCAACAGGTCCGGCGTGATCCTTGCCGCCTGTTCGGGGGATAGCATCTCGAACACCACCGCCTTGGGCTTAACCGCCCGAATTGCCCGCGCCTGCCCAAGATGGTGCAGCGGATTGTCATGCACCTCGCCCAAAACATAGACATCGGCAGGCGGCAGGGAATCCAATCCATCCACCGAAATTTCCCCGGCATCGGCACAAACCGCAACCAGCGCGGCAATCGCAAAGATAAAATGTTTCATTCTCTTACTCTGCCGATGTTCGGCAAAAATGCCAATGGGTCAAATCCGGACACAACAAAAGGGCAGCGCCCGACCCTGGGTGGGCGCACCAAGGGGAATTTGATGCATGCCGGTATTACAATCACCCGCATTGATACTGACTGCAATGCTGCAAAGCGCCCTCCCGTGGGGAGGGTCGGGCGCTGCCTGGGCAAGCCGGGCGGAACAATGCATATCCCCTCTGGCCATCGACACCGCCCCTTGCTAGTCATTGGCAACACCTTAAAAGGATACCCCGCATGTTGCCCAAGCTGACCCTGATCATCGGTGCCGCTGCTTCCGGCAAATCCGCCTTTGCCGAAAGGCTTGTCACATCCTCCATGCGCGCTCGTTCCTATATCGCCACCGCACAGGCTTTTGACGATGAAATGCGTGCCAAAATCGCCCGCCACAAGGACATGCGCGGCAGCGGCTGGACGACGATCGAGGCCCCGCTGGATATTCCCGCCGCCCTGCAACAGGTTCCGGCTGACCATGCGGTGCTGATCGACTGTGCCACGTTGTGGCTGACCAACCATATGCTGGCGAAAACCGATCTGGAGCAGGCCGAGTCCGACCTATTGAAAGCCCTCGAAAACTGTCCCGTCCCCGTGGTGATCGTCAGCAACGAAGTCGGCGCCGGAGTAGTTCCCGACAACGCCCTGTCGCGCAAATTCCGCGAGGCCCAAGGGCGCCTGAACCAACACCTTGCCGCACAAGCAGACCTTGCCGTCACCGTCATCGCGGGTCTGCCGATGGTGCTGAAAGGCACCCTGCCCCAGGCGCTGGAATGACAACCTGGTGGTGGGTGCGTCACGGGCCAACGCATGAAAAATCCTTTGTCGGCTGGCGCGATGTGCCCGCCGATCTGTCCGACACCGCGCGAATCGCCCGTCTGAATGCCCACCTGCCCGAGGATGCGTTGCTGGTCTCCTCGGACCTGTCCCGCAGCATTGCGACAGCCGATGCCATTGCGGGCAATCGCACCCGTCTGCCTCATGCACCTGCCTTGCGGGAACTCGATTTCGGTGACTGGGACGGCCTGACCTTTGATCAGGTCACCGCCCGTGATCCAGCCCTAAGCCGCGCCTATTGGGAAACACCGGGCGATGTTGCCCCGCCCAACGGTGAAAGCTGGAACATGGCCGCCGCCCGCATCACCCCCTTTGTCGATGAAATGGCCCGCCAATATCAGGGCCGCCATATCATCGCTGTGGCCCATTTCGGTGTAATCCTGACACAGGTGCAGCGGGCGCTGGGGATTTCTGCCTATCAGGCGGTCTCGCATAAAATCGACAACCTGTCGGTTACCCGCCTGCGGTGGGATGGTGACAAATGGCAGGCAGGTGAAATAAACCGCATTCCCTGACGCAACCTGGCATGTGGCCATAGCAACTCTGAACCAACGCGCAAATGGCGGTGCCCGGCCTGGAGGGCGCATGGTGCAATTTGCTCCGCTTGTCAGAAGGCCTGCGCAAACCCAGACATATCGACCCTTTGCAACCTTGCAAAGCGCCATCCGTGGGGAGGTCGGGCGCTGTTATTTTTACAAAATGACGGGTGCGAAAGGTTAGGGGAAGCGTTTCACAGAGACCTGAACAAAGGGCACAACAGGGTCTTGCCCCTGCCCCGTCAATACCCGAAAAACAGCGTCCGCCAGCGGTCCATCACCTCCATCGGTGTGCCGTTGCCGCTGATCACGTCGTAAAACAGGTCCACCGCAAACATCGTCTGTTTCAATGTGGTCCCGTCGGGACTGCTGCAAGGCACCAGTGCAATCGCATCATAAATCGCCCGTGCATTTCGCTGCATCAACGGGTTTGGCCAGCGGGTGCCGCGCAACTCGTTCAGAAAGGACACATCACAACCGCAGTTATATTCACCCTGCGCGGCCACGCAGTAATCATGCCGCATACAGGCCGCATCCAGCATATCCACCGGCGGCCCCGCGCGCGACATGTCCACCGGATGGTTCGGCCCGCACCAGCGGCCATAAACCGGCGCATACACCTGCAGATTGCTTTGCGCCGCAGCCCCGCCAACGATTGCCAAAACCAGCAAAGCCCCGATCAAAATCCGTTTCATCAATCCAAATCCCATGCCGTTCTTTACACCACCCGCGCGCGCTCTGGCAAATCCGTGCCATCAAATTTCGTGATGCCCCCGTCACAAATCTAAATTAGGCAAAGCCGCCACGCCGCGCTAACCTATCGCAATGACCTACGATCTTTATATCGGCGACCGCACATTTTCCAGCTGGTCGCTGCGTGGCTGGCTGATGTTCGAGAAGTTCAACATCCCCTACCGCACCCATATGGCCGGTCTGTATTCCGGCACCCTGAAGCAGGATCTGGCCGAACTGGCTCCGGCCCGATATGTCCCCGCGATGCGCACGCCTGACGGCATTGCCGTTGGCGATACCTTGGCGATGGCCGAAACTCTGGCTGAACGTCATCCCGACGCAGGCCTCTGGCCAACCGATCCTGCCGCCCGTGCCTTAGCGCGGTGGCTGGTGGCGGAAATGCATTCGGGCTTCATGACCCTGCGCAGCGAATGCCCGATGCAACTGCTGCACCAATATGACGGCTTTGCCGTATCCGATGCGGTGCAGGCCGACCTGACCCGTTTGCAGGAAATCTGGGCGCTGGCCCGCAGCCGCCACGGTGCGGATGGACCATGGCTGTTCGGGGAATATTCGCTGGCCGATGTGTTCTATGCCCCTGTTGCCGCCCGCATTACCGGATACGCCCTGCCGGTTGATGAAACATCCGCAGCCTATGTCACCACCCATCTGCAAGACACTGCTTTCCGGCAATGGCGTGTCGAAGGGCTAAAGGTGTCCTACGATCCGGTTCCTTATGCGCTGGACCTGCCCACCCGCGATTGGCCGCAATCCTTAACCTGATTTCGGCCCTGTTTACCCTTTGTAAACCATTCCCGCGTTAACCATGACCCAATGGTTAATAGCGGGAGCGGTTAAATGGTAGCACACGCCTATACGGTGGCGTTCGAAGGGATCGAGGCCCGCATGGTCGAGGTGCAATGCGCCATCACTGCGGGCCTGCCGTCCTTTGCCATCGTCGGCCTGCCGGACAAGGCGGTTTCCGAAGCCCGCGAACGGGTGCGCGCCGCGATGACCGCGATGTCGATCGCGCTGCCCTCGAAACGGATCACCATAAACCTGTCCCCGGCCGATGTGCTAAAGGTGGGGTCGCATTTCGACCTGCCAATCGCATTGGCCCTGCTGGCGGCGCTGGAAATCATTCCCTCCGAGGACGTCGAAAACACCGTGGCTCTTGGGGAATTGTCGCTTGATGGCTCGCTCATTCAGGTGATCGGCGCCCTGCCCGCCGCGATGGCCGCCGCCGAACATGATCGCGCACTTTTGTGCCCCAAGGCCTGCGGAGCCGAGGCCGCATGGGTCGGCGCAACCCAAGTGCTGGCGGCTAATTCACTGGCCGACGTGGTGCGCCACTATACCGGTCAATCGCCACTATCCCCCGCCGTGGCGGGCGAAGTGCAGCGTGAAAACCACAGCCGCGACATGCGCGATGTCAAAGGGCAGGAACGCGCCAAACGGGCCTTGGAAATTGCCGCCGCAGGACGTCACCATGTACTGATGACCGGCTCACCCGGCTCGGGAAAATCCATGCTCGCAGCTCGCCTGCCCGGTATCCTGCCACCGCTTAGTGCGGCCGAGGCGCTTGAAACCTCGATGATCCATTCCCTGTCCGGCCTGCTGGACGAAGGCGGAATTTCGCGCGAACGCCCCTTTCGCGAACCGCACCACACCGCGTCCATGGCGGCCATCGTCGGTGGCGGGCGCGGGGCGAAACCGGGGGAAATATCACTGGCTCACAACGGGGTTTTGTTCATGGACGAATTCCCCGAATATAACCGCGCCGTGCTGGAAACCCTGCGCCAGCCGATTGAAACCGGCGAAGTGGTGGTGGCACGCGCCAATGCCCATATCCGCTACCCCTGCCGGTTCATGCTGGTGGCCGCAGCCAACCCCTGCAAATGCGGCTACCTGACCGATCCCACCCGCGCCTGCGCCCGCGTGCCGATTTGCGGTGAGGAATATCTGGGCCGCATTTCCGGCCCGCTGATGGACCGTTTCGATCTGCGAATCGATGTGCCGCCGGTGGCGTTTTCCGATCTGAACCTGCCCGAAACCGGCGACAGTTCCGCCGACATGGCCGCACGGATTGCAGGTGCCCGCGCCCTGCAAGAGGCCCGCTTTGAGGGGCACGGCGACATGCGGGTAAACGCCGATGCAGAGGGCGCAATGCTGGAAGAAATCGCCACGCCCGATGAGGAGGGCCGCGCGCTATTGCTGAAGGTTGCCGAGCGGTTCGGCCTATCGGCCCGTGGCTATCACCGCGTGCTGCGCGTGGCCCGCACCATCGCCGATCTGGAAGGCGAAGCAGACGTGCGCAAACCGCATGTGGCCGAGGCCGTCAGCTTTCGCCTTAGCGCGACAAAAGAGGTTTGACCTGCACTGCCCGGACCTGATCGGGGCCTGTCCGATCTGAATGACAGCAGGTTCCGGATCAGGTCCGGAACCGTGCCTTGATGAACTGTGCCACCTGCAAAAGCGCCAGATCCGCATCGGGCAGCCAGCCGTGGAATATCTGCCAGACGTGGGGCAGGCCGGACCAGATATAAGTTTCCACCTCCACACCCTGTGCCTTGAGAACCGCCTCCATACGGCATGTATCGTCCAGCAAAATCTCGCTGTCTGACGCCTGCATCAGCACCGGCGGGCAGTCGGGAAAATCCGCAAACAAGGGCGAGGCACGAAGGTCCGCCGGATCGGCCCCTTGCAGATACATATCGCGCAGTTCATCTATCCGCTCGACCGGCAACATCGCTTCGGTTTTCGCATTTGAACGCAGGCTCTCTCCGCTTAACGTCAAATCCGTCCACGGTGACAGGGCAAAGGCAGCACGCGGTGCAATCCCGCGTTTGCACAGCTCTGACAGCAGCACCAACGCCGCCCCGCCACCGGCACTATCGCCGCCGATGATAATATTTTCCGGCGCATAACCACGATCCAGCAGGGCCATATACCCCGCCAGAGCATCGTCAACCGCCGACGGAAATGCGTGCTCCGGAGCAAGGCGGTAATCAATCAGGCAGGCCTGTATTCCACTAAGCCGCGACAGGGCCGCCAGCATATTTTTATGGGTTTCAGGGCTACCGACAATATAACCGCCGCCGTGGATATAATAGAGGGAACCTCTGTAAATTCCCGTTTTCGCCTTCTTCGCGGCGGGGTGGACGGTTTTTCGCCTGTCCCGCCTGATTGCTTCGGATCATAAACCCATTTTCACCGGTTTCAAGCCGGTTTTGGGTATTTCAGGCACACCTCACCCCATGAACCCTTATCCCGGCGCCGCCAGGCCGCATTCGAACTGGACGAAGCGCTTCATGTTGTAGACCAGGTTCATCATCCCGATGCGAAATCGCGCCCGCTTCAGGCCGATGGAGCGGATCAGCTTGCCGCCCATGGAGCGCTCCTGAAAAGCGAATACATGCTCGACCCGGACCCGCACTTTCGAGCGCCTCCGGTTGGCCTTTTGCTGGCGCTCGCCAAGCGGCTTGCCGCGCCTGCCCTTGTGATGGATATGGCTGTGAAGCCCCCGCTCTTCCAGCTCGCTTTCGATCTTTTGCGAGCGATAGGCGCTGTCGGCCCACAGGTCCGATGAGGTGTTGCTCGCATCAATCAGACCGGCAAGCGCCTGGCTGTCATGCACGGCGGCATCGGTGACATCATAAGCGCGGATGAATTTGTGCCGCCGGTCGACATTGATGTGGTTCTTGTAGCCGTAATAGCTCTTGCCGTGCTTCTTCGTCCAGCGCGCATCCACGTCCTTCTGGCGCTTCTTGTGGGGTTTTTCCTCCCACTCTTCAGGCGTTTCGCCCGCCTTGATTTTCTCGTTCTCGTCCCTTTTGTTGTGCTGGCGCGGCGCCGGAACGATGCTCGCATCAACAATCTGCCCGCCCATCGCCAGATAGCCCTTTTCGCGCAGAAAGGCATCGAACTTGTCAAACAGCTCCTTCATCTTCCCGGCCCCGGCCAGCCTTTCACGGTAGGCCCAGATGGTCTTGGCGTCAGGTACGCTGTCTTCAATGCCAAGGCCGAGAAACCGCATGAACGACAGGCGGTCGCGGATCTGATACTCGATCTGATCGTCAGAGAGGTTGTAGAGCTGCTGCAAAACCATCGTCTTGAATATCAGCACCTCATCCCAAGGCGGGCGGCCAGCGTTGGATTTGCGCTGTTCGGGCGGCGTGCGCCATATGGCCTTCAGCTCGTCCCGGTAATCCTCGAACGGCACCATGTCGTTGAGCAACACCAGCGGATCACCAGATTTGTCCAGTCCCGCGTATCGGCTGGAAAGATCAAAAAATCCCATCTGACCCATGACAAAACCCCGTCGGTCGAATCATTTTCATCCTGATGACGATTCTACCCCGTCAGGCCGGATTTTGGGGGATTTTTAGAGGTTCCCAAGATTCAGCTTATCCGATTACGGTTAACCATAGGGAACCTCTGTAAATTCCCGTTTTCGCCTTCTTCGCGGCGGGGTGGACGGTTTTTCGCCTGTCCCGCCTGATTGCTTCGGATCATAAACCCATTTTCACCGGTTTCAAGCCGGTTTTGGGTATTTCAGGCACACCTCACCCCATGAACCCTTATCCCGGCGCCGCCAGGCCGCATTCGAACTGGACGAAGCGCTTCATGTTGTAGACCAGGTTCATCATCCCGATGCGAAATCGCGCCCGCTTCAGGCCGATGGAGCGGATCAGCTTGCCGCCCATGGAGCGCTCCTGAAAAGCGAATACATGCTCGACCCGGACCCGCACTTTCGAGCGCCTCCGGTTGGCCTTTTGCTGGCGCTCGCCAAGCGGCTTGCCGCGCCTGCCCTTGTGATGGATATGGCTGTGAAGCCCCCGCTCTTCCAGCTCGCTTTCGATCTTTTGCGAGCGATAGGCGCTGTCGGCCCACAGGTCCGATGAGGTGTTGCTCGCATCAATCAGACCGGCAAGCGCCTGGCTGTCATGCACGGCGGCATCGGTGACATCATAAGCGCGGATGAATTTGTGCCGCCGGTCGACATTGATGTGGTTCTTGTAGCCGTAATAGCTCTTGCCGTGCTTCTTCGTCCAGCGCGCATCCACGTCCTTCTGGCGCTTCTTGTGGGGTTTTTCCTCCCACTCTTCAGGCGTTTCGCCCGCCTTGATTTTCTCGTTCTCGTCCCTTTTGTTGTGCTGGCGCGGCGCCGGAACGATGCTCGCATCAACAATCTGCCCGCCCATCGCCAGATAGCCCTTTTCGCGCAGAAAGGCATCGAACTTGTCAAACAGCTCCTTCATCTTCCCGGCCCCGGCCAGCCTTTCACGGTAGGCCCAGATGGTCTTGGCGTCAGGTACGCTGTCTTCAATGCCAAGGCCGAGAAACCGCATGAACGACAGGCGGTCGCGGATCTGATACTCGATCTGATCGTCAGAGAGGTTGTAGAGCTGCTGCAAAACCATCGTCTTGAATATCAGCACCTCATCCCAAGGCGGGCGGCCAGCGTTGGATTTGCGCTGTTCGGGCGGCGTGCGCCATATGGCCTTCAGCTCGTCCCGGTAATCCTCGAACGGCACCATGTCGTTGAGCAACACCAGCGGATCACCAGATTTGTCCAGTCCCGCGTATCGGCTGGAAAGATCAAAAAATCCCATCTGACCCATGACAAAACCCCGTCGGTCGAATCATTTTCATCCTGATGACGATTCTACCCCGTCAGGCCGGATTTTGGGGGATTTTTAGAGGTTCCCATAAGTCGTGCTAGGTTTCCCTTAATTCTTTTTGGGGCTGACCCAGATAACCTAAAAAGAGGTTATGATGGGAAGCATGAGAAAGAGTCGCCTGAGCCACTACAAGCAAGACCGTCTTACGGAGCATTTTGTTTCGGGATCGACAGCACGAACAGCAGCCAGTTTGTGTGGTGTAAACCGCAAGACCGCAGCGTTTTATTTTCTACGCCTGCGCGAGATAATCGCCTATGAGCTGGAGGCGGAAAGCCAAGCTATGTTCGGCGGAGAAATAGAAGTGGACGAAAGCTACTTTGGCGGCAAACGCAAAGGTAAACGCGGGCGTGGTGCGGCAGGTAAAATTCCCGTTTTTGGTATATTAAAAAGGGGTGGGAAGGTTTACACCAAGATCATCCCGGACGCCAAATCCGCCACTCTGATCCCGATCATAGAGCGCAAAGTCGTGCCGGATTCCATCGTCTATTCCGATTGTTGGCGCGGTTATAATGTGCTGGATGTGTCAGACTTCCACCACTTTCGCATCAACCATTCCAAGCTCTTTGCAGACCGTCACAACCACATCAATGGCATCGAGAATTTCTGGAACCAAGCCAAGCGCCACATGCGCCGATTTAACGGTGTCCCCAAGGCCCAATTTGGGCTATATTTGAAGGAATGCGAGTGGCGTTTCAACAACAGTGACCCTTCAGCTCAGTTATTGCAGCTAAGACAATGGGTTAAGCGTTACTTGAAGTAGTTATCTGGGTCAGCCCCCAGATTATATTCGGCATAGAGTCCGCGATGCACCAGTTGGGTGTCTTTGTCCGCCTCGGTCCATGGTGCGTTGCGGCGCTTTTCGGTGACGGGCAAAAACGCCATCAAAAATGCCAGCCCGACATCCTGAATAAAGGCAAAATCGGCGTCCCAATCACCTGTGTTGTGATCATCCAGAAAAATACCACCCACCCCGCGGGCGCGATTGCGATGCGGGATATAGAAATACTCGTCCGCCCATGCCTTGAAACGGGGATAATAGTCCGGATCATGCTTGTCGCACTGCTGCTTTTGCACCGCATGAAAGGCGGCCGTATCCTCGGCATATTCAATGCAGGGGTTCAGGTCCGACCCGCCGCCGAACCACCAGCCATGCGGGGTCCAGAACATGCGGGTGTTCATGTGAACAGCAGGCGAGTGCGGGTTTTGCATATGCGCCACCAGTGAAATACCCGAGGCCCAGAACCTCGGGTCGTCTTTCATCCCGTCCAGCCCTTTTCGCCCCGCCATCGCCGCCACAGCCCGTTCGCCCAGCGTGCCGTAGACGGTGGAAATATTCACCCCCACCTTTTCAAATACACGCCCGCCGCGCATCACCGACATCAGGCCGCCACCGGCGTCAGACCCATCCGCCGCATCACGCTTTGTGTCAGATATTTCAAAACGACCGGCAGGTTGATCGGAAAACGGCCCCTCGCCTTGCGTGTCCTCCAGCGCCTCGAATGCGGCGCAAATCTGGTCGCGTAAATCGCGAAACCACGTTGCTGCTTTGGCTTTCTGGTCTTTCATGTCGTCCATTGTTCGGGCCTCCTGTTTCCATCCGGCCTAGCGGATTTTCGCCGGACAGGCCAGCCCAACCGCTGCAAATGAAGAACTGGTTTTGCCAGAGGGGGCGATCTGTCTATACTGGCCTGACAGATAAACCAGAGCAGGGCAATGAAACGGTATCTACTGGCACTACTGCTTCCACTGGCAGGGTGCAGCACAGCATTGGAACAATGTGTCAACCGCAGCACAAAAAACCTGCAGGCTGTCGATGACCTTATTGCAACCACGCAGGCCAATATTGATCGAGGATATGCATTGGACAGCCGGCCACAAGTCAGTATCGGCCTTCAACTGTGTACCAGCCCCAGCGCCAATTTCCATTTCTGCACAGGAACTCAAACCAGCCCGAAACAAGCCCCTGTTGCAATTGATGTGGCCGCTGAGCGCCGCAAGCTGGCCGAGTTAAAATCCCGCCGTGCCGTTCTGAAACGACAATCGGATTTGGTGGTCAGGGCCTGCGTTGCCAAGAACCAGGGCTGACCACCCCGAAATCTTTAAAAGATTTCGTTTGTTTTCTTTGTAAGAAAACAGCCGCAGTTTAATGTGCCGGCGCGGCAACTGAATCAAGCAACGTGCGCCCGCCATCAACGATCATTATCTGCCCGGTGATGAAACCCGCACCTTCCGAGGCCAGAAACTGCACCGCCTCGGCCACTTCCTCGGCTTTTGCAATCCGTCCCAGTGGCGTATGCGCCACAACATCGGCGCGGCATTCTTCATTCCCCTTCAGGGTATTTTTCAAACTGGCGCTCATCACCGAACCGAAAGCCACCGCGTTCACCCGTATCCGTTCTGGCGCCAGCGCCACGGCCAGGGATCGTGTCATCTGGTTCAGCGCCGCTGTCGACACCGAATAGGCCAGCAGTTTCGGGTGCGCCCGCTGCGCTGCAATCGACGACAGATTGACGATCGCCCCCACCGGCCCTTCTTCGTTTTCCTCGCGCTCGGCCTGACAAATCATCCGTTTTGCCACCGCCTGACTAAGCCGCAGGCTGGTCATCAGGTTTTGTTCCAGCAGCTCTTCCATTTCGTCTGCCTCGGGGTCCAGCGGATCGGACACGGCCACCTGTCGCGAGGCATTGATCAGAATATCCACTCGGTCAAAGGCATCAATCGTGGCGGACAGCAGGTTGGCGATGGTCAGTTTCTGTCGTAAATCACCGGCGAAAAACTGTATGTTTTCTTCTTTTTCGGCCCTGTCACCCAGTTCTGCAACCAGGCGGTCCTCGTCCATATCGGCAAACATCACATTTGCGCCCGCATCAGCAAACCGCAACCCGATAGCCAGGCCAACGCCGTTGGCCGCCCCCGTCACGATTACGGATTTTCCGGCAATTGAAAAAGACATCTTGTTGCTCCTGGTTCAGTCCCGCAGGCGTTTGCCGCGCAGCGGCTTGGTGGCCCGAAGGATTTTGAAGGAATTGTCACCGGCGATTTCATCGACAAAGCGAAATGTCCCGGCCAGTGTGCGTTCATAGGGCAGGTGCCGGTTTGCCACCAGCCACATCTGTCCCGAAGGTGTTAACATTCCCGCTGCCGCATGGATAAAGGCGCGTCCGATTTCGGGGTCGGCCTTGCGGCTGGTGTGAAAGGGCGGGTTGCTGATGATACCGTCAAACGGCCTTTCAGGGGTAAACCGCGTGGCATCGGCCCAATGGAAATGCGCGCGCTCATCCGTGACATTCACACGGGCACATTCCAGCGCGTTGAAATCGGCCTCGACCAGATGCAGTTCGCGCACCTTTTCGCGCATTAATATGTGGCGCGACAGGAACCCCCATCCGGCCCCCAGATCAGCCAGCCGTTTGGGCAGCTTTGCGGGCAACGCATCCACCAAGGCCTGCGACCCTCGATCAATCTTTTCCGCCGAAAACACCCCGGGCACGGTTTGAAACCCGCTGGGCAGCTTGATCGGACCCTTGTCGGCCCAGTCGTCAAACGCCGGTTTGGCTGTGAACCAGAACAGTTTGCCATGCGCCTTGGAAAACGCCTGACTGACTTCAACCCGCTTGCGGCATTCCTTGTAAAACCCGTCGGCCCCGTCGGTTTTCATCCCGTCGACAATGATCAGCCCGCCGGGTGTTTTCGCCACGGCCTCGGCCAGCATCATCCGCGTTTGCACCTTGGAGCGGGCCAGCTTCACCACCGACGCCGCATAAGGCCCCGTGGCTGCCACCGACACTTTGAACCCGCGCGCGATTAGGGCATCATAGTCGGGCTTGAACCCCTGAATAACCTCGCAGCGCTCCTTGGGCAGAGCTGACAAATCATCCTCGGCCCCCGCGCCATAAACGGCGATGTCGCCATCATCGGGCAATTGCAACGCACCGCTATCAAGGATCAGATTTAATCGGGAATGTTTCATGACAGATCAGGCCAAAGCGAGCCTATTCCTTTTCCATCGTGCATTGCAGCGGATGCTGGTTGCGCCGCGCAAGGTCCATCACCTGCGCCACCTTGGTTTCGGCCACCTCGTGCGAAAAGACACCGACCACCGCCAGCCCCTTTTTATGCACCGTCAGCATGATTTCGACCGCTTGCGCGCCACTTAGCCCGAAAATCCGTTCCAGAACATAGGTGACAAATTCCATCGGCGTGTAATCGTCATTCAGCATCAGCACCTTATACATAGGTGGCCGCGCTGTTTTGGGGCGGGTTTTCAGGGCAACGCCGGTGTCGCCATCTTCATCCCCGTCCTTGTCGGACATCATCTGCAAAGGATATGTTTTGGCCAAGGTCAAAATGGTGCTTCCATCATCGGTTCCGAAGGCAATATATAAACGCTCTGACGGGCAGGATAAAGGGGTTGTGTCTCGAAAGTGGTGGAAATTGATTTCAGGCACCTCCGAGCGGGTTGAGTTATGCGCCGGTCAGGCGGCTTGGTCAAGGGTTGCGTCGGCGACGGGCTGAGCGAGCGTTTCCCAGCCATCGACCTTTCGCATGACGATCTGCCCCGAGGCCATCAGAGCCCAAAGCAGCATCGGCACGGTCTCGGCGCATGGCAGCACGGTCTGGGTCTTGATGCGGCGGCGGAATTCCTCGTTCAGGCGTTCGATCGCATTTGTCGTTCTGGCCGATTTCCACTGGCCTTGTGGCAGACGCGTGAAGGTGAAAAGCTTATCTCCTGCTTCTTCCAAGCTGTCAGCGACGGCCTTGCATTTCAGCCGCCATTTTCGCAGAAATGCCTTGCGGCGGGTGGCGATTTCCTCGGGTGTTTTGGCGTAGATCATGTCGCGGTAATCTTCTGTCAACTCATCATGCATACGCTTGGGTGCCTTGGCCAGAAGGTTGCGGTGCTTGTGCACCGTGCACCTCTGGATCGGCAGATCTTCACCCCAGAGGGCAATGAGAGCGACCTCAAGTCCCGGTGCCCCGTCCACGATGACAAATTCGGGCCGTTTCAACCCGCGCGCATCCAGATCGTTGATGAACTGACGCCAGGCGGAGGTGCTTTCGCCGCCCATGTTCATCAGTGATAACAAGACCTTCTGCCCATCCCGGCGCACGCCAATCGCGGCCAGAACCGAGATATTGGTGGCCTTCCTGTCAATCCGCGTTTTGATCACGGTGCCGTCCAGGATCAGCCGCACGATGTCTTCATCCGCAAGGCTGCGGGCGCACCACGCCTGCCAGTCCACCTTCACCTTGCGCCAGGCGCGGCTCACCACATCCTTGCTGACCGCCCCCTGAAACAGGCCGAACAGGGCGCGTTTTACCCGCCGTGTGTTGGTGCCCGAAAGGTAGACAGCAGCGATCAGCGCCTCGGCCTTCTTCGTCAGCCGCTGGTAGCGGGGCAATGCCTTCGAGCGCCATTCTCTGGCCTTGCCGGCCTCGCCTGTGATCCGCGCACGCGGCACGCGCACCGTTTCGGTTCCAAATGTTCCGACCAGTTGCCGCTCGCGATGCCCGTGGCGGTATCCGGCCTTTGCCCCGCCGCTGCGGCCATACCGGCAACGGCCCAGAAACTGCTCCAGCTCCTCTTCGAAAACCGCCTCGATCGTCGCGCGGATGTTCTGGCGCAGCCGGTCTTCAATCGGGTCATAGCCTGCTTCATTGGCCAGTAGCGCGGATGTCGATGTTGCTGTATTCTTTGTCATGGCGTGATCTCCTTGGCGGTTCCAGCCGCCGGTTGGGTGGCTTCGATGCACCCGGAGATTACGCCGTCCTCGAATTTCCACCAAACTCGCGACACTACCGATAAAGGGGCAATTCCCGATCCGGCCCAATAGCCCGCCGTGATTTGCACCCTCGACTCAAAAGCCACAGTCCAAAGATTTTTGCAAATCACAAACGGCAAACATCTTGCGGTCGCAACACCGCCTCCCACAACATCTGGCCATTTCACCGGAACAACACCTGAAAACTATTTGAAAATAAGATGTTTTCTAGGAATCCACCCTGTGCTAGAGTGCCTGCAATAATAACAAGTTGACCGGAAAAATCCGGCGACATGAGGCAGAGTATGGTAAGTGACGTAAGACTACGTCTGGGGCAGTACGTCCGCGATGGGCTATTCCTGACAGTAATGCTGTGTGCGATGGTGCTTGCGCCGCTCACAGGTATGGCCGCACCCTATGCGGCCTTTGTGATTGATGCCCGCACTGGCGAAGTGCTGCATTCGCGCAATGCAGATACGCGCCTGCATCCGGCATCGCTGACCAAAATGATGACGCTTTACATCGCTTTCGAGGCAATCGAGCATGGTGAAATCTCGCTTGATACCAAGGTGCGCATTTCCAAGCATGCCGCCTCAATGCCGCCATCCAAACTGGGCCTTAGGGCGGGGCAGCGCATCAAACTGCGTTACCTGATCCGTGCCGCCGCTGTGAAATCGGCCAATGATGCCGCAACCGCGATTGGTGAAGCCATTTCAGGGTCCGAAGCGGCCTTTGCCCGCCGGATGAACCGCACCGCCAAAGCCTTGGGGATGAGCCGCACAACCTTCAAGAACATGAACGGGCTGACCACCTCTGGCCACCTGTCCACGGCCCGCGACATGACCACGCTGGGGCGGCATGTGTTCTATGATTACCCACAATATTACAACCTGTTTTCGCGCATTACTACCGATGCGGGGATTAAGCAGGTCTATAATACCAACCGCCGCCTGCTGGGCGCTTATCGCGGCGCCGACGGGATCAAAACCGGCTATACCCGCGCGGCTGGCTTTAACCTTGTGGCCTCGGCCCGTCGTGGCAATGAACGTATCATCGCAACCGTTTTCGGTGGTCGCTCAACCGCGACCCGCAACGCCAAAGTCGCTGAATTGCTGGATCTGGGTTTCCGCCGTGCGCCGACCAATGTGCGCGTGCGCAAGCCTGCGCGCCCTCCCTATATGGGCAACCGTGGCATTGGGAAGCCATCTACACCGGCACCTACCCCCGTCGCCCCGTCAACCGGTGGTTACACCGCTGGCGTCGCTGGCAAAACCATTCGTCTGGTCACTGCGGTTAGCAAAAGCATGCGCCCACCGCAGCGCCCAACCATCGCCCCGCCCGAAGAATTGCTGGTGGCTATGAAAAGCGACATCGAAAGCGCATTGGCAGAAGCACAACAAACCGTTGTTGCCGAAGCTGCCATCGAGCCGCCAAAACCCGAGCCGAAACCCGAAGTGGCGAAAACAGTCGTGACCGAAACCGTCGTTGCCGAAGCACCCAAAGCGCCGGCAGAACCTGTAGTGACCGCCGCAGTCGCCACTGCAACCGCTGCGGCCCATGTTGTTACCTCGGCGCCGTTGCCGCGTCCCGCCAAGGTTATTCTGGCCTCGGCTTTGGCGACACAGCCGGCAACACAGCCCGAACCCGTTGTGGTCACCCGTATTTCCACATCCGGCGGGCGGCTTTGGGGAATCAACATCGGGCGCTTTAACTCGCAATACAAGGCCGAGCGCGTTCTGTTGAAAACCGCACTCAAGGAAATGACCACATTGGACGGAGCTTTGCGCAAAGTCGTGCGTCGCAGCACCGGATTTGATGCCAATTTCGTTGGCATGACCCGCGAAACCGCCGAACTGGCCTGCCGCCGCCTGCAAGCGCGCAATATCACGTGCTCGACAATGGAGCCATCCTGACAGGTGCCCGGCAATGGTTGAATTCGCCCTACCCGCCCCCGCGACCCCGAGCATTGCGATAGCCGACAGTGAAATGCGCTTTCCCGTGCGCCGCATCTTTTGCGTGGGCCGCAACTATGCCGAACACGCCCGCGAGATGGGGCATGACCCGAACCGCGAGCCGCCGTTCTTTTTCACCAAACCCGCCGATGCGGTGGTGGATGACGCTGCAACTCTGCCCTACCCGCCGCACACCAAAAACCTGCATCACGAGGCCGAGCTGGTTGTCGCGATTGGCACGGGTGGAGCGGATATTAATGTGGCGGATGCCCTAAGCCACGTCTGGGGCTATGGCGTTGGCAACGACCTGACCCGCCGCGACATGCAGGCCAAAGCCAAGGAAATGCGCCGCCCGTGGGACATGGCCAAGGGGTTTGACAATTCCGCAGTTTGCGGCCCGCTGCACCCCGTTTCCAGCATTGGTCACCCGACCAAAGGGCGCATCACCGCACATGTGGACGGGCAACCACGTCAGGACGGGGATATTGCCGATATGATCTGGCCCGTGGCCGATGTGATCGCCTTTTTGTCAGGCTTGGTCACGCTGGCCGCCGGTGATCTGATCTATACCGGCACGCCCGCAGGTGTTGGCCCGATTACCCGTGGCCAAAGCTGCACAATCACGATTGAGGGTTTGGGCAGCGTCACCAGCACCCACGTTTAGGGACGGGGTTTATCATCCCATTCGTCGCTTAGAATCCGGTGGGCATCGCCATCCGGATCGTCATATTGTTTCGACTTCAAAGTCCAGAAAAAAGCCAACAGACCCAGCCCGCCCAGAAACAGCGAAATCGGGATCAGATACAGAACAATTCCCATGTTGGTTCTCCTACCGCAACCGCAGTGCGTTTAGCGATACTGTAATCGATGACGCCGACATCGCCAAGGCCGCCATCAACGGGGTGGCAAAACCGAACAGCGCAATCGGCACCGCAATCGCGTTATAGCCCGCCGCGATGGCAAAGTTTTCCTTGATCCGGCGGGTTGCCTTGCGGGCAATCACCGTGGCCTCGGCCAATGGGGACATATCGCTGCCCAATAGCACAATATCGGAGGCCACCCGCGCCGCATCCAGCGCAGACGCCGGCGAGATCGACACATGCGCCGCCGCCAGCGCCGCTGTGTCGTTCAGCCCGTCACCCACCATCAAAACCCGCGCGCCATCTTGGGACAAGGCATTGATCCTTTTGGCTTTATCTTCGGGCAGGGCTTCGGCAACCCATTCATCAAACCCCAATCTTTCGGCCAGTTTTTCAACCGCGACCGGCGCGTCGCCCGAGATCAGCAACAGCTTCATGCCCTGCTCTTTCAACGCCGCCACAGCTTTACCTGCACCTTCACGCAAATGATCGGCAAAGGTGAATTCCAGCGGCTCTGCCGTGCCGATCTGCAAATATGTCGCCGTCTGTGCCCCCGCCGTAGCCCCGACCCACGCCGCACGTCCCAGACGCACGGTTTTGCCATTCCATGTGGCCTCGACCCCATAGCCCGGAACCTCGTGCAGGTTAGTTAATTCAGCAGGTTCAACCCCTACCCCGCTGACCGCCGCGGCAAGGGACACCGCCAGCGGGTGCGCGGATGCCTGCGCCAGCGCCAGCGCCACATGCAGGTCACGGGACTTGAATTCATCCAGATTAATCAATTCCGGCGCGCCTTCGGTCAGAGTGCCGGTTTTGTCGAAAACCACAGTATCAACTTCTGCCAACCGCTCCAGTGCAGTGGCATCCTTGATCAACATTCCCTGCCGGAACAGCCGCCCCGAAGCCGCAGTTGTCACCGCTGGAACCGCAAGCCCAAGGGCACAGGGGCAGGTGATAATCAGCACCGCAACGGCGATGTTCAATGACAGGCGCACGTCGCCACCCGTGGCTACCATCCAGCCGACAAAGGCCAGAAATGACAACAGATGCACCCCCGGTGCATAGATGCCTGCCGCTTTGTCCGCAAGCGAGGTGTAGCGGTTTTTCGAGCTTTCAGCCATCGCCACCAGATCGGCCATGCGGTGTAGCGATGTATCCTCGCCCGCCGCTGTGACGCGCACGGTCAGGGGGCCGGTCAGGTTAACTTCACCTGCGCTGACCACGCTTTGGGGACCGGCATAAACCGGTACGGTTTCGCCTGTCAGCAAGGAGCGGTCCAATTCGCTTTGGCCATCCGTCACCACCCCATCCACCGGCATCCGTCCGCCCGGTTTTACCCGCACCAGATCGCCCACCACCAGTTCCGCTATCGGCACTGCGACCAGTTCATCGCCATCAATGCGTTCCGCGCGCGGCACTTCCAATGCGGCCAGTTCTTCGGCCGCCGAACGGGCGATAGCGCGGGTGCGGTGGTCCAGATAGTGGCCAGCCAACAGGAAAAACGTCAGCGACAGCGCGGCATCGAAATAGGCGTTTTCGCCATGCTGGGTGATTTCATACAAGGACAGGGCGCTTGCCAGCAGGATCGCCAGTGAAATCGGCACATCCATGTTCAGGCGACGCACCTGCAAAACCGACCAGGCGCTGCGGAAAAACGGCTGCGCGGAAAAGGCGATTGCCGGTAGGGCGATGATGGCGGAAATCCAGTGGAACAGATCGCGGGTTGCGGCCTCGGCCCCCGCCCAGACCGAGATCGACAGCAGCATCACGTTCATCATTGCAAAGCCAGCCACAGCCAGCCGCATCAGCAATTCGCGCCCGCGTTTGTCGGTTTGGGTGGCGCGCAATGTGCCTGCATCCAGTTCGTGCGCCTCGTATCCGATGCCCGTCAGCAGGTCGACCATATCATCGGCAGTGACGTCCGGATCGGCCTCGATGCTGACCCGTTTCAGGGTCAGGTTTACCCGCGCCGAATGCACGCCATTGGCGCGTTCCAATTCGCGTTCAACCGCCGTGATACAGGCCGCGCAATGTATCGTGGGCAAGGACAACATGATCCGCGCCTCGACCACCTCGTTCATCTTGGCAAGCTCTTCTGCCGAAGGGGCGACCGAGCAGGCAGGACAAGCAGCGATTTGCGCGCACATGGCTTAGCCTTTCACCTCGAAATCCAGACGCTGGTGGAATTTGGTGCCGTCAAGCGCGGTGGCCTTCAGGCGCAGGTTCCATTTGCCTTTACCTAATGTCAGCGGTGCGCGGAATTTACCGCCGCGTTGCTGGAATTGCGGCGTCTGGTCATCCCGCACATGGGTCGGGCGGCCAACGATGGCATTCAGCAGCGCGACATCCGCCGGTCGGCCGGATTTATCGACCACCTCGACCACCAGTTCGCCCGGCTCATAGGTCACCGAAACAGTCCACCCCAACGCCTGTTGCGCGGCGCGTTCAGTGTCAAAATTCTGGCTGGCCACATAGCTGTTTTTCACATCCAAGCCGGGGAAGGTGCTTAGGGCCGAGTAAGCCATGAAAAGGTTCACCCCGATGATCACACCAAAGGCCCCAACAAACATAGCCAGAACCTTGCGTCCGGTAAACGGTGCCATTTATTGTGCCTTCCCGTTAAAGACGGTGCTGGTATGCACCTGTTCCTCGCCAACCTTATCCTCGACAGACAAGGTAATTTCCGTGCGATCCGATTTGGCAGGCGCGCTGCCAGCCGGTGCCGTTACATAGACACGCTGCAACAAGGTTTCGTTTGCAGGTACGACAACACTATTGCCCTCACGCCCTTCCAGCGAAATAGCGAGACTGGGATCACCACTCACCGAAATGTCGAACTTGCGATCGTCGCCGTGCTTGTTACGCAGCCGCACATCATAGGTGTTACGGATCGTTCCGTCCGACAGTGTAACATAAATCGGGTTCCGCACAGGTGCAACGGTCATGTCAATGTCCGGTCGAATGACCAGCGCCACCAGCAGGCCAAGACCAACCAGCGACCACAGCGTGATATACACAATGGTCCGAGGACGGAAAATATGCCGCCAGATTGGCTTGGGGGGCGCGCCATGTTTTTCTGCTTCTTCATCGGACAGGGCCAGATAGTCGATCAATCCGCGCGGTTTGCCGATTTTTTCCATCACGTCATCACAGGCATCAATGCACAGAGCACAGGTGATACATTCCAGTTGCTGTCCGTCGCGAATGTCGATCCCCATCGGGCAGACATTCACGCAGGCATTGCAATCGATACAATCCCCCAAGCCCTCGGCATCGCCCCCTTTGCGCCGCTTGCCACGCGGTTCTCCCCGCCAGCTGCGATAGCCGACGGTCAGGGTGTCCTCATCCATCATTGCAGCCTGAATGCGTGGCCAGGGGCACATGTAAATACATATCTGTTCACGGGCGAAACCGCCAAATCCGACCGTTGTCAGAGTCATGACAGCGATGGTGATATAGGCGATAGGATGAGCATGCCCCGTCACAAGGTTCTTCAACAGCGTCGGTGCATCAGCAAAATAGAACACCCAGGCCCCACCCGTCGCAACACCAATCAAAAGCCAGTCAAACCATTTGGTCAGCCGCAAACGCCATTTTTTGGCATCCCATTTGGATTTCCAAAGGCGGACGCGGGCATTTCTATCCCCTTCGATCCAGCGTTCCGTCAGGATGAACAGATCGGTCCAGATGGTTTGCGGGCAAGTATAGCCGCACCAGACACGCCCGGCTGCCGCTGTAAACAGGAACAATCCCAACCCCGCCATGATCAGCAGGCCCGCAATGAAATAGAATTCATGCGGCCAGATTTCGATCATGAAAAAGTAGAAACGCCGCCCGGCAAGGTCGATTAGCACCGCCTGATCGGGCAAGTTCGGGCCGCGATCCCAGCGAATCCACGGCGTCAGGTAATAGACAACCATCGCAATGCCCAGCAGCCACCACTTCAGGGTGCGGAACTTGCCTTTTACCTTGCGCGGGAATACCGGTTCGCGGGCAGCGTATAGTTGCGGGGCTTTGTTTTCAGTATTGCTCAAGGGATCAACTCCAACCGTCGATTGCTTTCGCTGCATATAGCAGGTCTCTATCTCGACTCGCAAAGATAGCTCTAGCAGTGGAAATAATAGTATATTCGCCAATGCCCATGCGACGAAGCGTAACATGCCCTGCGGCATAAGGCGACAAAGCCCTTGTTAGAATCCGTCTAATGGGGTTAAGGTGGCACCGACCCCCAAGGAAACGCGCGAACAGGACGGGCGTCGGTGCCTTTTACCGAGGGCTGGAGACCCTCGGAAGCTTTATCTTTTACTCACCACCACCAAGCTGGTGGACGTAAGTGGCAACGGCGCGAATATCAGACTCGGACAAACGAGCCGCCCATGTGGGCATTACGCCGAAGCGGGCGAAAGTCACGGTCTCGCGAATCGTATCTTTATCGCCGCCATACAGCCAGATAGCATCAGTCAGATTAGGCGCGCCTTGATCTCGATCACCTTTTCCGTCTTCTCCGTGACAAGATGAGCAATTATCTTCAAAAATAACGGCTCCGGCCTTCGCCAATTCGGGGTCTGCCTGATCTGCCTGGCCCGAAATCGTCAGAACGTGGTTTACAACCTGTTCAATTTCTTCCTTGCTCAGCAGTTCATCTGCGCCGAATTTAGGCATTTCCGAGAAACGCGCATCGTCGTCATCCTCGTTCCGCACACCATGTGTCACGGTATAGTGGATGTCTTCGATGGTGCCGCCCCACAGCCAGTCATCATCCAGCAAACTGGGGAACCCTTTGTTCCCTTGCGCACCGGAACCATGACACTGTGCACACCATGTCTGGAACACGGCGTGGCCAGCGTTGATGGCATAGCCCTTTAGTTCGGGATCGGCGGCAATTTCCGTCAATTCAACCGAGGCCAGTTTGCTTTCAATCGCTGCATTGGCTTCGTCAACTGCTTTGATTTCAGCCGCCACATCCGCACGGGTGGACCATTTCATCAGACCGGGTGTTGCACCCTCTTTGGAAATCGGCCAAGCCGGATAGGCGATGGTATAGCCAATGGCCCAAATGATGGTGGCATATAGTGTCCACAACCACCAGCGCGGCAGAGGATTGTTGTATTCTTCAATCCCGTCCCATGAATGGCCGGTTGTTTCGACACCACCTTCGTTCTGTTCTGTTTTCTTTTTACTCATGACCGCGCCTCCTTGGACCCAGCAGGTTTGTCTTCATTGCGGAAAGGGATGTTGGCGATATCGTCGTGCACCTTGCGGCTGCCTGGGCGAAATGCCCAGAAAACCACAAAGATAAACACGGCGAAAATGCCCAGCATGCCCCAGCTATCTGCGAAATGCCGCATAAGGGAATAAGTATCCATCATCCCCTCCTAGCGGCTTGCGTCAGGTGTGAAGGTTGAAAAATCAACCAGCGTGCCCAACATTTGCAGATACGCAATCAGCGCGTCCATTTCCGAAATACCCGGCTTGCCATCAAAGTTGCGCACTTGCGCTTTGGGATAGCGGGCCAGCAACCCGTCGTAATCGCTGTCCGGATCGGCCTGTGCGACAAAGTCGGCCTTGGCGTTTGCGATCATCTCGTCCGTGTAAGGCACACCGACCATGCGGTGCGTCTTCAGCAGATCTTCGATGTAGGTCGGCTCGATCATCCGGTTCGACAAGAAGCCGTACTTGGGCATGATCGACACCGGCACAACCGATTGCGGGTTGGTCAGGTGGTCAACATGCCAGGCATCCGAATAACGACCGCCAACACGGGCCAGATCGGGACCTGTCCGTTTGGACCCCCACTGTGCCGGATGGTCATATTGCGATTCAGCCGCCAGTGAATAGTGGCCATAACGCTCGACCTCGTCACGCAGCGGACGGATCATCTGGCTGTGACATACGTAACAGCCCTCGCGCACAAAGATATCCCGGCCGGTCAACTCGAGCGGGGAGTAGGGGCGCATACCCTCTACATCCTCGATCGTATTTTCCAGCCAGAACAGTGGCGCAATTTCAACGGCACCACCAATGGTGACAACCAGCAGCGCAAGAACCATCAAGATAGTTGCATTTTTCTCGACGACTTTATGTTTATCAAGGAAAGCCATTTTACCGTTCCCTCCTTATTCTGCTGGAACGGCTGCGGTGGCATCGGCTTTCACCGGACGCTTCGCAACTGTTGCCCAAAGATTATACGCCATGATGATGCCACCGGTCAGGTACAAGAACCCGCCAATTGCGCGCACAACGTTCATTGGCCATTTGGCTTCTACGGTGTCGGCGAACGAATTCACAAGGAAACCGTTGGGGTCAACTTCGCGCCACATCAGACCTTCCATGATACCCGATACCCACATCGAGGACGCGTACAGAACGATCCCGATTGTGGCCAGCCAGAAATGGTAGCTTACCAGCTTCAGCGAATACAGGCCTTCGCGGTTCCACAGACGTGGCACCAGGAAGTACAGCGCACCAAAGGTGATCATGCCATTCCAGCCCAGAGCGCCAGAGTGAACGTGACCAATGGTCCAGTCGGTGTAGTGCGACAGCGAGTTCACAGCGCGGATCGACATCATCGGACCCTCGAATGTGGACATGCCGTAGAAACCGATCGACACAACCATCATGCGGATAACCGGATCGGTGCGCAGTTTGTCCCACGCGCCAGACAGCGTCATCAGACCGTTGATCATACCACCCCATGAAGGCATCCACAGGATGATCGACATAACCATACCCAATGTGCCGGCCCAGTCAGGCAGCGCGGTATAGTGCAGGTGGTGCGGACCAGCCCAGATATAAAGGAAGATCAGCGCCCAGAAGTGGATGATCGACAGTTTATACGAAAATACAGGGCGTTCGGCCTGCTTGGGCACGAAATAGTACATCATGCCAAGGAAACCGGCCGTCAGGAAGAAGCCCACAGCATTATGGCCATACCACCACTGAACCATCATATCCTGAACACCCGAGAACACCTGAACCGATTTCGAGCCAAACAGCGACACGGGGATCGACAGGTTGTTAACGATGTGTAGCATCGCGATGGTGATGATGAACGACAGGTAGAACCAGTTGGCCACATAGATGTGCTTTTCTTTACGCTTGTAAAGTGTGCCCATGAATACGGCCAGATAGGCGACCCATACAACAGTCAGCCACCAGTCGGTCAGCCATTCCGGCTCGGCATATTCTTTGGACTGTGTTGCGCCCAGAATGTAGCCCGTTGCGGCCAGAACGATGAACAGGTTGTACCCCCAGAACACAAACCATGCGAGGTTGCCGCCCCAGAGGCGTGCAGCGGATGTGCGCTGGACAACATAGAAAGACGTGGCAATCAGGCCATTCCCGCCAAAGGCAAAGATAACAGCCGATGTATGCAAGGGACGCAAGCGGCCAAAGTTCAGATAACCTTGGGCCCACTCAAAGTTCAGGTTCGGAAAGGCCAACATTGTGGCAATCCAGTCACCGGCCAGAAACCCGGTAATCCCCCAACCAACCGTGGCAATCACGCCCGCGCGGACTACGCCATCAAGGTATCCTTCTGCCTTTGGTTTTTCATCCCCAAGCCCACGCACTGTCCATATGAACAGAATAAGCGCAGCAACCATGATAATGATCGCATGCACCGTATAGGCCAGATCTCTTGAGTAATTGGCGGCGATGGCGGCTAAAACCACCACTGCGCCAACTACAATCAGTTTAATGTAGTCCCACATTGCACGTCCCTTCGTCTTTTTCTCCCGGCGCGACTCACACTTCGCCCGGCTACTTTGCGACTAGATGCGGTATGCCGCGCCCAGACACAACCCACCTTGATCTATATCAATTTTTGCATGTGTCTCTTTTGATCGACATCAAGGCTTTTTCGTCTCGTTCGGTTATTCTTGTATATATAGACATTCCTTAAGGAGACCTCTCCAATGGCCTATAAAACGCTACTCACTGTTATCACAGATCCGGCAATCGCAAAACCCGCCCTTGATCGGGCTGTCGCAATAGCCCGCGCAGAAGAGGCACATCTGGATGTGCTTTGCATCGGTGTGGATCGCACCCAGACTGGCTATTACTATGCCGGGGCCAGCGCGGTTTTCCAGCAGGAAGTCATTGAAAAGGCAAAAGAAGAAGCCGTCGCCGCCGAAACCTATGCGAACAAACACCTCGCCAACGAGGGCATACCCTTCGCGGTAGACAAAGCGGTTGCCCAACTGGCCGGACTGGGCCGGTTGGTTGCGCATCGGGCCCGTTTCAGTGATCTTGTGGTGCTGCCCCGGCCCTATGGCAAAGGGTGCGGCCAAGAACAGGAAACCATTGTCGAGTCGACCCTGTTTGAAGGCCAGGTGCCCACTCTGGTGGTGCCGCCAAAAACCAAGGCAAATGTAGAAGCAAAACGCATTATTATTGCCTGGAACGAAAGCAGCGAGGCAATGGCAGCCGTTCGTGCGGCTTTGCCCGCCCTGATTGCGGCCGATTCCGTAAACATCACAGTGATTGACCCGCCCCAACACGGACCGGACCGTTCAGACCCCGGCGGGGCATTGTCGCAAATGCTGGTGCGTCACGGGGTCAAAGCGGAAATCACCGTTCTGGCCAAAACCATGCCGCGGGTTTCGGATGTCCTGTTACGCCATGCGCGCGATATGAACGCCGATATGATCGTCATGGGCGCTTATGGCCATTCGCGATTCCGCGAGGCAATTCTGGGCGGTGCCACCCGCAACATGCTGGAAAACACGAAAATTCCGGTGCTGATGGCGCATTGATTTCAATATCCGGCCCAGACGGCAATCATGTCGGCATAGTCCTTTACACTAACCTCCCGGACATCCGGGAGGGGTTCCAGTAACGCCTTTTGGAAACCGGCAACAAGCATCGGCCCCTTTTCGACATTGTGATACACATAGTCCAGTGCATCGGCCAAAGCGCGGTCCCGCACGTCTTTCTCGCCGCATTGGGCGGCCGCGTTGAACAACACTTCCATGATAACCCCCAGCGCTTCACGCTCGGATATTTCTTCACTCCAGGCGCCGCCAAAGGCGACGTTGGCAAGATGTTTGTTGCGTTCGACCATGAGAACAAAGTAGCAACATTTAACAGCCATTCGCAAGGACGATTCGACAGACATGACCCCGCTACGCACCCTTTACATTGATATGAATAGCTTTTTTGCCAGCGTCGAACAGCAAGAGGATCCTTCTTTGCGGGGCCACCCCGTTGCGATCACAGCCATATCCGCAGAATCGGGCGCCGTGGTCGCGGCAAGCTATGAGGCAAAAGCCTTTGGAATCGGTGTGGGCACCCGCATTTACGAAGCCCGCCGCAAATGCCCAGGCATTATTTTCCGCCCCAGCCGCCATCGCCTTTATGTTCGGGTGAACCAGAAAATCGCGGCGGTTCTGGATGAGTTGGGGGAACTGGAGCGGGTCAGGTCCATTGACGAATTTCAGGTCGCCCTTGGCGGTAGCACCGGCACCCTGACAGGGGCAATGGAACTGGCCAACCGAATGAAAGCCGCCATCCGTGACAGGGTTGGTTCCCAATTACGATGTTCCATCGGTCTTGGGCCAAACCATCTGCTGGCAAAGATCGCCGGAAAACTGGAAAAGCCGGACGGGCTGCAATGGCTGGCACCGGAAAACATGCCCGACCGCATAGCGCACCTGCAACTTGACGATCTGCCCGGGATATCCGGCGGCATCAAACGGCGGCTGCATCATGCAATGATATGGGATGTTCAGGCGCTATACGCTCTGGATCCCCGACATGCCCGCCAGATATGGCGCTCGGCCGAAGGTGAACGGTTTGTTCGCGGATTGCAGGGTGAAAACATCCCCCTCATGGAAACACAGAGAAACGGGTTTGGAAATTCAAAGGTTCTGGCCCCTGAATACCGGCCACCGGAACAGGCCGTTCTGGTGGGGCGCTGGCTGGTGGAAAAAGCAGTTGAGCGGATGCGGCGCAATGAATACTGCGCCAGACGCATTAGTATTCACGCAAGGTTCCTGCCCCGTGGCGGCTGGGCCGGATCAAAAACCCTTACCCCTTCACAGGATACGCGGGCTTTTCTGGATATTTACAAAACCCTCTGGCGCAAACTGTTACTTCGAAACCCGCGCATTATCGGATCGCTCAGCATTCAGTTGGGTGATATAATTCCGCTATCCCAACGCCCCGGGGAACTGTTCCTGCCATTGGAACCGGCCCGTCAGAGCCGGAATGAAAAACTATCCGCTGTAATTGACAGGATAAACCACCGGTACAAATCCCGCGTGATCACCTACGGGGTGCATCAGGATCATCCGGGCTTTTTCGAAAAAGGTTAGATGCCAGGGGCTGCCCCCTAGTTCAGCATCCCGCCATCGGCATCATCACCGGATTCATTCAATAGCTGCTGGAAATCCGGAATTGTGACGTGGCGTTTGCCTTCCAGTTGAATGATCCCTTCGTTGCGCAGGGCAGAAATCTGGCGGCTGACCGTCTCCAGTGTCAGTCCCAGATAATCCGACATGGCCACACGGGTCAGCGGCAGGTCGAACACCAGCGGGCCATCGCCCCCCTTCAATTGCAAGGTCGCATCGCGCCGCGCAATAATGGCAATCAGGCTGGCAATCTTCTCGCGCGCGGTTTTGCGCCCCAGAAGAAGCATCCATTCCCGCGCCGCATCCAGTTCGTCCAGCGTCATCTCCAGCAACCGCTGCGCGATATGCGGGGTTTCCGCCATCATCGCTTCAAACGGTTTCTTGCGAAAACAACACATCACCAGATCGGTTGTGGCGACGACATCATAGGGGGCGAATTCACGCCCCGGGCGACCGACAAAATCGCTGGGCAACAACAGGCCCACCATCTGCGTGCGCCCGTCCTCCATGGTTTGGGTCAACGACGCGATTCCCGAAACAACCGAGCCGACAAAATCCATCCGGTCGCCGGACCAGACCACAGTCTGCCCCGCTTCATAGCTGCGGTAATACTTCATCGTATCCAGCACCTTCTGCTCGTCTTCATCACATCGCGCACAAACGGCACGGTGGCGGATCGGACATTCCCCGCATACTCGGTCAGATAGGTCGGCTAGATTCATAAATCGTTCGCGCTTTTCTTCGTCTTGATCTCGATCAAAGAGATTCATCCCGTTCACGGGTAACTCTACTTGAATGACAGGACAATCGCAACTTGCACGGCTTGGATTATTTGACGCACGGGTGCCACGCTATACCAGCTACCCGACGGCGCCGCATTTCGGTGCGGATGTTAACCAAAGCCACTTCACCAACTGGGTTCGCGCGATCCCGGAGGGCTCATCCATTTCGCTTTACCTTCATGTGCCGTTTTGTCGGCATTTATGCTGGTTTTGCGCCTGTCGCACGCAGGGCACCCAATCCGAGGAACCCGTGCGCGCCTATCTGGAAACCCTGAAATCCGAACTGGCCCTGCTAAAGAAAATCCTGCCCGCAGACCTGACCCTGTCGCGGTTGCACTGGGGCGGCGGCACGCCAACCCTGATGACCGCCGACATGATTTCCGAACTGGCAGGCACGGTTCTGGACATGATTCCCATGGCAAAGGGCGGCGAATTTTCCGTCGAAATCGACCCCAACGAAATAGATGAATCCCGCATCAAGGCACTGGCCGAGGCCGGTATGAACCGCGCATCAATCGGGGTGCAGGATTTTGACGAGGAAATTCAAAAGGTCATTGGCCGCATTCAAAGCTACGAGCTGACCAAAGAAGCCGCCGACATGATCCGCGCCCACGGCATCGACAGCCTGAACGCCGATATCCTCTATGGCCTGCCGCACCAGACCGATACGCGCATTGCCGAATCCGTGCTGAAACTGCTGACCCTGAACCCCAGCCGCGTGGCCCTATACGGTTACGCCCATGTGCCGTGGATGGCCAAACGCCAGCAGTTGATCCCGACCGACGCCCTGCCCGCCCCCGAAGAACGCCTTGGCCTGTTCGATGTGGCCCGCAAACTGTTCATGGCCGACGGGTACAAGGAAATCGGCATCGACCATTTCGCCCTGCCCGACGACGGGCTGGCGGTGAAGCAGCGCGAAGGGCATCTGAAACGTAATTTTCAGGGCTATACCGACGACACCTCGGATGTGCTGATCGGGCTTGGCGCCTCCTCAATCTCGAAATTTCCGCAAGGCTTTGCGCAGCACGCCTCGGGCACCTCGCAATATACCACCGCAGTGCGGGACGGTAAATTCGCCACGGTGCGCGGCCACGTCTTTACCGAAGACGATCTTTTGCGCGCCCGCATGATCGAAGCGCTAATGTGCGATTTTCGCATCAACAGCGCCGAGATTCTGGACAAGTTCGACATCACCCGTACCCAGTTGGAAGCGATGTACAAAAAGGCGTCGGACGATTTCGAAGGCCTGCCGCAAATCACGGCAGAAGGCTTCTACCTCCCCCCCGAAGCCCGCCCCCTGACCCGCATGGTCGCCCGCAGCTTTGATGCCTATGATCTGTCCAAGGCGGGGCATAGTTCGGCGGTTTAGCGGGAGGCTAAGTATTTTGATCTTTCATTCGGTCGATTACAGGCCATAATAAAGTAAAGGGAACCTCTAAAAATCCCCCAAAATCCGGCCTGACGGGGTAGAATCGTCATCAGGATGAAAATGATTCGACCGACGGGGTTTTGTCATGGGTCAGATGGGATTTTTTGATCTTTCCAGCCGATACGCGGGACTGGACAAATCTGGTGATCCGCTGGTGTTGCTCAACGACATGGTGCCGTTCGAGGATTACCGGGACGAGCTGAAGGCCATATGGCGCACGCCGCCCGAACAGCGCAAATCCAACGCTGGCCGCCCGCCTTGGGATGAGGTGCTGATATTCAAGACGATGGTTTTGCAGCAGCTCTACAACCTCTCTGACGATCAGATCGAGTATCAGATCCGCGACCGCCTGTCGTTCATGCGGTTTCTCGGCCTTGGCATTGAAGACAGCGTACCTGACGCCAAGACCATCTGGGCCTACCGTGAAAGGCTGGCCGGGGCCGGGAAGATGAAGGAGCTGTTTGACAAGTTCGATGCCTTTCTGCGCGAAAAGGGCTATCTGGCGATGGGCGGGCAGATTGTTGATGCGAGCATCGTTCCGGCGCCGCGCCAGCACAACAAAAGGGACGAGAACGAGAAAATCAAGGCGGGCGAAACGCCTGAAGAGTGGGAGGAAAAACCCCACAAGAAGCGCCAGAAGGACGTGGATGCGCGCTGGACGAAGAAGCACGGCAAGAGCTATTACGGCTACAAGAACCACATCAATGTCGACCGGCGGCACAAATTCATCCGCGCTTATGATGTCACCGATGCCGCCGTGCATGACAGCCAGGCGCTTGCCGGTCTGATTGATGCGAGCAACACCTCATCGGACCTGTGGGCCGACAGCGCCTATCGCTCGCAAAAGATCGAAAGCGAGCTGGAAGAGCGGGGGCTTCACAGCCATATCCATCACAAGGGCAGGCGCGGCAAGCCGCTTGGCGAGCGCCAGCAAAAGGCCAACCGGAGGCGCTCGAAAGTGCGGGTCCGGGTCGAGCATGTATTCGCTTTTCAGGAGCGCTCCATGGGCGGCAAGCTGATCCGCTCCATCGGCCTGAAGCGGGCGCGATTTCGCATCGGGATGATGAACCTGGTCTACAACATGAAGCGCTTCGTCCAGTTCGAATGCGGCCTGGCGGCGCCGGGATAAGGGTTCATGGGGTGAGGTGTGCCTGAAATACCCAAAACCGGCTTGAAACCGGTGAAAATGGGTTTATGATCCGAAGCAATCAGGCGGGACAGGCGAAAAACCGTCCACCCCGCCGCGAAGAAGGCGAAAACGGGAATTTACAGAGGTTCCCTAAAGCTGCCGCAAGATGGTTTATTGTCGTTTCCAGAAAGTTCCCGACTGACCACACCGACAATACGCCCTGAAGCATTAAATACGGGACCGCCACTCATTCCGCTGGGCCAATCACTTTCGACGAAAGCGATTGGTGATCGCTCATAATACCCTCGTCCGTCTAGTTTGATGTCCGTGATCTGTGCGAATGAAAGCGCCATTCCTTCATTCTGCATAAAACCTCTGGCATTTGTTTCACTGATTAGCTTGATGTCTGGAAATCCCACCGCACAAACCCATTCACCAATTTCAGGAGATTTAATAGAAACTCTTGGTAACCAGTTTTCAGGCGGCAGAGGCGCATCGGATTGGAATTTGAGCAAAAGTATGTCTGAAAGTCGCTCAACCCTCATTTTTCCTTTCATCTCAGCAATAGGGTCATCTTTCACTGCAACGTCAAAAACAAACTGTTGAACCGGTTGCGAATACACCTTTGGTATGTAAACTGTTCCCATAATAACGCTTCTTGATGGAATAATCGTACTTAAACCATACTTCAGACTACTTAAGTCTAGCTCCCTCTCTCCATCTGCGCTGATCGAGGGGAACTCAATGCTCCCAATATCCAGCAAATGCTCGGCAGTTATACCAAAGGGAATTCCTCTAACAAAAAAACCTGTTCCACAACCTTTTGTCTCAATACCATCCGTTGCGAAAACTGGGCATACACAACGCCCCCAACCTCCTGGATCGTAGCATGAGTACTTACCTAAGATCTTTGGGCGGTTCTCGAATTCCTTTGCAAACATCTCACAAAAGCTAAACATGTTTCTAATGGGTCTCCGCTTGGTTCGCTTATTAGTTGCCAGATATAGGCCATGTCCAAGTACATTTATTGTTCACAAACAACATGGTTCGGAATCGGCTATTTCAACCATTAGGGTGTTACACTTTATATTGTTTTACCTCCCACCCTTCACCTTCAAATCAAACGCCGCCGCCATCAGCGCCTTAGTGTACTCCGTCTGCGGCGCGTCAAACACGTCCGCCGCGTCCCCCGTTTCCACCACGTCGCCCTGTTTCATGACCATCACCTTGTGCGCCATCGCCCGCACCACCCGCAGGTCGTGGGAAATGAACAGATAGGCCAGCCCGTGTTTGCGCTGCAACTCGCGCAGCAGATCGACGATCTGCACCTGCACCGTCATATCCAGTGCCGAGGTTGGCTCGTCCAGCACCAGCAGTTTGGGCCGCAGGATCATCGCCCGCGCAATGGCGATGCGCTGGCGTTGGCCACCGGAAAATTCATGCGGGTAGCGGTCCATCAGGGCGGGGTCCAGCCCCACCTCTTGCATGATCTCGGCCACCATTTCGCGTTCGTCCCGCCCCGGGTCCAGACCATGCACGCTTAGCCCCTCGGCGATGATCTGTTCAATCGACATGCGCGGGGAAAGGGATCCGAAGGGATCCTGAAACACAATTTGCATATCACGGCGCAGCGGGCGCATCTGGCCGGGTTTCCATCCGGCAATATCCTGCCCCGTGAACACAATTTGACCTTCCGAGCCAATCAACCGCATGATCGCCAGCGCCAGCGTGGTTTTGCCCGAACCGGATTCCCCGACAATTCCCAGCGTTTCACCGCGCCGCACCGAAATCGAGGCCTCATTCACCGCTTTCACATAGCCCGACACCCGCCGCAGCAAGCCGCGATAGATCGGGAACCAGATACGCAGCCCTTTGGTGCGCACCACTTCCTCGGCGCCTTCGGGCACCGGCGTGGGCTGACCCACCGCTTCGGCCTCAAGCAGCATTTGCGTATAGGGATGTTGCGGATTATCGAAAATTTCAGCCGTCGCCCCTTGTTCGACAATTTCGCCATCCTTCATCACATAGACCCGATCCGCGATTTTGCGCACGATGCCAAGGTCATGGGTGATGAACAACATGCTCATCTGTTCGGCGCGTTTCAGATCGGCCAGCAGTTCCAGTATCTGCGCCTGAATGGTCACATCCAGCGCCGTGGTGGGTTCGTCCGCGATCAGCAGTTCCGGTTTATTGGCCAGCGCCATAGCGATCATCACCCGCTGGCGCTGCCCGCCGGACAGTTGGTGCGGATAGGCCCCCAGACGGCTTTCGGCATCACGGATACCCACCTTGCGCAGCAGTTCCAGAATACGGTCTTGTGCAGGTGTGCCGTGCAGGCCCTGATGCAGTGACAGGCTTTCGGCCAGTTGTTTTTCGATGGTGTGCAGCGGGTTCAGGGATGTCATCGGCTCCTGAAAGATAAAACTGATGTCGTTGCCACGCACACGGCGCAACTCGGCATCATTCGCGCCAACCATTTCCGCGCCGTCATAGGTGATGCTGCCGGTGATATTCGCACTGTCGGGCAGTAGCGAAACGGTGGACAGTGCCGTCACCGATTTGCCCGACCCACTTTCCCCCACAATCGCCACGGTTTCCCCGCGCCCCACAGTCAGCGACACGCCCTTGACCGCACGGGTTTCCTTGCCGTCCTGCCGGAATGTGACAGACAGGTTTTGAATGTTCAGGATATCGCTCATTCAAAGGTCTTTCTGGGGTCGAACGCATCGCGCACCCCTTCGAATATAAATACCAGCAGCGACAGCAGGATCGCGAATACGAAAAAGGCGGTGAAGCCCAGCCATGGCGCCTGAATGTTCTGTTTCGCCTGCAGGGTCAGTTCACCCAGTGATGGCAATGATGACGGCAGGCCAAAGCCCAGAAAATCCAGCGTGGCCAGTGTGGCGATCGAGCCGGTGACGATGAACGGCAGGAAGGTTAGCGTGGCAACCATCGCGTTGGGCAGCATGTGACGGAACATGATCACACGGTTCGAAACGCCCAGTGCCTTGGCCGCGCGCACATATTCGAAATTGCGCGCCCGCAGGAATTCGGCCCGCACCACGCCCACCAAGGCGGGCCAACCGAACAGCACGGTGATAAACACCAGCAACCAGAAACTGCGCCCCAGTATGGCGGACAGGATGATGATGACATAAATCGACGGGGTCGAGGACCAGATTTCCAGCAACCGCTGGAATGTCAGGTCGATCCAGCCGCCAAAATAGCCCTGTACCGCCCCCGCAACGATCCCGATAACCGAGCCAATGCTGGACACCAGCAAGGTAAAGATCACCGACAGGCGGAACCCGTAGATTACCCGCGCCAGCACATCGCGTTTGGTGTCATCCGTGCCCAGCAGGTTGTGCCGGTCCGGCGGCGACGGGGCCACGCCGGGGATGTCGACGATGGTGTTGAAGGAATAGGGGATAGGCGGCCATAACAACCAGCCCTTTTCGATCTTTTCGCCTGCGATTTCACCATCCTGTGCGTCTTCGATCAGGGCCTCGGGTTCGTCAAAACAATCCTCGATCCCGCCGGTGGTGATCAGGCATTTCACCTCGATATCGCGGTAAACCGCTTCGGTTTTGAAATCACCGCCGAATTCGGTTTCGGGGTAGAAATTGAACACCGGCATGTAGTATTCGCCGCGATAGTTGATCAAAATCGGTTTGTCATTGGCGATAAATTCGGCAAACAGCGACAGACCGAACAGAATGCTGAAAATAATCAGCGACCAGTAGGCGCGTTTGTTCTTGCGGAAATTGCGCCAGCGGCGCTGGTTCATGGCCGATAGTGCCATTATTCGCCCCTCCCCTCGAAATCAATACGCGGGTCGATGAACACATACATCATATCCGACAGGATACCGACAATCAGTGCCAGCAGGCCGAAGGAGTAAAGCGTGCCTAACATCACGGGGTAATCGCGATTCACCACGGCCTCGTACCCCAGTCGCCCCAAACCGTCCAGCGAGAACAGTGTTTCAATGATCAGTGACCCGCCAAAGAACACCCCGACAAACAGCGCCGGAAAGCTGGCAATCACGATCAGCATGGCGTTGCGAAACACATGACCGTAAAGCACACTGCGTTCAGTCAGGCCCTTGGCCTTGGCGGTGACGACATATTGCTTTTTGATTTCATCCAGAAACGAGTTTTTGGTCAGCAGCGTCAGCGTGGCAAAGGACGCGATGGTCGAGGCCAGCACCGGCAGGGTGATGTGCCAGAGGTAATCCAGCACCTTGCCCATCATCGACAATTCGTCAAAATTATTCGAGGTCAGCCCGCGCAGGGGGAAGATTTTCCAGTATGATCCGCCCGCAAACAGCACCAGCAGCAGGATGGCGAACAGGAAACCGGGGATGGCATAGGCAACGATAATCGCGCCCGATGTCCATGTATCGAACCGGCTGCCGTCACGCACCGCCTTGCGTATCCCCAGCGGGATCGAGATCATATAGGCAATCAGGGTAGACCACAGACCCAGCGTAATCGAAACCGGCATCTTTTCGATCACCAGATCAATCACGCTTACGCTTCTAAAATAGCTTTCGCCAAAATCAAAGCGCATGTAGTTCCACATCATATTCAGGAAACGTTCCAGCGGCGGTTTGTCAAAGCCGAACTGCTTTTCCAGATCGGCAATAAATTCGGGCGGCAGGCCCCGTGCGCCCTGATAGCGTTCATCCCCGCCAACGCTGCCGCCACCGGCATCACCGCCACCGGCGATGGTCTGGAACGCATCGCCCTCGCCTTCCAGATTGGCAAGGATTTGTTCAATCGGGCCACCCGGCACAAACTGGATCAAGGCAAAGTTGACGATCATGATCCCAATCAGTGTCGGAATGATCAGCAGCAGTCGCCGAAGTAGATATGCACCCATTTACCTGTTGCCTGCTCTTGTTATTGAAATGCCCCTGCGGCCTTTAGGGCCGCGGCTTTTTCGGGGTTATACCACCAGATCGACAATTCCCCCAAGCTGGTTTTTGGCGGGGTGTCTTTGTAGGGGCGCTCGAACATGTTGTAATAGGCGATGTTGTGCTTGGCTTTGTACCACTGCGGCACCCAGATATGCATCGCCCGCAAAACGCGATCCAGCGCTTTGACCGCAGTTGTCAGCTCCTCGCGCGATTTGGCGCCTTCGATGGTTTTGATCAGGGAATCCACAGCAGGGTTTTTTACCCCCGAAATATTGTTCGATCCCTTCAGGTCCGCTGTGCTGGTGCCGAACATCCCGCGCAATTCGATCCCCAGTGTTTCCGACATGGAATAGCGCCGCGTCACCACATCGAAATCGAAATTCTTTTGCCGATCCTGCGCCTGTGCGGCATCCACACGGGTATAAACCGCGTTCACCCCCAGACGTTTCAGGTTTTCAACAAATGGGTTGATGATCCGTTCAAACGATGGCCCGTCATTCAGGATTTCAATGGTCAGCTTTTGCCCCTCGGCATTGTATCGCAGCCCGTCACTGCCCACGGTCCAGCCCGCCTGATCCAGCAGCTTGCCAGCACGTCGCAGCAGTTTGCGATCACTTACCTTGTCAGCCTTGGACACGGCCGGCACAAAGGCCGGTTCCGTGAAAACACTTTCAGGGATATCGGCGCGCAGGGGTTCCAGCAGAGCCAGTTCCTCGGGTGAAGGCATCCCCTCGGCCTGCATATCCGAGTTTTCCCAGAAACTGTCGGTGCGATCATAGAGACCGTAAAACAGGCTTTTGTTCGACCATTCAAAATTGAACGCCATAGAAATGGCCTGACGCACCAGCGGATCCTGCAATTGCGGGCGGCGCAGATTGAACCAGAACCCCTGTGTGCCTGCCGGGTTGCCGTCGGGCAGTTCTTCCTTGATCACCCAGCCCTTTTCAATCGCCGGAAAATCATAGCCCGTGGCCCAAAGCTTGGACAAAAACTCCTCGCGGAACCCATATGCACCGCCTTTGAACGCCTCGAAAGCCGCTGTGTAATCGGCGAAATATTCCACCTTGATCACATCGAAATTGTTTTGCCCCACATTCACCGGCAAATCCTTGGCCCAGTAATCGTCGCGCCGTTTATAGGCAACCGAGCGCCCCGCATCGACCGAGAGTAATTCATAGGCCCCCGACCCCAGCGGTGGCTCCAGCGTGGATTCCGCGAAGTCGCGAGTGGCATAGTAAGCCTTGGAGAAGATCGGAATGCCCGCCGCCGTCATCGGCAGTTCTCGTTTGATGGCATCGGCTGCAAAAGTGAATTTCACCGTCAGATCATCCAGCGCCTCGACCTTCTCAAAATCCTTGAAAAGGACTTTGTAAGTGGGGGCGCCTTTGTCCCTTAACGCCTCGAATGAAAACACCACATCTTCGGCCCGCACCGGTGTTCCGTCGGAAAACTTTGCCTCGGGGCGCATGTGGAAGATCGCCCATGACCGGTCCTCGGGGTATTCGATGGTTTCGGCCACCAGACCATACATCGCATCCGGTTCGTCCAGATTGCCGGTCATCAATGTATCGAAAAACGCAGTCGAAAGCGTCGCGGCGTTCCCTTTCAGGATATAGGGCGTCAGGCTGTCAAAGGTGCCAAAACCCCATGTCGAAAACTCGCCGCCCTTGGGGGCGTCGGGATTTACATAGTCGAAATAGGGGAAATCGGCGGGGTATTTCAATTCGCCAAAGGTGGAAATGCCGTGGGATTTGATGATCTTTTGCTCGGCCCGCACCGGGGTGACCCATAACACCGCCAAAGCCAACGCCACCATTGCCGTAAAGAATATCCACAAAGCCTGCGGCTTATGTTCGCTTCTGGATTTTGCAATGGCCCCGTTTTGGCGTGCTGGCATATTGTGCCCTCCGGTCAGTTCCGTTTGGTATTTCTGACCCTTAGCTAATGATGCACAGGCCAAACATTCAAGGCCCGAATGAAGCCACTGACGCCAAATTGACCAATCCAGTTGGCCAACCACAAAAAAAACCCGCCCGAAAGCATCGGGCGGGTTATAAAGGTCATGTTGGGCGGATCAACCGCCGATCGTTGCCAGATAGGCAATAACATTGGCGCGGTCTGTCGCTTTTTTCAGCCCGGAGAAGCCCATCTTGGTGCCGGGAACAGCATCTTTGGGCTTGGTTAAAAATTCGCTCATCCGTTCAGGTGTCCATTGGCCACCATGCTCTTGCATGGCGCTGGAATAGCTGAACCCTTCGGCTGTTGCGACGTCACGCCCGACAACACCGAACAGATACGGGCCGGTTGCATTTGCGCCCTTTTCCAGTTTGTGGCAGGCCTTGCATTTGCCAAACGTCTTTTCACCTTTGGCAACATCGGCTGCTGCCAGCAGATCGGCAAAGGTGGGTTCGTCCGACGCGGCTTCCTCCTCGGCGGGGGCTGCAGCGCCTTCTACTTCGACCGCATAGGCTTGGGTGTATTCATCGCCATGGCCGCCGCCGGTTGCGAAAAGCGCATCTGCTGCCCAGTTGCCAAAAAGGAAAAGCAACAGTGGGGCACCGATGCCGCCGACGACTTTTACGAGTGTCATTGTGTTGAACATGTCTCTATCCATCCCGTTGAACATTTGGGGGTTATCTATCCGCTTCCCCTACCTTATCGCAAGGTGTAGTTAACGCGGCATTACGCCTTTTTTTATTTTTTGTGGCGGGGGAGCATAAAAATGACCGGAAAAATTGCCTTTCAGGGTGAATTGGGGGCCTATTCGCATCAGGCCTGCATTGAAGCGCGGCCCGATCTGGAACCCGTGCCGTGCCGCACATTCGAGGACGCAATTGAAAGCGTGCGCAAAAACGAAGCGGATCTAGCCATGTTGCCGGTCGAAAATTCGACCTATGGGCGCGTGGCGGACATCCACCAACTGCTGCCGGCATCCGGCCTGCATATCGTGGACGAAGCCTTTGTGCGGGTGCATATCAATCTGCTGGCCCCAAAAGGCGCAAAACTGGAACAGGTCAAAATGGCGATGAGCCATACAGTTCTGTTGGGACAGTGCCGCGAATTTCTGGCCGAATACGGCATTCACCGCATCACTGGCGCCGATACAGCCGGATCCGCCCAACATGTGGCCGAGGAAAACAACCCCGAGCTGGCCGCGCTGGCATCCGAACTGGCGGGGGATATTTACGGGCTGGACATCCTTGCCCGCCATATCGAAGATCACGACCAGAATACCACGCGCTTCCTGCTCATGTCGCGCGAACCGGACCTGAAGCGGCGCGGGCGGTCGGGTATGATGACGTCCTTTGTGTTTCGTGTGCGCAATATTCCCGCAGCCCTGTACAAGGCGATGGGCGGTTTTGCCACCAACGGGGTAAATATGACAAAGCTGGAAAGCTATATGGTGGACGGCTCATTCTCCGCCACGCAGTTCTATGCCGAAATCGAAGGCCACCCCGATGACAAAAGCGTGCAATTGGCGATGGAAGAGCTGGACTATTTCACCGATGTGATAACGCTACTGGGTGTCTATCCGGCCGATCCGCAACGCCGTTAGCCAGATTTTCCGTCTTTGTAGCGGTCTTCAATATCACCAGCGAAACGCGCCACGCGCATCCGGTAGCGCGCTTTCAGCTTGTTTTTTGTAAGGCGCATTGATTGAACCATCACCCGCGTAGTCAGATTCTTGGGCTTTATATCCAATGCCACAATCATCCGCGTCCGCCCCCGCGACAAGGCAACGAGTTCAATAACAACCTCGCCGCCCAACCCACCGGATGTCGATCTTACCTCGACTCGATTAGGTGGATCACATTCGGTCAGCTCTGCGCGCATATTGCGGTTGCGCCCCCGGAATGGAAAAGAAATCTCCCATGTTATCAACGTGTCGGGATAGGATTTTTCGTCGGTCCTGTGCACCTGTGCCCCGCGCCGCAAAGCCGCGCGTTCAAAAACAGCAAAATCCGTCACCTCGCGGAAAACCACATCAATCGGGGCTTCTATGTCTTCTTTGGTCGAGAACTTCATTTTACGATCCGGCACTTTTCACATTTGCCGCTGTTTGCCCTTAATCCAGCCGGTCCGCAAGCCAATGCTGCACAAGGAAATGTGCAATTGCCCCGACGCGTGCGGGTTTTATCACAGGGTGGGTGCCCGCATGGACATCCAGCATCTCTTCGCGGGTTACCCACAAGGCATCTTCGATTTCTACCGGATCAATGGTGATATCGCGGCTTAACGCCTGCCCCTTGCAGCCAAACATCAGGCTGGACGGATAGGGCCACGGCTGGCTGGCCAGATAGTCAACAGTCCCCACCTTGATCCCTGCTTCCTCGAACACTTCGCGCCGAACAGCCCCTTCTATGGTTTCACCCGGTTCGACAAATCCGGCCAGCAGGGAATACATCCCTTCGGGCCAATGCGGGCTGCGGCCCATCAGAACGCTGTTGCCGTGGGTGATCAGCATAATCACCACCGGATCGGTGCGCGGGAAATGCTTGCGCTCGCACGACGGGCAATCGCGCTGCCAGCCCGCCATTGTCATTTCGCTTTCCACCCCGCAAGCTGAACAAAAACGGTGCGTGCGGTGCCAGTCAAACAGCGATTTCGCGCTGGCAATCAATTCCGCGTCGCGCGGGGACAGTTGCGCCATCACGCTGCGCAACTCGACAAACACCTGACCGGCGGGCAATGCTGGATGCTGCTGTTGGCTGGGATCAATGAATTGCGCCATTTCGGCCTGATCCAGCCCGTCAGGCTCCCAACCGAAAATATCCCGCGCGAACACTGGCGCACCCTGATCCATACCCAGAAACAACTGCCCCGCCGACGCACCCGCAAAACCCGCGTGATCCACTGGCAGGCGCACCATTGCCGCCCCGTCAACCAGCACCTTGCCCCGCCAAAGCACCAGAACCCGCGCGCCCTTGTCCGCCCAGAGTGCGGCAAGTTTCGCATCATTCCCACGCAACTCTGCCGCCCGATCCAGACCGGATCCGCCAAATGTAACCGACTCGGAATTTCGCATGTTGTCCCCTTCTTTGCCGACTATGTGACACAGCTTTGTGGACAATGACAATTCACAGGTTTGATTGTCTGCGCAAACCCAACCAATAGAGGAATTTATTTTGTCAAATCTTCTTTAAGGGTATTGGCAAGAGGGAACCTCTGTAAATTCCCGTTTTCGCCTTCTTCGCGGCGGGGTGGACGGTTTTTCGCCTGTCCCGCCTGATTGCTTCGGATCATAAACCCATTTTCACCGGTTTCAAGCCGGTTTTGGGTATTTCAGGCACACCTCACCCCATGAACCCTTATCCCGGCGCCGCCAGGCCGCATTCGAACTGGACGAAGCGCTTCATGTTGTAGACCAGGTTCATCATCCCGATGCGAAATCGCGCCCGCTTCAGGCCGATGGAGCGGATCAGCTTGCCGCCCATGGAGCGCTCCTGAAAAGCGAATACATGCTCGACCCGGACCCGCACTTTCGAGCGCCTCCGGTTGGCCTTTTGCTGGCGCTCGCCAAGCGGCTTGCCGCGCCTGCCCTTGTGATGGATATGGCTGTGAAGCCCCCGCTCTTCCAGCTCGCTTTCGATCTTTTGCGAGCGATAGGCGCTGTCGGCCCACAGGTCCGATGAGGTGTTGCTCGCATCAATCAGACCGGCAAGCGCCTGGCTGTCATGCACGGCGGCATCGGTGACATCATAAGCGCGGATGAATTTGTGCCGCCGGTCGACATTGATGTGGTTCTTGTAGCCGTAATAGCTCTTGCCGTGCTTCTTCGTCCAGCGCGCATCCACGTCCTTCTGGCGCTTCTTGTGGGGTTTTTCCTCCCACTCTTCAGGCGTTTCGCCCGCCTTGATTTTCTCGTTCTCGTCCCTTTTGTTGTGCTGGCGCGGCGCCGGAACGATGCTCGCATCAACAATCTGCCCGCCCATCGCCAGATAGCCCTTTTCGCGCAGAAAGGCATCGAACTTGTCAAACAGCTCCTTCATCTTCCCGGCCCCGGCCAGCCTTTCACGGTAGGCCCAGATGGTCTTGGCGTCAGGTACGCTGTCTTCAATGCCAAGGCCGAGAAACCGCATGAACGACAGGCGGTCGCGGATCTGATACTCGATCTGATCGTCAGAGAGGTTGTAGAGCTGCTGCAAAACCATCGTCTTGAATATCAGCACCTCATCCAGAGGTGGTCGCGGAAATTCGGACCAGTTGTTAAGGTGGATCGACTTATGAGAAAGACGATTCAAAATGACGAAACGAAAGAACCATTCTCCCGAATTCAAAGCCCGCGTTGCGCTTGAAGCAATCCGCGAGGAAATGACGATGGCGGAGCTGTCGAAGAAGTATGGTGTGCATCCAACCCAGATTGGCACATGGAAACGAGCAGCGATTGAAAACATGGCCACGGCATTTTCCAGACGGGGCCGTGATCCTGATCGGGTTGATGAAGCCCAGATTGAGAAGCTGCACTCCAAGATTGGTCAGCTGGTCGTGGAACGGGATTTTTTAGCCAACGCCTCGCAACAGTTGCTCGGGAAGCGAGGCAAAAAATGGTGAGCCGTGAGCATGATCTGAGTGTGCGACGACAATGCGGGCTACTTTCTCTGGCGCGCTCGAACCTGTATTACCAGCCAAAAGGCGAAAGTGCTGAAAATTTGCGGTTCATGACAATAATCGACAAGCAATTCTTGCAGACGCCGTGGTATGGATCACGGCAAATGGCCCGGCACATGCAGCGCCAAGGTTACAAGTGTGGTCGCCACAGGGTCCGCCGTTTGATGCGGCTGATGCGGTTGGTTCCGATCTACCAGACGCCCAACACGAGCAAGAAACATCCGCAGCATAAGATCTACCCGTATCTGCTGCGAGACCTGACGATTGATCGTCCAAACCATGTGTGGTGCGTAGATATCACCTACATTCCGATGCAGCGCGGGTTCCTCTATTTGGTCGCGATCATGGACTGGCACAGCCGCAAGGTTTTGAGCTGGAGATTGTCAAACAGCATGGAGGCAGATTTTTGCGTTGAAGCCCTGAAAGAGGCTATGGCCAAATACGGCAAGCCCGATATCATGAACAGCGACCAGGGCAGCCAGTTCACCGGGTTTGAATGGACGCAGGCGCTGAAAGAAGCCGACGTGAAAATCTCGATGGATGGCAAAGGTCGCTGGGTCGATAACCGGATGATCGAGCGGCTTTGGCGATCCTTGAAATACGAATGCATTTACCTCAACGCATTTGAAACGGGTTCGCAGACCCGCGCCGGGATCGGGAAATGGTTGGCTTACTACAACACCGAGCGCCCGCATTCCACCCACGGAATATTGACCCCGGATGAAGCCTATGACAGAAAAACAAAACCAATGAGTTTGGCAGCCTAAATGAAACCCTGATCCATCTTAAACTGGCTGCTGACTGGTCAAAAAAGTGGGACCACCTCTTCCCAAGGCGGGCGGCCAGCGTTGGATTTGCGCTGTTCGGGCGGCGTGCGCCATATGGCCTTCAGCTCGTCCCGGTAATCCTCGAACGGCACCATGTCGTTGAGCAACACCAGCGGATCACCAGATTTGTCCAGTCCCGCGTATCGGCTGGAAAGATCAAAAAATCCCATCTGACCCATGACAAAACCCCGTCGGTCGAATCATTTTCATCCTGATGACGATTCTACCCCGTCAGGCCGGATTTTGGGGGATTTTTAGAGGTTCCCAAGATTCAGCTTATCCGATTACGGTTAACCATAAGTCGTGCTAGGTTTCCCTTAATTCTTTTTGATGGAATCATAATGGAGGCTCCCATGACCTACGCAACAAAAACAACAATGACCCGCCGGAAATTTCTGGCCGGAACCGTAGCAGGAACGTCCTTGATCACACTCCACCCTTTTTCCGCCTATGCTGCCGCCAATCAGGCCCATTTGCGCATCATGGAAACCACTGATCTGCATGTGCATATCTACCCCTATGACTATTACGCCGACAAACCGCGCGATACCGTCGGACTGGCCCGCACCGCAAGCCTGATCAAGGGCATCCGTGACGAGGCAACCAATTCCCTGCTGCTGGACAACGGCGATCTGCTGCAAGGCAATCCGATGGGCGATTACATCGCGTATGAGCGCGGCATGAAAGAGGGCGACCTGCATCCGATCATCGCCGCGATGAACACCATCGGCTTTGATGCTTCGACCCTTGGCAATCTCGAATTCAACTATGGCCTTGATTTTCTGATGAAATCCCTTGCCGGTGCTGAATTCCCCGTGGTGTCGGCCAATATCGCCACGCAAATGGGCGCCACCCCCCGGGACGACAAAACGCTGGTCAAACCCTATATCCTGCTGGACCGCACCCTGACCGATGGTGCCGGTGAAACCCACCCGATCCGCATCGGGTTGATTGGTTTTGTGCCGCCACAAATCATGAACTGGGACCGTCGCCATCTGGAAGGCAACGTAACGACCCGCGACATCGTCGCCACCGCCCGCGCCTATGTCCCCGAGATAAAAGAGGCAGGCGCCGACATCATCATCGCCCTGTCCCATTCCGGAATCGAAGCTTAGTCCAGCGACGAGGGGCTGGAAAACGCCTCCTTGCAATTGGCAATGGTTGACGGAATCGACGCGATCATGTCCGGCCACCAGCACCTTGTTTTCCCCGGGCCTAAATTTGAAGGACTGAACGGGGTGGACATAGCCAAAGGCACCCTGCATGGCAAACCCGCCGTGATGGGTGGCTTCTGGGGCAGTCACCTTGGGGTTGTGGACCTGATGCTGGAACGGTCGGGCAATGAATGGAAAATCGCCAGCCATGCATCGGAAACCCGCCCCATATCCAAACGCAACGAGGACCGCAGCGTCACCGCATTGGTTGACAGCCAGCCGGATGTGCTGGCGTCTGTGGCAAAAGAGCACGAGGAAACCCTTAAATACATCCGCCGCGCGGTTGGCAAAACATCGGCCCCGCTGCACAGCTATTTCGCGCTGGTGGCGGATGACCCGTCGGTGCAACTGGTTTCAACCGCACAACTTTGGTATATCGGCGAGATGTTGAAAGGCAGCGAATATGCTGCCCTGCCGTTGCTGTCCGCTGCCGCGCCGTTCAAGGCTGGTGGCCGTGGCGGGCCCGAGTATTACACAGACGTGCCGGTGGGCGATATCGCCATCAAAAACGTGGCCGACCTGTATCTCTATCCCAACACCGTGCGGGCCGTGAAGGTCACAGGCGCGCAATTGAAAGGCTGGCTGGAACGTTCGGCCGGTATGTTCAATCAGGTCGAAACGGGCCAGGCCGATCAGGTTTTGTTGAACCCCGATTTCCCCAGTTACAACTTCGATGTGATCGACGGGGTAACCTATGAAATCGACATCAGCCAGCCATCGCGGTTCGACGCCAAAGGCGGCGAGTTGAACCCCGATGCCAGCCGTATCACCAACCTGCAATATAACGGAGCACCGGTAACGGACGATATGGAATTCATCATTGCCACCAACAATTACCGCGCCTCGGGCGGTGGCGATTTCCCGGGGGCCAAAGGCGACACCATCGTTTACGAGGCCCCCGACACCAACCGCGACGTGATCGTGCGTTATATTGTCGAACAGGGCACAGTGAACCCGCAGGCCGACGACAACTGGCGCTTCAAATCCCTGCCCGACACAACGGTTCTGTTTGATACAGGACCAAAGGCGGCGGATCATATCGGCGATGTAAAAGGCATGGTGATCGAACCTGCAGGCGATGGCCCCGACGGCTTTGCCCGCTTCCGTATCACGCTGTAGGCGTATTTGGCGAGGCATCTTTGCCCCGCCAGTTTTGACGAGGGCCGATGAAGTATTTGTTCCCCCTGCTGTTCGTTTCAGCCTGCCAGACCATACCCGTAGAAGCACCCCAAGGCCCAGCCAAATTGTTGTTCTCCTCCGGCTTCGAGGGGGTAACACTGGGACCACTGAAAGACGGCAATCAAAACATCACCGGCACAGATTCCGTGACCGGTTCTCACTGGCCGATTGCCGTTCTTGGCGCCACACACAGCGGGTTACACATGATCAGCCATGACAACCAGCAGGCTCTGCGCAACGAAATCCGGACGGTCAAGGGCCACGATGGCCGCCCCAGCCACGCGCTCTATAGTGTCGAGAATTACGAACACCGCGATGATACCCAAAGCCCTTATGAAATTCTGGACATCACCGACGGGCGGCGTGATCTGTATATCCGCTACTGGATCAAACTGGACCGCAGCAGCCTGACCCAACCCGACAAATGGCGCACCTTCTTTGAATGGAAAACCAAAGGCTATGCCAATGGCAGCGGCTTTCGTCTGATCTCGTTCATCTATACCGATGATGACGGCAAACCCTATTGGCACTGGCAAGGCGACCGTGACCCGGAACACCCCGTCTGGGAAATCGACAACCGCGATATTCCGGTGCCAATGGGGGAATGGTTTTTGACCGAATTTTACTGGCACTGGAGCGAAGGCAAAGACGGGCGGGCCTTATGGAAAATAAACGGGCAGGTTGTGGGCGACCATTTCGGCCGCACAACCCGCAACCACAAACCGATTGATTTCATCATGCTGACGCAGATTTACGGCAACGCCAATCCGAAACACCAATGGGTAGATGATATTGAAATCTGGGATGGATTGCCAAACTAGGCCCTATTCATACGCGATATCCTCGATCACCACCCATCCGTGTTTCCTGTCTGCCCCGAATTCGACCAGCATCAGTGAATAGGTGTCTTCGGTCTCTAACAGCCCCAAAGGTGTCCCGCCTTTCAGCCTTGCAATTTCGGTCTGAATATCGTCGGGATTATAGACAGCCACACCTTCATCTGTAACCGCAGCCTTGGCAACAACCGGACCAGCGCCGGCGCGTATATCCTTGGTATAGGGAACGATAGAGCGCGAGATTATTTTCCCCTGCGCGTCATAATCAACCCTTTGGAACACATGGTCATCAACTACGGTTCTGCTGGTTTTGACATAGGGAATGCCGTCTTTGCCTATCGCCCAGACTTCATCCGTTCCGCGCGGGCCGGACCGATACCAGCCGGTGAATCCGGGTTCCGTGCAGGAAAACGCCGGGTTTGATACCTCGACATTCTGGTTCCATTGCCCGTCCGGTTGCGAAATCAGCGCCTGATAATAATTGTTCACCATCCCCTGCCCGACACCGATGAACAAATCCTTAATGCCATCGTCGTTCACATCCACGACAAGAATTTGAGGGAACCTCTGTAAATTCCCGTTTTCGCCTTCTTCGCGGCGGGGTGGACGGTTTTTCGCCTGTCCCGCCTGATTGCTTCGGATCATAAACCCATTTTCACCGGTTTCAAGCCGGTTTTGGGTATTTCAGGCACACCTCACCCCATGAACCCTTATCCCGGCGCCGCCAGGCCGCATTCGAACTGGACGAAGCGCTTCATGTTGTAGACCAGGTTCATCATCCCGATGCGAAATCGCGCCCGCTTCAGGCCGATGGAGCGGATCAGCTTGCCGCCCATGGAGCGCTCCTGAAAAGCGAATACATGCTCGACCCGGACCCGCACTTTCGAGCGCCTCCGGTTGGCCTTTTGCTGGCGCTCGCCAAGCGGCTTGCCGCGCCTGCCCTTGTGATGGATATGGCTGTGAAGCCCCCGCTCTTCCAGCTCGCTTTCGATCTTTTGCGAGCGATAGGCGCTGTCGGCCCACAGGTCCGATGAGGTGTTGCTCGCATCAATCAGACCGGCAAGCGCCTGGCTGTCATGCACGGCGGCATCGGTGACATCATAAGCGCGGATGAATTTGTGCCGCCGGTCGACATTGATGTGGTTCTTGTAGCCGTAATAGCTCTTGCCGTGCTTCTTCGTCCAGCGCGCATCCACGTCCTTCTGGCGCTTCTTGTGGGGTTTTTCCTCCCACTCTTCAGGCGTTTCGCCCGCCTTGATTTTCTCGTTCTCGTCCCTTTTGTTGTGCTGGCGCGGCGCCGGAACGATGCTCGCATCAACAATCTGCCCGCCCATCGCCAGATAGCCCTTTTCGCGCAGAAAGGCATCGAACTTGTCAAACAGCTCCTTCATCTTCCCGGCCCCGGCCAGCCTTTCACGGTAGGCCCAGATGGTCTTGGCGTCAGGTACGCTGTCTTCAATGCCAAGGCCGAGAAACCGCATGAACGACAGGCGGTCGCGGATCTGATACTCGATCTGATCGTCAGAGAGGTTGTAGAGCTGCTGCAAAACCATCGTCTTGAATATCAGCACCTCATCCCAAGGCGGGCGGCCAGCGTTGGATTTGCGCTGTTCGGGCGGCGTGCGCCATATGGCCTTCAGCTCGTCCCGGTAATCCTCGAACGGCACCATGTCGTTGAGCAACACCAGCGGATCACCAGATTTGTCCAGTCCCGCGTATCGGCTGGAAAGATCAAAAAATCCCATCTGACCCATGACAAAACCCCGTCGGTCGAATCATTTTCATCCTGATGACGATTCTACCCCGTCAGGCCGGATTTTGGGGGATTTTTAGAGGTTCCCTTGAGGCATTCCGGTTTCGGGGTCTGCGTTCCAGTCAACTTCTCCAAAATCGCCTGCAAACGTCAGTTCGCCATTTTCGGTAATATGGACCAGATCGTTTCCCGCGAGTCTGGACAATGACGCTTTAACAGTCGGGGACAGGGAAAAGGTCAGGTGATCCGGATCATCAAAACTGCGCTCCAGAACATCGCATCCGGCAAAGGCAGCCCCGGCGCCAGCAATGGTCACAATAGAAACCAGAATACCGGGCCAGGCGGCACCTCTGGCTTTTGCCGATATATCCATCATTTCACCCCTTACAAAATTACCCGCCATATGTCGCTAAACTATCCGGCACCCCGTCAATTTGATCAACAGCAAAAGGTAGATATTGCGAATCTGCCACAGCGCACCTATATACCCCCCTGAGAGGTTGGTGCGGGCGAGCGCCTCGCCAACCCGGTCAGGTCCGGAAGGAAGCAGCCGTAACGAGTTTTCGTTCGGGTCGTGTCCAGCCTCTCACCTACTCCCTCCGTCTTTTACGCGATCAAATCCCGCCATATAGTAGCGTTTTGCGGCTGGAATACCCCGATATGGCCAATCTTCTTGGCACCATAATCCGCAGGCCGCACCGTCAGTTGCGATTTGCGGGCCTCGGGGAAATTCTGCATATGTCGCCAAACCGTGGTGGGTGGCACCAGGTCATCATCCGCAATCGCCACCAGTTTCATATCCCCCGTAAACGCCCGCCAGTCCGGCACAGGCAACACCCGTCCGACATCGCCCAGATAGAACCCCTTGGTCGTGCACCAGCGCCGCCATTGCCAATAGACATCCGCCGGCAGGTCCCGCCCGGTGCCAAAGGCCTTGGCCGGAAGATAGCCCAGCAATTTGGCTGCCAATGGCCCCGGCCCATACCAGAACGCCGCCGCGACCGCGCGGTAAGGCCACGGGTGTTCGCCCAGATGCACCAACCCGCTGGCGATGGTGATCAGGCGGTCAATCCGCCCTGCCCCTTCGTGAAACGGTACCATTAACCCGCCCAGCGAATGGCCGATCACCCATAGCGGCGTTTCCGGACAAGCCTCTTCCAGAAACCGCTGCGCTGCCGCCTGATCCTGCACGCCCCATTCGGCCATTGTCGCGCTGGAACGGCGCACATGCCCCTCGGCCGAGGCGGCAAAATCGCGGTAATCATAGGTCAGGCAGGCATAGCCCTGCCCCGCCAGCCACTGGGCAAAATGCCGGTAAAATCGGTGCGGTACGCCGGTTGCCCCGTGCAACACAATCGCCGCTTTGGGCGCACCCTTAGGGCGGTGTAATGTACCGGACAACTGCGCACGGTACGCGCGAAAGCGAACAGATTCAATCCTTTCAGGCAGCGGAACAATCCGCAAATCGGGGGCTGTCATGTTATGTTCCCTTTTACTGGACCGTTCGGTCTAATAGCACGGCTGGACCAATCGGTCTAGTCTGATATACAGGTCCTATGCAAAAACCCGCCACAAAAACCCGTGACCGCCTGATCGAAACCGCCGCCACGCTGTTTCGCCAAAAAGGCTATCACGGCACCGGCCTGACCGAAGTGCTAACGGCCAGCCACGCCCCCAAAGGCTCGCTTTACCACCACTTTCCCGATGGCAAATCCGATCTGGCAATGGCGGCGGCCAGTTGGGTTTCCAAGGGGATGTTGCAGATCATTGACGATTCATTCGCGCAGGCAGACAGCTTTGCCGATGGGGCCACCACCTTTTGTTTCAAGCTGGCCAAACTGTTTGATACCGCCGACCATTGGCGCAGCTGCCCGATTTCCACCATGCTGTTTGACGGGCCGGACAATGACGCCTTTCGCCAGCACGCCGACCACATCCTGACCAGTTGGAGCACACGCACCGCCGAACACGGAGTGCGGCTGGGCATGTCCAAGGCCCAGGCCGAAGCCGCCGCCGAGCTGCTGCTGATGACCATTCAGGGCGCCTGGACCCTTGCCCGCGCCCGAAATTCCGCTGATGTCATTCGCCGCATTCCAAAACATCTATATGACTGATAGGGTCTGCGGGCGAAACAAAAGGAAACACCCGTGAAACATTTGATCCCGCTTGCTATTGCCCTAACGGCAACCACCGCCCAAGCCGATATTCTGAACGTCGTCAACGTAGCCCCCGACACATACGCCATCGTCGGCCCGCTTACACAACGCAATCCCGAAAATCTGGGAAACAACGCCACCTTCGGGCTGGTCGTAACAGTTGACGGCGCGGTACTGATGGACCCCGGCGGCAGCTACAAGGGGGCCGAAATGCTACATCAGGTGATCAAGGGGATCACCGATCAGCCGGTGAAATATGTGATCGACACAGGCGGGCAGGATCACCGCTGGATGGGCAACGGGTACTGGCAGAAGCAAGGCGCGCAGGTGATTGCCTCGGACGATGCCGAGGCCGACCATCAGGACCGCGCTTCGATGCAGTTGACCGGCCTTAGCACGCTGATTGGCAAAGATATGCTGGCCGGCACTGAACCCGCCCCTGCCGACATCACATTTGGCACGGATTACACGCTGGAACTGGGCGGCGTGACGCTGCAACTGCACCACGAAGGGGCGGCGCATACGCCGGGGGACAGCACCGTCTGGCTGGCCGATCGTTCCACCCTGTTTGCGGGTGATATTGTCTATGTCGAACGCATCCTTGGCATCGGGCCGCAATCCAATACGCAGGAATGGGTCGCCAGTTTCGAAGCGCTGGCCGCGCTAAAGCCCGAACACATCGTCCCCGGCCATGGCAACCCGACCGATCTGGCCACGGCCACCCGCGACACTTACGATTACCTGATCAACATCCGCACAAAGATGGCCGATTACATTGATGGTGGCGGCGAAATCATTGATTCCGTCAATGTGGACCAATCCGCCTTTTCCTACCTGAAGAATTTCGAAGGATTGGCTGGGCGCAATGCGCAAGAGGTGTTCACCCAGATGGAATGGGAATAGCCCCTATAGCGTTTCCAGTTTATCTTGAAACAGGAGTATCGCTTTTTGCGTTCAAGCCAAAGGCTTGAGGCAGCGAAAGGTTGTGTCTCGAAAGTGGTGGAAATTGATTTCAGGCACCTCCGAGCGGGTTGAGTTATGCGCCGGTCAGGCGGCTTGGTCAAGGGTTGCGTCGGCGACGGGCTGAGCGAGCGTTTCCCAGCCATCGACCTTTCGCATGACGATCTGCCCCGAGGCCATCAGAGCCCAAAGCAGCATCGGCACGGTCTCGGCGCATGGCAGCACGGTCTGGGTCTTGATGCGGCGGCGGAATTCCTCGTTCAGGCGTTCGATCGCATTTGTCGTTCTGGCCGATTTCCACTGGCCTTGTGGCAGACGCGTGAAGGTGAAAAGCTTATCTCCTGCTTCTTCCAAGCTGTCAGCGACGGCCTTGCATTTCAGCCGCCATTTTCGCAGAAATGCCTTGCGGCGGGTGGCGATTTCCTCGGGTGTTTTGGCGTAGATCATGTCGCGGTAATCTTCTGTCAACTCATCATGCATACGCTTGGGTGCCTTGGCCAGAAGGTTGCGGTGCTTGTGCACCGTGCACCTCTGGATCGGCAGATCTTCACCCCAGAGGGCAATGAGAGCGACCTCAAGTCCCGGTGCCCCGTCCACGATGACAAATTCGGGCCGTTTCAACCCGCGCGCATCCAGATCGTTGATGAACTGACGCCAGGCGGAGGTGCTTTCGCCGCCCATGTTCATCAGTGATAACAAGACCTTCTGCCCATCCCGGCGCACGCCAATCGCGGCCAGAACCGAGATATTGGTGGCCTTCCTGTCAATCCGCGTTTTGATCACGGTGCCGTCCAGGATCAGCCGCACGATGTCTTCATCCGCAAGGCTGCGGGCGCACCACGCCTGCCAGTCCACCTTCACCTTGCGCCAGGCGCGGCTCACCACATCCTTGCTGACCGCCCCCTGAAACAGGCCGAACAGGGCGCGTTTTACCCGCCGTGTGTTGGTGCCCGAAAGGTAGACAGCAGCGATCAGCGCCTCGGCCTTCTTCGTCAGCCGCTGGTAGCGGGGCAATGCCTTCGAGCGCCATTCTCTGGCCTTGCCGGCCTCGCCTGTGATCCGCGCACGCGGCACGCGCACCGTTTCGGTTCCAAATGTTCCGACCAGTTGCCGCTCGCGATGCCCGTGGCGGTATCCGGCCTTTGCCCCGCCGCTGCGGCCATACCGGCAACGGCCCAGAAACTGCTCCAGCTCCTCTTCGAAAACCGCCTCGATCGTCGCGCGGATGTTCTGGCGCAGCCGGTCTTCAATCGGGTCATAGCCTGCTTCATTGGCCAGTAGCGCGGATGTCGATGTTGCTGTATTCTTTGTCATGGCGTGATCTCCTTGGCGGTTCCAGCCGCCGGTTGGGTGGCTTCGATGCACCCGGAGATTACGCCGTCCTCGAATTTCCACCAAACTCGCGACACTACCCAGCGAAAAGCGATTCAACACTAACTGGAAGCGCTTTATTTCACCGTCATAACCACATCCAGCGGCTTTTTTATGGTCGAGGCCGCCGGTATCGTCGCCCCCTCTGCCGCCTGCCCGACCACCAGTATCATCACCGGCTTTTCCGAGGCAGGCCGCCCCAGCAGTCCGTTCAGAAACTTCATCGGGTTGGGGGTGTGCGTCAGGCAGGATAGGCCCGCATGATGCAGGGCGGCAATCAGAAAACCGGTAGCAATGCCCACGCTTTCAGGCACGTAATAGTTTTTGTAACGCGTTCCGTCCTCGAATTCGCCATAGCGCTGGGCGAAAACCACGATCAGCCACGGCGCATCGGTCAGATGCTGTTTTTCCACACCGGTGCCCAATGGCTCCAGCGCCTTGATCCATTCATCCCCGCCACCACCGGCGTAAAAGGCTTCTTCCTCTTTCTCGGCGGCCTCGCGAATCTGCGCCTTCAGGTTGGGCGATTTTACGGCAACGAAATGCCACGGCTGATGGTTCGCCCCGCTGGGCGCGCGGCCTGCGGTGGCGATGCAATGTTCGATCACCTCTTGCGGTACATCGGTTTTGGCAAAGTCGCGGGTTGAATGGCGGGTTTTCATCTTGCCGAAAAACGCCAATGCGCGGGATTTCATATCTTCGGGCGATAACGCCTCTTGCGCGGGCAATTCGATCGCCTGAAACTGCAATTTGTCCTTGGAAAACATCGGTGCCCCTTTCCTGATTTGCCCACACTATGTCCTGTCGTGGATACACGCGCAATCCTTGCCTTCACACTTCCCTTTCCGGCAAACACGGCCTAAGCTGGAGTCTGGAAAAACCGACAGGCCCCGCATGACCGACACACCCGATACCGCCTATCAGGTTCTGGCGCGCAAATACCGCCCCGAAAGCTTTGCCGATCTGGTGGGGCAGGACGCGATGGTGCGCACCCTGAAAAACGCGTTTGAAGCTGACCGCATCGCGCAGGCCTTCATCATGACCGGCATCCGCGGCACCGGCAAAACCACCACTGCACGGATCATCGCCAAGGGGATGAACTGTATCGGGCCGGACGGCAATGGCAGGCCAACCACCGAACCCTGCGGGCAATGCGAACATTGCGTGGCGATCATGGAGGGGCGCCATGTGGATGTGATGGAGATGGACGCGGCATCGCGCACCGGTGTCGGCGACATCCGCGAGATCATCGATTCCGTCCACTACCGCGCGGCCTCGGCCCGCTACAAGATATATATCATCGACGAAGTGCACATGCTGTCGACCAGCGCGTTTAACGCGTTACTGAAAACGCTTGAAGAACCGCCGGCGCATGTGAAATTCATCTTTGCCACCACCGAAATCCGCAAGGTTCCGGTAACGGTGCTGTCGCGCTGCCAGCGGTTCGACCTGCGCCGGATCGAACCCGAGGTGATGATCGCCCTGTTGCGCAAAATCGCAACAGCGGAAAATGCGGAAATTTCGGATGATGCCCTGGCACTGATCACGCGGGCGGCAGAAGGATCGGCACGGGATGCGACTTCGCTGCTGGATCAGGCAATCAGCCACGGTGCGGGGGAAACCACCGCCGATCAGGTACGCGCGATGCTGGGGCTGGCCGATCGTGGCCGTGTGCTGGACCTGTTCGATCTGATTGTCAAAGGCGATGCCGCGGGTGCGCTGACCGAAATATCCGGTCAGTATGCCGACGGGGCCGACCCGATGGCCGTGCTGCGTGATCTGGCGGAAATCACCCACTGGATTTCGGTAATCAAGATCACCCCCGAAGCCGCCGAAGACCCCACCGTATCACCGGACGAACGCACCCGCGGTCAGGCAATGGCCGCCGCCCTGCCAATGCGGGTGATGACGCGGATGTGGCAAATGCTGCTAAAGGCGCTGGAAGAGGTGGCAATGGCCCCCAACGCGATGATGGCCGCCGAAATGGCAATCATCCGGCTGACCCATGTAGCCGACCTGCCGACACCGGGCGAATTGGTGAAAAAGCTGCAAGATACCACACCGCCACCTGCTCCAGCGCCCGCACTCGGCGGCGGGCAGGGGGGGCCTGCGGCTGCGCCGGCAGGCGGCGGGGGGGCCTCGCTGCGCTCGGCCCCGTCCCAGCCTTCTGGCGGTGTGCCAACCGCCTTGGCCGTAGCACAACCGGTCCAAAATCCGCTGGAACGCTACGCCCGCTTTGAAGACGTGGTCGAGTTGATCCGCGCCATGCGCGATGTCAAACTTCTGGTCGAAGTCGAAACCGGCATCCGCCTTGTCAGCTATTCCCCGGGGCGGATCGAATTCCAGCCTACAGACAAGTCCCCGCGCGATCTGGCGCAACGGCTGGGCCAGCGCCTGCAAGGGTGGACCGGCGCCCGCTGGGCCGTGACACTAGTGAACGAGGGCGGCGCTGCCACCGTAGCCGAAGTCCGCGATGCCGACCAACTGGCGCTGGAACAGGAAGCGCTGGACCATCCGCTGGTCAAGGCCGTGCTGGAAACCTTTCCCGGCGCAAAGATCACCAAGATCACCACACCAAAGGAAATCGAGGAAACCGCCGCCGCCGAGGCCCTGCCAGAGGTTTCCGACGAATGGGACCCGTTCGAGGACGACTAGCCCTTCTTCTTGCCCGAAATACCTCTGCCGGAGGCATTGAAACTCTTTGGCGCTGCCTTGTGAAACCCAACCATGCCCCGTATCTATACCCTAAGCTACGACACACAGGAGATGGGCAAGATGTTCAAAGGCATGGGCGACATGGCCAAGATGATGAAGGCCGCCAAGGATATGCAGGATAAAATGGCCGAGATGCAGGACGAGATGGACAAGATCACCGTCACCGGCGAATCCGGCGCAGGGCTGGTGCGGGCCACGGCAACCGCCAAGGGCGAGTTGACAGCACTGGAAATTGATCCCTCGATCTTTCATCCCGACGAAAAGGAAGTGGTCGAGGACCTGATTTTGGCCGCGATCAAAGATGCGCAGGCCAAAGCGGCGGAGCGTTCGCAACAGGAAATGGCGAAAATGGCCGAGGGGCTGGGCCTGCCTGCGGATATGAAGCTGCCGTTCTGACTGGATAGCGCAGGAAAAAAGATTCAATGCCTCCGGCAGAGGTATTTCGAGCAAGAAGAAGGGCAAAGGGACGCAAAATGGGCAATGCGACACAGGATATCGAAAACCTGATCGAGCTGATGGCCAAGCTGCCCGGCCTTGGCCCCCGTTCTGCGCGGCGCGCGGTGCTGCATATGATCAAGAAACGGGCGCTGATTATGACGCCCTTGGCAGATGTTTTGTCCGAGGTGGCCGTCACAGCGCGGGAATGTCTGAACTGCGGCAATGTCGGCACATCGGACATTTGCGATATTTGCGAGGCCGACAAACGTGCCACCGGTGAATTATGCGTGGTCGAGGATGTGGCCGATCTGTGGGCGATGGAACGCGCGGGCGGGTTCAAGGGCCGCTATCATGTGCTGGGCGGCACCCTGTCGGCGCTGGATGCGGTGGGGCCGGATGATTTGCAAATTCCCAAGCTACGCGACCGTGTGGCGGCCGAGGGCATCACCGAAGTGATCCTTGCGCTGAATGCCACGGTTGATGGCCAGACCACCGCCCATTACATCGCGGACGAGTTGGAAGGCAGCGGCGTAACCGTCACCACGCTGGCCCAGGGTGTGCCGATTGGTGGCGAACTGGATTATCTGGACGATGGCACCATCAGCGCCGCCCTGAAGGCGCGCAAGTCGTTCTAGGGATCAGCCTGCAAACATCTCGCATTTATCCAGATCATCGCCAAAGAAAACCCAGCCAACCCCGACCACCGTACCCTGCCGCCGCTGGGTGATGAAAAACCAGTCATTTCCGGCCTCGTCCACCAGTTCTTCGTGGAAGAAATCAATCTGGTCACCTTTTTGCAGATGGCCGATCACTTGGGAATCCACATGTCCCGCGTTGTGGATCGGCAGGGCAGGCCCCAGCCAACCAACACAGGCGGCTTCAAATTCGGTCATAGGGCAGGTCCAGCATTTGTTTGCGTTGCTCGATCAGATCGACATCCAGGCGCTGGCGCTGATTGTCCACATGACACTCCAGCGCCTTTTCACGATCCCGGACATCGGCCAGCACATCGCGTTCCTGCCCGTCCAACCCGGGCTCATTGGTGAAACAGCCCGCGTTTCCGAACACCGCCTGCCCCAAGGGTGAAGCAAAACAATATCCGTTGCGGGCAAACAGCAGATTGCGGGTGAACCAAAGGTCATCACATGGGCTAAAGGCCGCTGCCGGTGTGTATATGGAAATCAGTGCCGCGATGGTTAAAACAAGGCGCATGGCACCCTCCTGATTTAGTCATCTCCCCATCGCCACAACTTAAGCATAATATCCTGTGTAAAGAAAGCTAGCGGCCCAGACGTTCCTTAACATCGGCGGCAAAATCCTCGTACCGGCGCAGGGATTTCACGTCGGCCCGCACATGTTGCCCCATCTTCTGCATGATCGGCAGATCAAACATGATCTGGTCCAGCATGTCGGGCGTTTCCACATCGACAATCGCCAGAACCTTGCGTTCGCCAACCACTTTCCACAGGTCCACCACCACGCCGGCCTCTTTGGCGCCCAGCGCGGCCTCTGCTTCTTCGGCCCAGATGGCAAACAGCCCCTGCTGGCCCATATCGGCATCATATTCCACTGTAAAATCAATTCTATAGAGCATTTGGTTTTCTCCTCCCTGTTGTATATTACTTGTAGCGGCCGTGCTGTTGCAGCACTTCGATCTGGTATCCGTCCGGATCGGCAACAAAGAAAAACCGCGCCAACAGCGCACCGTCGCGTTCGAATTCGACGATCTTGCGCGGATCCAGCCCCACGGCCTGAAAACGGGCATATTCGGCGTCCAGATCATCAACCACAAAGGCAATATGCCCGTACCCGTCGCCCAGATCGTAAGGTTCGGAACGGTCCTTGTTCACGGTCAACTCCAGCTCGAAATCCGCGTCCTGATTGCGCAGGTAGATCAGGGTGAAACTGTCGAAATCCAACCGTTCCGCAATTTCCAGACCAAAGGCCTGTTTGTAGAAATCAACCGAGCGCGCCTCGTCCAGCACGCGAATCATGGAATGGATTGCTTTGGCCATATTTTTCCCCTGCCTTTGCTATCTGTTGCAATACACCCTAGCAGAGCGGGAAATGGCGTGGGTAGTAGCGGAATACTACAGGGCTATTCGGCGGCAATACCCGTCAGTTCGCGGTGCTGGTGCTTTAGGCAGGCACAGCGCAAAAGCGAGGTGAAATTAGGTGCTTCGCCCCTGAGTACCAGCACTTCGGAATGAAGGGCAGACAGGAATTGCGGGGTTGTCACCCCTTCGCTGGCCGCGATATCGTCAACCATATTCCAGAAGGTTTTCTCAAGCCGGATGCTGGTGCTTTGCCCATTCAGGCGCAGACGCCGTGTGACCGGTTCATAATCATCCGGGTTTTGCCCAGCAAAAATCTCGCACACCTTCTGCCCCCCACGCAACAACACAGGGCTCTATTGTGCTCAATCTTGACACAGTTGCAAGAGGGGTGAGCAAATCCAATAAAATTGAATCCATCCGCCAATCCGAACGCATTTGCAGTCACAAACGCTGCCTCGGATCGGCAGATGGATGCTTGAGATCGTTTTGGATTGGATGCGCTCTAGAATTCGTAGCGCATCCCGACGTGCACGCGCCGGTCATCGAATGTCACCTTGACTCGATCAAACGCAACCCCGACCAGCGCACCCGCAATCACCTGCCCGACCGTGTGGTTATCACCGTGAACCCGCGATGCCCCGACCAGTGCGGCCAATCCGAATGCCAGAACCTTGCCGCCCTTTGTGTGCAGACATTGCCGCGACAGGTAGCTGGCCCCGTAAAATGCAGCCGCCGTATGCCCGGATGGAAAACCGTGTGTACCGCCATTGGGCCGCTGGTTGATTGTCGCATTGCCCAGCGCGTGTTTGCTGGCCTCAACGGCAACCTCCTGTCCAATGAACTGCCAAGCGGCGGGGCCGAAATCATGCTTGCGAGCAGCACAAACCATTGCAGCAGCCGGCAATGCAATCTCCAACACATCCCCTGCTTTTGTAAAACTATCACCCGCCTGTGCGGGTGTGATCAGGCTGCACACTACCATTGCTGCGGCGAACCGCGGCACAAACCGTTTACATATCATTATTGCCGTTCCCTTAACTGTCCCTTTTGCTGGCAAATATTTTGCCAGACAAAAATCATAGAACCCGCACGTTGCTGAGGTAAATAAACCCAAGGGAACCTCTAAAAATCCCCCAAAATCCGGCCTGACGGGGTAGAATCGTCATCAGGATGAAAATGATTCGACCGACGGGGTTTTGTCATGGGTCAGATGGGATTTTTTGATCTTTCCAGCCGATACGCGGGACTGGACAAATCTGGTGATCCGCTGGTGTTGCTCAACGACATGGTGCCGTTCGAGGATTACCGGGACGAGCTGAAGGCCATATGGCGCACGCCGCCCGAACAGCGCAAATCCAACGCTGGCCGCCCGCCTTGGGATGAGGTGCTGATATTCAAGACGATGGTTTTGCAGCAGCTCTACAACCTCTCTGACGATCAGATCGAGTATCAGATCCGCGACCGCCTGTCGTTCATGCGGTTTCTCGGCCTTGGCATTGAAGACAGCGTACCTGACGCCAAGACCATCTGGGCCTACCGTGAAAGGCTGGCCGGGGCCGGGAAGATGAAGGAGCTGTTTGACAAGTTCGATGCCTTTCTGCGCGAAAAGGGCTATCTGGCGATGGGCGGGCAGATTGTTGATGCGAGCATCGTTCCGGCGCCGCGCCAGCACAACAAAAGGGACGAGAACGAGAAAATCAAGGCGGGCGAAACGCCTGAAGAGTGGGAGGAAAAACCCCACAAGAAGCGCCAGAAGGACGTGGATGCGCGCTGGACGAAGAAGCACGGCAAGAGCTATTACGGCTACAAGAACCACATCAATGTCGACCGGCGGCACAAATTCATCCGCGCTTATGATGTCACCGATGCCGCCGTGCATGACAGCCAGGCGCTTGCCGGTCTGATTGATGCGAGCAACACCTCATCGGACCTGTGGGCCGACAGCGCCTATCGCTCGCAAAAGATCGAAAGCGAGCTGGAAGAGCGGGGGCTTCACAGCCATATCCATCACAAGGGCAGGCGCGGCAAGCCGCTTGGCGAGCGCCAGCAAAAGGCCAACCGGAGGCGCTCGAAAGTGCGGGTCCGGGTCGAGCATGTATTCGCTTTTCAGGAGCGCTCCATGGGCGGCAAGCTGATCCGCTCCATCGGCCTGAAGCGGGCGCGATTTCGCATCGGGATGATGAACCTGGTCTACAACATGAAGCGCTTCGTCCAGTTCGAATGCGGCCTGGCGGCGCCGGGATAAGGGTTCATGGGGTGAGGTGTGCCTGAAATACCCAAAACCGGCTTGAAACCGGTGAAAATGGGTTTATGATCCGAAGCAATCAGGCGGGACAGGCGAAAAACCGTCCACCCCGCCGCGAAGAAGGCGAAAACGGGAATTTACAGAGGTTCCCTGTAGATAAAACACCCGCAGGGGGCGCGGCGGGGTGAAGCCCAAAAACGAAACACCAGCGGCCATGTGAACCAGCCACGAGATCAGGAAATCGCTCTTGCCAACCTTGGGTGCGCCACCGACCACCAACAGCCCGCCGGGGGTCAACACGCGGGGCGCAATGATGTCTTCGGGCATGGGCGTGGTGTCATCCAGCAATTCTCCAAGGGTGAAGGCGGGCATGGTGGCGGGGACCGGCGCGCCGGGATCAAGCCGCAGCAATGGCGGGCCGTTCTTTTCCACATGCAAGGCCCAGATGCGTTCGGCCTCACGCTGCAGCCGCTCGACCGGCCAGCTCGGGCGCAACATGGCGGCGTTGTATCCGCAGATGCCTTCCCAGCCCGCGTCTTTTGACATGCGGCCCTCATGCACCATGCGGATAAAATGGCCGATGGCGGCACTGGCTCCCTCGAAACGGGACCAGTTATCCTGCGCGCCTTCACGCACCGGCGTTGTCAGCACGTCAGCGGCTTTGGCCTTGTTCTCGCGCACGAACTCCGGTTCGAGCGAAATCCCCGGCGCGGGCGGCATGTCCTGCACCGCCTCGGTGAATTCATCGAGATCCCGTTCCATGGCGGGATTGATTTCCAGAATCCGCACGAGTGTCTTCAGGCTGTTCTTATAGTAAACACTGCCCGCGACGCGGATTGGCTGATGCGCCGAGCGAAAATGCATGTCTCCCCCGACCTTGGCGGCAATATCGCCGCGCAGGCGGCAGACCCGCGCCACGTCGCTGCCCTCGGCCGGTTCGGTCAAGCGCCACCAGATATGGCATTTCTGCTGCCCCTCCGGGGTGATGCCGCCGCTTTGCACGACCATGGTCGGCGCACCGAGGTGGGCCTCCAAGTGTGCCCGTTTGGCGGCAATGTCGCCGGTGTCGAGATCGACCACCAGCGCCTGCATTTGCTGAACATCCGCCGCCTTGGCCTGTCCGGCTTCGTCCACTGTGCCAGGGATGACGTAAACCGCTGCCCCTTCGCGCGAGGCCCAGTTGGCAAAGGTGGTCATCTTGTCCGGCGCATGTTCATTGGCTTCCAGCCAGATATTGTGGGGCCGACCGTCGATGCCCTGACCCTTATCAATGAAACTGCGGACCGGGATCAGGCCTTCACAATAACCAAACACAACGTCCATAAAGGTCGTGATCTGCGCTGGATCCGGTTCATCGCCGAACACATCAATCCGGGGAGCCGCATCATTGAAATCCCGCCACGGGTTGAAGTGGAGGATTTCGCCATCGGTAGTCTCTGAAGACTCTATGCCATTCTCCTGACCGCCTGTCGTCGCGTCGGTGTTTTCATCTGCGGGTGTGTCGTCATCAATTCGATCTGTCATTTATTCTGCTCCCAGCAGCGGTCTGCGTATGAGCAGAAGCGGCATTCGTAGAAATCGCGGGATTGGGCGATGCGGGGTAGCAATTCACCGGCATCGGTGGCCTGCAGAATGCGCACGGCACGGTCCGACATGCGCTGCGCCAGCGCCGCATCGAACGGCACCGGTTCGTGATAAAGCTCGGCCGTGTCCTTGTTGATGGCGGTGAACAGCGCAGGAGCGGCCGAAATCCCCGGCACGACCGGCTCCATATAGGCCTGATAGATGGAAATCTGGGCGGCATAGACCGGCTTGGAAATGGCAACCCCGTCCTTGACGCAGGCGCGCCAGTTCTTCGCGTTCATGGTTTTGCATTCCCAGAGTGCAGGTGTGCGCAAGCCGAGCGCGGCGGGTGCCCCCATAATAATGCCGTCCACATGGCCGCGAATGCGTCCGCCCGCGACGGAAAATCCCAGCTGACCTCCGTCGTTTTTTTGGGTTACCAGATCGAGACCAGCGGCGCGCAACCAGCGAATGGCCAGATCCTCTAGCATGTGGCCAATGGCGAAGATCCGCAGAACCTGACCGCTGAAATCGCTGCCGTCGTCTTTCGGGGCCTGCACGAACTCGAATTGCAGCGCCCGTTCGCAGGGCACGCCGAGGCGGGACGCCCCGAGGTAGGTGCGAGGAGTATCTGCATCCCGCTCGCCGATCAGCGCGGCATCGACCAGATCGTTGATGCGTTCGCCTATGGAGGGGCGTTTATTGTAATCAAGCATTTACCCCTCCAGAATAGGAGCGGTGTTCAAGGCCGTGACAGGTTGAACAAAGCCACTCTACGGCCAAAGGATTGCTGTAGTCACAATGATGACCTTCCAAATCGGCTACGCATCCACAGCGCTGGCACCAGAGGGGAACAATTATTCGACCGCTTTTAACCGCACTCCTGACAACCGCATGCGCACGGCTCTTTATAGAATGGCGTGTTCTATAGCGTTCTTGTGCTTCTCTATGCCTTTTCGGATCACGATGGTTTCGCGCATATTCTCGCTGGTATTCACGCCTGCAATCACGACACCAAACTTGGAGACCATCCGGGCTACGGTGCCGTTTACCATATTCATCTAGCGGTTTTCGAATCCCGCATTTACTGCATAGTTTTTTCAAAACGGAATCTCCGATGCTTGCGATTTGGCGATGTCGGCCATGGCCTCGCGGAAACCCTCGACGGCCTCCTCGATCAGGGCGCGAACCTGGCGCTCGGTGAGACCGGCCAATTCCGTCTGCCAACCGATTTCCTCCATCAGCAGGGCGATGCGTTGCATGGTGGCGGTGACGGCGGCGCGTTCTTCTTCGGTGAGATCAACCATGGCCACAGACTCCCGTGCTCGCGCCGCCCAGAAGGCCTGACAGGCTATCGAGCAGAACCAAAAATAAGAGCGGGAATGTTTCCGCTGATGGGGCCGTTGCGAACGGTGCGGATCGCGCCAGCCAAAACCACGGGTGGGTTGCTGGCAGACCGCACAAAGCGCGCCACGCGGATGCCAGAGCCGTTGCCGGTCGGTTGTTGTCGGGAAATGCGTCATTGGTCATGCCGCCCTCCCGATTGCATCGGCAGCATTATCCGCCCCGAACACCAGCGAACGGATGGCCTTGCGGTTGAAGCGGAACGACAAGAGCGCCGAGGCCTGATAGCGGGTCAGCCCGAAATCCTGCCGGTATTCTGCTGGCAGATATTGCAGCTGCTTTTGTGTCGGCGGCTGGTTCAGCCAGCGCCGCGTCTTGTGGGCGCTCTCATCAGATTCGTGCGTGTTCAGCCAGTCATCGGCGGCGGCGAGGCAAACCGTGCGCTCGCCCGCGGCCAGCAATCGGGGCCGTTCCTTTTGCCGCCCGCCGATTCCGTACCAGCGGCCATTCAGAAAAAACACCCCGCCCCAGGCGACAAACCCGTTGGCGATCAGGGCCGCATCATCGCCGAACAGGTCACACCAGCGGAAACTGGAGCGCTTCAACAGGTCGATCTCGGACATGACGAACTCGGAAAGCTCGCACGGGCCGTCAGCGTCGTCACGTTCCCAGAGATGGCCGCAAAGCGGGCATTCCATCACCGCCAGCGGCACGGTCGCCTCGCAATCGGGGCACTCTTTGGTCGGGGCTTCACCGCTACCTTCGCGACCATCGAGATCAACGTCCTGCTCGAGCGAGCCATGCAGCAGCGTGGACGTGCCGAAATCCAGCACGATGCAATCGGTCTTGATGACGCCCGGATGCTCACTGGGATCAACCGTGCGCAAACCCCGCCCGACCATCTGCATCATGGTGGACTTGTAGGAACTTGGCCGCAGCAGCACGACGCAGGAGGTGGGCGGATGGTCCCAGCCCTCGGTGAGGACGGCTACATTGACTACCACCCGTAATTTGCCCGCGCTGTAATCCGCCAGCACCGATTTGCGCTCGGTCTCGCCCATGTCGCCGTAAATCAGGCCCGTCGGCACCTCGGCGGCGTTGAACGCATCAGTTACATTGCGGGCGTGGTCGACGGTGGAGCAGAAGACCACGGTTTGCCGGTCTCCCGCCTTTTCCCGCCAATGCTCGATAACCGCATCGGTCACCGGCGCGCGGTTCATGATGGCGTCGACCTCGCCCATGTCGAAATCCGCCACCGTTTTGCGCACGCGGCCCAGATCGCTCTGCACGCCCACATCGACAACAAAGGTGCGCGGCGGCACCAGATGGCCCGCAGCGATCAACTCGCCGATACGAATCTGGTCCGAGACATTGGTAAAGACTGGCCGCAGCCCCTTTTTGTCGCCCCGGTTCGGCGTGGCCGTGACCCCGAAAACCTTGCAATCCGGATTGCGATCCAAGGCACGATCGATGATGCGCCGGTAGCTGTCGGCCGCCGCATGGTGGGCCTCATCGATCACCAGCAGGTCGAGTGCGGGCAGAGCGTCCAGATTGGCGGCGCGGGTGAGCGTCGGCACCATGGCAAAGGTCACCTGACCCCGCCATGATTTTTCTTTGGCATCGACCACCGAGGTGGACAGCCCGGGATTGACGCGGGCGAACTTGCCACGGTTCTGCTCGGTCAGCTCGTCCCGATGCGCCAGCACGCACGCCTTGGCATCGCTGTCACCAACCATGTCTCCGGCCACCGCCGACAGCATAAAAGTTTTCCCGGCACTGGTCGGCGCCACACCGAGCGCATTGCCATGTTCATCGAGCGCGCGAAGGCTGCGCTCGACAAAGAGTTTCTGGCGGGGGCGGAGCAGCATGGCCAGACCCTCCTATTGCGCCCAGGACGGACGGCCAGTGGCCGACGGTGCCTGAGAGGATTGCGAACCCTGCGGGGGCGGCGCGCCCTGCAGGTTGTGGGATTGCTGACCCTGCGAAAGCGGGGGCTGCGCTGGAGCGACCGCGCCCATGATTGCCGCGTAATCCTTATGATCGGGCGTCACCGCAGACCGGATCTCGTTCTTGTCGTCACCATTGGCATCTGTGCCGACATCAATACGGGCGACGAATTCAATCCCGTCGAGATCGGCAAAGCCGCCGATACGGCGTGCCGCCTGAGCCTCGGGCGACATGTCCTTGTCGGAAATCCCGCGCGCGGAATTGAGGATGCCCCGCACAAAACTGCGCCCCATATTGCCCCAATCCGGCCCCTTGGGGCTGTAGAGCCCGATCAGCGTGAAGATCTTGCGGCGTGCATATTGGCCTTCCAGCACGGTGAATTCACCGTTCAGATAAACGGCACCGGTGGAGCCGCGCGTGGCATAGGCGCCGGTCCAACCCTGGCTCGGATCATCGAACCCGCCGGGGCGGATGGTCAGGCGTACCTTGGCCAGCGTGCCCTTGGGGATCAGGTTGATGTTGCTTTTTGCGTCATTGAAATCATTCCAGAGTCCAGTCATGGATCAGGTCCTTTTCGTTCAGTTGGGGGATGGGTTTTGATCGGCCACAGCGGCCGGTTCAGGGGATTGGGTGTAGGTCAGCCGATCACTTGCGGGCACGCCTGGGGTTCTGATCTTCTCCATCAGACGGCCCAGATGCGGCTCCTCGACTTGCGCGAGGCGACCCGAGCGATCTTTGGCGGGAAAGCCCCAAGGGTTGATAGTCTGGCAGATGAAGGCGCGGTAGGGCACGCCGCTTTCGCCCGGCAATTCGGCCATGGTAATGACCTCGTCGACGATGCCCGGCAGCTCGAGGCCGGTTTTGGAGCCGTCGATTTGGGCCGAAAATACCTTGCGATTGAAGTCGTCCAGCTTCTCGTCGAGGATGCCGACGAACCAGACATTTTTCGCTCGCGTATGCTGGAGATGCGTCAACCAGCCGATCATCTCGCGGCCGTGCAGCCCATAGGCCCCGCGCACATCCGGCTTGCCGGTCTTTTCCGAGAACGCCTCGGGCTGGCCCTTGCACCAGCCGAAACACAGCCTCCCGGCCACGGTGATCGAGTCAATGAAGATGGTCTGGTATTTCACGAGCGCGGCGGGATCGCCGAACTGCTCGCACACGGCCGCATAATGCGCCGGGCCATAGGGCAGCGTGCCCCGCGGGGGCTGATCATCGCGCAGCGCCGGATTGGGTCCGCCGATGAACACCGCGAAATCCCGACACTCGGCCCAGGTGCGCGGCCGGATCGTGTCCCCCTGCCAGCCTTCGATGGCAAGATCGCCCGCCTCGAGGTCCATGAACAGGGTGGTGGCGGGATCGAGCGTCCAGAGCAGGCTGGTTTTGCCGATACCGGATTTCCCGAAGATGCAGCCTTTGATACCGCGGGCTTCGGCCAGGCGCTCGTCGGCGCTGATGATGGGAAGTTTGGACATCTACATGCCTCCATGTTTTTCTGTTGAGAACCGAGCAAATGGCCGGGCGACTAACAACGAGTTCATCAGCAATGCGGTAAGTGGATAGGCCGCTTTCCCGAAGCTGGAAGGCGCGCCGGACCAAGTGTTCGTTTAGCTTGGCCTTCGGATTATCGGTGCCTTGCAATAAAGGCGGCTTTGACCCCCGATCCTTGCGGATCATGTCAGCCAAGTTGTCCTGCTGTGTGCCCGCAAAAAGGTGATCGGGATTAACGCAGGCCGGATTGTCACAACGGTGGCAGATAACCTGCTCCGGTTTCAGGCGAACCGCGTTGAAAATCTCGAAGGACAGCCTATGCGCCTTAATGTTTCCTTCACCGCGCCGACCCCGGCCAATCACACCATAACCATTATCGTTTTTCGCGCCGGTCCATTCCCAGCATCCACGATTACGGAAATGGATGTAGCGAATAAAACGCATTCCGATAGGAGTTTGCTCTTTTCCGCTCATTGCGCGGCCTCCTGACTGACAAGCTCAATCTTGAGGCTGCCAGGGCGCACAGTACGGGCGGGCTCGAACCCCTTGCGGATACCTTCGGGCCATGCGCTGTACTTGCGCTCGGGAACTGTCCGTCGTCATATAAAATGGGACATCAGAGCGGTTTGAGATTTGGAGGCTCTGGTTCGTTTGTGTGATTGATTATGCAGCTTGTTTTTGATGTTGCAAGCGGCGTTGTTGGATTGTCTGTTTCTTGATCTTTTCCCTTTCTCTGATGATGGTTTTGTCACGCCCAAAATAGACGTCGGCGGGCGTGACGTTGTTTAGGCTCTCGTGGTACCGTTCGTTATTGTAGAATTCGACGAAGGCCTCAATCTGGCGTTCCAGATCGCCGGGCAGGTAGTAGTTTTCCAGTAAGACCCGGTTCTTCATGGTCTGGTGCCAGCGCTCGATTTTGCCTTGAGTTTGTGGATGGAACGGGGCTCCGCGAACGTGACCCATTTTATGATCATCCAGCCAGTCGGCCAGATCACCCGAGATGTAACAGGACCCATTGTCACTGAGCAGGCGTGGCATGTGCCGCACAACCGCCTGGTCGCATCCTGACGCTGCCAGAGCCAGCTCAATCGTATCAGTCACATCCTCGGCCCGCATGTTGGTGCAGAGCTTCCACGAGATGATATAGCGGCTGTAATCATCCAGGATCGTGCTGAGATAATACCAGCCCCAACCGATGATCTTGAAGTAGGTGAAGTCGGTCTGCCACATCTCATTGATGGCGGTGGTTTTGTCCGTGAACTCGTCAGCGGCCTTGATTACCACATAGTCTGGTGCAGTGATCAGATCAGCAGCCTTCAGAATGCGGTAAGCCGATGATTCAGAGATAAAATATCGCTTCTCATCGGTGTATTTGACAGCCAATTCCCGTGTCGTAAGCGCCTCATGTTCCAGTGCGAACTCGATCAGGTCATCACGCCTGTCTTGAGGGATGCGGTTCCAGACAGACTTGGGCCGGGGTGAGCGATCCGCCAACGCATCAAGACCACCTTCGACATAAGCATCATACCAACGGTAAAATGTGGTGCGCGCAATACCCAGCATGTCGAGGGTTTGCTTCACAGGCAGATGTGATTTTTCAACGGTGTCGATAATCGACAATTTCTCAGATGCAGGATATCTCATTCCTCGTACCCCCCAGCCCCTGTCATGCTTTTTTTGAGCAGGCGGTTTTCAATGGTCAGATCGGCTACGCATTCTTTCAGGGCCATAGATTCCGAACGCAACTCTTTGACTTCTGGTGATGTCGCCTGACGAGCAGTGTCGCCAGAAAGTCGCCGCTTGCCTGCTTCGAGGAATTCTTTGGACCAGCTATAATACAGGCTTTCCGCAATGCCCTCACGACGGCACAGCGCGGATATGCTTTCCTCTCCTCGAAGGCCCGCTAAGACAATGCGGATCTTCTCCTCGGCAGAATAGGTTTGTCTGGGTTTGCGGCGGATATTCTTTACCAGCTTATCTGCCGCTGCTTTACTCGTTCCGGATTTCTTGTTCATCTTCACTCCTTGACGGTTACGATGAACCAGAAATCCTCCGTTAGCTAAACCTTAAATCTGTCCCACGAGTGCTGACGTCAGACACCACTGGAAATTATGACGGCGTTGTTCTGCCTGTTCATGGTCTGGCAGGCGGCACTGGCGCCTCGACCCTTGCGGTCAATCTGGCGTGGGAACTGGCCAATATTGACAAAAAGAAAGCCCCGCGCGTTTGTCTGTTGGATCTGGACCTGCAATTCGGATCGGTTTCGACCTATCTGGACCTGCCGCGGCGTGAAACAGTATATGAATTGCTGACCAACACCGAATCCATGGACAGCGAAAGCTTTATGGCTGCGCTGTTGACCTATGGCGACAAGATGCATGTATTGACCGCTCCGGCCGACATGCTGCCCCTGGATCTGATCGAACCCGATGATGTGCTTCGCATTGTCGAAGTGGCCCGCACAAATTTCGACTATGTTGTCATCGATATGCCTTCAACACTGGTCGCCTGGACCGAAACGGTTCTGAACAAGGCCCATGTCTACTTTGCAACTCTTGAGCTGGATATGCGCAGCGCCCAGAATGCCCTGCGATTGATCCGTGCCCTTAAATCCGAAGAACTGCCCTACAAGAAAATGCGTTATGTTTTGAACCGGGCACCAAAATTCACCGATCTAAACGGAAAATCCCGTGTTAAAAGGCTGGCCGAAAGCCTGGATATCGACATCGAAATACAGATTCCGGACGGTGGCAAAGTGGTTGTCCAGGCCGGTGATCACGGCGTGCCAATGGCCGAAACCGCCGCAAAGAACCCGGTTCGCAAAGAATTCACCAAGCTTGCCATGTCAATTCACGAGCTTAACGAAGCCGCCGAGGCTGGCCAGTAAAGTAGAAAAGGGAATACAGAATGTTCTCGCGTTACAAAAAAGCAGGGTCCAAAGACTCTTCCCAATCTGTTGCAGCAAAGCCCGCTGCCAACAAGCCTGATGATGCAGCGCATTCGCTGCGCAAGGCGGCAAAGGCCCCTGCATCGGCCGCTGTGCCCGACAAAGAGCTGAAGCGCAAAGAGCGGTTGGCAGAAATACGCCTGCAATTGCATCAGGAATTGCTGGATAACCTGAATCTGTCTGCATTGGAAAATGCGGCTGAATCCGATTTGCGCAACGAAATCACCGCCATCGCAACCGAGGCGCTGGAAGAGATGAACGTGGTGCTGACCCGTGATGAACGCACCCATCTTTATCAACAACTGTTCGACGAAGTAACAGGCCTTGGCCCGATCGAGCCTTTGCTGAAAGACCCGACCGTCAACGATATTCTGATCAATGGCCCGAAGCAGATTTTCGTAGAACATGAAGGCAAGCTGGAATTGAGCGACATCACCTTCAAGGATGAACGCCACCTGCTGCGCATCATCGACAAAATCGTGTCCGCTGTGGGCCGGCGCGTTGACGAATCCAACCCTTATGTGGATGCCCGTCTGGCCGATGGCTCGCGTTTCAACGCGATGGTTCCGCCGATTGCGGTTGATGGCTCGCTGGTTTCCATTCGTAAATTTAAAAAGGACAAGCTGGGCATTGATGATCTGGTGGCCTTTGGCGCCTTTTCAGAAGAAATGGCTGCCTATCTTCAGGCCGCCGTGGCATGTCGTCTGAACATCGTCGTTTCCGGCGGTACCGGTTCCGGTAAAACCACCACCCTGAACGCGCTGTCGTCCTTTATCGACAATGCCGAGCGTATCCTGACAATCGAGGATACGGCGGAACTTCAATTGCAGCAGGTCCATGTAGGCAGGATGGAAAGCCGTCCGCCGAATGTGGAAGGCAAAGGCGAAGTATCGCCGCGCGACTGTCTGAAAAACGCCCTGCGGATGCGCCCTGACCGGATTATCGTGGGGGAAACGCGTGGCGAAGAAGTGATCGACATGCTGCAGGCCATGAACACCGGCCACGACGGATCAATGACCACGATCCACGCCAACTCGGCGCGCGATGGCGTGTCGCGGATGGAAAACATGATCGCGATGTCGGGCATTGAAATGCCGCTGAAAGCGGTGCGCAGCCAGATTTCCTCGGCTGTGAACCTGATTGTGCAGATCAGCCGTTTGCAGGATGGCTCGCGCCGGATGACATCGGTTACGGAAATCACCGGGATGGAGGGCGAAGTGATCTCGATGCAGGAAGTGTTCAAATTCCAGCGCGTCGGCCTGACCCCGGAAAACAAAATCCTTGGCCATTTCACAGCCACCGGCGTGCGGTCGCACTATTCCGAACGCTTCCGCATGTGGGGCTATGATCTGCCTGCTTCCTTGTTCGAACCCTTTGCTGCGGAGTAATACCAATGTCGATTAACGGAGAATTCATCGTCTACGGCCTGATCTTCATTGCCGTTCTATTTCTGGTCGAGGGTATCTACCTGACAGTGTTCGGCAAATCGATCAGCCTGAACAGCAAGGTCAACCGTCGGCTTGACATGCTGGAAAAAGGGGCAGGTCGCGAACAGGTGCTGGAGCAGTTGCGCAAAGAAATGGCGCAGCACCTTAAATCCAATTCCATCCCGCTATATTCCTTGCTGGCCAATCGTGCACAAAAGGCAAATATCGCGTTCTCACCGCTACAGCTTATCCTTCTTATGGCCGGACTTAGCATGCTCGCCTTTGTCGGTTTGACAATCGGGACCGGTACTTCTTTCCCTGTGCGCATTGCCATTTCAATTGTAATGGGTATCAGTTCGGTCTTTATCTGGGTTAACAACAAGGCCAAGAAACGCATGGCCCTGATCGAGGAGCAACTGCCGGATGCTGTTGAACTGATGGTCCGAAGCCTGCGCGTCGGGCACCCGTTCACCTCGGCTTTGGCAATTGTTTCAAACGAAATTCCTGACCCATTGGGAACGGAAATGGGCGTTATCGCAGACGAGGCGACCTATGGACGCGATGTCGGCGAGGCCTTGAAAGACATGGCCGAACGTCTGGATATGCAGGATCTTCGCTTCCTGGCTGTTGCCGTGACCATTCAACAAACATCCGGTGGTAACCTTGCGGAAATCCTGCATGGCCTGTCCAAGGTGATCCGCTCGCGCTTCAAACTTTTCCGCCGCGTCAAAGCCATCACCGCCGAGGCCAAATGGTCTGGCAACTTCTTGTCCGGCTTCCCGTTCTTGGCGCTTATCGGTGTTAATCTGGCCCAACCGGATTATTATGACGAAGTGATGGAAAGCCCCTATTTCATTCCGGCCTGTCTGTTTGTCGGGGTGTTTCTGGTTGTGAACATCTTTGTCATGCGCTGGCTTGTGAACATTAAGGTATAGGGGATAGGCAAATGGGTTTTATTGATAGCATCAACACAACACTCACCGACATGTTCGGCCCCTTCGGCCCGCTGTTGGTTGTTGGCCTCCTTGGTGTCCGTCGTCATATAAAATGGGACATCAGAGCGGTTTGAGATTTGGAGGCTCTGAGAGGTGGTCGCGGAAATTCGGACCAGTTGTTAAGGTGGATCGACTTATGAGAAAGACGATTCAAAATGACGAAACGAAAGAACCATTCTCCCGAATTCAAAGCCCGCGTTGCGCTTGAAGCAATCCGCGAGGAAATGACGATGGCGGAGCTGTCGAAGAAGTATGGTGTGCATCCAACCCAGATTGGCACATGGAAACGAGCAGCGATTGAAAACATGGCCACGGCATTTTCCAGACGGGGCCGTGATCCTGATCGGGTTGATGAAGCCCAGATTGAGAAGCTGCACTCCAAGATTGGTCAGCTGGTCGTGGAACGGGATTTTTTAGCCAACGCCTCGCAACAGTTGCTCGGGAAGCGAGGCAAAAAATGGTGAGCCGTGAGCATGATCTGAGTGTGCGACGACAATGCGGGCTACTTTCTCTGGCGCGCTCGAACCTGTATTACCAGCCAAAAGGCGAAAGTGCTGAAAATTTGCGGTTCATGACAATAATCGACAAGCAATTCTTGCAGACGCCGTGGTATGGATCACGGCAAATGGCCCGGCACATGCAGCGCCAAGGTTACAAGTGTGGTCGCCACAGGGTCCGCCGTTTGATGCGGCTGATGCGGTTGGTTCCGATCTACCAGACGCCCAACACGAGCAAGAAACATCCGCAGCATAAGATCTACCCGTATCTGCTGCGAGACCTGACGATTGATCGTCCAAACCATGTGTGGTGCGTAGATATCACCTACATTCCGATGCAGCGCGGGTTCCTCTATTTGGTCGCGATCATGGACTGGCACAGCCGCAAGGTTTTGAGCTGGAGATTGTCAAACAGCATGGAGGCAGATTTTTGCGTTGAAGCCCTGAAAGAGGCTATGGCCAAATACGGCAAGCCCGATATCATGAACAGCGACCAGGGCAGCCAGTTCACCGGGTTTGAATGGACGCAGGCGCTGAAAGAAGCCGACGTGAAAATCTCGATGGATGGCAAAGGTCGCTGGGTCGATAACCGGATGATCGAGCGGCTTTGGCGATCCTTGAAATACGAATGCATTTACCTCAACGCATTTGAAACGGGTTCGCAGACCCGCGCCGGGATCGGGAAATGGTTGGCTTACTACAACACCGAGCGCCCGCATTCCACCCACGGAATATTGACCCCGGATGAAGCCTATGACAGAAAAACAAAACCAATGAGTTTGGCAGCCTAAATGAAACCCTGATCCATCTTAAACTGGCTGCTGACTGGTCAAAAAAGTGGGACCACCTCTAAGCATCATACCAACGGTAAAATGTGGTGCGCGCAATACCCAGCATGTCGAGGGTTTGCTTCACAGGCAGATGTGATTTTTCAACGGTGTCGATAATCGACAATTTCTCAGATGCAGGATATCTCATTCCTCGTACCCCCCAGCCCCTGTCATGCTTTTTTTGAGCAGGCGGTTTTCAATGGTCAGATCGGCTACGCATTCTTTCAGGGCCATAGATTCCGAACGCAACTCTTTGACTTCTGGTGATGTCGCCTGACGAGCAGTGTCGCCAGAAAGTCGCCGCTTGCCTGCTTCGAGGAATTCTTTGGACCAGCTATAATACAGGCTTTCCGCAATGCCCTCACGACGGCACAGCGCGGATATGCTTTCCTCTCCTCGAAGGCCCGCTAAGACAATGCGGATCTTCTCCTCGGCAGAATAGGTTTGTCTGGTTTTGCGGCGGATATTCTTTACCAGCTTATCTGCCGCTGCTTTACTCGTTCCGGATTTCTTGTTCATCTTCACTCCTTGACGGTTACGATGAACCAGAAATCCTCCGTTAGCTAAACCTTAAATCTGTCCCACGAGTGCTGACGTCAGACAATGTCATCGATGAAAGCAACCTGAGCAGCATCATGCTTACGGTTGGTGATCCGAACGAGGCGGTTGCCTATTTCCGCAAATCCAGCGCCGACAATCCCGACCGGATTGATCTGCAACGCGGGCTTGCGAAATCACTGATCCGCGCCAAAAAACCACGCGAAGCCTCGATTGTCTGGGCCAAAATTGTCCAACACCCCGAGAGCACAAATGAAGACCGCGTAAATCTGGCAGATTCACTGATCCGCACCAACGACTGGAAAAAAGCCAAAACGGTTCTGGACAGCGTTCCCCCCACCTTTGAAACCTACAAACGCTACCGGTTGGAAGCGATGGTTGCAGACAGCAACAAGGACTGGAAAAAATCAGACAGCTTTTACGAGATTGCCGTCGGCCTGACCACCAATCCGGGCAATGTTCTGAACAACTGGGGATACTCGAAATTGACCCGTGGGGACTATAGCGAGGCCGAACGCCTGTTCAATGAATCCCTGACCTACAACCGCAACAGCTTTACCGCCAAAAACAATCTGGCGCTGGCCCGTGGGGCGCAACGCAATTACACCCTGCCGGTTGTTCCCATGACCCAAACAGAGCGGGCACAGTTGCTGTACACTCTTGCCCTGTCGGCAATCAAGCAAGGCGACGTGACAACCGGCAAAGGCCTGTTGAAAGAAGCCATCGACACCCACCCGCAGCACTTCGAGGCCGCAGCGCGTTCTCTGAAAGCGCTGGAAAACAATGTGACGAACTAATGCCAGTTTACCTCTCATCAACCGCAGCAATGTGGTACCTTCCCTTCGTCCTGCCCATAGCACTATGGGTGGCCTGGAGCGATTTGAAATACATGAAAATCTACAACAATGCCGTATTGGCAATGTTGGGGATTTATCTGGTGTTGGGCTTTTTCACATTACCGCTGGATCAATACTTGTGGCACATGACACATTTCGTTGTTGTTCTGGTGATCGGGTTCATCCTGAACTACCTGAATATGGTTGGCGCCGGGGATGCAAAAATCGCCGCCGCGATGGCCCCCTTTATTATGCGTGAAGACGCGGTGATGGTGGCATATCTTTTGGCCGCGCTGATCTTGCTGACATATTTCACCCACCGGCTGGCGCGCATCCTGTCATTTGTGCGCAATCTGGCCCCGGAATGGGAAAGCTGGGATCGCAAAGATTTTCCGATGGGCGTCACAATAAGTGCAACGTTCATCACCTATCTGGTCCTCGGGATCTTTTACGGCCAATAGCAATATCCGACGCACCTGTTAGCGCTTGATATCCATCAGGATATAAAGCGGGGTGCGTCGTATTTCTTCCACAGTCACCCCTTCAAGCGCCATTATATCATCCAGTATCTGCTTGCGGGCTTCGGGCGATGCGGGGCATTGCGGGACCAGCACATAATCGGCACTGTCGAACCCGGGCAATCCACCGTAATACCAGGGCGCGCCATTGATCAGTGGTTTCAGGTCGCCATACAGCCAATGGCTGGAAAAAATATCCGCAATGAAAATCCTGTTGCCACCTGCAAATCCGGCACTCTCCAGATCATCGACAATGGTCTTGGTCCAGCCCGGCAAGCCCAGTTTCAGTTTGCAATACGGAAGCGGCTGACCGGACAAGCTGCCCAGTTCCTTGCGATCGGCCCCCTCTTCCATCGCGTCCAGACCCGCCCCCTCGCTGGCCAGCGACACCCAGCCATCTACCCGACGGGCGCGTATATGTGGCAGTTGCAAATCACTGTTTATGCCTTCAGTCATCAGGATGGGTTCATACCCCTCGGCATCGAATGTCATCTGCCTGATCGGGCTTGAGGCCATGTTGATATAGGATGGCGCCGCCATGGCGAATGTTGCAATCGCGGCGATTTCCATACCCTTACGGATATCCCATCCCCAACGATTGTGCCGCACCTGTTTCGGGCGCAATGCCAGAAACAGAATGGCCAGCAAGGGCAGCCATTGCGGGTCATTGCCGTAGTTCTGATAGGTGACATAGAAAAACCCGGGCAACAGCGCCAACAGGGCATAACCGCCTGCATCCGCTTTCGATTGCCGATACAGCACCGCCCCCAGAATAGCCATTGCCGTCGCCCCCAAATAGGCCGAAGAAAGGATCACCCGGCCGATCGTCAATCCCGGTTGCGGGCGCACTTTTGAACGCGACACCTCGATCAGATCCTGCGCATAGGCAATCCAGAACCCGACACCGGCAAACAGGGTTACAATTACAACAACCCCTGCCCCTGCAACCAGCGCCCATCCCATTGCCGCCCAATCCTTGCGAAAGGCCAGCGCCAGCGCAATTGCCGGAGCAAACGAGATAAAGTAAGTGACCTTGATCAGTGCTAGCGCCGCCAGGCACAAGCCGATGATCACCCCGTCCACCAGCGGGCGTTCCCGACCCATTGGCGGCACCACGGCCAGCGCGATCGCCACAAAGGAAAAGGCCCAGGCCCAGCGGTTATAATGCATGGAGATCGAGATGGTCTGCTCTTCTGTGCCAAATGCAATCGCCACGCAAAGAACCATCACCAGAGCGCCGAACAGATAGGCCAACCCGCCAGAAAACCGGCTGACACTGACCCACCACACCGCCGGTAGCAGCACCACAGCAACCGCAATTTGTGCGTAAAGAATGGCGTGGCCAATCCCTGCCCCGAGCCATGTGAACAGCGCAATCGGCGCATAGGCCAGTGCCCCCAAAGGCGTCATGAAATCCAGATGCGGCCATTGCCCCATATTCATCCGAAACACAATTTGCACCAGATGCAGGGTATCAGCCTCGTGTTTGGCAATAAACAACCCGCCTTTCAGCACGGCCAATCCGCCCAGAACCACAATAATTGATACAAGAAATCCGAATAATGCGACTGGATTTGGCCTGCTCATGCCTACCCCCGATTGGTTTTACTATACATTTCCGCCACAATAACCGGCAATTAGCCCGCAAGTGCAAGACTTGGGCAGTTTTTATTGTCCATTGACCCGATCAGCGGTAGAATCGCCACAAAAATAACACGCTGTTTATCTAAACAGTCCTTAGGGAACCTCTGTAAATTCCCGTTTTCGCCTTCTTCGCGGCGGGGTGGACGGTTTTTCGCCTGTCCCGCCTGATTGCTTCGGATCATAAACCCATTTTCACCGGTTTCAAGCCGGTTTTGGGTATTTCAGGCACACCTCACCCCATGAACCCTTATCCCGGCGCCGCCAGGCCGCATTCGAACTGGACGAAGCGCTTCATGTTGTAGACCAGGTTCATCATCCCGATGCGAAATCGCGCCCGCTTCAGGCCGATGGAGCGGATCAGCTTGCCGCCCATGGAGCGCTCCTGAAAAGCGAATACATGCTCGACCCGGACCCGCACTTTCGAGCGCCTCCGGTTGGCCTTTTGCTGGCGCTCGCCAAGCGGCTTGCCGCGCCTGCCCTTGTGATGGATATGGCTGTGAAGCCCCCGCTCTTCCAGCTCGCTTTCGATCTTTTGCGAGCGATAGGCGCTGTCGGCCCACAGGTCCGATGAGGTGTTGCTCGCATCAATCAGACCGGCAAGCGCCTGGCTGTCATGCACGGCGGCATCGGTGACATCATAAGCGCGGATGAATTTGTGCCGCCGGTCGACATTGATGTGGTTCTTGTAGCCGTAATAGCTCTTGCCGTGCTTCTTCGTCCAGCGCGCATCCACGTCCTTCTGGCGCTTCTTGTGGGGTTTTTCCTCCCACTCTTCAGGCGTTTCGCCCGCCTTGATTTTCTCGTTCTCGTCCCTTTTGTTGTGCTGGCGCGGCGCCGGAACGATGCTCGCATCAACAATCTGCCCGCCCATCGCCAGATAGCCCTTTTCGCGCAGAAAGGCATCGAACTTGTCAAACAGCTCCTTCATCTTCCCGGCCCCGGCCAGCCTTTCACGGTAGGCCCAGATGGTCTTGGCGTCAGGTACGCTGTCTTCAATGCCAAGGCCGAGAAACCGCATGAACGACAGGCGGTCGCGGATCTGATACTCGATCTGATCGTCAGAGAGGTTGTAGAGCTGCTGCAAAACCATCGTCTTGAATATCAGCACCTCATCCCAAGGCGGGCGGCCAGCGTTGGATTTGCGCTGTTCGGGCGGCGTGCGCCATATGGCCTTCAGCTCGTCCCGGTAATCCTCGAACGGCACCATGTCGTTGAGCAACACCAGCGGATCACCAGATTTGTCCAGTCCCGCGTATCGGCTGGAAAGATCAAAAAATCCCATCTGACCCATGACAAAACCCCGTCGGTCGAATCATTTTCATCCTGATGACGATTCTACCCCGTCAGGCCGGATTTTGGGGGATTTTTAGAGGTTCCCCTTAAAACGCAGAGCACAGGTAAGCGAATGAACATGGAAACCTCCGGCGTTATTGCGCCCCCCGCCCCGCGCCGCATGAGCGAAATGAACCTTCCGCAGGTGATGATGCGCGACATCCTGCTGAAAACGATGTTCCGGCAAAACCAGGAACAGGTCAGCGAGCTGTCCAAATCCCTTTGCCTGCCCATTCCTGTCACACAGGAACTGGTCGATCTGGCGCGTGAACAAAAACTGCTTCAGGCCACAGGCACATTGCATGCCGGATCAGGCGGCGAAATGGGATATCAACTGACCGACGCCGGCAAGGCCCGCGCGCTGGATGCCCTGTCACAATCCGAATATTACGGCGCTATGCCGGTGCCGCTGGATGTTTACTCCGAACAGGTCAAGCGCCAGTCGATCCGCAATATCCAGATCACCCGCGATCAATTAACCGGCGCCATGGGCCACTTGATCCTGCCCGATGAACTGCTGGACCATCTTGGGCCTGCGGTTAGCTCGGGGCGCTCGATCCTGATGTATGGCCCTCCGGGCAACGGTAAATCCTCTATCTCGAACGGGATCCGCGATGCGCTGGGGGACAAAATCTTTGTGCCGCGCGCAATCGAATACGCCGGTCAGGTGATCACGGTTTATGATCCGATCGTCCACACCGCCGTCGAGGAAGAAGGCGATGACCCCAACAGCCTGCGCCGCAAAGGTAACCGGTTCGATACCCGTTATGTGCGCTGTGAACGCCCGACGGTGATCACCGGTGGTGAATTGACACTGGACATGCTGGACCTGGTTTACAACCCGACGGCCCGCACCTATCAGGCGCCGTTGCAGTTGAAATCCACCGGCGGCGTGTTCATCGTGGATGACCTTGGTCGACAGGCCGAACCGCCGCAGGCCCTGATCAACCGCTGGATTGTTCCACTTGAGGAAAGCAGGGATATTCTGTCATTGCAATCAGGTGAAAAATTCACCGTGCCTTTTGACACGCTGGTTATCTTCTCGACCAACTTCCACCCGAACGAAATATTTGACCGCGCGGCTTTGCGCCGGATTTTCTTTAAAATCAAGATTGACGGACCCAGCCAAGAGGACTTCCTGAAAATTTTCGCCATGGTTGCCCGCAAAAAGAAACTGCCGCTGGACGAAGCAACTCTGGTGCATATGCTCAAGGAAAAATACCCGACCATCGAAAATGTCTATGCGAACTATCAACCGATCTTCCTGATCGACCAGATGATCGCGATTTGCGAATTCGAAGGTATCCCGAACCAAATGCGCCCCGATCTGCTGGATCGGGCCTGGGCCAATATGTTCGTGAAAGACGAAGAGATCATCCACTAGATGTCGAAACGGGTTCGCATCGGGGAAAGCAGTGGCATTGCCACTATCACCCTGACCCGCGCCGACAAGCGCAACGCGCTGGATCTGGATATGATCAACGCCATCGTTGCCGCGGGCGAATCCCTGATGGAACGCCGCGATATCCGCGCGGTGGTTCTGTGCGGCGGCGGGCCGGCCTTTTCGGCGGGTCTGGATACGGGCACTTTTCAGAAACTGATGGCCGAGGTCGCTAAAGCGGGCGGCATCATGACCCGCACACATGGCACCTCCAACCTGTTCCAGCGCGCTGCAATGGTCTGGGCCGATCTGCCGATGCCGGTTGTTGCCGCGCTGCATGGCTATGCCTTTGGCGGTGCGTTCCAGATCATGCTGGGCGCCGACATCCGCGTGGCCGCGCCTGATACACGGTTTTCCATCATGGAAGGCAAATGGGGGCTGGTGCCCGACATGGGCGGCATGGTTCTGATGCGCCGTCTGGCCCGTGGCGATGTGATCCGGCGGCTGACCTATACCGCCGAAGTGTTCGACGCAGCGCAAGCACTGGGCTGGGGCTTTGTCACCGAACTGGCGGATGATCCGCTGGACCGCGCACAGGCGCTGGCCGCTGATATCGCGGGGCGCAGCCCTGATGCGGTGCGCGAGGCCAAGGCGATGATCCGAGCCTGTGAATATGCGGCCGAGGCCGAGGTGCTATTGCTGGAATCCGCCGCCCAGGGACGTCTGATCGGCAGCCCGAACCAGATCGAAGCCCTGATGGCGGGCTTCGAAAAACGCGCACCCAAATTCAAGGACTAAGAACAACACAGCCCCGCACCTGATGCGGGGCTGCGTATCCCTAAACCGTCAACCCTTCGGGTTCTTCCAACCCGTTCGCCCGCGAACAGGCCGTCACGGTGTTGGCCAGCAGGCAGGCAATCGTCATCGGCCCGACCCCGCCGGGCACCGGCGTGATGGCACCGGCAACTTCAACCGCGCTGGCGAAATCCACATCCCCCACCAGCCGTGTCTTGCCCTCGCCTTTTTCCGGTGCATCAATCCGGTTGATACCCACATCGATCACGGTCGCCCCCTTTTTGATCCAGTCGCCGGGCACCATCTGCGCCCGTCCAACAGCCGCCACCACAATATCCGCGCGGCGCACCACATCGGGCAAATCCTTGGTGCGGGAATGGGCGATTGTTACCGTGCAGCTATCGCCCAACAGCAATTGCGCCATCGGCTTGCCAACGATGTTACTGCGGCCAATCACCACCGCATCCAGACCGGACAATGATCCATGATGATCGCGCATAATCATCAGACAGCCCAGCGGCGTGCAGGGCACCATGCTTTTCTGCCCCGTGGCCAGCTTGCCCACATTGGAAATGCAGAACCCGTCAACGTCCTTGGCTGGATCAATCGAATTGATCACAAGGTCTTCGTTCAGATGATCGGGCAGCGGAAGTTGCACCAGAATACCATGCACCGCAGGGTCATTGTTCAGGCTGTCGATCAGCGCCAGCAAATCGGCCTCGGAGGTGTCGGCATCCAGCTTGTGCTCGTAGGAATTCATTCCGACCTCGACCGTCATCTTCCCCTTGGAGCGCACATAGACCTGCGATGCAGGGTCTTCCCCCACCAGCACCACCGCCAAGCCCGGCGTAATGCCGTGATCCTGTTTCAGCCGCGCTACATGCCCTGCCACCTTTTCACGAACCTTGGCCGCAAAGGCCTTGCCGTCGATAATATCTGCTGTCATTTTTCTGGCCTCATTCATCTGCGGTTTGCCATAGGCAAGCCATACATGTTTCATATGCAATTCATACAGCCAAATTCGGCCTAAAACAGCCCCTCGACTTCACCTTCTTCATTCAGTCCGATCCCTTCGGCAGCCGGGCGGCTGGGCAGCCCTTGCATGGTCATGATGTCGCCGCAGACCACCACGATAAATCCGGCGCCAGCACTTAGGCGCACTTCGCGGATCGGGATGGTGTGGCCTGTGGGTGCTCCGCGCAGATTCGGGTCGGTGGAAAACGAATATTGCGTTTTCGCCATACAGACCGGCAGGTTGCCATATCCCGCCTCTTCCCATGCGCGCAATTGATCACGGACCTTTTTGTCGGCGATCACTTCGGAGGCGCGGTAAATCGAATGGGCGATGCGCTCGATCTTCTCGAACAGGGGCAGGTCATCGACATAAAGCGGGGCAAATTGCGAAATACCGCTGTCGGCAATTTCCACCACCCGTTCGGCCAGCGCCGCGGCCCCTTCGCCGCCCAGTTCCCAGTGGCGCGACAGGATCGCTTCGGAGCCTTGCGAGGCAACGTAATCCTGTATCGCCTGAATTTCGGCATCCGTATCGGTGACAAAATGGTTGATCGCCACCACCACCGGCACACCGAATGATTTCATATTGCCGATGTGACGGCCAAGGTTCGGGCAGCCGTCAATCACCGCCTGAACATTCTCACCCCCCAGATCCTTGCGGGCCACGCCGCCGTTCATCTTCATCGCCCGCACCGTGGCCACGATCACCACGCAATCCGGCGACAGGTTTGCCTTGCGACACTTGATATTCATGAATTTCTCGGCCCCCAGATCGGCGCCAAAGCCGGCCTCGGTCACCACGTAATCGGCCAGCCGCAAGGCGGTGTTGGTGGCGATCACGCTGTTGCAGCCATGCGCGATGTTGGCAAAGGGTCCACCATGCACAAAGGCCGGATTGTTTTCCAACGTCTGCACCAGATTGGGCTGCATCGCGTCCTTCAGCAACACGGTCATTGCGCCATCGGCCTTGATGTCGCGACAATAGATCGGCTCGCGTTTGCGGGTGTAGGCGACGATGATATTGCCCAGACGTTCCTGCAAATCCTCAAGATTGTTCGACAGGCACAGGATGGCCATCACTTCGGAGGCCACGGTGATGTCAAATCCGGTCTGCCGCGGAAAGCCGTTGGCAACCCCGCCAAGCGATGTCACCGTGTCGCGCAGAGCACGGTCGTTCATGTCCAGAACCCGTTTCCAACTGACACGGCGCTCGTCAATGCCCAGTTCGTTGCCCCAGTAGATATGGTTGTCGATCATCGCGCTTAGCAGGTTATGCGCCGATGTGATGGCGTGGAAATCGCCGGTGAAATGCAGGTTCATTTCCTCCATCGGCACCACTTGCGCATAGCCCCCACCAGCGGCCCCGCCCTTCATGCCGAAACACGGCCCCAAAGACGCCTCGCGAATACAGATCGCCGCCTTCTTGCCGATCCGGTTCATCCCGTCAGCCAGCCCCACCGTGGTGGTGGTCTTGCCTTCGCCCGCCGGCGTCGGGTTGATCGCGGTGACAAGGATCAGCTTGCCTTTGCGGTTGTTTTTGACACTCTCGATAAACTCCTGACTGACTTTGGCTTTGTCGTGGCCATAAGGCAGCAGATGTTCCGTCGGGATGCCTAGCTTCTCGCCGATTTCCTGAATCGGTTTCTTCTTGGCTTCGCGGGCAATTTCAATGTCGGTTTTAAAGCTCATCTTGTGGGGTCCCTTTGGAAAATCACGTCAGGTCATTTTCTTGACCTTACAAGAGTCGTGGCCGGCTAACAGGGTAAATCCGACATTATCAGCGTCGGATTCGTCGCTTTAAATCAAGGGAACCTCTGTAAATTCCCGTTTTCGCCTTCTTCGCGGCGGGGTGGACGGTTTTTCGCCTGTCCCGCCTGATTGCTTCGGATCATAAACCCATTTTCACCGGTTTCAAGCCGGTTTTGGGTATTTCAGGCACACCTCACCCCATGAACCCTTATCCCGGCGCCGCCAGGCCGCATTCGAACTGGACGAAGCGCTTCATGTTGTAGACCAGGTTCATCATCCCGATGCGAAATCGCGCCCGCTTCAGGCCGATGGAGCGGATCAGCTTGCCGCCCATGGAGCGCTCCTGAAAAGCGAATACATGCTCGACCCGGACCCGCACTTTCGAGCGCCTCCGGTTGGCCTTTTGCTGGCGCTCGCCAAGCGGCTTGCCGCGCCTGCCCTTGTGATGGATATGGCTGTGAAGCCCCCGCTCTTCCAGCTCGCTTTCGATCTTTTGCGAGCGATAGGCGCTGTCGGCCCACAGGTCCGATGAGGTGTTGCTCGCATCAATCAGACCGGCAAGCGCCTGGCTGTCATGCACGGCGGCATCGGTGACATCATAAGCGCGGATGAATTTGTGCCGCCGGTCGACATTGATGTGGTTCTTGTAGCCGTAATAGCTCTTGCCGTGCTTCTTCGTCCAGCGCGCATCCACGTCCTTCTGGCGCTTCTTGTGGGGTTTTTCCTCCCACTCTTCAGGCGTTTCGCCCGCCTTGATTTTCTCGTTCTCGTCCCTTTTGTTGTGCTGGCGCGGCGCCGGAACGATGCTCGCATCAACAATCTGCCCGCCCATCGCCAGATAGCCCTTTTCGCGCAGAAAGGCATCGAACTTGTCAAACAGCTCCTTCATCTTCCCGGCCCCGGCCAGCCTTTCACGGTAGGCCCAGATGGTCTTGGCGTCAGGTACGCTGTCTTCAATGCCAAGGCCGAGAAACCGCATGAACGACAGGCGGTCGCGGATCTGATACTCGATCTGATCGTCAGAGAGGTTGTAGAGCTGCTGCAAAACCATCGTCTTGAATATCAGCACCTCATCCCAAGGCGGGCGGCCAGCGTTGGATTTGCGCTGTTCGGGCGGCGTGCGCCATATGGCCTTCAGCTCGTCCCGGTAATCCTCGAACGGCACCATGTCGTTGAGCAACACCAGCGGATCACCAGATTTGTCCAGTCCCGCGTATCGGCTGGAAAGATCAAAAAATCCCATCTGACCCATGACAAAACCCCGTCGGTCGAATCATTTTCATCCTGATGACGATTCTACCCCGTCAGGCCGGATTTTGGGGGATTTTTAGAGGTTCCCTTGAGGCATTGTTGGCGGGCCTGCTCCAGATGCGGCCAGACAGGTTGGTCAGGAATATGTAGAATAATCTCGTCTCCGACGCGCAATATTCCTGCGCGCTCGACCCACGCTGTCACACCCCGCAGATTTTTCGCAGCGGGTTTGAACAGCTTGCCTTTGCCTGGGAAATACGCGTCGATCACCGGGGCGGGCAAAACGCAGGGGCGGTTTTCCATATCCACGGTCAGGGTTGCCCCGCTGGTCGATTGCAGGCGCGAGGCAGGCGGGATCATGGTGAAATCGGGGATACCTTCGAGAACAACCGAAGCGCTTATCCACGCCGGATCAATGGCCGGAACGCCCATGTTTTTCGCAATGATCATCAGTTCCTCGGCAGAAACGATGGCCAGTTGACGGGTGTTGCGGATTTGCGTACCCCGTGGGTACTGCGATTGCACCCGCCCACAGGATACCCGCGTCAGCCCCGCGCGGCTTTCGCCTGAACAGCCCGCCAATGTCAGTTCCATTTCCGAAACCGGCACATTGCATAATGTATCTTCACGATTGGCGTTCACCCCCAACCAGATAATCCGGCCTTTGAAATTTGTGGGCAGCAATGCGGGCATGGTCTGGTCCTTTGCAAATCCGGTTCAGACAGACAGCGTAAAGAACAACCGCTTAAAGGGGAATAACACAGAACCGTCCGGTTCCAGCGGATAGTGATCTGCCAGTGCCGCATCATACGCATGCACAAATCGGGCCAGTTCCTTATCATCAAGCTTTGCCGCGATTGGCCGCATCGCAGTGGATTGGGTGAAATGGCGCACGGGGTGGCCGGTATCAACTGCGGCCAAACGCTGGATATAGTCGGTTTCCCACAGGTTGATATCCCCTAAAGGGGCCAGCATTTTTGCATAGGCCCGGGGTGGCACCACTGGCGGCTTATATGTGCTGTAATCAAACCTGTCGGGAAACAGCAGGGACGCCACATCGCGTAATACCTGATGCGACGGGGCGGCAAACTGGCGTGGCATTTGCACGGCCAGCATACCGTTTTCTGTCAGTAATCCGGCAAGCCGCGCAAACAAGGCTGCGTGATCGGGTAACCAGTGGCACAGCGCATTGGTAAAAATCAGTGCGGGCGGTGATTGCGGTTGCCAAGTGGCTGCATCGGCGTTGACCAGATCATCATAAGCACCAGTCCGTTCTGCCGTAAGCAGCATCGCTGGTGAATTGTCCACACCGATCAGGCTGTGCCCCTGAAACCGCAGCGCCAATGCCGGGCCGACCGGGCCATTGCCACACCCCAAATCAATCACATCCCCTGCGGGCAGGTCCGGCACCTGCGCCAACAGATCTATTGCAGGACGCAAACGAAAACCCCGAAACTTGGCATATGTTTCGGGGTTCCAGTCTTGTTTCATATCAGAGGTCAAGCCGACGGCTCCGGCTCCATCCCGTCATCTTTTGGTTTGGGCTTGGCCTTGACTTTCGGCTTGGTCTTGGGGACAGCCACAACACTAGAGGTGCTGTCTTTGTCCGACCCACCGTCATCGTCCGACTGGGGCGGCTCACCCTTCATCACCCGCTGGATTTCTTCGCCGGTCAGGGTTTCGTATTCCAGCAAACCTTGTGCCAGAAGTTCGAATTCCTTCTTGTGCTTTTTCAGGATCTTGCTGGCGGTTTCATAACCTTCGTCAATCACCCGCTTCACTTCGGTTTCGATCAGTTCCTGTGTGGCAGCCGAAATCGACAGGCCACCGGCGCCGTTGCCCTGATAACCTTCATGCGCGGCCTGGTAATCAATGTTGCCCACCTTGTCCGACATACCCCAGCGCATGATCATGGCGCGGGCCAGCGCCGAGGCTTGTTGAATGTCGCCGGACGGACCATTGGACACATGTTCGGGGCCCCACTTCATGATCTCGGCGGCCTTGCCGGCCATCGCCATGGCAATTTTCTGCTCCACCTGATCCTTGAAGTAGTTCAGCTGATCGAACTCGGGCAGGCTCATAACCATACCCAATGCGCCACCACGCGGAATGATCGTGGCCTTATAGACCGGATCACATTTGGGTAATTTGATCCCGACAATCGCGTGGCCTGCCTCGTGATAGGCGGTCATTTCCTTTTGCTCGTCGGTCAGCACCATCGAGCGGCGCTCGGCCCCCATCATCACCTTGTCCTTGGCTTTTTCGAAATCTTCCATCGTTACGAAACGGCGGTCGATACGGGCGGCCATCAATGCGGCCTCGTTCACCAGATTGGCAAGGTCCGCACCGGAAAAACCGGGGGTTCCGCGGGCAATGATACGCAGGTCCACATCCGGCCCCAAAGGCACTTTGGCGGCATGCACATTCAAAATCTTCTCGCGGCCCTTGATGTCGGGGTTGGGCACCTGAACCTGGCGGTCAAAGCGGCTAGGGCGCAGCAATGCGGGATCCAGAACATCGGCGCGGTTGGTCGCGGCCAGAATGATCACGCCCTCGTTTGCATCAAACCCGTCCATTTCCACCAGCAGCTGGTTCAATGTCTGTTCGCGTTCGTCATTACCGCCACCCATACCAACACCGCGCGAGCGGCCGACAGCATCAATTTCGTCGATGAACACAATGCAGGGCGCATTTTTCTTGGCTTGCTCGAACATGTCGCGCACACGGCTGGCACCGACACCTACGAACATTTCCACAAAATCCGAACCGGAAATGGTAAAAAACGGCACGCCCGCTTCGCCAGCCACAGCCCGGGCCAGCAATGTCTTACCTGTGCCCGGAGGCCCGATCAGCAGCGCGCCCTTGGGGATCTTGCCGCCCAGACGGGAAAATTTCTGCGGGTTGCGCAGGAATTCAACGATCTCTTCCAGTTCTTCCTTGGCTTCGTCAATACCGGCCACATCGTCAAAGGTCACGCGACCCTCGCGTTCGGTCAGCATCTTGGCCTTGGATTTGCCAAAGCCCATCGCCCCGCCTTTGCCGCCACCCTGCATCCGGTTCATCATAAAGAACCAGAAACCGATCAGCAGCAGCACAGGCAACAACAGCGAAATCAACGAAACAAAGGCCGATTGTTCCTGCGGCGCAGCGTTTACCTTGACGCCCTTGTCGATCAGCATTTTCGTGACTTCGGCGTCCGATGGCTTGATCGTGGCGTATTCCTGCCCGTCCTTGCCTTTGATCAGAACTTTTTCGCCGTCCAGCGTGACCGAGGCCACAGTGCCGTCATTCACGGCCTGCACAAATTCCGAATAGGTCATTTGGCGGGAATTCAGGGCGCTTTCGCCATTGCTGAACAGATTGAACAAAGCGAGGATCAGCATAAACAGCACGACCCAGAAAGCCAGATTTCTAGCGTTGCCCACAGGCATTCTCCTTAAACCGGTTTTGACTCAAAGGATTCTTTCCCAAGGCCACTTGTCTAAAATAGGGATTAGGCAGGTTTGTTCAATGCGATATAATGGATGAAATGAAATGATCCAGCCCAAATAACGCCTTTGTGCGCCATCCATTGCCCAAACCGGCCAAAGGTGCGGCAATAAGACTGTCCTTTTTCCATACAGCGGGACTGGCCAGCAGCGATCGTCGGGGCATCCCTGTTGCCCGCCATTCGGGGCATTCGGCCAATCCAGCCGCCCCCAAAGCCCGTATTTCCAACCCCGTTTCATGCGGCCCTATGAGCCGCCAGCGGTTGTCCCAGGTCGCATCTGTCGCGCAAACAGTATCCTTGACGGCCTGATATTCGCGGGTAATGCGGATGCTGTTTTTGTTTGCAGTGATCAGACAGCCGTGCAGGGTGCTCGCTTTGCCCTTTAGAATGGCGTAACCGACATCTGACAATGCTGCACGACGGGGGCGGTATTTAGCGGAGGAAACCCAGCATAAAGCATGTGTAGTCAGTCGATCTCGGATTTCTAGAGGTAGCTGGCGGTATTGCCTTCGATCCAGAACAACATCACCATTCTCGATTGCAACAGTCCGTTCAGCCACCTCTTGTGTCTGTAATTCCAATGCACATCGGGCAATCCCCAAGTCCTGCGCCGTTCCGGCCAGCCGTTCCGCATCCATCCCCAAATCAGCCAGCACCTGCATCGCTTTGCGGATTTTCACGCGATCAAACCGTTCATCCTCGTTTGTAGGATCATCAATCCAGCCGATACCATGCCGCTGCAAATAGTCCCGCAAATCCTGTCGTCTTTGCAACAACACCGGGCGCACCCATGTCACACCGTCCGCGTGTCGCCGCGACGCCATGCCCGACAGACCATCCACACCCGACCCGCGCGCCAGACGCATCAAAAAGGTTTCTGCCTGATCCTCGACTGTATGTCCCAGCGCGATCATTTCAATCCCGCGTTCCCGCGCCCAACCGGCCATCAACCCGTAACGCGCACGCCGTGCCTGATCCTGAAGGTTGCCTTTGCCATCCCATCCAGTCCAGTGCAGCGTGCTGTGATTGATCCCCAATCCGGCGCAAATACGGGCGACCGTCTTTGCCTCGCCCGCCGCCGCATCGCGCAAACCGTGATCCACTGTAACGGCATGCAAGGTCACCCCTGCACCACCAGCCCAGTGGTGCATCAGATGCAAAAGGGCCGTTGAATCGCCGCCGCCGGACACGGCAACGCCAATGGCCTTGGGCGGGTTTGCACCAAAGCAATTGCCGACAAAATGAAGTAGTAATTCGTCTTGGGGGTCTAGTTGCATCCCAGATCGCGCATCGCGGTGTTGGCCTGTTGAACGGCGGGTGCTGTGGGAAAGCGCGACTCGACCTCGGCCAATGTCACGCAAGCCTCGTTCTGCTGCCCGATCGCGCCCAATGACGTGCCCAGCTTATATAATGCCTCGGGTGCTTTGGGTCCATCCGGCGCACCGGAAAACGCCTCTAGATAGGCCCGCGCGGCGCTGGTCATTTCGCCCAGATTTTCAAATGCCTGTCCCCGCAGAAAATTCACATCCGCGCTTAGCGGACTGCCTGGGTAGGTCTGGGTAAAGGTCTCAAGCTGCGTAGCGGCGCCGCGAAAGTCACCGGATGCGAGCGCCTCCTGCGCCCGCTTATAGTCGGCCCGCTCACCCACGGCCAGTTCTGTGTCGTCAACCGTATCAGGGGTGGTCACAACAGGCGCAGGGCCTACATCCCCACCACCCAGCGTGGTGCCTTGGGACAGTTTGCTGATGTCGCAATTTGTTTCCAGTTCGCACAGGCGAAACTCAAGGTCACCAATCCGGTTGGTGCCATCGGCCACCACGCGGTTGATGCGGTTTTCCAACTGCTCGGATTTTGCCGTCAGTTTTTGCAAAGCCGCCTCGATCGCGTCAATCCGTTCAAGCGGTGTGTTGCCGCCAACGCTGGTGCCCGGCGCACCGGTGGTGGACAGCTCGCGCTTCAGGCGCTGCACCTCGACATAAAGCACCGACAATTCCTGCCGGATGTCTGCCAAGGTTTGCTGGTCGGCCTGCGCAGCGGCAGGTGCCACCGGCAGAACCGACAATCCGATAATTAGCGCAAGTATCCGTTTCATCAGTCGTTCCTAGTTTACGCGCCAGCGCCCGCCGAAATCACCGTAACAGCGCGGCGGTTCTGGGCAAAGCAGCTTTCTTCGGAACAAATCGCAATCGGGCGTTCCTTGCCGTAAGTTACCGTGCGCAACCGGCTGCCTGCAACCCCTTGCGAGATCAGGAATTCCTTCACCGCATTGGCGCGACGTGCACCCAGTGCAAGGTTATATGCGCGTGTGCCCCGCTCATCGGCATGGCCTTCGATAATGGCGGCAAATTCGGGATTGTCCATCAGCCATTTCGCCTGTCCTGTCAGGGTGGCGCGGCCTTCGGGGGTTAGGGTGCTGGTATCTACCGTAAACAGCACACGGTCGCCAACAGTCTGCTGGAAATAGGCTGCCGAATGTGGGTCTGATGCTGTTCCGGCTGCGCCCGTACCGGTTCCGGCACCACCGTTGTTCATTCCGTTGCCGCCATTTAGTGCACCAGGGTTGGTACAGGCCGAAAGGCCCAGTGCTGCTACGACGAAAATTGCCTTGTAAAGATATGTCATGGGTTGTCCCCGCTTTCGTTTTTGTTGGCTCGATTGCCTTTGTTTATACCACCACGGCGCCCATTTGGAAACGCTGCGTATTTCAGTTTATTTCAACAGCGGCGACCACGCCGGATCCGACGCCCCGCCCGGTGTTTTCACCCGCTGCAAATTTCGCCCGCTGATGTCCACGGAATAGAGCGAGGAAGACCCGTTTGCCCCGGCTGTTTCGCGCATGAACATTATCACGCGGCCATTGGGCGACCATGTCGGCCCCTCGTCCAGAAACGAAGCCGTCAGCAGGCGTTCTTCTGATCCATCCAGCCGCATCACACCGATATGGAACCGGCCCTTGTTCTGTTTGGTAAAGGCCACCAGATCACCGCGTGGCGACCAGACCGGCGTGCCGTAGCGCCCTTTGCCAAAACTGATCCGCCGCGCTTCGCCGCCATTTGCCGACATGACATAGAGCTGCTGGTTACCCGACCGGTCGCTTTCAAACACGATCTGTTTGCCATCGGGCGAAAAGCTGGGCGCGGTTTCGATTGATGGTTCGGACGTCAGACGCACGGCATTGCCGCCACCGACACTCATCTTGTAAATATCAGTGTTGCCGCCACGCGACAGCGAATAGACCACCGTTTGCCCGTCCGGCGAAAACCGCGGTGCGAATGTCATTGTGCCCGGTTGATCCGCCAACACGCGGCGGCCAACGGTGGCCACGTCCAGCACGTATATTTTAGGAAAGCCTGTTTCATAGGACGTATACAGCACCCGATCACCGGTCGGCGAGAAACGCGGGGCCAGCACGATTGAACGGCTATCGGTCAGATATTGCACATTCGCGCCATCGTAATCCATGATCGCCAGCCGTTTCTGGCGGGCGTTTTTGGGGCCGGTTTCGGAGACAAACACCACGCGGCTGTCGAAATACGGGCCTTCGCCGGTGATCCGACTATAGGCCGCATCAGCCACCTTATGCGCCATGCGCCGCCAGCTTTTGGTGGTGCCGCCAAATTGCAGACCTTCGCCAAGGGGCGCACCGGAAAAGACGTCGAACAGGCGGAATTTAACCGTCAGACGTCCGCCGGATCCCATTGTAACCGCACCGACAATCAGGGCCTGCGCGTTGATCGCTTTCCAGTCGGCATATTGCACCGGACTGTTGAAATTCGTGACATTCGAGATGAACGCATTCTTCGGGATTTCCCGAAACAGCCCTGTTCCGGTCAGATCAGCGGCCACCACGCGGGCAATCTGGCTGGCATATTCACCGGCCCCGCCGTTTTCGGCCACAAAATCGGGCACGGCAAAGGGCATCGGCTCGATCACGCCGTCCTTCAGTTCAAGGTTCAATTCCGCCCGACTTGCGGACGGCATGGTTACCGCAGCGATCATTGCTGCCAGTAAAAGGGTCATAACTCGGGATATGATCATTTGAGCCTCATATTCTCAGGGTTAAACGTGATGTTAACAATTTTCCACTGTTCGTATTTGTCAGTCGGCAAATTATAGCCGTTTGCACCGCAACGGATGATCGCGCGGCGGGCTGTTTCATAGGCCTGTTTGGCCACGGCTTCGCTGCCGCCCTCGTATCCGGTCATGCGGATCGAGCCGATATTCGGTTTGCCATCCTTGCCCAGTTCAAAGCGCACAACCACTTTGGCCTGAAGCGCGGCTGTGGACAGCGCGCCGACGTTCCAGCACTTGCGCACTTCAAGTAAAAACGCATCCTTCTGGCCACGTGACAGTGGCGGACCAGTCGGGGCGGACGAGGCCGCAGCAGCGGCTTCTTCGGCCTGCAACTCGCGTAGGGTTTCTTCGATTGACGGGCTGGCATCCGGTGTCTGGGGCGCAGGCGGATCGGTCCTTGCGGTTTCAACCGGCGGCGTTGGCCGTCTGGGCCGCGCCGAGGGGCGGACCGAACGGGCTGGCGCCGAGGTTTCCGGCACAATGCGGTCACTCGATGCCTCGGGGGCGGCGGGTGGTTCGGGGTCCGGCGGGGTCTGCGCATCGGGGGCCGGTGTATTGTCTGGATGGGCCTGATCCGCGATGGCCACATCCGCCGGCGGCGGCGCAACCGGATCGGGCGTCACCCGATCGGACGGACGCGGCACAGCCTGCGGGGCCAGCGGGGCATTCACCACAGGGGGTTCCTCGATGGGTGGCTGTGGCGTTTGCGGCGCGGTTTCATCGGGGGCCGCCACGGGCGGGGGCGGCGTGATTTCAGTCACTTCAGGGGCTGTATCTTCTGGCGGTGTGGGTTCTTCGGGGGGTTCCTCGGGCGGGGTTTCGGCCACAGGTTCTTCGGGCACTGCCGGTGTTGTATCGGGCGCATCCTGCACGGGTTTGGGTGTGCTGAGGGCCTCAAATTCATCCGCGGTGATGATCGACACATTCGCCACCGTCAAATTGTCATCAGGCACAGAGGAAAACAACCCGCCAAGCAAAGCCCAGCCGATCAGGACGCCATGTCCGATACCGGATATGTAATGGCCCGTGTCCATCGGTTAGCCGCCGTTGCCATCAAGCGTTGGGCCACCGGTTTCTGTCACCAGACCGATGTTGGAAAACCCGCCTGCATTCAGCGCGCCCATGACCTGCACGACCTGCTCGTATGCAATCGCGCCGTCGGCCCGCAGGAATACCTTGTTGCTGTCACGTTCCGCCGCGATCGAGCGCAGTTTCGGGATCAGCTGATCCATACCGATTTCGGTTTCCTGCAACATGATCAACCCGTCCGCCGTCAGGGTAATGGTCAGCGGTTCTTCCTGTTCCGCAGGCAGGGCCGTGGCCGCCGTTTTAGGCAGTTCTACCGGCACCCCGACCGTCACCAGCGGGGCCGCCACCATGAATATGATCAGCAACACCAGCATCACATCCACAAAGGGCGTGATGTTGATTTCGCTCATCGCCGCCGCGTGACCACTCCGGCGACGTCTGCGACGTCGCCCGCTTTGATTTTTCTGGATGACCGATGCCATATCAACTGTCCAACTGACGGCTTAGGATGGTGGCAAATTCGTCGGCAAAGGCCTCATAACCCGAAATGATCCGGTCACTGTCGGCCGACAGTTTATTATAGAACACCACAGCCGGAATAGCGGCCAGCAGGCCCATGCCGGTGGCCAACAGGGCCTCGGCGATGCCCGGCGCGACCACGGCCAGATTGGTACTTTGTTGCTGGGCGATCTCGATAAAGGCATTCATGATGCCCCAGACCGTGCCGAACAATCCGACGAACGGGGCGGTGGACCCGACCGTGGCAATAAAGGACATGCCCGAATTCAGCCGCTCGGCCTCTTTTGCGATGGCCACATCCATAGACCGGTCGATCCGCGCCTGCGCCCCGGCGATCAGCCCGCCATCCTCGCGGTGGCTGCGCCGCCATTCCATCATACCTGCCGCGAAAATCTTTTCGGCGGGGCCTTCGGGGTTTGCGCCGATCTGGTCAAACAATTCGTCCAGCGGCTCGCCCGACCAGAATTTGCGGTCGAACGCCTCGGCCTCGGCCCGGGTTTTGCGAAAGGTGATTATTTTGGTGATAATGATCGACCATGACCAGAACGAGGCCACGATCAGTAATAACATCACCAGTTTTACGGTAAGGGTTGCGCGCAAGAAAAGCGCCAGAAACGAGAAATCAATCGCCTGCGCTGCTGCAAGGGTTTCAGTATCCATATGCCTGCTCTTTTTGTTCGACCGCTCTGTCGGCGGCTCTGATTAAAGGCAGATATAGGGGATAAACACGGGGAATGCTATCAATTGCGCGTCATTAAGGGGCAAAACCGGCAGATTTTGAGCGATTAATGCAACAACTGGCGAATAATTGCCGGCATTCGGGTCACTTGCCCCTGATCCGTCACCACAACAGCGGTGACCACAGCGTGAAAAATCGCCTCGTCCCCGCGTTTGACCCATTGGTCCATCACCAGCCGCGCGCCCGTAACCTGCAATACATCGGTTTCCACAACCAATTCGTCATCCAGATAGGCCGAAGACAGGTAATCCGCTTCAACCCAGCGTACCACAAAAACCTGCCCCTGCTCTTTCATCAATTTCTGGTCAATGCCAAGGCCCCGCACCCAGTCGCTGCGCGCCCGTTCGATATACCGCAGATAGTTGGCGTAATAGACGATACCGGCCATATCGGTGTCCTCGTAATATACGCGTATGTCCAGCTTATGTGTCATCCATCGCCCCTATCCGTGCAAACATGCGCAGCGCATGGGATTTGTCATCCGCCGCGATTGGCATGACCGGATCATAGGCCGCCTTCACCAGTGCGGCAATCTCGGGTCGTAAAATAACCGCGCCACTGTCGGGCAGCACCGCCAAAGGCGAGCGGGAGGCAAAAGCCGCCTCGCTCCACAGCAATATCGCCTGCACCGCCTGCCCCAACGCCAAAGTATCGGCGGGCAGATCGGCCAGCGCCCCGCCCATACGGATGAAAACGAAACAGGCCTGAATACCGCCGTCATTGTCAAAGCGGAACGCGCGGTATTGCTGCCCGCCTGTGACCTTCAGCCGTTCAACCACCCGCGCAAGATCGGGGATCATCTGATCCAGTTTGGGCACCTCCAGCAATTCATCCCATTCGCGGAAAAAGAACATCATCAGGTTGGCGCCCAGTTCGGCGTCGGTTTCGGCCATTTTGTGTCCAGCCAAAGTCACCACCGCCTCGATCGCGCCCTTGATCACCGAAAGCGAATCCTCATTCACCCCAAATACCACAGGCACAATCGGGCGCCCCCAGCGGGCAAAGTGATAGGCCCCATCCGGGCCGGTAAAATGCTGTTCAATTTCGTCAGATGTCATCATTTCCAAATGGTCCAATTATCCTCGCCGAAGGCATAGAATCTCTTCTGGTGAACCTCAACCAAACAAATCGGGGTTGCTTTTGGGCGCTGCCATCCCCAGATGCCGCCACGCTTTTTCCGCCAGCATCCGCCCGCGCGGGGTGCGCTGGATCAACCCCTGTTGCAACAGATAAGGCTCGATCACCTCTTCCAGCGCATCACGGCTTTCACTTAACGCCGCCGACATGGTTTCAATCCCCACCGGCCCGCCTGCATAGTTTTCGGCAATCAAACGCAGATACCGCCGGTCGGCCCCGTCCAGCCCCAGATGGTCCACCCCCAGACGCGTGAGCGCATTATCGGCCAAAGCCTGCGAAACCCTGCCACCCGCCTCGACCGTGGCAAAATCCACCACGCGGCGCAGCAACCGGCCAGCAATCCGTGGCGTTCCGCGGGCACGCCGCGCAATCTCGCGCGCGCCGGAGTCCTCGCATTGCACACCCAACAGGCGCGCGCCTCGCACGACGATCTCGTGCAATTCATCCTCGGAATAAAATTGCAACCGCACCGGTATCCCGAAGCGGTCGCGCAGCGGCGTAGTCAGCAACCCCAGCCGCGTTGTCGCCCCGACCAGCGTAAAGGGCTGGAGTTCAATCCGGACCGTGCGCGCCGCAGGACCCTCGCCAATCACCAGATCCAGTTCGAAATCCTCAAGCGCCGGGTACAGCACCTCTTCGACCACCGGATTAAGCCGGTGGATTTCGTCGATGAACAGCACATCACCCCGTTCCAGATTGGTCAGGATCGCCGCCAGATCACCCGCCTTGGCCAATACAGGGCCGGATGTCATGCGGAAATTCACCCCCAGTTCCCGCGCCATGATTTGCGCCAGTGTGGTTTTGCCCAATCCGGGCGGGCCGTGGAACAACACATGGTCCATCGCCTCTTTGCGCATCTTGGCACTTTCAATGAACACCCGCAGGTTGGCCCGCGCCTCGGCCTGACCGATGAATTCGTCCAGCACCTGCGGGCGCAACGCGCGATCCGCATCCTCGGGGCGAGGTTCGGGGCGCAATGTGGGGTCGGGTTCGGTCATCTATTCACCCCTTTGGTGCCAGCAGTTTCAACGCCGCGCGGATCAGGTCGGGCGTGTCGGCATCGGGGGTTTCCCCCGCCGCCTGCGCCACCGCCATTGAGGCATCCGCCGGTGCATAACCAAGGTTGCCCAAGGCCGACAAGGCTTCGCTTTGGGCCGCTGCCGATGTTGGCGGCGCGGCCTCGCCCACGGGCGTTTCGATCACTTCTACCTCGGCCACAACATCGCCCTGCGCAGCCGCCATTGTGCCGCCCATCGCCATTACGGCGGGGGCTTTGTCTTTCAGCTCCAGCACCACACGTTGTGCGGTTTTCGGGCCGACCCCTTTGGCCGCTTTCACCGCGTTTATGTCGCCCAAGGCAATCGCGCGGCTGACGCCATCAGCGCCCAATGTGCCCAGAATGGCCATCGAGGCCTTGGCCCCGATCCCCTGAACGCCCATCAGCAAACGGTGCCATTCCTTTTCCAGCAAGGTGGTGAACCCGAACAGTTGCAGATTGTCCTCGCGCACCAGCAAGTCGGTGAACAGCGCCAGCGCCTCGCCATTGGCAGGCAATGTCGCCATTGTGCGATCCGAGACATAAACGATATAGCCAACCCCGCGCACATCTATCAGCACGTGGTCGCCTGCCCGATATTCCAGCCGCCCCGAAATTTTGCCAATCATGCGCTTGCCCTCTTCAGTGCTGCCTCGTAATGCCCTGCCGATTGCACATGATGCGCATGGCAAATCGCGATCGCCAAAGCGTCCGCCGCATCCGGTCCGGCCAGTTCCACACCGGGCAGTTGCAAGCGCACCATATGCGCCACCTGCCCCTTGTCGGCATGACCCACACCAACCACGGTTTTCTTAACCTTGTTCGGCGCATATTCCCCGACACTCAAACCCGCCTGTGCCGGAACCAGCATGGCAATGCCGCGCGCCTGCCCCAGCTTCAGGGTGTCCGCGCCATCCTTGTTAACGAAAGTCTGCTCGACCGCCGCGGTATCGGGGGAAAACCGCGCCATGATTTCGCTAAGCTGCGTGTGCAGCGACAACAGGCGCGCCGCCAGATCATCACCGGCGGAATGACAAACGCCATTGCCCACATGCCCCAGACGGGAACCGGCAACATCAATCACCCCCCAGCCAAGGTTTCGCAACCCCGGATCAATTCCGATAACGCGCATACTGCTCCTCGCTGCCGCCGGCTTTTGTTGCCTTTGCGCAACGTCTAGCACGAAAGGGGAACATTTGCCAAATGGAAAGCAGTGTGAACAAAGAATAAATATTCTGCCCGATTTATCGAATTCACGGCAAAATTCAACATTCCGCAGGCCAAATACGACTTCTTTGCGTCTTGATTTTGCCTTAATTTACAACCCATTAACCGCCTTTTTAGCCATGCACAATACGCATATTGGGTATGCGGTTTCACCGGCTTGTTTGGTCAAGGGGCAAGGACTAGATGCCGGTTTAGGAATTAACAACAGCACATCGCTGCATCCAACACCCGATAAAAGGAAGACGAACATGACTGTCTATAACAACACCCGTCTGCTGGTCGACGGTGCACGCGGTTCAGACCTCGGCATTTCCCGCGGCGTTTACCGCATGACCACATTCATCGCTGATCTTGGCACATCACTTGCCAGCTGGAACAGCGCCCGCAAAACCCGCGCTGAATTGTCCAAGCTTTCAGACCATGCACTGGAAGACATCGGCCTGACCCGTGGCGACATCCCCTATCTGACTATTCACAGATAGGTTTCATTGATAGCAAAACCAAAACAGCCGCGCTGATCATAGCGCGGCTGTTTTCGTAAAATTGGTCGTTTATCTTAGTGGATCAGTGAATTAATCTGGCCAGCGATCCATTTAGTCAAAGGATCGGCAGACATGGCATAGGCGCCCGCCTGCTCGACAACTGTGCCGGATTGCAGCTTTTCAACACGATCGTTGAATGTTGCTTCACCCAGTTGAACCAGCAAGAACCCTTTGAAGATAAAGAAGGCGACAAAGCATAGCGCGACACCCTTCCATGGAAAGCGCGGACCGCTACGCCGAACCTTGGCGACAATCAAGCCGTCGTGATTCACCGATGCAATATATCCGTTTGCAAGTTTATTGTGACGCTTGTTAATGCGTTTTACTCGCTTGCCGAAATCTCTCATTTGTGGGTCAGCCATAATAGCCTCACTATGTAACCAAGAATTTTTATAAGAACGCCCAATTATGGCGTAATTTGGACGATTATGGCGTTTTACGCTGTAATATACAATGGTTAAGCGGGTTTCCGCCGCAATAATAGCGTTGTCCACTCTCCATTTTCGCGTTTATCGACAAGGTTAAACCCGTTATGCGTGTATATTTCAACAACTTCTTGTGCTTGCTCGTTTAATATACCCGAAAGAATCGCATATCCGCCGTTTTTGACCGAATCGTCCATATCCGGCGCCAAACCGATCAACGGGCCTTTCAGGATATTGGCAAAGACCAGATCAAAGGGGGCGGCCGCCTTCAATTCGGGAGCATCAAATCCGGCCGCTTCCACGCAAACCACCCGCCCGTCCAGATCATTGCCTGCCACATTGGCGCGGGCCACATCCACCGCCTGCGCATCAATATCGCTGGCCAAAACCGGATTGGGCCAGATTTTCGCCGCCGCCATCGCCAGCACCGCTGTGCCGCAACCGATGTCGGCCACATTTTCCCCGACAAATCCGTCATTGGCCAACTGGTCCAGCACCTGCAAACAGCCCAGCGTGGTGCCGTGGTGGCCGGTGCCAAAGGCCATCGCCGCCTCGATCAGCAAGGCAATCGAGCCTTCGGGAACCTTGTCGGCATCATGACTGCCGTAAACAAAGAACCGCCCCGCCTGCACCGGTGATAATTCACGCCGGACATGCGCCACCCAGTCAACCTCGGGCAATTCCGACACAACAAAAGGTTTCGCACCAAAGGCGACGGCCAACAGCGCCAGCCCCGCCTCGTCCGGTTTCTCGACGAAATAGCCGCCGACCTCCCATATGCCCGAGCCGTCCTCGACCTCGAACACTCCGACGCCCGTGGGTTCCGGCTGCAACCGCTCCAGCGCCTCGCCCAGCGCATCGGCCGGTTGTTGCCCGTTCAAGGTGGTCAGGGCTGTGAATGTGGGCATCATGCTCTCCGATAATAAATTTTGGTGTTTTCACCGGGTTGGTTTTGACCGGATATATACGTGTATTCAAGGCCGGAAGGAATTAAAAGGCGCGCCACTCTGTAGGGTGTGGTTTTACCCCACCGCCTGAGACCCAAATATTGCGCATTGCCTGATAGTTCCACCAAAGGCGGGCTGAACCCCGCCCTACGCCCCAATCGGGCAACTCACCCCTGTGCCGCCAATGCCGCAATACCCGGTGGGGTTCTTGGCCAGATATTGCTGGTGATAATCCTCGGCATAATAGAATTCCGGCGCCAGCAGGATTTCGGTTGAAACCGCCCCGAACCCTGCCTGCTCCAATTTAGGTGCAAACATGATCCGGCTGGCTTCGGCCTGCGCCAATTGTTCGCCGGAATAGGCATATATGCCTGAACGATACTGCGTGCCACGATCATTGCCCTGCCGCATGCCCTGGGTCGGGTCATGTCCCTCCCAAAAGGTTTTCAGCAGGGTTTCATATGACACCACCGCCGGATCAAAGATCACCAGCACCACTTCATTATGGCCGGTTTTACCGGTGCAAACCTCGTCATAGGTCGGGTTTGGCGTATAGCCCCCGGCATAGCCCACCATCGTCAGCCAGACGCCTTTTATCTGCCAGAATATCCGCTCGACACCCCAGAAACATCCCATGCCGAACATCGCCTGCTCCATGCCTTCGGGCACACCGGATTTCAACGGACGAGCCGTCAGGAAATGGGTTTCGGCGGTCAGGATCGGGTCAGGCCGGCCCGGCAGGGCATCTGCGGGGGCAATCATCGCGGATTTCTTTTGTAGCATGGAAAACATCAAGGCTCCTTTGTTCGGTGCCACGAATATAGGGTGGAAATTCCACTGGCGCTACCGGGCCGGTGCCACAACTTTGCGTGAAAATACGGTTTCGTGCCCCTTTTCGGGATGACGCGGGATCATCAGGGCAAGTGCCAGAGATGTTGCTGCCATCCCCGCCGCAAATGCAAAAACCCCGCCCGGGGACGTGACCCACAAATACCCCAGCAAGGCAGGCAAAAACACCGCCGAGATGTGGTTAATGGTAAAGGCTACGGCGGCCGTGGGGGCAATATCCTGCGGATCGGCAATTTTTTGGAAATAGGTTTTCAGCGCAAAGGCCAGCGCAAAAAACATGTGGTCGATCACATATAGCGTCGCAGCCGAGCCCGCAGCCCCGATCCACCCCAGAACATGTGGCGCGCGGGCCTTGTCGATCCATTGTAATTGCAGCGACTGGTTGACCGTTTCGTAATAGTGAAAACCGATCGAGCTGAGCATGGTAATTGTCAAAATACCACCGAGCGATGGAAACTGCGCCGTCAATGCCGTCGCAACCCCGAGCAATAACAAGGAGACAGCCGCCAGAACCTGTTCGCGAATAAAAACGATCAACGCAATCACCCCGACCGCCAGAAACCCCGGGATTTCGCGTACTGAATGCAACCAGCCAATTTCGACACCGGTAAATTCTGCCTTATCAATCACGAAATTATTCAGCAACGCGCTCCAAGTGGCAAAGGCCACGGGCATCGCTGCCGACATCAAAAACAGCAAAAATATCGGCCGTCGCCAAAAGGGCAGCGATTGCGCCTGTTCCAATGTGACTAATTTAACGTGCGTTTCCATGCCCCACCCTTAGGCGCATTGGCCGCAAGACTCCAGTGTTGCAATCGTGATCTATATCAAGGATCATAATCACAAATTAAAGGGAACCTCTAAAAATCCCCCAAAATCCGGCCTGACGGGGTAGAATCGTCATCAGGATGAAAATGATTCGACCGACGGGGTTTTGTCATGGGTCAGATGGGATTTTTTGATCTTTCCAGCCGATACGCGGGACTGGACAAATCTGGTGATCCGCTGGTGTTGCTCAACGACATGGTGCCGTTCGAGGATTACCGGGACGAGCTGAAGGCCATATGGCGCACGCCGCCCGAACAGCGCAAATCCAACGCTGGCCGCCCGCCTTGGGATGAGGTGCTGATATTCAAGACGATGGTTTTGCAGCAGCTCTACAACCTCTCTGACGATCAGATCGAGTATCAGATCCGCGACCGCCTGTCGTTCATGCGGTTTCTCGGCCTTGGCATTGAAGACAGCGTACCTGACGCCAAGACCATCTGGGCCTACCGTGAAAGGCTGGCCGGGGCCGGGAAGATGAAGGAGCTGTTTGACAAGTTCGATGCCTTTCTGCGCGAAAAGGGCTATCTGGCGATGGGCGGGCAGATTGTTGATGCGAGCATCGTTCCGGCGCCGCGCCAGCACAACAAAAGGGACGAGAACGAGAAAATCAAGGCGGGCGAAACGCCTGAAGAGTGGGAGGAAAAACCCCACAAGAAGCGCCAGAAGGACGTGGATGCGCGCTGGACGAAGAAGCACGGCAAGAGCTATTACGGCTACAAGAACCACATCAATGTCGACCGGCGGCACAAATTCATCCGCGCTTATGATGTCACCGATGCCGCCGTGCATGACAGCCAGGCGCTTGCCGGTCTGATTGATGCGAGCAACACCTCATCGGACCTGTGGGCCGACAGCGCCTATCGCTCGCAAAAGATCGAAAGCGAGCTGGAAGAGCGGGGGCTTCACAGCCATATCCATCACAAGGGCAGGCGCGGCAAGCCGCTTGGCGAGCGCCAGCAAAAGGCCAACCGGAGGCGCTCGAAAGTGCGGGTCCGGGTCGAGCATGTATTCGCTTTTCAGGAGCGCTCCATGGGCGGCAAGCTGATCCGCTCCATCGGCCTGAAGCGGGCGCGATTTCGCATCGGGATGATGAACCTGGTCTACAACATGAAGCGCTTCGTCCAGTTCGAATGCGGCCTGGCGGCGCCGGGATAAGGGTTCATGGGGTGAGGTGTGCCTGAAATACCCAAAACCGGCTTGAAACCGGTGAAAATGGGTTTATGATCCGAAGCAATCAGGCGGGACAGGCGAAAAACCGTCCACCCCGCCGCGAAGAAGGCGAAAACGGGAATTTACAGAGGTTCCCTTATATTAATTCTAAGTTGCAGCTATGCAGCGAGGAAATCAACATGACCAAGAGGAACAGGACCATGGCATTACGCATTAACGACATCGCCCCCGATTTCACTGCAGAATCATCAGAAGGCACAATTAATTTCCACAACTGGATTGGTGACAATTACGCCATTCTGTTTTCCCACCCCAAGGATTTCACCCCGGTTTGCACCACCGAGTTTGGCGCAGTGGCACAATTGGCTGGCGAGTTTGCCAAACGCGGGGCCAAGCCGATCGGTGTTTCTGTGGACAGTGTCGAAGAACACATGAAATGGAAAAGCGATATCGAAGGATTTTCTGGTACCGCTGTGACATTCCCGATTCTGGATGACACCAGCCTGAGCATTGCCAAGCTGTATGACATGCTGCCCGCAGAGGCCTATTTGCCAGACGGCCGCACCCCTGCAGATTCAGCCACTGTGCGCACAGTATTCATCATCGGACCGGACAAGAAAATCCGTCTGATGATTATCTACCCGATGTCGGTTGGCCGGAATTTTGATGAAATCCTGCGGGCGCTGGATGCGATTATCTTGACCGATAAGGAAGAGGTGGCAACACCTGCGGACTGGCGCAAGGGCGAGGACGTGATTGTTTCCATGGCATTGGATGATGATGCGGCCAAGGCCAAGTTTGGCGAGATTGATGTAAAGCTGCCTTATCTGCGCACCACAAAAATGCCGTCATAATCCCAAACCGATACAAGGAATGAAAAAGGCCCCGATGTAATTGTCGGGGCCTTTGTTATGTGTGCTCAGGAATGCGATGGCCCTGCGTTGGCCTTTTTATAAAGCACCACGCGCGCGCCTTTCGAGACGCGATCATAAAGGTCAATGACATGCGGATTGATCAGACGCGCACAGCCGTTTGAAACCGCCGTGCCAATGGTGCGCGGGGCATTGGTGCCGTGGATGCGCAAATAAAGACCTCTGCATGAGGCCATGGCTTTCGGTTGAAGCAAGATATCGGCCGCCCACCTTGCGCCCCTGCGGGTCCGGCGGACAGACGGGTGGCGGGGTTTGGGGCTATGCGATTGCGGGGGTTTGCGGGTTGAGGGTGATCCTGTTTGCGGCCTTGAGCAGGTTTTGCGCGATGGCGGCCATGACCATCTGGGCATGCACCCTGGCGCGCCCGAAATATCTCGCCCGCTGCAGGCCGAAGAGGCGTTTCATCGTGCCGAAAGTCTGCTCGATGCGGAAGCGGCGTTTCGAAATCAGCCGGTTGAAGCGTTTCTCCGATTGCCGCAGGGGGCGGCCGCGCGCTGCCTTGCGCAGGATGCCGTCGCGGTATTTGCCGCGCAGCATCTGGCGGTTGGCCTTGCTCGCATAGGCCTTGTCGGCCAGCACCCGCTGCGCCTTTGCGCCCGCGATCATGGTGGCGAATTCGGGGCTTTCGGCGGCATTGGCGGGCGTGGTGTGCACCTTGTCGATAAAGCCCTCTTCGTCGCAGCGGGCAAAGCCCTTGTAGCCGAGCGTGCTCTTGCGGCCCTTCTTGACCCAGCGGGCATCAGGGTCGGCGCTGAAATGCAGCTGTGCCCCGTCGGGTGAGACCTCGGGCGGATCATCCGGCGTCCCTTCCCTTGCCCCGTCCTCTGCCCGGTCCTGCGGGGCGTCGATATGGGTGCGCGGGCGCGCCGCCGCCGCGATCAGGGTCGCATCAATGATCGCCGCCTCAGCCTCTTTCAGCTTCAGCCCATGCGCCTCGATCTGGCGGCAGACCTCGGCCAGCAGCTCATCGTAAACGCCACCCCGGACCAGCGCATTGCGGAACCGGCAGTGGGTCGTCTCATCCGGCACCGACGCGTGCAGATCGAGCCCGCAGAACAGCATGAAATCCAGCCGCACCTTCAAGGCCCGCTCCAGCTTCGGGTCGCTCAGCCCGTGCCACTGGCCAACCAGAAGACACTTGAACAGAACAAGCGGATCATAGCCCTGAGGCCCGATCCCCGAGCGCCCCAGACCGCGCCGCAGGATCGGCAAAAACGAGTTCCAATCCATCAGCGCGTCGATCTTCGACAGAACGTCATCCGCGCCGATCCGTGCCGCCGCTTCGTGCAGGAAAAGGTCCATCTATTCACCCCAGAGATTTCCCGGCTAGCTTACCAAAACGGCCAACCCGGGGGAATCCCGATGTTATGCAGAGGTCTTGTCCTGCTGCTCATCCGACATGCTGCGGAATAGTTCCAGAAGCACGCGCTCGCGCTCGGATTTGACCTGTGGCGGGGCATCGAGCAGGTCGAAGGGGTGGCAGCCGAGCGCTTCAGCCAAACGGTCTACCCAGTCCACCGTCAGTCCCCGGCGGCCTTTCTCGAGATGGCTGATCTGCTGATTGCTCGCCCCCACCCTATCGGCGAGGGCCTGAAGGGTCAGACCGCGCGCTTTTCGCAGCTCGGCAATACGGTTTTTCATGCCCGACTTCTTGGTAGTGTCGCGAGTTTGGTGGAAATTCGAGGACGGCGTAATCTCCGGGTGCATCGAAGCCACCCAACCGGCGGCTGGAACCGCCAAGGAGATCACGCCATGACAAAGAATACAGCAACATCGACATCCGCGCTACTGGCCAATGAAGCAGGCTATGACCCGATTGAAGACCGGCTGCGCCAGAACATCCGCGCGACGATCGAGGCGGTTTTCGAAGAGGAGCTGGAGCAGTTTCTGGGCCGTTGCCGGTATGGCCGCAGCGGCGGGGCAAAGGCCGGATACCGCCACGGGCATCGCGAGCGGCAACTGGTCGGAACATTTGGAACCGAAACGGTGCGCGTGCCGCGTGCGCGGATCACAGGCGAGGCCGGCAAGGCCAGAGAATGGCGCTCGAAGGCATTGCCCCGCTACCAGCGGCTGACGAAGAAGGCCGAGGCGCTGATCGCTGCTGTCTACCTTTCGGGCACCAACACACGGCGGGTAAAACGCGCCCTGTTCGGCCTGTTTCAGGGGGCGGTCAGCAAGGATGTGGTGAGCCGCGCCTGGCGCAAGGTGAAGGTGGACTGGCAGGCGTGGTGCGCCCGCAGCCTTGCGGATGAAGACATCGTGCGGCTGATCCTGGACGGCACCGTGATCAAAACGCGGATTGACAGGAAGGCCACCAATATCTCGGTTCTGGCCGCGATTGGCGTGCGCCGGGATGGGCAGAAGGTCTTGTTATCACTGATGAACATGGGCGGCGAAAGCACCTCCGCCTGGCGTCAGTTCATCAACGATCTGGATGCGCGCGGGTTGAAACGGCCCGAATTTGTCATCGTGGACGGGGCACCGGGACTTGAGGTCGCTCTCATTGCCCTCTGGGGTGAAGATCTGCCGATCCAGAGGTGCACGGTGCACAAGCACCGCAACCTTCTGGCCAAGGCACCCAAGCGTATGCATGATGAGTTGACAGAAGATTACCGCGACATGATCTACGCCAAAACACCCGAGGAAATCGCCACCCGCCGCAAGGCATTTCTGCGAAAATGGCGGCTGAAATGCAAGGCCGTCGCTGACAGCTTGGAAGAAGCAGGAGATAAGCTTTTCACCTTCACGCGTCTGCCACAAGGCCAGTGGAAATCGGCCAGAACGACAAATGCGATCGAACGCCTGAACGAGGAATTCCGCCGCCGCATCAAGACCCAGACCGTGCTGCCATGCGCCGAGACCGTGCCGATGCTGCTTTGGGCTCTGATGGCCTCGGGGCAGATCGTCATGCGAAAGGTCGATGGCTGGGAAACGCTCGCTCAGCCCGTCGCCGACGCAACCCTTGACCAAGCCGCCTGACCGGCGCATAACTCAACCCGCTCGGAGGTGCCTGAAATCAATTTCCACCACTTTCGAGACACAACCCCGACTTCCTACATTATTCACTTTTTCGACCAGATTACCCCCACTATTGCCCAGGAGCAACCTGTGGGTAAGTAATTGAAAAATAAAGGTGCAATCCCACTATACTCACATGGGAACCTCTGTAAATTCCCGTTTTCGCCTTCTTCGCGGCGGGGTGGACGGTTTTTCGCCTGTCCCGCCTGATTGCTTCGGATCATAAACCCATTTTCACCGGTTTCAAGCCGGTTTTGGGTATTTCAGGCACACCTCACCCCATGAACCCTTATCCCGGCGCCGCCAGGCCGCATTCGAACTGGACGAAGCGCTTCATGTTGTAGACCAGGTTCATCATCCCGATGCGAAATCGCGCCCGCTTCAGGCCGATGGAGCGGATCAGCTTGCCGCCCATGGAGCGCTCCTGAAAAGCGAATACATGCTCGACCCGGACCCGCACTTTCGAGCGCCTCCGGTTGGCCTTTTGCTGGCGCTCGCCAAGCGGCTTGCCGCGCCTGCCCTTGTGATGGATATGGCTGTGAAGCCCCCGCTCTTCCAGCTCGCTTTCGATCTTTTGCGAGCGATAGGCGCTGTCGGCCCACAGGTCCGATGAGGTGTTGCTCGCATCAATCAGACCGGCAAGCGCCTGGCTGTCATGCACGGCGGCATCGGTGACATCATAAGCGCGGATGAATTTGTGCCGCCGGTCGACATTGATGTGGTTCTTGTAGCCGTAATAGCTCTTGCCGTGCTTCTTCGTCCAGCGCGCATCCACGTCCTTCTGGCGCTTCTTGTGGGGTTTTTCCTCCCACTCTTCAGGCGTTTCGCCCGCCTTGATTTTCTCGTTCTCGTCCCTTTTGTTGTGCTGGCGCGGCGCCGGAACGATGCTCGCATCAACAATCTGCCCGCCCATCGCCAGATAGCCCTTTTCGCGCAGAAAGGCATCGAACTTGTCAAACAGCTCCTTCATCTTCCCGGCCCCGGCCAGCCTTTCACGGTAGGCCCAGATGGTCTTGGCGTCAGGTACGCTGTCTTCAATGCCAAGGCCGAGAAACCGCATGAACGACAGGCGGTCGCGGATCTGATACTCGATCTGATCGTCAGAGAGGTTGTAGAGCTGCTGCAAAACCATCGTCTTGAATATCAGCACCTCATCCCAAGGCGGGCGGCCAGCGTTGGATTTGCGCTGTTCGGGCGGCGTGCGCCATATGGCCTTCAGCTCGTCCCGGTAATCCTCGAACGGCACCATGTCGTTGAGCAACACCAGCGGATCACCAGATTTGTCCAGTCCCGCGTATCGGCTGGAAAGATCAAAAAATCCCATCTGACCCATGACAAAACCCCGTCGGTCGAATCATTTTCATCCTGATGACGATTCTACCCCGTCAGGCCGGATTTTGGGGGATTTTTAGAGGTTCCCACATTATTTAATAATTTTCCTACATAATGGATGGACTCTTGCCCTCCCGTTTCCTACGATCCGGACGAATCAAGCCGCGCCTTCCGGTACTCTGGCCTGACGACACCAGGGTTTTGGAAAGGATCAATTTTGACAGCGGCAAAGGAATTATGTGGATCGGAAGAAGACATGCGTCCCGTGATCCGGGCGGCCGAATATGTGCGCATGTCGACCGAGCATCAAAAATATTCCACCGAGAACCAGGGCGAAGCGATTCGTGCCTATGCCAGCACCCACGGTATGAAGATCGTGCGCACCTATGCTGACGCGGGCAAGAGCGGGCTTAGCATCAAGGGGCGCGACGCGCTCCAGCGCATCATCGAGGATGTCGAAACCGGCGCGGCGGATTTCGAGGTCATTCTGGTTTATGACATCAGCCGCTGGGGCCGGTTTCAGGATGCGGATGAATCCGCCTATTACGAATACATCTGCCGACGCGCCGACATTCAGGTCCAGTATTGCGCCGAGCAGTTCGAGAATGACGGCAGCCCCGTCGCCACCATCGTCAAAGGCGTGAAACGGGCGATGGCGGGCGAATACAGCCGAGAACTGTCGGTCAAGGTCTTTGCTGGGCAGTGCCGCCTGATCGAGCTGGGCTACCGCCAGGGCGGCCCGGCCGGATTTGGGCTGCGCCGCGTCCTGATCGGCGAGAATGGCGAGAGGAAAGCCGAGCTGGCGCGAGGTGAACACAAGAGCCTGCAGACCGACCGCGTCGTCCTCGCCCCCGGCTCGGCCGAGGAAGTCGAGATCGTGCGCGATATCTATCGCCAGTGCATCGAGGACGGAAAGCCAGATTAAGCCTCTGTAAAATCAGGAAGCCCGAAGTTTGCATTGACATCATGTAGATATGAATAAGGGTTTCCCCCGCGCGATTTTCGACCAGCCAGATACCCTCTAACCCCAATATCTGCTGCAGCAAGTGCGGCCCCTGCCCCGAGCAGGGCAGGTTGGCCCAGATCGGTAAAATATGCCAGTGCGCCAGCAGATGGCACAGAAACTGTAATAGCTCTGTACGCCCCTTCCCACGCGGTTGCTATGCTATTGCCGTCAAGCTCTCGTTTTAGGGCTCGCAAACTTGGTTCGATTTTTTGCTCGTAAATCTGTTGGGCCCTATTGAAAGTCTCCCACCCGTTGATCACTTCATCCTGGCTCGCCAATTGACTGGAAAGTTCTGAAATCTGCGCGGCAAATTCCAAGTATTGATCTTTCCTTTGGGTCATGCCTAGCTGAGCGGGTTTTCTCTGAGGTAGCTTAGCAGTATCTTGTACTTGTTCAAGTTGCGATGATTATAGCGCCATTCTGTTTCCTTGAGATGCAAATGGAAGGTGTGTTTGGGAAGGCCCTTGAACTTGGCAAGGCGTAGTTTGGCCAATCCCCAGAAGCCTTCGATGCCGTTGATGTGCACGCGGCCACGCGCGAATTCATCCTTGGAATGGTCGACACGGAAGTGCCCGTATCCCAAATCCACCAAACCGTTATAGCCGCGCCAGCCGTCTGTGTTGATCACGGATGCCGGATCAACCCGACCGCGGATAATCCCTTGCAGGGTTGGCTTTGAGCAGTCCGGTACGATCTCGGTGTAGACCTTTCCGTCACGCTCGAAGACGCCAAACACGGTCGTCTTCCCATAAGCCCCGCGTCCGCGCTTGCCTTTCACACGTCGCGCGCCAAAGAAGCTTTCGTCCACTTCTATGATGCCGAACATCGGACGCTGTGCCTCGCAGGCCAAAAGGATACGCTCGCGCAAAGCGCGGTAAAACCGATTGACGGTATTGCGGTTGAGACCCGAGAGCTGGGTAGCCTGGGTGGCCGTCAGATCAGCGGCAAAATACCGAACAATCTCGCGGATTTTCTTCTCTGAAACGCGGGAACCGTGTGCGTATCTATTCTTCATGCCTTTTCATAGCCTTATGACAATTTATTGTCACTCAGCTAGGCATGACCCTTCTTACCCTTACCGCCTTGCTTAAAGCGTTTCGGCTTTTCGTTGAAACACTTGTCATACCCTGCCAGTGAGGCAGTGATTGCGCAGCAATGGCGTTCACTGGCAGGGCATGATCCAATATTAAGTCGAAACGCTATAATTGTTCCCTTAAAGGCCCAAATATACACGCTCGGGCCAGTTGGGCCAAACTCGCGAACAACTCGCTGATCTGCCCGTCAGGGCTGGTGCTTGTGGCTTTCATCTCGCCTTTCTCGGTGGCGTAGCGACGCTGGTGGAAATATCCAGATAGAAAACCAGAGGATGGCGGCTTCAGCGATTATCAGCGGGCGCAGCAGGTTGGCTATCTCGGCAGGGGGGCCGCTGAGGCTGGTCAAGCCGCCGATGAGCAGGAAATCCCACAGCCAATGCAGCACCATCAGCGGCCAGATCGCCCCAAGGCGGATGGCGATCGGCGCATAGACCAAGCCGACCAGGAAGGTGAATTTCAGCTGCGCAACAACACCCGCACCGTTCACCCCGCCAAAATAATTGACCGAATGCAGCAGGGAAAAGGTCACCGCGCTCACCAGCATTGCCACCCAGACAGAGCCGTTTTTCAGGAACCCGCGTAGCACCACGCCGCGATAGACAAGTTCTTCGGAAATACCGACCAGAAGCGTGGTCAGTCCGACCAGCGCAAACACCCCGAGCCGTTCACCCGGCAACTGGATATGTGACAGAAGAACGATCCAGCCCCAGACAATAATCACCCCGGGCGGCAGCAGCCACAAAAGCTCTCTTGCGTCTGCAATTTTCCCCATTCCGACCTCGGGCCAGTTGTAAAACGCCCTGATCCAGAAAACCGCCAGCGCCAGAAGAACCAGTTCGACCCAGGACAGGACACGCACAAAGTACGGATCGCCATAGGCATACCCCGCCCAGTGGAGCGAGACATACATGCCCACGCCAATAATCGCCGTGTAAAGGGCCGCCAAAAGGAGTGCATTCAGTTTGACAGACATGTTGTTCCTTTCAAGTATTGCGGGCGGTCCTGATAATCACATTGAACCACCCCGAGGGTTGTGTCTCGAAAGTGGTGGAAATTGATTTCAGGCACCTCCGAGCGGGTTGAGTTATGCGCCGGTCAGGCGGCTTGGTCAAGGGTTGCGTCGGCGACGGGCTGAGCGAGCGTTTCCCAGCCATCGACCTTTCGCATGACGATCTGCCCCGAGGCCATCAGAGCCCAAAGCAGCATCGGCACGGTCTCGGCGCATGGCAGCACGGTCTGGGTCTTGATGCGGCGGCGGAATTCCTCGTTCAGGCGTTCGATCGCATTTGTCGTTCTGGCCGATTTCCACTGGCCTTGTGGCAGACGCGTGAAGGTGAAAAGCTTATCTCCTGCTTCTTCCAAGCTGTCAGCGACGGCCTTGCATTTCAGCCGCCATTTTCGCAGAAATGCCTTGCGGCGGGTGGCGATTTCCTCGGGTGTTTTGGCGTAGATCATGTCGCGGTAATCTTCTGTCAACTCATCATGCATACGCTTGGGTGCCTTGGCCAGAAGGTTGCGGTGCTTGTGCACCGTGCACCTCTGGATCGGCAGATCTTCACCCCAGAGGGCAATGAGAGCGACCTCAAGTCCCGGTGCCCCGTCCACGATGACAAATTCGGGCCGTTTCAACCCGCGCGCATCCAGATCGTTGATGAACTGACGCCAGGCGGAGGTGCTTTCGCCGCCCATGTTCATCAGTGATAACAAGACCTTCTGCCCATCCCGGCGCACGCCAATCGCGGCCAGAACCGAGATATTGGTGGCCTTCCTGTCAATCCGCGTTTTGATCACGGTGCCGTCCAGGATCAGCCGCACGATGTCTTCATCCGCAAGGCTGCGGGCGCACCACGCCTGCCAGTCCACCTTCACCTTGCGCCAGGCGCGGCTCACCACATCCTTGCTGACCGCCCCCTGAAACAGGCCGAACAGGGCGCGTTTTACCCGCCGTGTGTTGGTGCCCGAAAGGTAGACAGCAGCGATCAGCGCCTCGGCCTTCTTCGTCAGCCGCTGGTAGCGGGGCAATGCCTTCGAGCGCCATTCTCTGGCCTTGCCGGCCTCGCCTGTGATCCGCGCACGCGGCACGCGCACCGTTTCGGTTCCAAATGTTCCGACCAGTTGCCGCTCGCGATGCCCGTGGCGGTATCCGGCCTTTGCCCCGCCGCTGCGGCCATACCGGCAACGGCCCAGAAACTGCTCCAGCTCCTCTTCGAAAACCGCCTCGATCGTCGCGCGGATGTTCTGGCGCAGCCGGTCTTCAATCGGGTCATAGCCTGCTTCATTGGCCAGTAGCGCGGATGTCGATGTTGCTGTATTCTTTGTCATGGCGTGATCTCCTTGGCGGTTCCAGCCGCCGGTTGGGTGGCTTCGATGCACCCGGAGATTACGCCGTCCTCGAATTTCCACCAAACTCGCGACACTACCCTTGTTGGCGATCTGCCAGAGCGTGGTTTGCTTGCGATCCCCCGCCCAATGACCCTTGCCGGTCTTTTTCACTGCATACCAGCAGGGTTCGTGCTGCCAGTGGTAATCGCCACGGCTCAGCACCAGCCGGTCCTTGGCCCAGATGATTTGCGAGCGGACATTGAACCCCGCCGCCTCTAGGCTCTCGGCCACCGTGGCCGCGTGCAGTGCCCCGTGCCAGACATAGGCCACGTCGCCCGGGAAAAAATCCCATGCCTCGCGCCAATCCGCACGGTCATCATTCAGCACCTTGCCGGTGCGTTTGGTATTGGTCGCACCCGTTTGGTTTCGCCAGCCCGGATCGTATTCGACCCCGTAGGGCGGATCTGTGACCATCAACAGCGGCTTCACGCTACCCAGCACCCGCTCGACGTCGGTGGCCACCGTCGCGTCACCGCAAAGCAGACGGTGATTGCCAAGCAGCCAGAGATCGCCCGGTCGGCTGACCGGATCCTCGGGTGGCTCGGGAATGTCATCCTCGCCCTCGGCTTCGCCCAGCGCCAGTTCCGGATCACCCAGCAAGTTTTCCAGCTCCTCGTCCGTAAACCCCATCAGGTCCAGATCGAAATCCAGATCATCCAGCGCCGCCAATTCCACGCGCAACAATTCCTCGTCCCAGCCGGCGTTTTCCGCCAGCTTGTTGTCGGCAATCACCAGCGCGCGGCGCTGCGCCTCGTCCAGATGCTCCAGCACAATCACCGGCACCTTGTCGATCCCGAGCTTTTGTGCGGCCAGCAGGCGGCCGTGGCCCGCGATGATGATATTGTCGGAACCGGTCAGGATCGGGTTGGTGAAGCCGAACTCGGTGATCGAGGCCGCGATCTGGGCAATCTGCTGCTCCGAATGCGTCCGCGCGTTCGCCGCATAGGGCACCAACTGCGCCACCGGCGTCATTTTGATCTTCATGGGCATTTGCGATTTCCTGTTCCTGGACCGCACCCGAAAAAAAGGCCCGACTTTCGTCAGGCCCGAGGGGGGAGGCAGGGGTTGTTCAAGGGTGCGGACCCGCGGACCCAAAGTGCGGACCCGAAAAAATCCTTTGCCGCTAGAGAACTATCGCGCCAAGCCCCCCCGCATACACACAGGGCCACGGAGGACCCAAGGCAGGGGGGCGGTTGGCAGGTCTCTGCGAGCGTATGGGTAGAGGTGGTCGCGGAAATTCGGACCAGTTGTTAAGGTGGATCGACTTATGAGAAAGACGATTCAAAATGACGAAACGAAAGAACCATTCTCCCGAATTCAAAGCCCGCGTTGCGCTTGAAGCAATCCGCGAGGAAATGACGATGGCGGAGCTGTCGAAGAAGTATGGTGTGCATCCAACCCAGATTGGCACATGGAAACGAGCAGCGATTGAAAACATGGCCACGGCATTTTCCAGACGGGGCCGTGATCCTGATCGGGTTGATGAAGCCCAGATTGAGAAGCTGCACTCCAAGATTGGTCAGCTGGTCGTGGAACGGGATTTTTTAGCCAACGCCTCGCAACAGTTGCTCGGGAAGCGAGGCAAAAAATGGTGAGCCGTGAGCATGATCTGAGTGTGCGACGACAATGCGGGCTACTTTCTCTGGCGCGCTCGAACCTGTATTACCAGCCAAAAGGCGAAAGTGCTGAAAATTTGCGGTTCATGACAATAATCGACAAGCAATTCTTGCAGACGCCGTGGTATGGATCACGGCAAATGGCCCGGCACATGCAGCGCCAAGGTTACAAGTGTGGTCGCCACAGGGTCCGCCGTTTGATGCGGCTGATGCGGTTGGTTCCGATCTACCAGACGCCCAACACGAGCAAGAAACATCCGCAGCATAAGATCTACCCGTATCTGCTGCGAGACCTGACGATTGATCGTCCAAACCATGTGTGGTGCGTAGATATCACCTACATTCCGATGCAGCGCGGGTTCCTCTATTTGGTCGCGATCATGGACTGGCACAGCCGCAAGGTTTTGAGCTGGAGATTGTCAAACAGCATGGAGGCAGATTTTTGCGTTGAAGCCCTGAAAGAGGCTATGGGGAACCTCTGTAAATTCCCGTTTTCGCCTTCTTCGCGGCGGGGTGGACGGTTTTTCGCCTGTCCCGCCTGATTGCTTCGGATCATAAACCCATTTTCACCGGTTTCAAGCCGGTTTTGGGTATTTCAGGCACACCTCACCCCATGAACCCTTATCCCGGCGCCGCCAGGCCGCATTCGAACTGGACGAAGCGCTTCATGTTGTAGACCAGGTTCATCATCCCGATGCGAAATCGCGCCCGCTTCAGGCCGATGGAGCGGATCAGCTTGCCGCCCATGGAGCGCTCCTGAAAAGCGAATACATGCTCGACCCGGACCCGCACTTTCGAGCGCCTCCGGTTGGCCTTTTGCTGGCGCTCGCCAAGCGGCTTGCCGCGCCTGCCCTTGTGATGGATATGGCTGTGAAGCCCCCGCTCTTCCAGCTCGCTTTCGATCTTTTGCGAGCGATAGGCGCTGTCGGCCCACAGGTCCGATGAGGTGTTGCTCGCATCAATCAGACCGGCAAGCGCCTGGCTGTCATGCACGGCGGCATCGGTGACATCATAAGCGCGGATGAATTTGTGCCGCCGGTCGACATTGATGTGGTTCTTGTAGCCGTAATAGCTCTTGCCGTGCTTCTTCGTCCAGCGCGCATCCACGTCCTTCTGGCGCTTCTTGTGGGGTTTTTCCTCCCACTCTTCAGGCGTTTCGCCCGCCTTGATTTTCTCGTTCTCGTCCCTTTTGTTGTGCTGGCGCGGCGCCGGAACGATGCTCGCATCAACAATCTGCCCGCCCATCGCCAGATAGCCCTTTTCGCGCAGAAAGGCATCGAACTTGTCAAACAGCTCCTTCATCTTCCCGGCCCCGGCCAGCCTTTCACGGTAGGCCCAGATGGTCTTGGCGTCAGGTACGCTGTCTTCAATGCCAAGGCCGAGAAACCGCATGAACGACAGGCGGTCGCGGATCTGATACTCGATCTGATCGTCAGAGAGGTTGTAGAGCTGCTGCAAAACCATCGTCTTGAATATCAGCACCTCATCCCAAGGCGGGCGGCCAGCGTTGGATTTGCGCTGTTCGGGCGGCGTGCGCCATATGGCCTTCAGCTCGTCCCGGTAATCCTCGAACGGCACCATGTCGTTGAGCAACACCAGCGGATCACCAGATTTGTCCAGTCCCGCGTATCGGCTGGAAAGATCAAAAAATCCCATCTGACCCATGACAAAACCCCGTCGGTCGAATCATTTTCATCCTGATGACGATTCTACCCCGTCAGGCCGGATTTTGGGGGATTTTTAGAGGTTCCCTATGGCCAAATACGGCAAGCCCGATATCATGAACAGCGACCAGGGCAGCCAGTTCACCGGGTTTGAATGGACGCAGGCGCTGAAAGAAGCCGACGTGAAAATCTCGATGGATGGCAAAGGTCGCTGGGTCGATAACCGGATGATCGAGCGGCTTTGGCGATCCTTGAAATACGAATGCATTTACCTCAACGCATTTGAAACGGGTTCGCAGACCCGCGCCGGGATCGGGAAATGGTTGGCTTACTACAACACCGAGCGCCCGCATTCCACCCACGGAATATTGACCCCGGATGAAGCCTATGACAGAAAAACAAAACCAATGAGTTTGGCAGCCTAAATGAAACCCTGATCCATCTTAAACTGGCTGCTGACTGGTCAAAAAAGTGGGACCACCTCTGGTTTTATGGCATGGAAAGGCCGGAAATGTCGCGCCAGAAGTTCGGCGGGTTTTAACAGTTTGGGCACGGTTAGCGCCAATTGAACGGTGCGTTTCTATAAAATATTATTTTTTTCCAAAGGGTTGAGTCTGGACGGCAGGCCATGATCGCAATTGATCTGACCTCTTTTTCTTAGTGGCCTCATATTAAACTTGGGAGACATCTCCCGAGGTGGATACGCCATCTCAGCCTGAACGGGGGCTGACCGTACAATAAATAGGAGGCATGACCAATGGCCAAGACCCGCACTGAAAGCCGGACTTACAAGTCCTATCCGCTCTTCGGTAGCCCGAAAACGGTGACCGTAACCCGCACGACCCGCAGCTAACCCTGAGGTTCAACCCAGCAGGATGGCGGATCGGTCCGCCGTCCTGCACACAAACTGCACACAGAATGGAGGAATCATCATGATCACGAATGAATGGCCGATCGACCATGGCCAAGAGGTCCCGCATCCGATCCTACCGGGAAGCAGACGATGGCGTCACCGCCTACCGGTGTTGAAAAGTACCCCGTAACCTTCGAGGATTGGTGTCCGTTTTCAAACTAGCCGCTGATAGCAAGGGTCGCTTTCAGCGGCTTTGTTCATTTAGGCAGCTGGGTAGCGATCCATTCTTGAATCACTGGAAAAATCAACGTCTTGATCGCGAGATTCGCGTATCCGCACCAGTGGATCGGCGTGCTTACGTCGAAGGGTGCATCTAGCTCGTTTCCCCAGGCGTCCGTGATCAGGGCACCAGAATTTCGAGCCGCTAGCAGGCCTGCAATGTCATATGGATGGCATTGAAGTCCAATGGCTGGATGTTTTCCGGTTCGGCGCTTAATGATTTCGTAGAATATCGGCCGCAGATCACAGCAAAATCGATCGTGCCCAGTCATCAACTCGACGAACTGGCCTCCGGTCGAAATGTACTGATCATCGAAGATTAGAGATTGTCCTTTGATCGCTTGGTGACCGCAACGCTCCGCAATGACCTCCATGAGGTCAGAGGCGAGGGACTTCGTTCCCGGGAAGAAGTTTGAAACTTGGGCAAAACCGTTCCGTAGCGTCTTGCTCGAGCTGGGTGAGCACTTGATGTCATACCGCTCATCTGAGAGCGTGTTTCTTCTGATGCCTGTGGTCGCCGCTTCCCTTCGGCCAATCCAGATATCGGCGAGGAACTGTTTGCAATTAGGAATCTCGACCATCACAGAGGCGAAGCTGTCGCTAAGGCCTGTGTTTTCTCCATGGTTCGGCGCGGCAGCAGCCAAGAACCAAGCCGATCGCTTGTCGTACATAAGCCCCCTCGTTCCATCTATCGGATCGAGAAGCAGGCGATAACGAGGTCGTTCTTCCGGGTTGCCGATGACAATCACACCGGTATCTCCCATGCCCTCGGCCACGACCACGATTGGCATCAACTCATTCGGCCAACCTTTGATCGTGTTCACGATCAAAGGTTCCACAAGGCGGTCGATGGAAAAAATCGTATCGCCACCTTCACACCCGGCTTCCTGAAAGTCCGTCTGGGGGTTTCTGTGGTGAACAACGTGATCGCTTACGGCCACCCCTAGCTCTACCAAGAGGTGACAAATCAGCTCTGACCTATCCATGGCCAATATTCTCACTCGGGCAAGCCGCAGCGATCAACGGGAAGATATCGGGGTCGGCAGCCCGAAGAAGACAAGCGGCACCTGCCGGTAGGACCGATTCCTTTTCATGCGGTCGGACCGCTTCGGTTAGGAGGCGCTCGCGTGTGAACTCACGAAACTTGATCTCACCTTCGTAGTTGCCGACGATCTTCAGCCCTTTGAAGCTTTGACCTGTCACTTCACGCCAATGAGCTGAGGAGACAGCTCGCCAGTTGACGACAATACAAACCAATATCTCCGGTTTTGTCGTCACTGGATCATAGCCAGTGCCAAGGTAGAATACCTTGGCCACTCCAGGCTTTCTGAATATTTGTTTCACGAAGGGACGGACCTCAGGAAGAGAGAGGAAATCTTGCCCGATTTTTCGGAATCCTGCCGCTTCCTCCTTATCGAAAAGCTCCTCTATGAACTCGCGCACGGCGGTCCACCAGATCGATTGTTCGACATCGGATTCGAAGTCTTCCGAGACCGGTTGATGTCCACCAGCGGGCACGACGTGCCAAGTATTCTGGGCCTCGAGTGTCGACTGTCCGCGTTGATGCATCAAAAAGACATCTCGGGCGCGGAGGGTTTCGTCACTGAGGTAGTCGTTGAAGTAGTCCTTGAGCACAAGCAAGCAGTTCACGCCTGGAAATGCCGAGCGCCACCGAAGATCAAAGATGCGGCGCGGGTTACCGCGCAACGGAAGATCACCTGGACCGATGTTCGAGCCGTTTTTCCAAGCGTCAGCTAACTCGGCGGCTAACGCTTCGCATGTGTTGATGTAGTTGTAGTAGTGACCAGGGCTAAAAGTGAAGATGGGTGCATCATCTAGCGGATTTATGGATGATAGGCGGAAGGTTGGGCCGTTGCTCAAGCGCTTGTTACCGGAGAGCATTTGCTGCTTAATATTAACATAGCCCCCTGTGAGTCCCTCTAGCGGAATGCCTTCGACATCCGGAATGTCGAACTCTAGCTGGGGAACTGGATCGCTTTCGGTTAGCTCTATGGGGTGTGTCGGCAGCCAACCAGCACCGGTGATTAGAGGAAAGTCAGGGGATGCATCGGCCTCAGCGTGATAGTTCTTTGCGGCCTTCGCCAGTTCGTCTCTTTGGTTCGCCACTATTTTGCTTGCTTCGGTCCATCGAGAAACTGCGGCGGAGACTTCGGCGATAGTGTTAGCCTCGACGAAGTCATTGTATTTCCCGCATGTCAACGCATGGTTGTGTCTCGAAAGTGGTGGAAATTGATTTCAGGCACCTCCGAGCGGGTTGAGTTATGCGCCGGTCAGGCGGCTTGGTCAAGGGTTGCGTCGGCGACGGGCTGAGCGAGCGTTTCCCAGCCATCGACCTTTCGCATGACGATCTGCCCCGAGGCCATCAGAGCCCAAAGCAGCATCGGCACGGTCTCGGCGCATGGCAGCACGGTCTGGGTCTTGATGCGGCGGCGGAATTCCTCGTTCAGGCGTTCGATCGCATTTGTCGTTCTGGCCGATTTCCACTGGCCTTGTGGCAGACGCGTGAAGGTGAAAAGCTTATCTCCTGCTTCTTCCAAGCTGTCAGCGACGGCCTTGCATTTCAGCCGCCATTTTCGCAGAAATGCCTTGCGGCGGGTGGCGATTTCCTCGGGTGTTTTGGCGTAGATCATGTCGCGGTAATCTTCTGTCAACTCATCATGCATACGCTTGGGTGCCTTGGCCAGAAGGTTGCGGTGCTTGTGCACCGTGCACCTCTGGATCGGCAGATCTTCACCCCAGAGGGCAATGAGAGCGACCTCAAGTCCCGGTGCCCCGTCCACGATGACAAATTCGGGCCGTTTCAACCCGCGCGCATCCAGATCGTTGATGAACTGACGCCAGGCGGAGGTGCTTTCGCCGCCCATGTTCATCAGTGATAACAAGACCTTCTGCCCATCCCGGCGCACGCCAATCGCGGCCAGAACCGAGATATTGGTGGCCTTCCTGTCAATCCGCGTTTTGATCACGGTGCCGTCCAGGATCAGCCGCACGATGTCTTCATCCGCAAGGCTGCGGGCGCACCACGCCTGCCAGTCCACCTTCACCTTGCGCCAGGCGCGGCTCACCACATCCTTGCTGACCGCCCCCTGAAACAGGCCGAACAGGGCGCGTTTTACCCGCCGTGTGTTGGTGCCCGAAAGGTAGACAGCAGCGATCAGCGCCTCGGCCTTCTTCGTCAGCCGCTGGTAGCGGGGCAATGCCTTCGAGCGCCATTCTCTGGCCTTGCCGGCCTCGCCTGTGATCCGCGCACGCGGCACGCGCACCGTTTCGGTTCCAAATGTTCCGACCAGTTGCCGCTCGCGATGCCCGTGGCGGTATCCGGCCTTTGCCCCGCCGCTGCGGCCATACCGGCAACGGCCCAGAAACTGCTCCAGCTCCTCTTCGAAAACCGCCTCGATCGTCGCGCGGATGTTCTGGCGCAGCCGGTCTTCAATCGGGTCATAGCCTGCTTCATTGGCCAGTAGCGCGGATGTCGATGTTGCTGTATTCTTTGTCATGGCGTGATCTCCTTGGCGGTTCCAGCCGCCGGTTGGGTGGCTTCGATGCACCCGGAGATTACGCCGTCCTCGAATTTCCACCAAACTCGCGACACTACCCAAGTTCGCTGCGGATGGCTTTGTGCAATACAGGGCCAGCAGCAAGGACACCGTTTAGCTGGGGATGCGGGCTGTTGAACCGTGGTTTGGCGCCGGTTTTGTCTGTGACAATGGCGCCCGCCTTTTGCGCGATCAGGGCACCGGCGGCGACATCCCATTCCCATGTCGGGCGCAGGGTCAGCATGGCATCAAAGCGCCCTTCGGCCACAAGGCACAGTCGATAGGCCAATGAGGCGCGCAAGTGGCGTTCATAAGGGGGTGCACCGTTTTTCCAGCGCTCGGGTTTGAAGTTGCAATTGGTCGCCAGCACGGTTGGTGTCTGGTCCGGTTTGGGCTGACTGGGCGCAATCGGGCGGCCATTTAGCGAAGCAGGCATCGCGCTGGTGGCGATGTATAGCTTATCCAGCATGGGCAGGAATACCACGGCGGCGGTGACCTGTCCTTTGTGCGCCACGGCCAATGAATGGGCAAAGGTTTTAGAGCCTTTGATAAAGGCGCGGGTGCCGTCGATCGGGTCAATGATAAAGACGCGGTCGTGTTTCAGGCGGGCGGTGTCGTCTTCGGTTTCCTCGGACAGCCAACCGTAATCGGGCCGCGCGGCAAGCAGATCGGCATGCAGCATTTTATCAATCGCCAGATCGGCCTCGGTCACCGGTCCGGCGCCGGCGTCCTTGTCCCATGTTTCGGGCGATTGTTTCCAGAACTTGCGGGCAATATCGGCGCTGGCGTGGGCCGCACCGATCAACAGCATCAGGTCGTCATTTTCCGGCAATGGTCAGTCCTTCCACCAGTAGCGAGGGCACCACGCGGGACAGATGGGTGCGGGCGTCGTTTGCAGGGGTCAGGGTTAACAGCATGTCGCGCAGGTTTCCGGCGATGGTGCATTCGTTCACCGGATAGCGGATTTCGCCGCCTTCCACCCAAAACCCCGCCGCCCCGCGGGAATAGTCGCCGGTGGTGGAGTTGATGGTGCTGCCGATCATCGAGGTGACCAGCAGGCCGGTGCCCATATCACGGATCAGGTCATCGAGGGATTTGTCGCCCTGTGTCAGGGCAATATTGCCGGTGCTGGGCGAGGGCGGGGCCGAGGTGCCGCGCGATGCGTTGGCGGTGCTTTGCAGGCCCAGTTTGCGGGCGGTTGACAGGTCCAGCGTCCAGCCGGTCAGCGTGCCATCGTCGATGATTGCGCGGCGCGCCGTGGGCAGACCTTCGCCGTCAAACGGGCGCGATGATCCGGTGCGGGGGCGGTGCGGGTCCTCGATCAGGGAGAGGGTGGCGGGCAGGATCTGTTCGCCCATCGCATCGCGCAGCCAGGACGATCCGCGCACGATGGCCGAGCCGTTGATCGCGGCCAGAAGGTGGGTCATCAGCGAAGAGGCGACGCGTTCGTCATACAGCACCGGAAAAGCGCCGCTGGGGGGCTGACGGGAACCGGCGCGCTCCAGCGTGCGTTTGGCGGCCATTGCGCCAATGTGTTCGGGGCTTTCCAGATCAGAGGCATAGATGCGGCCATCACCGTAGTAATCGCGCTCCATATCCGCGCCGGTGCCGGTGATCGCCACGCAGGATGTGTGGATGCTGCTTCGTTTATAGCCACCGGAAAACCCGTTGCTGGTGGCAAGGTGCATCTGGCGCTGGCCGTATCCGGCGCTGGCGGATTCGACTTGGCTAATGCCCTCCACAGCAATAGCGGTGGCTTCGGCGCGTTGGGCGAAATCCTGCAAGGTGGCGGGGTCGGGTTCCGGCGCAGGGTCGAACATATCGAGTGCGGCAGCGTTCCAGTCCTGCGCCAACTGGTCGGGGTGGGCCAGCCCGATGCTGTCGTCCTCGGGGGCGACCTGTGCCATGGCCACGGCGCGTTCGGCCATGGTGGTAATGGTATCGCGGCTGGTGTCTGATGCCGAAACGCAGGCTTGCCGTTGGCCGATCATCACCCGCAAGCCAATGTCAGTCCCTTCGGATCGTTCGGCGTGTTCCAGCGCGCCATTCAGCACATCGATCGAAACAGAAGTGCCGTCAACCGCAATCGCATCCGCCGCATCCGCGCCCGCCGCTTTGGCGGCGTCCAGCAGGGCGGCGGTCAGGGTTTCCAGAGTATTGGTCATGGGCAATCCTTGCGGTTTTCGGTTGCACCCGAGGTAAACACCTGTCCCGTCACACGCAAGGGTGGGCGGTTATTTAATCCGCTTGCCATTGGCCAGGATTTGCCCGTCCGGTTTGACCTCGATATCGGAAATCAGCGTGTCGTCGCCATCGCCCGCCATGGTGAACAGACCCAGCCCCATGCGCATGCCAAAGGCCGCGTCATTTTCCAGCAGGCCCATTTTGATAAGGTTGTCCATCAGGGCGTTTAGGCCGGACATTTGAAAGGAGGCCGTGCCACTGGGGGCGGGCAGACCCTGAAAGGTTGTCATGTCGGAATTGTCAAAGGTGAACGCACCGGTTCCGGTGAGCTGTGCACCGGCGGCTTTGATATCCATGCCGTTCAGGGTCAGGCTGGTCAGTTCGGCAACTTTGTTGCCATTTTCGATGGCATCGCGCATGGCATTGAAATCCAGAAGGTCCTCAAACAGGCGGATACTACCAGACAGATCGAGCAAAAACCGGCCGGGTTCGTGGGGTAATACAGCATCGGGATCGAACTGGTTCCACAGATCATCCGCGATGGTCAGATTGTTCAGGTCGAACATATAGGTAAACTTCTGCTCTTCATCCGATTTCAACAGCGGGCCAGCGAAGTTTCCGATTATTCTGGAAGCGGATATCCTGATCGGAAAGGGAAGTTCAGGCATGGTATAGTCGATGTCATAGTCATCGGCTTGCGTTTCCAGTCGTGCGCCGTCTTTGGACAAGCCAACCGCGCTTGATGCATTTCCGACGGTTGTGGATTGGTCGGACACCAGATTTCCGTTAACCGTGACACGTTGCGAGGTCACCTGTTGCCGCACAGTGGATGCGTATTGGAACGACATGCCGTCGCGCAGTTGTGTGGGCAGGTTCATTAGGTCTATGCCTGTGGCGGGAACCGTAATAACGCTGCTTCTTTGCATGTTGGACACTGTCATGGACATGGTGGTTTCCATATCCCCTTTCCGGGCATTTTTTCCGGTAAAACTGCCGTTGGCAACGAGCGCACCCATCCGGCTGTCTTGTGTGACCACCAGTAAATCACCCGTGGTGAATATGGTTTTGCCACTCATATCGCGTGCGGCGAGGGTGAAATTGCCATCGAAATCCAGATCCTTGGCTTTTGGGCCTGTAATGCTCAGCCCGCCCAATTCCATATCTGCACGCCCCAACTGATATGTAACTGTGAAATTGTCAGGATCACCTGCGGCCTGCGCTTGATAATCCGTTATGCGATAGTCCACGGTTGTTGTGACAAACACATCATCGGGCAGAGTGACGGCGATCGCCAGCGGCAGGCTTTCAGGGGCGATGATATCCACCGTGCCATCTGTGTTTTCAACCAGATCAAGTCCCGTTGTTGTCAGAATGAAAGACCCCAGTTCAAATGGAAGAGTTGCCGATAGTTTCAGATTGCTGATGGTCAGCCGGTTTCCGCTCTGCGTTTTCGTTGCATCCACCTTCAGGCCAAAGGCATTATAAAAGGTGGTGAAACCATTCCATACATCATTGGCTGAAATCTCGGCCGTTGCGGGAACGGCGATTAGGGTTGCCAGAGCAGTGCTGGTGAACAGGCGGGAAATAGGGGTCATTTTGGGTACCTTTATTCGTTAATCTATAGCAGCTTACTTCAGACGCTTGCCGTTCGCCAGAAGTTCGCCTTTGCCGTTGGCTTCGATACTGGAAACAATCGTGTCATCGCCATCGCCTTTGATGGCGAACGCCCCCGACGCCAGACGTAACCCGATGGCATTTTCCTCGCTCAGAAGGCCCATTTTAACAAGTGTATCAAGCAATTGATTGCCGCCCGTCAGTTTCAGGTTCATATCCCCTTTGGGTGCTGGAATGCCGTCATAGCTGTCCAGATCATCATTGTTGAAGGTGAAATCACCAGCGCCGGTCAGTTCTACCCCCGCGCCGCTTAGCAGCAGTTCATGCAGGGTCAGGCGGTGCAATTCGCCTTTGGTATTGCCGGGTATGTTCATTTCGGGACTAAAGGGATCAATCAGCCAGTTTCCAAGGCCGCTGACATTCAGAACATAGGTAATGGCGGTGCGCGGTATTTGGCTGTCAGGATCAAACAATGCCCACAGGTTGTCGCTGATTGACAGGTTCCTGATTTCCTGGCGATAGGTAAAGGGTTGCGGCTCTGGCGTGGTGTTTGACGGAATCCTGATATCCTGAAGGGTTTGGGCCACCGCAAGACGGATGGCACCGATGGGAAGGTCTGCTGATTCCAGATTGAACTCGGTTGCCTTGCTGGCGCTTGAAATGTGCAGCATTTCCCGCGACAGGGACAAGCCCAGATCCAGCATGTCCGAAACGGCGGAAACGCTGCCAGCTTCCCCGCCTCTAACAAATGAAACCGCGCCATCCAGGCCGTCATAGTTCAGGTTCACCCCGACGCGAAAGCCAGCGTTCAAAATGTCCGGCATGGAAGTATCACCATTGCCTGCACTCAGGCTTTCAAAGTTTTCCGGTATCCCCATATCCAGACGCGCGCCAAGCTGATCCAGCGCAAGGTGTGCTGTGAACATGTCATTATCTGCAACATCCCCGTCTACCCGCAGGCGGATCGGGCCAAAGGAAACGCTTTCGAAGGCATCGGCAACCACGTTGTCACCTTCTTGAAGCGACATCCGTATATCGCCTGAACCGGATTCCCCCGAGCCGGTAATCTTGTCTCCGTTTTCCGAATAGGTGAAACGGGCGGCAATGTCATTATAGCTTAGGCCACTTTTCAGGGTCAGACCCTTTTCAAAGGCCTCTGCCATGCTCAGGGTTTCGATGTTTTCAGGGATAGCAACATTCACATCGCTTTGCAGGTTTGTGATGCTTCCTTCCGAGGTAATAGCCGCCTCTTTTTCGGGATCTGTAAGGTCAAGCGCATAGGTCAGTTTGCCAAGGATAAAATCCTGCTCCAACTGGCGCAGACCGGTTGTGCGACCGTGCAGGGTGCCTGCCAGATTGTTTAGCGTCATTCGGGCCTGTTGCCCGTCGCTGGGGGTGTTGTCTATCAGGTATTCGGTCAGAGCCAGTGAAAATTCGGTGGCCGCATAGCGGTATGTCATATCCCCCGCCGTGCCGCTGACAATCAGGGAAAACCCTGTGTTGCGCTGTTCCAGCGTGGCCTTATCGTTACCGGATTCTATGACAATCGGGCCGCTGGCAGGCAACAGAACCTGAACCGATCCATCCCCGGTTTCCTGCAAAACCACGGCCCCCAGCCGGATGTTTGTTTTCGCGACATCATCCACGGTGACCACCAGATCGTTGATGGTCAGGATGCCGTCATCTGCCGAGCTGTCATAAGTCACCTTGGCGCCGCTGCTTTCGATCATGCCCTGCCAGTCGGTCCAGACCTGTTCAGCGGTGACATCGGCCCATGCGGGGCTGGTTGCCATCAGGGTGACGAGGGCGGTTGTGGTGCAAAGACGGGGAAGGGTATGCATTGGCGGTCTTTCCTAAAATGACAGGGCAATAATACCCAAAACCCTAGGCCAAAACGCAAACGGGCCGCAAGGTGGTTATCCCTTGCGGCCCGTCCAGCAGTGGTTGAACGCGGCCTCGGCGATGGTGATGTCAATCGGGAACGGAAAGTCCGAGCTGGTAAAGGACGATTTGGTTCCGGTTGCCGTGCCGCCGTAGTTGAGCATCTCGCGATCCAGCGCGAACTTCAGACTGCCCGAGTCCGAGCTGGAAGAACCGGTAACCGAGTTGCCGCGGTCATTGGAGGTAAACTCGTATCCGCCGGCACCCCAAGTAAGACCACCTTTGGCTGCAAATCCGTTGTCCAGTGCTTCGGACATCTTTGCAAAGTCCACATCTGCAGGAATACTGCTGTCCGAGTCCATTTTCAGGTCAGACATCGAGCCTTTGACAGTCATGGCAAATTTGCCGCCACCCGGTTCGGCAAGGGCAAAGTCATAAGTCAGGCTTGCTGCTGACATAGCCTGAACGATATTCCGCAGGCCCATCATTTTGCTGGTGGATTGTCCTGCGACATCGGACAGGATGATATCAAGTTTAGCCGTGTCGATTTTATCGCCATCAATCATCAGATCGGCAATGCTGATCGCCACTTTAGGCGCTGAATAGGTGTATGTCATATCGTCAGCCGCACCGCTGACAACCATCGACATGCCCGTGGTGTCATAGTTCAGTGTGACAGAAAAATTATTATCCACACTAACAGCAATCGGCTTTTGATCCGGCAAAACAACCGCAACGGTGCCATCGCCCTGATCCATGAAGGAAATCTTGCCGAAATCGACTTTGACCATCCCGCCGTCATCGGGCAAAGGCATGGCAAGCATCAGGTTGTTTACAACAACGCTGTCGGCTGTGACATCAGGCGTGGCAGTAACTTCGTAGCCAAAGCCGGACATATACTGATACCAGTCGTTCCAAACCTCTTGCGAGGTGATCTCGGCAATAGACGCAGTGCTGCCCATCAATGTAATAAATGCGGCAGATCCGCCGATTGTTTTCCAATTTGTCATGTTGAACCCTTCGTGGTTGAAAATAGTTTGACGTATAAATGACCCCGATTTGGACGGGGTGCAAGTATAAGTCGGCTCTATTCATGCTGCATAGAGTGTTTTATCCTAACTTTTCATTAGGGGAGGCGAAAATGAGCGATTTATCAGGAAAAACGGTTCTAATCACAGGGGCGAGCCGTGGAATCGGGGCTGCGGCTGCGCGGGAATTCGCCAAGGTCGGTGCAAATGTGGTGCTATTGGCGCGATCTGGCGGGGCAATTGGAACACTTGCGCGCGAAATTGGCGATGCCGCTTTGGCGATTGCCTGTGATGTCAGCAACTATTCTGCGGTTGATGCGGCCATGCAGCAGGCGGTGGCGAAATTTGGCGGGCTGGACGTTCTGATCAACAACGCCGGTGTGATCGAGCCGATCTCGCCTTTTGCCACGTCCGATCCTGTCGCATGGGGGCAGGTGATCGATATCAACCTGAAAGGCGTTTATTACGGTATGCGCGCCGCAATGCCGGTGATGCAGGCGGCCGGGGGTGGCACGATCATCACCATCAGTTCGGGTGCCGCCCATACTGCGCTTGAGGGGTGGAGCCATTATTGCGCCTCCAAGGCCGGTGCCGCCATGCTGACCATGTGCGCCGACAAAGAAGGCGCGGGCGTTGGCATCCGTGCGATGGGCCTGTCGCCGGGCACAGTTGCCACCGAAATGCAGCGCGAGATCAAAGCCTCGGGCATCAACCCTGTTAGCGCAATGGAATGGGAGGATCACATCCCGCCTGAATGGGTGGCGCAGACGCTGGTCTGGATGTGTTCGGCGGATGCGGATGAATTTATAGGGCAGGAAATTGCCCTGCGGGACGAGAAAATTCGCAAGCGGGCGGGGTTGATTGCATGATTGATCTGCAAAAGGACGGCGGGCTCTGGACAGCAACCATCCGCCGCCCCGACAAGGCCAATTCGCTGACCAAGGCGATGCTGGAACAACTGGCCGATATCGCCGAAGCCGCGGTTGACGCCAAGGTGCTGGTGATCACCGGCGAGGGGCGCGTGTTCAGCGCCGGCGCTGATCTGGGCGAGGCCCACGCGGGGCTGGCCACCGATCCGGTGTGGGAACGGCTGTCGGGCGCTGTGGCCACTGTCCCTTGCCTGACCATCGCCGCGCTGAACGGAACCTTGGCAGGCGGGGCGTTTGGCATGGCGCTGGCCTGTGATCTGCGGATCGCGGTGCCGACTGCGAAATTCTTTTACCCCGTGATGAAACTGGGCTTTCTGCCGCAGCCCTCCGATCCCGCGCGGATGCGGGCGCTGATCGGCCCTGCGCGCACAAAAATGATCCTGATGGGCGGACATAAAATCACCGCGGATCAGGCGCTGGAATTCGGGCTGGTGGATATGCTGGTTTCAGGTGATAAGATGGCCGGAACTATTGGTGATCTGGCGGCGGATGTGCTGGAGGCCAAGCCGGAAATTCTAAGCGGCATCAAAGCGATGTGTAACGGGTAAGGTGTGGGTATGGACGGGCAGCCAGAAATTGTTAGGCAGGTGTTGGGCTATGTAAATCAGGGTTGGGAACTGGCGCAGGGCTGGTTGCTTAGTCCTGCCGCGTGGTCGCAATTCGGCCTGTTGGTGGTGGCGTTTCTGGCCGCGCTGGTGGTCAGCCGCAAGCTGTCCCCGATCCTGACCCGGGCTATCACCCCGCCCGATGGCCAGACATCCTATCTGGCGCAGGCACGCCGGTTCGTGCTGATGTTCCTGCCGCTGTTACTGCCGCTACTGGCCTATGCGTTCACCGGCATCGGCGAACAGATCACCCGCTCGATATTCGGCTCCGGCGCGGTGATTGCCTTTGGCAAAAGGGTGTTCCTGTTCCTTGCAGCACGGGCCTTGGTGCGCGATATCATCACCGATTCTTTCCTGAAAATGCTGGGCAAATACATCCTGATCCCGGCGATGGCGCTATACGCGCTGGGCCTGCTGGATGATCTGACGGCGTATCTGTCGGCCACGGTGATCTCGCTTGGCAACATTTCATTCTCGATCATGGCGCTGGTGCGCGGGGTGATCGCGGGCAGCATCCTGTTCTGGCTGGGCCGCTGGTCGAATGATCAAAGCGCCGCCCTGATCAGCAAGCAAGAGGAAATGCGCCCCGCGACGCGGCAACTGGCGGTCAAGGCAACGGAAATCACGATTTTCGGCGTGGCGTTCCTGTTGCTGATGAACATCATGGGCATCAGCCTGACATCGCTTGCGGTGCTGGGCGGGGCGATTGGTGTCGGCCTTGGGTTTGGTCTGCAAAAGATCGCCTCGAATTTCATATCCGGCGTGATCCTGCTGCTGGAAGGGCAGGCCACGGTTGGCGATTATGTGGAACTGGACGGCGGCGAAGCGGGCACGATCATCAAGATGATGGCGCGAGCGACCATTCTGGAAACCTATGACGGGCGCTGGATCGTGATCCCGAACGAGGATTTCATCACGACCCGCGTGGTGAACTATTCCGACAGTGGCTCGGCCAACCGGTACGAAGCCCCTTTTTCCGTGTCCTATGATACCGACATCAACAAGGTTCCCGCGATTGTCGAAGCGGCCGTGGCCAAGCACAAAGAGGTGCTGGACAAACCCTTTCCGCCTGATTGCGAATTACGCAGGTTCGGTGACAGCGGTGTGGATTTCGCGGTGGAATTCTGGGTCAACGGGATTGATGACGGGGAAAACAAATTCACTTCGGATGTACTGTTTCTGGTCTGGAATGCGCTGAAAGAAAACAACATCGAAATCCCCTATCCGCAGCGCGTGGTCGAGATCAAGGGTGGTTTCCCAAGTGCCTGATGCGCTGGTCATCGGCGGTGGTCCGGCAGGGTTGATGGCCGCCGAAGAACTGGCGCGGGCCGGTCGGCGCGTGGTGGTGGTTGACGCCATGCCGACGGTCGGTCGCAAATTTTTGATGGCTGGGAAATCGGGGTTGAACCTGACCAAGGACGAACCGTTCGAGACTTTCCTGACGCGTTATGGCGAAGCGGCGGAAATGCTGCGCGCACCGTTGGAAGCCTTTGGGCCGGATGCCGTGCAGGATTGGGCGCGGGATTTGGGGCAAGAGGTGTTCACAGGGTCAAGCGGACAGGTGTTTCCCAAGGTAATGAAAGCCTCGCCTTTGTTGCGGGCGTGGCTGGTGCGGTTGCGAGGGCAGGGGGTGGAGTTTCGCACCCGCTGGCGCTGGACAGGCTGGGGTGACGGGTTTGAATTTGCCACGCCGGACGGTGTGCAGATGTTGCGTCCCAAGACCTGTGTTCTGGCGCTGGGCGGGGCCAGTTGGGCGCGGTTGGGGTCGGACGGGGCATGGGCGGATATGCTGGCGGCCAAGGGGGTGGAACTGGCCCCGTTTCAGCCTGCGAATATGGGCTTTGTGGTAGAGTGGTCTCCCTATATGGCGCGGCATTTCGGCCAACCGGTGAAGGGTGTTGCGCTGACTGTGAACGGAAAATCACGGCGCGGGGAATTCGTGATCTCGAAACGCGGGGTCGAGGGGAGCGGGATTTATGCGGTTTCCAGAGCGATGCGCGAGGGGGCGGAACTGACGCTGGATTTGCTACCGGACTGGACGGTAGAACGGATCACGGAACGGCTGTCAAAGCCGCGTGGCAAGGCAACGGTAACGAACCATTTGCGCAAGGCGCTGAAGCTGGACGCGGTGAAGCTGGCGTTGTTACAGGAATTCGCGCGGCCCTTGCCAACGGGTAAGGAACTGGCGCAACTGGTCAAATCCCTGCCGCTGAAACATAGTGACCCGCGCCCGATGGACGAGGCGATTTCAACGGCCGGCGGCGTGTGGTTTTTGGCGCTGACAAAGGGGCTGGAATTGAAGGCCGCACCGGGGGTTTTCTGCGCGGGCGAGATGCTGGATTGGGAGGCCCCGACGGGCGGCTACCTGTTGACAGGCTGTCTGGCGACGGGACGTTGGGCGGGGATAAACGCGGTCTGAATGGCATATGATTTGCGTCTGGTTTACGTCTGGCAAGATGTGTGTGGTTGCCGCCCGTCATTTTGCAAAAATGACTGATCTTGTGTCTACCGCCCCGCCAGCATCGCCAGCCGGACCAGTGTGCGTTCCATCAGCGCCATTGTCGGTGCGCGCGAGGTCGAGCGCAGTTGCAGGTCGGTGTCGGTCAGCATGGTCAGGGCGAGTTCCAGTTTGCGTCCGCTCCAGCGTTGCAATTGCCGTTGCATCCGGTCCCGCCGTGCGCCGAACACAGGCGGGCGCAACCCGCCGATACCTGAGGGGTTATTTGCAGCGGCGTAAAGGGTGCGGAAATGACGGGTCGCACCGATACACAGGCCCACGGGCTGCACGCCTTGGCTTTCCAGTTTGCGCACAACGGGGCCGATTTCGCCGCTGCGGGCCTCGGCGACGATGTTCAGAACGTCATCCAGCGCGGCCTCGGTCGAGGTGGGGGCGTTGGCCATCACATCCTCGGGGGTCAGCGGCGTGGTGTCGTTCAGTTTATAAAGGCTGATTTTTTCGATCACCTGTCGAAAGTCGCCCGGACCGATGTCGCGTGACAGGGCAATCAGGGCGTCCATCGCATCTGCCTGAATATTGGTCAACCCGCCCTTGGCAAGGTCGGATTCGATTTCGGATTTTGAGGGGGGATCGTCGTAGATGCCGACGGCAAAGCTGTTGTTGTGCCCCTCGAACAATTTGCGCAAGGATGAACGCGCATTCAGCTGTTTGGCGGTGACGATGATTTGCGCATCGCCCTCGCGCCATGCCTCAAGCGCGGGTTTGATGAATTTGGTCAGCCCGTCGGCGGCGTCTTCGACAAAGGCAACGCGGGGACCGGGGAAAAACCCCTGTGCCGTCATCGCGTCGATTAGGCAGGCGGGGTCCGAGCGTAAATCGGACGCGGGGATGCGGGTCAGGCGCATTTCCTCTTCGCCGGTTTTGCCGATCAATGCGGCGATCACCTGCTGGCGTTTCAGGGCCACGCGCATTGCGTCCCCGCCATAAATCAGCAGCCCCGCGCGTTTTGGATCGGGTTTGGCGAAATATCCGGCGGCGTCGCGGGGGGACAGTTTCATTTCATCCACGCACCGGATGTGCCGATCAAGCGGGTTGTGATCTGATCGGCCAGAATGACCATCAGACGGGCATAGGCCGCGCGTTTGGCGGTTTGCGTGCTGACGGTGGTGCCGGTGGCGGAATAGCTGGTGAAATTACTGACCGTGCCGGATGTGACGATTTCGCCGGTGCCAACGTTCTGTATTGTAAACTGTGCCGTTCCCAGCACGTTATAGCGGGTGATTTCCTGTGCCGGTGTGATGGCAAGGTCATCTTCATTCAGGTTCAGCGTGTAGGACAGTTTATATTGTGCGGCATCAGCACGGCCCAGACGTTCCTCGAGCCGGCGCACGAAATCAAAGCCGTTGCGGTCTATCGGTGGGTCCACCTCTATCTGTCCGCGCAACCCTTTGGCGGGGCCGTTTGGCCCATAGGCAGGGGTAAAGCCGCAGGCCGAAAGCGCGGCCAGCGACATCAACAGGGTTCTGCGGTTAAATGACGACATTCACGATACGCCCCGGCACAATGATCATTTTCTTTGGCGACCCGCCATCGAGCGCCTTTACGACAGCTTTGTTCGCCAGCGCGATTTTTTCAATCTCTTCTTTTGGCATATCGGCGGATACGGCGATTTCCGACCGACGTTTGCCGTTGATCTGGATCGGCAGGGTAATGGTGTCCTGCACCAGCATTTCGGGATCATGCTGTGGCCACGGGGCCTGCGTGACCAACCCTTCGCCGCCTTGATGCGCCCAGATGTCTTCGGACAGATGCGGGGTGAAGGGGGACATCAGTTGCGCCAGAACCTTGATTGCCTGTTTTTGCGCTGTGCCGCCTGCCCTGGATTTGGACAGGGTGTTGGTGAAAGCATAGATTTTGGCGATCGAGGTGTTGAAGGCGAACCCTTCGATACCGGCGGTCACGTCATGGATGGCGTGGTGCATGGCGCGGATCAGGTCTTGGTCATCCTTGGTTTCGCCATCCGGCAGGCCTGCGATTTTGTCGCACAGGTTCCAGACGCGGTTCAGGAATTTATGCGCAGCTTCGGCGCCCGAGGCCGTCCATTCCACATCGCGTTCGGGCGGGGAGTCGGACAGAACGAACCAGCGGGCGGTGTCGGCGCCGTAGGAATCAATGATCGACACCGGATCGACCACGTTTTTCTTGGACTTCGACATTTTGGCAGACGGGATGATTTCCAGCGCCTCGCCGGTGGCTTTGACGGTTTTGGTTTCCAGATCAACGTCTTCGGGCAGGTGATAGACAGGGCGGCCCTTGTCGTCCGTGGTCTGGTAAATCTCGTGCGTGACCATGCCCTGGGTGAACAGCGCGTCGAACGGTTCAATTGCCTTGGCGGGCAGGTGGCCGGTGATATGCATCGCGCGGGCAAAGAAGCGCGAGTAGAGCAGATGCAAAATCGCGTGTTCGATCCCGCCGATATATTGGTCCACGTTCATCCAGTAGGTCGCATCGTCCAGATCGGTCGGAGTTTTGGCATGCGGGCTGGTGAAGCGGGCGTAATACCATGACGAATCAACGAAGGTATCCATCGTGTCGGTTTCGCGTCTGGCCGGTTTGCCGCAGGACGGGCAAGTGCAATCGCGCCATGTGGGGTGGCGGTCCAGCGGGTTGCCGGGGGTGTCGAAGTCAACATCATAAGGCAGCTCGACCGGCAGGTTTTCTTTCTTTTCCGGCACCACGCCGCAGTCATCACAATGCACCACCGGAATCGGACAGCCCCAATAGCGTTGCCGTGACAGACCCCAGTCGCGCAGGCGGTATTGGGTCACGCCTTTGCCGATGCCGTTGGATTCGCACCAGTCGATTGTGGCATCTACGGCCTCTTGTCCTGTGACCACGTCCAGCCCTGCAAAATGGTCGATCCATTTGACGGGTTCGGTTTTGGGGGGCACGAAGGCGGTATTTTCAACCGGATTCGGATTTTCCAGCGCAAAGAAGGTGTCGATCACCGGCAGATCGTATTTGCGCGAGAAGTCCAGATCGCGCTGATCATGCGCCGGGCAGGCGAAGATCGCGCCGGTGCCGTATCCCATCAGGATAAAGTTGGCGACCCAGACAGGCAGGGTTTTGTCAGGATAAACAGGGTGTTGCACGGTCAGGCCGGTGTCAAACCCTACTTTTTCCGCCTTTTCCATCGCTGCTTCGGTGGTGTCCATGCGGCGGCATTCGGCGTTGAAGTCTGCCAGCGCCGGATTGTCGGCCTCAAGCGCCTTGGCCAGCGGGTGGTCGGGGGAAATGCCGACGAAGGACGCGCCGTTCAAGGTGTCGGGGCGGGTGGTAAAGACCTCGATTTCATCAAAACCGGCCACGGGTTTGGTCAGCGGGAAGGCAAATTGCAGCCCGCGCGATTTGCCGATCCAGTTGGCCTGCATGATCCGCACCTTTTCGGGCCAGTTTTTCAACCCGTCCAGTGCCGTCAGCAATTCTTCGGAATAATCCGAGATTTTAAAGAACCATTGCGTCAACTCGCGCCGCTCAACCGGTGCGTTCGAGCGCCAGCCCTTGCCGTCGATCACCTGTTCGTTGGCCAGAACCGTCATATCCACCGGATCCCAGTTGACCACGGCCTCTTTGCGGTACACCAGCCCCTTGTCCATGAAATCAATGAACATCGCCTGCTGCTGGCCGTAATATTCGGGGTCGCAAGTGGCAAATTCGCGGGACCAGTCGATCGACAGGCCCAGCGGTTTCATCTGGGCGCGCATGTCGGCGATGTTGGCATAGGTCCAGTCCTTGGGGTGGCCGCCGGTTGCCATCGCGGCATTTTCGGCGGGCATGCCAAAGGCGTCCCAGCCCATCGGATGCAGGATGTTGTGGCCGGTGGCCAGTTTATAGCGCGCGATCACGTCGCCCATGGTATAATTGCGCACATGGCCCATATGGATGCGGCCGGACGGGTAGGGGAACATTTCCAGCACATAATACTTGGGCTTTGATTCATCGCGCTTGGCTTTGAATACCCCGGCCTTGTCCCAGGCGGCTTGCCATTTTGTTTCGATTTCATTTGCGGTGTAGCGGGACATATTATTCGCATCCTTGATATGGAAACGCCGGACGATTTGCCCGGCGCGGTCGTGATTTAAAACGATTCGGACCGGAGTTTACAGTTTTCCGTCGCGAATCCGTAGCTGGCGTGCGCGGGTCAGGATCGCATCCTCGATGGCGCGCACGGTATCGGCGCTGACCACACCGCCGCGGGTGCGCAGCGATACATTCAGCGAACGGGCATCAAGAGCGGGATCCTGCACATAAATCGTGGCCTTGTAGGCGGGGCCGCCACCCGGTGGAGTGCCATAACCTGTGACAATAACGCCAGTGAACGGATCAACCGATTCGATGGGCAGGAAATCCAGAACCTCAAGCGAGGCATTCCAGATATATTTATTCACCCCGACGGTGGTATTGGCATCGGGGTTGTTTTTGAAGATATCAAGCAGGCTGGATTTGTGCTCGCCAGCGGATGCGCGGCGGGTTTCGTCGGCCACATCCGAGTTGAAAGTGCCCGTTTTTACAGGCTGTGTGCGTTTTGAGCCGGAAAAACTGCCCGAACCGATGGACCCGCGAGAGCCGCCGCCACAGGCCGCTAGGCCCGTAATAGCCAAAATTGCGATGATTCCGGTTGTTTTATGCCTGAAAGTCATTCGATATACCCTAAATCCTGTGGTTATTGCTTTAGTATATAACGCTATAGGGGCGGGCAAGAGGTTTCGGGCCTGTGAACAGTGCAATAATGAATAGGGGCAACTGGCCAAATGGACTGTGGCAAAGCTGCACCACGAATGGGCGCAATGAATTATACTGGGCCAGAAATCTTGCAATGCGCGCCGCAAAGAGCGAAATACCAGCATACTCAATTCGGATTCCCTGAATTGAGGTGTACCTTTAACAAACAAGGGAAAACGAAATGAAAAAAGTTCTCTTAGCAACAACCGCACTGGTTGCTTTTGCCGGCGCAGCTTCTGCTGACGTCAATCTGAGCGGCTCCGCTCGCTTTGGTCTGCAGTGGCGTGACAATGCCCCCGTTGGCAAACCATCAACACGTCTGGAAAAGCGCGTTACGCTTAATATTGATATGTCCACAGAGACAGACTCTGGTCTGGAACTGGGCGCACGTCTCCGTCTGCGTAACAACGAAGGCAAAGGTGAGGCTTTAACCGGACGTGATAACGTTGGTGTCACGATGGGTAACGACACAGTTGTATACCTGAAATCCGGCGGCCTGAAACTGAGTGTTGGTAACGTTTGTGGCGCCTTGGAATGTATGCCTGGTCTTTATGCCGGCACTGTTGGCCTGAATGGCAACGGGTTCCACAACGTGGTCACCAACTCTGCTGGTGCAGCAGGTTACTGGGGCTGGACTGCATACACGTCGGACGTAGGTGGCATCGACCGTGTCGAAATCGAATATTCGGCCGGCGATTTCTCGGGCATGCTGACTAACAGCAACATGAATGATGCTACTGCTACCTCTAACGTTATTTCTGCATATGCAGCATATACATTTGGTGACTGGACTGTTGCCTTGGGTGTGCAAGATGGCGATGCGCCTGCAGGCTTTGGCGACAAAACTGTCCTGACAGTTGGTGGAAAACTGGGTGATTTCGGCGTTGGTCTGGCATATGCCGACAACAATGGCGATGATAAATTCACCCTGAACGGTTCGTATTCGTTCGGTGCAACAACTGTCTCGGCTTTCGTATCTGACGATGGTGCAGCCGCTGCAACCGACAATCCTTATGGTATCGGTGTTTCCTATGATCTGGGCGGAGCATCGCTGGTTGCAGGTTATGCAAGTAATGCCTTGGGTGACAAGAATGCTTCTGCAGGTATCAAGTTCAAGTTCTAATTTGAGCTGATATCCAAAGTATTTGGGGGTGCGCTGTTGCGTGCCCCCATTTCTTTTGGCTATCTGGTTTTGCAACTGAACAAAGGCAAAACCGGATATGTCCCTTTCAGAAATAATTGACAGAATACACGCCGAAGAAAAACGGGTGGGCCGCGAAGTGGGCTCGACCCGATTGATTGCCGTGTCCAAGGTTCAGCCGAACGAGCGGGTAGAGGCAGTTTTGAACGAAGGCCACCGGCTGTTCGGGGAAAACAAGGTTCAGGAAGCGGCGGGGAAGTGGCCCGCGTTTCGGGAACAATATGACGGGGTTCAGGTGCATTTGCTGGGACCGTTACAGACCAACAAGGCGCGACAGGCGATGGGCCTGTTCGAGGCGATCCATTCGCTGGACCGGCCCAAGCTGGCAAAAACCCTTGCGCGGTTGGCGCAGGAAACGGGGCAATGCCCAGATTTGTTCATTCAGGTGAATACTGGCGAAGAGCCACAAAAAGCAGGTGTTCTGCCAGCGGATGCGGATGCCTTTATTTCCGAGGCCCGCGCGTTGGATTTGCCGGTGGTGGGGCTGATGTGTATCCCGCCAGCGGATGAAGAACCCAGCCTGCATTTTGCATTGCTGCGCAAGATTGCCGAACGAAACGGGGTTGCGGGCCTGTCGATGGGGATGAGCGGTGATTTCGAGCGGGCGGTGGCGATGGGGGCCAGCCACGTTCGGGTAGGTTCGGCCATATTCGGGGCGCGGGATTACGGTGCTCCTCAAGCCTGACGGCTTTCCTCGCTGGCGAAGCAGCCCGCAAGGGCTAATGAGCGGTGACGATCAGGTGGCTGTCCGGTATCAGCCTTTGGATGATCCACATCAGATTTTCCCTTGAAAAGGCCACGCAGCCCTCGGTCGGGTGATGCGGTTTGCGCCAGATGTGCAGAAAGATGGCCGAGCCTTTGCCCGGAATGGCGCGGGGCCAATTCCAGTCGGTGATCAGTACCATATCATAAAGCGGATCGGCGCGGCGCATGGATTCGTGGCTGAATGGATGCGGCGTGCGGACAAGGTGGTTATAGGCGGGATCGTTGATGTCGTCTGACCACAGATCAAACGGGCGGATCGGCATGGCCCAAGGTGCGGGTGCGGGCAGGCGGTCGAGGCGGTAATAAAGCCCCATGATCCGGTGGCGTCCCGCAGGTGTTGCCCCGTCCCCTTCGCGTTTGTCCGTGGTGATGCCACCGCGCCCGATAGAACAGGGGATCAGGCGGTTTTGAAAACGGATGCCCAGCTTGGTCAGAACCAGATCATTTGCCGTCATAACAGGTGCCCCGATTTGTCGGCCTTGGTTTTTAGATACGCCTTGTTATGTGCGGTGTGGCCGACCTTCAGCGGCACCCGTTCGGTCACGGTCAGCCCCGCGCCCTGCATCATTTCCACCTTTTTCGGGTTGTTGGTCAACAGGCGTACCTGTGAAAACCCCATTTGTTTCAGGATGTTGGCGCCGATCAGGAAATCGCGCTCGTCATCCTCGAACCCCAGCCGGTGGTTGGCCTCGACCGTGTCAAAGCCCTGATCCTGCAAGGAATAGGCACGCATTTTGTTGGCCAGACCAATACCGCGTCCCTCCTGATTGAGGTAGAGCAGCACGCCATGCCCCTCGTCCCCCATCATCGCCAGTGCAGCGCGCAGTTGTGGCCCGCAGTCGCATTTCAGTGACCCCAGCAGATCACCGGTGAAACAGGCCGAATGCAGCCGTGTCAGCACGGGTTTTGTGCGGTCTGGCTGGCCGATTTCCACCGCGTAATGTTCTTCGCCGCCGTCTTCGGGGCGGAAAATATGCAAGCGGCCTGCCTCGGACACAGACAGGGGTAGGCGGGCGCTGATCACCTCGGACAGCGGGCTGGTGGCGGTCAGGGCGTCGGCGGTTTTTGTCAGGTCGATACGGGTCAGATTGTTTTCCGCAGCGAATGTGGCGGGGATATCCAGCAACAGGGCGGCGGGTAACAGACGGGCGGATTTGACCAGTTGCAACGCGGCATGGGGCAGGTCGGCGGGGCCGTCGCGCATGGCCAAAAGTGGACCTTTCATCGGCATTTTCAGGTCATCCGCCGGATCGGCCACACCGTGAATCCATGCCAGCGTTGCGTTGCCCGGCAGCACAATTCGCGCCAGATCACCGTCATAGGCGGCGGTTTTCAGGGTTTCGGCACGCCGTGCGGTTATGGCCAGAACCGGGCTGCCCAGCCCCTGAGCCTGCACCATACGTTCCGGCGATAAGGTTTCCGCTGCCAGCACCAGTGCTGCACGGTCGCCATTAAACAGCACCACCGGCACCCCCATGCGCAGATCGGCACGGGCGCGGGCCAGCATTTCGATGGTATCGGGGCGCAGGGGCATCGGCAGTCCTTGTTTCAGTTCGTTACGCATCATGTAGCGATTATTTCAGAAACTTGAAACATATAGCGCGTTTTTGACACGGATGCGTGAGATTACACACGGATGCGTGAGAAAAGACTACCGCCCCTTGTTGAAACAGCTCTTTAGGCACATTTTATATAGAACAGCACGTGCTAAAGGAGCCGGTGATGACAAATAATGTAAAGAAAATCCTGCTGGTAGATGACGATGATGATCTACGCGAGGCCCTGTCCGAACAATTGGTCATGACCGAGGATTTCGACGTGTTTGAGGCCGCCGATGGGGCCGACGCAATGGTGAAGGCCAAAGAGGCGCTGTATGATCTGGTGATCCTTGATGTGGGCCTTCCTGATACCGACGGGCGCGAATTGTGCCGCCTGATGCGCAAACAGGGGGTGAAATGCCCGGTGCTGATGTTGACCGGCCATGATTCCGATGCCGACACCATTCTGGGGCTGGACGCGGGCGCGAATGACTATGTGACCAAACCGTTCAAATTTCCCGTGCTGTTGGCGCGCATCCGTGCCCAGTTGCGCCAGCATGAGCAATCCGAAGACGCCGTGTTTACCCTTGGGCCATACACCTTCAAACCGGCGATGAAGATGCTGATCACCGAGGATGACCGCAAAATCCGGCTGACGGAAAAGGAAACGAATATCCTGAAATTCCTGTATCGCGCGACCGAAGGCGTCGTGGCCCGCGATGTGCTGCTGCACGAGGTTTGGGGCTATAATGCAGGCGTCACCACGCACACATTAGAGACACATATTTACCGTCTTCGTCAAAAAATAGAACCAGATCCGTCAAATGCCCGCCTTCTTGTGACCGAATCCGGCGGGTATAGATTGGTTGCCTAGCGGCGAATCAAACGAGTTCCCCTGCATGTCGGGGTTATGACATGCATCCTCCCTGTTGGACTGACCCGGCCTTTGTGCCGGTTCTTTTTTTATCTGGGGACAGTAGTGGAATCATAAACCGGAAACATCTGTTCCATGCTGATTCGAAGAAATCAAAACAATGAAGTTTGTATAGCAACGGCAGGTATCATGCCCCAAACGAATGCCTGCTATAGAAATACCCCAGAGCATGTCGCACCAAATCGAATTCACCACCCTGACCGAACGCATTCGCTTGCGCGAACGCTGCCTCGGTCGGGGTGGCGAATGCTCGAATCTGATCAAGTGCGACACGCTCTAAGCAGTCAAAGCAGGTTGAGGTCTGCAATCACAGGGCATAAGATCAGCCTGTCTAATGAAAGCGAGTAGATCATGACTTTCACCCTTGCCACATGGAACATCAATTCGGTCCGCCTGCGTGAACCGATCGTGTTGAAATTGCTGCAAGAGGAAGCGCCGGATGTGTTGTGTTTGCAGGAATGCAAAAGCCCCGTTGATAAAATCCCGACCGAGGGCTTTGCTGCGCTGGGCTATACCCACATGATTGCCAACGGGCAAAAGGGGTATAACGGCGTGATGATCCTGTCGCGCCTGCCCATCGTGGACGCGGGGCGGCATGATTTTGCGAACCTTGGCCACGCGCGGCATGTGGCGGCACGGCTGGAAAACGGGGTGACCATTCACAACCACTATGTGCCCGCAGGCGGTGACAAACCGGACCGCGAAGTGAACGAGAAATTCGGCCAGAAGCTGGATTACCTGACCGACATGCGCGATGATTTCCACGCCAATGCGCCAAAACGTTCGATCCTTGTCGGGGATCTGAACATCGCCCCGCGCGAGGATGATGTCTGGGATCACAAGAAGCTGTTGAAGGTGGTGTCCCATACCCCGATCGAGGTCGAGGCCTTGGCCGAAGTGCAGGACTCCGGCAACTGGGTGGACGTCACCCGCGCCGATATTCCCGAGGGCAAGCTCTATAGCTGGTGGTCCTATCGCGCCCGCGACTGGGATGCGGCGGACAAAGGGCGCCGGTTGGATCATGTCTGGGCCACGGCGGATATTGCGGCTTCGGGTCATTCCAGCAGGGTGGCACGCCATGTGCGCGGATGGGAAAAACCCAGTGACCACGCGCCGATCTTTGCGACATTTGATCTCTAGAGCAAATCCAATCCAATTGCATTCATCGCACAACCCGAACGCATTTTCGGTTGCAAACGCTGCCTCGGGTTGCGCGCCAAATACACTATTCGGATTAGATTGGATGTGCACTAATTCCCCCCTTGGGTTTTGTGCTATTAAAGCACATATAAGGGGCAACCAAACAATTTGATGGATGAATGACATGCTTGAACTAGGACAAGGCAATGACGCCCCCGCAGGCGATCTGATCAAGGACGCATCAGAAGCAACCTTTATGGCCGATGTGGTCGAAGCCAGTAAAGAAGTGCCGGTAATCGTCGATTTCTGGGCCCCGTGGTGTGGTCCGTGTAAAACGCTTGGCCCGGCACTTGAGGCCGAAGTGAAAGCCGCCGGTGGCAAGGTCAAAATGGTCAAGGTGAACATCGACGAGAACCAGCAGATTGCGGCGCAGTTGCGGATCCAGTCGATCCCGACGGTTTACGCCTTTGTGGATGGCCAACCGGTAGACGGGTTTCAGGGGGCTGTCCCTGCGTCGGAAATCAAGGCATTCATTGAAAAGGTATCGCTGTTGGGGCCGGAAGGCGATGGCGGTCTGGCCGATGCGATCGAAGCCGCCGAAACCATGCTGTCCGAGGGCGAAGCGTCAGACGCCGCCGAAACCTTTGCCGCCATTCTGGAGGAAGACGCCGAAAGTGCCGCCGCCTTTGGAGGTCTGGTGCGCGCGCAAATCGCCGCCGGTGATCTGGAAACAGCCGAGGCCACGCTGAACGGTGCAACCGCGGAAATGTCGAAAACACCGGAACTGGAAGCGGCCCATGCGCAATTAGAGCTGGCCAAACAGGCCGCCGAAGCCGGACCGCTGGATGATCTGCGGGCCGCGGTCGAGGCCAACCCCGACGACCATCAGGCGCGTTTCGATCTGGCAACAGCACTGCACGCGGCTGGTGATACCGAAGGGGCCGTGAACGAATTGCTGGAATTGTTCCGGCGCGATCGCGAATGGAACGATGGCGCAGCAAAGGCGCAATTGTTCACCATTTTCGATGCGTTAAAGGCGGATGATCCGGTTGTGCTGAACGGCCGGCGCAAATTATCGTCAATGATCTTTGCGTAATGCCGGTTTCGGGGTAGTCTGAATTATGATCCCTGCCGCAAACCTGCCCGACACCATCCCGTTGTTCCCGTTATCGGGGGCCATCGTGGTGCCGCGCGGGCGCTTGCCGCTAAACGTGTTCGAGCCGCGCTATCTGGCGATGCTCGAAGATGTTTTGAAAACCCGCGAGCGGCTGATCGGGATGATTCAGCCGGTGGACAAAGACCCGGAAGGGGAATTGCACGCCATTGGTTGCGCGGGCCGGATAACCGGTTTTAACGAAGCCAAGGACGGGCGCTATATGATCACCCTGACGGGTGTGTCACGGTTCCGGCTACAAGAGCAGGTCGAGGGATTCACCCCTTACCTACGCGGTCGGATCGACTGGCAGGGGTTCGCGCGGGATCTGGGCGGGGTTGAACACATCACATCCTTTGATCGTGAACGGTTTTTGGAATTGCTGGAGCGGTTCTTTACCGCGCAGGAGCTGGAGAGCGACTGGGAAAACCTGACCAAGGCCGAACCCGAGATGTTGATCAATTCACTGTCCATGCTGGCGCCGTTTTCGCCCGAGGATAAACAGGCCCTGCTGGAAGCGCCGACATTGGCGGACCGGCGGGACATTCTGGTAACTTTGATGGAATTTGTGCTGCGGCGCGGTGAAGGTGGAGGGGTGATGCAATGAGTGGTGAAGTTGAATTCGACCGTAAAATGTTAGAGGCGCTGGTCTGTCCGGTGACCCACACAACGCTGCATTACGATGCCGGGAAACAGGAGCTGGTATCAAAACCGGCCAATCTGGCCTTTCCGATCCGCGACGGGATTCCGGTGATGCTGGTGGATGAAGCGCGCAAGCTGGATTGAAGTCTGTAGGGCGGGGTTCACCCCGCCAATCCCCCCGTTAAATCTGCCACCCTTGCAACAATTTCGGCACATCGCCCGACAGCCCAGCGGCCTCGCGGATAAATCTTTTCCGCAAAGATGGCATTGCATTGACCACACCAAGGCCCATATCGCGCCCAAGTCGAAGCAGTGAATTGTCATTTGAAAACAGCTTGTTAAAAGCATCCGTTGCCAGCGCCATCACCGTTGTATCAAACTGGCGCCAACGCTGGTATCGCTCCAGCACATCCGGTGCGCCAATGTCTTCGCCCCGTCTGCGGGCCAGTATCAGAACTTCGGCCAAGGCCCCCACGTCGCGAAAACCAAGGTTCAGCCCTTGCCCTGCAATCGGATGCACCCCGTGTGCCGCATCGCCGATCAGGGCCAGGCGCGGTGCGATGAAATGTTCGGCCAGCGTCAGGTTCAGCGGATAGGTGAACCGCGTGCCAGCCAGCCGGATTTGTCCCAGAAAACTGCCAAACCGCGGGCGCAGGATGTCAAGGTATTCATCCTCGGGCAGGGTGTTGATGCGGGCGGCTTCTGCTGTTGTCTCGCTCCAAACGATGGACGAGCGGTTGCCGGGCAGCGGCAGGATGGCCAGCGGTCCGGGCGGCATGAAAAACTGATGCGCAATACCGTGATGGGGCAGGTCGTGTTCAATCGCACAAACCAGCGCGGTTTGCCCGTAATCATGCCCGACCCTGCGAATACCGGCGCGTTTTGCGGTGCCGCTGGTGCGCCCGTCGCTGCCAATCAGGATACTTCCGGTCAGGGTTTTGCCGCTGGCGGTTGTCACCGTCACACTGGCCGGTCCGACCTGTTGGTCAACCACGGTTTCGTTGTTGATTTGCGTAATCAGCGGGTGGTTTTGCACCGCTCCTTGCAATGCGCGCGACAGATAGCGGTCCTCGACCATATAGCCCATCGGCCCCTCGGCCAACTCGCGGCTTTCGAAATGCAGCATCCAGCCGCTCGGCCCTTCGCCCGCGCGCCCGTCGGTAATTTTGACCTCGTTTATCGGCTGGCTGTTTTCGGCCACCTGCGGCCAGACACCAATCGCCGACAGCAGATGTTGCGAGGCCAGCGCCAGCGCATAGCCGCGCCCGTCGAATCCCTTTTGGTCACGGCTACGGGCGGGCAGGGCGTCGATGATCGTCACCGAAAAGCCGCCATCGGCCAGCGCCAGTGCCAAAGCAGGCCCGTTCAGGCCACCGCCAACGATGATAATATCCGAGTCGCGTTTCATATCCCTACATAGGCCGCCCAATTCGGGATTGTCCATGTGACGCAGGGGCGCTAGCGTTTAGAAAACGGATGTGAAAGGGCGGGATATGTCAAAAGCTTGGTTGAAAATGACAGCAGCGGATCTGGGGCGCGGGATTGGCGCGGGGGAAATCAACCCTGTTACGCTGGCGCAAACCTATCTGGAGGCGATCAAGGCACACCCGTTGCAGCACCGGATTTATGCCCGCCTGACCGAAGAACGGGCGCTGGCCGAGGCAAAGGCAGCAGCGGACCGGGCCAAAAGCGGCAACCGGCGCGGGGTGCTGGACGGGGTGCCGGTATCATGGAAAGACCTGTTTGATACGGCAGGCGTGGTCACCGAAGCCGGATCAGCGCTGCTAGCGGGGCGGGTGCCGGACGAGGACGCCGAGGTGCTGAAAAACGCCACCGAAGCGGGGCTGGTGTGCCTTGGCAAAACCCATATGTCGGAATTGGCATTTTCTGGATTGGGCTATAATCAGGTCACCGAAAGCCCGCCCAGCGTGAATGATCCTGACTCGGTTGCCGGTGGCTCGTCCTCGGGCGCGGCAACATCGGTTGCCTTTGATCTGGCGGCTTGCGGGATTGGCTCGGACACGGGCGGATCGGTGCGGATACCGTCGTGCTGGAATGATCTGGTGGGGTTGAAAACCACCTCGGGCCGCCTGTCGCTAAAGGGCGTTGTGCCCCTGTGCGAAAGCTTTGACACGGTCGGCCCGCTGTGCCGTTCGGTCGAGGATGCAGCCCTGATGCTGGCCGCTTTGGAAGGCGGCAAAGCGGCGGATTTGCGTGGGGCCAGCTTGCAGGGCAAGCGGTTGATGATCCTGAAAACCGAAGCGATGGACGGTGTGCGCGAGGAGCCGATGGCGGGTTTCATGGGCGCGGTGGAAAAGCTGAAGGCAGCGGGAGCGATTGTTACAAAAGGCGAAGCGCCTGAAGTGAGCGAGGCGCTGGAGTTGTCGGCGGTGCTGTTCACCACCGAGGCCTATGCCCAGTGGCACCGTGAAATCGAGGCCGCACCCGACAAGGTATTTGGCGAAATTCTGGAACGGTTCCGGGCAGGGGCGACATTTTCAGGCGTCGAATTTGTCAAGGGCTGGATGAAGCTGCGTCGCCTGCGGGCAGCCTATGATGCGCGGATGGCGGGAATGGATGCGGTGATCATGCCGACCTCGCAAATCCTGCCGCCAAATCTGGAACGGTTGGCGACGGACCATGATTATTACGTCGATGTAAACCTGCATGCGCTGCGTAATACGCGGATTGCAAACCTGATGGGCGGGGCAGCTTTGACCCTGCCAACGGGGGTGCCGTCCTGCGGGATTATGTTCGTTTCCCCGCCGATGAGCGAGGAGCGTTTGCTGCGGTTGGGGGCGGCGGCCGAGGTGGCGTTGCGTTAGGTTGATTTGTTTCCGGACCGGCGGCACGCCGGGACGCGGCCGACCCTGGGTGGGCGTTGCTACATTCCCTGAACAGAAATATGGCCGAAGAAAATCAAAACGCTTGTGAATTTTGCTACGCTGCAATGCGCCCTCCCGTGGGGAGGGTCGGGCGCGTCCCGGCTGGGTTTCGGATCGTAAAAATCAAAGCGGGGCCTAGAGCAAATCCAATCCAATTGAATTCACCACACAACCCGAACGCATTTGCATGTGCAAACGCTGCTTCGGGTTGCGCGGTAAATACACGAATCTGATTAGATTGGATGCGCTCTAAATGCCACAGGAACGCGTCGCAAGCCGATATTATCCAAGGGTTTTTCTGGACGGATTCACCGGATTGGTTTAGATTCACCTCAAACGGGACGCTAATGATCCCGATAATTGAGGCAGATATGGACTTTCCGGAGCGGTTTTCGAACCTCCCAGAGTATGCTTTTCCGCGTCTTCGCGGGCTTCTCGACGCACATGCGGCGGGCGGGGATGTGTTGCATATGACCATCGGAGAGCCGCAGCATGATTTCCCTGACTGGGTACTGGAGATTATCACCAAACACGGCAAGGAATTTCGCAAATACCCGCCCAATGCCGGATCGCCCGAATTGCTGGTCTCGATTGCCGGTTGGGTCAAACGCCGCTTTGGCGTGACTGTAGACGCCGCAACCGAGGTTTCCACCGTCAACGGCACCCGTGAAGGGTTGTATAACGCCGCAATGGCGCTTTGCCCCGAAACCAAAGGTGGCAAACAGCCTGTGGTGCTGACACCAAACCCGTTTTATCAGGTCTACGCCGTGGCAGCCCTTTCGGTCGGGGCCGAGCCGGTTTACGTTGCGGCGGATGCGGAAAACGGGTTTCTGCCCGATTACGCGGGCCTGCCTGACGATGTGCTGAACCGCACCGCGATTGCCTATATCTGTTCACCTTCCAACCCGCAGGGTGCGGTGGCAAGCCGTGAGTATTGGCAGGATCTGATCGCGCTGGCCGAGAAATACGATTTCAAAATATTCGCGGATGAGTGTTACAGCGAAATTTACCGCAATACCTCGCCGGTTGGCGCATTGCAGGTGGCCCGTGAAATGGGCGCTGATCCGGAACGGGTGCTGATTTTCCATTCGCTCTCCAAACGATCGAACCTGCCGGGCCTGAGGTCGGGGTTCGTGGCCGGTGGCCCGCAGTCTATCGCCCGCATCAAAAAACTGCGCGATTTTTCCGGCGCACCATTGCCGTTGCCATTGCAGCGCGTGGCCGAAAAGGTTTGGGCGGACGAGGACCATGTGATCGAAAACCGCGCATTGTATTGCGAGAAATTCGACATTGCCGATGAAATTCTGGGCGATGTCGAGGGCTATCAAAGCCCCGAGGCCGGATTTTTCCTGTGGCTGCCGGTGGAGGATGGCGAAGCGGCGGCCCTGAAGCTGTGGCAGGAAACCGGTGTGCGGGTTTTACCCGGTGCCTATCTGAGCCGCGACGTAAACGGTTATAATCCGAGACATAAATATATCAGGGTCGCGATGGTGGCCCCAAAACAAGAAATGCGACAGGGGCTAATGCGCCTGAAACGCTGCATCTATAGTTGAGGACGAGGTAAACATGGCATCTTATTCGGCAAAACGGCGTGACCCCTTGCTAGATTCCAAATTGCAGGCGGCGATTGAACGGCGCAGCAAGGAACTGATCGGCATCGGAATGGTGGTGACCGGAATTCTGGTGGCAATGTTGCTGGCATCTTATGCGCCGTCCGATCCCAGCTGGTTGTCGGCTTCGGATCAGCCGGTGCAGAACTGGTTGGGACGCTTTGGCGCGTCGATTGCGTCGCCTTTGTTTGTGATCGTTGGTTGGGGATCATGGGCGGTTTCTATTGTATTGGTGGTTTGGGGCGTTCGCTTTGCCACCCATCAAGGCGAAGAGCGGGCACTGGGCCGGTTGATTTTCGCTCCTATCGCGATTGCTTTGTTGTCGGTTTATGCCTCGACCCATGTTCCATCTGCCGCTTGGACCCACAGTTTTGGTCTGGGAGGTTTGTTTGGCGATATGGTGCTGGGTAGTCTGCTGGGTATCATGCCGTTTGGGGCCGCGATCGGCCTGAAAATAATGTCGCTGCTGTTGATGGCGGCTGTTGTGGCTATGTCCCTGTTTGTGTTGGGCTTTACCACGCCGGAATTGAAACGCTTTGGCCGCTTTATGTTGGTCGGGGTGGTGATGGCCTATGCGGGTTTGATGGCACTATTGGGCAAATCTGCTCATGGTGCAGCAATTGCAGCCCGGAATGTTCAGGACAAGAACGCACAACGCAAGGAACGCGCCCGCATCGAGGCCGAACGCGCCGCAGCCGAAGCGGCGGCAATTGCCGCGGTGCCAACCCCCATCAAGCGCAATGCTGCCACTTTGCGCGCCGAACCGGTGGTTGCCCCCGAACATGCTGAACCACAGCCCGAGCAGCCGGCCAAACAAGGTTTGTTGGCGCGGATGCCGTCCCTGATTAAACGCACGCCCGATCCTGAACCCGAGCTGGTAGAACAGGAACTGGACCCCGATTTTTATAGCGAGGAAATCGGCGAGGACCGGATCAAGGCGCGGATTTCCGATGCGATCCGTATGCGGGCGCGTCAGGCAAAGGTTGCAACAGCCGCCCGTGCCGAGCCACAAGTGACCCGCCGTCGCGGGCCGCAACCGCTGATTTTGAACACGGAACCCCCTGTGCAGGCCCCCCATGAGCCGCAGATGGAAGCCGCCCAACCGGAAGATTTGATGATGTTCGAACCGGTCGCGCCCGCATCCCCCGCTGTGCAGCCCGTCGTGCCGCCTAAAGCTGTGGTGCAACATGCCCCCCGCAAGGCACCGGCGCCTTCGACGCAGGCCAAGGCCGAAGCACAGCCAAAGTTACAGTTCGAGGAGAAGCACAGTGATTATGAGCACCCGCCGCTTTCGCTGCTGGAAAACCATGTGAATATCCAGCGGCATCAGCTGTCGGACGAGGCATTGGAGCAAAACGCGCGGATGCTGGAAACCGTGCTGGATGATTACGGCGTCAAAGGCGAAATCGTCAGCGTGCGCCCCGGCCCTGTGGTTACCATGTATGAGCTGGAACCGGCGCCCGGTTTGAAAGCCAGCCGTGTGATCGGTCTGGCCGATGATATCGCGCGGTCGATGTCTGCCCTTTCGGCGCGGGTTTCGACCGTGCCGGGCCGCTCGGTGATTGGTATCGAATTGCCCAACGAGCACCGCGAAAAGGTGATGCTGCGCGAAATCCTGTCGACCCGCGATTTTGGCGACAGCAACCTGCGCCTGCCGCTGGCTTTGGGCAAGGATATTGGCGGTGATCCGATTGTCACCAATCTGGCGAAAATGCCTCACCTGCTGATTGCGGGGACCACCGGTTCGGGTAAATCCGTGGCAATCAACACGATGATCCTAAGCCTGCTTTACAAGCTGACGCCCGAGGAATGCCGCCTGATCATGATTGATCCGAAAATGCTGGAATTGTCAGTTTATGATGGCATCCCGCATCTGCTGTCCCCTGTTGTGACCGACCCGAAAAAGGCCGTTGTCGCGCTGAAATGGGCCGTGGGCGAGATGGAAGAACGCTATCGCAAGATGTCCAAGATGGGTGTGCGTAACATCGAGGGCTATAACGGCCGTGTGCGCGATGCCATGGAAAAAGGCGAGATGTTCAGCCGCACGGTGCAGACCGGATTTGACGATGAAACCGGTGATCCCATTTTCGAGACCGAAGAGTCCGTTCCCGAAACACTGCCCTATATCGTGGTAATCGTGGACGAGATGGCCGATCTGATGATGGTCGCCGGCAAGGAAATCGAGGCCTGCATCCAGCGCCTGGCGCAGATGGCACGGGCCTCGGGTATCCATATGATCATGGCCACGCAGCGTCCGTCGGTGGATGTGATCACCGGCACGATCAAGGCCAACTTCCCCACCCGGATTTCGTTTCAGGTGACCAGCAAAATCGACAGCCGCACCATTCTGGGTGAACAGGGCGCCGAACAACTGCTGGGCATGGGCGATATGCTGTATATGGCGGGTGGTGCGAAAATCACCCGTGTACACGGCCCGTTCGTTAGCGACGAAGAGGTCGAGGAAATCGTCAACCACCTGAAAAGCTTTGGCGCTCCGGAATATGTTAGCGGTGTTGTCGAAGGGCCGGAAGGCGATGCCGAAAACAGCATTGATCTGGTGTTGGGGCTGGGTGGCAACACAGATGGCGAAGATGCGCTGTATGACACGGCCGTGGCGATTGTGGTCAAGGATCGCAAATGTTCGACAAGCTATATCCAGCGCAAACTGGCGATCGGCTATAACAAAGCCGCGCGACTGGTTGAGCAGATGGAAGATGCAGGTCTGGTCAGCGCTGCCAACCATGTCGGCAAGCGTGAAATTCTGATACCGGAACAGCAGTAAACTGCTTGTGAAAAGGGGCGGATACAGTAAGGGGTGGAAAACCCGTCTGTGATGCTTAAATAGGATATATGAAACATTTACGCTTGCTTGTCTTGCCCGTTTTATGGGTTGCCCTGTCGCTACCGGTGGCCGCTGAAAAGCTGTCGCTGAACCAGATTTCCAACTATCTGAACAAATTCACCACCGCCAAAGGGGGATTCACCCAGATAAACGGGGATGGAACCATTTCGACGGGAACGATCTATATCCGGCGCCCCGGACGTATCCGGTTTGAATATGCCCCACCCGATAAAACGCTGGTTCTGGCCAGTGCGGGCACGGTGGCTATTTTTGACGGGAAATCCAACACAGCACCCGAACAATATCCGCTAAAGCGTACGCCATTGGGGATCATTCTGCAAAAGAACGTCAATCTGGCGCGGGCAAAAATGGTTGTCGGGCACACGTCCGATGGCAAAACAACCACCATTGTAGCCCAAGATCCCGAACATCCGGATTACGGCCAGATACGCCTGTTGTTCACATCCAATCCGATTGAGCTGCGTCAATGTGTGATTGTTGATGGCACCGGCGGGGAAACCACGCTGGTTCTGAACAAGCTGGACAAAGGCATGAAATTATCCGCCCGCCTGTTCAATATTGATCTGGAAGCCGAAGATCGCGGGTTCTGATCACGTCTTTCCGCAGGCCATAAGTTGTAGCTGGTAGGTTTCCGAGCGCGCGCCGATTTCATTGGCGATACGCATCAACCACGGTTTGCCATTATAGCTGCCACGCGCATAGCCACTGCGGCCTTCGTGATAGGCCAGATATTGTGCGCGGGCATCGGTTCTTGCGATCCCCAGCCTTTCGCTTGATTGCGACATATACCAGCCCATGAAATCGGTGGCATCGTCAATGTCATCCCGCTTGGCTCCCGAACGGCCCGGCCCGCGTTTGTATTCTTTCCACGTCGCATCCAGTGCTTGGGAGTAGCCGTAGGCAGAGGACTGCCGCCCCATTGGAATAACCCCCAGAACATAACGGAACGGGGTGCGGGCATTGCCGATGAATTTGCTTTCCTGATAGATGGTCGCCATCTGCACATGCACCGGAATACCCCAGCGGCGCTCGGATCTTTGCATGGCTTTCAAAAAGGACGGGCGCTGATCAAGGATACTGCAGGCGTCATCCAGATTGCGCGGCGCGGAATAGTTTCCGCCGCCCCCGCAAGAGGCCACTAGTAACGTCAATATTGTCGCGCGAAGAAGTCTGCTCATTACGCCTCTCGCTTAATTTTGTTTTTTATTTTCACATAGTTTAGACCAATTCACCCATAGGATAAAAGGCCGAATTTGCTACATTACAGTAGAAATACCAGTGTTAGCGGGATTGTGACCACGCTTAGCAGTGTTGAAACCACAACAAGCCCCGCAACGGCATCGGCATCCGCGCCGTATTTTTCCGTCAGCATATAGGATGTTACGGCCACAGGGGTAGACACTTGCATCACCAGCACCGCGAATGGCACCGACGGCAGGTTCAGCCAGCGGCCGACACCCCATGCAGCCCCGATGCAAATCACCACTTTGGCCAATGATAGCCAAACCGCCCGTCCCATGCGCCCGGGTTTCAGACGGGCCACAGCCACGCCAAGGGTTATCAACATGATCGGGATCGCCATCTGGCCGATCAGTTCCAGCGTATTGGTAATCGCTTTGGGGGTTTGCCAGCCTTGCCACATAAACAACGCGCCCAGCAGGGTGGCCGCAACGATGGGCTCCTTGATGGCTTTCAACGGAGAACCCCCGCCAGACACCAGCCAGACCCCTAAGGTAAACGACAGGATGGCCATGATTGCGAACACCACCACGGCATAGCCCAACCCCGTTTCGCCAAAGGCAAACAGCGCCAGCGGTAGGCCCAGATTGCCGGTGTTGCCGAAAATGACAGGGGCAAGGTAGGTGCGATGTTCCAACCCGGCGCCATGCACCAGAAGGTAGGATAACAGCGTGACCGCCCCGTAAGCCGCCATCGCGGCATAGGACAGGGTGGCCAGCGCGGCGGGGTCGATCTCGGTTTTCATCAAGGCGGTGAAGATCAGGCAGGGTACCGACAGGGTCATTGCCAGACGGGTGACAAATTCGACCCGATACTCGAATCCCAGCTTGACCCATGTGAACCCGATAGCGGCGAGCAGGAAAACGGGCGTGACAATTTCAAGCACTGTTAGAAATAGATTCACAAACTGTTTCCTTCTTTTCGCACCTTCCTGCATGGGTTGTGTCTCGAAAGTGGTGGAAATTGATTTCAGGCACCTCCGAGCGGGTTGAGTTATGCGCCGGTCAGGCGGCTTGGTCAAGGGTTGCGTCGGCGACGGGCTGAGCGAGCGTTTCCCAGCCATCGACCTTTCGCATGACGATCTGCCCCGAGGCCATCAGAGCCCAAAGCAGCATCGGCACGGTCTCGGCGCATGGCAGCACGGTCTGGGTCTTGATGCGGCGGCGGAATTCCTCGTTCAGGCGTTCGATCGCATTTGTCGTTCTGGCCGATTTCCACTGGCCTTGTGGCAGACGCGTGAAGGTGAAAAGCTTATCTCCTGCTTCTTCCAAGCTGTCAGCGACGGCCTTGCATTTCAGCCGCCATTTTCGCAGAAATGCCTTGCGGCGGGTGGCGATTTCCTCGGGTGTTTTGGCGTAGATCATGTCGCGGTAATCTTCTGTCAACTCATCATGCATACGCTTGGGTGCCTTGGCCAGAAGGTTGCGGTGCTTGTGCACCGTGCACCTCTGGATCGGCAGATCTTCACCCCAGAGGGCAATGAGAGCGACCTCAAGTCCCGGTGCCCCGTCCACGATGACAAATTCGGGCCGTTTCAACCCGCGCGCATCCAGATCGTTGATGAACTGACGCCAGGCGGAGGTGCTTTCGCCGCCCATGTTCATCAGTGATAACAAGACCTTCTGCCCATCCCGGCGCACGCCAATCGCGGCCAGAACCGAGATATTGGTGGCCTTCCTGTCAATCCGCGTTTTGATCACGGTGCCGTCCAGGATCAGCCGCACGATGTCTTCATCCGCAAGGCTGCGGGCGCACCACGCCTGCCAGTCCACCTTCACCTTGCGCCAGGCGCGGCTCACCACATCCTTGCTGACCGCCCCCTGAAACAGGCCGAACAGGGCGCGTTTTACCCGCCGTGTGTTGGTGCCCGAAAGGTAGACAGCAGCGATCAGCGCCTCGGCCTTCTTCGTCAGCCGCTGGTAGCGGGGCAATGCCTTCGAGCGCCATTCTCTGGCCTTGCCGGCCTCGCCTGTGATCCGCGCACGCGGCACGCGCACCGTTTCGGTTCCAAATGTTCCGACCAGTTGCCGCTCGCGATGCCCGTGGCGGTATCCGGCCTTTGCCCCGCCGCTGCGGCCATACCGGCAACGGCCCAGAAACTGCTCCAGCTCCTCTTCGAAAACCGCCTCGATCGTCGCGCGGATGTTCTGGCGCAGCCGGTCTTCAATCGGGTCATAGCCTGCTTCATTGGCCAGTAGCGCGGATGTCGATGTTGCTGTATTCTTTGTCATGGCGTGATCTCCTTGGCGGTTCCAGCCGCCGGTTGGGTGGCTTCGATGCACCCGGAGATTACGCCGTCCTCGAATTTCCACCAAACTCGCGACACTACCGATCGCGGAAATGACAACCTAGTGGGTGGTGCTGGTGACGACATCATGACTGGTGGTGCAGATGCAGATAATTTCATAGGGGCTGACCCAGATAACCTAAAAAGAGGTTATGATGGGAAGCATGAGAAAGAGTCGCCTGAGCCACTACAAGCAAGACCGTCTTACGGAGCATTTTGTTTCGGGATCGACAGCACGAACAGCAGCCAGTTTGTGTGGTGTAAACCGCAAGACCGCAGCGTTTTATTTTCTACGCCTGCGCGAGATAATCGCCTATGAGCTGGAGGCGGAAAGGCAAGCTATGTTCGGCGGAGAAATAGAAGTGGACGAAAGCTACTTTGGCGGCAAACGCAAAGGTAAACGCGGGCGTGGTGCGGCAGGTAAAATTCCCGTTTTTGGTATATTAAAAAGGGGTGGGAAGGTTTACACCAAGATCATCCCGGACGCCAAATCCGCCACTCTGATCCCGATCATAGAGCGCAAAGTCGTGCCGGATTCCATCGTCTATTCCGATTGTTGGCGCGGTTATAATGTGCTGGATGTGTCAGACTTCCACCACTTTCGCATCAACCATTCCAAGCTCTTTGCAGACCGTCACAACCACATCAATGGCATCGAGAATTTCTGGAACCAAGCCAAGCGCCACATGCGCCGATTTAACGGTGTCCCCAAGGCCCAATTTGGGCTATATTTGAAGGAATGCGAGTGGCGTTTCAACAACAGTGACCCTTCAGCTCAGTTATTGCAGCTAAGACAATGGGTTAAGCGTTACTTGAAGTAGTTATCTGGGTCAGCCCCTTGCCTTTTACATAAAGCGCGTCATTCCCGTCGCCGCCATAAAGCTTATCGTTACCGGCATTTGCATACAGTGTATCATCACCCGTACCTCCATATACGAAATCGTCACCGGCGCCACCATTTAGCAAATCCCTACCGGATCCGCCGAAAATAGCATCGTTGCCTGTGCCACCATCAGCATAATCATCGCCCGCATCCCCTGTCAGGTAATCATTGCCAGAACCACCAAACAATTGGTCACGGCCATTCCCGCCCGAAAGATAGTCGCGACCGGATCCTCCCGATATATAATCATTCCCGTTATTGCCAAAGAGATAGTCATTCCCGCCGTCACCATAGAGACGGTCATGACCATCCCCGCCCAATATCCTGTCATAGCCTTGGCCACCACGTAAAGTGTCATTCCCGCCATACCCACGAATGATGTCATCACCCGATGTGCCATACCAAGTATCGTTTGAATTTGTGCCGTTGAAATATGCCATGTCAGAAATCCTTCATTAAAAAGTTACGAGAAAATTTGTATGGCAACGATAGAGTGACCGGCTAAAGGCCAACAAGTAAGGAAAACCAGACTTGTGGGAAAACACATATTAACTAGTAGTTTTTATTTATTATTCTAAATTTTAGGCATCCCCAGAATCGAAACTGGCTTGCAATATCAATGTAGTTCGGACATTTCCTAAACAGGCAACGCTGTTGTATTGAACACCCTTGAAGGATGCAATTCACCGGATTTGTAAACGCCAACCGCTACGGCCTTGCCATCCAGTGATGCCCAGGCCTCGTCGCCGTATTCCACATCCGACGCCAGCACCATGCCCGGATTGCCGTGCCGCAAGCGCGCGGCGGACTCGGGAGTGCAGCGCAGTTCGGGCAGGTCTTCCAACCCCTGTTCCAGCGGGCGCAGATAGGTATCCAGCTCGCCGGTTTTGGCCAGTTCCTCGACCAACTCCATGGTGATGCCGTCCTCGGCCTCGAACGGGCCGGACCAGACGCGGTGCAGCGATTTGACATGGGCGAAACATCCCAGCACCGCCCCCAGATCACGCGCGATCGAGCGCAAATAGCCACCCTTGCCGCAGATCATTTCCAGCACGATGTGATCCTCGTCGACCCGCTCGACCAGTTCCAGTTCCTCGACCCACAGCGGACGGGCCTTGATCTCGACCTCTTCGCCCGCGCGGGCCAGTTTATAGGCACGCTGACCATCGATTTTCACAGCCGAAAACTGTGGCGGGATTTGCATGATGTCGCCGGTGAATTGCGGTAATGCAGCGCGGATTTCATCATCAGTGGGGCGCGTGTCGGATTCAGCGATCACTTCGCCCTCGGCATCATCGGTGTTGGTCGCCTGCCCCAGCCGCACGGTAAAACGGTACGCCTTTTGCGCATCCGTGATGTAGGGCACGGTTTTCGTCGCCTCGCCCAATGCAATCGCCAGCACACCGGTTGCCTCGGGGTCCAGCGTGCCCGCATGGCCCGCCTTTTTCGCGTCCATTGCCCAACGCACCTTGTTCACCACCGCATTCGAGGTGATGCCCGCCGGTTTGTTGATCACCAGCCAGCCCGATATATCACGGCCATTTTTACGTCTGCGTCCCAAGGGTGTGCTCCAGAATTTACCTTAAGCTGTGGCGTTTAGTGCGTGTTGCGCCCAATCAGATTCGAGCATTCATCCACCTGACCGAAGCAGCGTTCGCGAAAAGCGAATGCGTTCGGGCCGGCGGATGAATTCAATTTGGCGCAACATGCTCTAGTGCGGCATTGGGCGCAGGTCAACGACTGATCACGGTGCCCACGATCACCCCCAGCGGAAAGCCACTGTCGGAGCGGCCCAGATCGGGTGCATACAGGCGCGAAACCTTACCGTCGAAATAGAGCGCATTGGGGGTTTTAAGATGGTCGCGGAATAACGAGCCGAATTCGTGGAAGGTGACGGGATTGTCCGAAATCACGAAATATGCGCGGGTGCCATCGGCCGAAACCCCGACCCCGTTACGAATATAACGCGAGGTCGCATCAATCAGGAATCGCGGATGCAATGCCCCGTCGATCACCAGCATCGGGCCGGACTGTGTGGCATATTCACACGCGGTTTTGGAAAGGCGGAATACATTGGTTTCAATCACCGCCAGCGCTTGTTTGCTAAAACAAAACACGCCATTGGGTTTCAGGCCAAAGTTGCCGTAAGTGCCGCCATCGGCCAGCGGCGCAATTTCTTTGCCACGTTCGATAAACAGGCCCACAGGTCTGCGATCGGCGTGGTACATCCCTGCATTCATGGCAAAACCCAGCGTCTGGCCATGGTCCGCCAGCATCGCGTTAATCCGGCTGAAACTGCCCAGCAGTTTGCCATCCGCATCGGAATGGAACAGCCGCAGATCATCGTCCAGCGTCACTTCGCACAGGGTATAGTCATTGGATTTATACGTCAGCGTTTCGCAGGCATTCGCCACAGCGGGCAGCAGCAACAGAAATACCAAAGCGGCGCGGATCATTCACCGCCTCCGTCTGCGTCCCCGCCATCGCTGTCGTTTTCAATATCGCGGCGCACGGCGTCCTGTTCCAGAATACGGCGGGTCTCGTCCATCTGATCAAAGGTCTCATCAATCAGGAACCGGATTTCCGGTGCATATTTCAGGGCCAGCGTTTTCGCGACCGCGCGGCGGATTTCATAACGGTTCTGGCGCAGCAGCAGCAGCGCCTGTTCCTTGTCCTTGCCGCCCAGCGGCAGCACAAAGGCAGTCGCTACCTTCAGGTCTGGCGATGTGCGCACCTCGCCCACCGTAATCGACATGCGGTTCAGGTCAGGATCGTGGATATCGCCACGGGTCAGGATTTCCGACAGCGAACGCCGGATCAGTTCGCCAACACGCAGTTGACGTTGCGATGGGCCACGGGCCGAATGATGGGTTTGTTTTGCCATAAACCCCGTCTAAGCCGGTTGCGCGATCTGTGCAAGCGGGTCAGTATGCGCACAACAGATATTATGGAGATGCAGGAATGAGCAAACTTCCGGGCGTAGTAGTAAACGGGGTGTCGGGCCGGATGGGTCAGATGCTGGTGAAATTGGTCAGCGAAAACAAGGCGATGCAACTGGTCGGGGCGTTGGAAAGGTCCGGCCATGACTGGATCGGACAGGACGTGGGAACAGCGATGGGCGGTAGCGAAATCGGTGTCAAAGTCAGCGACGATCCGCTTGAGATGATGGCCAAAGCGCAGGCGGTGATTGATTTCACGGTGCCTGCGGCCACGGTGGCGATGGCGGAACTGGCCGCACAGGCGCGTGCGGTGCATGTGATCGGCACCACGGGGTTGTCGGATGATGATCTGGCGAAAATCAAGGCCGCATCCCGCCACGCGGTCGTGGTGCGGGCGGGCAACATGAGCCTTGGGGTGAATCTGCTGGTGCAACTGACCAAACAGGTCGCCGCCGCGTTGGATGCGGATTTTGATGTCGAAATTGTCGAGGCACATCATAGACATAAGGTGGATGCGCCCTCGGGCACCGCCTTGATGCTGGGCGAGGCTGCCGCCGTTGGGCGCGGGGTAAATCTGGCCGATGTCAAGGAAAGCGGGCGCGACGGGATCACCGGCGAACGCAGGCGCGGCGACATCGGCTTTTCGGCCATTCGTGGCGGGGATATTGTGGGCGAACACGACGTGATTTTTGCGGGCGAAGGCGAACGCATCGTGCTGCGCCACATGGCCACCGACCGCGCCATTTTCGCCCGTGGCGCGCTAAAGGCTGCGCTGTGGGGCCAAGGGCGTAAACCGGGGGAATACGATATGCTGGATGTGCTGGGGTTGTGATTTTGGACTACCCTATGTCATCCCCGCGCAAGCGGGGACCTGGTTAGGGACTCGCCAAAGTTCGAGAGCTCCCCGCTTGCGCGGGGATGACATAGGTGCAGGATGCGGAGGGCAGCGTATGCCCGCCTCAAAAATCCACCGCGAACCCCTTCTTCTCCCAATCACCATAGCGCACAGGTTCCGGACCGTCGCGGCCGCCCGTTTTGGTTGAATATGTAGGCTATTGCGGCCATATTGGTGACAAATCGCTGTATCAAAATACAAACTAAAGAAACATCTAATGACAGAAATTGCGCTCGAAGTTCTTAGCCCGCAGATGAAAGTCTTAAAATGCAGTGGCGGTATTGCTATTACTTTCCTTGCTGAGGTAGTGTCGCGAGTTTGGTGGAAATTCGAGGACGGCGTAATCTCCGGGTGCATCGAAGCCACCCAACCGGCGGCTGGAACCGCCAAGGAGATCACGCCATGACAAAGAATACAGCAACATCGACATCCGCGCTACTGGCCAATGAAGCAGGCTATGACCCGATTGAAGACCGGCTGCGCCAGAACATCCGCGCGACGATCGAGGCGGTTTTCGAAGAGGAGCTGGAGCAGTTTCTGGGCCGTTGCCGGTATGGCCGCAGCGGCGGGGCAAAGGCCGGATACCGCCACGGGCATCGCGAGCGGCAACTGGTCGGAACATTTGGAACCGAAACGGTGCGCGTGCCGCGTGCGCGGATCACAGGCGAGGCCGGCAAGGCCAGAGAATGGCGCTCGAAGGCATTGCCCCGCTACCAGCGGCTGACGAAGAAGGCCGAGGCGCTGATCGCTGCTGTCTACCTTTCGGGCACCAACACACGGCGGGTAAAACGCGCCCTGTTCGGCCTGTTTCAGGGGGCGGTCAGCAAGGATGTGGTGAGCCGCGCCTGGCGCAAGGTGAAGGTGGACTGGCAGGCGTGGTGCGCCCGCAGCCTTGCGGATGAAGACATCGTGCGGCTGATCCTGGACGGCACCGTGATCAAAACGCGGATTGACAGGAAGGCCACCAATATCTCGGTTCTGGCCGCGATTGGCGTGCGCCGGGATGGGCAGAAGGTCTTGTTATCACTGATGAACATGGGCGGCGAAAGCACCTCCGCCTGGCGTCAGTTCATCAACGATCTGGATGCGCGCGGGTTGAAACGGCCCGAATTTGTCATCGTGGACGGGGCACCGGGACTTGAGGTCGCTCTCATTGCCCTCTGGGGTGAAGATCTGCCGATCCAGAGGTGCACGGTGCACAAGCACCGCAACCTTCTGGCCAAGGCACCCAAGCGTATGCATGATGAGTTGACAGAAGATTACCGCGACATGATCTACGCCAAAACACCCGAGGAAATCGCCACCCGCCGCAAGGCATTTCTGCGAAAATGGCGGCTGAAATGCAAGGCCGTCGCTGACAGCCTTGGAAGAAGCAGGAGATAAGCTTTTCACCTTCACGCGTCTGCCACAAGGCCAGTGGAAATCGGCCAGAACGACAAATGCGATCGAACGCCTGAACGAGGAATTCCGCCGCCGCATCAAGACCCAGACCGTGCTGCCATGCGCCGAGACCGTGCCGATGCTGCTTTGGGCTCTGATGGCCTCGGGGCAGATCGTCATGCGAAAGGTCGATGGCTGGGAAACGCTCGCTCAGCCCGTCGCCGACGCAACCCTTGACCAAGCCGCCTGACCGGCGCATAACTCAACCCGCTCGGAGGTGCCTGAAATCAATTTCCACCACTTTCGAGACACAACCCGCGTTTTACCCGCCGTGTGTTGGTGCCCGAAAGGTAGACAGCAGCGATCAGCGCCTCGGCCTTCTTCGTCAGCCGCTGGTAGCGGGGCAATGCCTTCGAGCGCCATTCTCTGGCCTTGCCGGCCTCGCCTGTGATCCGCGCACGCGGCACGCGCACCGTTTCGGTTCCAAATGTTCCGACCAGTTGCCGCTCGCGATGCCCGTGGCGGTATCCGGCCTTTGCCCCGCCGCTGCGGCCATACCGGCAACGGCCCAGAAACTGCTCCAGCTCCTCTTCGAAAACCGCCTCGATCGTCGCGCGGATGTTCTGGCGCAGCCGGTCTTCAATCGGGTCATAGCCTGCTTCATTGGCCAGTAGCGCGGATGTCGATGTTGCTGTATTCTTTGTCATGGCGTGATCTCCTTGGCGGTTCCAGCCGCCGGTTGGGTGGCTTCGATGCACCCGGAGATTACGCCGTCCTCGAATTTCCACCAAACTCGCGACACTACCTACTCAGTCTGGGGCGGATACTGTTATTCATTACGGCGCAGATCAGATTATATTGCTAGACACAACAGCAACTGACCTTCATTCCAGTGATTTTGTTTTCTGAGCGTTTCGGGTGCAATAAATGACAAGCCCTAATTATCGATATACCCTATTTATGGATATAGTGGTGTTTTATTGTTGGGCCATCGAGTTATTTGTTGTGAATATTTACTTCGCTTTTCACTTCCTTCATTCCTGTAAGCATTGCTTTTATAAGGTTTACCCTGTGCCGCAGGCTGGCCAATATGACGCCTGCCAGATGGAACGCGACCAGCGCAAATAGGCCGTTCACCAGCATTTTGTGCAAATCTTCGACCCATTCTTCGCCAAAATAGGCATCCATACCCATCATATATCCGGTGGTGCCGATGGCCCCCAGTACCAGCAATAGCGTGACGATCATCGCAGCCCCTGCCGGATTGTGGCCAATGTATCGATCCTCGACGCCACGGGCGATATCACGCAGATAGCCCAGCAATTTGCGCGGGCCGGGAATGAAATTACTAAAGCGGGCGTGCTTGGGGCCAATCAGCCCCCAGATCAGGCGAAACGCGATCAGGGTCACCACGGCATAGCCAAAGAACCTGTGCATATCGCGCGGGGATATGACGAAATAGGACAGGGTAACGCTGGTCACCAAAGACCAGTGAAAGAGGCGCACGCCGATGTCCCAAACGGGAATGGTTTTACGTATCAGGGGCTGATTTTCTACGATAGCCATGCGGCACCTCTTTCTGCTGCTCGTGAGTGGTTAGGAAAGTGAGTTAGGAATTGATACGGTCGATTTCCGCGCCCGTGTTTGGATCAAAGAATACTTCCATTTTGGTGTCGTCCAGCATGCCGTAAACCTCGTAGCAGCCGCCGTCATTAATCTTGAACTTCAGAACTTCGCCGCCTTCGTCCTCGAACGCCTTGATGGCTTCCCAGACAGGTTTCAGGCTGTCCCCGGGGGTGCAGGCCGGTTCGGCCAGCAGAGGTGTGGCAAAGGTAACGGCAAGAGTGGTGAACATCAGTTTTTTCATTTTGGTCTCCAGTTTTTGGTTGGTGTGAATTGCGGCGCGTTGCCGAACACAGACCCGAGACCTAATGAAGGGACATGCGGACAGGCTATGGGAAAATGGTTTATGCATCCCAATCGGCAGAAAATTCACATTAATAAACCAAGTGTTTACGCGAAGACCTGCCGATGAGTGCAAGGGAGTTGTTGCTGTTATAAGGCGCGCAACAATCCGCTTTGGTTAAGTGGGGAAACTGGCGGGTTTCGCCGGATTGTGATCATTTGGCAGGGGAATCAACCAGCGTAACAATATCCGCCATGATCTTGTTTAATTCAAAATCCTTGGGCGTATAGACCCGCGCGACCCCCATTTTGCGCAAATCTTCGGCGTCATCATCAGGGATGATACCGCCAGCGATCACCGGAATATCGGTCAGGCCGGCGTCCTTTAGCTGCTGCATCAGATCGGCTATCAACGGGATGTGGCTGCCCGACAGGATCGACAGGCCGATCACATGCGGGTCATCCTTTTTCGCGCTTTCCACGATTTCCGCAGGGGTCATGCGGATGCCGTCATAGGTGATGTCCATGCCGCAATCCCGCGCGCGGGTGGCGATCTGTTCGGCGCCGTTGGAATGGCCATCCAACCCCGGTTTGCCGACCAGCAGTTTCAGGCGGCGGCCCAGACGGTCGGAAACCGCATCAACCTGCGCGCGGATTTCATCCAGCCCTTCGGTGCGGTTGCTGGGGTTTTGGGAAACACCGGTGGGGCCGCGGTATTGGCCAAAGACATCGCGCACCACCTGCCCCCATTCGCCGGTGGTTGCGCCTGCGCGGGCGGCGGCAATGGACGCGGGCATGATGTTTTCGCCGGATTTGGCGGCGGCGCGTAAATCGGTCAGTGCCATTTGCACTGCCGTTTCATCGCGGGATTCGCGCCATGCGTTCAGGCGGGCGATCTGGTCGGCTTCGGCCGCAGGATCGGCCACCATGATTGTGCCATCACCTGCGGTCAGCGGGCTGGGGGCGGCATCCACCCAGCGGTTTACGCCGACTACTGTTGTTTCGCGGGCTTCGATTTTAGCAATGCGGGCGGCATTTGATTCAACCAGCCGCGATTTCATGTAATCAATCGCTGCCACCGCCCCGCCCATACCGTCGATTTGGGCCAGTTCGGCGCGCGCGCCGGATTTCAGTTCCTCTACCTTGCGTGTAATCGCGGGGTTGCCGTCAAACAGGTCGTCATATTCCAGCAGGTCGGTTTCATAGGCCAGAATCTGTTGCATCCGCAGCGACCATTGCTGATCCCACGGGCGCGGCAGGCCCAATGCTTCGTTCCAGGCAGGCAGTTGCACCGCTCGGGCACGGGCGTTTTTACTTAGGGTCACGGCCAGCATTTCAATCAGAATGCGATAGACGTTGTTTTCCGGCTGCTGCTCGGTCAGGCCCAGTGAATTGACCTGCACCCCATAACGGAAGCGGCGGAATTTCGGATCTTCGACACCGTAACGTTCACGGGTGATTTCATCCCATAATTCGACAAAGGCGCGCATCTTGCACATCTCGGTCACGAACCGGATACCGGCGTTCACAAAGAATGAAATGCGCCCGACCATCGCGGGGAAATGTTCATCCGGCACCTTGCCCTTCAGGTCGTCCAGCACGGCGGTGGCAGTGGCCAGCGCAAAGGCCAGCTCCTCTTCCGGTGTCGCGCCGGCCTCTTGCAGATGGTAGGAACAGACGTTCATCGGGTTCCATTTTGGCAGATGTTCACGGGTATAGGCGGCAATGTCGGTGATCATCCGCAGGGACGGTTTGGGCGGGCAGATATAGGTACCGCGCGATAGATATTCCTTGATGATGTCGTTTTGCACTGTGCCTTGCAGTTTGCTGACATCGGCGCCCTGCTCCTTGGCTGCCGCAATATAAAGGGCCAGCAACCACGGCGCGGTGGCGTTGATCGTCATGCTGGTATTCATCTGTTCCAGCGGAATATCGGCAAACAATGCGCGCATATCGCCCAGATGGCTGACGGGCACGCCGACCTTGCCAACCTCGCCTTTAGCCAACACATGATCGCTGTCATATCCGGTTTGCGTCGGCAGATCGAAGGCCACCGACAGGCCGGTCTGCCCCTTGGCCAGATTATCCCGATACAGCGCGTTTGACGCGGCCGCGGTCGAATGCCCCGCATAGGTGCGGAACAGCCACGGGCGGGGGGAGTTTGATGCGGGCATGGGCGGCGGCCTTGTTCAAGATTGCGCTGCGCATGTTTTCGCAAAGGTAAGAATATTACGCAAGGGGGAAAGTAGGTGAAATTTAGTTACCTTGCGGTGAAGGTCTTTTCCTGAAAAGCTTGCTACATGAACAGGATGATCGAAATCCCATTATGGCTGCTGGTGCTGATCGTCGGATTCGCGGTTTTTGCGGCGCTGGAACGTGTATTGGTGCCATCGGTCCGCTGGTTCTTTCGTCGCCGGATGGAAAAGGTGGTTGCGCAGGTCAATACCAAACTGGACCGTCCGATTGAGCCGTTCAAACTGGCCCGTCGCCACGATATGATCCAGCGGGTGATCTATGACCCAAAGGTGGCCGAGGCGATTGCCGAACATGCCCATACCGAAGGGGTTCCCGAAAATGTCGCGTTCGAGGACGCGCGCCGTTACGCCAAGGAAATTGTGCCCTCGTTCAGCGCGTCAATCTATTTTGGCATTGCCATGCGGTTGTCCCGCTGGCTGAGCCGGACGTTGTACCGGGTGCGGCTGGGTCATTTTGACGAATCCGCAATCGAGGCGATCGACAAATACGCAACGGTGATTTTCGTGATGAACCACCGGTCCAACATGGATTATGTACTGGTCACCTATCTGGCGGGCGAGCGTTCGGCCCTGTCCTATGCCGTGGGTGAATGGGCACAGGTCTGGCCGCTGAAACACCTGATCCGCGCGATGGGGGCCTATTTCATCCGCCGCAAATCCCGCAATCCGTTATACCGCCGCGTGTTGGCGCGCTATGTGCAACTGGCCACAACGGGCGGGGTGACGCAGGCGGTGTTCCCCGAAGGCGGGTTAAGCCTGGATGGCACGGTGGGCACGCCCAAGCTGGGGTTGTTGAACTATGTGGTGTCCGATTTTGATCCCGAAGGCCAGCGTGATGTGGTGTTCGTGCCGGTGGCGCTGAATTACGACCGTGTGCTTGAGGACCGCGTGCTGATGTCGGCGGCGGATGCGGGGAATCGCAAATTCCGCTTTAGCCTGTTCAAGATGCTGGGTTGGATCGGACGGCAGATATGGTTCCGGATTGCGGGGCGCTATCACAGATTCGGCTATGCCTCGGTCAGTTTTGGCGATCCGGTCAGCCTGAAGGAATTCGTGAAAACCTGCCCTGACAACGTGACCGAATGCGTGGCCGAAAAGGTGATGGAACGCGTGCGCGAGGTGGTGCCGGTGTTGCCGGTGCCGATGGTGGCAACAGTGTTGCTGACGGCAGATGCGCCAATGACGGGCAAGCAAGTGGTCGCACAGGTGAACGAGCTGGCCACTTGGCTGGAAGCTAATGGCGCACATATCCATGTGCCGCGCGACAGTCTGGATTATGCTGCTGAATTCGGCCTGACACTGCTGACCAAACGCCGGATGCTGACCGAACAGGAGGGGCGTTATAGTGTGAACAGTGATGAAAAAGCGGCGCTGCAATACTATGCCAATTCTATTGCGCATCTGATCGAGCGGGCGAAAGGGGCAGCTAGCGAAAATTCACAAGGTTAGAAAATTACAAAATAACCCCTGTTTGTGATTGCATTATTGCGTGGCGAATCATATCCCACCTATTGAATGGTAGCGTTGATTCTGCGCTACAGCTTTGGCTTAGGAGGCTTTTATGACTGCTGTAACCCACCCTGATATTGCCCCTTACGATGCCCCTGAAAAAGATCTTTATGAAATCGGGGAAATCCCGCCGCTGGGCTATGTGCCCAAACAGATGTATGCGTGGACAATCCGCCGGGAACGCCACGGCGATCCGGACAAGGCGATGTTGCAGGAAGTGGTGGATGTGCCGGAAATTGACAGCCACGAGGTGCTGGTTCTGGTGATGGCCGCCGGGGTGAACTATAACGGCGTCTGGGCCGCGCTGGGCACGCCGATTTCCACCTTTGACGTGCATGGCGCGGATTACCATATCGCAGGGTCGGATGCGGCGGGCATTGTCTGGAAGGTGGGCGACAAGGTCAAGCGCTGGAAGGTTGGCGACGAGGTGGTGATCCACTGCAATCAGGACGACGGCGATGACGAAGAATGTAACGGGGGCGATCCGATGTTTTCTCCGACCCAGAAAATCTGGGGATACGAAACGCCGGACGGTTCGTTTGCGCAATTCACCCGGGTTCAGTCGCAGCAGCTTATGCCACGCCCCAAACACCTGACGTGGGAGCAAAGCGCCTGTTATGTGCTGACATTGGCCACTGCTTACCGGATGCTGTTCGGGCATCATCCGCATGAGCTGAAGCCCGGTCAGAATGTGCTGGTCTGGGGCGCGTCCGGTGGTCTGGGGTCGTTTGCGATCCAGTTGATCAACACGGCAGGTGGTAATGCAATTGGCGTGATTTCCAACGAGGACAAGCGCGATTTCGTGATGGGTTTGGGAGCCAAGGGGGTTTTGAACCGCAAGGAATTCAATTGCTGGGGCCAGATGCCGATCGTGAACACGCCCGAGTATAAGGAATGGTTCGGCGAGGTGCGAAAGTTCGGCAAGGCGATCTGGGACATCACCGGCAAGGGTGTGAATGTCGATATGGTGTTCGAACACCCCGGCGAGGCGACCTTTCCGGCCTCGGTTTTTGTCTGCAAAAAAGGTGGTATGGTGGTGATCTGTGCCGGCACCACTGGCTATAACCTGACAATGGATGCGCGGTATCTGTGGATGCACCAGAAACGCGTGCAGGGATCGCACTTTGCCCATCTGAAACAGGCCGCTGCGGCGAACCAGTTGATGGTGGAACGGCGGCTGGACCCGTCTATGTCCGAGGTATTCCCGTGGGATGAAATTCCGGCAGCACATATGAAGATGTGGAAGAACGAGCACAAGCCGGGGAATATGGCGGTGTTGGTGCAGGCGCCGACAACGGGGTTGCGAACCCTTGAGGATGCGCTGGAGGCCTAGGCGTTCGGCAGCGGTGGGCAAAGATTGCCCACCCTACGGCTTGGGTCGGCATTTCGGCTCTGGCCACGCATGTCACCCCGATATAGGGTCGCGATATGACCTTGCCCGCCGTTACATTTTCCGATGATCAGGCCGAAGCCTATGACCGTATCAGCGACGTTCTGCTGGGGGCGGGCGTTGACTTGGATAACGCCATCCTGACCCCGCAGGCCGACGGTCGCGACCATGTTCTGGCTGTGGTCGGCAAGGCGGGATCGGGCAAAACCCTGCTGCTGGCGCAACTGTATCAGGCGCTGGAAGAGGCGGGCGTCGAGACCATTTCAGGCGATTACGAGAGCAAAAAGCGCAAAGACAAGCGCACGCTGGCTATTCTGGCACCCACCAACAAGGCTGCAAGTGTGTTGCGCAATCGCGGCGTGCCCGCGACCACGATCCACCGTATTCTATACACGCCGCTCTATGACCCCGAGTACGAAAAGATCGCCGAATGGCTGGCCGGACAGGGCGAAAAGCCCGAAATCGAAGGGCTGACCGAGGCCGCGCTGGACCGTGCCGCGCTGTTCTATGCGAGCAACAAATCCATCCCCGGTGCCTTGGCGGCGGCGGGTTTGCGGGGGTCGGATTTTATCATCGGCTGGAAGCGGCGGGACGAGCCGATGGATATCGGGTTTGTTGATGAAAGCTCGATGCTGACCAGCGATCAACTGGACGATTTGAAGGAAATATTCCCGACGCTGGTGCTGTTTGGCGATCCGGCGCAGTTAGCGCCGGTTGGCCAATCCGGCGAGATGGTGTTTGACAATTTCAAAGGCAAACAAAAGCTGGTGCTGCACCGTATCCACCGGCAGGACGCGGATAACCCGATCCTTGATCTGGCCCATGCGCTTAGCGACGAAAGCCTGCAATTCCATGATTTTGAGCGCATGGTCGAGGATGCCTCGAAACGCGATGATCGTGTGATCTTTGCGCGGCGGGTCGAGGCGGACATGATGGCGCGCTCGCCCGTACTGGTCTGGACCAACAAAACGCGCGTGCGTTTGATACAGGCGTTTCGCGGGGCATTTGGGGCGCCACCGGATGAATTGCTGGCGGGCGAGCCGCTGATTTGCGACGGGATTGAACTGCCCCTGAAACACCGCAAGAAACGCATTGATCTGGAAGCCCGCGGGCTGATCAAGGGCGCGCAGGTGATCTATCTGGGGCCGGGGCGCAAGGCAGGATTTTCGCGCCTGCATGTGATCGGGGCCGAGGACCCGCAAGTCTCGGCCGCGTCAATCATCAAGATCGAACTGCCGAACGAGGAAGAGCCGTTCATCCCCTTCGCCGCGCGTATGGGGGCGGCGTTTTTGCATGGCTCGGCTGTGACGATCCACAAGGCGCAGGGGTCGCAGTGGGAGGACGTGCAGGTGTTCGCCCCCGATCTGGCGATTGCTGCGCGGATGGGGCGCGTCGAGGCCGGACAGGCGCTGTGGAAACGGCTGGCCTATGTGGCGATCACGCGGGCGGAAAAGCGGCTGTTCTGGGTAACACGCAACATGTTGGCGCGGCCTACAGGGCCACTGCGGGTGGATGATCTGGTGGTGGCCCCGGCGCCGCTGAAACTGGATGGAGGCGAAGAATGAGCAAAGCAATTGTTATCACCGGTGCCAGTTCAGGCATTGGCGCGGCCACGGCCAAGGTGTTTCTGGACACCGGTTGGCAAGTGGGTTTGATTGCACGCCGGCGCGAGGCATTGGAGGCCGTTGCAGCAGGACATCCGGCAGCGCATGTGTTGCCTGCCGACGTGACGGACGATGCGGCGCTAGAGGCTGCGTTTGACGGGTTTGCCAGGGCCACGGGGCGGGTGGATGTGTTGTTCAACAACGCGGGCACTTTTGGGCCTGCGGGGTTGATTGACGAAATCCCTGTGGATGAATGGCGCCAAGTGGTGGACCTGAATCTGACGGGGATGTTTCTGGCGGCGCGGTTTGCCTTTGCACAGATGCGGCGGCAAAAACCGATGGGCGGGCGGATCATCAACAACGGGTCGGTTTCAGCCCATGCACCACGACCCGGATCGGTGGGCTATACCAGCACCAAACATGCGATCACGGGGTTGACCAAAACGCTAAGTCTGGACGGACGGGCGTTCGATATTGCTTGCGGTCAGATCGACATTGGCAATGCACAGACCGAATTGCTGGACCAGTTGAACGCGCGGGCGCTAAAAGCCAATCCGGATGTGCCGGTTCAGCCAATGATGGATGTCGGGATTGCGGCAGATGCCGTGTTGAAAATGGCACAGCTGCCGCTGTCGGCCAATATGCAGTTTATGACATTGATGGCGACCAAGATGCCTTTGATCGGGCGCGGGTAGAGGCCCCGGATCAAGCCCGGGGCAACACAAATCTTAGCGTTTGAAGTAGCTGAAGACTGCCGAAGCGGCCCAACCGGCTACAATCGCGATGAACAGCGACATCAGCCCGTAATAAAGCGCATTTTCATGGGCCAGATTATAGAGCCAGCGTTCCAGTCCGACCTTGTGAATATCCAGTTTGGTTTCGAATACATCCACCACCTGTTTGTCACGGGTGATCAGGATGCGGGCGGTGTACACACCAGCGGTTAGGTTCGAAGGCAGGTCGATTGATGTGCTGAACAATGTGCCCGATTTCAGTTCCACCGCGCCTTCGCGCACATGATACAGGTTGTTGTTTGTCCGGATGCGGATCAGGGCTTCGGTAAATTCGGCCGCATGGCCCGAGGCAATCTGCGCACCGATGGATTCGATTGCGCGCCGGATCGAGACCTTGTATTTCAGATCGGCTTCGTCAGACAGAATCTCTTTTAGAGGGGCTGTTGTGGCCACAGAGTAAAAACTGGGCGCTTCGTCAATCAGCACCGATGCGCTGTTGACCCAGATGATCCCTGCGCGTTTGTCTTTGCGGCGTACTGTCACTGGTTCCAGAGGGCCGGAAACTGACACAACCACTTGCAGAGGACTCCCGCCGGGGGCAGGGGCATCGCGACTAATCGCGCCAAAAATCAAGATATCGGAGCCATCAAACGTGGCCGAGATGCCGACGCGGCTTTGTGACAGGTCGGCGATTATTTCTTCTCCGGCATCCAAGGGTAGGGCGAACAGGAGGAACAGGGCAATGTAACGCAGCATCTAGTGGCCTCCACCGGCGCCAAGGGAATATATTTCGCCTGGCTGCAGCAGCAGATCAAACGCCAGTTTGCCACAAACCGTCAGCACCATCAGGGCCAGCAGAATGCGCAATTGTTCGGCTTTCATTTTGACCCCGATGCGGGTGCCGATCTGCGCACCAATTACGCCACCGACCAGCAGCAAAACCGCTAACACAATGTCTACGGTAAAGTTGGTCGTTGCGTGCATCAATGTGGTAAAGGCGGTCACAAAGATAATCTGATACAGTGATGTTCCGATAACAACTTTGGTCGGCATGCCGATCAGATAGATCATAGCAGGCACCATAACAAAGCCGCCGCCAACCCCCATAATCGCAGCCAGAACACCAACGAAAATACCAACAATAAAAGGAGGGATCACCGAGATATAAAGCCCTGATGTGCGGAATTTCATTTTGAATGGCAGGGCATGAATCCATGTGTGTTTCTTGCGCTTGCCAGTCATGCCGGTTTTCTGGGCGCGCCGGATGGCGTTTAGGCTTTCGACAAACATCAGCGAACCGATGATGCCCAGAAATACAACGTAGCTGAGCTTGACCAGAAGATCGACCTGCCCAAGACTTTTAAGGTAGTTGAATAACAGGATACCAAGGTAGGCACCTATCAAGCCGCCAATCAGCAGCACAGTGCCCATTTTCAGATCCACCGTCTTTCGCTTGAAATGCGCCAGCACACCGGAAAAGGACGAGGCAACAATCTGGTTGGCCTCGGTTGCCACAGCCACGGCTGGCGGGATGCCTATGAAGAACAGCAGGGGCGTCATCAAAAAGCCGCCACCAACGCCGAACATGCCCGACAGGATACCAACAAGCCCGCCAAGACCGAGTAAAAGAAATGCGTTTACCGAGATTTCGGCGATAGGAAGATAAATCTGCATATAACTACCTAGGACAAAAAGACCCGCCCAGACAATAGCTCTGGGCGGGTTTTGCGCGTAATAGATGCAAAAATTCGTATATATGCGGTTCTTTTACCGCTCTTTTACATATGGCTCGCCGCCTGCACGGGGGGGAATCGCCTTGCCGACAAAGCCTGCAAGAATCACCACAGTCAGGATATAGGGCAGGGCTTGGGTGAACTGGACCGGGATTTCAAACAGTCCAAACACGTTGATATTGGGGAACAGGTTGCTGATTGCTTCCAGAAAACCGAACAGCAAACAGGCCATCAATGCATACCACGGACGCCACTTTGCAAAGATCAGCGCCGCCAGCGCGATAAAGCCGCGACCGGCTGTCATTTCCTTGCCAAAGGCGGCCCCTTGGGAGGTTGACAGATAGGCCCCGCCCAATCCGCACAACACTCCGGCAATCAGTACAGCGGCATAGCGATAGCGAACGACCGAAACACCGGCGGTGTCCACAGATGCGGGGTTTTCCCCGACTGCCCGTAAACGCAGACCAAAACGGGTGCGATACAGCAGCCACCATGTCAGCGGCACAATCAGCATCGCAACATAGACCAGTAATTTGTGACCCGAGATCACGTCGGCATAGATTGGTCCCAACACCGGCACATCACGCAGCGCATCGGCAAAGGGCAGGGTGATTTCATGGAACCGCCCGGCATCGCTCAAAGGGGGGGTCAGGCCACCCTTTTTGAACCATGCATGGCCGATCACCACTGTCAGACCCGAGGCCAGAAAGTTTATCGCCACACCGGAAATCAGCTGATTGCCGCGGAAGGTGATCGAGGCCACGCCGTGGATCAGCGCAAACACCATCGAAGCGGCGACCCCTGCAGCGACGCCATACCAGATATAGCCGGTCTGGTAAGAAACGGCGGCAGTGAAAAATGCCGAGATCAACATTTTACCCTCAAGCCCGATATCAAAGATACCGGCGCGTTCAGAATACAGTCCGGCAAGGCAGGCGAATATCAGAACCACGGACACACGGATTGTCATATCGGCGGTCAAAAGGGCCTGTAGGAAGAAGTTTGCAGTATCCATCGCCTAGGCTCCCTTTTTCATGCGCAGGAACAGTTTTTCGACCGGTCCCCGCACCATGTAATCCAGTGCGCCGGTAAACAGGATGATCATCCCCTGAATCACCAGCACTACTTCTTTGCTGATATTGGGCATTTCCCACAGCAGTTCGAACCCGCCCTGTGTCAGCATCCCGAACAGGATGGCCGCAAGGATAATGCCGACCGGGTGGTTACGCCCCATCAGGGCCACGGCGATGCCGACAAAACCGGCGCCTTCCACGAATTCCTTGATCAGACGTTCTTGTTCGCCCATCACCACGTTTATTGATAGCATTCCGGCCAAAGCGCCGGAAATGAACATCGAGATCATGATGATCTTGAAGGCCGAAATACCGGCGTATTTCGCCCCCTTTTCGGATTGGCCAAAGGCGCGGATCGAATAGCCAAGGCGCGTACGCCACAGCAGGAACCACACCAAAAACGCGCAAAGCAGGGCCAGCAGAAAACTGATGTTCAACGGTGCGGATTTCGAAAAGTTGATGCCAAGCGGGGCCAGCATTTCATGTGCTGTGGGCAGATGCGCCCCGGCGGGAAATTTCACCGTTTCGGCGTTTTGCGTGTTGGGGTTTTTCAGTACCCCGTTCAGCAGGAACCCCATGACGGCGGCGGCGATAAAGTTGAACATGATTGTGGTAATCACGATATGGCTGCCGCGTTTGGCTTGCAAATAGGCCGGAACAGCCGCCCAAAACCCCCCAAATACCGCCGCTCCCAGAATGGCAAACGGCAAGGCCAACGCCCAGTGCGGCCAGTCAAAGGCAAGGATAACAAGGGTTGCGCCAACACCGGCAATTGCTGCCTGACCTTCGCCACCGATGTTGAACATCCGCGCATGAAATGCCACGGCAACGGCAAGCCCCGTGAACATATAGTTGGTGGCATAATAGAGCGTATAGCCAAGGCCCGAAGTGGACCCCAGCGCACCCTTGACCATAACAGTGATGGCCTGAATCGGGTTTTCCCCGATCGCCAGCACTACAAGGCCAGACGCCGCAAATGCAAGCATCAGACTGATCAGCGGGATCAGGACGACATCGGCCCATCTTGGCATCTTGTCCATCAGTTCGCCCCCCCGTTGGTTTCCATACCGGCCATCAGCATTCCCAGTTCTTTTTCATCAGTTTTTGCGGGGTCGCGTTCGCCCATGATATGCCCGTCAAACATCACAAGAATGCGGTCCGACAGTGACAGGATTTCCTCAAGTTCAACGCTGACCAGCAAAATTGCTTTGCCTTCGTCGCGCAATTCGACAATCCGCTGGTGGATGAATTCGATCGCACCGATGTCTACGCCACGGGTGGGCTGGCCAACCAGCAGCAGATCGGGGTTGCGCTCGATTTCACGCGCCAGCACGATTTTTTGCTGGTTGCCGCCGGAAAAGTTTTTCGCCTTAAGCGCGGGGATTGGCGGACGCACATCAAAGCGTTCCATCTTGGCAGCCGTTTCCTTGCGGATTGCCGCGTTGTCCATCATCAGGGCATTTTTGTTATAGGCGGGGTCATTGTGATAGCCGAAGATCATATTTTCCCACGCGGAAAAATCCATGATCAGCCCTTCGGACTGCCGGTCTTCGGGCACATGGGCAATGCCGCGATTGCGGCGGGATTGACCATCGGAATGTTTGCCTGTCAGATCAATTTCGGTACCATTGATACGGATGGTGCCGCTGGCAGGCATATAGCCGCCAAGTACTTCCAGCAATTCGGTTTGCCCATTGCCCGAAACACCGGCGATGCCAAGGATTTCACCTGCTCGAACCTCAAGTGAAATGCCTTTCAGACGCTTGACCCCCTTTTCATCGGTGACTTCCAGATCTTTGATTTCCAGAATATCCGCGCCGGGTGTGGCCGGTTTCTTGTCGATATGCAGCAGAACCTTGCGGCCGACCATCAGCTCGGCCAGCTGCTCGGGGCTGGTTTCGGCGGTTTTCACAGTTGCCGTCATTTCACCACGGCGCATCACGGATACGGTATCGGTGATCTCCATGATTTCGCGCAATTTATGGGTAATCAGGATGATGGTTTTGCCCTGCTCCTTCAGCCCTTGCAGGATTCGAAACAGGTGGTCGGCCTCGGCCGGAGTCAGAACGCCGGTGGGTTCATCCAGAATTAGAATGTCGGCCTTGCGATACAGCGCTTTCAGGATCTCGACGCGCTGTTGGTGGCCAACAGACAGGTTTTCGACCAGCGCGTCGGGATCGACGCTAAGTTCGTATTCATCGGAAAGCTGTTGCAGCAGCTTGCGCGCCTTTGCCAGTGACGGGCGCAGCAGCGGGCCGTCCTCCATGCCCAGAATGACATTTTCTAGGACGGTGAAATTCTCGACCAGCTTAAAGTGCTGGTGCACCATGCCGATACCGGCTGCAATCGCGGCAGAACTGTCAGGGATAGGGGTTTTCTTGCCACCGATATAAATCTCGCCTGCGTCTGCCTTGTAAAACCCGTAAAGGATCGACATCAGTGTGGATTTTCCGGCGCCGTTTTCGCCAACGATCCCGTGGATCGAACCGCGCGCAACAGAAAGCGAGATGTCCTTGTTTGCCTGCACTGGCCCGAAAGCCTTGGAGATGCCGACAAGTTCTATAGCGGGAGCGGCAGTTTCCTGCCGCTCCTTAAGTTGTGCATTAGCCATGAGTGCTTATTTCACCGGGCAAGAGTTGTCGGACATATAGTCGTAAACCTCGATCTCGCCAGCAATGATTTTGGCTTTGGCATCATCTACCGCAGCTTTCATTTCAGGTGTAACTAGGTCTTTGTTGTATTCATCCATTGCATAGTCAACCCCGCCTTCGGCAAGACCGAGCACGTTGAAGCCGGGCTTCAGGTCGGGGCCAGCCGAGAATGCGTTATAAACAGCCACATCAACACGCTTCATCATGGATGTCAGCATATGACCCGGGTGCAGATAGTTCTGGTTTGAATCGACGCCGATGGCCAGAATATCCTCGTCAGCAGCGGTTTGCAGCACGCCAAGGCCGGTGGAACCGGCTGCGGCATAAACGACGTCGGCACCCTGTGCGATCTGTGCTTTGGTCAGTTCGCCGCCTTTGACCGGATCATTCCATGCGGCAGGTGTTGTGCCGGTCATGTTCTGGATAACCTTTGCATCGGGGTTTACTGCCTTGACGCCCTGCACATAGCCACAGGCGAATTTGCGGATCAGCGGAATATCCATACCACCGACAAAGCCGACAGTGCCGGATTTGCTGGCCATAGCGGCCATCATGCCAACCAGATACGAGCCTTCTTGCTCTTTATAAACGACCGATTGCACGTTTGGCTGATCAACAACCATGTCGATGATGGCGAATTTGGTGTCGGGGAAATCGGGGGCCACTGTATCCAGCGATGATGCAAAGGCAAAACCGGTCATGACAACGGGGTTATAGCCGGCTTCGGCAAAACGGCGCAGGGCCTGTTCGCGCTGGGCTTCGGATGTCAGTTCGATTTCGCGGAACGAACCGCCGGTTTCTTCGGCCCAGCGTTTGGCACCGGTAAACGCGGCTTCGTTGAACGATTTGTCGAATTTACCACCAAGGTCAAAGATGATGGCCGGATCGGCCAGCGCGGCACCTGCGGACAGGGCAAGCGTGGCAGCAGCACCAAGGAATTTCTGCATAAGGGTCATATTTTCTCTCCCGATTTTTGTTTTTGGGTTGCCGCCGGAATGGGGCAGAACCCAAGTAAGCGAGCAGATCGTTTTTCAAGATCATCTGCAATTAAGCGCGCAGTGGGCGGGGAGCGTCAATAGCTTTTTACCATTTGGTAGCGCCTAAGGCGGGGTTTTTGCGGTTGATGGCCTGATTGGCTGAAAATCTTGACTCAAATCAGGGCCTTACGCATCAAGATTGCGTCGATTTTCTCGCCTTGTGGTGGAGTGTAATACAACGGGCGGCGCCCAGATTCGCGGTATCCGACGAGTTTATACAAGCTGCGGGCAGCGAAATTGGATGCGGCGACTTCCAGCAGGGCCTCGGTTGCGCCGCGTTTGCGGGATTCGGCCTCGAAGGCGGTTAACAGGCGGCGGCCGTGGCCTTGGCGTTGCAAGGCTGGATCGACCGCAAGGGTCAGCAATTCGGTTTCGCCCGCTATTTCGCGACCCAATGCGAAACCGGCGGGTGAGGTTTGCAAAAAGATGCCTTTTGACGTGAGCAGCGCGGCGAACTCAGCCGCCGACCATGGGCGCGGCATGGTAAAACATCTGGCGTGCAGGGCCGCGAGGGCAGCAGGGGTCATGGCAGGATGACAGGCGCCGGATCCCGCGGCGGCGCAGCGTCGGGTGCGCGGACATACAGCGGGGCGGGGCGGGGCAGATCGGGGTCGGCAAAGCGGGTGGCGGTGATGCGGGCGATGGCCACGGGATCAACGGTATCGAAAGGGCCGATGGTGGGCATATCGGGCAGGGTGTCTTTGGTGGCCATGAACGGGGCCTGCGCCCCGTTTGCCGACAGTTCCTGCGCAAACACCTGATCGCGGCGTGCATCCACCAGCGACAGGACGGGGCGGGGGGCGTTGAGGGCCAAAGCCTCGAAACTGGAAACGCCAACGGCGGGGATGCCCAGTGACAGGGCCAGACCACGGGCGGCGGATACTGAAATGCGGATGCCGGTGAAATTGCCGGGGCCGGTGCCAACGCCGATGGCGCTTAGATCGGCCCATGTTTTGCCCGCCTCGAACAGCACCTCTTGCAGCAAGGGAAACAGGCGTTCGGCCTGTCCTTTGGCCATTGGCTCGTCCCGTTGCACCAACAACCGTTCGCCCCAAAGCAAAGCGGCCGCGCAATGCGCGACCGATGTATCAAACGCTAGTATCAGCGGTTCAGAGGTCAATCGCGCGCACCTCGGTCACTTCGGGGATATAATGGCGCAGCAGGTTCTCGATGCCCATTTTCAGGGTTACGGTTGAGGATGGACAACCGGCACAAGCGCCCTGCATGTGCAGGTAAACCACGCCCTGATCAAAGCCGTGAAAGGTGATGTCGCCGCCATCCTGTGCCACAGCGGGGCGCACGCGGGTGTCCAGCAGTTCCTTGATCTGGGAAACGATCGCTTCGTCCGCTTCTTCGTGGTCTGCATGGCCTGCACTTTCGGCCTCGCCAATCAATACGGGGTCGCCGGATTGGTAATGCTCCATGATCGCGCCAAGGATCGCGGGTTTGATGTGTTCCCACGCGATGTCTTCGCCTTTGGTCACGGTGATAAAATCGGTGCCCAGAAACACGCCGTAAATGCCGCCAACCGCAAAGATACGCTGTGCCAGCGGCGATTTTCCTGCCACCTCGGCCGATGGAAAATCGGCGGTGCCTTTGCCAAGCACGCTTTGGCCCGGTAGAAATTTAAGGGTCGCGGGATTCGGGGTGGATTCGGTTTGGATAAACATTTGGCACACCTTTTTGGTCAGGATTATGGATATGCGCCTGCAACGCCGCGCTGTCAAGGTTTGGAATGGTTCTAATCGTGGATCAGGTAATCGCTTCCAGCCGTTCTTTGGACATTTCGCCCGGCACGATAGTGATTGGTATCGGGAAGTTGGCCACTGATTTCATCAGTTGGGCAATCAGCGGACCGGGGCCTTTTTTGTCGCTGCTGGCCCCCAACACCAACAGGCCGACTTCCTTGTCTTCTTCGATCTGGGCCAGAATTTCAGTCACGGCCTCGCCCTCGCGGATCACCAGTTCGGGGTCGATCCCCTGCCGGTCGCGCATCCATTTGGCGAACACCTCGTAATGCACCTCGATCCGTTCACGGGCCTCTTCGCGCATGATGTCGCCGATGCCGATCCAGTGGTTGAACTCCTCGGGCGGAATGATCGAAAGCACCTCGACCCCGCCCCCCGATTTCGCCGCCCGCATCGCTGCAAAACGCATCGCATTCAAACATTCACGGCTGTCATCCAGCACCACAAGAAATTTACGCATGTGTTTTTCTCCTTGTAGCCAATGATGCAGGGGAAGCGGATGCAACGCAAGAGGGCAATGATGCGACGGATTGTGCGTTGTTAAAATAACCGGCTAGCTGGCTTTGCGGGCTATTGATATTAATGCATCCACATCCAGCGGAGCTGTGTTCATGGCCAGATTTCCTTCAGCATCGCGGGGCCATTCATCCTTGGGGCGGTCATAGTATAATTCCACTCCGTTACCATCCGGATCACGCAGATAGACGGCTTCGCTAACGCCGTGATCGGAAGCCCCGTCAAATGGAATTCCTGCATTTTGAACGCGCAGCAGGGCGACTGCTAATGATTCCCGCGAGGGATAAAGGAATGCAGTATGATATAGGCCAGTATGCCCATGCGGCGGAGGTGTGCCATTCAGGCTGTCCCATGTGTTCAAGCCGATATGGTGATGATATCCGTCCGCTGCAAGAAAAGCGGCTTGGTTCCCGAATTGTTGCATCACCTCGAAACCGAGCACATCGGAATAAAACCTGATGGCCCGTTCCAGATCAGCCACTTTCAAATGGACATGTCCTATACAGACAGAAGGGTTGGTGGCGTTCATACCTTGGCTCCTTTCAGATTACAGGAGCCAAGGTAACATTGATAGAAAATTGGAAAATTGGCGGTTTACCCGCAGAATATGTGCGTTAACGCACCATCCCGACAATCTCCAGTGTCTTTTCCAGAATCGGATCGGCAATCACGCGGGCCTTGGCGGCCCCCTTGCGCAGTATCGCGTCGATTTCATCCGGTGCTTGCATCAGCCGTGCCATTTCGGCGGATATGGGCGACAGTTTTTCGACCGCCAATTCCGACAGCATCGGTTTGAATTCGGAAAACTGCTTGCCGCCAACTTCGGCCAGAACCTGATCGACCGAAATATCCGACAGCGCCGCAAAGATGCTGACAAGGTTCTTTGCCTCGGGACGCCCGTCCAGCCCTTCGGCCTCGGACGGCAAGCCATCCGAGTCGGTTTTGGCCTTGCGGATCTTTTTGGCGATCGTGTCGGCGTCATCGGTCATGTTGATCCGGCTCATATCAGAAGGATCGGATTTCGACATCTTCTTGGAGCCGTCCCGCAGGCTCATAACACGCGTGGCCGTCCCCTCGATCACCGGTTCGGTGATGGGAAAGAAATCAACGCCGTAATCATGGTTGAACTTGGCCGCGATGTCGCGGGTCAGTTCGATATGCTGTTTTTGATCCTCGCCCACCGGCACATGCGTTGCGTGGTAAACCAGAATGTCGGCGGCCATCAGGGTGGGATAGCTGAACAGCCCGACCGAGGCGTTTTCGCGGTTCTTGCCGGCTTTGTCCTTGAATTGCGTCATCCGGTTCAGCCAGCCCATACGGGCCACGCAGTTGAACACCCATCCCAGCTCGGCATGGGCAGACACCTGACTTTGGTTAAACAGGATGGATTTTTCCGGGTCCAGACCGGCAGCGATGTAACCCGCGCACAGCTCACGCGTGGCGTGGCGGAGTTTGGCGGGGTCTTGCCAGACAGTGATGGCGTGCAAGTCGACCATGCAATAGATGGATTCAACGCCATCCTCCTGCATTTCGACAAAGCGCTTGATCGCGCCCAGATAATTGCCAAGGGTCAGGCCGCCCGAGGGCTGAATGCCTGAAAAGACGCGGGGTGTGTGGACCACCTCTGTCATAATATGTACTCCGTCTGGATTATGTTGTGCGTTTCGCTTACCCATAGGGGCAAGGGCCGTCAACCAAAGGAGCCTATGGATATGAGCAGTAATCCCAATGTGTCACCCGTTAACCCCCTGCCGCCGGTGATTGTGGCGCTGGCGGGGGCGATGTTTGTGATCGAATTAGCGTTCAATCTGGGCGCGCGCGGGCTGATCGGCGGACCGCAGGCGGTGGGTTGGCGGATTGCCGCAATGCAGGAATATGCACCGTCGGGCCTGTTGATTGACCGGATGATCGAGGCAGGGCGCTATCCGCCCGAGGTTTTACTGCGGTTTGTGGCCTATCCGTTCATCCATGTAAATTTTACCCATAAAGACCTCTGCATGAGGCCATGGCTTTCGGTTGAAGCAAGATTTCGGCCGCCCACCTTGCGCCCCTGCGGGTCCGGCGGACAGACGGGTGGCGGGGTTTGGGGCTATGCGATTGCGGGGGTTTGCGGGTTGAGGGTGATCCTGTTTGCGGCCTTGAGCAGGTTTTGCGCGATGGCGGCCATGACCATCTGGGCATGCACCCTGGCGCGCCCGAAATATCTCGCCCGCTGCAGGCCGAAGAGGCGTTTCATCGTGCCGAAAGTCTGCTCGATGCGGAAGCGGCGTTTCGAAATCAGCCGGTTGAAGCGTTTCTCCGATTGCCGCAGGGGGCGGCCGCGCGCTGCCTTGCGCAGGATGCCGTCGCGGTATTTGCCGCGCAGCATCTGGCGGTTGGCCTTGCTCGCATAGGCCTTGTCGGCCAGCACCCGCTGCGCCTTTGCGCCCGCGATCATGGTGGCGAATTCGGGGCTTTCGGCGGCATTGGCGGGCGTGGTGTGCACCTTGTCGATAAAGCCCTCTTCGTCGCAGCGGGCAAAGCCCTTGTAGCCGAGCGTGCTCTTGCGGCCCTTCTTGACCCAGCGGGCATCAGGGTCGGCGCTGAAATGCAGCTGTGCCCCGTCGGGTGAGACCTCGGGCGGATCATCCGGCGTCCCTTCCCTTGCCCCGTCCTCTGCCCGGTCCTGCGGGGCGTCGATATGGGTGCGCGGGCGCGCCGCCGCCGCGATCAGGGTCGCATCAATGATCGCCGCCTCAGCCTCTTTCAGCTTCAGCCCATGCGCCTCGATCTGGCGGCAGACCTCGGCCAGCAGCTCATCGTAAACGCCACCCCGGACCAGCGCATTGCGGAACCGGCAGTGGGTCGTCTCATCCGGCACCGACGCGTGCAGATCGAGCCCGCAGAACAGCATGAAATCCAGCCGCACCTTCAAGGCCCGCTCCAGCTTCGGGTCGCTCAGCCCGTGCCACTGGCCAACCAGAAGACACTTGAACAGAACCAGCGGATCATAGCCCTGAGGCCCGATCCCCGAGCGCCCCAGACCGCGCCGCAGGATCGGCAAAAACGAGTTCCAATCCATCAGCGCGTCGATCTTCGACAGAACGTCATCCGCGCCGATCCGTGCCGCCGCTTCGTGCAGGAAAAGGTCCATCTATTCACCCCAGAGATTTCCCGGCTAGCTTACCAAAACGGCCAACCCGGGGGAATCCCGATGTTATGCAGAGGTCTTCCATATGCTGTTTGCTGTTGTGATCCTGCTTGCGATGGGCAAATTCGTGGGCGAGGTGTTTCGCTGGTGGGCGCTGTTGTTGGTGTTCTTTGCGGCCGCTATTGTCGGGGCCGTGGTCTATGGGCTGTTTGTGGACAGCCGTGTGGCGCTGGTGGGGGCCTATCCGGGCGATTACGGGTTGATCGGGGCGTTTACCTTTTTGCTGTGGGTCAATCTGGCCGCCCAGGGGGCAAATAAATACCGTGCTTTTACGCTGATCGGGTTTTTGCTGTTTATTAAATTGATTTTCGGGTTGTTTTTTGGTGGCGGGCAGGACTGGATTGCCGATCTGGCCGGATTTGCCACAGGATTCGGGTTGTCCTTTGTGGTTAGTCCAGGCGGCTTTTCACGGGCTTTGGCGCAGGTGCGGCGGCGGGGATAAAGATTCTATGCCTGCGGCGCGGATATTTGGGCCATTTGGAAAGGCTAACGGCGCAAGGAGCGGCGGAATTCCGACAGTTTGAATGCACCGATCATCTGGCCGATGCCAAAATAGCTGACAAAGCCGATGCAGATCAGCAGGGCTAGCGCCAGATAACGCCATGCGCCCGCGCCGAACATTGGATTCAGCACCAGTTGCGCGGCAAACAGGACCACCCCCATCAGGGCGGAGGCAGCCAGAATGCCGATAATGCATTTGCGGAACCGTTTGTCAAAGCGGGCTGCATCCCCCATTTTGCGCGATCCGGACCACAGCAGGAACACCATGCCCCAACTGGCGAATGTCGCGCCGATGGCGGCTGCGAGGTAGCCGATAATTGGCGCCAGCCCGATGGCAAGGCCCGCATTGATCACCATTGCGACCAGTGCATAGTAGAACGGGGTTTTGGTATTTGCGCGGGCAAAGAACAGCGGTTGATACACTTTTTGCAGCACAAAGGCGGGCAGGCCGAGGCCGTAGATTTGCACAGCCGCAGCGGTGGCGGCTGTGTCATCGGGGCCGAATTTGCCACGCTGGAACAACACTTCGACCAGCGGCAGCGGGATCACGACCAACGCCACGGCGGCGGGGATGGTCAGGGCAAGCGAGATTTCACCGGCGCGGCTGAAGGCCTCTTGTCCGCCAGCGGTATCGCCTGCCTGAAGGCGGCGCGACAGTTCGGGCAGCAGCACGATGCCGATGGCGATGCCGACCACGCCAAGCGGCAGTTGATACAGCCTGTCCGCATTATACAGCCATGCTACTGCGGCGTCGAACTGGCTGGCGACCTGGCGACCGACAAGCAGGTTGACCTGCACCACTCCGCCGGCCAAGGCGGCAGGGGCGGCGATGATGGCGAGGCGTTTCAGATCAGGGGTTAGCTTTGGCCATGACGGGTAGAGCGCGAAACCCGCGCGTTTGGCCGCAATCCAGACCAGTGACAGTTGTGCGATACCGGCAACGGGGACCATCCATGCCAATGTCAGGCCAACGTCAAATCCGGCCAGATTGCCCATCACCAGTGCGCCGATAAAGATAACATTCAACAAAACAGGTGCCGCCGCCGCCGCAGTAAAACGGTGGGTGGCGTTCAGCACGCCGGACAACAGCGCCGCAAGTGAAATGAACAGGATATAGGGGAAAGCGATGCGTCCGTAAGTGACCGCCAGATCGAACCGTTCATCCCCGACAAATCCGCTGGCCATCGCCCAGACCAGCCACGGCATCAGCACCATGGCAACGACCGTCAGGGTGATCAGGATGCTGGCAAGGCCGGAAAAGGCATCGCGGGCGAATTCAAGCGGTTCGTCGCCGGATTCCAGTTTCTTGGAAAACATCGGCACAAAGGCCATGTTGAACGCGCCTTCGGCAAAGAAGCGGCGAAACATATTGGGCAGGGAAAAGGCTACAATGAACGCCTGTGCTGCCGGACCGGTGCCCAGAAAGGCCGCGATCATCACATCGCGCGCAAAGCCCAACAGCCGGCTAAGCAATGTCCAGCCGCCAACGGTCAGAAATCCGCCCAGCATGCGTTTGCGTCCCGTCATCCGGCCTGTGCCCTTTCAAAGCCTTCTTCAATCGCCTTTCGCAGGCGTTTTTCCAACGTCTTTTGCCTGCTTTCCTCGTGATATTTAAGGCCGAACATGTCTTTGACGTAAAATGTATCGACCACCTGTTCCCCGTATGTCGCAATCACCGCGCTGGCGATATAGACATTTGCATGAGCCAGGGTGCGGGTCAGATCGTATAGCAGTGCGGGACGGTCGCGGGTGTCGACCTCGATAATCGTGTAAATCTCGCTGCCTTCGTTGTCGAAGGTAATCGTTGTTGGCACTTTGAAGGCGCGCTCGCGTTTCTTGATCTTGTCGCGTGATTGCAGGGCATCGCGCGCGATCACCTCGCCTTTCAGGGTCTTTTCGATCATCACGCGCAACCGGTTCAGGCGCGATCCTTCGTAAGGCGAGCCATCGCCATCCTGAATCCAGAAAACGGCGGTCGCATAGCCGTCTTTGGTGGTATAGGTGCGCGCGTCCACCACATTGGCCCCAACCAGCGCCAAGGCGCCGGCCAGTCGCGAGAAAATGCCGGGGTGGTCGGCCAGAACGAAACAGGCTTGGGTCGCGTCACGGTCCTCGTCGGGTTTCAGGTCGATGCGGATTTCGTCTTCGGTCAGATTGCGCAATTGCTTGGCGAAAATCACATGGGCGCCGGTTTGCAGGCCCTGCCAGTAGGGCGGATAATGGCGGGCGGTTTCGACCTTCAGATCCTTCTTGTCCCAATCTGCCAGCGCCTGACGCAGCGCCTTTTTGGCGGCATTTTCGCGGGCGGTGCGGTTCACAGCCTCCATACCGGTTTCCAGCGTGGTTTCGGTGTCGGAATAGAGTCGCCGGATCAGCATGGCCTTCCAGTTGTTCCATGTGTCCGGCCCGACCCCGCGAATGTCACAGACCGTCAGCACCGTCAGCAGGTCCAGCCGTTCCTTGTTCTTGACCGCTTTGGCAAAGCCGCGAATGGTGCGCGGGTCGGAAATATCGCGTTTTTGTGCCACGTCCGACATCAGCAGATGGTTGCGCACCAGCCATTCGACGTTTTTGCATTCGTCCGGTTTCAGACCCAGACGCGGGGCGACCTTGCGGGCGATTTTCGCGCCAAGGATCGAGTGGTCCTCGTCCCGCCCCTTGCCGATGTCATGCAGCAAAAGGGCCACATACAGCACCTTGCGATTGATGCCGCCCTTCAGGATTCCCGAGGCGATGGGCAGTTCTTCTTTCAACTCCTCGCGCTCGATCTGGGCAAGGTTGGAAATGCACTGGATGGTATGTTCATCCACGGTGTAGTGGTGATACATATTGAACTGCATCATCGCCACGATTGGCTCGAATTCGGGAATGAACGCGGCCAGCACGCCCAGTTCGTTCATCCGCCGCAAGGCGCGTTCGGGGTTGCCGTGTTTCAGCAGCAGATCAAGGAAAATGCGGGTGGCTTCCTTGTCGGCGCGCATCTCGTCATCGATCAGGTTCAGATGCGAGGACACCAGCCGCATTGCGTCGGGGTGGATCAGAACACCGGTGCGCAGGGCTTCCTCGAACAGGCGCAGGATGTTCATTTTGTCCTGAAGGAACAGTTTTTCATCCGCAACATTCAGGCGGTTCTGGACAATTCTGTAACCGGCTTTGGCCTTTTTGCGGCGGCGGAAAAATCGCAGCAGGCGGGGTTCCTGTTTGGCGTGGCTGGCTTCAAGCGCCGTCAGCAGGATGCGGGTCAGATCGCCCACATGGGTGGCGTGGCGGAAATAATCCTGCATGAAATATTCCACCGCGCGGCGACCATCGTGGGTCTTGTATCCCATGCGTTTGGCGACCTCGACTTGCAGATCGAACGTCAGCTGTTCCATCGCGCGGCCGGCGATCAGGTGCATATGGCAACGGGTTGCCCAGAGGAATTGTTCGGCCTTGGAAAAACTGTCGTATTCTTCTTGTGTGAACAGACCAAGGGCGACCAGTTCGGCCACGTCATCGACGCGGTGGATGTATTTGGCGATCCAGAACAGCGATTGCAGATCACGCAGGCCGCCCTTGCCCTCTTTTACATTTGGCTCGACCATATAACGCTGGCCACCCTGTTTGCGGTGGCGCTCGCTGCGCTCTTCCAGTTTGGCTTCGATGAATTCGGGGCCGGTGTTGCGGAACAGATCGTGCCACAGGGTTTCTTTCAACTCGTCCGCCAGCGGGGCATCGCCCGCCAGATAGCGTTCTTCCAGTAGGGCGGTGCGGATGGTGAAATCTTCGCGCCCCAAGCGGACGCAATCCTTGATGGTGCGGCTGGAATGTCCGACTTTAAGGCGCAGATCCCACAGGATATACAGCATGGATTCGATCACGCTTTCGGCCCAGGCGGTCATTTTGTAGGGGGTCAGGAACAGCAGGTCGATGTCGGAATGGGGTGCCATTTCGGCGCGGCCCGAGCCGCCCACGGCCAGCACGCACAGGCGTTCGGCATCGGTGGGATTGGCGATTTTGTGCAAATGGCGGGTGGCCACATGAAAGGCGGTTTCAACCAGACAATCGGCCAGATAGGCATAGGCGCGGGTGGTGCGATGGGCGGCAAAGGGGGCAGCGGTAAAGGCGGTCTCGATTGCTTCATTGCCGCGTTTGCGGGCCTCTAGCAGATACCCCACGGTTGCGGCACGAATTTCACGATCGTCCTTTGCGCCGTAAAAGGCGGCTTCAAGCGCCTCCCACGCCGCGGCTTTGTCGAAAATGTCATTCGCCGGACAGATCAGACTGTCCGGCGAAAACAAAGGCGTATGGGCGTTCATCGGGCCCGTCTAGAAACCGGCCCCGCCAAAGCTGCTGGGCGCAGCGTCAACGATAACGGCTTGATTGTTCTGAATTTGGGCAATGGCCAGACCACGCTGGTTGGTGCCATCATTGCGTAGTCGGAAGATACCGCTGGCGCCAACAAAACCGGCTCCTTGCGTCAGGGCGGCGGCAGTCAAAGCATTGGATTTTCCGGCTTTGACCAGCGCACCAATTGCTGCAATGCCATCATAGGACAACCCGGCGATGGGTAAAGGATTGCCGCCAAAGGCCGCTGAATAACGCGCCCTGAATTTGGCTGTCATACCGGGGTGGGGCCTGGCAAACCATGCCCCTTGTACGCCGGGCAGAGCCAACGTGGCGGGCGGGATATCCCAGCGGGTCAGGCCGATGAATTTGATCGTGTTGTTATTGATACCATTCTCGGGCAGCATTTGGGTTAACAGCGGCAGTGCTGCATCCGTGCTGGCCGTAAAGAATACAGCCTGAGCCCCGCCCGATTTGATAGTCTGGGTGATTTGCGGCACAGCGTTGATAATCCCGTCTTGCGAAAATTCATACGAGGCAACGCCAGCAGGTGTTGCACCTGCTCGGGAAATTGCATTGGAAATCGCGGCCCGCCCGATTTCACCGGCTTGGGTTCGGGCATGGACAATCGCGATTTTTCCACGACCTTGACGTTTGGAATAGCTTACCAGACGGTTCGCGGTGTTTTCAAAGGTCGGGCCAAGGATAAACACATTGCCACCGGCAATCTGTGCGTTGTTTGAAAATGCCAGCACATTAACATTCCGGTTTGCGACAGCATTGCCAACAGCATTTGCAGATTTGGCATAAAGCGGGCCAACGATGATTTTCGCCCCTTCATTGACGGCTTGAACCGCAACAGCAGCGGCCTGTGTCGGGTTGCCAGCAGTATTGTAAACCCGCAGGTCGATTTTGACGCCCTGAAGGTCAGCAATGGCCAGCCGCGCGGCATTTTCCAGGTTTTTGGCGTTCAGGTTGTCGCTTGGATTTGCCGACCTGCCAGGGACGAGCAAGGCTACGGGAACGGCAGCTTTGGTATTGATGCTGGGGCCGCTGTCACTCAGGCTGACCGGTTGACAGGCCGCCAACCACAAAATGGATAGTGCAGCAATAACACGGCCTGCAAACTTCTGGAAATTACTCAATAACAAAAACATAGGTTGATCCTCGCTCCCTTGCGCGTAATGATTCAGGGGGCAAGATTAAGCGCTTGCTTGCAAATAGTAAACGCCGTGAAAGGTGGGAATCCCGTGAATTTTGAAAAGAAGCAACTCTCTGCCGGTTTGTATTTCGTCGCTACCCCGATCGGGACGGCGCGGGATATTACGCTGCGGGGGCTGGATATACTGGCTTCGGCGGATGTAGTCGCCGCCGAAGATACCCGCACGGCAAAACGCCTGATGGAAATCCACGGGATCCCGTTGGGGGACCGGCCGGTGATTGCCTATCACGACCACAGCGGTGACAAGGTGCGCGCGCGTTTGATGCGCTATATTGCCGATGGAAAATCGGTTGCCTATGCCTCCGAGGCGGGGACACCGCTGGTGGCCGATCCGGGGTTTGCTCTGGGACGGGCGGCGATTGAGGCAGGGGAGCCTGTGATTGCGGCCCCTGGCCCCTCGGCGGTGATTGCGGCGCTGACTGTCGGGGGATTGCCGACCGACCGGTTTTTCTTTGCTGGCTTTCCACCAAATGCCAAAGGTGCGCGGCGCAAATTTATCGAGGAATACGCGGATGTACCGGGGACGCTGGTATTTTATGAATCCCCGAAAAGGATTCAGGGAATGTTAGGGGATTTGGTGCAGGTATTGGGGGGTGAACGGCAGGCGGCAGTCTGTCGGGAACTGACCAAACGGTTTGAAGAAGTGTCACGCGGCACATTGGCGAATCTGGCCGATGCCTTTGCAGGCCGTGCGGTAAAAGGTGAAATCGTGGTGCTGGTCGATCGGGCGCGGGGCGTTCAGGTGTCGGATCAGTCAATGGAGGATGCTTTGCGCGATGCGTTGAAAACCATGCGTCTGAAAGATGCGGCAACGGCTGTGTCCGAGGCATTGGGTTTGCCGCGCCGCAAGGTTTATCAGGCCGCGCTGGAGATGGGGAAAGAGACGTGAGTGGTCTGACCTCTTATCATGCGGGATTGGTGGCCGAAGGGGCGGTGGAAAAACATTATGCACGTAACGGACATGCGATTGTCGAACGGCGTTGGCGCGGGTCTGGTGGTGAGATTGATCTGATTGCACGGGATGGCGACGGGCTGATTTTCATCGAGGTCAAGAAAAGCCGCGATTTTGCGCGGGCCGCTGAACGGGTCTCGCCGCGTCAGATGCAGCGGATTTATGCAACAGCATCGGAGTATCTGGCAGGGGAGCCGGGCGGGCAGGATACGGATGTGCGTTTTGATGTGGCGTTGATGGATGCAACCGGTCAAATTCGGGTGATCGAAAACGCTTTCGGGCATTGTTAGGCTTTGCCCCATTGAACCCCGCGCTACCTTGGGCCATGTAGAAGAGGCAGATAAAGGGGACCGATATGCCGTTGAAAGTAGCGATCCAGATGGATCCGATTGGGCCGATTGATATTGAGGCCGACAGCACATTCCGCATCGCCGAAGAGGCGCAGGCGCGTGGGCACGAGTTGTTTTACTACACACCGGACAAGTTATCCTATCGCGAAGGCCAGATCATGGCGCGGGGCTGGCCGCTGACCGTGCGGCGCGAAAAGGGCAATCATTTCACGCTGGGCAAGGAACAGGATATCGATCTGGCAGATTGGGATGTAGTCTGGCTTCGGCAGGATCCGCCGTTTGACATGGGCTATATCACCACCACGCATCTGCTGGACATGATTCACCCCGAAACGCTGGTGGTGAATGATCCGTTCTGGGTGCGCAATTACCCCGAAAAACTGCTGGTGTTGCAATTCCCCGATCTCACGCCTCCAACCATGATCGCCCGTGATCTGGAGACGCTGAAAGAATTCAAACACAAGCACGGCGATATCATTCTGAAACCGCTTTACGGCAACGGCGGGGCCGGTGTGTTCCGGCTGGATGTGAATGACCGCAACCTGACCTCGCTGCACGAATTGTTCATGGGCATCAACCGCGAGCCGCTGATTGCGCAGAAATTCCTGCCTGATGTGTCCAATGGCGACAAGCGGATCATTCTGGTTGATGGCGAGGCCGTGGGCGCAATCAACCGGGTTCCGGCCAAGGGCGAAACCCGTTCCAACATGCACGTCGGGGGGCGGCCGGAAAAGATCGGCCTGACCGCGCGCGATCAGGAGATTTGCGATGCCATTGGCCCGCTCTTGCGGGAAAAGGGGCAGATATTTGTGGGCATTGATGTGATCGGTGATTACCTGACTGAAATCAACGTGACCTCGCCCACCGGCATTCAGGAACTGGAGCGGTTCGATGGCACCAATATCGCCGAGAAAATCTGGCAGGCGATTGAACGTAGAAAGGCGTAATTTGTGGCACTTCGTAAATGGTTGATCAATGTAGGATCAAGGCTGGTTGCCAAACGGCATCTGGCCCGCGTGCAGGAAATCCCTGACGCAAGGCGCAGTTTTCACCGCATGGCGCGGCTGGGGTTTCACACCCCGCCGCTGAGTCTGTTTCTGGGGGATACACTGGCAGGTCGCCCCGCATTGTGGGTGTCCTCGGGCGTGAAATCGCGTGAAAAGGTGATCTAGGGAACCTCTGTAAATTCCCGTTTTCGCCTTCTTCGCGGCGGGGTGGACGGTTTTTCGCCTGTCCCGCCTGATTGCTTCGGATCATAAACCCATTTTCACCGGTTTCAAGCCGGTTTTGGGTATTTCAGGCACACCTCACCCCATGAACCCTTATCCCGGCGCCGCCAGGCCGCATTCGAACTGGACGAAGCGCTTCATGTTGTAGACCAGGTTCATCATCCCGATGCGAAATCGCGCCCGCTTCAGGCCGATGGAGCGGATCAGCTTGCCGCCCATGGAGCGCTCCTGAAAAGCGAATACATGCTCGACCCGGACCCGCACTTTCGAGCGCCTCCGGTTGGCCTTTTGCTGGCGCTCGCCAAGCGGCTTGCCGCGCCTGCCCTTGTGATGGATATGGCTGTGAAGCCCCCGCTCTTCCAGCTCGCTTTCGATCTTTTGCGAGCGATAGGCGCTGTCGGCCCACAGGTCCGATGAGGTGTTGCTCGCATCAATCAGACCGGCAAGCGCCTGGCTGTCATGCACGGCGGCATCGGTGACATCATAAGCGCGGATGAATTTGTGCCGCCGGTCGACATTGATGTGGTTCTTGTAGCCGTAATAGCTCTTGCCGTGCTTCTTCGTCCAGCGCGCATCCACGTCCTTCTGGCGCTTCTTGTGGGGTTTTTCCTCCCACTCTTCAGGCGTTTCGCCCGCCTTGATTTTCTCGTTCTCGTCCCTTTTGTTGTGCTGGCGCGGCGCCGGAACGATGCTCGCATCAACAATCTGCCCGCCCATCGCCAGATAGCCCTTTTCGCGCAGAAAGGCATCGAACTTGTCAAACAGCTCCTTCATCTTCCCGGCCCCGGCCAGCCTTTCACGGTAGGCCCAGATGGTCTTGGCGTCAGGTACGCTGTCTTCAATGCCAAGGCCGAGAAACCGCATGAACGACAGGCGGTCGCGGATCTGATACTCGATCTGATCGTCAGAGAGGTTGTAGAGCTGCTGCAAAACCATCGTCTTGAATATCAGCACCTCATCCCAAGGCGGGCGGCCAGCGTTGGATTTGCGCTGTTCGGGCGGCGTGCGCCATATGGCCTTCAGCTCGTCCCGGTAATCCTCGAACGGCACCATGTCGTTGAGCAACACCAGCGGATCACCAGATTTGTCCAGTCCCGCGTATCGGCTGGAAAGATCAAAAAATCCCATCTGACCCATGACAAAACCCCGTCGGTCGAATCATTTTCATCCTGATGACGATTCTACCCCGTCAGGCCGGATTTTGGGGGATTTTTAGAGGTTCCCTTTACATGGTCAAGGCCGGTCATATCGCGGTGATGGTGGAATTGCTGGAAGGGCGCGATTTGCCCGACGGTAAGGGCCAGATCGCTTATGCGCAGGCGATGGTCAAGGAACGGTTCGGCCAGTCCTCGATCCTGTTTGCGGTCGATCAACTGGTCAAAGGCGTGGTGCGGGCGATTACCGGATTAATTCAGGGCATCGCATCCTTCCTGCCGATTCCGGGGCTGAGCAATATCATGGGTGTGGTGCGGGCGTTTCTGCGGGTCGCTGTGGGACTGATTGACGAGGTGATCCTTGCACAGATTTTCCGCACCCGTTCGGAGAACCCGTGGGAAACCGCGCGGGATTCCGTGGTGCTGTATGGGCAAAACGCCAAGCCGATGCTGATCAATGCCGCGTGGATTACGATCATTTCCTATGCACTGGCCTTTGTGGTGTTCCTGCTGATGCTGGCCCCTGCCGGCGCCATCGTTTACATGATGCCCGGTGCGGTGTCGGCAGGCGGGTTTGTCTTTGCCATTCTGTTTGCATGGGCGGCCAAGGTGGCCCTGATCGAACCCTTTGCCATTGCCTGCCTGTTGCAGGCGTTCTTCAAGGTGACCGAAGGACAGGAGCCAAAACCCGAATGGACTGCCAAACTGGACGGGGCCTCGGCCAAATTCGGCAAGTTGGCCGAGAAGGCAGCGGGTTGGGTCGGGGGCAGGAAAACACCCGAACCGGTTGCGGATGCGACTACATCTTGAGCCTAACCCCGCCGCGGAAAAACTTAATGCCTCCGGCGGGGATTTTTATGCGAAAAAGAAACCCTTACGAAGTGGCTGCTACTAGGGCTTTGTCCATCAATGCCTTGATCTGTTTTTTGGCGGTTCCCGCAACGATGCGACCCAATTCCTTGTTCCCTTTCAATACAACCAGAGTCGAGCGGCGCGGGATTTTCAATTCGTTGGATAATTTGCCGTCACCGTAATCATCCCAGTCCACTTTGATGAAGGTGATGTTTTTGTTATAGGCGGGGTTTTCTTCGCGTAGTGCGGTGATTACCCGATCTTGCGCGGCGCAGGTGCTGCACCAAGTGGCCGAGAAATCAAGGAATATAGTCTTGCCTTCGGCCAGTGCTTTTCTGGCCATGCCGGGGGTGTAGTTGGCCGGTTCGGCGGCCACAGCCAGCGGGCTTAGGGTGGCAGCCGCGGCCAAGGCGATAAATTCGCGACGTTTCATATCAAGGCTCCTTTAGATTGTTACGGAAAAGTCGATCAGCCAGACGGGCAGGTTTTGCACTATCCAGCCTTCGATGATTTGTTGAAAGTTGGTCAGGATCGCAACCCCGACCAGAATGAACACAACACCCATCACCGGGCGGGATTTGTCGGCAATTTTGCGCATCACGGCCTGACGTTTCATAATCACCGACCGCGCGCCATAACCCAGCGCCAGAATGATCGTGGAAATGCCCATGGCAAAGGCAAACATGATACCGCCTGCCAGCCACAGGCTTTGACCTTGCGATGCCAGCCCGATTGCACCGCCCAAGGTCGGGCCGACACAAGGGGACCAGACCGCGCCCAGCAGCATACCCCCCAAAAACTGCCCCTTTAGGCCGGACCGGTCCATGGTATCCATCTGGCTGTCGGCGCGGGTAGAGACCCCAGCCGTGGCGGTGGCAAATCCGGCGCTGAAACGTGGCACCAGCAGGATCAGGCCAAAGCCGATCATCATCACCGCTGCGGCACGCGCGACGGTTTCCTCGCGGATGCCCAGCGCATAGCCAAGGGTGGCAACGCCAATACCAAGGGTGACAAAAGCAAGGCTCATCCCTGCAGCCAGCGCCAGCGGGCCGCGTTTGTCGGCCTGAATGGCGGTGGCCAGTACAATCGGCAGCACCGGCAAAACGCAGGGGTTGATCAGGGTCAGCAGACCGGCAGCATATCCAAGCAATAGATCCATAGCCGTTACATGCCGCGAAAAGGGGCGGTCTGTCACCCGTTCGGGCGATGCCGGATGTTCACATCCTTGTTAGATTTATGCGGTGGTTTGTTTGGAAAGCTGCACTGCCAATATGCCGCCCGCGATAATTGCTACGCCCAGCACATCCGCAAGACCTATCTTTTCGCCCAGCAGGGCGGCTGCAATCGCCACACCGAAAAACGGGTTCAGGAAATGGAAGGTGGCGGCCCGCACCGCCCCGATCCGCGCCACCAGCGCGAACCAGATCCATGTGGCCAACAGGCCCGGTGCAAGGGTGGTGTAGATAAACGCCAGCACCAGCGGCCATGTGAAATTTACCTGAATGGTTTCCAGAAACAGCGACGCCACGGCCAAGAACGCAGCCCCGACGAACATCTGTAACCCGACGATCATCATCAGGTTGCCGCCACTGGACGCCCCGCGCATGGATAGTGTTGCGACGGTTAGTGCAACAGTTCCGATCACGCACAATCCGATGCCAAACATATCTACCCCGCCGTTGATGCGTGATCCCATAATGATCACCACGCCGATCACTCCGGCAACCAGACCGGCCACAGCCAACGGGCGTAACCGGTCGCGGTAAAACACCCAACCGGCAAAGGCCACCATCAGCGGCATAACGGAGGCGATGATTGACGCCAGCGAGGCTTCGATCGTTTGCATCGCGTAAAAGAACAGCCCCAGATAAAGTGCGTTCTGACACAGGCCGAAAATGAAGGTCGCGCGCCATTGGTCGCGGGTCAGTTGCCATGTCTGGCCCATCAGGCGGGCCAGCATGACGCCCAGAATGCCCGAGATGAAGAACCGCAGTGAAAGCGAGGCCAGCGGCGGGGCATTGGCCACGATGATCCGCGCCGAAGAAAAGGCCGACGACCAGATAAAGGCAAAGCTAAGCCCCATAAAGATTGCGCGAATGTCCATTCCTGTATCCCACGAAAAAGGGCCGCCCCGTCGGGCGACCCTAACTGTTTTCCGTCAGGGCACAAGGCCCGCAGGAAATTAGCCGTTTACGCTGTCTTTCAGCGCTTTGGCGATTGTCATTTTGACAACTTTGTCAGCAGCTTTTTTCAGTTGCTCGCCAGTGGCGGGGTTGCGCACCATGCGTTCGGGGCGTTCGCGGCAATAGATTTTGCCAACGCCGGGCAGGGTTACTGCACCACCGCCGGAAACTTCACGGGTGATGATCGCAATGATCGCATCCAGCGCACCGGATGCCGATTTCTTGTCTGTGCCCATTTCTTCGGCCAGAGCGGCTACAAGTTGGGTCTTGGTCATTGGTTTCGTCGCCATTTTACAGGTCTCCTTGTTCTGCCCGCGTTATCTTGGGCCTCATTGGGCGTATTTAACTGAATGTTGGGGGCAGGCACAACGATTAGCTGTGCCTTTTCCCCTTTTTTTGCCGATTTTATCTGGTTTTAGGCGAAATTACAGGAATGCAGTCTCTTCGAAGCTGCGTAATTTGCGTGAATGGATGCGTTCCAGCGGCATTTCGCGCAAGGATTCCATGGCGGAAATGCCGATTTGCAGGTGTCGGGCAACCTGTGTGGTGTAAAAATCGGACGCCATACCGGGTAATTTCAGCTCGCCATGCAGGGGTTTGTCGCTGACACATAACAGCGTGCCATAGGGCACCCTGAAGCGAAATCCGTTGGCCGCAATTGTTGCGCTTTCCATATCCAGCGCGATGGCGCGTGATTGGGACAGGCGTTGCACGGGGCCGGAATCGTCGCGCAGTTCCCAGTTGCGGTTATCCAGTGACGCCACAGTGCCGGTGCGCATGACCCGCTTTAATTCGAACCCTTCCAGCCTGGTGACTTTGGCCACGGCCTGTTCCAGTGCAATCTGGATTTCGGCCAGCGCGGGGATGGGCACCCAGACGGGCAGATCATCGTCAAGAACGTGATCCTCGCGCAAATAGGCGTGGGCCAGAACAAAATCGCCAAGGCTTTGGGAATTACGCAGACCTGCACAATGGCCAACCATCAACCACGCATGAGGGCGCAGCACCGCGATATGGTCGGTGGCGGTTTTGGCGTTTGACGGGCCAACCCCGATGTTAACCAAGGTAATCCCGCCACCACCTTTGCGTTTCAGATGGAAGGTCGGCATTTGCGGCTGTTTCGCGGGCAGTGGCATCGGCGCGTCTGCATCGGTGATCTCGATATTGCCAGTGCCGACAAAGCTGGTGTAGCCGCTATCAGGGTCGGCCAGCTGGGCACGGGCATAGGCCTCGAATTCCTCGAAATAAAACTGGTAGTTGGTGAACAGGACATGGTTCTGGAAATGCTCGGGCTTGGTGGCGGTGTAATGGGCCAGACGGGCCAGTGAATAATCGATCCGTTGCGCGGTAAACGGCGCCAGCGGGCCGGAGCCATCGGGGTTTTCAAAGCCAAAGCCGTTGACGATATCGTCATTGGTGGTGGACAGGTCTGGCACATCAAACACATCACGCAGCGGGAAATCCATTGCGCCCTCTTGCGGCACGGTTACGTTGGCTTCGCTCGCCACCGCGAAATGCACCGGCATCGGGGTTTGCGACAGGCCGATTGAAACCGGCACGCAGTGGTTTTCCAGCAGCAGGCCGATTTGTTGTTCCAGATAGTAACGAAACAGATCGGGGCGGGTGACCGTGGTGGCATATGTACCCGGTTCGGAAACATGGCCAAAGCTAAGGCGGGTATCGGTTTGCGCATAGCTGGTCGTGGTGATGCGGATTTCAGGATAGAATGCCCGCACCCGTGCCTTTGGCCGTTTCCCGCTAATGGTGTCTGCAAAATGTTTGCACAGGAATTCTGTCGAGGCGTTGTATAGCGCGCATAACCGGTCAACGGCGGCGCGGGCATCGGTGAATTCTTCGGCTGTAATAGAGGGAGGGGTCAGAGTGTCGGTCTCTGTTATTATCATTTTCGTCATTTATTTTCCTCAAATAACTCGGTCAGTTCGAATTTGGTGACATCCACCAGCCCAAGGTCGGAAATCCGCAATTCGGGGATCACCACAAGGGCCAGCAGGGAATGTTGCATATAGGCGTTGTTCAGGGTGCAGCCGCAGGCGGCCATGGCCTCGACCATCTTTTGCGCGGCGGCGGCAACTTCAACGGCGGGAGCATCGGACATCAGGCCGGCGATGGGCAGTTGCACCAGCGCCAGTTCACGCCCGTCCTGCCAGACGGTCACCCCGCCGCCGACTTCGCCCAGACGGTTGGCGGCCAGCGCCATATCCTCGCGGGATGTGCCGACAACGATCATGTGGTGGCTGTCATGGGCAACCGAGCTGGCCATCGCCATCCGGCCCTTATAGCCAAAGCCCGAGACAAAGCCGTTCACCACCTCGCCCGTGGCGCGGTGACGTTCGACCAGCGCGATCTGGCAGACATCGTTTGCCTCGTCACTTAGAACCAGCCCGTCTTTCACATCCAGTTCAGCGGTCAGCGCCTTGGTCGGGGCCTGATTTTCGACCACGCCGATCACCTTGGCCTTGACCGCGTTCGCCCCTTCGGGCGCCTTGATTTCAAAATCCGCAGCTTGCAGATGTTTGCCCAGATGCACGGTACCGCGGGCATCCTCGGGCCAGTCCAGATGCGGGCAATCGACCCTGATTTCCCCCGCCTCGGCCACGATCACCCCGCGGGCGATCACGGTTTCGATCGGCAGGGTTTTCAGATCGGAGGTCAGGATCAGATCGGCACGGCGGCCCGGTGCGATTGAGCCAAGTTCACGTTCCAGCCCGAAATGGGTGGCGGTGTTGATGGTGGCCATTTGCAGCGCGATCAACGGATCACAGCCACAATCAATCGCATGACGCACCACGCGGTTCATATGACCATCATTGACCAGCGTGCCGGAATGGCTGTCATCGGTGCACAGGATAAAGTTGCGCGGGTCCAGACCTTTTTCCGTCACCGCCGTGATCTGGGTTTCCACGTCATACCACGCCGACCCCAGCCGCATCATCGAGCGCATCCCTTGGCGCACACGCGCGATTGCATCGGTTTCGCAGGTGCCTTCATGATCATCGGCAGGACCACCGGCAGCATAGGCGTGAAAGGCGGGGCCAAGATCGGGGCTGGCGTAATGCCCGCCCACGGTTTTGCCTGCGTTCTGGGTGGCGGCGATTTCGGCCAGCATTTTCGGATCGGCATTGATCACACCGGGGAAGTTCATCATTTCGCCAAGGCCGATGATGCCGGGCCATGTCATTGCCTCGGCCACGTCTTCGGGGGTGATTTCATAGCCGGTGGTTTCCAGACCGGGTGCGGATGGGGCGCAACTGGGCATCTGGGTGAAGATGTTGATCGGTTGCAACATCGCCTCGTCATGCATCAGGCGCACGCCGCGCAGTCCCAGAACATTGGCGATTTCATGCGGATCAGTGAACATCGACGTGGTGCCGTGCGGGATGACCGCGCGGGCAAATTCGGCAGGCGTTAACATACCGGATTCGATGTGCATATGCGCATCACACAGACCGGGGATGATGTAACGCCCCTCGGCCTCGATCACTTTGGTGCCCTCGCCAATGCAATGCGACGCATCCGGCCCGCAATAGGCGAACCGCCCGTCGGCAATGGCGATGTCGTGGTTTTCAAGGATTTCGCGGGACTGGACGTTCACCCATTTCCCGCCGCGAATAACGGTATCGGCCGGTGCGCGCCCTGCCGCAACAGCGATCAGGGTGGTAGCGGATTCTGGCCATGTTTTGAGAGTTGTATTTTCCATTTACCTATTGTCGTCAGATTTGCGCTTGATGCAAGCCCTGAAAACGCATGGCTGGTATGAATTAGATAACTGCATGATAATTATGCGGAAATCTTTTTACTAAACCGGTTTAATGGATGTGTTCCTGCTATCCTTGCAGGGCCATTTAGCGCCCGCCATCAATAATATTCTCCAGCACATCCCTAAGCAGCCTTTCGGCCACATCATCACGGGTTGATAGCGGTTGTGGGGCCGGTTGTACCGGGGCCTGCGGTGGGGCCGGTTTGATCATCGGCAGTGGTTTTGGCTCGATCCCGTCCAGAACCCGCACCATTGTTTCATTCCAGATACTCGCGGGCAAACCACCACCGGTTACACCCTTTAGCGGGGTATTGTCGTCATAGCCCATCCAAACGCCGGTGACGTAATCTGCCGAAAAGCCGATGAACCACGCATCGCGCGCCCTTTGCGTGGTACCGGTTTTCCCGGCCAGTTGCCAGCCGTCAATCCGTGCACGCCGTCCGGTTCCGCGTTCGACCACCTGACTCATCATATAGATCAGTTTTCCTGCGGCCTCTTTGCTAATCACCCGTTCGCCATAACCGCCTTCCTGTTTCATCACAGGTTCGGAATCGCCCTGAAGACGCAATTCGACCAGACCATAAGGGGTAACGCTGCGCCCGCCGTTCAGGATACCGGCATAGGCGCCTGTCATTTCGATCAGGGTGGATTCGGACGCACCCAGTGCCAGTGCGGGACCTGCGGCCAGATCTTCGCGGATGCCAAACCCGGTTGCAACGGCCCGCACCGCATCACGCCCCACGCTTTCGGAAATCCGCACGGTGGCGGTGTTCAGCGAGCGCATCAGGGCTTCGGTCAGGGTGACGCGGCCATAGTATTTGCCACCATAATTCTTCGGCGTCCACGGGCCGGAACCAGGGATGTTGATGGTCAGCGGGCCATCCATCACATAGTCATTCGGGCTGTATCCCAGATCAAGCGCTGCGGCATAAACGAAGGGCTTGAAGGTGGACCCGGTTTGGCGCAACGCCTGTGTGGCGCGATTGAAGGCGCCGGACACTTTGGTCTGGCGTCCGCCAACCATTGCCCGCACTGCGCCATCTGCCGACATCACGATTATTGCGGCCTGCGCCTTGGATCCGGGGCTGACTTTGTTTTCAAAGATGTAGGACAGCGCATCCTCGGCCGCCCGCTGGATGCGTGGATCCAACGTGGTGCGGATGATCACATCCTCGGTGGTGTCTTTGGTGAAAAACGAAGGCCCGCTGCTCATCACCCAATCGGCGAAATAGCCACCGGCGCGGGCTTGGGCAGCTTTGGACAATACCGCAGGGTTTTCCCGTGCCTGGGCGGCCTGGGCGCTTGTCAGATATCCCTGTTCTTCCATCAGCTTCAAAACCGTCAACGCCCGATCCTGCGAGCGTTGCAGATTGTTCGTCGGTGCATAGCGCGTCGGCGCTTTCAGCAAACCGGCCAGCATTGCGGCCTCGGCTGGATTTACATCGCTGGCGGATTTCCCGAAGTAACGCTGTGCGGCGGCTTCGAACCCGCGGGCACCGGCGCCCAGAAAGGCACGGTTCAGATAAATCGTCAGGATGTCGTCTTTGGAATATTTGGTTTCAAGCGCCAGCGCATAAACCGCTTCCTTGATCTTGCGCCAAAGCGATCCTTGACGGCAGTCATCCTCGTATGCTTTTTCCGAATCCCATGCTTTTGGATCATAGGGTTTGCCAAGACACAGCAATTTCGCGGTTTGCTGGGTCAGGGTTGAACCACCATTGCCCGACAGCGGTCCGCGACCAGCGGCCAGATTGATCTTGATCGCACTGGCCACGCCGCGCGGGCTAAGGCCGAAGTGGCCGTAGAAACGTTTATCCTCGGTTGCGACGACTGCGTTTTTCAGATGCGGCGAAACCGTGTTTGCGGTGACAATCCCGCCAAACAGATCCCCGCGCGAGGCAAAGCGGCGGTTGTCACGATCCAGCAAAATGACCGAACCGCGCACGCGACCGTCGACCAGTTGTTCAACAGGGGGCAGGCTGGAGTAATAATACATCACCCCCGCGCCGACCATCACACCGACCACAGCCGCAACACGCCAGCCGATCCGCCACATCATCCTTAGGATCCAGCCGAAAATGCCCAGAAAGAAGCCAACGACGGGGTTGAATTTGCGCTTGGTCCGGCGGGTTCTGCGCCGCGTTGTCTTGCGAGCGGCGGGTTTGCGGGTTGCCGGTTTGCGCGCTGGTGCCTTTTTCTTGGCTGCCGGCTTGGATGTCTTGCGTTTGCCCGCAGCCGGTTTGGCCGCCGGATAGCGCTTGTCGGCCACCAAACGGCCGCGTTTTTTACCTGTACCACTCATTCGTCACCCTATCTGGTGCTTGCCTGTTTTTTGCCAACCTACACCGGCAATACAGGATTGTAGAGGGGGTAGTTCGCATTGCGTGGCGTTAAGTTAGTGCCTAAATTTTAGGCGACAACCCGTAATTGCGCATAAATTGTGCGTTATACTCCAATTCCCCAATAAAAGAACGCTCTGGTTGCTTGAGAATCGGGTCCACACGCCACTTTACCTGAACGCATAATTCGCAGGATGTCTGCCAAACACAGGGAAAACGTCGTGAAACTGATCAAAGCAATTCTGAAACCCTTCAAACTGGAGGAAGTCCGCGAGGCGCTGACCTCTATTGGCGTGCGCGGCATGACCGTGAGCGAAGTCAAAGGCTTTGGCGCGCAATCGGGCCACACCGAAATCTATCGCGGAGCCGAATACACCGTGAATTTCGTGCCCAAGGTGATGATCGAAATCGTGGTCGCCGCCGATGTGGTCGATCAGGTGGTTGAAACCATCCAGAACACCGCCCGCACCGACAAAATCGGGGACGGCAAGATTTTCGTGCTGGATGTTGAACAAATCGTCCGCGTGCGGACAGGTGAAACCAACGAGGACGCGATCTAGGCCCCTGCGCCGGATCGAAAAAGGGGAATTCGAACAATGAACTTTCGCAAACTTACACTGGCAGCAACCGGCGCGGCCCTGACCGCCACCGCCGCGTCTGCCGAAACCATGGACAAGGGCGACGTGTCCTTCATGATCTTTTCCACCGTGATGGTGCTGTTCATGATCCTGCCGGGTCTGGCACTGTTTTACGGCGGCCTGGTGCGCACCAAGAACATGCTGTCGGTGCTGACGCAAACCACAATGATCACCGCACTGGTGATGGTGGTCTGGGTGATCTACGGCTATTCGTTCGCCTTTGGCGGCGGCACCAGCCCCTGGTGGGGCGGCACGGGCAAGCTGTTTCTGGCCGGCGTGACAATGGATTCAAAGGCGCCGACGTTTACCGACGGCGTGGTCATTCCCGAATATGTATTCATCGCCTTCCAGATGACATTTGCGGCCATCACCCCCGCCCTGATCATCGGTGCCTTTGCCGAGCGGGTGAAATTTTCAGCGGTGATGGTATTCACCCTGCTGTGGGTCACTTTTGCCTATTTCCCGATTGCCCATATGGTTTGGGACAGGGCCGGTTATATCATTAACCTTGGCGCGCTTGATTTCGCGGGCGGCACTGTTGTGCACATCAACGCCGGTATCGCCGCGCTGATCGGCGCGATCTTGATTGGCCCGCGCAAGGGCTATGGCAAAGACATGATGGCCCCGCATTCGATGACGCTGACACTGGTTGGCGCGGGTATCCTGTGGGTTGGCTGGTTCGGTTTCAACGCCGGTTCCAATCTGGAAGCCAACGGCGGCGCCGGTCTGGCGATGATCAACACCTTTACCGCCACCGCCGGTGCGATCCTTGGCTGGACCATTGTCGAAGGTTCGATCCGCGGCAAGGTATCCCTGCTGGGTGCCGCTTCGGGTATGATTGCCGGTCTGGTTGCTGTCACCCCTGCGGCCGGTTCTGTCGGCCCTGTGGGCGCGATTGTTCTGGGCGCCGGTGCCTCGATCGTTTGTTTCTTCTTTGTCACCACGGTGAAAAACAAGCTGGGCTATGACGACAGTCTGGACGTGTTCGGCATCCACGGCGTTGGCGGCATCATCGGTGCGGTTGGCACGGGTATCTTCACGGCCCCCTCATTGGGCGGCATTGGGGACGCGGAATACGACATGATGGGCCAGACCCTGATACAGGCACAGGCCGTCGGCATCACCATCGTCTGGACCGCGGTTGTATCATTCGTTCTGTTCAAAGCCATCGACATGACCATCGGCCTGCGCGTCTCGGAAGAAGACGAAGCCCGCGGTCTGGACCTCGCTACTCACGGAGAGGCCGCTTACCACAGCTGATTTATCGGTTAGAGGTGGTCCCACTTTTTTGACCAGTCAGCAGCCAGTTTAAGATGGATCAGGGTTTCATTTAGGCTGCCAAACTCATTGGTTTTGTTTTTCTGTCATAGGCTTCATCCGGGGTCAATATTCCGTGGGTGGAATGCGGGCGCTCGGTGTTGTAGTAAGCCAACCATTTCCCGATCCCGGCGCGGGTCTGCGAACCCGTTTCAAATGCGTTGAGGTAAATGCATTCGTATTTCAAGGATCGCCAAAGCCGCTCGATCATCCGGTTATCGACCCAGCGACCTTTGCCATCCATCGAGATTTTCACGTCGGCTTCTTTCAGCGCCTGCGTCCATTCAAACCCGGTGAACTGGCTGCCCTGGTCGCTGTTCATGATATCGGGCTTGCCGTATTTGGCCATAGCCTCTTTCAGGGCTTCAACGCAAAAATCTGCCTCCATGCTGTTTGACAATCTCCAGCTCAAAACCTTGCGGCTGTGCCAGTCCATGATCGCGACCAAATAGAGGAACCCGCGCTGCATCGGAATGTAGGTGATATCTACGCACCACACATGGTTTGGACGATCAATCGTCAGGTCTCGCAGCAGATACGGGTAGATCTTATGCTGCGGATGTTTCTTGCTCGTGTTGGGCGTCTGGTAGATCGGAACCAACCGCATCAGCCGCATCAAACGGCGGACCCTGTGGCGACCACACTTGTAACCTTGGCGCTGCATGTGCCGGGCCATTTGCCGTGATCCATACCACGGCGTCTGCAAGAATTGCTTGTCGATTATTGTCATGAACCGCAAATTTTCAGCACTTTCGCCTTTTGGCTGGTAATACAGGTTCGAGCGCGCCAGAGAAAGTAGCCCGCATTGTCGTCGCACACTCAGATCATGCTCACGGCTCACCATTTTTTGCCTCGCTTCCCGAGCAACTGTTGCGAGGCGTTGGCTAAAAAATCCCGTTCCACGACCAGCTGACCAATCTTGGAGTGCAGCTTCTCAATCTGGGCTTCATCAACCCGATCAGGATCACGGCCCCGTCTGGAAAATGCCGTGGCCATGTTTTCAATCGCTGCTCGTTTCCATGTGCCAATCTGGGTTGGATGCACACCATACTTCTTCGACAGCTCCGCCATCGTCATTTCCTCGCGGATTGCTTCAAGCGCAACGCGGGCTTTGAATTCGGGAGAATGGTTCTTTCGTTTCGTCATTTTGAATCGTCTTTCTCATAAGTCGATCCACCTTAACAACTGGTCCGAATTTCCGCGACCACCTCTGGATCAAGCAACATCAAAACGCCGCTTAATCAAGCCGTCACCAACTTTTGGGCATAACTCATTATGAAATGCGAATGGGCGGAACTATCAGACATTCTGGATATTCCCAAAGAACAAATAGAAGCCTTTTCTACCACCCTAAGAACACTTACCCCCGAACCCGTTGCACACCACCATAATGAATCCCTGCCGCTGGTTGCCGATATTATTGTCGAAATTGATGAGAACCGCAGGATTTCGGTTTCTCTATCTGAAAACTACTTGCCGGATTTAACGATTGATGCCGACCTATACTTACAGGCCAAATCGGATGCCAAAGCAAAGGAATATATCGAGGCTCAGTACAATCACGCACAATGCCTTATCCGCGCTATCCAGTTTCGAGGAGAAACTCTTTTGCGCATTGCAAGAGCCATTGTAACCCGGCAACATCGGTTTTTCAGTGATGGCAGCAATCATATGACCCCTTTGACACGGCGCGCGCTTGGCGAAAAGCTGGCTCTTCATCCATCAACCATCGGCCGGGCAATTGCCGGAAAAAATCTTGAACTGAATGGTGCCATCTACCCGCTGTCATTTTTCCTGGGCACAGGCCTGAAAAAAGGCATCTCTGGCGAAATATCAGCCTATGTCGTACAACAGACCATTCGCCAGATGATTGAGCAAGAAACACCCGATTCCCCCCTGTCCGATGATACGATTGTTAAAAAATTACGTGCGGATGGAGTTGACATTGCCCGTCGAACTGTCGCCAAATACAGGGGATGTATGAATATACCATCATCGTATGTGCGCCGCAAAATCGCGGCTGCACAGCAAGCGCCCCACAGATCGCCGGGCCACAGAAATCATTTGAACTGATAACTGGGATGAAATCCTTTCTGTGCCAGCTTTGCGGGGCAATTTCAGCTTTTAACCCTAAGGAGATGTGATGCGGTACCAAATCAGCGGAAAACAGATTGATGTAGGTGAAGCCCTTCAGACTCATGTCAAAGACGAACTTGGTGCAGTTGTCGGAAAATATGCCGAACGCCCGACAGACGCGAATATTATTTTTTCGCGCGATGCCAGTGAATATGTCTGCGAGGCAACTGTACATCTCTCGACTGGACTGACCGCATCAGCCAAGGCGCATACCCATGAAATCTATGCCGCTTTTGAGAAATGTTCGGATAAGCTTGAAAAACAGCTTCGCCGCTACAAGCGCCGATTGAAAGATCATTACCGCGAGCGTTCGCAACCGGTTGAACTTTCTGGTGCCAACTCGTATATCCTCGCCGGATCAACTAATTCGGAAGAATCAGAACCTGAAACACTCCAGCCCATGATCATCGCTGAAATGGAGACGAAAATCCCGTCTCTTTCTGTTGGCGAGGCCGTGATGCAAATGGAATTAGCCGGGGCACCGGTTCTGGTTTTCCGCAACGAAGGACATAGCGGGGTTAACGTGGTCTATCGTCGTGATGACGGCAATATAGGCTGGGTGGACCCATCAATCGCTAAATAGGCCCTAGGTATTTGGGCGGAGTAAAGTGAAGGCAGATGGAACTTTCGAATATTCTTTTGCCCGACGCCGTGCGCGTTATCGGTCAGGCAACCAGCAAAAAGCGTCTTTTCCAACAATTGGGCGAGATCGTTTCCTCTGCGCATGGTATTGACGCGGCCAAAGCGGCCAAAGCGTTGCAGGATCGTGAAAATCTGGGACCAACCGGGGTCGGGCATGGTGTTGCCCTACCCCATGCCCGCATTGCCGGTTTGCAGTCTGTCGTTGGCACATTTTTGCGTATCGAAAAGCCGTTGAATTTCGATGCGGTGGATCGTCAGCCTGTGGATCTGGTTTTCACCTTGTTTGCGCCAATTGATTCCGGTGTCGAGCACCTGAAGGCGCTTGCCCTTGTATCGCGCACAATGCGCGACAGCGCCATTTGTGCCAAACTGCGGGCCAATACGGACCCCGCAACGTTGCATACGCTTTTGACAGATACGCAGGCGTCACAGGCCGCTTAGGCTATCTTAACGCTTTGTACCCGAACATCATGTAATCCCGCTGGTAGGCATCACGCGCTGCGGTCTCGATTTCGACATCATATATCTGATCCAGCGGGAACGGGTAATTGGCCGACACATCGGGCAACGGCCGCGGTTCAAGGCCCACCTGTGCGGCCAATTGGGCCAGGCCCACATTCAACTGGTCTTCGCGTATAACCATATCGGGCAAGGCAAACTGGCCGAACCCCTGCAAAACCTGCGACTGGCTGGCCCATGATGGATCAACCCGCAGGCTGGTCTGCATTTTCAGATTTTTCTTTAGAAACTTCAAAAATGCCAGAAATGCCTTGCGGTGGTCATCAGCGGAATATGAATCACTCACCCCTTCTTCGGGGATCAGCAGGTCATAATCACGCAACAGGGCAGCACGGATTTCGGGAAACCCATCTGGACCGACCTCAAGAACATGCTCGCAAAATGCAGCGTGCGCCCGCACGACAGGATGGCGAATTACGGTAAAGCTGCGATGCCCGCTGTGTTTGCGTTTCCATTGCCGCAGGGTTTTCTGGTTGAACCCGCCGGTCAGATCACCGTTGCCAATCTCTTTCAGCCATTCATGAACCTGCGCTTCAGGTCCGCCCTTGATCGGCAGATACATCAACGGTGCATTTGCTGCCGCCACATAGCCCGGCACGACAGGGCCACGGCGTGGCTCGAAGTTCGGGGTGCGGGTCAGATCGAATGGATCCATTTTTTGCAGATCGGCGACCATTTCTTCATAGTTGACCACCTTATCGCGCAATGTTCCCGGATTCTGTCGGCGCAGATTGTTTGATAATGCATCGATCCGGCTGTCTACGCCAAGGAAACGCGCCAACCCGTTCAGCACATCAACGTCCTGCGTATCCTCGTAAGACAGGTAAAACGCCGTCTGGCCGCTGCATTGCAACTCGTGCAGTATCTTCACCTGAAACGCCTGATACTCTGCCACATGTTTGCGAAATTCATCCAGCTTGAATGTCACCTTTGACGACTTGCGTGTATCGCCGCGCCCCAGTTTCCACTGGTTTGTGGACCAGGCGATCAATTCGGATACATAGCTTTCCAAAGGGTTGCGCGTCAGGATGATTTTGCCACAGCGTTCGTCCGGCAGGAAATGAGCCAAGGCGCGTGGATCATGCGTGGAAAAGAACCGGAACCCCACCAGATTTTTCGGGTCGGCCTTCATCCGCTCCAGCAAATCAACCGGATCTTTTTCCCGCATTTCCAGCGTCATACCGTGCAGTTTTTCACGGTTGGTGTCACCGATAAAATAGGGATTAAAGGCCTCGCCATGCGCTGTAATGCCCTTGAACTGGTTCAGGTTGGAACACAGGAAATTGGAACCGGTCCGCTTTTCTGCAAGCATCACGAAATAGTCGAATTTGTCGGACATTATGGCTTACTTTCTTACCAGATATGGCTTGCGGGATTTTGGAGGCTTTTGAATGCCCAGAGTATTGGTTGGAAAATCGCCCATCAAATACGGATGCATCCCCTGATTTTTCAGGTTTTGCAGGAATTTCCCGAATCCCGTCAGATCAACCAGCCTTGGAACCTCGGACAGGGCACGCATATTGCGCGGGCCGATTGCATCAAGAACAGTTTGCAGCACTTCCATAGGGGATTCGACAAATTCAGCCATATTCATGGTTTGCACCCGCGCCTTGACATAAGGCGATCGCAACACATTCAACTGGGCCTTTCGATCTGCTGCAAACGGGCCGCTTCCTTGCGAATTTCGCCAAAATTCAAGTTGGAATGGAACAACGGAACAACCCACGCCCCTGTGATAATGTAAATATGCGCATTCGGGTCTTTGGCTATAAACCAGTTCAATGTCTGCGTATCATTCGGGCCGTATTGAAAGCATTGGTGTTCACCGCGCGCATTCCATATCAGATTTGTCAGAAAAGATTTAGGATTATAATCCCTCACCAGTGCAGAATCCGACAGACCACCATTATAGACCTCCCCCCCATCAGAAAACTCGGCCTTTTCGGGGGAAAACAGATGCCCATGCACCTTGACACCTGCGTTTTTTTCAAGCCACGGCGCAAAATCCACAAGCAACTCATCAAACCCCTGCAATACGGAATAACCCGAGGCCGTCAGCCCGTTTTCCCGCCCTTCGACAGGGTAGCGGCTTTGCATATACAATCCTGCCCGACCAAGGGTTCGCCGCTCGACCGCCTTGGAGAATACGCGGTCAATCTTGCCGGGGTTTGGCTCGGTATGTTTTAGATCGCTGGCATCCGTGTTCAAAAACGCCTGATACAAACGGTCTGCATGGGGCCATATCTTGCGGGCGACAAAGCAATCGGACCGTCGCAACAATTGCAGGTGGTCATTATAAAAGGTATGCGGTTTGCCCTGATAATCGAATTTTGCAAGGGTAAGCGAGCGGCTCTCGATATTGGTAGAATACAGACGCACCATGGTTTGGTAATAGGATTCATCCGGTATCCAGACCCATTTGAAATAGCCTTCATAGGTTTTACGTTTGGGGTCTTCCAAAATGGCCGACAGGGTTTGTCGGGTCAGGCACCATCACTGTGATCCCAAATGCGGGATCAACCCTTCAGGCATCTTGCGCTTGTATCCTATGCGGCGCTGCAATCTGACGAAACGATCAAACAATCGCCTGTGCCGTTTCCATGAAAACGGGAACCGCAGGGTAAACCGTTCGGCATTCAATCCGCCTGTTGTCCAGGGAACATCCTGCGTGGTTGTGGATTCAATGAAATCCGTGCGCGGGCGTTCATCCAGATAGTCCACCAATTCCTGAACAGGGCGCAACGGCAGGCAAGAGCCAGACGCCAGATAGACATGGCGCACATCGGGATAGGTATCCAGCATCAATTCTGCCGCTGTTTGCGATGCCTGCACCAAAGACCACGCGCCCCATTCGCACCGGTGGCGGTCGGAAAAGACAAGATTGGGCAAATCAGACAAACTGCTGGTAAAAGTGGCAAAATCTTCGTCACTGACCTGTAAATCCACATGCACCACCACAGGACAGCCGCTTGCGGCCCAATGGCGGGCTACTTGCGCGGCACGGCCCAGTGCCTCGTGCACCAACATGACAACACCGACTGTGCCCGGATTGCTCATGCCCAGTTCCCCTTGGACATCAGGCCCAGAATTTCAAGCTGTCGCCAGTTGATATACTTCTCGCTCCATTTGCACCACAGATCAGGGTCTTGCCTCATTGCATCATGATAGGCCTTGTATTCGTGGCTATTGGCATAATGCTGGCCACGTTCCAGTTCTTCTTTGGCCTTTGCCCCAAAGGTGTCCAGAAATTTGGCATGCAGCAAACAGCCTGACGCCTTTTCCCCGCCGCCAACATCATAAACCTTGTTCAGGACCCGCGGCAGCAACATATGGGTCGAGCTGACATAGGTGTAATGCCGATCCCATTTGACCAGCGTGTAAACGGTTGTGTCTCGAAAGTGGTGGAAATTGATTTCAGGCACCTCCGAGCGGGTTGAGTTATGCGCCGGTCAGGCGGCTTGGTCAAGGGTTGCGTCGGCGACGGGCTGAGCGAGCGTTTCCCAGCCATCGACCTTTCGCATGACGATCTGCCCCGAGGCCATCAGAGCCCAAAGCAGCATCGGCACGGTCTCGGCGCATGGCAGCACGGTCTGGGTCTTGATGCGGCGGCGGAATTCCTCGTTCAGGCGTTCGATCGCATTTGTCGTTCTGGCCGATTTCCACTGGCCTTGTGGCAGACGCGTGAAGGTGAAAAGCTTATCTCCTGCTTCTTCCAAGCTGTCAGCGACGGCCTTGCATTTCAGCCGCCATTTTCGCAGAAATGCCTTGCGGCGGGTGGCGATTTCCTCGGGTGTTTTGGCGTAGATCATGTCGCGGTAATCTTCTGTCAACTCATCATGCATACGCTTGGGTGCCTTGGCCAGAAGGTTGCGGTGCTTGTGCACCGTGCACCTCTGGATCGGCAGATCTTCACCCCAGAGGGCAATGAGAGCGACCTCAAGTCCCGGTGCCCCGTCCACGATGACAAATTCGGCCGTTTCAACCCGCGCGCATCCAGATCGTTGATGAACTGACGCCAGGCGGAGGTGCTTTCGCCGCCCATGTTCATCAGTGATAACAAGACCTTCTGCCCATCCCGGCGCACGCCAATCGCGGCCAGAACCGAGATATTGGTGGCCTTCCTGTCAATCCGCGTTTTGATCACGGTGCCGTCCAGGATCAGCCGCACGATGTCTTCATCCGCAAGGCTGCGGGCGCACCACGCCTGCCAGTCCACCTTCACCTTGCGCCAGGCGCGGCTCACCACATCCTTGCTGACCGCCCCCTGAAACAGGCCGAACAGGGCGCGTTTTACCCGCCGTGTGTTGGTGCCCGAAAGGTAGACAGCAGCGATCAGCGCCTCGGCCTTCTTCGTCAGCCGCTGGTAGCGGGGCAATGCCTTCGAGCGCCATTCTCTGGCCTTGCCGGCCTCGCCTGTGATCCGCGCACGCGGCACGCGCACCGTTTCGGTTCCAAATGTTCCGACCAGTTGCCGCTCGCGATGCCCGTGGCGGTATCCGGCCTTTGCCCCGCCGCTGCGGCCATACCGGCAACGGCCCAGAAACTGCTCCAGCTCCTCTTCGAAAACCGCCTCGATCGTCGCGCGGATGTTCTGGCGCAGCCGGTCTTCAATCGGGTCATAGCCTGCTTCATTGGCCAGTAGCGCGGATGTCGATGTTGCTGTATTCTTTGTCATGGCGTGATCTCCTTGGCGGTTCCAGCCGCCGGTTGGGTGGCTTCGATGCACCCGGAGATTACGCCGTCCTCGAATTTCCACCAAACTCGCGACACTACCGTGTAAACGGCGGAGCAATACTAGGCCACAGTAGCGGCGGCATTCTGCTGTCGCGGGCGGCGTAAAAACCGGCCACTTATGTCCTTTCGATATTATCGGGAGGGCTTGGAGATTTATACTGTGGAGATGTATTTGAAGGTGCGCCGTGCCCATTTTCATGATGGGCTGAGCGGTAGGGCGATAGCGCGGGATTTCGGGATCAGTCGGGATAGTGTGGCCAAGATGCTGGCCTATTCGGAACCTCCCGGATATCGCCGGAATGCCCCGGTCAAGCGGCCCAAGCTGGATGGTTTTACGCACCAGATTGATATCTGGCTGGGGGAGGACAAGGGGCGACCGCGCAAGCAGCGCCATACGGCCAAGCGGATATTTGACCGGCTGCGGGGCGAATGCGGGTTCACAGGCGGCTATACGATTGTGAAGGATTATGTCCGCAGCAAGAAGCGTGGAAGCAAAGAGATGTTTGTGCCGCTGTCCCATCCGGCAGGCCATGCGCAGGCTGACTTTGGCGAAGCGCTGGTTGTGATCGGTGGCATTGAGCAAAAGGCTTATTTCTTTGCCTTTGACCTACCGCATAGCGATGCCTGCTATATCAGGGCCTATCCGGCGGCCAATACCGAGGCCTGGTTGGACGGGCATGTTCATGCATTCGCATTCTTCGGGGCGGTTCCGCAGTCCATTCTTTATGACAATGACAGATGCCTTGTCGCCAAAATCATGCCAGACGGGGTTCGCAAACGCACCCGGCGGTTCAGCGCCATGTTATCGCATTATGTGATCAATGACCGGTATGGCCGCCCTGGAAAGGGCAACGATAAAGGCAAGGTTGAAGGGCTGGTTGGTTATGCGCGGCGCAACTTCATGGTGCCGATGCCGCGCTTTGCCAGCTGGGATGCGTTCAATGCTTATCTGGAAGAGCAGTGCCTGACACGGCAGCGGGATTGTCAATGGCGGAGTAAAAACCTGCCAAAGGGCGGCGTAAAACCAGGCCACTTTGGGCGTGTGGGTTCGGAGCGAGTTTTCGGTTAATCTATGGTGTTTGCGGTTATCGCGCCTTGGTGCGTGCGGCCCCCAAATAGCAAGCACGTTCCAAGGCGCATTGGCCGCCAGGCCAATTATTGTGTCCGGCGTTGTGCGCGGCTTTGGTTGAGCCGATAGCTTTCGCCGTTCATTTCCAGGATGTTGACGTGGTGGGTCAACCGGTCGAGCAGAGCGCCGGTGAGGCGCTCGGTGCCAAAGGTTTCTGTCCATTCCTCGAAGGGCAGATTGCTGGTGATAAGTGTCGAGCCTTGCTCATAGCGCTGCGAGATCAGCTCGAACAGCAGTTCCGCGCCGGTTTTGCTCAGGGGCACAAATCCCAACTCGTCGATAATCAGCAGCTTGACCTTGGCCAACTGTCTTTGGCGGCGTAGCAAGTGCTTTTCGTCACGGGCTTCCATCAGTTCGTTGACCAGTGCGGCGGCTGTGACAAACGCCACCGGCAGGCCCTTTTGGCAAGCTGCCAGACCCAGCCCAAGGGCTACATGGGTTTTGCCGGTGCCGCTGGGGCCAAGGGCGATGACGTTTTCCCGGCGCTCGATCCAGTCACACCGCGCCAGTTCCAGCACCATCATCTTGTTCAGCGAAGGGATGGCTTTGAAGTCGAAGCTGTCCAGGCTTTTGACCGCCGGAAACTTGGCCGACTTTATCCGCCGTTCGACCATACGTCGTTCGCGGTCAATCAGTTCTAGCTCCGTCAGCCGTGCAAGGTAACGCACATGGTCCAGCCCCTCGGCAGCACAGATGCGGGCCTGCTTGTCATGTTCGCGCAAAAACGTGGGCAGGCGCAGGGTTTTGAGGTGATGCGCCAACAGCAGTTCGGGGGCTTTGTTCATGATGTTGGCCCCGTCAAAAGGCTCATATAGGCCGAAGCGGATGTGGTCGCCACATTCATTCTGGGCAGGAACGGGTAGGTATCCAGATCCAGCCTTGGCGGGCGATGCTCCACGCGGCATAGGGCCAGATGTTTGATGGCGTCAAAACTGATGGCCCCCATGCGCAGCGCATCTTTTACGGCCCCGTGCAGTTCTTCCATCCCGAAGCGCTCCAGCAAGCGCAACACCTGCACATACTCCCGCTTTCCGGATTTCCCTTGGCGCGTTTCCAGCAAACGTTGGAGCGTGCCAAAGGCTCCGGGCAATTCCCAACCCTGTAAGGGCGCAGCCTGGTCAAAGGCCATGATCTTGCGCTCGATCAGCGGCAGGTAATGCAGCGGGTCAAACACCATATCGCCCGCCTCGTAGGAACGGGGGTGATCGGCAATCACTTCCGCCGCACAACCAATAACAACACGGCCAACGAAGCCTTTGATCCAAACGTCCCTGTGGCCATAAGCAACCGGCACGGAATAATCATTGCCTCGGTAGCGCACCATCGAAGTGGATGTCACTTGCCCGCTTTGTAAATCACAAGCTTCAAACGGGGCGGCCGGCAAAGCCTGCATTGCAGCCAGATCTGACTTCAGTCGTTCGCCAATACTGGCCGTGTGGCCCCGCAGGTTATCCCGCTGCCGTGTCAGGCACTGCTCTTCCAGATAAGCATTGAACGCATCCCAGCTGGCAAAGCGCGGCATCGGCACCATGAAGTTGCGCCGCGCATAACCAACCAGCCCTTCAACCTTGCCTTTATCGTTGCCCTTTCCAGGGCGGCCATACCGGTCATTGATCACATAATGCGATAACATGGCGCTGAACCGCCGGGTGTCCGTCGTCATATAAAATGGGACATCAGAGCGGTTTGAGATTTGGAGGCTCTGGTTCGTTTGTGTGATTGATTATGCAGCTTGTTTTTGATGTTGCAAGCGGCGTTGTTGGATTGTCTGTTTCTTGATCTTTTCCCTTTCTCTGATGATGGTTTTGTCACGCCCAAAATAGACGTCGGCGGGCGTGACGTTGTTTAGGCTCTCGTGGTACCGTTCGTTATTGTAGAATTCGACGAAGGCCTCAATCTGGCGTTCCAGATCGCCGGGCAGGTAGTAGTTTTCCAGTAAGACCCGGTTCTTCATGGTCTGGTGCCAGCGCTCGATTTTGCCTTGAGTTTGTGGATGGAACGGGGCTCCGCGAACGTGACCCATTTTATGATCATCCAGCCAGTCGGCCAGATCACCCGAGATGTAACAGGACCCATTGTCACTGAGCAGGCGTGGCATGTGCCGCACAACCGCCTGGTCGCATCCTGACGCTGCCAGAGCCAGCTCAATCGTATCAGTCACATCCTCGGCCCGCATGTTGGTGCAGAGCTTCCACGAGATGATATAGCGGCTGTAATCATCCAGGATCGTGCTGAGATAATACCAGCCCCAACCGATGATCTTGAAGTAGGTGAAGTCGGTCTGCCACATCTCATTGATGGCGGTGGTTTTGTCCGTGAACTCGTCAGCGGCCTTGATTACCACATAGTCTGGTGCAGTGATCAGATCAGCAGCCTTCAGAATGCGGTAAGCCGATGATTCAGAGATAAAATATCGCTTCTCATCGGTGTATTTGACAGCCAATTCCCGTGTCGTAAGCGCCTCATGTTCCAGTGCGAACTCGATCAGGTCATCACGCCTGTCTTGAGGGATGCGGTTCCAGACAGACTTGGGCCGGGGTGAGCGATCCGCCAACGCATCAAGACCACCTTCGACATAAGCATCATACCAACGGTAAAATGTGGTGCGCGCAATACCCAGCATGTCGAGGGTTTGCTTCACAGGCAGATGTGATTTTTCAACGGTGTCGATAATCGACAATTTCTCAGATGCAGGATATCTCATTCCTCGTACCCCCCAGCCCCTGTCATGCTTTTTTTGAGCAGGCGGTTTTCAATGGTCAGGTTGTGTCTCGAAAGTGGTGGAAATTGATTTCAGGCACCTCCGAGCGGGTTGAGTTATGCGCCGGTCAGGCGGCTTGGTCAAGGGTTGCGTCGGCGACGGGCTGAGCGAGCGTTTCCCAGCCATCGACCTTTCGCATGACGATCTGCCCCGAGGCCATCAGAGCCCAAAGCAGCATCGGCACGGTCTCGGCGCATGGCAGCACGGTCTGGGTCTTGATGCGGCGGCGGAATTCCTCGTTCAGGCGTTCGATCGCATTTGTCGTTCTGGCCGATTTCCACTGGCCTTGTGGCAGACGCGTGAAGGTGAAAAGCTTATCTCCTGCTTCTTCCAAGCTGTCAGCGACGGCCTTGCATTTCAGCCGCCATTTTCGCAGAAATGCCTTGCGGCGGGTGGCGATTTCCTCGGGTGTTTTGGCGTAGATCATGTCGCGGTAATCTTCTGTCAACTCATCATGCATACGCTTGGGTGCCTTGGCCAGAAGGTTGCGGTGCTTGTGCACCGTGCACCTCTGGATCGGCAGATCTTCACCCCAGAGGGCAATGAGAGCGACCTCAAGTCCCGGTGCCCCGTCCACGATGACAAATTCGGGCCGTTTCAACCCGCGCGCATCCAGATCGTTGATGAACTGACGCCAGGCGGAGGTGCTTTCGCCGCCCATGTTCATCAGTGATAACAAGACCTTCTGCCCATCCCGGCGCACGCCAATCGCGGCCAGAACCGAGATATTGGTGGCCTTCCTGTCAATCCGCGTTTTGATCACGGTGCCGTCCAGGATCAGCCGCACGATGTCTTCATCCGCAAGGCTGCGGGCGCACCACGCCTGCCAGTCCACCTTCACCTTGCGCCAGGCGCGGCTCACCACATCCTTGCTGACCGCCCCCTGAAACAGGCCGAACAGGGCGCGTTTTACCCGCCGTGTGTTGGTGCCCGAAAGGTAGACAGCAGCGATCAGCGCCTCGGCCTTCTTCGTCAGCCGCTGGTAGCGGGGCAATGCCTTCGAGCGCCATTCTCTGGCCTTGCCGGCCTCGCCTGTGATCCGCGCACGCGGCACGCGCACCGTTTCGGTTCCAAATGTTCCGACCAGTTGCCGCTCGCGATGCCCGTGGCGGTATCCGGCCTTTGCCCCGCCGCTGCGGCCATACCGGCAACGGCCCAGAAACTGCTCCAGCTCCTCTTCGAAAACCGCCTCGATCGTCGCGCGGATGTTCTGGCGCAGCCGGTCTTCAATCGGGTCATAGCCTGCTTCATTGGCCAGTAGCGCGGATGTCGATGTTGCTGTATTCTTTGTCATGGCGTGATCTCCTTGGCGGTTCCAGCCGCCGGTTGGGTGGCTTCGATGCACCCGGAGATTACGCCGTCCTCGAATTTCCACCAAACTCGCGACACTACCCAGCCAAGACATCGAACGTGTTCACGACTACGGAAGGTCGTTCTTGGGAGGTAAAGCGATACGCGTGTCATCCTGCGGCTTATACTTTCTGGGTGGTAGCTTAAAATTTACAAGGCCTTCTTTTTTCATATCGCACAGAAGAGATTTTGTCTGGGTCAACCTGATTGGGAATTTATCCATCACGCGGCTTGATAGTTCTGCAAATTTTGAGGCTCCATGTGACTGGAGTGCTTCCAATATCCCATCCTTGGCTTGATCCAGATACTTCGCACATCCCACGCCTTCCCGTTCTTGCTGGAACTCGGCGATGTAGTCATCCGAAAAGAGGCCCTTTTGGTTGCTGTTATTATCACGGATGCTGTTTCGGATCGCGATTTCGTCGCGCTCAACCTTTGCCTGCACATCTCTGAACACTTCAAGACCCTTAGCTGAATGTGTTCCGAGGATCAGCCGCATTTTCAGGCGCTCTTTAGCTGGCATCAAGATTGGAAAATCAGGAAGGTACTTTGTGTCTGACGTCAGCACTCGTGGGACAGATTTAAGGTTTAGCTAACGGAGGATTTCTGGTTCATCGTAACCGTCAAGGAGTGAAGATGAACAAGAAATCCGGAACGAGTAAAGCAGCGGCAGATAAGCTGGTAAAGAATATCCGCCGCAAACCCAGACAAACCTATTCTGCCGAGGAGAAGATCCGCATTGTCTTAGCGGGCCTTCGAGGAGAGGAAAGCATATCCGCGCTGTGCCGTCGTGAGGGCATTGCGGAAAGCCTGTATTATAGCTGGTCCAAAGAATTCCTCGAAGCAGGCAAGCGGCGACTTTCTGGCGACACTGCTCGTCAGGCGACATCACCAGAAGTCAAAGAGTTGCGTTCGGAATCTATGGCCCTGAAAGAATGCGTAGCCGATCTGACCATTGAAAACCGCCTGCTCAAAAAAAGCATGACAGGGGCTGGGGGGTACGAGGAATGAGATATCCTGCATCTGAGAAATTGTCGATTATCGACACCGTTGAAAAATCACATCTGCCTGTGAAGCAAACCCTCGACATGCTGGGTATTGCGCGCACCACATTTTACCGTTGGTATGATGCTTATGTCGAAGGTGGTCTTGATGCGTTGGCGGATCGCTCACCCCGGCCCAAGTCTGTCTGGAACCGCATCCCTCAAGACAGGCGTGATGACCTGATCGAGTTCGCACTGGAACATGAGGCGCTTACGACACGGGAATTGGCTGTCAAATACACCGATGAGAAGCGATATTTTATCTCTGAATCATCGGCTTACCGCATTCTGAAGGCTGCTGATCTGATCACTGCACCAGACTATGTGGTAATCAAGGCCGCTGACGAGTTCACGGACAAAACCACCGCCATCAATGAGATGTGGCAGACCGACTTCACCTACTTCAAGATCATCGGTTGGGGCTGGTATTATCTCAGCACGATCCTGGATGATTACAGCCGCTATATCATCTCGTGGAAGCTCTGCACCAACATGCGGGCCGAGGATGTGACTGATACGATTGAGCTGGCTCTGGCAGCGTCAGGATGCGACCAGGCGGTTGTGCGGCACATGCCACGCCTGCTCAGTGACAATGGGTCCTGTTACATCTCGGGTGATCTGGCCGACTGGCTGGATGATCATAAAATGGGTCACGTTCGCGGAGCCCCGTTCCATCCACAAACTCAAGGCAAAATCGAGCGCTGGCACCAGACCATGAAGAACCGGGTCTTACTGGAAAACTACTACCTGCCCGGCGATCTGGAACGCCAGATTGAGGCCTTCGTCGAATTCTACAATAACGAACGGTACCACGAGAGCCTAAACAACGTCACGCCCGCCGACGTCTATTTTGAGCGTGACAAAACCATCATCAGAGAAAGGGAAAAGATCAAGAAACAGACAATCCAACAACGCCGCTTGCAACATCAAAAACAAGCTGCATAATCAATCACACAAACGAACCAGAGCCTCCAAATCTCAAACCGCTCTGATGTCCCATTTTATATGACGACGGACAAGGCCCGCTAAGACAATGCGGATCTTCTCCTCGGCAGAATAGGTTTGTCTGGTTTTGCGGCGGATATTCTTTACCAGCTTATCTGCCGCTGCTTTACTCGTTCCGGATTTCTTGTTCATCTTCACTCCTTGACGGTTACGATGAACCAGAAATCCTCCGTTAGCTAAACCTTAAATCTGTCCCACGAGTGCTGACGTCAGACAGAACTGGAGGCGGAAAGCGAAGCTATGTTCGGCGGAGAAATCGAAGTTCCCTCTCGGGATCATGCTGCGCATAACCCTGCCGGGCAATGGACGAAAGCTACTTTGGCGGCAAACGCAAAGGTAAACGCGGGCGTGGTGCGGCGGGTAAAATACCCGTTTTTGGTATATTAAAAAGGGGTGGGAAGGTTTACACCAAGATTATCCCGGATGCCAAATCCGCCACTTTGATCCCGATCATCGAGCGTAAAGTCGTGCCGGACAGCATCGTCTATTCAGACTGCTGGCGGGGCTACAACGTGCTGGATGTGTCAGATTTCCACCACTTTCGCATCAACCATTCCAAGCTCTTTGCAGACCGTCACAACCACATCAATGGCATCGAGAATTTCTGGAACCAGGCCAAGCGCCACATGCGCCGATTTAATGGTGTCCCCAAGGCCCAATTTGGGCTATATTTGAAGGAATGCGAGTGGCGTTTCAACAACAGTGACCCTTCAGGTCAGTTATTGCTGTTAAGACAATGGGTTAAACGACATTTGAAGTAATTATCTGGGTCAGCCCCTTTATCTATTTTCTCGACCCTGAAAGAGAAAACGCAGGCCGTAGCCTGCGCTTCAATTTGGTGTAGTCCAAGCTACTTGTTAACGGCTCGACCACGATTTCTGAATAACTCTAGAATATTTAATTTCCTGCTTGAGTCAATGTTGATTTCAGGTTGACACCAAGAAAGAGTAGCGCAACCTTGCAGAGAAAAATTGCGGAGAATTATTATGATGCGCCTTGGTCTCGACATTGGAACATCTTCAATCGGTTGGTGGCTCTACCAAGTTGAAAACGATAGGCCTGTTGCGGTTATTGACGGTGGTGTGCGGATCTTTTCGGATGGACGTGTCGCCAAAACAGGGCAATCCCTGGCTGTTGCCCGCCGCGAGGCCCGTGCTGCGCGGCGCCGGCGTGATCGTTATCTGCGCAGACGAGTGGTGCTGATGGAACGGCTTGCTGCGGCAGGCCTTATGGCTGCTGATCCTACCGAGGCAAAAAAACTGGAATTGCTAGATCCCTATGCGATACGCGCGCAGGGGTTGGATGAAAAACTGCCTCTTACCCATCTTGGTCGTGCGCTGTTTCACTTGAACCAGCGGCGGGGCTTCAAGTCAAACCGCAAAACAGATGGTGCAGACAACGAGGCCGGCAAAATCAAAATGGGCACTGCGCGTCTAGAGCAGGCAATGATGGCAGCTGGCGCCCGGACCTATGGTGAGTTCCTGTATAAACGCCGCATGAATGCGGATAAGCCGCACCAAACTCCCAGTGTGCGAACACGTTTGACTATTGCCAAGCGGGATAATGCAGAGAAAGAAGAGGCGGGTTACGATTTCTACCCGGACCGCAAACATCTGGAAGAGGAATTCACCAGGCTGTGGTATGCGCAAGCCAGATATCACCCGGAATTGACGGATGAACTGCGTAGCATCCTGTTCGAGACAATCTTTTATCAAAGACCATTGAGGGCACCAGAAGTAGGTTTGTGTCTGCTGACGGATGAACGCCGATTGCCCAAGGCCCACCCACTAACACAGCGCCGCGTGCTGTATGAAACAGTGAATGCCTTACGCATTACTGCGGACGGGCGTGCAAAGCAGCCGCTTTCAACCGAGGAACGCGACAAGATTATCCTTGCGCTGGATGGTAAAAAACATACCAAAAACCTGTCCGGCATGAAATTGTCGTTGAAGAAATTGGCCACGATCATAGGATTGCAACCGAACCAGCGTTTTAGCCTCGAAACCGCCGCACGGAATTCTATCGCCTGCGATCCGGTGCGTGCAAGCCTGTCACATCCTGACCGCTTGGGTTCGCGATGGAGCACCCTTGATACAGAAGAACAATGGCGGATTATCCAGCGGCTGCGCGAGGAAACTGATCCGGATGAGATGATATCATGGCTAAAGAAAGAATACGATCTGGATGATACCCATGCCACGGCCACGGCCAGTGCACCGCTGCCTGAAGGCTATTCGCGCTTGGGTGAAAGCGCCACTCGTAATATTCTGGAACATTTGAAATCCGGTGTGATCCCCTATTCAGAAGCTGTTTCGCGATGTGGCTACCACCATTCCGACGAACGCACAGGAGAGGTAATTGAGAGCCTGCCATATTACGGAGAAGTGTTACAACGACATGTGATCCCCGGCACTGGTCGGGAAGAGGACGACGACATCACCCGTTTCGGCCGTATTACCAACCCAACGGTGCATATAGGTCTGAACCAACTGCGCAGGCTGGTGAACAGGATTATCGAAGTGCACGGCAAGCCGGACCAGATCGTGGTGGAACTGGCCCGAGAATTGAAACAGAACGAAAAGCAGAAAGCCGAAATTCAACGAACCATTAATAAGAACACCGAAGCCGCCATCAAACGAAGCGACAAGCTGGTCGAGCTTGGCCAGCGCGATACCGGCGCCAACCGAATGATCCTGCGTCTATGGGAAGATCTGGGCGAGGATTGCCTAAAGCGGCTTTGCCCCTATACAGGCAAACGCATCTCGGCTGAAATGCTGTTTGACGGGTCTTGCGAGGTGGATCACATCCTGCCCTACTCCCGCACGATGGACGACAGTTTCGCCAACCGCACCCTGTGCCTGCGCGAGGCCAACCGCGAAAAGAGAGACCGGACTCCGTTTGAAACCTGGGGACATGACGAGGATCGCTGGGTCATTATTCAGGCCAATCTGAAAAATCAGCCCGAGAACAAGCGCTGGCGTTTTTCCCCCGATGCGATGGAACGGTTCGAGGGTGAAAGAGATTTCACCGACCGCTCCCTAAATGATACTGCCTATCTTTCACGTATTTCCAAAGCCTATCTAGAGGCCCTTTATGATGGTGGTGACGGGAAAAGCCATGTCTGGGTGGTGCCCGGGCGGCTGACCGAAATGCTGCGTCGTGTCTGGGATCTGAACAGCCTGCTGCCCGATCACAACCGTGCCACTAAGGCCAAGAACCGTCACGACCACCGTCACCATGCCATTGACGCTGCTGTGATTGCGGCCACTGACCGCGGGTTGATAAAACAGATGGCCGACATTGCCAGGCAGAAAGAAAATGAAGGCGCAAATGACAAAGCCCGCGGGACCAATCCGCCTTGGGACGGCTTCAGGAATGATATTGCTGCAAAGGTCAATGTCATCACCGTCAGCCACCGCGCGGATCATGGACTTGGACCGCAGCGCAAGGCGGGGCAGACCTCGGGACAATTACACAATGATACGGCATATGGCTTGACCGGAAAAAACAAGGGCAACGTGCCACTTGTTGTGACGCGCAAACCGCTGGGCAGTCTGACGTCGGCTATGATTGACAAGATCCGCGATCCATATTTGCAGAATGCATTGCTGTTTGCGACGCAGGATAAAACTGGCAAGGATTTCGACAAGGCGGTTCAGGAATTCGCTGCCAAGGATGGTCCCTATCAGGGTATACGACGGGTGCGGATTATCGAGCCGATCGATGTTCTGGAAATGAAAGACCAAACCGGAAGGACCTACAAAGGTTATAAACCTGATAGCAACCACTGTTACGAGATTTGGCAATTGCCCAATAAGAAATATAAAGCGCAGGTTATAACTACGTTCGAGGCACATCAAAATATATCGCCCCGCCGTCCACACCCCGCCGCAAAAAGAATTGAGCGTATTTTTAAGAAGGATATGGTTGCTCTCGATCATCCTGAGCTTGGTTTCGTTAATTGTTATGTCCAAAAGTTTTCAGAAGCGCATGGGCTATATCTTTGCGGAAATGTGGAGAGCAATGCCGATGCACGAAACCGGGACAAAAATGATAAATTCAAATTCATACAGATGAGTGCTGGGCCGTTAATGAAAGCAGGGTTTCGCCGTATTTTTGTTGATGAAATTGGCCGCATCCGTGATCCCGGACCGCATGGGAAAATCTGATTTGGCGCGAATCGCACAGTTTGCTATCCTGCAAGGGTTGAAATAACTCTTGTTATCTATTTGGATCAGATCATTGATATAGCGACCGATGGGCGCCACTTATCGCGCGACCGCGGGTTTCTGAAGGTTGAGGAAAATGGCACCGAAGTTGGTCGTGTTCCGCTGGATCAGATCACTGCCGTTATTGTTCATGCCCACGGGGTAACATGGACGAACTCGCTTCTAGTGGAATTGGCTGATCGCGGTGCAATGCTGGTTCTGTGCGCCGCCAATCACCAGCCACGCGCTCTGCTCTGGCCGCTTGAGGGGCACCATGCCCAAGGGGCAAGGATGCGGGCCCAATGGACTGCCAAAACTCCTATGTTGAAACAGGCGTGGAAGCAGGTTGTCACGTCGAAGGTAAAAATGCAGGCTGCAGCCCTTGCCGCATTTGGCCATTCACCGGCCCGTTTGGAACAATTGACCCGGCAGATCAAATCTGGCGACAGTTCAAATATCGAGGCCCAGGCTGCTCGTCATTACTGGCCGCTTTTAATGGGCACAGATTTCCGCCGAAACCCTGACACGCCTGATATCAATTCCCTGCTTAATTATGGTTATACGGTGCTGCGGGCCGCGGCTTCACGGGCCATTGTTGCCGCGGGCCTGCATCCGACCATCGGGTTGCACCACTCCAACCGTGGCAATTCATTTGCCCTTTCCGATGACCTGATGGAACCATTCCGGCCATTGGTAGACGCAACAGCTTACAACATCGCCCGTCAGGACGGCCCCGAGGTTACCCCGGATGCCAAACAGGCCCTTGTTCGCCTGATTGCACTTGACCTGCCCCTTGGTGGCGTCAACAGCCCATTGTCAACCGCCCTAGGCCGGCTGGCGACATCGCTTGCCCTCAGCTTTGAAAAAGGCCGTCTGGAGCTGGCCTTGCCGACATCCCCTGATCCACTTGTCCTTGCAGGATTGGGAAAATGAGCCATCACGACACCTACCTTTCAGGATACAGGATCATGTGGATACTTGTAATGTTCGATCTTCCCACCGACACCAAGCTGCAACGCAAAGCGGCGACAAAATTTCGTGAATACCTGTTGGACGAAGGTTTCGAAAGAAGCCAGTTCTCGGTTTATGCGCGTTTTGTAAATGGAAAAGAAGGCTTTGCTACACGAGTGCGCCGAATCGAGCAAAATCTTCCTAGCTGGGGGGATGTGCAGATTCTGAATTTTACCGACCGGCAATATCGTGATATAGTGCATTTCTCAGACCAAGGGCGAAGGCCCAAGCGGAAAAACCCTGATCAACTGGTATTGTTCTGATGCGATTCGTTTGGAAAACTGACAATAGATCAACAGATAATCCCTGTATTATCAAGGAATTACCTACCGATCTATTGTAGCATTTCAGAAATCGAGGTCCAGCCGCAACCCGATGGTCAGCACATCGTCGATAATACTAATTGTAGCATTTCAGAAATCGAGGTCCAGCCGCAACAGGACTGGCACGGAAGAAATGCTAAAGCGAATTGTAGCATTTCAGAAATCGAGGTCCAGCCGCAACAGAATAAGTGCACGACGAAGTCCAGCCAATATTGTAGCATTTCAGAAATCGAGGTCCAGCCGCAACTTTCCGATCCCGCTCCTGATCCCGCTCCTGATTGTAGCATTTCAGAAATCGAGGTCCAGCCGCAACCGATTTAGTGTTTCAATCGCCTGGAATGATATTGTAGCATTTCAGAAATCGAGGTCCAGCCGCAACCACTCTCCCTTATGGTGGTTCGCTGCGTCGATTGTAGCATTTCAGAAATCGAGGTCCAGCCGCAACCTGTGAACGCAACGACAGACGGCGTGGTGATTGTAGCATTTCAGAAATCGAGGTCCAGCCGCAACAACAATACTCAATTACAAATTGCTGATATGATTGTAGCATTTCAGAAATCGAGGTCCAGCCGCAACCGAAATGAAGGCTTAAGAAGATAATGTTGTATTGTAGCATTTCAGAAATCGAGGTCCAGCCGCAACTTGTATCCAGCCTTGTTTACCGTTATTGTATTGTAGCATTTCAGAAATCGAGGTCCAGCCGCAACTCCCAGCCAGTTGGCCCCTGTTATCCGCGAATTGTAGCATTTCAGAAATCGAGGTCCAGCCGCAACTCATCAGTCGGATGCTTAAAATAACGATTAATTGTAGCATTTCAGAAATCGAGGTCCAGCCGCAACTTGTAACCTGCTTTATTTACCGTAATTGTATTGTAGCATTTCAGAAATCGAGGTCCAGCCGCAACCTTAATGGCAGTCAACAATATTCTCATTTTATTGTAGCATTTCAGAAATCGAGGTCCAGCCGCAACGACGGATGATGATATTTTATTTCCTAATAAATTGTAGCATTTCAGAAATCGAGGTCCAGCCGCAACTTGGTGAATCTTATCGAGCTCAAATGCAAGATTGTAGCATTTCAGAAATCGAGGTCCAGCCGCAACAACCTCGGGCTTGTTCGAATTCTTCGACAATTGTAGCATTTCAGAAATCGAGGTCCAGCCGCAACGTTCACCCGCATTCATCCGCGCAAGGTTATATTGTAGCATTTCAGAAATCGAGGTCCAGCCGCAACTGATAACACCACGCACACCGGATTCTACAAATTGTAGCATTTCAGAAATCGAGGTCCAGCCGCAACTGATATTATCGAGAATATGTATGATTCGTTATTGTAGCATTTCAGAAATCGAGGTCCAGCCGCAACTTGAAATGGCCATCCGCATTCGGGAGTAAAATTGTAGCATTTCAGAAATCGAGGTCCAGCCGCAACTTACCAGCACGAAATTGTCCACCACCTTCAATTGTAGCATTTCAGAAATCGAGGTCCAGCCGCAACAGCTTGATTCAAGGACTCTTCAGTAAAAGAATTGTAGCATTTCAGAAATCGAGGTCCAGCCGCAACTCATTGTCACTACTTTCTCCCGGGGAGGACATTGTAGCATTTCAGAAATCGAGGTCCAGCCGCAACTAACGACCGTTTGTCCAAGTAGTAGTAAAAATTGTAGCATTTCAGAAATCGAGGTCCAGCCGCAACTCAATCTGGAATGTTTCGATCAAATGAACGATTGTAGCATTTCAGAAATCGAGGTCCAGCCGCAACTTATATCCCGCCTTGTTGACTGTAATCGTAATTGTAGCATTTCAGAAATCGAGGTCCAGCCGCAACACAGCTGATATTGATTTATTTGCTCAACGTATTGTAGCATTTCAGAAATCGAGGTCCAGCCGCAACTTTTCATTGTTTTATACTCTACCAGCAAGCATTGTAGCATTTCAGAAATCGAGGTCCAGCCGCAACTTTGGTGCCGGACGTTCATTCGGCAAAGTATTGTAGCATTTCAGAAATCGAGGTCCAGCCGCAACCATAGATATGGTCGTATTTATTTTACTGGATTGTAGCATTTCAGAAATCGAGGTCCAGCCGCAACAACTTCGGGCTTGTTCGAATTCTGCGACATATTGTAGCATTTCAGAAATCGAGGTCCAGCCGCAACACGGCGACAACGCAGATCAACGCATTTTTATTGTAGCATTTCAGAAATCGAGGTCCAGCCGCAACAACCAAACACAATTACAAATTGCAGATATGATTGTAGCATTTCAGAAATCGAGGTCCAGCCGCAACTGAAAAGACCCGTCAACACAGTTTTTACGATTGTAGCATTTCAGAAATCGAGGTCCAGCCGCAACACAGCGATCAGGACAGGCAGGCTCAAAGAGATTGTAGCATTTCAGAAATCGAGGTCCAGCCGCAACGGCGCGCACATCGGGCCATGAACGGGCCAATTGTAGCATTTCAGAAATCGAGGTCCAGCCGCAACTTGCATCAGGATACACACGATAAACATCAGATTGTAGCATTTCAGAAATCGAGGTCCAGCCGCAACTCTGATCAAATTGTAATCACGGAAGGTGTTATTGTAGCATTTCAGAAATCGAGGTCCAGCCGCAACTTATTTGTCCCCCGCCATGCATATACTTTCATTGTAGCATTTCAGAAATCGAGGTCCAGCCGCAACAATTTGGGACTTGTTCGAATTCTGCGACATATTGTAGCATTTCAGAAATCGAGGTCCAGCCGCAACTAGTCCATTGACGGTTTATGAGAAGATGAAATTGTAGCATTTCAGAAATCGAGGTCCAGCCGCAACTTTTTATACTTAACCCAATATTTACCAAAATTGTAGCATTTCAGAAATCGAGGTCCAGCCGCAACAATATATTCGGTTCGTCGACAGTGCTGTTCATTGTAGCATTTCAGAAATCGAGGTCCAGCCGCAACTTGAATAAACCCGTCAACACAGTTTTTACGATTGTAGCATTTCAGAAATCGAGGTCCAGCCGCAACAATCTGGGACTTGTTCGAATTCTGCGACATATTGTAGCATTTCAGAAATCGAGGTCCAGCCGCAACAGAGTTAGCTGTTAATGAGATCTTAGAGGTGGTCCCACTTTTTTGACCAGTCAGCAGCCAGTTTAAGATGGATCAGGGTTTCATTTAGGCTGCCAAACTCATTGGTTTTGTTTTTCTGTCATAGGCTTCATCCGGGGTCAATATTCCGTGGGTGGAATGCGGGCGCTCGGTGTTGTAGTAAGCCAACCATTTCCCGATCCCGGCGCGGGTCTGCGAACCCGTTTCAAATGCGTTGAGGTAAATGCATTCGTATTTCAAGGATCGCCAAAGCCGCTCGATCATCCGGTTATCGACCCAGCGACCTTTGCCATCCATCGAGATTTTCACGTCGGCTTCTTTCAGCGCCTGCGTCCATTCAAACCCGGTGAACTGGCTGCCCTGGTCGCTGTTCATGATATCGGGCTTGCCGTATTTGGCCATAGCCTCTTTCAGGGCTTCAACGCAAAAATCTGCCTCCATGCTGTTTGACAATCTCCAGCTCAAAACCTTGCGGCTGTGCCAGTCCATGATCGCGACCAAATAGAGGAACCCGCGCTGCATCGGAATGTAGGTGATATCTACGCACCACACATGGTTTGGACGATCAATCGTCAGGTCTCGCAGCAGATACGGGTAGATCTTATGCTGCGGATGTTTCTTGCTCGTGTTGGGCGTCTGGTAGATCGGAACCAACCGCATCAGCCGCATCAAACGGCGGACCCTGTGGCGACCACACTTGTAACCTTGGCGCTGCATGTGCCGGGCCATTTGCCGTGATCCATACCACGGCGTCTGCAAGAATTGCTTGTCGATTATTGTCATGAACCGCAAATTTTCAGCACTTTCGCCTTTTGGCTGGTAATACAGGTTCGAGCGCGCCAGAGAAAGTAGCCCGCATTGTCGTCGCACACTCAGATCATGCTCACGGCTCACCATTTTTTGCCTCGCTTCCCGAGCAACTGTTGCGAGGCGTTGGCTAAAAAATCCCGTTCCACGACCAGCTGACCAATCTTGGAGTGCAGCTTCTCAATCTGGGCTTCATCAACCCGATCAGGATCACGGCCCCGTCTGGAAAATGCCGTGGCCATGTTTTCAATCGCTGCTCGTTTCCATGTGCCAATCTGGGTTGGATGCACACCATACTTCTTCGACAGCTCCGCCATCGTCATTTCCTCGCGGATTGCTTCAAGCGCAACGCGGGCTTTGAATTCGGGAGAATGGTTCTTTCGTTTCGTCATTTTGAATCGTCTTTCTCATAAGTCGATCCACCTTAACAACTGGTCCGAATTTCCGCGACCACCTCTCTTTTGTGAATTGTAGCATTTCAGAAATCGAGGTCCAGCCGCAACTAGTCAACAGAAGGTTTACGCGATGAAGTATTGTAGCATTTCAGAAATCGAGGTCCAGCCGCAACTGACCGTAGACAGTTTGCCGGTTTTTCTGAATTGTAGCATTTCAGAAATCGAGGTCCAGCCGCAACGTTATTGCTGGTGACAGTATTAATATTGAAATTGTAGCATTTCAGAAATCGAGGTCTGTAAACGGCGGAGCAATACTAGGGTCGAGACTCAATCAAGTCCACCACAGGATAAAGGCAGCGATAGCGACGGCTGACAGGAAGTTTTGAGCCAGTTTGTCATAGCGGGTGGCAATGCGGCGGAAATCCTTGAGGCGGCAGAAGGCGCGTTCGATCAGGTTGCGAGCGCGATAAGCCTGCACATCATGGGGGATGGGGCGTTTTCGGGATCGGGTGGAGGGGATGACGGCCTCTGTTCCGGCCCGCGCAAGAGTTGCGCGCAGGCTGTTTGCATCATAGCCTCGGTCGCCGAGCAGGCGGCGTGGTGCGGGCATGGTTGCCAGCAGAGCAGGGGCAGCCGAGATGTCGGCAATGTTTCTGGGGGTCAGACTGAACGCGGCAATGCGCCCGTAACCATCTGTCAACGCGTGTATTTTCGTCGTGGGCCCGCCACGCGAGCGCCCGATGCAGTGAATCTTCGCCCCCCTTTTCCGCCATGCGCCGAGCGATGCGCCCGAACGGCAGTGGAATCGATACTCAGTTCGTGTGGGATTTCCGCCTGTCCGACCAACTCCGCGAAAATCTTCTGCCACAGTCCACGCCGGCTCCAGCGGTTGAACCGGTTGTAGATGGTCGTCGGCGGGCCGTATTCGCGCGGGCAGTCCTTCCAGCGACAGCCCGACTTCAGAACATGGATGATCCCGCTGATCACCCGTCGGTCATCTTTCCTGCGCGCGCCCGGTTGATTGTGCGGCAACAGCGGTTTGATCGCCGCCCACGCTTGATCCGAGAGCCAAAACCCTTCCGTCATCATCCACCTCCGGCTCGTTTTCCCGCAGTGAATCAGACACATATCGCAAAATCAACAGGTTGATTGGGTTTTAACCCTAAGGCGCGTGGCAAACAGGAACCCGGCCAATCCCGCGGTAAAGCCGGAAAACACATAGGTCAGAAACACCATCCGGCGCACCCTGATCCCCGCGTTGTGGGCCGACCGGCGCGACCCGCCCACAGCTAGGATATGCCAGCCGATGCGCGAACGGGTTAGGGCTATGTGGGCAATCACCGCAATGATCAACGCCGTCCAGACGGGCACAGACGCCCCCAGAATCGTATCATCCCCGATGAAATCCCACAGCTCGGAATAGACCTGGGACATCTGCGCCTTGCCCGCAAAGGTAGTGTCGCGAGTTTGGTGGAAATTCGAGGACGGCGTAATCTCCGGGTGCATCGAAGCCACCCAACCGGCGGCTGGAACCGCCAAGGAGATCACGCCATGACAAAGAATACAGCAACATCGACATCCGCGCTACTGGCCAATGAAGCAGGCTATGACCCGATTGAAGACCGGCTGCGCCAGAACATCCGCGCGACGATCGAGGCGGTTTTCGAAGAGGAGCTGGAGCAGTTTCTGGGCCGTTGCCGGTATGGCCGCAGCGGCGGGGCAAAGGCCGGATACCGCCACGGGCATCGCGAGCGGCAACTGGTCGGAACATTTGGAACCGAAACGGTGCGCGTGCCGCGTGCGCGGATCACAGGCGAGGCCGGCAAGGCCAGAGAATGGCGCTCGAAGGCATTGCCCCGCTACCAGCGGCTGACGAAGAAGGCCGAGGCGCTGATCGCTGCTGTCTACCTTTCGGGCACCAACACACGGCGGGTAAAACGCGCCCTGTTCGGCCTGTTTCAGGGGGCGGTCAGCAAGGATGTGGTGAGCCGCGCCTGGCGCAAGGTGAAGGTGGACTGGCAGGCGTGGTGCGCCCGCAGCCTTGCGGATGAAGACATCGTGCGGCTGATCCTGGACGGCACCGTGATCAAAACGCGGATTGACAGGAAGGCCACCAATATCTCGGTTCTGGCCGCGATTGGCGTGCGCCGGGATGGGCAGAAGGTCTTGTTATCACTGATGAACATGGGCGGCGAAAGCACCTCCGCCTGGCGTCAGTTCATCAACGATCTGGATGCGCGCGGGTTGAAACGGCCCGAATTTGTCATCGTGGACGGGGCACCGGGACTTGAGGTCGCTCTCATTGCCCTCTGGGGTGAAGATCTGCCGATCCAGAGGTGCACGGAGAGGTGGTCGCGGAAATTCGGACCAGTTGTTAAGGTGGATCGACTTATGAGAAAGACGATTCAAAATGACGAAACGAAAGAACCATTCTCCCGAATTCAAAGCCCGCGTTGCGCTTGAAGCAATCCGCGAGGAAATGACGATGGCGGAGCTGTCGAAGAAGTATGGTGTGCATCCAACCCAGATTGGCACATGGAAACGAGCAGCGATTGAAAACATGGCCACGGCATTTTCCAGACGGGGCCGTGATCCTGATCGGGTTGATGAAGCCCAGATTGAGAAGCTGCACTCCAAGATTGGTCAGCTGGTCGTGGAACGGGATTTTTTAGCCAACGCCTCGCAACAGTTGCTCGGGAAGCGAGGCAAAAAATGGTGAGCCGTGAGCATGATCTGAGTGTGCGACGACAATGCGGGCTACTTTCTCTGGCGCGCTCGAACCTGTATTACCAGCCAAAAGGCGAAAGTGCTGAAAATTTGCGGTTCATGACAATAATCGACAAGCAATTCTTGCAGACGCCGTGGTATGGATCACGGCAAATGGCCCGGCACATGCAGCGCCAAGGTTACAAGTGTGGTCGCCACAGGGTCCGCCGTTTGATGCGGCTGATGCGGTTGGTTCCGATCTACCAGACGCCCAACACGAGCAAGAAACATCCGCAGCATAAGATCTACCCGTATCTGCTGCGAGACCTGACGATTGATCGTCCAAACCATGTGTGGTGCGTAGATATCACCTACATTCCGATGCAGCGCGGGTTCCTCTATTTGGTCGCGATCATGGACTGGCACAGCCGCAAGGTTTTGAGCTGGAGATTGTCAAACAGCATGGAGGCAGATTTTTGCGTTGAAGCCCTGAAAGAGGCTATGGCCAAATACGGCAAGCCCGATATCATGAACAGCGACCAGGGCAGCCAGTTCACCGGGTTTGAATGGACGCAGGCGCTGAAAGAAGCCGACGTGAAAATCTCGATGGATGGCAAAGGTCGCTGGGTCGATAACCGGATGATCGAGCGGCTTTGGCGATCCTTGAAATACGAATGCATTTACCTCAACGCATTTGAAACGGGTTCGCAGACCCGCGCCGGGATCGGGAAATGGTTGGCTTACTACAACACCGAGCGCCCGCATTCCACCCACGGAATATTGACCCCGGATGAAGCCTATGACAGAAAAACAAAACCAATGAGTTTGGCAGCCTAAATGAAACCCTGATCCATCTTAAACTGGCTGCTGACTGGTCAAAAAAGTGGGACCACCTCTCGGTGCACAAGCACCGCAACCTTCTGGCCAAGGCACCCAAGCGTATGCATGATGAGTTGACAGAAGATTACCGCGACATGATCTACGCCAAAACACCCGAGGAAATCGCCACCCGCCGCAAGGCATTTCTGCGAAAATGGCGGCTGAAATGCAAGGCCGTCGCTGACAGCTTGGAAGAAGCAGGAGATAAGCTTTTCACCTTCACGCGTCTGCCACAAGGCCAGTGGAAATCGGCCAGAACGACAAATGCGATCGAACGCCTGAACGAGGAATTCCGCCGCCGCATCAAGACCCAGACCGTGCTGCCATGCGCCGAGACCGTGCCGATGCTGCTTTGGGCTCTGATGGCCTCGGGGCAGATCGTCATGCGAAAGGTCGATGGCTGGGAAACGCTCGCTCAGCCCGTCGCCGACGCAACCCTTGACCAAGCCGCCTGACCGGCGCATAACTCAACCCGCTCGGAGGTGCCTGAAATCAATTTCCACCACTTTCGAGACACAACCGAGTTCTCTTTTACTTTTCTGAAACGTAAATCTATAAAAAACAATCATTTTCTTAATTATTACCACCTTTTAACACCAATCTGCACGCCATATTATGGATACAGCCCTCACCAATCCCGTAGTGGTGGTAATGCCTGATATTTGCTCGCAAATATGCTGGGTCTGCCCCGACAAGAGGTAAATTTATGTATTCGGTGCGATATAGCCATCCCAAACACCTCTATTTCCCTACGGGAGAAAGATCTAACTGCGCTTACGGCTCAGCATCCCTTTTGATGGGTCATAAGCATAGATTGCAGCACCCATAAACAGCAGCGTCGCCCCTGACACCACAGCCAAAGCCAGCCAATTTATCTGGCCATACAGCCCAAAACGTATCAATTCGACGGCATATGTGAAGGGGTTGTAGCGACAGATATCATAGAGCAGGATGCTGGATTCTTTCATGCGCCACAGCGGATATAACGCGGATGATGCAAAAAACATCGGGAAGATCACGAAATTCATCACGCCCGCGAAATTTTCCAACTGCCGGATGGTTGACGATAAGAACAACCCCATCGCCCCCAGCATCAGCCCCGACAGCACCAGCGCGGGCAGCACTGTCAGATAGCCCAGCGGCGGCGGATCCACCCCCCAGAACCACGCGATCAACAGGAATGCGTAGACCTGCAAGATTGACACCACGACCCCTGCAAACAGTTTTGATGATAGCAGAAACCAACGCGGATAGGGGCTAACCAGAAAGATACGCATCGCACCGGTTTCACGGTCATAGACCATTGAAAGCGAAGATTGCATACCGTTGAAAAGCTGGATCATTGCGCACAGGCCCGGGGCGACGTAAACCTCGTACAGCACATAGGTTTCATAGGGCGGCGTGATCGACAGCCCCAGAACCGAGCGAAAACCGGCGGCAAAAATGAACAGCCAGACCAGCGGGCGCACCAGTGCCGACAGGAAGCGTTCGCGCTGTTTGGCAAAGCGCAGGGCCTCGCGCCAGATGATGCCGTATAGGGCGCGCATCCGACCGCTCCAGCCAAGGGGAGTGTCGCTCATAAGGCTCCCTCCTCTACGCCGGTCAGTGACAGGAAGGCTTGCTCCAACGTGGTTTTCCCAGCAATGTCGCGCGCTGATGCGGTGGTCAGGATTTTACCCTGATGCAGGATAGCGACGTTGTCTTGTGGCTGCACTTCGTCCAGCAAATGCGTGGCCCACAGCACCGCTACGCCTTCGTCGCGGATCAGCCCGCGCACCAGTTCGGCCACATCCAGACGCGATTTCACATCCAGCCCCACCGTTGCCTCGTCCAGCAGCAGCAGGCGCGGTTTGTGCATCAGGCTGCGGGCGATTTCTGCGCGCCGTGACTGGCCGCCCGACAGCGTGGACACCCGCGCATCCAGCTTGTCCGACAGACCGACACGTTCGATCATTTCGGCAGTGCGGGCGCGTGTATCGCGCCGTGACATACCGTGCAGGGCGGCGTGGTAAAACAGGTTCTGGCGCACGGTCAGATCGAGATCCAGCGAGCGGGTTTGAAACACGATCCCCAACCGCGCCAGCGCTGGCCCCGGCTGGCGTCGCACGTCATATCCGGCCACCTTTATCGTGCCTGTGATATTGTCATATAGCCGCGTGATCAGGGAAAACAGCGTGGTTTTGCCCGCGCCGTTGACCCCCAGAAGGGCCATGAACTGCCCTTCGCCTACCGCCAAAGATACATGATCCAGTGCTTTTAGCTTGCCAAAGGCGTGACTAACATCGGAAACTTCAAGCGCTGTCATATAAAATGCCCATCATTGCCCCATAATGTTAAAGACGGCTTTCTGTGTATCACCACGCGCGCCCGGAATAGACAAAACATACCGGCCGGGAATGATGGCAATGAAACCGATGGTCATTTCGCCTTCATCCTCCATCGCGATACCGTTCAGCCCCGTGGGCATGATAGTGCCACTTTCGGTTTCGATGCTATCGACCCAAACGGCCCGAAAGAAATCCCCGCCCGTCAGTTTTTGCGCGGTGGTGCCGTCCGCCATGATCGTCAATTCATAATAGGTGCCGGATGTCAGCATATAAGGCGCGTCGGTCAGTGGCTTGCCGGCACTCAGGGTGATTGGTTCCAGCTCTTCCTTGTTACTGCCCGCCAGCACACCGGCAGGCCCAAGACCCAGATCACGCGCCCCTGCTGGCAACGCCAAAATGATACTTGCAGCAATGATAATTCGTTTCATAAGAATCTCCTAGTTTGGCGACACCGCCACACCCCACGGCTGTTGCCCGACCTGAATGGATTTGGTCACCTTTTGCCGCGCTACATCGATCACTGAAATGTCGTTTGAATTGCCGTTGGTGGTAAACAGAAATTTCTGATCAGGCGTGAACGCCATCTGCCAGACGCGTTGACCGACCAGCAGATAATCCAGCACCTCGAAGGTCTTTCCATCCACCACAGCAACACGGTTGGCCGGTCCAAGTGCAACATAGATGATGCTGCCGTCCGCCGTCACCTTGACCCCGACCGGCTGAATGGTTTCATCGGGCAGGCCGGGAATTTCAAAGGTGATCTTGTGAATGGCTTCATGTTTAGCAACATCAATCACCGTCACAGTGCCGCCGATTTCGGCGCTGACAAACAGCAAGCTGCCGTCATCGGTGAACTGCGCATAGCGTGGGCGCTGGTCTACCAGCACATTCTCGACAATCTCGTAGCTGTCCGTGTCGATAAAATGCGCCATATTTGTGGTTTCCGAAGTGTTGATCACCACCTTGCCATCCGGGCTGATCGCCACACCTTCGGGTTCCACCCCGACCGGTATCTCCGCCAGAACCAGTTGGGTTTCTACATCTACAACGGTGACCAGATTGTCATCCTCGTTGGCGATATACAGCGGGTTGCCGGACGGGTGCAGGGCAAATTGTTCGGGGTCCGGCCCGCTGGGAAGGGTGTGCAGCAGTTTCAGCGTGGCGGTATCGAATACCTTAACCGTGTCCTCGTCGGAAACGCAGATATACAGCTGCGCACCATCCTTGCTGACCAGAATGCCACGCGGGCGCTGACCGACATTTATGGTGTCTGTCACTTCAAGCGTTTCACTGTCGAGCACGCTGACGGTGTTGTCTTTTTCATTTGTGACATAGACCGTATACGCCGCTGACATCGAGGGCAAAATCACCCCCAATAGCGCGGCAAGGCAGGCAATAATCAGTTTCATCGCGTTTCCTTTTTTCAATCAGCGGCCTTCCAGATGGCAGCCGCTTTCGGGCTGATCAATTCCTAATGTGTCCAGTTGCGAGACCTGATGCAAAAACCCCTCTTGCGGCGAAACCGAGACCAGAACCCTTGCCCCCACCAGCAGGATCGGTTGGCGCAACTGTCCGTTCCAAGGCCGGAATGTCAGCTTTTCACCCTTGAAGGCCGCAATTTCGAAATCATCCCCCAGCAGGTATTTTTCCAGCACGTCATGCCGATCAGATCTGGTGCGCGTTGCGGCTTCGCTTAAGACCCGTAAGGCCAACCAGACCTGATAATCCTCGGGTCGCATATAGCGCCCGTTCAGTTTCTCAAACCGGCGCTGGAACTGGGTTGCCCCCCAGGCCTCTTGCGCGGGGTGCCATGTGGCGGGACGCAGACCTGTCGATCCGGCGACGGGGCGGGCCTCCCATGTGTGAAAGGGCAGATAGACGGCGAATATATCGGCTTCGTCAGCAGCAATCATCACGTCATAATCCGGTGCGCGCTGGGTGAAAACGGGGATCTGTTTTTGCACTTGAACATGCCCTGAATCCGTTCGTCGCGCGCCGCCGGTATCCTCGAACACGCGCTGTTCGACGATCTTGGCCCCGAATTTGCGGGCAGCGCGGCGATAGGCGTCGGCCAGCGCCTTGTCTTCGGGGTGCGATCCCTCAACCAGAAACCAGCGGTTCCATTTCTTCCAGATCAGGAATTGTGCCAAGGCATCTGTCAGCATCGCGCGGCTGGGGGCGATATGCAGCAGATTGGCGCGGCAATTATCATTGCGAAGCGCATCATCCGGCGCCAAAGCATTCAGCACCAGCGCCCTGTCACCCGCTGCATCCGCCAGTTTTAAGACCATCGGAGCATCTGCCAATACCACGATATACTGCGCACCGTCGGCAATCGCCTTTTCCATTGCCGCAATGGCCCCGTCGGGCGGCACAGCTACATTTGCGGTAACAAACTCCTGCCCCATGAAACGCCCTGTGGTCTGGTTATCCTCGGTCGCCAGTGCACCCCCGGCAAAGCCCAGATCATCGGGCGGCAGATCAAGCCGCGAGATCGGCTTGGTCTTCGGCGTGTCCACCCGCAAAACCAGCGCTGAGATTACCTGCTTTTCCGCAGCGAATGCCGCACCGGACAGATCCGATATGATCACACAGATCACAAGGACCCACCGCACCTGCCAAACCGTTTTCGCCATGCCACTGATTGTTATCTGAATATCCATATCCCTGCCAGACTACGACCCAATGACCGCCCCTGCCCTTGGACTATGGTCGATATTGACCCGATCAAAGCCAGCGGGGACCATCGAATAACAATTCGGGCGCTTCAGGGAGGAAAAGATGAGAATTTACACAATTATGACCGCATTCATGGTGCTGCTGTTGTCAGCCCTGACCGCATACGCCCACGGCCCGTCACGCCAGAAGATCACCCTGACCGCCGAAGTTGCCGCCCCGCCAGAAGAAGTCTGGGCCGCGATTGGCAACTTTCAGGATATGAGCTGGCATCCGGTGGTGTTCAGCACCGAAGGTGAGGGCGGAAACGAGATCAACGCCACCCGAGTTTTGACACTGGGCAAAGAAGGCGGCCCGACCATCAACGAGTTGCTATACAAATACAGCGACGAGAAGATGAGCTATTCCTACCGGATCGAAAAAGTCGACGTGAAGGTTCTGCCCGTCACCAACTATTCCTCGCATCTGACAGTCAAACCACGCGAAGGCGGTGGCTCGATCGTTGAGTGGCGAGGGGCGTTTTATCGGGGGTATCCGAACAATGATCCGCCCGAGGAACTGAACGACGAAGCCGCAATCGCTGCCGTAACAGGCGTATACAAGGCCGGACTGGACGCCCTTGTCGAGCGGTTCGGCGCAGCCAATTGATCCACCTTCTCCCGGTCCTTCTGGTCGGTTGGCTGGGCATATCCTCTGCTTTGGCGGGGGATATTGCTTTTGTCACCAACCAGTCCAGCAATGATATCAGCGTGATCGATCTGGACAACGGCAAGACGCTGAAAACCATCCCCGTAGGTGGCAAACCAGCGGCGGTTGCAGTGGGTCCATACGGCGCGCGCATCTATGTGGTCAGCCCCGACAGCAAAACCCTGAGCGTGATCGCGCATGACACCCTGAGTGTGACCAAAAGGATAAAACTTGACGGTGGCCCGTTCGGGGTGGCGGTTCATCCTGACGGGCAGCGGGTTTACATCACCGACTGGTATAACGCGCGGGTGTTCGAAGTGGCACCGGACACGGGTCAGGTTTTACGCATTATCAAGGTCGGAGAGTCCCCCGCAGGTGTTGCCGTTACACCAGACGGAAGCAGGGTGTTGTCTGCGGATCGTGATTCAGACCAGGTTTCGATCATTGACACAGATAGCGGCGAACGCATTGCCATTGTCCCCGTCGGCGAACGCCCATTTGGCGTGACAATCGACAGCACCGGAACCCGCGCCTATACGGCGGATGTGGGGACAAATACGGTGACGGTGATCGACATCGCAAACGCCCGTGCAATCGGACAGGTCAAGGTGCAAGAACGGCCCTATGTGGTGGCGCTGACCGGCGGGCGCGGCTTTGTCACCAACCAGTATGCCGATACGGTCAGCGTGTTTGATCTGGAAACGCTGCAACCCGTTGGCACGATCGATGTCGGCGAATACCCCGAGGGGATCATCAATTCGACCGACGGGCGCAGGGTTTATGTTGCCAACTGGTTTTCCAACACCCTGTCAGTAATTGATGTGCAAACGCTGCGGGTAACAGCGGAATATGAAACCGGCGATGGCCCGCGGGCCTTTGGGGCGTTCCTTTTGGCCGAATGATCCATCTACGACCATAGGAACGGTGACAGGTCATTGACGCAAGGGAACCTCTGTAAATTCCCGTTTTCGCCTTCTTCGCGGCGGGGTGGACGGTTTTTCGCCTGTCCCGCCTGATTGCTTCGGATCATAAACCCATTTTCACCGGTTTCAAGCCGGTTTTGGGTATTTCAGGCACACCTCACCCCATGAACCCTTATCCCGGCGCCGCCAGGCCGCATTCGAACTGGACGAAGCGCTTCATGTTGTAGACCAGGTTCATCATCCCGATGCGAAATCGCGCCCGCTTCAGGCCGATGGAGCGGATCAGCTTGCCGCCCATGGAGCGCTCCTGAAAAGCGAATACATGCTCGACCCGGACCCGCACTTTCGAGCGCCTCCGGTTGGCCTTTTGCTGGCGCTCGCCAAGCGGCTTGCCGCGCCTGCCCTTGTGATGGATATGGCTGTGAAGCCCCCGCTCTTCCAGCTCGCTTTCGATCTTTTGCGAGCGATAGGCGCTGTCGGCCCACAGGTCCGATGAGGTGTTGCTCGCATCAATCAGACCGGCAAGCGCCTGGCTGTCATGCACGGCGGCATCGGTGACATCATAAGCGCGGATGAATTTGTGCCGCCGGTCGACATTGATGTGGTTCTTGTAGCCGTAATAGCTCTTGCCGTGCTTCTTCGTCCAGCGCGCATCCACGTCCTTCTGGCGCTTCTTGTGGGGTTTTTCCTCCCACTCTTCAGGCGTTTCGCCCGCCTTGATTTTCTCGTTCTCGTCCCTTTTGTTGTGCTGGCGCGGCGCCGGAACGATGCTCGCATCAACAATCTGCCCGCCCATCGCCAGATAGCCCTTTTCGCGCAGAAAGGCATCGAACTTGTCAAACAGCTCCTTCATCTTCCCGGCCCCGGCCAGCCTTTCACGGTAGGCCCAGATGGTCTTGGCGTCAGGTACGCTGTCTTCAATGCCAAGGCCGAGAAACCGCATGAACGACAGGCGGTCGCGGATCTGATACTCGATCTGATCGTCAGAGAGGTTGTAGAGCTGCTGCAAAACCATCGTCTTGAATATCAGCACCTCATCCCAAGGCGGGCGGCCAGCGTTGGATTTGCGCTGTTCGGGCGGCGTGCGCCATATGGCCTTCAGCTCGTCCCGGTAATCCTCGAACGGCACCATGTCGTTGAGCAACACCAGCGGATCACCAGATTTGTCCAGTCCCGCGTATCGGCTGGAAAGATCAAAAAATCCCATCTGACCCATGACAAAACCCCGTCGGTCGAATCATTTTCATCCTGATGACGATTCTACCCCGTCAGGCCGGATTTTGGGGGATTTTTAGAGGTTCCCTGAAGTCTTTTGGCCAGCTTAACGAGGTTGCCAGATGCACCTTTTGGGTTTCGCCCGGCGCGATCGTCATATCCCACGCCGCCACGCCGCGCACATCGTCCACATCTGTTTCCGAGGGGTTCGGGCGGATACGGGTGCTGACTACCAAATCCACTTGCTGGGAATAGGGCAATGCATATAGCGCGCGCACCTCTTGCGGCCTGTCGGTCAGGTTCTCGATCGAGAACTCCACCACATCCTCGCGGGTGTTGCTGGTGGTGATGATGCCGCTGTCGCCGGTTTCCTGACGCAGGGAAGTATAGGTCAGACGCACCCCTTCCATCGCGCCAAAGGGCAGGTCGGTTTCGGCCCCCGAGGGGATCAGATCAAAACTGTTACGCCCGATAAACGCCCCGTCGCGGTAATAGGACGCCATGCCGGGCAACAAGGGTTCGCCCGTATCGTTGGTGATCGCGGCCATAACGAATGCGGTTTCATCCCTGCGCGGGATCGCCAGCAGGCTGGTCTCGACCGGCAGATCGAAACTGTCCAGCACCAGTTGCACCGTTTCGTTATTCTCCAGCGTCACCTTGCGCGGATAGACATAGCGCAGGCTTAGCCCGTCGAATTGGGCCGAGGCCATGATGACCGCTTCTTCGACCATAACCGGTTCGGCCAAAGCCATATCCGCACCTGCCGACATGCGTGCCGTTGAGGTTAGCTTGGCCACCGGTGCATCCTCATAGATCGTGGCCAGATTACGCCCCGCATCGCTGGGCGCGGATTGCGAAAACGGGTTGGCCGTGGACAGAACCAGATCAATATCCGCCTACGCCTGCCCCGTGCCTTGCTGGACCACCACCTTGCGTTCCACCGTCAGACCGGGGTCATCGCCATAACTCAGGCGAAAATCGTAATCGACGCTCCACCGCGCGTTATCAACGATCCGCGCCACTTCAAAACTGGCACTGACCGGTGTGGTCACCTCGACCGAAATGGCCATCAAACCACCCTGACCGGCGGGCGGGGACAGGCGGGCGAACAGGCGTTCGGCCTCGGCCAGATCATCGTTCAGATCGCGCAATTCCTTGTTCAGGTCGCGTGATTGCTGTTCCAGTTCCAGCCGCCGCGCAATCGACGCTTCGGCCTCTTCCCGAACCAATTGCGCCAATGCGCGCACCTGTGCCGGATCGGCATTACCCAGTTCACTGCCGTTAATGGATTTCAAGAACCCTGCCTGCGTATCCAGCGCTACCAGTTGCAGGTTCACAGTGCGGGTTTGGGTCTGCTTGGCGGTGATCGCATCCTTTGCAGCCTCGACCGCCACCTTGGCTCTGGCCTGGGCGGGCGACAGCAACGCGTCCTGATCATAGGTCACATCGTCCAGATAATTGATCGCCCCGATGGTCACACCTTCACTGACCTTTAGCTGCGGTGGGGTGAAATTATAGCCGGACAGATCATAGGGCAGCAACACACGGTGACTGCCGGCGGGCAGGTCCACAGTAGCACGATAGGTCACGCTGGCCCCTTCGGAATAGATGGTGGCGGCCGTAACATTTAGCGGCGTGGTAATATCATCAGCCCACGCGGGCAGCGCGATGAACGAGGCAGAAAGACCCAGAAGAAGGTTACGCATGAAAGCACCTGTTTGTTAGGTTTAAAAAGTTGGCTCTAATTCTTTGACGTATCCTACCTTAGTATCCTTGGAAAAATATCCAAGCGGGTTGATCATCAAAAAGGGCTTGGCAGAAATCATCCGCCAAGCCCTGAAATTAACTTCGCAATACCCGAAAAATCAGCGCTTGCTTAGAATCCGGTTCACATAAACCTCGGCAATCTGCACCGCGTTCAGTGCAGCCCCCTTGCGCAGGTTGTCCGACACGCACCACAGGTTAATCCCGTTATCAATCGTGCTGTCCTGACGGATACGCGAAATGAAGGTGGCGTAATCACCCACACATTCAACCGGTGTGACGTAACCGCCGTCCTCGCGTTTGTCGATCACCATGATACCGGGGGATTCGCGCAGGATGTCGCGGGCTTCGTCCTCGTCCAGATGGTCTTCGAACTCGATGTTTACGGATTCGGCGTGGCCAACGAAAACCGGCACACGAACGCAGGTCGCGGTGACCTTGATGTTCTTGTCGATGATCTTTTTGGTCTCGGCGACCATCTTCCATTCTTCCTTGGTCGAGCCATCGTCCATGAACACATCAATATGCGGAATTACATTGAACGCGATCTGTTTGGTGAATTTCTTGGGCGGCTTGTTGTCGACCGGGTTGTAGATCGACTTGGTCTGATCCCACAACTCGTCAATGCCTTCTTTGCCGGCGCCTGATACAGACTGATAGGTCGAAACCACCACCCGTTTGATCGTGGCGCGGTCGTGCAGCGGTTTCAGCGCTACAACCATCTGCGCGGTCGAACAGTTGGGGTTGGCGATGATCATCTTGTTTTTGTAACCCTCGATCGCATCGGCGTTCACCTCGGGCACGATCAGCGGGATTTCGGGGTCGTAGCGATACAGCGACGAATTGTCGATCACCAGACAACCGGCCTTGGCGGCTATGGGGGCATATTTTTTGGTGGCGACCGAGCCAACAGCAAACAGCGCAATATCCCAGCCGGAAAAATCGAACGTATCCAGATCCTGCGTCTTGAGTGTTTTATCACCAAAGCTGACTTCGGTTCCCAGAGAGCGGCGCGAGGCAAGCACGGCAAGCGTATCCACGGGGAACTGGCGTTCATCCAGAATGTTCAGCATTTCGCGGCCCACGTTACCGGTGGCCCCAACGACGGCGATTTTATAGCCCATGACGGGTCTCCTAAATGGGAATCTCTTTGTAACGCTGCGCTGATACCGCAAGCGGGCGGTGGGGGAAAGGGGCAGTTCGCAACCTATGGCACAGCGGGCACAGCCGAACCGCGCCCCTCTGCTTCCAACACTCGCCTGTTGACATTCCCCCCCGCAACCCCGATATGCCATTCATCCCGAGCGGTCGCCGCGTGAGCAGCCCGCCTTAATTGGCAGTCGGGACGCCCCAAGGCGCGATAGCCTTTCACCAAGTTCCCATTCACGCGGGGTTCTGACGGCCACACTGGCCGCAACCTCAGACGTTGGCCCACATATGGGCCTAATTGCTGATTCCATCGGCTGGCCCGTTTTGTGCTGCCGAATACATATATGAAAGGGTCATTCCTTGACCACATTTGCAGATCTGGGCCTGTCGCCCAACATCCTGAAAGCCGTTGACGAAGCCGGCTATAAAACCCCCTCGCCTATTCAGGAACAGGCAATCCCGCTGGCATTGGCCGGCCATGACATCATGGGCCTTGCCCAGACCGGCACCGGCAAAACCGCCGCTTTCGGCCTGCCGCTGATCGAAAACCTGATGAGCGACGGCTACAAGGCCCCGCCGAAAAACACCAAGGCGCTGATCCTTGCGCCCACCCGCGAACTGGTTAACCAGATTGCCGAAAACCTGTGCGCCTATGTGCGCAAAACCCATCTCAAGGTGAACCTTGTGGTGGGCGGCGTATCAATCAACCGCCAGATTCAAAACCTGTCCAAAGGCACCGACATCCTTGTCGCCACGCCGGGCCGTTTGATCGATCTGCTGGATCGTCGCGCCATCTTCCTTGATAAAGCCCGCTTTCTGGTGCTGGACGAGGCCGACCAGATGCTGGACATGGGGTTCATCCACGCCCTGCGCAAAATCGCCCCCCTACTGGGCACCCCGCGCCAGACCATGCTGTTTTCGGCCACCATGCCCAAACTGATGAGCGAAATTGCCGGTGCCTATCTGAAAGACCCGAAAAAGGTTCAGGTTTCGACGCCGGGCAAAGCTGCCGACAAGATTGCCCAGACGCTGTATTACACCGCGCAAGCCAACAAGACGGAATTGCTGAAGGAATACCTGAACAAATCCCCCGATGGTCTGTCGCTGGTGTTTTCCCGCACCAAACACGGTGCGGAAAAGCTGAAACGCACGCTGGAAACAGCGGGTTATTCCGCTGTATCGATCCACGGCAACAAATCCCAGGGCCAGCGCGAACGCGCGATCAAGGCGTTCAAATCGGGCGAGGCCCGCGTGTTGGTGGCCACCGATGTTGCCGCGCGCGGTATCGACATTCCGGACGTTAGTCACGTTTACAACTACGACCTGCCCGAAGTGCCGGAAAACTATATCCACCGTATTGGCCGGACCGCCCGTGCAGGCAAAGGCGGCGAGGCGATTGCCTTTGTTTCCGCCACCGAAATCGGTTATCTGCGGCAGATCGAAAAACTGATGAAGATCGAAATTCCGGTCGCTGGCGGCATCCGCCCGCAAGAGGAAAAACCGGCCCCGCGTGGCGGTGGTGGTGGCCGCCGTGGTGGCGGCGGTGGCGGTCAACGTCGCGGTGGGGGCAAACCCCAAGGCGGCAATCCTTCCGGCGCACCCCAAGGCAACAAACCCAAACGCCGCCGCAATCGTCGCCGTAAACCGGCAGCCTGATTTGTGGCTATCCCGAGTTTGATCCGGGACCTGAAACCAAAAGGCCCCGCATCCGGTGCGGGGCCACACCAACCTTGACCAGCACGGCTTGAATCACCACTTACCCCGTATGGTTCGTATTTTTACCCGTCTGTTGTTCGTCCTGTTGCTCGGCCTTGTCGCGTTCATTGCCTATGATCGCTACACTCAGGAACCACCCCTCCACCCGCGCCACTGACCGAACAAATCGACCATATCCTGATTGAAAAATCTGCCCGTCGCCTGACAGTTTTTCGCAACGGCGAACCGGTGCGAACCTATAAAATCGCCCTTGGCTTTGCCCCCGCTGGCGACAAGGTGCAACAAGGCGATGGCAAGACCCCCGAAGGGATGTTCACCATCACCCGCCGCAATCCGGACAGCAAATATCACTTGTCACTGGGCATTGATTATCCGCAAGCAGACGACATCGCCCGTGCACAGGCGGCAGGGGTCGATCCCGGTGGTGATATTTTCATCCACGGACAGCCCAACGGATTCGGAAAACTCGCAACCATCCCGACGGATTGGACCGCCGGTTGCATTGCCGTTTCGGATACAGAAATCGAAGAACTATGGCGCGTAGTTCAAACTGGAACCACCGTGGAAATCAGACCTTAATTTCCTAGCAGCGCGATTGGCGCATTCACATCACGCACGAAATCCAGCGGTGCCTTGTCCTTGGCCACGGTGCTGCGTTTGAATTCATACACCATCTGGCCGTTCTCCTCTTCCGAGGCGACAATCAGGCACTGATACAGATGACGGGAACCATCATACAGATCGACCAGCCCACGCAGATGCGGCGCGTTTTCAGCATCCAGCGCAAAGCCGGTTTCCCAGAACCGCAGCACTGGAAAAATTTCGTCATCGGTATGCACCCGCAGACGGCTTTTACGTTTCAGATCGCGCTTGCGGGCCGCTTCCAGCCCCTCACGCACTTCTTTTGGCAGAAATTCAAACATCGCTCGCCCACCCAGTTTCCTCCCCCTACCTTGCCACGGTGTTGGTAAAGGTCAAGTTAAGGGAACCTCTGTAAATTCCCGTTTTCGCCTTCTTCGCGGCGGGGTGGACGGTTTTTCGCCTGTCCCGCCTGATTGCTTCGGATCATAAACCCATTTTCACCGGTTTCAAGCCGGTTTTGGGTATTTCAGGCACACCTCACCCCATGAACCCTTATCCCGGCGCCGCCAGGCCGCATTCGAACTGGACGAAGCGCTTCATGTTGTAGACCAGGTTCATCATCCCGATGCGAAATCGCGCCCGCTTCAGGCCGATGGAGCGGATCAGCTTGCCGCCCATGGAGCGCTCCTGAAAAGCGAATACATGCTCGACCCGGACCCGCACTTTCGAGCGCCTCCGGTTGGCCTTTTGCTGGCGCTCGCCAAGCGGCTTGCCGCGCCTGCCCTTGTGATGGATATGGCTGTGAAGCCCCCGCTCTTCCAGCTCGCTTTCGATCTTTTGCGAGCGATAGGCGCTGTCGGCCCACAGGTCCGATGAGGTGTTGCTCGCATCAATCAGACCGGCAAGCGCCTGGCTGTCATGCACGGCGGCATCGGTGACATCATAAGCGCGGATGAATTTGTGCCGCCGGTCGACATTGATGTGGTTCTTGTAGCCGTAATAGCTCTTGCCGTGCTTCTTCGTCCAGCGCGCATCCACGTCCTTCTGGCGCTTCTTGTGGGGTTTTTCCTCCCACTCTTCAGGCGTTTCGCCCGCCTTGATTTTCTCGTTCTCGTCCCTTTTGTTGTGCTGGCGCGGCGCCGGAACGATGCTCGCATCAACAATCTGCCCGCCCATCGCCAGATAGCCCTTTTCGCGCAGAAAGGCATCGAACTTGTCAAACAGCTCCTTCATCTTCCCGGCCCCGGCCAGCCTTTCACGGTAGGCCCAGATGGTCTTGGCGTTAGGTACGCTGTCTTCAATGCCAAGGCCGAGAAACCGCATGAACGACAGGCGGTCGCGGATCTGATACTCGATCTGATCGTCAGAGAGGTTGTAGAGCTGCTGCAAAACCATCGTCTTGAATATCAGCACCTCATCCCAAGGCGGGCGGCCAGCGTTGGATTTGCGCTGTTCGGGCGGCGTGCGCCATATGGCCTTCAGCTCGTCCCGGTAATCCTCGAACGGCACCATGTCGTTGAGCAACACCAGCGGATCACCAGATTTGTCCAGTCCCGCGTATCGGCTGGAAAGATCAAAAAATCCCATCTGACCCATGACAAAACCCCGTCGGTCGAATCATTTTCATCCTGATGACGATTCTACCCCGTCAGGCCGGATTTTGGGGGATTTTTAGAGGTTCCCTTAAGAATTTGCGACAATATGGATCAGGTGTTGTGATCCTCAACCAGATCAACCCCGACCACAGGTCGTAAAACATGTGGTTTATCAGGGTCATACAGCGCGGAATCCTTAAATTCCCGCACCTCGCCCAGCGCCGGACCAACCAGTATCAACGCCGTGCGTGTGATCTTCTCGACCCGCACTTTTTTACGAATATCCGTCAGGGTGCCCCGCAGAATCATCTCGTCCGGCCAGCCCACGCGATAGGCCACCACCACAGGGCAATCCGGCCCGTAATGGGGCACCAGAACGCGTTCGATCTCGCGCATGTTGCGCACGCCCAGATGGATCGCCAATGTGGCACCGGTGCGGGCGAAGTTCTCCAGTGTCTCGCCTTCGGGCATCGACGTGGATTGCATGGAAACCCGCGTCAGAACAATAGATTGCGCCACTTCGGGGATGGTCAATTCCTGCCCCAAAGCCGCCGCAGCCGCCGCATAGGCCGGTACGCCGGGAATGATCTCGTAAGGTATACCATCGGCCCGCAGCCGCCGGATTTGCTCGGCAATCGCGCCATATAACGACGGATCACCCGAATGAACCCGCGCCACATCCTCGCCCCGCTGGTGCGCGGCCAGAATTTCGGCGTGGGTATCATTCAGCGTCATCGCTGCCGTGTCCTTGACGGTCGCCCCCTTTGGCGCTCCGGCAACCACCTGTTCGGGCACCAGAGACCCCGCAAACAGGCACACCGGACAGGCCGCAATCAACCGCTGCGCCTTGAGCGTCAGCAACTCGGGATCACCCGGCCCCGCGCCAATAAAATAGACCGTCATGCCAAATCCCCATCAATTTTCCGCGCATAGCCGCGCGGGGTAAACATCCGCGGGCCTTCGCCCAGTTGCGCCAATCGCGAATGGCTGGAGCCAACCAGAACCACCGTCAGCATATCCACCTCATCCACCTGCAAATCCGCCAGATTGCGATAGCGGATATGTTCCTCGGGACGGCCCAGCGAACTGGCCAGCATCACTGGCGTATCGGAAGGGCGGTGTTGCAGCAGAATGTCCCGTGCCTCGGCCAGCAGGGTGCGGCGCCGCTTGGACACCGGATTGTAAAACGCAATCACGAAATCCCCCTCGGCGGCGGCCTTCAGCCGTCTTAGAATATCCTCGCGCGGGGTCAGCAGGTCGGACAGGGAAATCGCGCAGAAATCATGGCCCAGCGGCGCACCAGCCCGCGCCGCCGCCCCTTGCAACGCCGAAACGCCGGGGGTCGAGACCACCTGAACCCGCCGCGCCGCATCCGATACGCCATGCGCGTCCGGACCACGGTCCAGCAGTTCAAACACCAGCGCACCCATCGCGTAAATCCCGGCATCGCCGGAACAGATCAGCGCGACGTTTTTCCCTTTGCCCGCCTGCTCCAGCGCATATCGGCAGCGGTCCTCTTCCCCGCCCAATGGAAAATCCGAGCGCGCCTTGCCCGATACCAGCGGTCCCAGCAGGTCAATATACAAACCATAGCCCACCAATTCCTCGGCCTGTGCAATCAGCTGGCTGGCTTCGGGCGTGCGCCAACTGTGCTGCCCCGGCCCGATGCCGACAATCGACAGTTTGCCGCGTTTTCTGCCGTTTTGGGCTGTAATAGGTTCTGGTGCCCGCGCCAGCGCACAGGTGCAATTCGCCGTTTTGCGTTTTTCGACGGCCAGTTTCGCGTCCTTGCCCGCCGCCGCCAAAGCCGCCGCTTCGGATACCCCGTGGCAGCCCACTTCGGCAAAAACCACATCGGACGGGTTCGCCAAGCGCGCCGCCTCACCCTCCAGTTCCGCCGCTGTGAACAACCGCAAAGGCACCCCTAGCCGCCGCGCCAGTTCGTTCATCGCAGGTTCATCCGCCTTCAGGTCCAGCGTGTTGACCGAAGCAATCGCACCAGCGGCAATCCCCGCCTGATCCAGCGCACTCTCCACCAGTTCCCACAGCTCTGCCGGATCAGCCCCGCGCGCACAACCAACCCCCAGCGCAAACCGCTGCGGATGATAGACAAGCCGCGTGTCAGAGCCTGTTTCCGGCGCCTCATTCACCACCAATTCCACCGCGCCATCGGGATCAGCCGGCAGATCAAAGATCGCCTCGCCCACCTGTCGCGCGCCGCCGCCGTTCAGCAGCGCCATCATCACACCCTTGGCATCCTCGGGATTGGCCAGCCGATAGCCTACGGGTGGTTCGTCCAGCGCCACACCCAGCGCCACATCGCCCGCCGTGGTCACCGCTGCCTTGGCCTGCAACACTTGGGCAATCTGGCGCGCCAACCGGTTCGCGCCGCGATGCCCGCCCAGCAAAGGCACCACCACCGCGCCATCATCCGACACCGCCACCACCGGCGGCTCCACTCGTTTATCCGTCAACACCGGTGCCACCGCACGGATCAATATCCCCGCCGCGCAGACCCCGACCACCGGCGTGCCGCTGGCAAACAGCATGCGCACATGGTCCAGCGCATTGGGGAAATACGCATCCGCCACATCCACACGGCACTCGCGGCCATGCACCATCGCGCCCAGCTCAAGCGCCACATCATGGGCCACCGTCTCGCCTGCACGGGACAGGCAAATAACAACAGGTTTTAAAGCCACGGATCGGTCCCCTTTGTGATAAGTATCATTGAAAAATACGGCGCGTTTTGTGGGGCATCCTCCAGCGCCATCCGCTGTTCCTGCGCCAGAGAGGCCCGCTCGATATAATGCGCCCGATCCAGCAGGCCCAAACCGTCGATCACCCGCCTGATGCGCTCCAGATGCCGCCCGACCTTCATGATCACCAGTGAATCCGCAGTCGCAATCCGCGCCTTTAGCGCATCATCCTCCAGCGGCCCGGGGATCACGCTCAACACCTCGTTGCGTGCGGCCAAAGGCAGGCCCAAAGCTGCTGCGCTGGCTGTCATAGACGTTACCCCCGGCACCACCTCGACCGTGAACCGGCCCGACAGACGGGCATACAGATACATAAACGACCCATAGAAAAACGGATCCCCCGCGCACAGCACAACCACGTCCAAACCAGTCTCTAACATGGCGGTAATCTCGTCTGCAGCCTTGTCATAGGCCGCCTGCGCCGGTGCACGATCCACCACCATCGGCACATCAATCCTGATCTCCCGCACCCCGTCAGCCAGCAGGTCCGCCGCAATGCTTCGCGCAAAACTCTCGCCACCGGCCAGCGCCGGATAGGCCACCACCCGCGCCGCCCCGATCAACCGCGCCGCCTTCAGCGTCATCAGCTCCGCATCTCCGGGGCCAAGGCCGATACCGTACAAAGTGCCACTCATCGTTTGATCAGGCTCCACTGTGTCACCGGCCGCATCGGTTTCCAGCCGCTTAACGGCCCCAAAGCCTCGACCCGGCTTGCCGCGATCTTCACCAGATCACCGCCAAATTCCCTGTGCAACGCAATCAACACCGCCTCGCTCTCCAGCGTCACCGCATTGGCCACCAACCGGCCCAGTGGGCGCAACGCCTCCCACGCCGCTGCAAACACCTCGCGGCTTAACCCCCCGCCGATGAATATCGCATCCGGCGCTTCCAGCCCGTCCAGCGCCTCGGGCACCATACCGTCAACCAGTTCCAGCTTTGGCACCCCCAACGCCAGCGCATTCGCCGCCGCCAATGCGCGTCTGTCTGCCCGCGGTTCAATGCCGATTGCCCGCGCATAGTGCGCGCCGCGCATCCACTCCACCGCAACCGAACCACAGCCGCACCCGACATCCCACAACAATGCCCCGCGCATCGGCATTAGTTTCGCCAAGGTCAACGCCCGCACTTCCTGCTTGGTCATGGTGCCGTCGTGTTGAAACAGATCATCCGCCAACCCCGGCACCCGAGGCAACAATGCCGCATCGGGCGCAGCCACACATTCCACCGCCAGCGTGTTGAACGGCGGCACCACATGGGTCCAGCTTTCGGCCACACCGTCAAACCGCGCCTCGTCCTCTCCGCCCATATTCGCCAGCACTGCCATCCGGCTCTTGCCAAAGCCACGTTCGGTCAGAAACGCGGCAATCTGCGCCGGTGTTTCCTCGCCCGTGGTCAGGATTAACAGCCTCTGATCCGGCTGGATATAGGCAATCATCTGCTCGACCGGACGCCCATGCACAGTCAGCGTTTCCAGATCAGCCATAGACCAGCCCATCCGCGCCGCCGCCAGTTGAAACGCACCGACCTGCGGATGGTAAACCACCTCGGATGGATCAATCTTGCGCCCAATCTTTGCTCCAACCGAATACCACAACGGATCACCTGACGCCAAAACCACCACCCGCTTGCCGCGATTGGTCTTCAGCGTGTCAATCAGGGCATCAAAGGGGGATGGCCAACTGACCCGCTCGGCCCCTGACAAACCCGCCAGCGCATGGTGCCGCATCCCGCCGACAATAACCTCGGCCGCCTCGACCACCGCGCGGGTCGCAGGCGTCAAACCATCCAAACCGTCTTCACCAATCCCGACAATATGCAACCAGGGTTTCATTTCGACCCCTCCATTACCGTTCCCGAAATATCCCCGCCGGAGGCATAGAATCTCTTCATGCCCCCACCTCGGGCAATCCCGCCGCCAACGCATTCACCGCCGCAGACCCCATCGCCGACCCCCCGCGCCGCCCACGCAGGGCAACAAACTCGCACCCGCGCGGATTACCGGCCAGTTCCGCCTTGCTCTCGGCCGCGCCAACAAACCCCACAGGGAAGCCCAATATCACGGCAGGCTTTGGCCAGCCCCCATCCAGCAACTCCAACAGATGAAACAGCGCTGTCGGCGCATTGCCGATCACCACCACAGCACCCTCGATATGATCCCGCCACAGTTCAACTGCTGCCGCTGACCGCGTATTTTCGATCTCCTTGGCCAATGCGGACACCGAAGGATTATTCAATGTCACCACTACATCATTCCCCGCAGGCAAATACCGCCGGATAATCCCCGCGCCCACCATCTCGCAGTCACACAAAACTGGCGCACCAGCCTCTAATGCGGCCCGTCCGGCCTGATAAGCCCCATTGGAAAACGCCAGCCGGTCCGCTACCTCGACCATGCCACAGGCATGAATCAACCGGATTGCCACCGCTTCCATCCCCGCACCGAACCGCCCCAACCGCGCTTCTTTGCGGACCGTGGCAAAGCTCTGGGCATAGATTGCCGATGGCTCCTTTTCATAAGGTCTCATGTGCGCACCTCGCCACAAGCACCAATCAAAATATAGTGCAAACGCCCCGCAAGGGGCGTTTTCCGCTTGGTTAAACTACGCATCTTTCTTGCGCGCGCTTTCCGGCCCCAAGGGGTGTTTTGCGTGCGGATATTCCGGATGGTGGTGGTGATCATGGTCATGATGATGATGCCCATCCCCGTGGTCATGATCGTGATGATGGTGGTGGTGATCCATATCCAGCCGACATTCGCCGGTGCAGAACGTATCGCACAAATCACAGGTTTCCACCGTCGCACCGGGTGCATTGGCACCCTGACCTTCAACATGGTGATGGTGGCTTTCCTGAACCGCGCCCACCTCGGCCTCGAACCCCAATACCTGCGTGCGGTATTTGCACGTTCCGCAGGTTTCCGGTGGCATATCGCCCAGTTGCTCCATCACCCGTTCGGCAAAGGTTTCCAGCACCTGCGCATGATCATTCAGATAGCCCGCCTTCACAAACTGGATATCCGGATGTGCCGCCGCCACCTTGTCGGTAAAGCCATAAATCCGGTCAATCAGGATGCCTGCAAACAGGAAATACGGAAATACGATCACCCGCTTGTAGCCCAGCCGCGTGGTGTGCTCCAGACAGGGTTCGACCAGCGGAAAGGTCACGCCGGAATAGCCAACCTCGCACCAGCCAAACCCCATGCCTTCCCACAGCATCCGCGCCACTTTGGCGACATTGGCGTTGGCATCGGGATCAGACGCACCGCGCCCGATCACCACCAGACATGTTTCTTCCAGCGGCAGATCACCAAATTCGGCATTGGCCGCGTCAACCGCTTCCTGCACCCGCGCACCGGCGGCTGCGATCATTTTGGGGTCCACGCCCAATTCGCGCCCGTAGGTCACATCAATGCCGTGCTTTTTGGCATAGGTGTTCAGCACCGTCGGAATATCGTTCTTAGTGTGCATCGCGGCAAACAGCATCCCCGGAACGGCAATGATACGATCACATCCGGCCCCACGCAGACGGTCCAGACCGTCGCGGATCACCGGATTGGCAAACTCCAGATAGCCGTAATCAACCGCATAATCATCCGGCAACAATGCTGGCAGCTTTTCGGCAAGCACCGCAAATTCATTCACTGCATCTTGCGAGCGCGAGCCGTGGCCGCAGATCATCACACCAATCTTGCCCATAAACTCAGGCCTCCTGCGGTTCAGCGTCGGTTTCTTCTTCTTCCGAAGCTTCCTGCTCCTTACCCTTTTTGGCTTGCCACAGGGCAGCCGCCGCCGCAGCGGCAATCGCTGCCAGTCCAATCCAGTGGCTATGGCCTGCAACCTCGATAATATGGGTCGGATGCGCAAAGGCTGGGGCGGCCATCATGACCAGCATCACAGAAATCAGGGTTTTCATCGCATATATCCTCTCGTAACCGGCCCAAACAGGTCAGGTGACAGGAACATATGCTCCCGACGACGCTGGTTTTGATCCCCTGTTTGGGTCAATCATCCACCAGCCAACCGTTCTGGCCCTTTGGGCTTCGTCTGATCCAGCTATAGGACGGCAAACCCGTCACTGCAAACGGATTCACGACGGCCAAGGCGCGGATGGCGACATCCCTCTTGCAATCGGGCGGGTAATCCGTTTCATCGGACCAGAACAAAGGAAACCCGCATGACCACCACCATCACCATCTGCGACACATGCAAACGCGAAGGCTGGGATGAAACCACCCACAAAACAGACGGCGAATTGATGGCCGATCTGATCGAGGCGGCTGCCAGCGACACCCCCGTCAAAACCCGCCGGTTTTCCTGCCTGATGGGCTGTGACCGCGCCTGCAATGTCACCATTCAGGCCGAGGGCAAGTTGAACTATACCCTTGGACAATTCACCCCCACGCCCGAGGCCGCCGAAGCCATTGTTGCCTATGCCACCCTGCACGCCGACAGCACATCGGGGCAGGTGCCCTATCGCGACTGGCCGCAAGCGATCAAAGGCCACTTTACCACCCGCCATCCACCACTTCAGACAGACGAATGAACACCGCGCTGATCCTTTTGCTGGCCATGCTGCTGGATGCCCTGCTGGGCGAGCCAAAATGGCTGTGGTCCCGCGTGCCGCATCCGGCGGTGCTGATGGGGCGGGCTGTGGGTTGGCTGGATGAAAACTTCAATACCTCTGTGATCGGCATTGACCCGAAGGAACGCAAACGCAGCGGCATCCTGACCATGGCTGCGCTGGTTCTGGCAGCGTGGGTTGTTGGGGTTATCGTCTCTAACCTGCCGGATTTCGGCATTTTGCAAATCATTCTGGCCGCAATGCTGCTGGCCCAGAAAAGCCTGACCCAGCACGTCACCGCCGTGGCCGACGCCCTGCGCCTGTCCACCGCTGACGGACGGCTGATGGTGGCGCGAATTGTCGGACGTGATACGGCGACGATGGACGATACAGCCGTGGCCCGTGGCGCGATTGAAAGTGCGGCGGAAAACCTGTCGGACGGGGTGATTGCACCTGCCTTCTGGTTCCTGTTGTTGGGTCTGCCCGGTCTGCTGATCTATAAAATCACCAACACGGCAGATTCGATGATCGGCTATAAAACCGAACGCCACGCCGATTTTGGCTGGGCCGCCGCGTGGCTGGATGATGTGTTGAACTACATCCCCGCCCGCCTGACGGCCCTGCTGATTGCCGCTACCCATGGCACCTTGAACAAATGGCGCCTGATTCTGCGCGATGCACCCCTGCACCGTTCGCCTAATGCCGGCTGGCCCGAAGCGGCCATGGCCGTCACCCTGAACATCGCCTTGTCCGGCCCGCGCAGCTATCACGGGCAGATGCGCGATTTCCCCTATGTCCACCCCGAAGGCCGCCGCATCCTGACTCCGGGCGACATTGATGCGGCAATAATAGCGTTGTGGCGGGCATGGGGCGGAATGGTCGCAATTGTCGCCATAGCGGCACTGTTCACCTGACCTATTGCCACTGGCCGCAGCCCTGCTAATCTGCGCCCGAATTGGTATTTTGAAAGGCCCTTTTATGCGTAACCCAATAATCCCGATGATGGCGGTTCTTTGCCTGACCCTGACACCCGCTTTTGCAGGCAGTCAATGCGGCGGCAAATTCAGCAGCTTTGTTGCCAACCTGAAAAAAGAGGCCATCAGTAAAGGCCATGACCGCGCCACGGTGGATCGTTTCTTTGCCTCGGTCCGGCAAGACCCGAAAACCCTGAAAGCGGATCGCGCCCAAGGGGTGTTCCAGAAAGATTTCATCGCCTTTTCCCGCGCCCTGATCAGCAAATCCCGCTTGAATAAGGGTATATCCAACGCTCGGAAATACGACAGTGTGTTTGACCGCATCCAGCAGAGTAATGCCCGAAAGTTGGTGATGGGGTGATTGGGTGGCATATCATGGCGGTGTTGACGCGCCGCGATTCTCAGAGAGAAAAGGATATGCCACATGGAAGACGATACTATTTTGGAGTTTACCGATCCAGCCGGAATTTCACCTGATCCGCTGACGGATATCTTGCGCAAAGGCGCGCGGGATCTGTTGGCACAGGCGGTCGAGGCCGAGGTTTGTGATCTGATGGCGCAACACGCGCATTTGAGGGATTCGGCCGGTCGCCAGCGCCTTGTTCGCCACGGATACCTGCCGGAGCGCGAGGTGATGACGGGGATCGGCCCTGTCCCGGTGAATGTGCCTCGGGTGCGTGATCGTGGCACGGGGGCGGAGAAGATCAGGTTCACCTCGACGCTTCTGCCGCCGTATCTGCGCCGGGCAAAGTCGGTCGAGGAGTTGTTGCCCTGGCTCTATCTCAAAGGTATTTCCACGGGTGATTTCGGCGAAGCACTGGCGGCCCTTCTGGGGCCTGATGCGGGTGGTTTGACATCGAGCACGATTTCGCGCCTGAAGGCGGAGTGGTGGGCAGAATACGAGCGTTGGAACCGGCGTGACCTGTCGGCCAAACGCTATGTGTATTTCTGGGCCGACGGGGTTTATTTCAAGCCGCGCACGGATGCTGACAAGCAATGCATGCTGGTGATCATCGGCGCGGACGAGTGGGGTAACAAGGATGTTCTGGGCCTCGTGGACGGGTATCGAGAAAGCAGCCAGAGCTGGCGTGAACTGCTGCTGGACTTGCAACGTCGTGGCCTCAGAAAAGCCCCTGATCTGGCCGTTGGTGATGGCGCGCTCGGCTTCTGGAACGCCTTGCGGGAGGTGTTCGGTGAGACCCGGGAGCAGCGCTGCTGGGTGCATAAAACCGGCAACGTCCTGAATGCCATGCCGAAGTCGCTGCAAGCCAAAGCCAAGGGCCATCTACAGGACATCTGGATGGCCGAGAACAAACGGGACGCCGAGGCCGCGTTCAATTTCTTCATCGAAGCCTATGGCGTGAAATACGAGCGTGCCGTGGGGAAGCTGACCAAGGACCGGGACGTGCTGCTGACCTTCTACGACTTCCCTGCCGAGCACTGGAAACACATCCGCACATCCAACCCCATCGAAAGCATATTTGCCACCGTGCGGCACCGAACGAAGAAGACCAAAGGCTGCCTCGGGCGCAAGACCGCCTTGGCAATGACCTTCCGCCTGATGATGTCGGCAAAGAAGAAATGGCGTAAACTCGACGGCGCATTCCGATTGCCGGAAATCATCGAAGGGGTTGAATTTAAGGACGGGATCAAGCAGGAAAAACATGCCGCCTGATTACTGCGTCACCAACTTTTGGGCATAGCTCCATCCAGCAGAAATACGGTATCAACCGTGGTGTTTTACTGGCTTTCTGGGCTTTTGAAACCGATTTCGGTGCGGTTCAGGGCAATTTCAATACGCTGAATTCACTGGTCACACTGGCGCATGACTGCCGCCGCCCGCAACTGTTCCACCCGCAGATTTTTGCGGCATTATCGCTATATGAACAAGGCGATTTTTCCCCGACCAAAACCAAAGGTGCGTGGGCGGGCGAAATCGGGATGGTGCAAATGCTGCCTGCCGATATTCTGGAAAACGGTGTGGACGGGGATGGCGACGGGCATATCCGCCTTAAAACATCACCTGCGGATGCCCTGATGTCCGGGGCCAAAATGCTGTCCGGCCTTGGCTGGCGACCAAACCAGCCGTGGTTGCAGGAAATCATCGTACCGCAAAACCTAGGGAACCTCTAAAAATCCCCCAAAATCCGGCCTGACGGGGTAGAATCGTCATCAGGATGAAAATGATTCGACCGACGGGGTTTTGTCATGGGTCAGATGGGATTTTTTGATCTTTCCAGCCGATACGCGGGACTGGACAAATCTGGTGATCCGCTGGTGTTGCTCAACGACATGGTGCCGTTCGAGGATTACCGGGACGAGCTGAAGGCCATATGGCGCACGCCGCCCGAACAGCGCAAATCCAACGCTGGCCGCCCGCCTTGGGATGAGGTGCTGATATTCAAGACGATGGTTTTGCAGCAGCTCTACAACCTCTCTGACGATCAGATCGAGTATCAGATCCGCGACCGCCTGTCGTTCATGCGGTTTCTCGGCCTTGGCATTGAAGACAGCGTACCTGACGCCAAGACCATCTGGGCCTACCGTGAAAGGCTGGCCGGGGCCGGGAAGATGAAGGAGCTGTTTGACAAGTTCGATGCCTTTCTGCGCGAAAAGGGCTATCTGGCGATGGGCGGGCAGATTGTTGATGCGAGCATCGTTCCGGCGCCGCGCCAGCACAACAAAAGGGACGAGAACGAGAAAATCAAGGCGGGCGAAACGCCTGAAGAGTGGGAGGAAAAACCCCACAAGAAGCGCCAGAAGGACGTGGATGCGCGCTGGACGAAGAAGCACGGCAAGAGCTATTACGGCTACAAGAACCACATCAATGTCGACCGGCGGCACAAATTCATCCGCGCTTATGATGTCACCGATGCCGCCGTGCATGACAGCCAGGCGCTTGCCGGTCTGATTGATGCGAGCAACACCTCATCGGACCTGTGGGCCGACAGCGCCTATCGCTCGCAAAAGATCGAAAGCGAGCTGGAAGAGCGGGGGCTTCACAGCCATATCCATCACAAGGGCAGGCGCGGCAAGCCGCTTGGCGAGCGCCAGCAAAAGGCCAACCGGAGGCGCTCGAAAGTGCGGGTCCGGGTCGAGCATGTATTCGCTTTTCAGGAGCGCTCCATGGGCGGCAAGCTGATCCGCTCCATCGGCCTGAAGCGGGCGCGATTTCGCATCGGGATGATGAACCTGGTCTACAACATGAAGCGCTTCGTCCAGTTCGAATGCGGCCTGGCGGCGCCGGGATAAGGGTTCATGGGGTGAGGTGTGCCTGAAATACCCAAAACCGGCTTGAAACCGGTGAAAATGGGTTTATGATCCGAAGCAATCAGGCGGGACAGGCGAAAAACCGTCCACCCCGCCGCGAAGAAGGCGAAAACGGGAATTTACAGAGGTTCCCCCTAGATTGGTCAAAAACCGGCCTGACCCACGAGTTACCGGTCAGCCAATGGGCAAAACTGGGGGTGAAGGCCCGAAACGGCAAGCTGGCATCAGGCAAACTTCCGGCCTCGGTTCTGCTACCAATGGGACGCAAGGGACCGGCGTTTCTGACCTATCCGAACTTCCGCGTCTATTTTGAATGGAATCAAAGCTTTGTCTATGTCACCACAGCCGCCTATTTTGGCACGCGGATAGAGGGTGCCAAACCCTATAACGCGGGCAAACCCGATCCGGCGCTGAGCGGCACGCAAATGAAAGCCTTGCAGAAAAAGCTGGTCGCGCGCGGATATGATGTAGGTAAAATAGACGGTATTCTGGGCGCTAAAACCCGTGCTGCCGTTCAGGCCGAGCAAATCCGGCTGGGGTTGCCAGCCGACGCCTGGCCAACAAAGGCCCTGTTGAACAAGCTGTGAAAACCAAAAAGCCCCGCGCGGTTTGCACGGGGCTTTTGTATTAGTCAGTACCAGCGATTACCAGTCGATAAACTCTTCAAATTCCTCAATAAGGAGGCGCCACCAATCAACCGTATCAACAAAGTTTGGGGCTGACCCAGATAACCTAAAAAGAGGTTATGATGGGAAGCATGAGAAAGAGTCGCCTGAGCCACTACAAGCAAGACCGTCTTACGGAGCATTTTGTTTCGGGATCGACAGCACGAACAGCAGCCAGTTTGTGTGGTGTAAACCGCAAGACCGCAGCGTTTTATTTTCTACGCCTGCGCGAGATAATCGCCTATGAGCTGGAGGCGGAAAGCCAAGCTATGTTCGGCGGAGAAATAGAAGTGGACGAAAGCTACTTTGGCGGCAAACGCAAAGGTAAACGCGGGCGTGGTGCGGCAGGTAAAATTCCCGTTTTTGGTATATTAAAAAGGGGTGGGAAGGTTTACATCAAGATCATCCCGGACGCCAAATCCGCCACTCTGATCCCGATCATAGAGCGCAAAGTCGTGCCGGATTCCATCGTCTATTCCGATTGTTGGCGCGGTTATAATGTGCTGGATGTGTCAGACTTCCACCACTTTCGCATCAACCATTCCAAGCTCTTTGCAGACCGTCACAACCACATCAATGGCATCGAGAATTTCTGGAACCAAGCCAAGCGCCACATGCGCCGATTTAACGGTGTCCCCAAGGCCCAATTTGGGCTATATTTGAAGGAATGCGAGTGGCGTTTCAACAACAGTGACCCTTCAGCTCAGTTATTGCAGCTAAGACAATGGGTTAAGCGTTACTTGAAGTAGTTATCTGGGTCAGCCCCCAAAGTTTTTCTCTCCGACGCCATCATAGGCCAAATTAACATCCATTTCGATTATTGGATCACCTTCGTCATCAATATAGGCTTTTGCAAAACGATTTTCTTGATTCCATTCATTTATTTTTAATGCCGAAATTCCTACTTTCAAATCATACGCCGCTTTGAACATCACTGATGTGCAGTTCTTATTATCTTCACAACCCCAAAAATACACAAAAAAATCTGAGTCTGATACGTGACTAATGATTTTGGGGTCGCCCTGTTCATCCTTGTCCATTGAGGCTTCTAACCCATAACCCTTTAACTCGTTCATAATGACAAATGCATCCGTTGCAGTCACTTCGGCTGTCGTCACTGCGGGCGCACCAACAATGGCAATAACCGTCAACCCGCCAAATAGTTTCGTTTTAAATGTCATGGTGCACCTTTTCATCAAAGTTGTAATTCTGGGGGACTGAAACAAATATCGGCCGGTTGGTCAACGCGATTTCATGTCTCAGGCAACCATTTGCTCGGCTTTTTTCAGATCAACGCTCACCAATTGGCTGACGCCCAGCTCGCCCATTGTCACCCCGAACAGCCGATCCATCCGTGCCATTGTCACAGCATGGTGGGTGATAATCAGAAAACGCGTATCGGTGCGCCGCGTCATTTCGTCCAGCATATCGCAGAACCGCGTGACGTTGGCATCATCCAGCGGCGCGTCCACCTCGTCCAGCACACAGATCGGGGCCGGGTTGGCAAGGAACACCCCGAAAATTAGGGCCAATGCCGTTAGCGTCTGTTCCCCGCCGGACAGCAGCGAAAGTGTTGACAGTTTCTTACCGGGCGGTTGGCACATGATTTCCAGCCCCGCCTCGAGCGGGTCATCGCTTTCGACCAGAACCAGCTTGGCTTCGCCACCGCCGAACAGATGTTTGAACAACATACTGAAATTCGAGTTCACCTGCTCGAACGCCGTTAACAGCCGTTCGCGGCCCTCTTTGTTCAGGCTGGCAATGCCGGTGCGCAGTTTCTTGGTGGCCTCTTCCAGATCAATCTTTTCATTCAGCAGGGTGTCGTGTTCTTCCTGCACTTCGCGGGCGTCTTCCTCGGCGCGCAGGTTCACAGCCCCCAAGGCATCGCGCTGGCGTTTCAGACGATTCACGTTGGATTCGATGCTTTCGGATGACGGGATCTGATCGGGGTCGGTGTCCAGTTCCTCAAGCAGGTTTTGCGGCGTGGTTTCCAGTTCTTCGGCAATCCGGTCGGCGGCATAAGCCACGGTTTCCCGTGCCGCATCTGCCCGTGCTTCTGATCGTGCGCGCGCCTCGCGGGCCTCGGAGGCCGCACGTTCGGCATCGCGTTCGCCGTCCACGGCCTGACGCAGGGCCGTTTCGGCCTCAGCCAAAGCATCGGCGGCGGCGCGGCGACGCACCTCGGCCTCGCCAATCGCATCGGCCAACTCGTCACGTTTGGCGGCGATTTCCTTGGGGGCGGCGCTGGCCTCTTTCAACTCGGCCTCGGATTGAACCCTGCGCTCCTCCAGTTCCGCAATCCGCTTTTCGGCGGTTTCCAGACGGTGCCGCCAGCCGGAAATCTCTTTGGTAATCTCTTGGCTGCGCTTAACACGCGCCTCGCCTTCGCGGCGCAATTCGTCATGACCGGAACGTTTGGACATCATCGTGATCCGCGCGGCTTCGACCGTCATTTTGGTGTCTTCTACCTCGGCCCGCGCAGCTTCCAGATCGCCCAGATCTGCCACGGCTTTTTCTGCCTCGGCCAAACGTTGGCGGGCCTCCATCGCTTCTTCTTCAAACCGCGACACCGCTAGTCCCAGATTTTCCAGCTTGCCCGCCGCAATGCTCTGATCCGCTTCGGCGCGGGACAAGGCGCGGTTAGCATCAGCCACGGCACGATCTGCCTCCCGACGGGCTTCGCGGGCCTGCTGATCCTCGACGGTCAGGCGTTTCAGTTCCTCGGACAGCAATTCATGGGCGCGGGTGGCGCCCTCGGCGCGCGCACTGGCCTCTTCCAGATCGCGTTTCAGTTCGACCAGACGGTTCAGCTGTTGCAACCGCAGGGCCGCCGCACTTGGCGCGTCCTCGGCACCAGCGCGAAAACCGTCCCAGCGCCACAGATCACCGGCAAGACTGACCAGACGCTGACCCGGTTTCAGATCTTTTTGCAACCGTGCGCCATCGGCAAAATCGACCAGACCGATCTGGCTGATCCGCCGCGCCAGAACCTCGGGCACAGTGACGTAGTTTGACAGCGATTTCACACCATCCGGCAGGGATTGCGCATTTGAATAGCCCGGCAATACCGCCCAGCCCGACAGCGCGTCCGGCCCAACCTGCGGCGCGCGCAGATCATCCGCCAGCGCCGCGCCCAGCGCTTTTTCATAGCCCGATTGCACCCGCACGGCATCCAGCACCTGACCACCCTCGGCGGTGTCGCGTTCAACCAGTTTGGCCAGCGCGCCAACCTCGGCCCGCAGCGCGTTCGCTTCGCCTTCAGCTTCGGAACGTTCGGCCCGCGCATCCACTTCGCGCGATTGCGCCTCGGCGCGGGCATCATCGGCCCGCAGCAGGGCCTCTTCTGCCGCTTCCGATGCCGCAGCAGCAGCCACCTGCGCCGCTTGTGCCGCTTCAAGATCCGCCAAAGCCTTTTCCAGCGCTGCCTTTGATCCGGCAACCGCCTCGCGTGCGCGCCCGGCCTCGGCTTCGTTTTTCTCAAGCGTCTTGCGGCTGTCCTCTTGCAGGCGATGCGCCGAATGATGTCTGGCCGACAATCGCGCCACGTCTTCGGTCATCTGGGTCAGGGCCGCCTCGCGTTCCTGCAACACGCGGGCCGCATCACTGGCGGCTTCGGCAGCTTCTTCAACCCGCGCCTCGTGGCCTTCGCTGGCCTTGGCAATCTGCGCTTGTTCCCATTCCAGCCGTTCAATGGTTTCGCCCGCGTCCTTGTTCAGACCCGCTTCGCGCTCCATGTCATGCGTTAACTGGTTGATCCGCGCTTTCAGCGTTTCGATCATTTGCAACGCGCGGGCTTCTTGGTCCTGCAAGGTATCGCGCTGCACCGTCAGACGCTGCAACACTGCCGCTGCAATCGCTTCTTCTTCGCGCAAGGGGGGCAATTTCTCCTCGGCCGCTTCGCGGGTTTTGGTCGAAGTCCGCGCGGCCCCTTCGGCCTGTGCCGCCAGTTTGGTGCGGTCGGTCAGTTCGGCCTGTGTCTTGGCCTGTGCTTCGTCCGCCTCTTTCCAGCGGCGATACAGCAACAGCCCTTCAGCCTTGCGCAAATCATCCCCAATGGTGCGATACCGCGCCGCTTGCCGCGCTTGCCGTGCCAGTTGCGCCAACTGGCTGGCCAATTGCTCGATCACATCCTCGACCCGCGCCAGATTGGCCTCGGTGCCCTTCAGCTTCAACTCGGCCTCGTGACGACGTTGATACAGGCCGGAAATCCCGGCGGCCTCTTCCAATACACGGCGGCGGTTCTTGGGCTTGGCGTTGATCAGTTCCGAAATCTGCCCCTGCCGCACCAGTGCCGGCGAATGGGCGCCAGTAGACGCATCGGCAAATAGCATCTGCACGTCCTTGGCACGCACATCTTTGCCGTTCGCCTTATAGGCACTGCCCGCATCCCGCGTGATCCGGCGCACGATTTCCAGCGTATCCTGATCGTTGAAACCGGGAGGGGCCAGACGGTCGGTATTATCAATCGTCAGAATGACTTCGGCAAAATTACGGGCAGGGCGGCTGGACGCACCGGCAAAGATCACATCCTCCATCCCGCCGCCACGCATCGCCTTGGCACGGGTTTCTCCCATCACCCAGCGCAACGCCTCGAGCAGGTTGGATTTGCCACAGCCATTCGGCCCGACAACGCCGGTCAGCCCGTCCGCGATCACCAGATCGGTCGGGTCGACAAAGCTTTTGAAGCCGTTCAGTCTGAGTTTCGAAAATTGCAAAGCGCCTGTAAGCCTTCTGATTCCAATAGAATGTAAATCTGACGGAGCATTTGGGTGCGAGTCAACGGATAACCACATGATCTGCCTGCTTTGGGCGACTTATCCACAAGATATTGCGCTTTTACGCATAATTCTGCCGATTTATCAGGGCGCGAAAAACCTGTTGAATGTCGCAAACCCACTTGACCCGGATCAACAAATGACTGCAAACAGTATGGGTAAGGTTCCCCGCACGGGCGTTCAAACGCTTGGGGATGAAACTGGGAATGTGGTGATGGTGACCCAAACAGGGGCCAGATGCCACAGCCGCCCCCGCGACTGTAAGCGGAGAGTGCACGTCAATATCCACTGGGGGTCCCCCGGGAAGGAGGCGCAGCACATCGACCCGCAAGCCAGAAGACCGGCCTGACACTGAACCGAAACCAACCTGTCGGGTGTGACAGGACAAGGAGACTAAAATGAAAACTTTGAACCAGACTCAATCCCGCGCAACTGTCGATACCGGTCTGCTGCCCATTGTGTCAGCTGTTATTGCTGGTGTGTTCCTGATCTATTTCACAGGTTTTGCGCAGGCTGCGCAGTATCACGACTCGGCGCATGATACGCGTCACACTCTGGCATTTCCCTGCCACTAACCCATGACCGCACGTTTGTTTACCAGCGCGTTGTTCGCTGGTCTGGTTGCAGGGCTGATTGCCGTCCTGCTCCAGTGGGCTCTTATGGAAAAACTGATTCTGGAAGGTGAAGAATACGAAACCGGAAACAAAAGCCACTTTGGCGGTGTTCTGGTGATCAACGAGGCACAAGAAACCGCCAATCCCGATGCAGCACCAACGGAAGATGCCGCACCGGCAGAGGACGACGAGGAAAGCCTGTTCACACGCTATTCTCTGGCCTTTTTTGCAGACTTTACCACCTTCGTTGGCTGGTCTTTGATGATGGTTGCAGGATTTGCACTTGCTGAAAGGTTCGGACAGCGGATCACAATAAAGGATGCGTTAATATGGGGGGGAGCGGGATTTGCTGCCATTCAGATCATGCCGGGTATCGGATTGGCCCCCGAATTGCCGGGAACACCCGCCGCCGAACTTGAAGCGCGGCAACTGTGGTGGGTAGCGACAGCAATTTCTGCGGCACTGGCCTTTGCGCTATTTGGGTATGGGCGCACGCTGTTATATGTTGTCATAGGCATTGCGTTGCTGATTGCACCACAGCTGATCGGTGCCCCGCGCCTGGATGGCTATGCCGGAGTTGCTCCGCCGGAATTGGCAGGCGAATACGTGGCCCGCTCTTACGCTGTTGCTTTTATCGACTGGATAGTTCTGGGATTGGCCGCCGGTTATTTCTGGAACCGTGGTGCCGACACCCAAAACGCATAAATCACTGCGGGGCCTGAACGGCCCCGCAGCCAAACCGAAACACAGTCTGGATATTCATTATGGCCGCCAAAATCCCCGCAACTGTTGTCACCGGCTTCTTGGGTGCCGGTAAAACCACGCTGATCCGGCACATGCTGGACAACGCAAACGGCAAACGCATTGCCCTGATCATCAACGAATTTGGTGATCTGGGGGTGGATGGCGATATCCTGAAGGGCTGCGGTGATGCGGCGTGTAATGACGACGATATCATGGAGCTGTCGAACGGCTGTATCTGCTGCACCGTGGTCGATGAATTCATCCCCACCATGCAAAAGCTGCTGGAGCGGGACAATCCGCCTGACCATATCGTGATCGAAACATCGGGTCTGGCCCTGCCGCAACCTTTGGTGCGCGCCTTTAACTGGCCCGAGATCAGCACCCGTGTGACGGTGGACGGGGTGGTAACCGTGGTGGATGGGCGCGCCGTGGTTGATGGCCAGTTCGCAAACAATATTGCCGCCGTGGACGCCCAGCGGGCGCAGGACGACAACCTTGACCATGAAACGCCACTGTCCGAGCTGTTTGACGACCAGATCGCCTGTGCCGATATGATCGTGGTGAACAAGGCCGATCTGCTGACAGACGATGAATCCGCTGCGTTAGTGACTGATTTGCGGGATAGTTCCCGTGATGGCGTGCAGGTGGTCAAAGCCACGATGGGCGCTTTGCCGGTGGATGTTCTGCTGGGGCAGGGCATGGGGGCCGAGGAGGATCTGGGATCGCGTCACGAGGTGCATCACCATCATCACCACGATGACGAGGACGACGACGACCACCACCACCATGATCACGAACATGAACACGGCCACGACGAATTCCAGAATTTCGCGGTCACCATGGGTGAAATATCCGATCCCGCCGCCTTCACCGCCAAAATTGCCGATGTGATCCGCACACATGACATCCTGCGCCTGAAAGGCTTCGCCGCTGTTGCGGGAAAACCCATGCGCCTGACCATTCAGGCGGTTGGCCCGCGCGTTGACAGCTATTTCGACCGCCCCTTTGCCTCAGGCGAAGACCGCAGCACAACACTGGTGGTGATCGGGCAGGCCGGACTGGATCAGGCGGCCATTACCGACGCCCTGAACACCTGATGCTGATCGTCGAGCAGGGTGATCCACGCGCACCACAGGCCACGGCGCTGTTACAGGCCAGCCATGCCCTGATGGAACGCCTGTTCCCGCCCGAGGACAACCATTACCTGTCGATTGACGCCCTTTGCACCCCCAACATCCGCTTCTTCATCGCCCGCGAAGGGGATGCGGTTCTGGGTTGTGCCGCGCTGGCCGACAAAGGCGGTTATGGCGAAATGAAATCCATGTTCGTATCCGAAGACGCGCGGGGCAAAGGCGTGGCCGACGCCCTGATGCGCCAGCTTGAGGATTACACCCGCGAACTGGACCTGCCCGTTATCCGGCTGGAAACCGGCGATCTGCTGCACGCCGCGCAACGGCTGTATGAACGCCACGGGTTTGTCAAATGCGCACCGTTCGGGGATTATGAGGCGAACAAAACCAGTGTTTTCATGGAAAAGCGGCTCTAATGCACCTACTTGCGGCAACTCCCGGTTCAATTGACGATGGCAAGGAGCCTGTCGATCTGGGTCAGACTCCGGCCGATGTGCTGTTCATTTCCGCCGCCGATACCGAGCTTGCCGCCCTGTCCGAGGCCCGTTCGGAAATGGCCGAAGCCCCCACACTGCGGCTGGCCAACCTGACCCACCTGCAACATCCGATGTCGGTTGATCTGCATATCGAGGCCTGCGCGACCAAATCCAAACTGGTGATCGCCCGCGTGCTGGGCGGGGCGGGCTACTGGAAATACGGGCTGGAACAATACGCCGCCCATCTGCATGACGCAGACGTGCCCTTTGTCGCCCTGCCGGGGGACGACAAACCCGACCCCGACCTGTGGCGCTTGTCTACGGTCTCGCGGGCGGATTACGATGCGCTTTGGGCCTATATGGTCGAGGGCGGACCAGCCAACGCCAGCGGATTTCTGGCCTACGCCCGCGCCATGCTGGACGGCACCGACAAACCCGCCGCCGCCACGCCGCTGTTGCGGGCGGGGGTTTACTGGCCCGGCGCGGGTGTGGCCGATCTGGGCGCGGCACGGGAAAACTGGACCCAAGGCGCGCCTGTGGTGCCGCTGATCTTTTACCGCGCTTTGGTGCAGGGCGCGGGGCTGCATCCTGTGAACCGAATGGTCAAGGCACTGCTGCGCCAAGGGCTGAACCCGTTGCCGGTGTTCGTGGCATCCCTGAAAGACCCCGTATCGGTGGCCACGCTGGAACAGTTGTTCACCGCCGCCCCGCCCGATGTAATCCTGAACTGCACGTCTTTTGCCGTGGGTTCTCCGCATCAAGGGGACCATCACGCGGGGGCATTGAACCCCCTTGCGATGGAGGCCGCCAAGGGTTGCACGGTTTTTCAGGTGGTGCTTGCGGCCTCTTCCGAGGATACGTGGGAGGACGGGTTGACCGGCCTGTCAGCACGGGACATCGCCATGAACGTCGCCCTGCCCGAAGTGGACGGGCGCATACTGTCCCGCGCGATTTCCTTCAAGGGCGAGGCCTATTTTGACGGAGCCACCGAATGCCCCATCGCCGCCTATCGGGCACGGGGGGATCGGGTGACTTTTGTTGCGGAACTGGCGGCAAACTGGGCCCGTTTGCGCAACGAGGTGCCCGAGAAACGCAAGGTGGCGCTGGTGCTGGCGAACTATCCGAACAAGGACGGGCGCCTTGCAAACGGGGTTGGGCTGGATACGCCCGCCGCCACGGTGCATGTGCTGAAACTGCTGTCTGAAGCGGGCTATTTCGTCTCTAACCCGCCTGAAAACAGTGATGAGTTGATGCAAACCATCCTGAAGGGGCCAACGAACTGGCTGACGGATCGGGCGCAGAAAACCGGCGGTGTGCAGATGAGCATGGCGGATTACCAGATCTCCTATGGTCAGCTGCCCTATGAGGTGCGTCAGAAGATCGAGGAACGGTGGGGCACACCGGAACAGGATCCGTTTTACACCCCAGGTTCGGTCGATTGCGGGTATTTCGCCCTGTCGGTACTGCAATTCGGCAATGTGATCGTCGGCCTGCAACCGGCACGCGGCTATAACATTGATCCGACCGACACCTACCATTCCCCCGACCTAGTGCCGCCGCACAATTATCTGGCCTTCTATTACTGGCTGCGGCATCAGTTCGGCGCCCATGCGATTGTGCATATGGGCAAGCACGGCAATCTGGAATGGCTGCCCGGCAAAGCGCTGGCGCTATCGGAAACATGTATCCCCGAAGTGGTGCTTGGACCGATGCCGCATATCTATCCGTTTATCGTCAATGATCCGGGCGAGGGCACGCAGGCCAAACGCCGCGCGCAGGCCGTGATTATCGACCACCTGACGCCACCGCTGACGCGGGCCGAGACCTATGGGCCGCTGAAAGAGCTGGAGGCGCTGGTGGATGAATATTACGAGGCCGCAGGGGTGGACCCGCGCCGGATTGACCATTTGCGGCGTGAAATCCTGTCGCTGACTTCGGTCACGGGGCTGGATCAGGATGCGGGGCTGTCGGGTTCGGACGAAGAAAGCGATCTGGCCAAGCTGGATGCCTATTTGTGCGAGCTGAAAGAAGCGCAGATCAGGGACGGATTGCATGTGTTCGGGCAATCGCCCAGTGGCACGCTGGAACGTGATCTGGTGATTGCGCTTGTCAGGGTGCCGCGGGGGGACGGGGCGGGCGAAAATGCATCTCTAATACAGGCAATATCGCAGGATTTGGGGCTGGGGTTTGATCCGTTGGATGCTGATATGGCCACCGCGTGGGGCGGGACGCGGCCCGATGTTTTGGCGGCGGTCTGCGATGATAACTGGCGCAGCACCGGAGATACGATCGAGCGGCTGGAGATGCTGGCGATTGAATTGATCGAGGGCAGGGCCAATGTGTGCGGGGATGTCACAGCAATGGTTCTGCAGCATATAAGATCCACCGTTTTCCCCTGTGTTAGAGATTGTGGACCAAAGGAGGGCGCGGGCCTTCTCACTGCCCTTTCAGGGCACTTCGTCGCCCCGGCGCCGTCCGGCGCGCCCACCCGCGGGCGTCTGGATGTCCTGCCGACAGGGCGGAATTTCTACAGCGTAGACAGCCGCGCGGTGCCAACGCCGACGGCTTGGACATTGGGGTGGAAATCGGCCAACCTGCTGATCGAAAAGCACCTGCAAACCCATGGCGATTGGCCGCGCACGATGCTGCTGACCGCATGGGGCACCGCCAATATGCGCACCGGTGGCGATGACATTGCCCAGTGTCTGGCGCTGATGGGGGTCAAACCGACATGGGACAGCGCCAATCGACGGGTCACGGGGTTTGAGGTTCTGCCCCAAGGGGTGCTGGGCCGTCCGCGCGTGGATGTTACCCTGCGAGTCTCGGGTTTTTTCCGCGATGCATTCCCGCAGTTGATTGCACTGGTCGACAGCGCCGCCCGCGCTGTGATGGCACTGGACGAGCCGGATGACCTGAACCCCGCTGCCGTGCGGTTCCGGCAAGAGGGCGAGGCGGGCAGCTATCGCGTATTCGGCTCGAAACCCGGCGCATACGGGGCCGGATTGCAGGCGATGATTGACGAACGGCTGTGGGCGGATAAGGCTGATCTAGCCGAAGCCTATCTGGAATGGGGCAGTTACGCCTATGGAAAAGGGGCCGAAGGGCGCAAGGTTAGAGCCGCGTTTGAAACCCGATTAGGGCAGGTCGAGGCGATTGTGCAAAATCAGGACAATCGCGAACATGATTTGCTGGACAGTGATGATTATTACCAGTTCGAAGGCGGTGCGGCGGCGGCGGTTTCGACCATTCAGGGCCAGAACAGGCCGATCTATCACAACGACCATTCCCGACCCGAACGCCCCGTGATCCGCACGTTAGAGGATGAAATCGGCCGCGTGGTGCGGGCGCGTGTGGTGAACCCGAAGTGGATCGAGGGGGTCAAACGCCACGGCTACAAGGGCGCGTTTGAAATGGCCGCGACGGTGGATTACCTGTTTGCCTTTGCCGCCACCACGGGGGCCGTGCGCGGGCATCACTTTGATCTGGTGCATGCGGCGTTTCTGGAAGATGATGACACACGCGAGTTTATAGCCGAACACAACACCCCTGCGTTACGCGAAATAGCCCAGCGGTTGAACGAAGCAATCGAGCGAGGGCTTTGGGTGCCAAAATCAAATTCAGCGCGCGCACTAATTGAAGCATTACTTTGAAAAAGCATTGTTTTGCTGGGTGACAATTCGTCATTGATAGTGGTAATTGTCAGTCGGCTGTGCCTTCATTTACAAGTGCTTAAACAGAAAGACCGCAATGATAGATATTTCTGAACAACTGGACGCAATCAATGCGGCATTTGATTCTGTACGCATTTCCGCATTTGCCGATCTATCAGTCCAATTGGTTCTGGCCGACTCGTCCAAATCCGACATTGGCCAAGAACTTCTGGATGAAATGTGTATTCAGGCTGCCAATGCTTTCGAATGTCCCACCATATCCTCTGACAATTCATTGGGAACCTCTGTAAATTCCCGTTTTCGCCTTCTTCGCGGCGGGGTGGACGGTTTTTCGCCTGTCCCGCCTGATTGCTTCGGATCATAAACCCATTTTCACCGGTTTCAAGCCGGTTTTGGGTATTTCAGGCACACCTCACCCCATGAACCCTTATCCCGGCGCCGCCAGGCCGCATTCGAACTGGACGAAGCGCTTCATGTTGTAGACCAGGTTCATCATCCCGATGCGAAATCGCGCCCGCTTCAGGCCGATGGAGCGGATCAGCTTGCCGCCCATGGAGCGCTCCTGAAAAGCGAATACATGCTCGACCCGGACCCGCACTTTCGAGCGCCTCCGGTTGGCCTTTTGCTGGCGCTCGCCAAGCGGCTTGCCGCGCCTGCCCTTGTGATGGATATGGCTGTGAAGCCCCCGCTCTTCCAGCTCGCTTTCGATCTTTTGCGAGCGATAGGCGCTGTCGGCCCACAGGTCCGATGAGGTGTTGCTCGCATCAATCAGACCGGCAAGCGCCTGGCTGTCATGCACGGCGGCATCGGTGACATCATAAGCGCGGATGAATTTGTGCCGCCGGTCGACATTGATGTGGTTCTTGTAGCCGTAATAGCTCTTGCCGTGCTTCTTCGTCCAGCGCGCATCCACGTCCTTCTGGCGCTTCTTGTGGGGTTTTTCCTCCCACTCTTCAGGCGTTTCGCCCGCCTTGATTTTCTCGTTCTCGTCCCTTTTGTTGTGCTGGCGCGGCGCCGGAACGATGCTCGCATCAACAATCTGCCCGCCCATCGCCAGATAGCCCTTTTCGCGCAGAAAGGCATCGAACTTGTCAAACAGCTCCTTCATCTTCCCGGCCCCGGCCAGCCTTTCACGGTAGGCCCAGATGGTCTTGGCGTCAGGTACGCTGTCTTCAATGCCAAGGCCGAGAAACCGCATGAACGACAGGCGGTCGCGGATCTGATACTCGATCTGATCGTCAGAGAGGTTGTAGAGCTGCTGCAAAACCATCGTCTTGAATATCAGCACCTCATCCCAAGGCGGGCGGCCAGCGTTGGATTTGCGCTGTTCGGGCGGCGTGCGCCATATGGCCTTCAGCTCGTCCCGGTAATCCTCGAACGGCACCATGTCGTTGAGCAACACCAGCGGATCACCAGATTTGTCCAGTCCCGCGTATCGGCTGGAAAGATCAAAAAATCCCATCTGACCCATGACAAAACCCCGTCGGTCGAATCATTTTCATCCTGATGACGATTCTACCCCGTCAGGCCGGATTTTGGGGGATTTTTAGAGGTTCCCCATTGATAGACCAGCCAGTAGAAGCTATCGTTATGACAGACAAAGGAATCCTGTTAACCCTGCGTTCAACCGAGTTTTCACCAAACGCACTAATATTCGAGTGCGACTATGATATTAATCTGAAGGACATTTTGACGATGGCGAGGGATACTTTGAAGAAAACGGGTGCAGAATGATCGAGTCGCAAGACATCATGAAGCGGCTGAAATCCCTCGGAAATAGATCGCGCTTTAATCAGAATAATGCCCGAATTATTGCTTCGGGCAATCCTGAGGATAGAGGTGGTCGCGGAAATTCGGACCAGTTGTTAAGGTGGATCGACTTATGAGAAAGACGATTCAAAATGACGAAACGAAAGAACCATTCTCCCGAATTCAAAGCCCGCGTTGCGCTTGAAGCAATCCGCGAGGAAATGACGATGGCGGAGCTGTCGAAGAAGTATGGTGTGCATCCAACCCAGATTGGCACATGGAAACGAGCAGCGATTGAAAACATGGCCACGGCATTTTCCAGACGGGGCCGTGATCCTGATCGGGTTGATGAAGCCCAGATTGAGAAGCTGCACTCCAAGATTGGTCAGCTGGTCGTGGAACGGGATTTTTTAGCCAACGCCTCGCAACAGTTGCTCGGGAAGCGAGGCAAAAAATGGTGAGCCGTGAGCATGATCTGAGTGTGCGACGACAATGCGGGCTACTTTCTCTGGCGCGCTCGAACCTGTATTACCAGCCAAAAGGCGAAAGTGCTGAAAATTTGCGGTTCATGACAATAATCGACAAGCAATTCTTGCAGACGCCGTGGTATGGATCACGGCAAATGGCCCGGCACATGCAGCGCCAAGGTTACAAGTGTGGTCGCCACAGGGTCCGCCGTTTGATGCGGCTGATGCGGTTGGTTCCGATCTACCAGACGCCCAACACGAGCAAGAAACATCCGCAGCATAAGATCTACCCGTATCTGCTGCGAGACCTGACGATTGATCGTCCAAACCATGTGTGGTGCGTAGATATCACCTACATTCCGATGCAGCGCGGGTTCCTCTATTTGGTCGCGATCATGGACTGGCACAGCCGCAAGGTTTTGAGCTGGAGATTGTCAAACAGCATGGAGGCAGATTTTTGCGTTGAAGCCCTGAAAGAGGCTATGGCCAAATACGGCAAGCCCGATATCATGAACAGCGACCAGGGCAGCCAGTTCACCGGGTTTGAATGGACGCAGGCGCTGAAAGAAGCCGACGTGAAAATCTCGATGGATGGCAAAGGTCGCTGGGTCGATAACCGGATGATCGAGCGGCTTTGGCGATCCTTGAAATACGAATGCATTTACCTCAACGCATTTGAAACGGGTTCGCAGACCCGCGCCGGGATCGGGAAATGGTTGGCTTACTACAACACCGAGCGCCCGCATTCCACCCACGGAATATTGACCCCGGATGAAGCCTATGACAGAAAAACAAAACCAATGAGTTTGGCAGCCTAAATGAAACCCTGATCCATCTTAAACTGGCTGCTGACTGGTCAAAAAAGTGGGACCACCTCTGAGCATCTGGAACAATTTATCCAGACAGTATCCCGGTTCACCAAAGATGCAAATGAACTGTCGGTTATTGCATCAACTCCTGAACAGGAGTTTGATACAAGCGCTGTGGGCCTTCAGGCCGGGCGGCTGATTAAAAGCATTCCGGAAACAGGCAATGCCGAGGATAAGGCAATCGAAGCCGGCAATGCGGCAATTCAGATTTTAACAAGCACCCCGGACATAACAGATTGGCTGATTTTAAAAGGCGAAGATGCCGGTGTGAATTCAGGTGAATCAACAAATGTTGCCGCACTGGAAAAAGTTTCTGAAAGTAACCTTGATAAATATGACTCCTATCTGGATCAATTCACGGCAAGCCAAAATGATCCCGCCGCAGCGATTGTTGGCACATTATCGGGGAATCGGGATTCAATTCTTTGTTTTCGTATCGGCGCGCAGCTCGGGTTAGCAGTCGTCAAAGGTGATGCAACCCAGTTAATCATTAATAAATGGCGTGATCTACACAACTAGAACGGTCTTTTTGCACGTCGTAATTGCATTCTTAATTATGCCCCAACAACAGCCTGTTTTTTCTAATTGTTGCCATAAATTTTCCTTACATTCCCAATAGCTGCCAAGCAGTCCCAGAGAGTCTGCGATAATTCAGGCTGCTCTACCAAATAGCGCCTCCTTGAATACGAATTTACTAGTAGGCCGAATTACCTGTTACAGGAGATAAGACATTGAAAACCTATTTGAACAAGGGTCGCAATCGCACATTGCAGATGGCCGCACTTACCACCTCTTTACTGCTATCCAGCGTTGCGTTTGCCGGTGAAGTGACCTTGAAATCCGCTGACGGCACTGTAGACCTGAAAGGTGAACTGGTCGAATTCAAAGATGATAACTATGTCATTCGTACTGCTTTGGGCGAACTGGCCATTTCATCCAGTCGTGTTCGCTGTGAAGGGGCCTCGTGTCCGACGTTTGATACCGTCGCAACCGATGTGCATTTTTATGGTTCAGAGGCCGTGGGCCTTGGGGTTATGCCACTTCTTCTTAGTGGATATGCCGCCAATATGAATGCAGAAATCGAAATCAATGAAACCCAGAACGAAGATGAAACTCTGGCAAAACTTGTTGCGGACAACGGATTTGGTGACGAGATCGGTTCTTTCCTTGTAACCTCGACCGCTTCAAATGATGCTTTTGATGCTTTGCTGAATGATGATGCTGCAATCGGCATGTCTTCCCGCCGGATCACACCGGCAGAAGCACGCGCCCTTCGTGCGGCAGGCAAAGGCAATATGATCAGCATTGATCAGGAACATATCCTTGCCGTTGACAGTCTGGTTATCATTGTGAATCCGGACAATGGCGTGGAAACTGTCTCTATTGAAGACCTTAAGGGTATCTACTCGGGCGCAATCACCAACTGGAGCCAGCTGGGCGGCGCCGATATGCCCATTCAGGTTGTTTCCTGTGAAGAAGGCACAGGGACATTCGAAGTTTTCCAGAACCGCATATTTGGCAAAGATGCTCACTCGGCGCCTGAAGGGGCAATTGTCGAAAATGACAGCAACAAGGTTGCTGCCTTTGTCAACGAAACCCCCGGTGCAATTGGTTACGTTGGCTATGCTTTTCAACGCGGCGCCAAGCCGCTTAACCTTGTTAACGAATGCGGGATCACATCAACACCGGATCCATTCTCGGCCAAAACCGAAGAATACGCGCTCCAGCGTCGCATGTATCTGTATAACACAGAAAACCCTGCACCAAAGATTTCCGACTTTATCTCTTATGCAACATCAGATGCGGCCGATGGCGTGATTGCAAAAGCCGGGTTTATCGATCTGGGGATTATCAGCCGTGAACAGGCACTGGACAGCCCGCGTGCGGCTTCGCTTCTGAATGCTGATGTTGATGCATTCGAAGGTAACGTAATCCGTGAAATGCTGGCAGAGATGACCAAATATGACCGCCTGTCCACGACTTTCCGCTTTAACCTAGGCTCGTCGCAACTGGATCCGCGTGGATTAGAAGATATGAAACGCCTGGCGAATTATCTTGCTGATATGCCTAAAGGTAGAGGTGGTCCCACTTTTTTGACCAGTCAGCAGCCAGTTTAAGATGGATCAGGGTTTCATTTAGGCTGCCAAACTCATTGGTTTTGTTTTTCTGTCATAGGCTTCATCCGGGGTCAATATTCCGTGGGTGGAATGCGGGCGCTCGGTGTTGTAGTAAGCCAACCATTTCCCGATCCCGGCGCGGGTCTGCGAACCCGTTTCAAATGCGTTGAGGTAAATGCATTCGTATTTCAAGGATCGCCAAAGCCGCTCGATCATCCGGTTATCGACCCAGCGACCTTTGCCATCCATCGAGATTTTCACGTCGGCTTCTTTCAGCGCCTGCGTCCATTCAAACCCGGTGAACTGGCTGCCCTGGTCGCTGTTCATGATATCGGGCTTGCCGTATTTGGCCATAGCCTCTTTCAGGGCTTCAACGCAAAAATCTGCCTCCATGCTGTTTGACAATCTCCAGCTCAAAACCTTGCGGCTGTGCCAGTCCATGATCGCGACCAAATAGAGGAACCCGCGCTGCATCGGAATGTAGGTGATATCTACGCACCACACATGGTTTGGACGATCAATCGTCAGGTCTCGCAGCAGATACGGGTAGATCTTATGCTGCGGATGTTTCTTGCTCGTGTTGGGCGTCTGGTAGATCGGAACCAACCGCATCAGCCGCATCAAACGGCGGACCCTGTGGCGACCACACTTGTAACCTTGGCGCTGCATGTGCCGGGCCATTTGCCGTGATCCATACCACGGCGTCTGCAAGAATTGCTTGTCGATTATTGTCATGAACCGCAAATTTTCAGCACTTTCGCCTTTTGGCTGGTAATACAGGTTCGAGCGCGCCAGAGAAAGTAGCCCGCATTGTCGTCGCACACTCAGATCATGCTCACGGCTCACCATTTTTTGCCTCGCTTCCCGAGCAACTGTTGCGAGGCGTTGGCTAAAAAATCCCGTTCCACGACCAGCTGACCAATCTTGGAGTGCAGCTTCTCAATCTGGGCTTCATCAACCCGATCAGGATCACGGCCCCGTCTGGAAAATGCCGTGGCCATGTTTTCAATCGCTGCTCGTTTCCATGTGCCAATCTGGGTTGGATGCACACCATACTTCTTCGACAGCTCCGCCATCGTCATTTCCTCGCGGATTGCTTCAAGCGCAACGCGGGCTTTGAATTCGGGAGAATGGTTCTTTCGTTTCGTCATTTTGAATCGTCTTTCTCATAAGTCGATCCACCTTAACAACTGGTCCGAATTTCCGCGACCACCTCTGGTACCCGCGTTGAAATGGTGGGTTTCACTGACAACGTCGGTTCTTTCGAAGCAAACAAGAAGCTAAGTCTGGGACGCGCGCAACAAGTTATTGCAAAGCTGCAAGAGATTGGCGGCGACCGGATTGCACATATCGAATTCGAAGCCTCCGAGTTTGGTGAAATCTCTCCTACTGGCTGTAATAGTTCCGAAGCTGGACGTGGCGCAAACCGTCGGGTCGAAGTGTGGCTGGCCAAAAACTAACCACATACCAGTTAAGCAACTTTTACCGAGTGTCCGGGGTTACATCCGGTCAGTACGAGGGAATAGAAAATGAAACTAATTCATAAGAAAACCGGATTGCGCACAGCCTTAAGGGCTGTGACGCTATCCACCTTCACCGTGTTCTGTTTTGCGCTGCCGGCCCATCAAGTTCAGGCCGACGCTTCCAATATCGAAGACGATGGCGCCAGCCAGCGGATAAACTCTTCTGGCAAATTACGGATGTTAAGGGAACCTCTAAAAATCCCCCAAAATCCGGCCTGACGGGGTAGAATCGTCATCAGGATGAAAATGATTCGACCGACGGGGTTTTGTCATGGGTCAGATGGGATTTTTTGATCTTTCCAGCCGATACGCGGGACTGGACAAATCTGGTGATCCGCTGGTGTTGCTCAACGACATGGTGCCGTTCGAGGATTACCGGGACGAGCTGAAGGCCATATGGCGCACGCCGCCCGAACAGCGCAAATCCAACGCTGGCCGCCCGCCTTGGGATGAGGTGCTGATATTCAAGACGATGGTTTTGCAGCAGCTCTACAACCTCTCTGACGATCAGATCGAGTATCAGATCCGCGACCGCCTGTCGTTCATGCGGTTTCTCGGCCTTGGCATTGAAGACAGCGTACCTGACGCCAAGACCATCTGGGCCTACCGTGAAAGGCTGGCCGGGGCCGGGAAGATGAAGGAGCTGTTTGACAAGTTCGATGCCTTTCTGCGCGAAAAGGGCTATCTGGCGATGGGCGGGCAGATTGTTGATGCGAGCATCGTTCCGGCGCCGCGCCAGCACAACAAAAGGGACGAGAACGAGAAAATCAAGGCGGGCGAAACGCCTGAAGAGTGGGAGGAAAAACCCCACAAGAAGCGCCAGAAGGACGTGGATGCGCGCTGGACGAAGAAGCACGGCAAGAGCTATTACGGCTACAAGAACCACATCAATGTCGACCGGCGGCACAAATTCATCCGCGCTTATGATGTCACCGATGCCGCCGTGCATGACAGCCAGGCGCTTGCCGGTCTGATTGATGCGAGCAACACCTCATCGGACCTGTGGGCCGACAGCGCCTATCGCTCGCAAAAGATCGAAAGCGAGCTGGAAGAGCGGGGGCTTCACAGCCATATCCATCACAAGGGCAGGCGCGGCAAGCCGCTTGGCGAGCGCCAGCAAAAGGCCAACCGGAGGCGCTCGAAAGTGCGGGTCCGGGTCGAGCATGTATTCGCTTTTCAGGAGCGCTCCATGGGCGGCAAGCTGATCCGCTCCATCGGCCTGAAGCGGGCGCGATTTCGCATCGGGATGATGAACCTGGTCTACAACATGAAGCGCTTCGTCCAGTTCGAATGCGGCCTGGCGGCGCCGGGATAAGGGTTCATGGGGTGAGGTGTGCCTGAAATACCCAAAACCGGCTTGAAACCGGTGAAAATGGGTTTATGATCCGAAGCAATCAGGCGGGACAGGCGAAAAACCGTCCACCCCGCCGCGAAGAAGGCGAAAACGGGAATTTACAGAGGTTCCCTTAAGCCAAAGAATACCGGCGGCTGCATGCGTCGTGGTTTATTCGGGCAATCCAGAATCAGCCGTTCAGGCATTGGATGCCGCCAGCGCTGAATTTGGCAAGATACTTATTGCGCTTAAAGATGGCGATCCGGAGATGGGTATTTTGGGCGCGGAAGAAAAACGTCGAACACTTGCCAAACTTGACGAATTAACTGCCCTGTGGGAGCCTTTCCACGCTGCAATTAATGATCTTCGTGCAGGCAAGGACATTGATACGTCCATGGCACATCTTTCCGAAAACAACATGGCGCTACTGGGGGCGGCAAAGGCATTGGTTACAGAAGAGACTGCTGAATATGCCAATCCCTTCGAGATGACAGCAGAAGATGCATTGCTTATCGATTTTGCTGGCCGCCAGCGCATGCTGACCCAGAAAATTGCCAAGGAAAGCTGCGGTATCGAAACCGGAAATGCGGCACTTGGAACTATGGATGACATGAAGGCGACTGTGTCCATGTTTGAATTGACACTGGGCGCCCTAAGGGACGGCATGCCTGCGGCTGGTGTCAAAGCCCCGCCAACCGGCGAAATCCATGATAGTCTGGTTGCCGCAACCGATGACTGGAACGAAGCCAAATCACTTCTGGATGGTGTAACCGAGTAATGCCCGAAAGTTGGTGATGGGGTGATTGGGTGGCATATCATGGCGGTGTTGACGCGCCGCGATTCTCAGAGAGAAAAGGATATGCCACATGGAAGACGATACTATTTTGGAGTTTACCGATCCAGCCGGAATTTCACCTGATCCGCTGACGGATATCTTGCGCAAAGGCGCGCGGGATCTGTTGGCACAGGCGGTCGAGGCCGAGGTTTGTGATCTGATGGCGCAACACGCGCATTTGAGGGATTCGGCCGGTCGCCAGCGCCTTGTTCGCCACGGATACCTGCCGGAGCGCGAGGTGATGACGGGGATCGGCCCTGTCCCGGTGAATGTGCCTCGGGTGCGTGATCGTGGCACGGGGGCGGAGAAGATCAGGTTCACCTCGACGCTTCTGCCGCCGTATCTGCGCCGGGCAAAGTCGGTCGAGGAGTTGTTGCCCTGGCTCTATCTCAAAGGTATTTCCACGGGTGATTTCGGCGAAGCACTGGCGGCCCTTCTGGGGCCTGATGCGGGTGGTTTGACATCGAGCACGATTTCGCGCCTGAAGGCGGAGTGGTGGGCAGAATACGAGCGTTGGAACCGGCGTGACCTGTCGGCCAAACGCTATGTGTATTTCTGGGCCGACGGGGTTTATTTCAAGCCGCGCACGGATGCTGACAAGCAATGCATGCTGGTGATCATCGGCGCGGACGAGTGGGGTAACAAGGATGTTCTGGGCCTCGTGGACGGGTATCGAGAAAGCAGCCAGAGCTGGCGTGAACTGCTGCTGGACTTGCAACGTCGTGGCCTCAGAAAAGCCCCTGATCTGGCCGTTGGTGATGGCGCGCTCGGCTTCTGGAACGCCTTGCGGGAGGTGTTCGGTGAGACCCGGGAGCAGCGCTGCTGGGTGCATAAAACCGGCAACGTCCTGAATGCCATGCCGAAGTCGCTGCAAGCCAAAGCCAAGGGCCATCTACAGGACATCTGGATGGCCGAGAACAAACGGGACGCCGAGGCCGCGTTCAATTTCTTCATCGAAGCCTATGGCGTGAAATACGAGCGTGCCGTGGGGAAGCTGACCAAGGACCGGGACGTGCTGCTGACCTTCTACGACTTCCCTGCCGAGCACTGGAAACACATCCGCACATCCAACCCCATCGAAAGCATATTTGCCACCGTGCGGCACCGAACGAAGAAGACCAAAGGCTGCCTCGGGCGCAAGACCGCCTTGGCAATGACCTTCCGCCTGATGATGTCGGCAAAGAAGAAATGGCGTAAACTCGACGGCGCATTCCGATTGCCGGAAATCATCGAAGGGGTTGAATTTAAGGACGGGATCAAGCAGGAAAAACATGCCGCCTGATTACTGCGTCACCAACTTTTGGGCATAGCTCCCCGGCACAAGCCAAACACCTGTTTGCCGAAAATAAAATGCACCCGATCCACAAACGGGAACGGGCGCATAAATGTTATAGGCACTGTATGACCGGTCTATTTCACTGTTTTGGAATAAGCCGTATACAGACCGGTAATTGTATTCATTTCTTTTAGCTCTTTGGTCAACATATCAAACAGCTGTTCTTGCGCTTCGTTGCCGATTGAACCTTTGCTGGTTACACCGAGCTATGCCCAAAAGTTGGTGACGCAGTAATCAGGCGGCATGTTTTTCCTGCTTGATCCCGTCCTTAAATTCAACCCCTTCGATGATTTCCGGCAATCGGAATGCGCCGTCGAGTTTACGCCATTTCTTCTTTGCCGACATCATCAGGCGGAAGGTCATTGCCAAGGCGGTCTTGCGCCCGAGGCAGCCTTTGGTCTTCTTCGTTCGGTGCCGCACGGTGGCAAATATGCTTTCGATGGGGTTGGATGTGCGGATGTGTTTCCAGTGCTCGGCAGGGAAGTCGTAGAAGGTCAGCAGCACGTCCCGGTCCTTGGTCAGCTTCCCCACGGCACGCTCGTATTTCACGCCATAGGCTTCGATGAAGAAATTGAACGCGGCCTCGGCGTCCCGTTTGTTCTCGGCCATCCAGATGTCCTGTAGATGGCCCTTGGCTTTGGCTTGCAGCGACTTCGGCATGGCATTCAGGACGTTGCCGGTTTTATGCACCCAGCAGCGCTGCTCCCGGGTCTCACCGAACACCTCCCGCAAGGCGTTCCAGAAGCCGAGCGCGCCATCACCAACGGCCAGATCAGGGGCTTTTCTGAGGCCACGACGTTGCAAGTCCAGCAGCAGTTCACGCCAGCTCTGGCTGCTTTCTCGATACCCGTCCACGAGGCCCAGAACATCCTTGTTACCCCACTCGTCCGCGCCGATGATCACCAGCATGCATTGCTTGTCAGCATCCGTGCGCGGCTTGAAATAAACCCCGTCGGCCCAGAAATACACATAGCGTTTGGCCGACAGGTCACGCCGGTTCCAACGCTCGTATTCTGCCCACCACTCCGCCTTCAGGCGCGAAATCGTGCTCGATGTCAAACCACCCGCATCAGGCCCCAGAAGGGCCGCCAGTGCTTCGCCGAAATCACCCGTGGAAATACCTTTGAGATAGAGCCAGGGCAACAACTCCTCGACCGACTTTGCCCGGCGCAGATACGGCGGCAGAAGCGTCGAGGTGAACCTGATCTTCTCCGCCCCCGTGCCACGATCACGCACCCGAGGCACATTCACCGGGACAGGGCCGATCCCCGTCATCACCTCGCGCTCCGGCAGGTATCCGTGGCGAACAAGGCGCTGGCGACCGGCCGAATCCCTCAAATGCGCGTGTTGCGCCATCAGATCACAAACCTCGGCCTCGACCGCCTGTGCCAACAGATCCCGCGCGCCTTTGCGCAAGATATCCGTCAGCGGATCAGGTGAAATTCCGGCTGGATAGAGGTGGTCCCACTTTTTTGACCAGTCAGCAGCCAGTTTAAGATGGATCAGGGTTTCATTTAGGCTGCCAAACTCATTGGTTTTGTTTTTCTGTCATAGGCTTCATCCGGGGTCAATATTCCGTGGGTGGAATGCGGGCGCTCGGTGTTGTAGTAAGCCAACCATTTCCCGATCCCGGCGCGGGTCTGCGAACCCGTTTCAAATGCGTTGAGGTAAATGCATTCGTATTTCAAGGATCGCCAAAGCCGCTCGATCATCCGGTTATCGACCCAGCGACCTTTGCCATCCATCGAGATTTTCACGTCGGCTTCTTTCAGCGCCTGCGTCCATTCAAACCCGGTGAACTGGCTGCCCTGGTCGCTGTTCATGATATCGGGCTTGCCGTATTTGGCCATAGCCTCTTTCAGGGCTTCAACGCAAAAATCTGCCTCCATGCTGTTTGACAATCTCCAGCTCAAAACCTTGCGGCTGTGCCAGTCCATGATCGCGACCAAATAGAGGAACCCGCGCTGCATCGGAATGTAGGTGATATCTACGCACCACACATGGTTTGGACGATCAATCGTCAGGTCTCGCAGCAGATACGGGTAGATCTTATGCTGCGGATGTTTCTTGCTCGTGTTGGGCGTCTGGTAGATCGGAACCAACCGCATCAGCCGCATCAAACGGCGGACCCTGTGGCGACCACACTTGTAACCTTGGCGCTGCATGTGCCGGGCCATTTGCCGTGATCCATACCACGGCGTCTGCAAGAATTGCTTGTCGATTATTGTCATGAACCGCAAATTTTCAGCACTTTCGCCTTTTGGCTGGTAATACAGGTTCGAGCGCGCCAGAGAAAGTAGCCCGCATTGTCGTCGCACACTCAGATCATGCTCACGGCTCACCATTTTTTGCCTCGCTTCCCGAGCAACTGTTGCGAGGCGTTGGCTAAAAAATCCCGTTCCACGACCAGCTGACCAATCTTGGAGTGCAGCTTCTCAATCTGGGCTTCATCAACCCGATCAGGATCACGGCCCCGTCTGGAAAATGCCGTGGCCATGTTTTCAATCGCTGCTCGTTTCCATGTGCCAATCTGGGTTGGATGCACACCATACTTCTTCGACAGCTCCGCCATCGTCATTTCCTCGCGGATTGCTTCAAGCGCAACGCGGGCTTTGAATTCGGGAGAATGGTTCTTTCGTTTCGTCATTTTGAATCGTCTTTCTCATAAGTCGATCCACCTTAACAACTGGTCCGAATTTCCGTGACCACCTCTGGATCGGTAAACTCCAAAATAGTATCGTCTTCCATGTGGCATATCCTTTTCTCTCTGAGAATCGCGGCGCGTCAACACCGCCATGATATGCCACCCAATCACCCCATCACCAACTTTCGGGCATTACTCTATGCTTGTCATGCGAAGTCAGAGCTTCGCGTATCCGTTCAGGTCTCATGGAAAAGACGGCGGTGATCTGACTATTCAACGGCCCTAAATGACCAAGCTCCTTTCGATCCTACCGCCGCCGCTGGCTGGCATAATCAGAGTGCCGGACAGCGGCCCTCTTTTACAGGAAAGCCACGTAAAATCATAAGACAAGCTACTCTAACTACGCTTTGAAATTTTCACCAATAACACCTTGGCCGCGGCCTGTTCGGCCTGTCGTTTCGAATTTGCCGTGGCGGCTTCTCTTTCGCCATTTTCCAGCCGCGCCTCGATGGTGAAAACCGGCGCGTGGTCCGGCCCTGTGCGCGCTGTCACCACATATTTCGGCGGTGGTAATTTGCGGGCTTGCGCCCATTCTTGCAATGCGGTTTTGGCATCACGCGCATCGGCGTCTACTGCCGTAACCCGCTTGCCCCACAGACGCAGCACCAATGCTTTGGCTGCCTCGAACCCGCCGTCCAGATAAACAGCCGCAATCACCGCTTCCATGGCGTCGGCCAGCAGCGCCTCTTTGCGACGCCCACCGGACAGCATTTCCGAACGGCCCAGTTTCAGCACCGCCCCCAGATCGAATTCCCGCGCCACATCGGCGCAAGTTTCCTTGCGCACCAGCGCGTTGAACCGCGGCGCCAACTGACCCTCAGTGGCGGATGTGTCGGCCATGAACAAAGCCTCGGCCATCACCAGACCCAGCACACGGTCGCCCAGAAACTCCAGCCGCTGGTTGTCGTCGCGGGTGGGGGATGACATCGACGAATGGGTAACGGCCCGATGCAATAGCTCGGGCCGCTTGAACGTGTAACCAATCCGGCCCGCAAAGGCCTTTAGTTCAGACGAGAGTTTCATTTTATTGCCTTTTGATAGCGTCCCTTACGCCATGCCCAGAATGATAGCAACGACAGACCAGATGAAGAAAACACAACCATATCCGCGCGGGCAATCAGATTTTCTTCAGGCACAAACCCAATCCCACCGGTATTAGCATGAAACCGGCTGTCAATAGAGTTGTCGCGGTTATCCCCCAAAAAGAAATAATGGCCTTCGGGGACGGTATAAACGCCCGTGTTGTCCTGAGAGTAATCGCCAATATCCAGCATATCATAGCTTACACCATTAGGCAGGGTTTCAGTTTTCAGCGTCTTTATACAGGTTTCACCGATTGCCGGATTATTTGCGCATAGCGGGTAGTTGCCCGAAAATCCTTGTCGCTCATAGGTTTCCGTAAACGCGCCCGCCGGTTCAGTCTTTACCGCCTGACCATTGATATGCAGTACACCGTTTTTTATCTGGATCTTGTCGCCGGGCATCCCGATCAGCCGCTTGATAAAATCCTCTTCCAGAACAGGATGCCGGAAAACCACGACATCGCCGCGCTTTGGTGGGTTCGTCCAAATCTTCTTGCCGCCGCAAGGCCAGCCACAATACAGACCATATGCATACCGGTCTGCAATCAGGTAGTCGCCAACCAGCAAAGTTGGCTTCATTGAGCCTGCGGGAATATAGTATTTATCGATGTGCGCCAGACTCGCAATGAATGTGATGGCCAGCAGCAGCATGTCCCTAGTTTACCGCCTTAAAGAAACGATCCGAACGCCATGTCCAGAAATAGAACAGCGATTTACCGGCGGACGAAAACATGATCCGGTCGGCACGGCCGATGATGTTTTCAAACGGCACATAGCCAACACCACCCGCGGTCTGCGGGAAACGGCTGTCGGTGGAATTGTCGCGGTTGTCGCCCATAAAGAAATAGTGACCTTCGGGCACGACATAAATGCCGGTGTCATCCTGTGCCTGTTTTCCAATATCCAGAATATCGTGTGACACACCGTTTGGCAGGGTTTCGATTGCGCGTGTCTTTTCGCAGACACCGCCAACGCCCGGATTATTGGAACAACGCGGAAAAGTGCCAGCCGACCCCTGCCGCTCGTAGGTTTCGGTAAACACGCCAGCCGGCTCAATCTTCACCGCTTGGCCGTTGATATGCAATACGCCACCCTTCATCTGGATTTTATCACCGGGCAGGCCGATCAACCGCTTGATAAAGTCCTGACCGTTCACCGGATGGCGAAACACCACCACATCGCCGCGTTCGGGTTCGGACCCCATAATGCGGCCGGAAAATGGGCAGGCCGAAAACGGGCAGGAATATCTGGAATAGCCATAGGCCATTTTGTTCACAAACAGGAAATCCCCGATCAACAAGGTATCTTTCATTGACCCTGACGGAATCCAGAAAGGTTGAAAGAACAGGGTGCGAAATACGCCTGCAATCAGCAGTGCCCAAAAGACTGTTTTTACTGTTTCCATAATACCATCGGGTTTATCTGCTTTGCTTGCCATTGTGTGGGGTGTTCCTGCTCGGATTGATGTTTAAGGCTACATGAATGGCAGCGGCGGCAGAGTCAAGTTTTCGGGCGTGCTTCGATGATCACAAAGGCCTGTGCCCAAGGGTGATCGTCAGTCAATGTCACATGGATGATGGCCTCGTGGCCCGCTGGCGTCATTGCATCCAGCCGTTCCCGCGCCCAACCCGTCACCGCCATCACGGGCTGACCGGTCTCCAGATTACTGACCGCCATGTCCCGCCATGAAATTCCCATCCGCAAACCGGTGCCCAGCGCCTTGGAACAGGCCTCTTTTGCGGCCCAGCGTTTGGCATAGGTGCCTGCCACATCCTTGCGGCGTTCGGCTTTTTGCTGTTCGACCTTGGTGAATACGCGGTCGCGGAACCGGTCGCCAAAACGCGCCAGCGTCTTTTCGATGCGTTCTATATTCGCAAGGTCTGTGCCGATGCCCAAAATCATCTGAAACTTGCCTGAACCTGACTTGTTGCGCGGTTGATCACGGTTGTGTCTCGAAAGTGGTGGAAATTGATTTCAGGCACCTCCGAGCGGGTTGAGTTATGCGCCGGTCAGGCGGCTTGGTCAAGGGTTGCGTCGGCGACGGGCTGAGCGAGCGTTTCCCAGCCATCGACCTTTCGCATGACGATCTGCCCCGAGGCCATCAGAGCCCAAAGCAGCATCGGCACGGTCTCGGCGCATGGCAGCACGGTCTGGGTCTTGATGCGGCGGCGGAATTCCTCGTTCAGGCGTTCGATCGCATTTGTCGTTCTGGCCGATTTCCACTGGCCTTGTGGCAGACGCGTGAAGGTGAAAAGCTTATCTCCTGCTTCTTCCAAGCTGTCAGCGACGGCCTTGCATTTCAGCCGCCATTTTCGCAGAAATGCCTTGCGGCGGGTGGCGATTTCCTCGGGTGTTTTGGCGTAGATCATGTCGCGGTAATCTTCTGTCAACTCATCATGCATACGCTTGGGTGCCTTGGCCAGAAGGTTGCGGTGCTTGTGCACCGTGCACCTCTGGATCGGCAGATCTTCACCCCAGAGGGCAATGAGAGCGACCTCAAGTCCCGGTGCCCCGTCCACGATGACAAATTCGGGCCGTTTCAACCCGCGCGCATCCAGATCGTTGATGAACTGACGCCAGGCGGAGGTGCTTTCGCCGCCCATGTTCATCAGTGATAACAAGACCTTCTGCCCATCCCGGCGCACGCCAATCGCGGCCAGAACCGAGATATTGGTGGCCTTCCTGTCAATCCGCGTTTTGATCACGGTGCCGTCCAGGATCAGCCGCACGATGTCTTCATCCGCAAGGCTGCGGGCGCACCACGCCTGCCAGTCCACCTTCACCTTGCGCCAGGCGCGGCTCACCACATCCTTGCTGACCGCCCCCTGAAACAGGCCGAACAGGGCGCGTTTTACCCGCCGTGTGTTGGTGCCCGAAAGGTAGACAGCAGCGATCAGCGCCTCGGCCTTCTTCGTCAGCCGCTGGTAGCGGGGCAATGCCTTCGAGCGCCATTCTCTGGCCTTGCCGGCCTCGCCTGTGATCCGCGCACGCGGCACGCGCACCGTTTCGGTTCCAAATGTTCCGACCAGTTGCCGCTCGCGATGCCCGTGGCGGTATCCGGCCTTTGCCCCGCCGCTGCGGCCATACCGGCAACGGCCCAGAAACTGCTCCAGCTCCTCTTCGAAAACCGCCTCGATCGTCGCGCGGATGTTCTGGCGCAGCCGGTCTTCAATCGGGTCATAGCCTGCTTCATTGGCCAGTAGCGCGGATGTCGATGTTGCTGTATTCTTTGTCATGGCGTGATCTCCTTGGCGGTTCCAGCCGCCGGTTGGGTGGCTTCGATGCACCCGGAGATTACGCCGTCCTCGAATTTCCACCAAACTCGCGACACTACCGTTGATCACCACGGTTACCGTGCCCGGAATTGCACGGCCCGCATCATAATCATATTTTTCCGCATCGATCATCAGGACCAGTCCGCGCGCGGGGTCATAGCTGGCCTTTAATCCGTCCAGCGAGAGCATGTTATAGCCGTCCCCGATACCACCGGCGGAAACCACCTTGCAGGCGCGTCCCTCGGCCTCGATGTAATCATTCGGGAGATATATAACCGCCAACTGGAATGCCGCGTTTGCCGGGTCCCAGTAATCCAGCACAGCAACCCGCACATCGCCATTGGCAAAGATCCGGGTGTTTTCTTCCCACGGTTCGGCCAATAGGTTGATGGTGATTTCCCCTTCACAATCACGCACAATTTCTGCCTGCGCGGACAGGGTGCTGGCAACTAACGACAAGATGAATAAAATAATCCGCATTTCAAACCCCTTCAATACAATACCTTACAAGGGCCATCCTGAACGCGGAGGCTGTTGGCAGCAAGTGGGGATATCCTTACTCACCACTCCTCAGGCTCGTGCCTCGTCCATCAGATCGCGCATTTTCCGGATGGCTGGTTGCAAGCCCATGAAGATCGCCTCGCCAATCAGGAAATGACCGATGTTCAGTTCCATCACCTCGGGGAATTCGGCGATTGGTTTGACAGTGTCATAAGTGATACCGTGACCCGCGTGCACCTCCAACCCCAGTGAATGGGCATAGGTCGACATATCACGCAGCTTTTCCAGTTCCGTTTCCGCCACATCAAAATGCCCTTCAGAAAAGGCATCGCAATAGGGACCGGCGTGCAGTTCGACAATGTTTGCGCCAATCCGTGATGCCGCGTCAATCTGGCGTTTATCGGTGGCCACAAACAGCGATACACGGCAGCCTGCCTCGCGAATGGGGGCGATGAAATGGGCCAGCCGGTTTTCCTCGCGCGCCACTTCCAGACCGCCTTCGGTCGTCAGTTCCTCGCGTTTTTCGGGCACGATACAGACCGCGTGGGGTTTGTGGCGCAGGGCAATCGCCTGCATTTCCGGCGTTGCTGCCATCTCGAAATTCAGCGGCACCTTTAGCACCTCCATCAGCCCGTCAATGTCGGCGTCCGAAATATGCCGCCTATCTTCGCGCAAATGCGCTGTGATGCCATCGGCGCCTGCTTCTTCGGCTAGCTTGGCAGCACGTAGCGGGTCGGGATAGCTTCCGCCGCGTGCGTTGCGCACTGTGGCAACGTGATCAATGTTAATTCCAAGCCGCAGCTTGCCCAGATATTCCTGACCCATTGAATTGGCCCCTTTGTGACTCGATTTCGCAAAAGCCTAGACTTATTCGCCACCCTCGTCAGCCTTCTTTGCCTTCTTATCGCGAATTTCTGCAAGTTTCGCTTTCAGGCGCCCCTTGCGGCGGTTCTGATATGCAGTAATCACCGGCACACTCAGATAATAGCAGATTACACCGGCAATCGGCCCAAGGATCAGACCACCCACCAGATAGGGCAGGAATATTTCGTGATAAAAGCTGGCAAGATTGCCCCATTCGGCAACCTGATCGGTAAACATCGCCCAGAAATTATGCTTCAGGTCATCCCATGCACCGCCAAACGTCGCCATAAGCGAATGGTTTACCCCTTCGTCATAATGCGATCCCAATATCCAGTGGCCAAGTTTCAGGCCACCCGCGGCAATAAACGGGAATGTCAGCGGATTGCCGAAAAACGTTGCCATGATGGCAGCGATCACATTCCCGCGAATGGCTAGAGATATTAGAGCTGCGATGACAAAGTGAAATCCGAATAACGGCGTGAAGCTGACCAACACACCGGCAAATACCCCGCGGGCAATCCTGTGCGGCGGGTCTGGCAAACGGCGCACACGGTGTTTGACGTAATGAAACGCCCTCACCCAGCCGCCTTTTGGCCAGATCAACTCCCAAAGCACCTTGAAAAAGGGCCTTTTATCACGGCGTTTGAAAACCAATCTGGTTGTCCTTTACTCTCAAAATACCTGCCCGATCAGGGCTTGCGGGCTGGATCCCGATACCGTTCCAATGCAGCGACATCGCTGTCTGCCTCCAGTGCAGTCATTACCGTATGCAGATGCTCGACATCCCTCAAGTCCACATCAATCAGAATTCGGTAAAAATCCGGTTTCCGGTCCATAAATACCAAGTCCGCAATATTGGCCTTTTGCTCGCCGATCAATGTGCAAATTCGTCCCAGCACGCCAGCGTCATTCGAGATGGTCATCATAAAGCTGACCGTGTGGCCCGCAGGGTGCTTGCCACTGTGCCAGTGCAAATCAACCCAACGGTCGTTCTGATCCTCGAATTCCGACAGGACAGGGCAGTCGATGGCATGAACAACCACACCTTTTCCGCGGTAACTGATGCCGACAATCCGTTCACCGGGAACCGGCTGACAACAGGATGCACGCTCGAACGTCTGGTCCTGCTCCAGCCCGACAACCGCGCGGGTCAGTTCAACTTCGTCACCGGTGTGGGTGGCCAATTCGGGATATAGGCCTTCGACCACTTCGCGGGCATTCATCTCGGCGCTGCCAAGTAGTGCCAGCAGTTCATCAGCGTCAACCAGCCCCATGCGTTTAGCTGCGGTGGCCAGTGCTTTGTCGGTTGCTTTTTTGCCGACATGCTCAAATGCCACGCGGGCCAGTTCACGACCGAGTTTGATAAACCGCTCACGGTCCTCGGAACGCAAGGATCGGCGGATCGCGGATTTCGCCCGCCCAGTAACAGCGATATCAATCCAGGTCGCCTGTGGGCGCTGGCCTTCGGCTGTCATAATCTCGATCGATTGGCCGTTCTTTAGCCGCGTCCACAGCGGCACGCGAATGCCATCGACCCGCGCCCCAACACAAGAATCCCCAATCCGCGTGTGGATCGCATAGGCAAAATCCAGCGGCGTCGCCCCACGTGGCAGTTTCACAACCTCGCCTTTGGGGGTGAAACAGAACACCTGATCCGAGTACATCTCCAGCTTTACATGCTCCAGAAACTCGTCATGATCCTCGGACGAATCCAGCCGGTCTGTCAGGCTTGCCACCCATTTCGCCGGATCCACCGCAAAGGGGTTTTCCGAACGCACCCCGTCCCGATAGGACCAATGCGCCGCCACACCGGATTCCGCCACGTCGTGCATTTGCTGGGTTCGTATCTGCACTTCGACCCGCTTGCCGTCACGGCCCGAAACCGTGGTATGAATGGACCGGTAACCGTTCGATTTTGGCTGACTGATGTAATCCTTGAACCGTCCCGGCACCGCGCGCCAGCGCTGATGGATCGCCCCCAGAACGCGGTAGCAGTCACATTCTGTCGTGGTAATCACACGAAAGCCGTAAATATCGGACAGGCGGGAAAAGCCCTGTCCCTTTTCTTCCATCTTGCGCCAGATCGAATAGGGTTTCTTGGCGCGGCCCAGAACCTCGGCCTTGATCCCGACTTTGTCCAGTTCGATTCGGATATCGTCGGTGATCTTCTTGATCACATCGCCGCTTTCTTTTTGCAGTGTGATGAACCGGCGCATGATGGAATTGCGGGCCTCGGGGTTCAGCACCGAAAAGGCCAGATCCTCCAGCTCTTCTCGCATCCACTGCATCCCCATGCGACCTGCCAGCGGTGCGAAAATGTCCATCGTTTCACGGGCCTTTTGCACCTGTTTGTCGGGGCGCATGGATTTAATCGTGCGCATGTTGTGCAAACGGTCAGCCAGCTTCACCAGTATGACGCGTAAATCCTTGGACATCGCCATGAACAGTTTGCGGAAATTTTCCGCCTGTTTGGTCTGGGTCGACGATAGTTGAAGATTGGTCAGCTTGGTCACACCATCGACCAGTTCTGCAATCTCCTTGCCGAATTTCTCGGTCACCTCGGTATAGGTGGATTTTGTATCTTCGATGGTGTCGTGCAACAGGGCGGTGATGATCGTCGCGTCATCCAACCGCTGCTGGGTCAGTATCGCCGCCACAGCCACCGGATGGGTGAAATACGGCTCACCGGAATGGCGGAACTGCCCTTCGTGCATCGCTTGCCCATAGGCAAAAGCCTCGCGGATCAGCGGTTCGTTTGTCTTAGGATTATAGCTGCGAACAAGCGCGATCAGATCGTCTACTGTGATCTTTTCCGGCATCCGGTCCGCGCCTTATTGCAGGGGGTTATGGCCGCCCCTGTGCTTCCATCAATGCCCGCAGCAGTTTTTCTTCCGACATGTCGTCTTCTGCCGGCTTGTCTGCCTCGGCCCCCATCAGAAGTGCCATGGCATCTTCTTCCGGCTCATCCACCTCGATCTGGGTTTGCTGGCTTTCGATCATCCGCTCGCGCAGATCTTCAACCGATTGGGTTTCCTCGGCGATTTCGCGCAGGGCCACAACGGGGTTTTTGTCGTTGTCGCGATCCACGGTCAGTTCGGCCCCGGACGCGATTTCGCGCGCACGATGGGCGGCAAGCATGACCAGATCAAAACGATTTGGTACCTTATCAACGCAATCTTCAACCGTAACGCGGGCCATAGGGCGACTCCTGAATATCGACTTCGGGGTGTTAGAAGGTGCTATTTAGGGGCTTTAGACCTTGATGACAAGTATTGAATCGGCATCCTTATAACGGTTTTACCTGCGCAACATCGGCTGGGTCCAATTCATCGCGCATTTGGGTCGCCGTGCACCCCAACACAGGATGCCGCCATTCAGGCGCGATTTCCGCCAATGGCACCAGCACAAAAGCACGGTCCTGAATGCGCGGGTGGGGCAGAATTAATTGTGTTGGTGCCTCTTTCATCTGCTCGCCTAATGGCAGATTCATCCAATGCCGAAATGTAGTCAGATCAGGCCGAATCACTTCTCCATATGCTAATAAATCAAGGTCCAGCGTTCGTTGCCCCCATCTGGTCACTCGTTCACGGCCTAATTCGGTTTCTATTTCATGCAGACGCGACAATAAGTCCGCCGCGGAAAGCCGCGCGGTCAGGATAGCCACCGCGTTCACATAATCAGGGCCGGAATTTTCAGGAAAACAAGGGGTTTTGTAAAATCGGCCTACAGTTTCAACATGAAGATCCTTGCTTTTTAGCAAGGTCAAAGCCCGGTGCAAAGTCACCTCCGGCCCACCCGCTGCTGAAGGTAAGTTCGCTCCAAGGCCAATAATCGCCGATATTGGTCCGGTTTTCTGCCCAAAGGGTTGCAAGATTTGTAACAATCCTTAAAGATGAAAGCGGTTTCGCATATTTTAACAGTAACCACACTCACTCACGGAAACGAAGTCGAAACCGACTACCGGAAGGAAAATTTTATGTTCTACAGAGACGAACGGCTGGCGCTGTTCATCGATGGCTCGAACTTATATGCAGCGGCAAAATCGCTGGTGTTCGACATCGACTATAAACTGCTACGGCAGGAATTCATGCGTCGTGGCAAAATGTTGCGGGCGTTTTATTACACCGCGCTGCTGGAAAACGATGAATATTCACCGATTCGCCCCCTGGTCGATTGGCTGCATTACAACGGCTTTACCATGGTGACCAAACCGGCCAAGGAATACACCGATTCCATGGGCCGCCGTAAGGTCAAAGGCAATATGGATATCGAACTGGCCGTCAATGCGATGGAACTGGCCCCGCATGTGGATCACATGGTGATCTTCTCGGGTGATGGCGATTTCCGTCCGCTGGTGGAAAGCCTGCAACGCCAAGGCGTGCGTGTTTCGGTGGTTTCGACCATCCGTTCGCAACCGCCAATGATTGCCGATGAACTGCGCCGTCAGGTTGATAATTTCATCGAGTTGGACGAATTGCGCGACGTGATCGGCCGCCCCCCGCGGGAACCTGTTCACACGCCTGCGGCCGCAGAAGAAGTCGTCGATTAAACAATTTAAAGCCGGGGCAGTCGCTCCGGCTTTTTCCTTTTGTGGGCTGGACGCCGCCCCTTGTAGGCCCTAATTCTATGCCAACCGAAACAGGGCCGATATGACAAAACCATCACTAACCCTTTACCTTGCCGCCCCGCGCGGTTTTTGCGCCGGTGTCGTGCGCGCCATCAAGATTGTCGAACTGGCAATCGATAAATGGGGCGCGCCGGTCTATGTGCGCCACGAAATCGTGCATAACAAATTCGTGGTGGATGGTCTGCGCGAAAAGGGCGCCGTGTTTGTCGAGGAACTGGACGAATGCCCCGATGACCGTCCGGTGATCTTTTCTGCCCACGGTGTGCCAAAATCTGTCCCTAACGCAGCGCGGGTCCGCAATATGACCTATGTCGATGCCACCTGCCCGCTGGTGTCCAAGGTCCATATCGAGGCCGAGCGCCACAATGAAAACGGGCTTCAAATGGTGATGATCGGGCACGAGGGCCACCCTGAAACCGTAGGCACAATGGGGCAACTGCCTGCGGGCGAGGTTCTGTTGGTCGAAACCGCCGGGGATGTTGCCAAACTGGATGTACGCGACCCCGAAAAGCTGGCCTATATCACCCAAACCACCCTTTCCATCGACGACACTGCCGAGATTGTCGCAGCATTAAAGGCCCGCTTCCCCGCCATTATCGGACCGCACAAGGAAGACATCTGTTACGCCACCACCAACAGGCAAGAGGCGGTCAAGGAAATCGCGGCCAAATCCGACGCCATCCTTGTGATCGGCGCGCCGAATTCATCCAACACCCGCCGCCTGGTCGAGGTAGGCGCGGCAGCAGGCTGTGACTATTCACAACTGGTGCAACGCGCCCGCGATATCGACTGGCGCGCATTGGACGGCATCACATCACTGGGACTTGCCGCTGGTGCCTCGGCCCCTGAAGTGCTGGTGGACGAGGTGATCGACGCCTTTCGCACCCGCTATGACGTGACCGTAAAACTGGTGGAAACCGCCAAGGAACATGTCGAATTCAAAGTGCCACGTATATTGCGGGAAGGAGATACGACATGATCTCGGTCGAATTTCTGCTAACCGCGCTGGCCGTGGTTCTGATCCCCGGAACTGGCGTGATCTATACGCTTGCTACCGGCATCAGCCTTGGCAGTCGGGCGGCCATCGCGGCGGCTTTTGGTTGCACCTTCGGGATTGTTCCGGCCATGTTTGCCGCAATACTGGGGCTTGCCGCATTGCTGCATACATCTGCGGTTGCCTTCCAACTGGTGAAATTCGCAGGCGTTGCCTTTTTGCTGTACATGGCATGGCAAACCCTGCGCGAGGCAGGGACGATGAGCATCAATCAAAAGGTAAAATCCCGCGCCCTTGGAAAGATCGCCCTGCGCGGAATACTGATCAACGTGCTAAACCCCAAACTGTCGCTTTTCTTCCTTGCCTTCCTGCCGCAATTCTTGTCGGGCAACCCCGAAAACGCGGCTTTCGAAATGCTTGGCTTGGGCGTTGTGTTCATGGTGATGACCTTTGTCGTATTCGTGTTATACGGCCTGTTCGCCGCCACAGTCCGCGACCGTGTTCTGTCCAGTCCCCGCGTTTTGAAATGGATGCGACGCGGATTTGCCGCCACCTTTGCCGGACTCGGCCTGAAACTTGCGTTTGAAAAAGCATGAGCAGCGACACTACCACCATCGCCGCCTATTCGAAGGCCGCGCAGGATTATGCCAACGGGTTTGCCCGAAAAAAGAACGCCGAACAGGATCTGGATATGACCGGTTTTCTGGCGCTTGTTCCCGACGGCGGGCGTATCCTTGATCTTGGCTGCGGACCGGGTCATTGGGCGGCGACGTTCAAGGATGCAGGTTTCATGGTTGATGCCACCGACGCCACCCCGGAAATGGCCGATCTGGCGCTTGAGCGCTATGGTATCAAGGTCCGCGTCGAACACTTTGATGCACTGGAAGCAGTGGCCGAATATGATGGTGTCTGGGCCAACTTCAGCCTGCTGCACGCGTCACGCACAGAATTTCCTGCGCATCTGACACGCATCCATCGGGCCTTGCGTCCGGGCGGCGCCTTGAGCCTTGGCATGAAGCTGGGCACCGGCGAAGGCCGCGACCGGCTGGGCCGGTTCTATACCTATTACACCCAGAATGAATTGACGGGGTTGGTTACGGCAGCGGGGTTCACCGTCATTCAAACCCGGCGTGGTAATGGCGCCGGATTGGCCGGCGGGGTTGAAACATTTATGGTGCTGACTGCTCATGCCTGACCTGTTCGCTTATACCGACGGCGCCTGCTCTGGCAATCCCGGCCCCGGTGGCTGGGGCGCGCTGCTGATCGCCCGTGATGGCAACAAGGTGCTTAAAGAACGTGAACTGTGTGGCGGCGAGGCTGACACAACCAACAACCGCATGGAATTGCTGGCCGCGATCCATGCGCTCGAGGCGCTCGAACGCCCCTCGACCCTGACCATCATCACTGACAGCGCTTATGTGAAAAACGGAGTGACATCCTGGATCCACGGCTGGAAGCGCAATGGCTGGCGCACATCGAACAAAAAGCCGGTAAAGAATGTCGAACTATGGCAGCGTATCGATGATGCGCAAGCGCGCCATGACGTGACATGGGAATGGGTCAAAGGCCACGCAGGCCATCCGGAGAATGAGCGCGCGGACGAGTTGGCCCGTCGCGGGATGGAGCCTTTCAAGCCGTAAAAAGACGCGGATTAGGGTCTATTTTTGAAAATACGTCCGGTAAACCCAGATCAGCAACACTGCCCCCAGAACCGCTCCGACAAAGCCAAAAGCAATGCTGGTCAGCGTCAGCAACACCCGCAGGGCAATCCCCCCGATCAGTGCGCCGAAAATGCCGATAGCAATGGTGGTGACAACATCCGTTTCCATACGCATCATCCGCGTGGCAATGAACCCCGCAGCGGCACCGATTATGATCAGAAATATCACTGGCATAGGTCTAATATAGGGTGCCTTGGCGCGTTTTCAAATCGAACGCAAAGCGCTTTAGCTTAACCGCTTTGGCAATTCGAACCCGCGCAGCAATTCTTCGGCCTCCATTGGCCGTTTCCCTTGCCGCTGGGCCTGCATAATCTCGACCGCCCCATCGCCGCAGGCAATCCGCAAACCACCCAGCACCTGACCGGCCGACCCCTTGCCTTCAACCACACGGCTGCGCAGCAATTTCAGGCGCTCGCCATCCACATCACACCACGCACCCGGAAAGGGCGACAGCCCGCGGATCAGCCGGTCCACTTCGACTGCCGGTTTTGACCAATCCACCCGCGCCTCAGCTTTGTCGATCTTTTTGGCATAGGTCACGCCTTCTTCGGGTTGCGAAACAGGCTCTAACCCGTCAAGATTCGCCAATGCTTCGACAATCGCCCCGGCACCCAGCGCCGACAGGCGGTCGTGCAACTCTGCTGTGGTTTCCTCGGCCCCGATCGTCACCATCTTGCGCAGCAACACCGGCCCCGTGTCCAGACCCGCCTCCATCTGCATGATGCAAACGCCGGTTTCCTGATCCCCCGCCATGATCGCCCGATGGATCGGCGCCGCGCCGCGCCAGCGTGGCAACAGGGACGCATGGATGTTCAGACAGCCCTTAGCGGGTGCATCCAGTACCGCTTGCGGCAGGATCAGCCCATAGGCCACCACAACGGCAATATCAGGCTCTAACGCAGCGAATTCCGTCTGTTCCGCTTCGCCTTTTAGCGATTTGGGAAAACGCACCGGCAAGCCCAGTTCCTCGGCCTTTGCCTGCACCGGACTGGGGCGGTCCTTTTTGCCACGCCCCGCTGGCCGTGGCGGCTGGCAGTATACGCAAAGCACCTCGTGCCCCGCATCCACCAGCGCCTCTAATACCGGTACCGAAAAATCCGGCGTGCCCATGAACACAACCTTCATCGCACCCCTTTCCGTGCCTTGCGCAGCAACATATCGCGTTTCACCTTGGATAGGTTGTCAAAATACATCCGCCCGTTCAGGTGATCAATCTGGTGCTGAACGCTGGTCGCCGACAGCCCGACGAAATCCTTTTCTTCGACCTGCCCCGCCGTGTTCAAAAACCGCACCGTCACCGCGCGGGGGCGTTTGATTATGGCCGATACACCGGGCAGGTTCGGGCTTGCCTCTTCATGTTCCCGCAGCTTGGCCGAGGCATGCAGCACCTCGGGGTTGGCCAGCAAGATCGCCTGCCCGCGCTCCTCGGAGCAATCCACCACCGCAAGGCACAGCATCACCCCGATCTGTGGCGCGGCAAGGCCGACGCCGGGCATCGCATCCATGGTTTCGACCATATCCGCCCAGATGCCGCGCACCTCGTCCGTCACGGCCTCGACCGGATCGCATACCGTTTTCAACCGCTTGTCGGGGTAGGGCACAAAGGGGTGGATCATGCCTTTTCCCGTGCCCGCTCGCGTTTTAGTTTCACCATTTTGCGGGTGATCATCTGGCGCTTTAACGTTTTGAGGTAATCAATGAACAGCTTGCCATCCAGATGGTCGATTTCATGCTGAACGCAAGTCGCCCACAACTTGTCGAACTTCGCCTCGCAAGCGGCCCCGTGCATGTCCAGCCATGTCACCTTCACCTCGGCAGGGCGCTCGACCTCAGCGTATTGCTCGGGGATGGACAGACAGCCTTCCTCGTAAACATTCAGCGCCTCGGACGTCCACTGAACCTTGGGGTTGAACAGCACCATCGGTTGCGGGTCCGCGCCCTCTTCCTTGATGCAGTCCATCACGATCAGACGTTGCAAAACACCCACCTGCGGCGCGGCCAGACCAATGCCCGGCGCTTCATACATGGTTTCCAGCATGTCCTCGGCCAGTTTGCGCATTTCATCACTTACCCCCTCAACAGGGGCACAAACCTTTTTCAGGCGCGGGTCGGGGTGTATCAGGATCGGTCGTATGCTCATATCGCCCATGTAAGACATGATGCGCCAACGTGCAACGCCCCTTGCGATTATGGCGCAATCCGCTAGCGTGCAGACAAAACGGATAAGGGACAAAACCATGAGCTTTGACGACATCATCGACCGCCGCAACACCCACTGTGCCAAATGGGACGTGATGGAGCCTTTGTACGGCGTGCCCCTGAAAGACGGCATTGCCATGTGGGTCGCCGATATGGATTTCCGTGCGCCCGATTGTGTGCAGGACGCGGTGCAGAAAATGCGCGATCACGGGATTTACGGCTATTTCGGGGATGATGCCGAATACAAGGCCGCAATCCAGTGGTGGATGAAGAACCGCCACGGCTGGGCTGTGCAGGCAGGCGATATTTTCACCACGCACGGGTTGGTGAACGGCACGGCGTTATGCGTCGATGCCTTTACCGAAAAAGGCGACGGTGTGGTGCTGTTCACCCCCGTTTACCACGCCTTTGCCAAGGTAATTAACGCCGCAGGGCGCAAGGTGGTGGAATGCCCGCTGGTCAACAATGATGGCCGCTATGAAATGGATTTTGCCGCTTATGACGCACAGATGACGGGGGCGGAAAAGATGGTGATCCTGTGTTCACCACATAACCCCGGCGGTCGGGTCTGGACGCGCGATGAATTGCAGGGCGTGGCCGATTTTGCCAAGCGCCATGATTTGGTGCTGGTATCGGATGAAATCCACCATGACCTGATTATTTCCGATGCCGAACACACGGTGATGCCGCTGGTTGATCCATCCATCGCGGATCGTCTGGTAATGATGACGGCTGTTACCAAAACCTTTAACATCGCGGGCGCTCACACCGGCAACGTGATCATCGCTGATCCCGATTTGCGGGCCAAATTCGCAGCCACCATGCACGCGCTTGGCATGTCGCCCAATTCATTCGGCCTGTTCATGACCACCGCCGCATATTCGCCCGAAGGGGCCGCATGGGTGGATGAACTGACCACCTATCTGGCTGGCAACCGCGAGTTGTTCGATACGGCGATCAATGCCATTCCGGGCCTGAAATCCATGCCGCTTGAGGCCACCTATCTGGCATGGGTCGATTTTTCCGGCACGGGGATGGACGCGGCGGAATACACCGCACGGGTCGAGAATGTCGCCAAAATAGCGGTGAACCACGGCGAAACCTTTGGCACCGGCGGCGAGCCCTTTTTGCGTTTCAATCTGGCCACGCCAAGGGCCGTGGTGCAGGAAGCGGTTGATCGGCTGAAAGAAGCATTCTCCGACCTACAGTAGGGCGGGGTTCACCCCGCCAGCCGCTTTGTCACCTGCACCCTCGACCGTCAGATTATACGCCCGCAGCGGCTCGGCCAAAACATCGGACAAAACCACCTCGGCCTTTGATCCGTCATCATTCAGCAAACGGTCGCCAGTCAGAAGATCAGCGGCATCCACCCAATATCAATCCGCCTAAACCCCCGCATCAAATGCGGGACTGCCCCCGTCCCTACCTAAACAACAAAACCGGTACCTGACAGCTTTGCACCATCGCCGTTGTGGTAGACCCAATGATCAGGCTGCGGATGCGGGAATGGCCATAGGCACCCATCACCAGAATATCGGCACCATCCTTTTGCGAAGTCTCGCAGATCACCTTTTCCGCCTGCCCCTGCGCAATCTCGGTTTCCACCTGATAACCGGCACCCCGCAACAGCGCCGCCGCCCCTTCAAGGGCGCGTTTGACCTCGGGCTTGTCCGCGCCCACCGTCAGCAGCTTGCAATCCAGACCGGCGAAAACCTTGCTCTGTTCGATATGGTTCACCGCCTTTAATGACGATGCCCCACCGTCAAAGGCAATCATGAACCGCTGTGGTTTCTCGAATGCGCGCGAGGCCACCAGAACCGGTTTTTTGCACGACCGCACAACACGTTCCAGATTGCTGCCCAGATGCAGCTTGGCGAAATCCGCCGCCTCGCCACGCTTGCCGATGATCACCAGATCGGCATCCGCTTCAGCGGCCAGCAGTTCCTCGACCAGATCGCCCTGCCGCAGCCGTGTAGTGACATCCGTCACCCCGTCGGCCCGCAACCGTGCTTCGGCGTCTTCCAGAATGGCCCGCCCGCGTTTTTGCGCCAGTTTGGCGTTTTGTGCATCCAGATCGGCCAGTTCTTCCATCAGCTTGCTGCGCGCACCCAGACCGATGTTGCCGGACAGGTTGGTTTGCTTGCTTTCGGGGTGTTTCAGAACATGGATTACTTCGACACTGGACCCTTTACGCGTGGCCACCCATGCGGCATGGTCACAAACGCTTTGCGAATAGATGGAGCCATCCACCAGTGCGATAATTTTTGACATGTTCTAGTGCCCCATCAGACGTTCAATTGCATCAGGCTTATCATGGATCGCGAGTTTATCCACGATGGTTTCGGTGGCTTCGTTCATGCCGATGATTTCCACCTCGGCGCCTTCGCGGCGGAATTTGACCACCACCATGTCCAGCGCCTGCACCGATGAAATATCCCAGATATGCGCGTGGGTAACGTCGATCACCACGCGCTCCAGCACCTCGTGAAAATCAAACGCGGCGGTGAATTCGGGGGCCGAGGCAAAGAACAACTGCCCTTCAACCGTATAGGTCCGCTGCCGCCCGTCCGGCGTCAATTCAGAAGTAACACGGAAGATTTGCGCGATCTTTCCGGCAAAGAAAATCCCCGACAACAGCACACCGGTCAGCACACCATAGGCAAGGTTATGGGTCAGTACCGTAACCACAACGGTCGCCAGCATCACAATGCTGGAGGATTGCGGATGATGCCGGATATCGCGGATCGAGGACCAGCTGAATGTGCCGATCGACACCATGATCATAATCGCGACCAATGCGGGCATCGGGATCTGTTTCACCCAATCGCCCAGCACCACGATCAAAAACAGCAGGAACACACCGGCGGAAAAGGTGGACAACCGCCCACGCCCGCCGGATTTCACGTTGATCATCGACTGGCCGATCATCGCACAACCGGCCATGCCGCCGATGAAACCCGTAGCGGTGTTGGCAATCCCCTGACCCACACATTCGCGGTTTTTGTCGCTTTCGGTGTCGGTCAGATCATCCACGATGGTGGCTGTCATCAGGCTCTCAAGCAAGCCCACAGCAGCCACGCCAGCAGACACCGGAAAGATGATTTTCAGGGTTTCGAAATTCAGCGGAATGTCGGGGATCAGGAACACCGGCAGGGTATCGGGCAGCTTGCCCATGTCCTGCACCGCCCGCACGTCCAGCCCGAAATAGATCGTCAAACCCGTCAGCACCACAATGGTCACCAGCGGCGACGGTATGGCCGTGGTGATATAGGGGAACAGGTAAATGATGGCCAATCCACCCGCGACCATCACATAGGTCAGATAAGTCACCCCTGTCAGCTCCGGCAATTGCGCCATAAAGATCAGGATCGCCAGCGCGTTCACAAAACCGGTGATGACCGAGCGGGACACGAACCGCATCACCTTACCCAGCTTCAACATCCCCGCCGCGATTTGCAGCAGCCCCGCCAACACGGTCGCCGCCAGCAGGTATTCCAGCCCGTACTCTCTGACCAAAGTGCCCATCAGCACCGCCGTTGCCGCCGTCGCCGCCGAGATCATCCCCGGACGTCCGCCGACAATCGCGGTGATCACGGCGATGGAAAAGGACGCATACAGGCCAACCTTGGGGTCAACCCCCGCGATGATCGAAAAGGCAATCGCCTCGGGGATCAGGGCCAGCGCCACCACAAGGCCCGCCAACAGGTCGTTACGGATGTTGCCCAGCCAGTCATGGCGCAGGGTGGTCAGAAAATCAGTTTTCACGTTCAGGTCTCCAGAACCTTGGTCAAGCCGCAGGCTTTACCCGCCCAAAGCCGAACTGGCAAGGTCCGCGTTCTAATCGGTCCGATCCTGGCTAAATCCATAGGGAACCTCTAAAAATCCCCCAAAATCCGGCCTGACGGGGTAGAATCGTCATCAGGATGAAAATGATTCGACCGACGGGGTTTTGTCATGGGTCAGATGGGATTTTTTGATCTTTCCAGCCGATACGCGGGACTGGACAAATCTGGTGATCCGCTGGTGTTGCTCAACGACATGGTGCCGTTCGAGGATTACCGGGACGAGCTGAAGGCCATATGGCGCACGCCGCCCGAACAGCGCAAATCCAACGCTGGCCGCCCGCCTTGGGATGAGGTGCTGATATTCAAGACGATGGTTTTGCAGCAGCTCTACAACCTCTCTGACGATCAGATCGAGTATCAGATCCGCGACCGCCTGTCGTTCATGCGGTTTCTCGGCCTTGGCATTGAAGACAGCGTACCTGACGCCAAGACCATCTGGGCCTACCGTGAAAGGCTGGCCGGGGCCGGGAAGATGAAGGAGCTGTTTGACAAGTTCGATGCCTTTCTGCGCGAAAAGGGCTATCTGGCGATGGGCGGGCAGATTGTTGATGCGAGCATCGTTCCGGCGCCGCGCCAGCACAACAAAAGGGACGAGAACGAGAAAATCAAGGCGGGCGAAACGCCTGAAGAGTGGGAGGAAAAACCCCACAAGAAGCGCCAGAAGGACGTGGATGCGCGCTGGACGAAGAAGCACGGCAAGAGCTATTACGGCTACAAGAACCACATCAATGTCGACCGGCGGCACAAATTCATCCGCGCTTATGATGTCACCGATGCCGCCGTGCATGACAGCCAGGCGCTTGCCGGTCTGATTGATGCGAGCAACACCTCATCGGACCTGTGGGCCGACAGCGCCTATCGCTCGCAAAAGATCGAAAGCGAGCTGGAAGAGCGGGGGCTTCACAGCCATATCCATCACAAGGGCAGGCGCGGCAAGCCGCTTGGCGAGCGCCAGCAAAAGGCCAACCGGAGGCGCTCGAAAGTGCGGGTCCGGGTCGAGCATGTATTCGCTTTTCAGGAGCGCTCCATGGGCGGCAAGCTGATCCGCTCCATCGGCCTGAAGCGGGCGCGATTTCGCATCGGGATGATGAACCTGGTCTACAACATGAAGCGCTTCGTCCAGTTCGAATGCGGCCTGGCGGCGCCGGGATAAGGGTTCATGGGGTGAGGTGTGCCTGAAATACCCAAAACCGGCTTGAAACCGGTGAAAATGGGTTTATGATCCGAAGCAATCAGGCGGGACAGGCGAAAAACCGTCCACCCCGCCGCGAAGAAGGCGAAAACGGGAATTTACAGAGGTTCCCTTTATACTCGAAATTCGGCATGATTCACCTTTTGGGTTGTCGCAAGACGCAAGTCTTAGCAAATTCATTTGTCCAAGTCCAAACGCTTGTGGCTGTTTCCCGCCGTCTCTATCAGTTCAGCTTTTTCGCAATAATTTCGTTCACCGCTTTGGGGTTGGCCTTGCCGCCGGTGGCTTTCATCACCTGCCCGACGAACCAGCCTGCAAGTTTGGGGTTTTCCCTGGCCTTTTCCACTTGGGCGGGGTTGGCGGCCATGATCTCGTCTACAGTTGCTTCGATCGCGCCCATATCGGTGACCTGTTTCATGCCGCGGGCTTCGACGATCTCGGCAGGGTCGCCGCCTTCGGTATAGACAATTTCAAACAGCTGTTTGGCGATTTTGCCGCTGATGTCCCCTTTGGTGATCAGGGTGATGATCCCGCCCAGTTGTTCGGCGGAAACCGGGCTGTCCTTGATGGTTTTTTCATCCTTTTTCAGGCGGCCGAACAATTCGTTGATTACCCAGTTGGCGGCCAGTTTACCATCGCGGCCTTTGGCCACATCCTCGAAAAACGCGGCATTGGCCACATCGGCGGTCAACACCGAGGCGTCATAATCGGACAGACCGAATTCGCTGATGAAACGCAGTTTTTTCGCGTCGGGCAGTTCGGGAAGGGTTTTGGCAATATCGTCTACCCAATCCTGTTCGATGGTCAGTGGCAGCAGGTCGGGGCAGGGGAAATAGCGGTAATCATGCGCCTCTTCCTTGCTGCGCATCGAACGGGTTTCGTTTTTGTCCGGATCATACAGGCGGGTTTCCTGATCAATCTTGCCGCCGTCCTCAAGAATTGCAATCTGGCGGCGGGCCTCATAGTCGATCGCGGCCTGCATGAAGCGAAGCGAGTTCATGTTCTTGATTTCACAACGGGTGCCAAGGTGGCTGAAATCCTGCGTTTCCATGTAACGCTCGTAATCACCGGGGCGGCAGACCGAAACGTTCACATCCGCCCGCAGGTTGCCGTTTTGCATATTGCCCTCGCAAGTGCCCAGATAGCGCAGGATCTGGCGCAGCTTGGTGACATAGGCGGCGGCCTCTTCCGAGCCGCGGATGTCGGGGCGCGAAACGATCTCCATCAGCGCCACACCGGTGCGGTTCAGATCGACAAAGGACATGTTCGGGTCCATGTCGTGAATGGATTTGCCGGCGTCCTGCTCCAGATGGATGCGTTCCACCCGCACCACACGGGCCATGCCTTCGCCCATTTCCACAAGGATTTCACCTTCGCCAACGATGGGGTGGTAAAGCTGTGAAATCTGATACCCCTGCGGCAGGTCGGGGTAGAAGTAATTTTTGCGGTCAAAGGCGGAATAAAGGTTTATGTCTGCCTTCAGTGCCAGACCGGTGCGCACCGCTTGTTCCACGCAATATTCATTGATCACGGGCAACATGCCGGGCATGGCGGCGTCCACAAAGGCGACGTTCGAATTCGGCTCGGCCCCGAATTGGGTCGAGGCGCCGGAAAACAATTTGGCGTTGCTGGACACCTGTGCGTGCACCTCGAGGCCAATCACCAGTTCCCAGTCGTGTTTGGCACCACTGATAACTTTGGGGGCGGGGGCGGTATAGGTCAGGTCGAGCATATCGTGTCCATCCGGATGTTGGTTGTTCCCAGCCTTCTAAAACAGGGGCGGTCAGGGGGCAAGGGGGGACAATGGGCAAGCGGCCGCTGAAAAGGGGTATCAGGATTTGCACTTGGGGGGGAAATGCAGCATCACTGCACAAAATGGTTGTTGGAAAGTTGATATGATGCGTTTGCTCCCTTTAGTTGTCTCTTTGTTTTTGCCGCTTTCGCTAGCGGCCTGCAATACTGATCAGGGGGATACGCTGGAACCCGAACCCGTCTGGTTCACCATGGACGATGCGGCCCTGCCCGCCGCACGGTGGGATCACCAACCGATGGGCAAACTGTGGACACGCACCGCAATCGGGGATCTGGTTTCGGGCGCGGGGATGCCTTTGATCAATATGGTGCCAAATGATATTGATGCATGGTGCCCGGCCTACCCTGATCAGGACCAGATCGGGCGCGCGGCGTTCTGGACGGGTCTGCTGTCGGCGATGGCAAAGCACGAAAGTACTTATAATGAGGCGGCTGTTGGCGGTGGAGGGCAGTGGTTCGGGCTGGTGCAGATTTCACCTGCGACGGCCAGACATTACGACTGCGGGGCCACCACGGGCGGGGCTTTGAAAAATGTCGTGAACAATCTGCAATGTGCCATCACGATTATGGCGGCGACGGTGCCGCGTGATGGGGTTGTCGCCGCCGACGGGCGCGGCGTGGCGGCGGATTGGGGCCCGTTCCACAGTGCTGCGAAACGGGCGGAAATGCAGGGTTGGGTTTCTTTGCAGGCTTATTGCCGTTAGGTAGGTTCGGCAACAAGCGTTTTTTGGGCCTGACGCAGTTTTGCCAGCGAGAACAGATGCAGCCCAAGGAAGATCGGAATCAAGAACCCCGGAATCAGCGCCAGCGGATACTGGGTGATGATGTTGGTTTTGCCATGCGCAAACAATTGCAGCATTCCCGCGCTGCTGAAAGTGCCGGCACCGACAGCGACGACAAAATCCAGAATCCCCCAGATATTGGTCCGTTTGATAAACCGGCTTGCCCGACCGTCGTTTCGCAGGGTTGCGACCATTGCCTGAAGGGCCAGCAGGCCGACGATGGTATCCCCGATGGCCGCCGGAAAGGCGAATTGCCAGGGCAGCAGGCCGAGATACCAGGCAACGATAAAAATCGCCCCTGCGACACGCGGTATCTGAATGGCCATCAGCAGGGATTGATCCGCGTTGCTTATGGCCTTTTGCGTTAGGGGGGTGACCTTGACATAGCCCCAGAACAACAGGCTCCCGCCCAGCAGGAACAACAGAATGTAGGGCGGTGAACCTAATGAAAACGGTCTGGCAAACAGCCCGGATTTTGCCGAAACGGCGACCAGCCCGAACCATAGCCCGAACAGAACAACCAGCGGCAGCAGCAGGCGCAGCATTTTTGAGGCCCCGAAATTCATATTCATGCTGCTGATGGCAAAGATGACCAACACAAACCCCGGGATTAAAAAGGCGGTGCTGAGCATGAAAAAGGTTGTGTCTCGAAAGTGGTGGAAATTGATTTCAGGCACCTCCGAGCGGGTTGAGTTATGCGCCGGTCAGGCGGCTTGGTCAAGGGTTGCGTCGGCGACGGGCTGAGCGAGCGTTTCCCAGCCATCGACCTTTCGCATGACGATCTGCCCCGAGGCCATCAGAGCCCAAAGCAGCATCGGCACGGTCTCGGCGCATGGCAGCACGGTCTGGGTCTTGATGCGGCGGCGGAATTCCTCGTTCAGGCGTTCGATCGCATTTGTCGTTCTGGCCGATTTCCACTGGCCTTGTGGCAGACGCGTGAAGGTGAAAAGCTTATCTCCTGCTTCTTCCAAGCTGTCAGCGACGGCCTTGCATTTCAGCCGCCATTTTCGCAGAAATGCCTTGCGGCGGGTGGCGATTTCCTCGGGTGTTTTGGCGTAGATCATGTCGCGGTAATCTTCTGTCAACTCATCATGCATACGCTTGGGTGCCTTGGCCAGAAGGTTGCGGTGCTTGTGCACCGTGCACCTCTGGATCGGCAGATCTTCACCCCAGAGGGCAATGAGAGCGACCTCAAGTCCCGGTGCCCCGTCCACGATGACAAATTCGGGCCGTTTCAACCCGCGCGCATCCAGATCGTTGATGAACTGACGCCAGGCGGAGGTGCTTTCGCCGCCCATGTTCATCAGTGATAACAAGACCTTCTGCCCATCCCGGCGCACGCCAATCGCGGCCAGAACCGAGATATTGGTGGCCTTCCTGTCAATCCGCGTTTTGATCACGGTGCCGTCCAGGATCAGCCGCACGATGTCTTCATCCGCAAGGCTGCGGGCGCACCACGCCTGCCAGTCCACCTTCACCTTGCGCCAGGCGCGGCTCACCACATCCTTGCTGACCGCCCCCTGAAACAGGCCGAACAGGGCGCGTTTTACCCGCCGTGTGTTGGTGCCCGAAAGGTAGACAGCAGCGATCAGCGCCTCGGCCTTCTTCGTCAGCCGCTGGTAGCGGGGCAATGCCTTCGAGCGCCATTCTCTGGCCTTGCCGGCCTCGCCTGTGATCCGCGCACGCGGCACGCGCACCGTTTCGGTTCCAAATGTTCCGACCAGTTGCCGCTCGCGATGCCCGTGGCGGTATCCGGCCTTTGCCCCGCCGCTGCGGCCATACCGGCAACGGCCCAGAAACTGCTCCAGCTCCTCTTCGAAAACCGCCTCGATCGTCGCGCGGATGTTCTGGCGCAGCCGGTCTTCAATCGGGTCATAGCCTGCTTCATTGGCCAGTAGCGCGGATGTCGATGTTGCTGTATTCTTTGTCATGGCGTGATCTCCTTGGCGGTTCCAGCCGCCGGTTGGGTGGCTTCGATGCACCCGGAGATTACGCCGTCCTCGAATTTCCACCAAACTCGCGACACTACCCAGGAACTGACCCATGGCGGGCTGTCCAAGAAAAGCCGCCAGATGCTGAAGGCACTGTCCGCCGAGATGCACGGCAAGCGGCTGGGCGGCCAGCCCAAAATGCTGGACGATCGCAAACCCATCCCCGGCACCCGCCTGATCCGTGAATGGCAGGGCGTCACTCATGTGGTCACCGTTCAGCCCGACGGCTTCGATTATGGCTGCCAGCGCTACAAATCGCTTTCCAAGGTGGCCAACACCATCACCGGCAAGCACTGGAACGGGTTCGCATTTTTCGGCCTTGGTCGTGCGCGGAAAGGCGGTGCCTGATGGATGGATCATTGCAAGCCACCCGCAAACTGCGCTGCGCCATTTACACCCGCAAATCCACCGAGGACGGGCTGGAGCAGGAATTCAACACGCTGCATGCCCAACGCGAGGCCTGCGAGGCCTATATCACCAGCCAGCGGTCCGAAGGCTGGGTCGCGGTGCGCGAACATTACGACGATGGCGGGTTCTCCGGCGGCACGCTGGAGCGCCCCGCGCTGCGCCAGATGTTGGCCGACATCGAGGACGGGCTGGTCGATGTGATCGTGGTCTACAAGATCGACCGACTCAGCCGCTCGCTAATGGATTTCGCCAGGCTGGTGGAGATTTTCGACCGCAATCAGGTGACATTCGTCTCGGTCACGCAATCCTTCAACACCACCACGTCGATGGGGCGGCTGACGCTCAATATCCTGCTGAGCTTTGCCCAGTTCGAGCGTGAGGTCACCGGCGAGCGCATCCGCGATAAGATTGCCGCCTCGCGCCGGAAGGGCATGTGGATGGGTGGCAGCGTGCCGTTCGGCTATGTGCTCCAGGACCGGAAATTGGTGCCCCATGATATTGAGGCCCCGATCGTGAAGGCAGCGTTCGAGCGCTATATCGACCTTGGCTCCAGCACCTTGCTGGCGCGGGAACTGCAGGCCAAGGGCGTGACCACCAAGGCGGGCAATCCACCGAATTCCCAATTCGTCATCCGCATGCTGCAAAATCCGGTCTATGCGGGCATGGCGCGCCACAAGGAAAAGAGCTTTCAGGGCGAGCATGAGGCCATCGTCGATCAGGCCACATGGGACCGCGTGCAGGAGCGGCTCAAAGCTAACGGTCGCAAGCACCGGCGCGGGCGGCGGCCGAAAAACCCCGCCTATCTGCGCGGGTTGATTTTCCATGAGAACGGCGCAGCCATGACCCCGCATCACACCGGCAAGAAGAACAAGGAATACTGCTATTACGTTTCGACCGACTATCTGAAAATCCGCCACACCGAGCCCTCCGCCGCACCGCAACGCCTCGCCGCCGGCATGGTCGAAGGCGCGGTGGTGCGCGAATTGCGCCGTGTATTGCGTTCCCCCGAAATTGCCGCGCGCACGGCGGCGGAACTGTGCAGCAACGCTGAAACCAGCGAGGTTGCCGCTGCACTACAGGATTTCGACAGCCTCTGGGCCCAGCTTTTCCACAATGAGCGCGCCCGCATCGTCCAACTACTGGTGCAGCGCGTGACCGTCACCGGCGAGGGATTGGCGATCGACCTGCGGGCCGACGGGCTGAAGGGGTTGGCAACCGAATTGATGACTGGGCAGGAGGCAAGCATATGAACACCCCCGACACCATCCGCATATTCGTGCCGCTGGAATACCGCCGCCGCAACGGTCGCACCCAGATCCTGCCGCCCGAGAACCGGCTCGATGCCGAAGACCGCCAACAGGACCCCCACATCCTGCGCGCCCTGGCCCGCGCATGGGAATGGCGGCGGAAACTGGGGAGGCGAACACGATCAGCGATCTCGCGGCCGATGCAGAGCTGGCTGATCGGCATGTCAGTCGCCAAATCCGCCTCGCCTACCTTGCGCCCGCAGTCATCGAGCGCATGATCGTGGAACAGGAAATTCCGGCCGTCAGGATCATTGATCTGATCGATGCCGTATCATTGCCTTGGGCCGAGCAAGAGGCCGCGGTGTTTGAAACTGGATGATATTCAATCCCCGTGGCGCTTGATCTTTTCCAATGTCAGCCGATCATCCCCGTCCATACCATATGACATAAGCGGACCATCTTTGCCGGCGGAATAATCAAGACACAGAGCGTTCGGGGCTTGCAACACCGGCTGCCCGGTCAGCCAGTAATGGCCGAAGAACACCGGCTTGGCCGTTTCGGGGTAGACCATTGCCGATACATCCGCAGGCAGCCCACCCTTGGGTAAATCATCCGGTTCGGGCACTGACATGGCAATGTCGGCCCAGCTTTGTCCCTCCCCATTCCACCATTTTACCCGCACCTCGGTGCGCTGGTTGCCATCCTTGTCAGCAAAGCTGTGCCCATTCGGCAAGATAACCTCGGGGCCTTTGGTAATAGTTTCCACGAGATCATTGAGCGGATCGGCCGGATCGGCGGCCATGATGAGTTTTTCTTCCGATAGCACGCCCGAGGCCGTTTCCGTCTCCAGCCGAGCAATAAGCCCCTCGTCCCAGCAGGCATGCACGGCGCGAAACCCGTCAAGTTTCAGATAGAGCGGAAGGCTGCGCATCCAGCCGATGACATCACGCGTGGCGGTGCTTTCCGGCGGGAATTCATCCAGAAAGCTCTGGTGCTGACGCAGGTTTCTAGGGGACCACGGGCGCAAAGGCACGCCGGTTTCGGGATGCTTGGTATGGAAATGGATCGCGTTCAGTTCGTGATTGCCCATCACCGCCAGCGCTGTTCCGGCATCCAGCATCCCGCGCACCAGAGCGATGACATCCTCGTTTCGCGGGCCACGATCGATGAAATCGCCCAGAAAAACGCAAATGCGCCCGGGGTCCGAGTGCCGCCACGCTCCGTTTCGCCTTGCATACCCCAGTGAGGTCAGAGCGTGCTCCAGCTTTTCAAACTGGCCGTGAATGTCGGGAATGATATCGTACAAACTGTCCTCCAATTTCCAGATTGTATCTGGTTATCACAGGAAAAGGCAGCGCCATTCTCGTGGCCCCTGTTCAATGCATCCACCGAAGTCACCCCCGCACTGCCCTGCGGCTTTTCGCGCCAAAACGCCCCCTTCGGGTTTCTCTCGTCGAGTGAGAGGATTTGACATCGTTGCAACCGGTCGGGCACGAAATTCACGAAAAATCCTTGTTTTATTGGAGTTTTCGTGACCGACCTTAAACGCCCCGAAGGTCGGTCGAATAGAGAGAAACGGGGATTAGAGAGCGTAATGAGGTGATCGGGCATTCTCGCGGGTTCGGTCACCAGGCCTAAACCCCTTTGAAACATAAGGAAAATCACCCCCGCGTCGGGGCATATCCGCGTTTTAATGAAGGCAAGTGGCGGAGGGGACGGGACTGGTGTTGAAAGTTCTCCAAACTATGAACCCTCGGACGGCGAATGACTCGCTGCGGCATCTTAGAGCGGCTTGCATCTGATCGGATTCGGGATTCCCTTTTGTCTTGAAGCGTGATTTCCTGTTTCAAACAGACAAGGGCGGTCAGTATGGGCAAACCTCATCCATTGGAGCTTCGGCAGCACGTTGTTGCGCATGTCGAAGCGGGCAACACGCATCATTCGGCGGCGGCGCGGTACGATGTATCGGTTAAATTCGTGAATGACATGGTCAAGCTGAAGCGCGAGACCGGGGCGCTTGCGCCGAAACGGCAGGGCAATCCGGGCATCGGCAAGCTGACACCTCACGAAGGCTGGGTGCGTGCGCAGGTAGAGGCCAAGGGCGAGATCACGCTCGACGAAATGGCGGCACGCCTGCAGGCCGAACGTGGCGTGTCTGTCGATCCCAGCTCGGTCTGGCGGCTCTTCCGGCGGCTCGGCCTGACACACAAAAAAAGACATTCAGGCGCTTGAGCAGAAGCGCACCAAGGTCGCGCGCCAGAGGCACTTCTGGATCGCGCATCGCCAGCCCTTCATGGCGCATATGCTCGAACGCATCGGCTTTCTGGACGAGACCTGGCTCAAAACCAACATGGCCAAGACCACCGGTTGGGCTCCGCGAGGTCAGCGGCTGGTCGATCATGCCCCGTTCGGGCACTGGCGCACGCAGACCTTTGTCGCCGCCCTGCGCCACAACCGGCTGGATGCGCCCTGAGTCATTGATGGCACCATGAACCGCGTGACCTTCGACACCTACGTCGAAACCCAGCTCGCGCCGACCCTGAGCAAGGGCGATGTGATCATTCTGGACAATCTGTCCAGCCACAAAAGCGCCCGCGCTGCCGAGGTGTTGCGTGATGTCGGCGCATGGTTCCTGTTCCTTCCGCCGTATTCGCCCGATCTCAACCCGATCGAGATGGCCTTCTCAAAGCTGAAAGCCCTGATCCGAAAAGCCACCGCGCGAACCTACGAGGACCTTTGGAATGCTGTTGGCCATGTCTGCGACCTCTTCTCGGACGAGGAGTGCTTCAACTTCTTCAAAGCCGCAGGATACGGAACCGATTAAACGCAAAACGCTCTAGCGTTTCTTCCTGTCAGTTTGTTTCAAATGGATAAACCCCGGAGACAGCGGCCTGGCCTAGGGCAAGACCGCCATCATTCAAGGGCACTGCGGACGCACGAATGATGTCGAGCCCCTGCTTTTCCAACTGCGCAACAACTAAGGCCAGAAGATGGGCGTTCTGAAACACGCCACCGCAGAGGGCGATCGTGCCCAGCCCATGTTCGCCCGCCAACCGGGCGGCGGTTTCGGCGACGCCGGCGGCAAGCCCGCGGTGAAACCGTGCCGCGATCACGGCAGCCTGTTCGCCGCGCCGCAGGTCGGCGGCAAGTGCCCGCCACATCGGCGCCCAGTCAAGCACTTTACCCGGACCCACCGGATATCCGCCGCTCTCGGCCGGCACACGTTCGGCCAGCGCCTGAAGACGCATCGCCGCCTGGCCTTCGTAGGTCTGTTCGTCGAAACACAGCCCCAGCGCGGCGGCAACCGCGTCGAACAGGCGCCCTGCCGACGACGCCGGGGGCGCGTTCAGCCCGCGGTCGATCATCTGTTGCATGGGCTTCCAGGGTTTTTCGGAGAGGCGTGCAAGACCGGCACCGTCGCCGTCCGCAATCATGCGGGCGGTTACTTCCGCTCCGAAAGCATGGTTCAGATGCGCCAGAAGATTGCGCCAGGGCTGCCGGCTGGCCGCGTCGCCGCCGGGCATCGGCACGGGCGCGAAGTGGGCCAGACGCGTGAAACCGCGAAAATCGGCGCACAGGAATTCGCCGCCCCAGATCGTGCCGTCCATGCCCCAGCCCAGACCGTCGAGCACCACCCCCAGCACAGGGGCGGCATCTGGCGGCAATCCCGCGCCAGCCATCACGGCGGCGACATGGGCGTGGTGATGCTGGACTTCGACCAAAGCGGCGCCCTCGGCCTCGGCGAGCTCGCGCCCGAGACGGCTGGAGAAATAGCTCGGATGGGGGTCAACGGCGATGCGCGTGGGCCGCGCCCCGAACAGCGCACGCATGAATTCCAGACGGCGCGAGAGGTCGCGGCGCGCGCGCGCGGTACCCATGTCGCCGATATGGGGCGACAGGATCGCCCGTCCCCCGCCCTTCAGGCAAAAGGCGTTCTTGATATCGCCGCCCGTGGCTAGCACCGGCGGCAGGTCGGCAAAGCCTTCGTTCAGGATCAGCGGGGCCGGCGCCAGCCCGCGCCCGTGGCGCATGACCTGACGGCCCAGCGCCGTCATCTGCACCACGCTGTCGTCCACCCGGTGGACAACTTCGCGATCATGGCCAAGGAAGGCATCGGCCACCGCGCCCAGCAGGGCGCGCGCCTCGTCGTCGTCGGTGATTTGCGGATCGCCTGAGGCATTGCCCGAGGTCAGCACGATCGGGCCGCGCATGCGCGCCATCACGAGGTGATGCAGAGGCGTGGCCGGCAGCATGAAGCCCAGCCGGTTCATCCCCGGCGCCACCGCGTCGGGCAGGCCCGCGCCGTCTTTGCGGTGCACCAGCAGCACGATCGGTGCGGCGGGGCCGGAAAGCTCGTCGGCCTCTGCATCGCTCACCTGGCAGAAGCGGCGGACCTCGTCGAGGCTATGCGCCATCAGCGCCAGCGGCTTTAGCGGGCGGTGCTTCAGCGCGCGCAGCCGCGCCACTGCCGCCCCATCGGTAGCATCCACCGCCAGTTGCCAGCCGCCCAGCCCCTTGATCGCCACGATCCGGCCGCGCGCGAGCAACTGCACGGCGGTGGCGACGGGATCGCCCGGCAAGGCCTCACCATCGGCGCTGCGCAGCCTTAAGCGCGGCCCGCAGGCGGGGCAGGCATTGGGTTGGGCGTGAAAGCGGCGGTCGGCGGGATCCTCGTATTCGGCGCGGCAGGCGGGGCACATCCCGAAGGCCGCCATCGAGGTATTGGCCCGGTCATAGGGCACCGCGCGGGTGATCGAAAGCCGCGGGCCGCAATTGGTGCAGTTGGTGAAGGCATAGCCGAAGCGGCGGTTGGCCGGGTCGGCGATCTCGGCCAGGCAGTCGGGACAGGTGGCGGCATCGGGGGTGACGGCGGCGCGCGGCGCGCCGGTGCGGCTGGCGACGATCTTGAAGCCCGTGCCGCCGAGTGGCGCGCAGGGCACGATCTCGATTGCGTCGATGCGCGAAAGCGGCGGGGCCTTGAGCCGGATTGCCTTGGCAAGCGCCTCGGCCTCACCCGGCGTCGCCGCAAGGCGGATCAGCACGCCCTCGGCATCGTTCAGCACCTCGCCGACAAGCCCCGCCGCCTGTGCCAGGCGCCAGACATGCGGGCGAAACCCCACCCCCTGCACCAGCCCGCGGATGCGCAACTGCCAGCCCTGCGCGCCCTTCTCCACCGTCATCAGTGTACCGTGCAAACCATGCACGGATCGAACGAGCGCACCACATGCTGCACCATGACCGGCACATCCTCGCCCGCCGCCACGGGCAGGCCGACCAGCGCCTGTTCCAGCGGACCCGGCGTGCCCGAGGCATCGCGGGGTGAAAAGTTCCAGGTGGTGGGGGCGATGATCTGGTAGTTGGCGATGCGCCCGCCTTCCACCCGCAGCCAGTGGCCGAGCGCGCCGCGCGCCGCCTCGGTCAGCCCCGCCCCCCGCGCCGCGGGCGGTGTCTCGCCATGGGCGATGAAGGGCTCCTCTGGGCGGATCGCATGCAGCCAGCGTTCCATCTCCGGCAGGACACGCGCGATCTCGACCATCCGCGCCACGATGCGCGCCTCGGCATTGCCGCCCTTTTGCGTCAGGCTGCAAAGCAGGGGATTCCCGGCCACCACCAGGCGGGCGAGCGCCCCGGTTTCGGCGGGCGCACCGTCCAGGCGTGGGGCCTTGCACCAGCTGTAGCCCGTGCGCATCTCCGGGTCGGGTTCGGTGCGCCCGTCTATCGGATGGCGCGCCGGGCCGTCATCGGCCAACCAAGCGTGGCTCACATCCTCGGTTATGCGGGCCGTGTCCAGCGCGGCACTGTCATTGCAGTTCACCCTGCCGGGGGCGAAAAGGCAAGTGTCGTCCCGCGGATAGGCGCCAAAGCTCAGGTAATGATCGTTGCCGCGCCCCAACCGGTTCAGCCCCAGATCGCGGCTGGCCCTCAGAAACAGCGAAAGATCGGCCCGCGGACGGGCCTCGGCCCAGGCAAGCAGCGCGTCCTCGTCCGTGAGGGCGGCAAAGGCATCGAGCGGGCCGCCGAAAAGCGCAGCCTCCAGATAACGGCGGAAACCCGCAAGAACGCCCGAAAGGCGGCGCAGCTCGTTTGCCGTTACCACTCGCGCCGCGCCGCCGGGCTGGAGCGTCATCGTGTGCGGCCACTTGCCCGCCAAGATGCCAACCACATGCAGGAACTCAGCCCGTGGGGCCAGCATCGCCCGTCTGCTGCCACCCGAACCGTTGCCGAAACGCGCTTGCATCTCGTCAAACCAGAGTCGCGCCACATAGGCCGGACGGGCGAAATCGGGCATGAAGAACAGATGGAAATGGGTCAGGTGATCGGCTATGTTTTCCGTCGCGTGCACGATATTCGTGACCAGCTGTCCGTTCGGCATCGGCACCAGCCCCTGCGCCGCGGCGATAGCGCGCGTGGCGGCCACCGACTGGCTGACGCTGCAGATGCCACAGATGCGCGGAGCGATCACCAACGCGTCGCGCACATCCTTGCCGCGCAGCATGTTCTCGAAGCCGCGATAAAGCGGCGAGACCACCTCGGCCCTGGCCACCGCGCCGCCGGCCACCTCCAGCCGCACCTCCAGATCGCCTTCGACCCGGTTGAATGGTCCTACGATCAGCCGGCTCATGGCCCCCTCCCCTTGCGCTGGGGGTATACGCGCACCCGGTCAGAGGTGGCGTTTTTGCGCAACCGCCTGGGCGTTGCCGCCTTGGACAGCGATGCCAGTGCCACGAACCACGCCTTGGGCATGTCGGTGGGAAGACCGACGGGAATGCCGGCGATCTTGGGGGTTTCGACAAAGGGGTGGCCCGGCTCTTCGAAGCCCGGTTCGGTGCAGGCGATGCAGGGATAGCCCCCAGTGATGCAGGAACCCGCGCCGTTCCAGGGACGGCTGTTGCAATCGCCCGCGGCCTGTGTGCCCTTGCAGCCGAGATTCTCCATCATGCAGCCGACATCGCAGAGCTTCTCGGCGCTGGCCTTGTATTCGTAATATTCGTTGCGCGAACAGCCGTGATGCACCAACGCGCCCGAGATCGCGTGAGGTCGGCCCAGATCGTCCAGATCGTCTGGCCCCAGCGCCCCGTCGGCCAGCGTGGCCAGCGTCTCGGTCACCCAGTCGGGATGCACCGGACAGCCGGGGATATTGACCACCGGCAGACCGGACGGATCGCGCCAGTCTCCCCCCAGAAGCCCGCCCGGCACGTCGCCGTCATGGGCCAGCCCGACGGCGCCGGCAGCATTGTCGCCGGTCGCCGTGATCCCGCCCCAGGCGGCGCAGGAGCCGACCGCCACCAGATGCCCCGCCTTCTCGGCCAGCCGCGCCAGCACGTCCATCATCGGCTCGCCCGTCCCGGCCATCAGGTGAAAGCGGCCGGTGCCGCCGGGGCCGGTCATCACCGACCCCTCGAGGCACAGGATATCGAGCCGTTGCCGCCCTTCCAGCACCGCTGCGATGATGTCGCGCGCCTCCCGCCCGGTCTCGAGGCTCAGCGCCGGATGCCAGAGCAGGTCGATCCCCGCCGCCTCGAAAGCGGTTAGAAAATCCGGCGACTCGGCACAGATCAACGACAGCGTGCACCCGCCGCAGCCGCCCGATTGCAGCCAGAGAAGCGTGCGGGGGTTGGAGGCAGGGATGTTCATGGTGCCACCTCGGGCGGAACCGCCGGCAGATCCAGCGTGAAACAGGCCCCGCCCGCCTCACTTGAGGAATGGCTGAGACGGGCACCCAGTTCCTCAGCCATTCGGTAGGACAGATAGAGGCCCAGGCCCGTGCCATGCCCGACAGGCTTGGTGGTGAAAAACGGCTCGAAGATCCGGTCCGCCGCCTCCGACGCGATGCCGGGGCCGTTGTCGCAGACGGTAATCTGAACGCGTCCGTCCCGGGCTCGCTCCGAAAGTTCGATGCGTGCCCGTCCGGTGCCGGCCAGCGCGTCGAAGGCATTCTGCACGAGGTTCACCAGAATCTGATGCACATGTCCGCGCCGCGTGGTGACCACCAGTCCGGCTTCGCAGGCGACGGAGATCTCCGGTATTGTTCCGCCTCCCCGCTTGACCCAAGACAGCGCCGTGCGCATTGCGCTTTCGATGGCAAAGGTCTCGTTCGGCTCGCGCTGATTGCCGGAAAAGCGCCGCAGGTCCTGCACGATGCTCGAAACCCGCTCGGCCCCTTCCAGCGTGCCTTCGATCAGCCCCGGCATGTCGTCGATGATGCGGCCGATGCCGAGCGCCTCACGCATCTCGGCCAGCGTCTGCGCACTGGCGCCGTCCTCCACCGCCTTCAGATAGGTCTCCAGCCGGGCCTGGTATTTCTGCAGCGCGTGGATATTGCCGTAGATGAAGCTGATCGGATTGTTCAGCTCATGCGCCACCCCGGCGACCAGCCGCCCCAGCGCCGCCATCTTTTCCGAGGCGATCAGCTGCTGCTGGGCACGCTCGAACTGTTTGAGCGCAGCATCGAGCTTGCGATAGGCGCGCTGCAATTCGCCCATCGGCCGGCCGATCAATACCAACCCGGCGGGCCGTCCGCGCCGGTCATGGCGCGGCGAACAGTTGACCGAAAGCGGCACCTCTTCGCCATTTGCCGCGCGGATCGCCACCTCGCAATCGGAAAAGGCCCGGCGCGCCCGCAGATGCACGACGAAGGTGTCGTCGGCGTCCTGATCGGGGGCGTGCAGCACCTCCGCCAAAGCGCGCCCTTCCAGATCGCCCGGGTCGAGGCCGGTAAGCCGGATCAGCGCTTCGTTGACCTGAACGATCTGCCCGTCGGTGTCGCAGACGATCATCAGATCGCTCATCGCACGCATCACCGAGGCGATGAATTCCTGCGCGCTTTCCAGTTCGGCGTTCTTGGCCTCGAGCGCGACCTGGCTTTCCACCAATTCCGAGTAAACACGATCCATCTGCCGTATGACGTCGATCCAGACTTCCTCGCCCCGCTCGCCCGTTGCGAGACCTCGCAGATGCTCCGACAGGATCGTGGGGCGTGAAATGGGTTCGGTTGTTCGCGTCATGCTCACCACTTTCAGAAGGGTCAGACAGATGAAGCTTCGGCCAATCCGGCCTCCCTTTCAATGCCGTATCGTTTAAGCTTCGAGCGCAGCCCGACCCGCGAAAGGCCCAGTTCGCGCGCCGCGCGGCTCTTGTTCCAGCGGTGACGGATGAGGGACTCGCGCAGGATACGCGCCTCGATCGCTTCTACCCGTTCCTTCAGCGTCTGATTGCCGCCGTCGGGCAAATGCGCCAGATCGCTGTTCTGCGCGGGATCGAGCGCCATCAGCACCCGGGGCGAAATCACGTCAGCGCCAAGTTCGCCCCCTTCCGGCCCCATGACCAGCATGCGCTCGATCTCATTGCGCAATTCGCGCACATTGCCCGGCCAGTCATGGCGTTTAAGGCAGGAAAGCGCCTCGGGCGAAAACCCCGTCGCCTCCTTGCCCAGCGACGCGGTCGCCTGTTTGAGCAGGTAGTTCGCCAGTATCGGCACGTCTTCGCGTCGTTCGCGCAGCGGCGGAATGGCGATCGTGACTCCGGCCAGGCGGAAATAGAGATCCTTGCGGAAGCAGCCCTCGGCCACGGACTTTTCAAGGTCGGCGGAGGTGGCGGCGATGATGCGGATATCCAGCTTGCGGCTCTGGTTGGAACCCAGGGGACGATATTCGCCTTCCTGCATCACCCGCAACAGGCGGGCCTGAAACGACAGCGGCATTTCCGCCACCTCGTCCAGAAACAGCGTGCCGCCGAAGGCGCGCTCCAGCACCCCGGGTTGATCGGCGCGGGCGTGGCCTTCGCGCACGCCGAACAGTTCACGCTCAAGCCTGTCATGATCCACCGCCTGACAAGCCTGCACGGCAAAGGGCTTGTTCCAGCGCAGCGAATTGTAGTGGATGGCGCGCGCCGCCAGTTCCTTGCCGGTGCCGCTTTCACCCAGGAAAAGCACCGACAGGTCATAGGGGGCCACCCGCGCCAGCGTATCGCAGATCCGGTTCATGGGCGAGCCCTGCGCGCGCACGATACCGTCATCGAAATCGTACTGGCGCCGCAGCTTGCGCCGGTTGTCGGAAAGCTTGCGCCGAGCACCCTGTTCGGAAAGACGCAGTTCAATCGCCAGCAACTGGTTCTGGCGCTGCAGTTCGAACATCTCCAGCGCGTTCTTCAGCGTCAGGATCAGCTTTTCCGGCTGCCAGGGCTTGGTGATGTAGTGGTAGATACCGGCCTCGTTCAGCCCGGCGATGATGTCGTCGGCTTCGGTATAGCCGGAAATGATGATGCGGATCACGTCGGGCCAGCGGTCGCGCACCCGGGTCAGAAAGGCGACACCGGTTTCCTCTGGCATGCGCTGATCGCACAGGATCACCTGCACCCAATTGTCGGCCAGAAGCCGCTCGGCCTCGGCGGTGGTTTCGGCGGTCAGCACGTCGAAATCGTCGAAAAGCGTGCGTTCCAGCGCCTCAAGCGAGCGCACTTCATCATCAACGATCAGGATGGTCGGTTTGGTCATGACACGGCTCTTTCAGGTTGCATCCGCCGTTTGTCGCGGTGGCGGGCAAGGGTGACGGGCGTGCGCGACTTGGGCACCTTGCGCACAAAGTTGTAGCGGGCGACGTGATAGCTGGGATCGAAGCCGAAAAAGTTACGGCGCATCTGGGCAAGCTCTTCGGCGCGATAATGGGCAAGCGGTTTCTCGGCCTCGTCGGCGGCGCGGCGGGCGCGTTTCTCGGCCAGCAGAGCGCCAGCTTCGTGCGCCAGATCACCTGCCCGGCGCACAACTTCGGCCGTGAATGCTGCCCGCTCGGAGGGTAACACCGCATCAGCCAGACCCAGCGCTCGTGCCTCGGCGGCACCCATCGGCAAGCGGGCGTCCGCGATGCGGCGAGCATTCTCGGCCCCGCAGCAGCGCGGCAGCAGATAAGTCCAGAATTCCGAGCCGTAGAGATTGCCCATGTCCTTGTAATGGGGGTTCAGGATCACCCCCTCGCGCAGCCAGACCCGGTCGCAGGCACGGGCCAGAAACACCCCGCCCGCACCGGCATTTCCGGCCATCGCCGCCACCGTCAGATGGGTTTCGCAGCGAATCAGCGCCTCGGCCAGATCGTCCATGGCATTGATGTTGGCCCAGCTTTCCTCGGCCGGGCTGGCGGCGGCCTCGATCCTGTTCAGATGGATGCCGTTCGACCAGAAATCCGGCCCGCCTTCCAGCACGATCACCTTCACCGGGCGCGTGCAGGCACGGTGAAATGCCGTCAGCAGCCGCGCGCACTGGCCGGTAGACATGGCCCCGTTGAGAAAGGAAAAGGACAGCCAGCCCACGTCGCCCTCTTCGCGCCAGGCGATTTCGGGATAGGCGCCGGCTGCCTCTGCCGCAACTTCCGCCAGCCCGTGCACCACCTCGCCCAGCACCTGCCGCGCCGGCAGCTTGACCGGCACCTCGGCCGCCGGGTCGCGCATGTGGCCGATCCACACGGCGCCATCGGCACAGGCCAGCGCCACCGCCGGCCCCGACACGGCCAGCAGCGCCCCCGGCGGCCCGGAAAGCCCCGGCGCCGGATGCCCGTCATGCAGCAACAGCCTGCGTCCGTCGATGTTGTCGGCAACCCCTGGCACACCGTCCGAGGCATGCATCTTTCCGAGCACATCCATCACGCGGTCGCGCGCCCAGTCAATGGCGCGGTCGCTCTGGCGCACCGGACCGTTCAGGCAGCCAGTGGCGAATTCAGCCTCTTCCAGCGGCACCGGCCGCGCGCCCGCCGCGATCTTTTCCAGCGCCTCGAAGATCGCCGCCATGGCCCCGTCGCTTACCTTGTTGCGATAGAGGCTCGACTTGGTAGCCGCACGCATCGGGAACCGCCGCCAGGCCCAGATCGGCCCCGCATCCATCTCTTCGCGCGCTTCCAGCACCGTCACCCCCCACTCACGCGCACCGCGCAGGATCGCCCAGTCGAGTGCCGCCGGCCCCCGGTCTCCGGGCGGGCCGGGATGGACGATGAGTGTGGGCGTGGCGCGCCAGATATCGGCGGGCACGGCACGCTTGAGATAAGTGCACAGGATCAGATCGGGCCGCCACAACGCCACCGCCTCGCGCGCCAGATCGTCATTGGTGAAGAATTCGACCGAGACCTGGTGACCGGCCTGCCGCAGTTCCACGTGCGCCCGCTGCGAAAGCGAGTTGAAGGCGTGGATCAGCAGCAGGATGCGCATCAGCTTGCCCCCGCGCCAACCAGCACCGGCAGGAATTCGGCCATATGCGTGGCCCCGATCCACACCGCCATCCCGGCAACGGCCAGTTGCACGGCCAGAAACAGCCGCCCGGCCGTGCTTTCGGCGAGCCGCAGTGGCCAGGAGGCCGCCCAGGTCAGAAGCCCCATGCCCAGCACCGAACCCAGCCCGAAAATGGCCACATATTCCATCGCCACCCAGACGCTCCCCGTTGCCGCGGCCACCAGCGCCACCAAGGCGCCAGAGCCCGCCGCCCCGTGCATCAGCCCCACCGAAAAGGCGCGCAGGGAAAACGCGCCGTGGGCATGAGTATGCGGGTCTTGCGCGTGGGTCAGTTGACTGCCGGCATGAGAATGCGCATGCAGATGCGGTCCGGTCCCGTGGTCGTGAACGTGGAAGTGAATGCGGTTGCGGCGCATCTTGCGCAGCACGTTTAGCCCGAGCCCGATCAGCATCAGGCCCACGGCGACTTCAAGCCCCGCATAGGCACGCGCGCTCAGCACATAGCCGAACACCACCACCGGCAGTGACAGCAGAAACAGCGTTGTCGTGTGGCCCATGCCCCAGCTCGCGCCAAGAAAGGCCAGTCCCTTGCCCGATGTGCGCCTTGATGAAGCGAGCGCGCCGACCGCCGCGAGATGATCGGCCTCCAGCGCGTGTCTCATTCCCAGAAAAAAACCGAGGATCAAAAACCCAAGCATGTCATTCTCCCTGTTTGCGCTCAGCATATCCGCGGCAGTTGCTCGCCCGCCAGCCAATCGACGATGCGCGTGCCGCCAAAGCCCGTTTCCATCGTGACAAAGCCCATGTCGTCCTCCACGACCTCGCCGATGATCGCAGCATCGCGCCCCAACGGGTGGGCACGCATCGCCGCAAACAGCCGGTCGGTATCTTCCGCCGGGCAGATCGCCACCAGCTTGCCCTCGTTGGCCACATAGAGCGGATCGAGCCCCAGAAGTTCGCAGGCCGCGTCCACCTCGGCCCGGATGGGGATGGCTGCTTCGTTGAGTCGCATGCCCACGCCCGAGGCTTGGGCGATCTCGTTCAGCGTTGCCGCCAGCCCGCCGCGGGTCGGGTCGCGCAGCGTGCGTATGGCTGGCACCTCGGCCACCATTGCCGCCACCAGCCCGTGCAGCGCGGCGCTGTCCGAAACGACCGCCGTTTCGAATTCCAGATTCTCGCGGCTGGACATGATTGCCACACCATGATCGCCCAGATAACCGCTGACCAGTATCTTGTCGCCCGGGCGCGCGTTGCCGCCGGAAATGTCGAGCCCCACGGGCACAACGCCGACGCCGGTCGTGGTGATGAACGCGCCGTCGCCTTTGCCACGCTCGACCACCTTGGTGTCGCCGGTCACCACCGGCACGCCGGCATCGGACGCCGCGCGCGCCATGCTGGCAACGATGCGTTCAAGATCGGCCAGCGGGAAACCCTCTTCGAGGATGAACCCCGCCGACAGGTAAAGCGGTTTCGCCCCCGACATCGCCACATCGTTGATCGTGCCATGCACCGAGAGCGATCCGATATCGCCGCCGGGAAAGAACAGCGGGCTCACCACATGCCCGTCGGTGGCCATCACCATGCGCCCCGCATCCACGTCGAAGGCGGCCTGGTCGTTCATTGCGCGCAGCATCTCGTTGTCGAAATGTGCAACAAACAGCTCCTCGATCAGCTGCGCCATGGCCCGTCCGCCGGCGCCGTGCGTCATATCCACCCGCCCCTTGCGCAGGGTGATCCGGGCGGGAAAACGCTTCTGTTGGGCGTTCATGCGGCAGCCTCCCTTGCGCCGTTGCGCTCTTTCTCGATGCGAAACCGGCCATAGCTCCAGTAGGCCGCGCAGGATCCTTCGGACGACACCATGCAGGATCCCTGTGGGTTGTCGGGGGTGCAGACGGTGCCGAAAAGCTTGCAATCGGTGGGTTTCCTGACGCCACGCAGGATCGCCGGGCATTCACAGCCCTTCACGTCCTGCCCGCGGCTGACGCCCAGGGCAAAGCGCCGTTCTGCATCGAAGCGCGCGAAACATTCGCGGATCTTCAGCGCCGAGAAGGGCACCTCGCCCAGCCCGCGCCATTCGAAACGGCTGCGCAGTTCGAACACTTCGCTGACCAGCGCCTGCGCCTTTCGGTTGCCTTCGCGGCTCACCACGCGGGTATATTCGTTTTCCACCTCGAAACTGCCCGCGTTCACCTGCCGGATGAGCATCAGCGTCGATTGCATCACGTCGAGCGGCTCGAAACCGGCGATGACCACGGGTTTCTGAAACTCCTCGGCAAAATATTCGTAAGGCGCGCTGCCAATGATGGATGAGACATGGCTGGGGCCGAGAAACCCGTCGATGCGCACTTGCCCAAGTTCGCGCACCTCGGGGCTTTGCAGGATGTGCTGGATCGCCGAAGGTGTCAGCACATGGTTGCAGAAGACGGTGAAGTTTTCGAGCCCCTCTGCCGCGGCCTGCCTGATGGCCACGGCGGTGGGCGGCGTCGTGGTCTCGAAGCCGATAGCGAAGAACACCACTTCGCGGTCGGGGTTCTCGCGCGCGATCTTCAGCGCGTCCTGGGTGGAATAGACCATGCGGATATCGGCACCATCGGCCTTGGCCTTGATCAGGCTGCGCTTTTTCGAGGCCGGCACGCGCAGCATGTCACCATAGGAACACAGGATCGCGCCGTGCCGTTCTGCCAGTTCGATGGCGTTGTCGATGCGCGGGATCGGCAGTACACACACCGGGCAGCCGGGACCGTGAACATAGCGCACATTTGCGGGCATCAGATCCTGCACGCCGTAGCGAAAGATCGCGTGAGTGTGGCCGCCGCAAAACTCCATGAAGGCATAGTCGCGCGCGGGGTCCGCCTCGGCGGTTACGCGGGCGGCGAGCTTCTGCGCGATGTCCTTGCGGCGAAAATCGTCCACGTATTTCATTGCGCGGCCTCCGTTGCCTCGTATTCGGCCATCAGGGCCAAGGTCGCTTCCGCTTCTTCACGGCTTACCACGTTGAGCGCATAGCCCACATGCACAAGCACATAGTCGCCGGGCTTCACGCCCTCCACCAGGGCAAGCGAGATGTCCTTCTTCACCCCGTCGAGCGAAATCGTGGCGTTTTCACCGTCATCGTGAACGGCCACCACTTCGGCCGGAATTGCCAGACACATCGCTCAGCCCTCCATTTCCGCTGATTGTCCCGCCGCCTGCATCGCGCGCGCGGCCTCGATCCAGCCCAGCCAGCCAGCCATCCCTTCACCGCTGCGCGCCGAGAGCCGCAGAACCTTGATGCGCGGATTGATCCGGCGGGCATGTGCGATGCAGGCCTCCACGTCGAAATCCAGGTGCGGCAACAGGTCGGTCTTGGTCAGGATCATCAGGTCCGACGCGTGGAACATGTCGGGGTATTTCAAGGGCTTGTCCTCACCTTCCGTGACTGAGAGGATCACCACCTTGTGCGCCTCGCCCAGATCGAACCCCGCGGGGCAGACCAGATTGCCCACGTTTTCGATGAACAGCACGCCGCCCGACAGGTAGAGACGTTCCATCGCGTGACCAACCATATGCGCGTCCAGATGGCAGCCCTTGCCAGTGTTGACCTGAATGGCCCGCACTCCCGTCTCGCGGATGCGCTCGGCATCGTTGGCGGTCTGCTGGTCGCCCTCGATCACCGCCAGCGGCAGGCTCTCCTTCAGCCGCGAAAGCGTCGCGGTCAGAAGCGTCGTCTTGCCCGATCCGGGCGAGGAGACGAGGTTGAGCGCCAGCGTGCCAGCCGCCGCCAGAACCGCGCGGTTGGCGGCGGCATATTCGTCGTTCTTGGCGAGGATGTTCTGTTCAATCTCCACCATACGCGCCTGGCTGAGCCCCGGCGCGTGGGCATGGGCCGGCCCCCGCCCATAATCATGCACATCGCCATAGTGATGATGGTGATCGTGATCGTGGTGATCGTGACCATGCGGGGCCTTGCCCTCCACCGTCACTTCGCCCTCTCCGCAGCCGCAAGTCGTGCACATCAATCCACCTCCATGTCCTTGATCCTGAGTTCGTCGCCCCCGGTGATCTGCACCTGATGGCTGCCGCATTTCGGGCAGGGGTCGAAGCGCTGGCTGACCTCGACAGCCTCGGCGCAGAGCATGCACCAGGCGGTGACCGGCGGGGCGATGATCTCCAGCGCAGCCCCCTCGGCAAGCGAGCCGCGCGTCACCACGTCGAATGAAAAGCGCAGCGCCTCCGTCTCGACCCCGGCCAGCGGGCCGATCTCCAGTCGCACCCACCGGACCTTGCGAAAGCTCTGTGCCACCGCCTGCGCCTCTATCACCCCGAGGATGCTTTCGCAGATGCTCATCTCGTGCATCAGGCCACCCTCAGTTCGTAGTCCACGCAAGGGTCGATCGCCTTGATCACCAGCCCTGCCTCATCGGGCGCCAGCCCCGCCAGGGCCCGCGCGGCCATGCCCTCGGGGTGGAAGTTCCATTCGGTCGGCGCCACGATCGCATAGGCCGCGACCTTGCCGCCTTCGACCCGCGCCGCATGGATGAGCCGCCCGCGGGCGGTCTCGACTGTCCCGAAGCCCGACGCGGCCTGCCGCGGCCGGGCGACGCGGATCGCCTCGGGCAGGCCGGCAAGCTCTACCAACCGCGCCACCATCCGCGCCAGCAGACCCGCGCCATGTTTGCCGATCACGCCTGCCACCAGAGGCTGGTTGAACTGGCGCGCCAAAGGCCCGGTTTCGCGCGGGCCGTTCCATTCGGGGCGAGCGAGGAAGGCGGGATCGTCGAGCCGCTCGGCAATCCGGCCCGGCGCAAGCGCGGGCAGGAAGGCCGGCTCCACCATGCCCAGACCGGCCCGGCCGCGCGCAAGCACCGCGCGCAGGAAACGCGCCGGCCGGGTGTCGGCCTCGCCGAGCCATCCATGGAATTCGCGTTGCGACAGAAAGTCATCCGGCGCACAGCCCAGAACATGCGCGCTCAGGTAGTCTTCAAGCGCGGCCGCGGCATCCCCGCCCCGGCGCGCGGCCTCAACCAGCGCCATGACCGGCGCGGCCGGCAGTGGAACTTCGCCGGATGCGCACCAGCCCAGAGCGATGCGCAACAGATGCTCGCGCGCGCTTTCGGCGGTCACGAGACGCATCTGCGCCGCCGATGCCCAGCCGAAAAGCGCAAGCGCCGCGGCGGCGCGGTGCGCCTCGCCGCAGAGCGAAAAGAGACGCGGCAGCAGCTCGGCCGCCTCGCGCGCGTCGCGCCCGACCATCAGCCGCGCCAGATCGGTGCGCCGGCTCGAGACGATCCGCGCGCGCGCGTCGCGCAACTCGATGGTCAGGCGACCTTCGAGACTCATGCTGCATCCTCCGCGCCGCCGCGCAGGAAGGCGCGGCGGGACACATTGCGCGGCCCGGCGTCTTTTTCCTCTGCCTCGTTCTCGACATCTTCGTCTTTGCCGGCTTTCAAGACCTCGGCGAGCGCCGCCCTGCCCGCATCCAGCGCCGCCTCCTGATCGGCGAACTCGAAGACCGGCGAAAAAAGCGAACACATCACGAGCGGACCAAGCTCTTCATCCAGCGTCACGATGAATTCCACCCGGCCCGCGGGCAGATCGCGGGTGAGCTTGTCGCCGGTGGCCCATTCCCCGGCCGCGCCGGGCAGGATCACAAGATTCATGAACCACGGCGTGAGCAGAACGCCCAACCGATCGGCGCCCAGCGGCTCGAACCCTAGCGCCGCCACCCGAAGGGCCGGGTTCATCACCGGCACGCCTTGCATGCGGGTGCTGGCAATCTCGTCGTAGCGGCGCTCGAGCCGGACGCGGATATGGGCGGCTTCTTCGCTCATTCCACCACCATGAAATCCTCGCGCCGGCCGTCGCATTGCGGGCAGGACCAGTGCTCGGGAAGTTTCGAGAACGGCGTGCCCGGCGGGATCTGCCAGTAGGCATCCCCCCGTTTCGGATCGTATTGCCACCAGCAGATCTTGCACTCCAGAACGTCGTCGTCGCGCAGCTTAGCAAGATCGCCGCCAAAGGAGCCGTTGAAGTCACTCATCGTAGAGCCTCATCACCTCGGCCAGCCGCTCGGCGCTGTCGGCAATGTCCTCGGGCGCGGCCAGGATCACCTCAGGCACGGGCACGATCTCGATGGAATTGAGGATCACCGCGTCCTGCGAATTGTAATAGCGCACCCACCAGACATTTTGCGTGCGTGTGGAGACGACCCGGCAATTCCCGTAGCCGCGCGAAAGTACGATGGTATCGCCCTCGCCGAGCTTCGCGCTCAGATAGAGCAGATCGGCTTCGCTATGAGGCAGAAGCGAAAGGTTGATCGAATGCGCCTCCGCGCCAGGGCGCGCGCGCGGCGCTATTTCGGCGATCTCCGTGATGAGTGACGGCGCGTTGAAGACACCTTCGGGAAGGGTGTCGTCGATCTCTCCGGGCACTTCGACCGCGCCCTCGAACACGCGGGCCGATACCGCGCCGGGCCAGGGGCCGATTTCGGCCGTGTCGCGTGCCAGCACGCCGCTCGCGTCGAAATGCAGCACCCGCCAGAGCCCGGCAAAGACGGATTCCTGCACCTGTATCGACGGCCCGGCCACCATCGAGACCTCGCCTTCGCCCAGAATCTGATTGACCAGCCCCAGATCGGCGGGGGGCAGGTCGGACAGTTCAATGGCGTGCGCCGCATCACCCGGCTGCCAAGCGGCCAACGCGCGCTGGATGTCGCGCAGCCGCGCCTTGCCCGCCTCCATGCCCGCCGTGTCTTCGGGCTCGGGTGCAATCGGCGCGTCGAAGGTGAACATCTCGCGCGGCATTTCCATCGGTTCAAGCTTGACGTCATCCGGTTCGGGTTGCGATCCAGGGCCGATCCCGATGCTTGGCGGAAACTGAAAATCACTGCTCATGCGGACTTCTCCTCAGTTCGCGGTCTGCGCGGGCGCGCAGCCATCGGGGAATTCGTAAGCCGGCGGGTCGTGTGGCGCGCGTGCGAGAATCGCGTTGATCTCGGTGATGTAATCGGCCCAGTCGAGCACCTTCTGGATGCGCCCCAGATATTCGCCGTTGCGCAGAAAGATCAGCACCGGATAGCGGTTGAAGCGGAAACGCGTCTGGATGCTGCGCTCGCTGGCGCGGTCGAGCACCGCGCCGGTCAACTGCCCGCCGGCGGCCTTCAGGATCTCCGGCAGGATCACGGCGAGATCGTTGACCTCCACGTGACGGTGCCAGTCGCCGCCGACCATCAGCACCATGTCACCAGCCTCGCGGGCGAAATCGTCCAGCGTTTCGGCGCTCAGCACCGGCAGGCCCTCGCGTTCGATGATCTGCTGCATGAGAGGTGAAAACATCAGCGTCCCTCCCTTCGGTCGCGTTCCCCGGCGGCGGCGATGATGTCGGCGAACATCGCGTCGATATTGCCGGTGCCGCCCGCCATGACATCATCCAGAGCCGCAAGAGCATCGGTGATGCGTGTGGCGTCCTCGGCCGAAATCACCTTGCGCGCGGCGTCGATGAAAACCAGCAGCCAGGTTCCCGGCGGCTGATCGCCGACCAGCATCGTGTCGATGCGTCTGCGCTTGCCCGCCTGGGCACAGATGGCAAAGCCGGTGCCGCTTTCGACCACCTGCATCGGGATCCCGAGGCACATCAGCCCGCCCCCCCATGCGACCTGGCAAGGATAGCCTCCACCTCGGCATCCGGGTCGTCGGGTGGGGCAAAGGCGCCACCGGCCAGCACCCGCATGTCGCCCCTGCGAAAGGCCTGATCCGCGGGCGGGCGCCCGCCCTCGTAACGCTCGGCGGTCATGATCGGGCAGGCGATGGTGCTCTCGGGTGGCAGCGGCTGCGGGCGCGGGCGCACCTCGATGCCCAGGCGCGCCAGTTCGTCCAGCGCCAGGTCGATCGCCGGGCGGATCTGCGCGCGCACGCTGTCGCGCAGACCGCCGCCGTAATCGTCCAGCTCCTCGGGCTGCACTCCGATCAGCAGGAGCCGCTCGGGGGCATCCCCCATCATCTCGGCCATGGCGATCACTTCCTGAAAACCTGTCTGGTGCAGGCTGACCTTTTTCGCGCCGAGGAATTGCGGCACCGCGTCGTCCTCGACCCGCCTGATGGTGCCCGGCGGCAGACCGTAATCCACCGCATCGAACACGATCAGCACATCGGCCTCACGCACATGCTGCACCAGATAGATGCCCTGCGTGCCGCCATCCATCAGCGTCACGTTGTCCGGGGTCTCGACGCAGCGGTGCATTTCCTCGACCGCGCGCACCCCGAAACCCTCGTCTGCCCAGAGCAGATTGCCGATGCCCAGGATCAGTACGTTCGCTTGCTCCGCCAAGTCTCCCACCCCCCTTGTCCAAACATGCCGAATCGCGGCATGCGGATGGCTTTCTTACAGTATGGCACGAATTTCGGCTGATCGCTTACCGTTTTTCAGGTTTCTTTTTCTTTTGAATTCAGTGCATCTCCTGCTCGGAACAGGCATAATCGGATAGTCACTAATCGCTTAATGGAAGGACGGTTGCCATTTTCGGGCATCGCGCTGCGACCCCACGCCATGGGAAAGGCGCCGCCCGATTGGCGGCGCCCTGCGAAGATCGGCCCGGGCTTTGGATCAGTCCCTGTCTACCGGACGGTCATCCTTGAAAAGACGCCAGCCCGAGATCATCGACGAAATGATCGACTGGCGCGACATGATATCCTCGCGCACCGCGACATAGACATGGATGATGACGAAGCAGATGATCACCCACATGCCCAAATGATGCCAAGTGTGCACATCCTGGCTCTGCCCGAACAGCGGGATAACCCAGCTCGAAAACCAGTCGTATTGCCAGCTTCCCATGCCCGCGCCCTCGCCATAGAGCGCAAGGCCCGTGACCATCATGAAGATGATCCCCCAGACATACATCACATGCATGGTGAGCACCGCCAGCGGATTGTGACCTTCGTACTTTCGCGGCTCTTTCGCGACCATCGCATACCACAGGATTTCATGCCAGACGCCGCCCCAAAAGCTCGTGCGCCAGACCGGCGGAATGAAGATTTCCCTCGAATGCGCGTTGCCGACGATCATCCAATAGACCCGAAAAACGAAGCCCACGATTACAATCCAGGCCGAGACGAAATGGATGTAGCGGATCCAGCCGAAGAGGAACCAGTCGGAGGCTTCGCCACCAAGCGCCGGCGGCGGTGAGCCGATCAGATAGCCGGTGCCGATCAGCCCGAGGATAGCAAAGACCTGGACCCAGTGCCAGACGCGGATCGGCGCCTGATAGACATAGATCGCTTCTTCCTTGCGTGATGTCACGTCAACCATGGCGCCCTCCTCAGCGGACTTTCACATTAGCAAGTTCCTCACCGTCTTCGCTCATCACATGGGTCGAGCAAGCCAGACACGGATCGAAGCTGTGCAAAGTGCGCAGAATTTCCACCGGCTCTTCGGCGACCTCGACCTTGGTATTCATCAGCGAAGCCTCGAAAGCGCCGATATTGCCCTCGTTGTCGCGCGGGGAGCCGTTCCACGTGGTCGGCACGACGCACTGGTAGTTGTCGATCCTGGTGTCCTTGATCCGCACCCAATGCCCGAGTGCGCCGCGCGGCGCCTCGGTGAAGCCCACACCCTTGACCTCGGCGGGCCAGGTGGACGGGTCGAACTTGGCGGTGTTCGCCGTGGCGCTGTCGCCGGCCTTGATGTTGGCGATCAGCTTGTCAAGGAAATAGAGCTGCTTCTTCGCCGCCCATTGCGCCTCGAGCGCCCGCGCCGCGGTGCGGCCCAGCGTCGAGAACAGCGCCGAAACCGGCACGTCGAGCGCCCGCAATACACCGTTGATCTGGTCGGTAATCTCCTCGTGGCCGCGGGCATAGCCGACGATGTAGCGCGCCAGCGGCCCCACTTCCATCGCATGGCCGCGCCAGCGCGGCGCCTTGATCCAGGAGTATTTCGCCGCCTCGTCAAGCTGCTCGATATTGGTTTTCGTGCCCTTGGCGTTGGGGCCAAGCTGGTAGTTCGGTTCGGTCACGCCATCCCAGGGGTGCAGGCCCTTGGCCTCGTCGGGGTATTTATACCACGAATGCGGCACGAATTCCTGAATCTGTTCGGGGTCGCGCACATCGACATCGTGGACCTCCTTGAGGTTACCGCCAATGATCGCGCCCGAGGGCATCATCAGGTTGCCCGGGGTATAGTCATTGGCCCGGTCCGGAATGTCGCCGTATGCGAGTACATTCTGCCCGGAGAGCCCGCCACCATAGAGCCAGCCCTTGTAGAACTGCCCCACCGCCAGGATATCGGGGATATAGACGTTGTTCACAAAGTCGATTGCGCGCAGCGTGACGGAGCGCACATAATTCAGCCGCTCCATGTTCACCGGCGCGCCGGCGGCCTGCGCCCCGTCCATGTTGATCGCACAGGGCACGCCGCCCACCAGCCAGTTGGGGTGCGTGTCCTTGCCGCCGAAGATGGTGCGCACGGTCATGATTTCCTTCTGGAAATCGAGCGCCTCAAGGTAGTGCGTGACCGCCATCAGATCGGCCTCGGGCGGCAGCAGATAGGCCGGGTTCGTCCAGTAGCCGTTCTTGAAGGGGCCAAGCTGCCCGCTCTCGACGAACTTGCGGATGCGCGTCTGCACGTCGCGGAAGTAGCCGGGCGAGGATTTCGGGTGATGCGGGCTGACCTTCTGCTGCAACTCGCTGGTGGCCTTTGGGTCGGCCTTCAGCGCATTCACCGGGTTCACCCAGTCGAGCGCGTGCAGGTGATAGAAATGCACCAGGTGATCATGCACCTGAAGCGAAAGCTGCATGATGTTGCGGATCGAGTTGGCGTTTTCCGGGATGGCGATCCCCAGCGCGTCCTCCACCGCGCGCACCGAGGTGAGCGCGTGCGTCCCGGTGCAGACGCCGCAGATGCGCTGCACGAAGGCCCAGGCATCGCGCGGATCGCGCCCTTTCAGGATCACCTCCAGCCCGCGCCACATGGTGCCGGTGCTGACCGCGTTGCGGATGACATTGTTCTCGTCGATGTTCACCTCGCAGCGCATGTGGCCTTCGATCCGGGTCACCGGATCCACCACAACGCGGCGGCCGCTGTCATCGAGGGTGAAACCGTTGGGTGTGGTAACCATCGCCATTATGCGTCATCTCCCTTGCTCGCGATACGCTTCACGACCGAAACGCCCGCGTGAATTGCAGCAGCACCGGCAACGATGCCGGCGGCCGTCTTGCCGATCTTGTCGGCGTCAGCGTCGATGCCAAAGCCGTTGATGTTGGTAAGGCGGTTGTAGAATCCGCCTTTGTCCCAGAACCCATCCTCGGAACAGCCGATGCAGGGATGGCCGGACTGGATCGGGAAGCTCAGCCCGCCGTTCCAGCGGATGGTGGAACAGGCGTTATAGGTGGTCGGCCCCTTGCAGCCCATCTTGTAAAGGCAATAGCCCTTTCGCGCGCCCTCGTCGTCAAACTTCTCGACGAACTGTCCGGCATCGAAATGTCCGCGGCGGTAGCATTTGTCGTGAATGCGCTGGGAATAGAACATCTTTGGCCGGCCCTGATTGTCGAGCTCGGGCAGCTTTTCGAAGGTGAGGATATAGGTGATCACCGCCGTCATCACCTCCGATATCGGCGGGCAGCCGGGCACCTTGATGATCGGCTTGTCGGCGATGCCGGGCACCTTGTGAGTGGGGGTGGCGCGCGTGGGGTTCGGACGCGCCGCCTGCACGCATCCCCAGCTTGCGCAGGCCCCCCAGGAGACGATCGCCTTGGCGTGATGCGATGCCTGCACCAGCCGTTCGACAAAGGGTTTACCGCCAATGATGCAATACATGCCATCCTCGTTGAGCGGCGCATTGCCTTCGATGGCAAGAATGAAGTTGCCGTCGTATTTCTCGATCGTCTCGTCGATGATCGCCTCGGCCTGATCGCCGGCAGCGGCCATGATGGTATCGTCGTAATCCAGCGAGATCATCGAAAGGATCACGTCCTTGGCCAACGGGTGCGCACTGCGGATGAAGCTTTCCGAACAGCAGGTGCATTCCAGCCCGTGCAGCCAAAGCACCGGAATGCGCGGCTTGGTCTCCATCGCGTGAGCGATCTTCGGCGCATAGGCAGGGCTCAGCCCCAACGCGCCGGCCGCAAGGCTGCAATATTTCAGAAAGCTGCGCCGGGTGATCCCCTGCCTGCGCATGACTTCATAAAAGGTCTCGATTCTCTGGGCCATCTGGTCTCCCTCGTCTGCGACACTACCGCAATCGCCCTGCCAGGCGCGCGTCTTTCAGCCCGATGTTGCACGAGAACCGAGATGGAACATAGCTGAACAGACGGGTTTTCGATGACGTCTAAAGGTCATCTTCTTTTCTTGTGATTATAAATAGTTACAATCTTTTCGGGAGTGTTGCGATCACCATCGCGGTGTAACATCGCATTCCGATCCGGTGGAATCTGGAAACCGTTGTTACAGTTTCGCAAGCGCCCCACATCGGGTTGCAGCCATCAAGATGCGTTCCATTTCCCGTGCCATGTGGCAAGCCAAGTGTTGGCGACACAGCTGTTGGCACAAATCGTGCCGTGGGTTCAATGGATGGGTCGAGCACTGCGGGGCCCTGTCAAGTTGGCGGTTCGTGAAGAACATGACCCACAAGCCAAGATCGCGCTTAGCTACCACCAGCTTTCTTCTCGACCGCCCCCAGCAGCCCCTGATCGATTTCCGGGTCATCCCAGGCGCCGGCGGCCGCTGCCCACCGGTCGATCGTTTCCCGCAGTCCCGGGTCATCGGCCATCAGGTGGAATGTGTAGAGTCGATTGACGATCTGGCGCATCAGCGCGCGCATGGCCTCGTCGTCAAGATGCGAGACTTCTGTCCACGGGATTTCCCGCCCTTCGGCATCGATCACCATGACGTCCGAACAGTCCCCGGCCTTGCTGACGGGCGTGATGCCCGAATGCAGATCTTCGAGCGCCGTATTGCGCACGCACAGCATGGCCAGGGTTTTGGCCAGATTGGCCGCAATGCGTTTTTCATCGGCGTCGTTCATCCTGCGATCATAGCGCTGGATGGCCGGAAGGGACAGGTGGGCTCAACCACCTTATTTCCGGGATCACCCGAAGATCCTGAGCTTCACCGCCACGCCTGCAATCAACGCCAGCAGCAGGCCGGAGGTGATGAGCCGCACGATGGTCTGCCAAGCAGTACGCCTTGCCATGCGCAAGGACGCCAGCAGCGTGCGCAGGTCGCGGATATCGATCGCCGCTTCCGGTCCTTCGAGGCCGACATCGGCCAGCGCCTTGCGGGCGCCTTTTTCTGCGGCGCGGGTGAGGATGGCCTCGAAATCTTCCTCGGGCATGCGGACAAATCCCGCGTCCTTGTGCGGTGGGGTCATGGTGTCGTCTCTTTCTGATAGGTTGGAATCACGCGCTCGGCGCGGTCGGCAGCAGGTACTGGATGGCGATCCGCACATCGCCGCCGGTGAAGTTGCCGCCATTGGCGGTGAGCACGATGGGAATGGACGCATAGAAGGCCTGCGGGCCGATCACGCCGACATTGGTGCTGCCGGCGGCCACACCGAGCGAACCGCCGAACTTTGCGGGCTGACCCGATATCCCGCAATCGTAGGACGTCGCGCCCAGGACCGCCGTAACCGTTCGCGTCGAAACCGCCAGTACGATGGCGCGGTCGGGAATGGCGATGGCGGAGGCGACGGTTGCGCCGGATAACCCCGAGAGCTGTTCCTCTTCGACATGAAGTTCGATCGACGCGCCGTTGGCGGAGAGTGCCACTTCGACGGAATGGCTGCGCTTCAACAAATTCAGCGCGGCCTCCAGCATCAACCATGCCCCGCCCACGCGCACGACCAGCACGCCCTCATCCTCCACCCAGACCCGCCATCCCTCGTTGGCCGAAAAGCGCACCCATGCGCCGCCGGTGAACAGCACCACGTCGCCGTCGACCGGGCTGGCGGGCGGCGCGGCGAGGTTTCGGTCCTTGACCGAGAGCTGGACGAGTCCGTCGAGGCGCGAGAGCGCGTCGTTGACGGTGACATGCTTCTGGGCCTGGGCGGCGGAAAGCAGCGGCAGAGCGAGGTTCGGGCTGGTCATCAGACGGTCTCCGTGACGGTGAGGGTGGCGGCAAGCGGTACGCCGCGGCCCAGCGCGCCGATCTGGGTGATGCGGACATCAAGGCTGGCGACCGGCCCGCCGAAGTCGGCGGTCTGCATGGCGGCGGTGTAGAGGGCGGTCGGCGTGGCAACCGTCAAGGTTCTCTTGACGGTTCCCCCGGACAGGATTTCCAGATCATAGCTTTCGGATGCCTCGGACATGGGCACGTCGGTCAGCACCCAGCTGTCGGCGGCGAGTGCCCGGTCGCGGCGAACCCACCGCAGGACGAGATCGCCGTTCGCCTCGCGCCGCATGCGCGCCTGCGCCGGGGAAAAGGGCTTCAGGCCGCGCCCGTTCGGCGTGAAGGTCAGCGCCCGCATGATGGCGTCCGAGGGCGCGGCATTGCCCGGCCCGACGCGCCAGTTCCATGGCAGGCCCAGATCGGCCTCGGCGATCGAGAGCGGCACGGTCGCCGCATCCAGCACCACCACCCGCGCGCCGGCGGGCGTCGGGTTGCCCATGGCATCTGCCGTGCCACGCTGGCCGCGCAGCAGATGGGTGAGGCTGTAGCGCCCGGTTGCCACCAGCGTGGCGGTGCCCGCCTGCACGATTTCCCAGATGCCCGGTGCGCTTTCCACGGCGAGCGCATTGGCCCCGGCGAAGAGCTCGTCGTCGGTGACGCTGGTGAGCATGCCGGAGGAAAGGTCAATCAGCAGCTGGCTGCCATTGTCCCAAATGTCGGTCGGCCCGGCGGGGAAATCGGCGGCGAGCCGCCCCATGCGCGCGGGCTGGCCCAGCGCGTCGAGCAGCGCAAACCCGGAATTGCTCGTGCTGCGCCAGACGGCGGCGGCGCCATACCAGGGCTTGGCGAACACCGCGGCGTAGGGGCGGTGCGGCGGTACCGTGTCGGCGAGCTGCGGCAGGTCCATCAGCGCCACGTCGGCGGGGCCGTACACCGCGGGCGTGTTCAGCTGCGGCGCTCGGCCCTTGCCGGGCGGCATGTCGTAGATGTCCGGATCGGATCGCGTGGCCTCGATCGCGCGCGGACCTGCATCATTGATGCGGGCGATGCGGTAATCGACCTTTCGCCCATCGTGGTCGAGCGCCACCACATCGCCGGGATCGAACGCCAAGCGGGACGGCGGCAGCTTTGCGGTCAGGGTTTCCCGACCGGCCCAGGCCTCCAGCAGCGCCGGTCGGCTTCCTCGAGCGACACCGCCAGCGGGAAGCGTTCGGCGCTCACGCCGTCCGCCGCCACCTCGGTGCGGCGCGCCTCGACCGTCGCGGCATCGTATTCCTCGTCCGCGCGCACCAGCTGCCATTTCAGCGCCTGGGGCAGTTCGGTCTCCTGGCCGCGCATCAGTTCCATGATCTCGCCCTTGGCGCCGACCAGATCGTCGGGTCGGATGGTGACCGCCGGCGCCCGCCCCCTTGCCCGGAACACGATCCTGCCGCCGCTTTCCACCGCATCGAAGCCGAAATGCCGCGCCAAGACCGAGATCGACGTGCGCGGGCTCTCGACTGCCGCCACGGTGAAGCCCGGCACGATTTCGGTTATTTCGGAGACGTCCACCAGGGTATCCGACAGCCCGGCGGTGCGGCACAGATCGCGCACCAGCGCGCCCAGCGAGACCTGGCCGAGCCGTCCGCCCATCCAGTGCCCGAAGGCCCAGTTCGCGGCGTCCGACCAGACGTCGGAACGCGACGGGAAGTCCGGGTATGGCCGCGCGTCCCAGGTCCAGAGCGCCGCCTCGGCGATCTTGATCATCGGCGCGCCGTAAACGCTCGAGACCGGGTTCTTCGTCGCATCTCCCCAGTATCCAAGAGTGGCCTCGACATAGGCCCGCTGGATCGCCTCGTCCTGCCAGCCGCGGGAGAAATACGGCAGGGCGCTCTCCGAGCTCTTGGGATCGTAGAACACGTTCGGCTGGTTGGTGCCCCGGTCGACGGCGGGGCAGCCGAACTCGGTGAAACGGATCGGCTTGGATTGCGGCGCCCAGCCGGTGGTGGATTTTCCGTAAGGAAGCACCTCGACGCCAAAGACGATGATGTCGTCGCCGGCCGTCGCGGAACGCGGCCCGATCCGAAAGCCGGAAGAGCCCGCAATTCCCGCCATCACGTCCAGGGTGATCTTCCAGAGGCCGGGGAAAACTTCGGCTCGGCTTGTAGCGTTAATGGTATGCGCCCCGACAACCGTGTGCCCCACCCGCCCAGCGCGCCAAAAAAGCCGGCGTGCTGGCTGCCCGATCCGAGCGTGAGGTTGAAGGAGAACTCCCCAGACGTGCCCGCTGCAACATAGGCGGTGATCACGACGCGCTCGCCCACCGCCAGCGTGCGGTAGCCCGGCGTCGCCCCGTGCCATGTGGCGCCGCCCGAGGCGATGCGGGCGGGGGTGGTGAAGGGCCCGAAACTGCCGGTGGTGGGCGAAATGGTGACCGAGGACGGGTTCTTCGCGTAGGAACTCGGATCGGCGCAGTTCTGGAACCAACCGAAGCGCACCCCGCCCAGCCGGTCGTGGTGCAGGTTCTGCCACCAGCCGCGCATGTCCTTCGGTTGCCAGATCCACGGCTCGCCATAGAAGCTGTCCGAGATGGTGGTGCGCGTCTGCGCGGTGCGGTCGGCATCGGAGGCGTAGTACCAGTCGAACCGCTCGCCGCCCTCGATGTTGGCCTTGAGATAGTCGAGATCGCGCACCGAGCTCCACCCCGCCTGCGCATCCGCATGGTCAAACCCGTCGCGCCAGTCGGACAGCGGGAAATAATTGTCGATGCCGATGAAATCGATACTGGAATCGGCCCACAATAGATCGAGATGATAGAACAGATCACCGGAGCCGTCCGTCGGCTGGTGCCCGAAATACTCGCTCCAGTCTGCGGCGTAGCTGATGGCGGTTCCGGAACCGAGAATAGCAGCGACATCTCCAGCCTGTCAATGAGCATTTAAAACTGACCCGGTTTCGGCATTTAAATTTGCCCCCCCCTTTGTGGCGCAAAGCCCCCAGTCGGGCCGCCTTCATGTAGCGAGTCCGTCTGGGGGCTTTGCTTGCGGAACGGCTAGTTTTTTCTACGGCGTTTACTCTGGGCGAACCGGTATGAGGTATTGCCGGTTTCGATGATGTTGCAGTGATGAGTGACGCGATCCAGAAGGGCGGTTGTCATCTTGGCATCCCCGAAGACCGAGACCCATTCACCGAACTCAAGGTTGGTTGTGATGATGATGCTGGTCTTCTCGTAGAGCTTGCTGATCAGATGGAAGAGCAACGCGCCACCGGATTTGGGAAACGGGATGTAGCCCAGCTCGTCGATGATGACGCAGTCCAAAGCCGAGAGCTGCCGGATGATCTTCCCTGCATTGCCGTCGGCCTGTTCCTTGATCAGGGCGTTGATCAGATCGACGGCGTTGAAGAAGCGCGCCTTCTTGCCGTTGTTGATCAGCGTCGTTCCCAGCGCGATGGCGATGTGGGTTTTGCCCGTGCCGGTTCCGCCCACCAGGATGAGGTTATGGGCCTCCTCTGTGAACTGGCCGGTGCAGAATGGTTCGATCTGGGCCTGGGTGAGGGCGGCGGCGCTGTAATCGAAGGTGGCGAAGTCCTTGTGATGGGGGAACTTCGCAACCCTCATTTGATACTGGATGGAGCGCACCCGGCGCTCTACAGTCTCGGCGTCGATCAGTTGCCTTATCGCTGTGGTCAGACTTGGCGGCTTGCGCGCGGACAGCAGATCATGGGCGCAAGCTGCCATTCCATGCAACCTGAGGGCTGTCAGTTGGTCGATCAAGGCATTCATACGGCAACCTCCTCAGCCGAGCACAGGGTCTCATAGCGTTTGCAATCGGCTTCGGGCCGCAAGGTCAGCTGCGGATAAGCGCAGGCATCGCTGAGCGGTGTGATGACCGGTTCCACCAACTGGTTGATCAGATTGATGATGGCGGGCAGCCGCAGGGTGTTTTGTGCCACCGCCAGATTGCAGGCCGTCTCGACCACCTCGATCCCGTGATCCTGTGCCAGCAGGAGCAGGTCGACGAACTCCCGATCCCCGCCTTTACCAGCCATGTAATGTTCCCTGATCCGATGCATGGCCTCGGGCAGTTCCCAGCCCACAAAGGGGGCGCCATTGCGCAGGGCACCAGGCTTGCGGTCCAGCAGGGGAACGTAATGCCAGGGCTCGAAATAGCTGATATTGCGGGTAAAATGACGCCTGTGCTCGGCAATCACATCCTGACCGGAGACCACCACGATCCGGCCGGCATAGGCGCGTAGCGACACATGATGCCCGGCAAAGCGGGAGGGCACGCTGTAGCGATTGCTGGCATATTGAACCAGGCAGGTGGAGCGGACACGGACGGTCTTTTCCACGTAGCCGTCGAAGGCCCGACCCAGGGGGCGCAGTTCGGCGCGCTCGTCTTCGAACACTTCGGTAATCGTGCGATCCTGCTGCTCGGGATGGGGACGCTCTGCCAGATCTTCGCAACGCAGACGCAGCCACGCGTTCAGCGCCTCGAGATCATCAAAGGCCGGTTCGGGAACGAACAACCGGCCCCGCAAGAACTGGACCTGGTTCTCGACCTGTCCCTTCTCCCAGCCCGCAGCGGGCGTGCAGGCCACCGGCTCCATCACATAGTGGGGAACCTCTGTAAATTCCCGTTTTCGCCTTCTTCGCGGCGGGGTGGACGGTTTTTCGCCTGTCCCGCCTGATTGCTTCGGATCATAAACCCATTTTCACCGGTTTCAAGCCGGTTTTGGGTATTTCAGGCACACCTCACCCCATGAACCCTTATCCCGGCGCCGCCAGGCCGCATTCGAACTGGACGAAGCGCTTCATGTTGTAGACCAGGTTCATCATCCCGATGCGAAATCGCGCCCGCTTCAGGCCGATGGAGCGGATCAGCTTGCCGCCCATGGAGCGCTCCTGAAAAGCGAATACATGCTCGACCCGGACCCGCACTTTCGAGCGCCTCCGGTTGGCCTTTTGCTGGCGCTCGCCAAGCGGCTTGCCGCGCCTGCCCTTGTGATGGATATGGCTGTGAAGCCCCCGCTCTTCCAGCTCGCTTTCGATCTTTTGCGAGCGATAGGCGCTGTCGGCCCACAGGTCCGATGAGGTGTTGCTCGCATCAATCAGACCGGCAAGCGCCTGGCTGTCATGCACGGCGGCATCGGTGACATCATAAGCGCGGATGAATTTGTGCCGCCGGTCGACATTGATGTGGTTCTTGTAGCCGTAATAGCTCTTGCCGTGCTTCTTCGTCCAGCGCGCATCCACGTCCTTCTGGCGCTTCTTGTGGGGTTTTTCCTCCCACTCTTCAGGCGTTTCGCCCGCCTTGATTTTCTCGTTCTCGTCCCTTTTGTTGTGCTGGCGCGGCGCCGGAACGATGCTCGCATCAACAATCTGCCCGCCCATCGCCAGATAGCCCTTTTCGCGCAGAAAGGCATCGAACTTGTCAAACAGCTCCTTCATCTTCCCGGCCCCGGCCAGCCTTTCACGGTAGGCCCAGATGGTCTTGGCGTCAGGTACGCTGTCTTCAATGCCAAGGCCGAGAAACCGCATGAACGACAGGCGGTCGCGGATCTGATACTCGATCTGATCGTCAGAGAGGTTGTAGAGCTGCTGCAAAACCATCGTCTTGAATATCAGCACCTCATCCCAAGGCGGGCGGCCAGCGTTGGATTTGCGCTGTTCGGGCGGCGTGCGCCATATGGCCTTCAGCTCGTCCCGGTAATCCTCGAACGGCACCATGTCGTTGAGCAACACCAGCGGATCACCAGATTTGTCCAGTCCCGCGTATCGGCTGGAAAGATCAAAAAATCCCATCTGACCCATGACAAAACCCCGTCGGTCGAATCATTTTCATCCTGATGACGATTCTACCCCGTCAGGCCGGATTTTGGGGGATTTTTAGAGGTTCCCAGTGGTTCATCAAGGCCAGGAACCGGGGATGGAATATCCGCTCCTTCGAGCGCGAAACGTAGGTCACCATGGTCTTGGGGTTGTCGATGATCACCCTGCGCGGAACGCCTCCGTAAAAGGACAGCGCCTGCACGAAAGCATCCAGCACCATCTCCTGGGCTTCACCGGGATAGGCAATCACGAAAGGCTTGCGGCTGTGACACAGGCGGAAATGAGCGACCTTCACCTTCTGCTCGACACCACCCAGTACGACCCGTTCTTCGCTCCAGTCAAATTGCAGCGCGTCACCCGCCGCAAAATGCAGCGGGATAAACGCATCTCCCGAACAGGCCCCGGCGCGCTTCAACTCACGAACAAAACGCTGAACCGGCGAATAGGACCCGGTATAGCCCTCTGCCACAAGCTGCTCGTATAGCTTCTGGGCCGTCCGCCGCTCCCGGCGTGGTCGCCTCGAGTCCTGATCAAACAGTTCCTGCAGCCGAAGATCAAACCCATTGCACAGTTTGTGCCGAACTGGCGGCGCATGGCGCTGGTAGCTCGGCGGATTCTCGTCCTTCAAATACTTCTTGATCGTGTTCCGCGACAGTCCCGTCGCCCGCGCCACAGACCGGATGCTGCGCCCTTCAACCAGCACCCAGCGCCGGATCTTCGATACGCTTTCCATCAATATCACCTGCTCTTTCCTCCGCACAATTTTGCGCGGATGTTAACGAAACAGGTGGGTCAATTTTACTCGCTCATAACCCACCCAAGTGGGTCAGTTTTGCACGCCGATTCACATCCAGATAGACGGAAGGCCGAGTTTCGGCGATCTCGTGGGCAAGGGTCGTCTTGCCAACCTGGCGCGGGCCAATGATGGCAACAGCAGGAAAACTGTCCAGAAGCTCAGTGACTTCGTGATATTTCCCCCTCTCAATCATCCTTGTAATATTGGATATTCATTCCAACTTTGCAAGGTAAAGTTTAAAGAAATCCGCTGGGAGAAATGATAGAGAACGAAACATGCAACCTGAACCGATGGCAGTCACGGACGACTAAGCCCGTTTCTTCCCGTCACCTTCCTCCCGGCTCACCGGTTGCGCCAACGCAGCAGTCGCTTGGAAAAACGCGTCCTAAGACCTCTGCATGAGGCCATGGCTTTCGGTTGAAGCAAGATTTCGGCCGCCCACCTTGCGCCCCTGCGGGTCCGGCGGACAGACGGGTGGCGGGGTTTGGGGCTATGCGATTGCGGGGGTTTGCGGGTTGAGGGTGATCCTGTTTGCGGCCTTGAGCAGGTTTTGCGCGATGGCGGCCATGACCATCTGGGCATGCACCCTGGCGCGCCCGAAATATCTCGCCCGCTGCAGGCCGAAGAGGCGTTTCATCGTGCCGAAAGTCTGCTCGATGCGGAAGCGGCGTTTCGAAATCAGCCGGTTGAAGCGTTTCTCCGATTGCCGCAGGGGGCGGCCGCGCGCTGCCTTGCGCAGGATGCCGTCGCGGTATTTGCCGCGCAGCATCTGGCGGTTGGCCTTGCTCGCATAGGCCTTGTCGGCCAGCACCCGCTGCGCCTTTGCGCCCGCGATCATGGTGGCGAATTCGGGGCTTTCGGCGGCATTGGCGGGCGTGGTGTGCACCTTGTCGATAAAGCCCTCTTCGTCGCAGCGGGCAAAGCCCTTGTAGCCGAGCGTGCTCTTGCGGCCCTTCTTGACCCAGCGGACATCAGGGTCGGCGCTGAAATGCAGCTGTGCCCCGTCGGGTGAGACCTCGGGCGGATCATCCGGCGTCCCTTCCCTTGCCCCGTCCTCTGCCCGGTCCTGCGGGGCGTCGATATGGGTGCGCGGGCGCGCCGCCGCCGCGATCAGGGTCGCATCAATGATCGCCGCCTCAGCCTCTTTCAGCTTCAGCCCATGCGCCTCGATCTGGCGGCAGACCTCGGCCAGCAGCTCATCGTAAACGCCACCCCGGACCAGCGCATTGCGGAACCGGCAGTGGGTCGTCTCATCCGGCACCGACGCGTGCAGATCGAGCCCGCAGAACAGCATGAAATCCAGCCGCACCTTCAAGGCCCGCTCCAGCTTCGGGTCGCTCAGCCCGTGCCACTGGCCAACCAGAAGACACTTGAACAGAACCAGCGGATCATAGCCCTGAGGCCCGATCCCCGAGCGCCCCAGACCGCGCCGCAGGATCGGCAAAAACGAGTTCCAATCCATCAGCGCGTCGATCTTCGACAGAACGTCATCCGCGCCGATCCGTGCCGCCGCTTCGTGCAGGAAAAGGTCCATCTATTCACCCCAGAGATTTCCCGGCTAGCTTACCAAAACGGCCAACCCGGGGGAATCCCGATGTTATGCAGAGGTCTTAAATAGCTGTCGCCGCGTTCGTCAAAAAGATAAATCGCACGGGCGCCAAGCGGATTGTTGGGGCCGCCCGGCATCCCTTTTTCATAACGTCCACCGGGTACGAAACTCTTATAAGCGGCCGGTTCGCGTTTCATCATGGCCGGTGTCGGTTTCCAGCTGGGCCATTCCCGTTTGGCCCCGACATAAAATGTTCCATCGTGATACAGGTTCCCGCGTCCTACACCGACGGTATAACGAATGGCCCGCCTTTTGGGTAACGTCAGATACAGCACGAAACGGTTTGGATCGACATGGATTTCACCAGCGGGCAGCTTGTCGCGGATTCTGACCTCGCGCGGCAGGAATTCTTCAGGCAAAGTATATTCGGGTTTGGCGGTTTGGGCGTTTGCGCCGGCAAGCCCAAGGCCCCCCATAGCAATCCCCGTTGAAATAAATTGGCGTTTGTTAAGCATAATAACGGTTTCTCCAGCAAAATATGGTGCGTGATGTTCGCTTCACGACCCTGTGAAGAATGCTAGCCGTAAAGACGGAGCAACCAAAATAACAATTCCGTAATCAAAAAGGCCCCGACGTTTCCATCGGGGCCTTCTCTCGAAATTTGCTGGAAAGCAAAGATTACTCTTTGTCTTCTGTAATCTCTTTGCCGGTTTCCGGTAGTGTCGCGAGTTTGGTGGAAATTCGAGGACGGCGTAATCTCCGGGTGCATCGAAGCCACCCAACCGGCGGCTGGAACCGCCAAGGAGATCACGCCATGACAAAGAATACAGCAACATCGACATCCGCGCTACTGGCCAATGAAGCAGGCTATGACCCGATTGAAGACCGGCTGCGCCAGAACATCCGCGCGACGATCGAGGCGGTTTTCGAAGAGGAGCTGGAGCAGTTTCTGGGCCGTTGCCGGTATGGCCGCAGCGGCGGGGCAAAGGCCGGATACCGCCACGGGCATCGCGAGCGGCAACTGGTCGGAACATTTGGAACCGAAACGGTGCGCGTGCCGCGTGCGCGGATCACAGGCGAGGCCGGCAAGGCCAGAGAATGGCGCTCGAAGGCATTGCCCCGCTACCAGCGGCTGACGAAGAAGGCCGAGGCGCTGATCGCTGCTGTCTACCTTTCGGGCACCAACACACGGCGGGTAAAACGCGCCCTGTTCGGCCTGTTTCAGGGGGCGGTCAGCAAGGATGTGGTGAGCCGCGCCTGGCGCAAGGTGAAGGTGGACTGGCAGGCGTGGTGCGCCCGCAGCCTTGCGGATGAAGACATCGTGCGGCTGATCCTGGACGGCACCGTGATCAAAACGCGGATTGACAGGAAGGCCACCAATATCTCGGTTCTGGCCGCGATTGGCGTGCGCCGGGATGGGCAGAAGGTCTTGTTATCACTGATGAACATGGGCGGCGAAAGCACCTCCGCCTGGCGTCAGTTCATCAACGATCTGGATGCGCGCGGGTTGAAACGGCCCGAATTTGTCATCGTGGACGGGGCACCGGGACTTGAGGTCGCTCTCATTGCCCTCTGGGGTGAAGATCTGCCGATCCAGAGGTGCACGGTGCACAAGCACCGCAACCTTCTGGCCAAGGCACCCAAGCGTATGCATGATGAGTTGACAGAAGATTACCGCGACATGATCTACGCCAAAACACCCGAGGAAATCGCCACCCGCCGCAAGGCATTTCTGCGAAAATGGCGGCTGAAATGCAAGGCCGTCGCTGACAGCTTGGAAGAAGCAGGAGATAAGCTTTTCACCTTCACGCGTCTGCCACAAGGCCAGTGGAAATCGGCCAGAACGACAAATGCGATCGAACGCCTGAACGAGGAATTCCGCCGCCGCATCAAGACCCAGACCGTGCTGCCATGCGCCGAGACCGTGCCGATGCTGCTTTGGGCTCTGATGGCCTCGGGGCAGATCGTCATGCGAAAGGTCGATGGCTGGGAAACGCTCGCTCAGCCCGTCGCCGACGCAACCCTTGACCAAGCCGCCTGACCGGCGCATAACTCAACCCGCTCGGAGGTGCCTGAAATCAATTTCCACCACTTTCGAGACACAACCCGGTTTCCTGATCGACCATTTTCATCGCCAGACGAACCTTGCCGCGATCGTCAAAGCCCAGCAGTTTGACCCAAACTTCCTGACCCTCTTTCAGAACATCCGAAGGATGGTTCAGACGGCGGTTTTCGATTTGGGAAACGTGGACCAGACCGTCGCGCTTGCCAAGAAAGTTCACAAAGGCGCCGAAGTCGACGATCTTGACAACTTTGCCACGATAGATCACGCCTTCTTCCGGCTCGGCCACGATTGAGTTGATCATGTCATAGGCCTTTTTGATGGCTTCGGCATTCGGCGAGGCGATCTTGATGATACCTTCGTCGTTGATGTCGACTTTGGCGCCGGACACTTCAACGATTTCACGGATCACTTTACCACCCGAACCGATCACTTCGCGGATTTTATCCGTCGGGATCTGCATGGTTTCAATGCGCGGTGCGTGGGCGCTGAATTCGCCAGCTTCGGTCAGTGCGTTGGCCATTTCGCCAAGGATGTGCAGACGGGCGTCTTTGGCCTGTGCCAATGCCTTGTCCATGATGTCGGGTGTGATGCCCGCAACCTTGATATCCATTTGCAAGCTGGTGATGCCTTTGTCGGTACCGGCAACCTTGAAATCCATATCGCCAAGGTGGTCTTCATCACCCAGAATATCGGTCAGGATGGCATAGTTGTCGGCATCCTCAAGGATCAGACCCATGGCCACACCGGCAACAGGTGCCTTCAGCGGCACACCGGCGTCCATCATCGACAGCGAGCCACCACAGACCGAAGCCATAGAGGACGAGCCGTTGGATTCGGTGATTTCCGACACGACGCGAATTGTGTAGGGGAAATCGGTGGCAGGGGGCAGAACCGCCTGCAACGCACGCCATGCCAGTTTACCGTGGCCGATTTCCCGGCGGCCGGTGAAACCAAAGCGGCCAACTTCGCCAACCGAATAGGGCGGGAAGTTATAGTGCAGCATAAAGTTGGATTTATACATGCCCTGCAGCGCGTCGATCATCTGTTCGTCATCGCCGGTGCCCAGAGTGGTCACAACCAACCCCTGAGTTTCGCCGCGTGTAAACAGCGCCGAGCCGTGTGTGCGGGGCAGAAGGCCGGTTTCGGATGTGATCGGGCGCACCGTAGTGGTGTCGCGGCCATCAATCCGTTTGCCGGTTTTCACAACGTCGCCACGCAGAATGCTGGCTTCCAGCTTCTTCATGGCCGAGCCGAGGTTTTCGTCGGCCAGCTGTTCTTCGGTCAGCGCCGCCTTTATGGCTTCGCGGGCCTCGGCAACTGCCGCAGTGCGTTCCTGCTTGTCGGTGATGGCGAATGCCTTGCGCATCTGCTTCTCGCCAGCTTTGGCAACCGCTTCGTACAGCTCGGAATAATCGGCGGGCTGATAGTCGAACGGCTCTTTGGCGCAATCTTCGGCAAAGTCGATGATCAGGTCGATCACCGGCTGGATCTGCTCGTGCGCGAAATTCACAGCGCCCAGCATTTCGGCTTCGGTCAGCTCGTAAGCTTCGGATTCAACCATCATCACGGCGTCTTTGGTGCCAGCGACAACAAGGTCAAGCCGCTGCTCGGGCTTGTTGCGCAGATCGTGCATGTCGTCGATTTCGGGGTTCAGGATGTATTCGCCATCGACAAAACCAACGCGACAGGCGCCGATCGGGCCCATGAATGGAACGCCGGAAATTGTCAGCGCAGCCGAGGCACCGATCATCGCGACCATATCGGGATCATTCACCAGATCGTGTGACAGAACGGTACAGATCACCAGAACTTCGTTTTTAAACCCGGGAACAAACAGCGGGCGGATCGGACGGTCGATCAGGCGGGATGTCAGCGTTTCTTTTTCGGTTGGGCGTGCTTCGCGTTTGAAGAACCCGCCGGGCACTTTGCCGGCTGCATAATATTTTTCACCATAGTGAACGGTCAGCGGGAAAAAATCCTGCCCCGGTTTTTGTGTCTTTGCAAAAGTCACAGCACACAGAACGCTGGTTTCGCCCAAAGTGGCGATCACACAGCCGTCTGCCTGACGGGCGATCTTGCCCGTTTCCAGTGTCAGCGTTTCTTCGCCCCACTGCATAGATTTCGTTGTTACGTTAAACATATCATTTCCTAATTTGGCCGCCGGGGCCCATCCCCTTTGGCCGATTTCATACGGGCCGTATGCCCGTGACCTGTTTCATGTGCATATGACACCCCGTTAGGTCCGGCAGGGTGCAGCATCTTAAAAAGCAAGAAGCGCCCCGCAGGGCGCATCTTTGGGTCGGTATTAGCGGCGCAGGCCGAGGCGTTTGATCAGATCCTGATAACGCGCTTCGTCTTTGGCGCGGGTGTAGTCCAGAAGTTTGCGACGTGTCGCAACCAGTTTCAAAAGACCACGGCGGGAATGGTTATCCTTTTTGTGGGTTTTGAAGTGCTCGGTCAGTGTCGCGATCCGCGATGACAAAACAGCAACCTGAACTTCGGGCGAACCTGTGTCGCCTTCATGGGTTGCGAATTCTTTCATGATGCGGGCTTTTTCTTCTTTGGTAATCGACATCGGGGTCTCCTTTAATATCAAAAGTTGCGGGCGCAGGCCGGGATGTCGTCCAGCAAGGTCCATAGAGCATCCGCCCGATGAATCAGGCATACACGCGCGTATAGGTTTTTTTTGGGTAAAAGGAAAGGGGTAATAGGGGCGATCAATCAAACGCGCTACATACGTCTATTCTTTGGCGTTAGCTGGTTGATAAAACCTTCATTTTTGGTGGAGTATATTGAAAATAGGCGGTTTTGGCTCAATATGTTAGTTAATCAGATAAAGTATGAGTGAGTATATTATGCGTATATTGTGGGTGATCGTCCTTATATCCGGTATAGCAGGTCTATCGTCGGCGCCTCAAAGCGCATGGGCGGATGAAACAGAACAGCCTAGGCAGCTTGGCGTAACTGTTGGAATGCAAAGTTTTACGACCAGATATAAAATATCGCTCGAAACTGATGAAAAACTCAAGCCCGGCGATTACGTAACTCTCTATGGGGCTGACCCAGATAACTACTTCAAGTAACGCTTAACCCATTGTCTTAGCTGCAATAACTGAGCTGAAGGGTCACTGTTGTTGAAACGCCACTCGCATTCCTTCAAATATAGCCCAAATTGGGCCTTGGGGACACCGTTAAATCGGCGCATGTGGCGCTTGGCTTGGTTCCAGAAATTCTCGATGCCATTGATGTGGTTGTGACGGTCTGCAAAGAGCTTGGAATGGTTGATGCGAAAGTGGTGGAAGTCTGACACATCCAGCACATTATAACCGCGCCAACAATCGGAATAGACGATGGAATCCGGCACGACTTTGCGCTCTATGATCGGGATCAGAGTGGCGGATTTGGCGTCCGGGATGATCTTGGTGTAAACCTTCCCACCCCTTTTTAATATACCAAAAACGGGAATTTTACCTGCCGCACCACGCCCGCGTTTACCTTTGCGTTTGCCGCCAAAGTAGCTTTCGTCCACTTCTATTTCTCCGCCGAACATAGCTTGGCTTTCCGCCTCCAGCTCATAGGCGATTATCTCGCGCAGGCGTAGAAAATAAAACGCTGCGGTCTTGCGGTTTACACCACACAAACTGGCTGCTGTTCGTGCTGTCGATCCCGAAACAAAATGCTCCGTAAGACGGTCTTGCTTGTAGTGGCTCAGGCGACTCTTTCTCATGCTTCCCATCATAACCTCTTTTTAGGTTATCTGGGTCAGCCCCGTAAAAAATAATAAACCGAGGCAGCATAAGGATTTCCCCATGGCGAAAATCGCATTGGTGGACTACGACAGGAACATTCTGACGTCCGTTCAAATGACTCTCGAAGCGGAAGGTTTCGAGGTTGTAACCTATAATGATGGTCAGGCCGCGCTGGACGGCTTTAATCTGGGTCTGCCCGATCTGGCAGTTCTGGATATTAAAATGCCGCGCATGGATGGCATGGACCTGTTGCAAAGAATGCGCCAGAAAACCAAAATTCCTGTGATTTTCCTGACCTCCAAGGATGACGAGATCGACGAGGTTCTGGGCCTGCGCATGGGGGCGGACGATTACGTCAAAAAGCCGTTCTCGCAACGCTTGCTGGTGGAACGTATCCGCGCCTTGTTGCGTCGTCAGGATGCAATCGAAAACAATACTGTTGGCGATACCGAAGAAACCAAAGTAATTGAACGGGGCAACCTTCGGATGGATCCGCTGCGCCATTCAGTCAGTTGGAAAGGAAACGAGGTTTCCCTGACAGTGACCGAATTCCTGTTGCTTCAGGCATTGGCCCAGCGGCCCGGATTTGTCAAAAGCCGTGATCAGTTGATGGATGTTGCTTATGACGATCAGGTTTATGTAGATGACCGCACAATCGACAGCCACATCAAACGCCTGCGCAAGAAAATGCGCACAGCGGACGATGATTTTTCAGCGATTGAGACGCTTTATGGCATCGGGTACAGATACAACGAAGAATGAGCATTGTATCGGGGATAGATGTGTTTCGCGGCAAATCGACCAAAAATGCTGACATCGCGCTGGGCGAGGACTGGGATGGTCCGGACCAGACGCAGGATTCAGCCAGAAGCTCACGGCGCAAGCGGCGTGGGCTGGTGTCGATCAACCGGTCGCCGCTTGCCCGCAAGATCATCACGTTCAATCTGATTGCGATTATTATCCTTGTTGCCGGTGTTCTGTATCTGAACCCGTTTCGCGACAGCCTGGTTTTGCAGCGTGAACAGGGGTTCGTGACCGAAGCGGGGCTGATTGCGGATGTGTTCGAGGCTCAAATGCAGGCCAGCGGTGTAGCAGATTTTTCAAACAGTGCACAGGTTGCTACCACGTTGGAAAACCTTGATCTGCCCATTGGTATAGAGGTGTTCGTTTTTGACCCGGATCAGAAGCTTGTCGGTATGACCCGTAGTCAGGCTGATCCTGATAGTGCCAAGGTTTCCAGTTTACAGAAAGACACGCGTAGCACCCTGATTACAGATTTTCTGAATGCGGTCTGGGAAAGTGTTTCGGGTTTATTGGCACCAAAATCCGCTCTGGATTCAGATACAATAGCAAGAAGTATGGCAGAAGAACTGGTTGCACCGGCACTTGCCGGGGAAACCAGGGTGAAATCCGGTTACGATGACACGGGCGAAATCATTTTTTCGGTGGCCAAGCCGATTATCCGGAATGATGCACCCGTAGGTGCAATTGCTGTCACGACTGCTGCTGGTGAAATCGACTATCTGGTGCGTGCCGAACGTGAACAGATATTACAGATGTTCGTGATCGCTATTCTGGTATCAATCGGGCTAAGCCTTGTATTGGCCTCGACGATTGCCAACCCATTGTCTGATCTGGCCGCTGCGGCCGAACTGGGTCGCGACAGGGATGCCCGCAAGCTGAACCCCGGGCGTATCCGGATTCCAGATATGACAGCCCGCCCCGACGAGATCGGGCGCCTGTCTGTCGCGCTGCGCGGGATGGTAGCCGCATTATATGACCGGATTGATGCGAACGAACAGTTTGCCGCCGATGTGGCGCATGAAATCAAGAATCCTCTGGCGTCCCTTCGTTCGGCTGTCGGGTCTTTGCGTATCATCAAAAAGGATGAACAACGCGGCAAGCTGCTGGATGTTGTCGAACATGATGTGCGCCGACTGGATCGTCTGGTCAGCGATATTTCCAATGCTTCAAGGTTGGATAGTGAATTGATCAAGGAAGAGGAAGAGAGTTTTGACCTGTTGAAAACGGTCTCGAACATTGGCGAGTATCTGGGGCAGGAAGCCTCGAAAAAAGGGGTCGAGCTGATTACCGATCTACCGTCTGGTCCAATTGTAATCTATGGTCTGGAAGCGCGGTTGGCACAGGTGTTTGTGAACCTGATCACCAACGCTATTTCATTTTGTGAAGAAGGCGATGCCATCAGGGTTTGGGCGCGGCGGCGGGAAAACCGGATACTGGTGGTGGTCGAAGATACAGGCCCAGGCATTCCGGATCAGGCGTTGCATAAGGTGTTCAACCGTTTTTATTCCGAACGCCCACCCGATCACTATGGCAATAATTCGGGCCTTGGCCTGTCGATTTCTAAGCAGATTATCGAAGCCCACGGCGGTGTGATCTGGGCTGAAAATATCCGTCCGACCGAGGCCGATATCACGTCAGAACCGCTGGGTGCGCGGTTTGTCGTGGGCCTGCCTTTGTAGGGATGGGCACCCGTGTGAATGGCCCAATTGTTGTTCACGCGTCCTGTGTTGCTGTTGAAGGCAAAGGTGTCCTGGTTATCGGTCCGTCCGGATCGGGAAAGTCTGCGCTTTGTTTGCAATTGATGGCGATGGGGGCAACGCTGGTTGCGGATGATCGCACAGAATTGATATCCGGCGATAGTGGTACGCTGGCCCGTGCCCCTGAAACGATTGACGGTTTAATCGAGGCCCGCGGCGTGGGTTTGCTTGCCGCTGACAGCTGTGTGGCCCGTGTCATGCTGGTGGTTGATATGGAACAGGTTGAAACCGACCGTCTGCCGCCGCATCGCACCTACAATTTACTTGGCCAAAAAGCCCCCTTGCTGCACAAAGTAGAAGCTGCGCATTTTCCGGCAGCGATTCTACAATATCTGAAAGGCGGGCGAAGCGCTTAATATGACGTCCAGCAATCGAACAACATCAAAAACAGGCAATCAGCGTGTTGTGCTGGTGACCGGTCCCTCGGGTGCAGGCCGCTCGACCGCCATCAAGGTGCTGGAAGATGTGGGGTACGAGGCCATCGACAACCTGCCCCTGTCCTTGTTGCCGCGTCTGCTGGACGGGCCGCCAATTGGCCACCCGCTGGCGCTGGGCATTGATGTGCGCAACCGCGATTTCAGCACCGCCGCCCTGATCGAGATGATCGAGACCCTTTCCCGCACTGACGGGTTGAAAGTTGAATTGCTGTATCTGGATTGCAGCACCGATGTTCTGGTGCGCCGCTATTCCGAAACGCGCCGCCGGCATCCGCTGGCGCCGGCCAAATCCCCGATTCAGGGGATCGAGAAAGAAATAGATTTATTGGTGCCGATCCGCGCGCGGGCCGATGTGTTGCTGGATACATCCACCATGTCCCCGCATGAACTGAGGGCCGAGGTTGAACGCTGGTTTGCCCCCGAAACCGGGCAACGGCTGGCGGTGTCTGTTCATTCCTTTTCCTATAAACGCGGTGTGCCGCGCGGTGTGGATATGATTTTTGACTGCCGCTTTCTGAAAAACCCCCATTGGGAGGAAAGCCTGCGCAGTTTTGACGGGCGCAACAAAGAGGTGGCCGACTATATCGCCACCGATCCACGATATGATGTGTTCTTTGGCAAGGTGCAGGATCTGATTAATATGCTGCTGCCTGCCTATATCGAAGAGGGTAAAGCACATCTGTCAATCGGGTTTGGCTGCACCGGCGGTCAGCACCGGTCGGTTGCCGTGGCGGAAAAGCTGGTGAATGCCCTTGCGCAGGATGGGTGGCAGGTGTCTATTCGTCACAGGGAAATGGAACGAAAGGCCCAGAACGGGTCTGCAAGCAGTCGGGGTGACAAAACGTGATCGGCATCGTGATTGTCGCGCACGGGGGATTGGCCAGAGAATATCTGTCCGCTGTCGAACATGTTGTCGGCAAGCAAACAGGGATTCGCACCATCGCGATTGAAAACGACTGCGACCGCGAGGGCAAAAAGGACGAAATCCGTGCCGCTGCCGAAGAGGTCGATACAGGCGATGGCGTTGTGGTGGTGACTGATATGTTTGGCGGCTCGCCTTCGAACCTGTCACTGGGTGCCTGTTGCAAAAAGGATCGCAAGATCCTGTATGGCGCAAACCTGCCGATGCTGGTGAAGCTGGCCAAATCGCGCGATAAACCGTTTGACGAAGCGGTGTCAGCGGCGCTTATAGCTGGGCGCAAGTATATAGATTGTATTGACGGAACAAATGGATAGCCCCTTATGAGTAACCGCCAGACAATGAAAATCACCAATGAAAAGGGGCTGCATGCACGGGCCTCGGCCAAATTTGTCGAAATGGTCGAGGAACACGATGCCAGCGCCGAGGTGTTCAAGGACGGGATGAGTGCGTCAGGGGATTCGATCATGGGGCTTTTGATGTTGGCAGCCTCGGTCGGAACCTCTATTGAGGTTGAGACGACAGGCCCTGAAGCCGACAAGTTGATGGATGCACTAAAGGTGCTTGTGGCCGACCGTTTCGGCGAAGATATGTAAGGTGACTGGAAAACTCTTGGTGGATAGTGCGCAAGATAAACCGGCGGAACAGGATTCCGACTATGTGCCCTACAAGCGGCAGAAACTGTCCTACGCCAATACGTTCAAGAATCCGTTCAAGGTGCTGGTTATCCGGGCGATGGAATGGGGCACCGGTAAAATCCCGCTGCTGCGCCTGATCCGCAAATTTGAACAAGAAGGCGTGGTCAGTGGCCAGCCATTCTTCACCCGCGCCCTGCAGCTGATGCAGATCGACGTGGTGACACCCGAAGAACAAATCGCCAAGATCCCCCCAACTGGGCCGATGATCGTGGTGGCAAATCATCCGCACGGTCTGGTGGATGGTCTGGTTCTGGCCGAACTGATCGGCAAGGTGCGCACGGATTACAAAATCCTGACACGCAGCCTGTTGACCGGCATCCCCGAGATCGAAAAATTCATGCTGCCCGTGGCCTTCCCGCACGAGGAAAACTCACAACGCCTGAATATCAACATGCGCAAAGAGGCGATGGCCCATCTGAAAGACGGCGGCGTGATTGTGCTGTTTCCGGCGGGTGTGGTGGCCTCAAGCAAAACCCTGTTCGGACCCGCGATCGAGGCCGAGTGGAACCCCTTTACCGCCAAGATGATCTTGCGATCGGGCGCTACAGTGGTGCCGATCTTTTTCCCCGGTCGCAATACCCGCACCTATCTGATTGCCAACCTGATTTCGGCAACCCTTCGTCAGGGGCTGTTGCTGCACGAGGTGGTGAAATCACTGAAGAAGCCGCAAGCGCCGATCATCGGCGAGCCGATCCCGCCAGAAGAAGTGGTGGAATGGTCCAAGGATCCGCGCGGGTTTATGGCGTGGCTACGTGATAAAACGCTGGCATTAAAGCCGAAACTCTAGCGCGTCGGCACCGGCGTTTCACCGCGATAATCGTAAAATCCACGGCCCGATTTGCGGCCCAGCCAACCGGCCTCGACGTATTTGGTCAGCAGCGGGCAGGGGCGGTATTTTGTATCGGCCAGCCCGTCGTGCAGCACGTTCATAATCGCCAGACAAGTATCCAGCCCGATGAAATCGGCCAGTTCCAGCGGCCCCATCGGGTGGTTGGCTCCAAGCCGCATGGATGTGTCGATGGATTTCACCGACCCGACCCCTTCATACAGGGTATAAACCGCCTCGTTGATCATCGGCATCAGGATACGGTTGACGATGAAGCCGGGGAAATCCTCGGCGGCGGTAGAGGTTTTCCCCAAACGCTCCACCACAGTTTCGCAGGCCTGAAAGGTTTCCTCATCCGTTGCTATGCCGCGGATCAGTTCGACCAGTTGCATCACCGGCACGGGGTTCATGAAGTGGAACCCCATGAATTTTTCCGGCCGGTCCGTGCGCGAGGCAAGGCGGGTGATCGAAATCGACGATGTGTTCGAGGTCAGCAATGTATGCGGCTGAAGATGCGGGATCAGATCCTCAAAAATGGCGGTTTTGATCGACTCGCGTTCGGTCGCGGCTTCGATCACCAGATCGGTCTGGCCAAGGTCGGGCAGTTTTAGCGTGGTTTTGATCCGGCCAAGGGCTGTGGCCTTATCTTCGGCCGTGATTTTCTCGCGGCTGACCTGACGTTCCATGTTGCGATCAATCCGCGCGCGCGCCTTGTCCAGCGCCTCGCTCGACATGTCGGCCATGATGATATCATAGCCCGCCAAAGCGCAGACATGGGCAATCCCGTTGCCCATCTGACCCGCGCCAACGATACCGATTTTTTGAACTTCCATAGCACACCTCGTGACTTCTTGGGGCGACTTTACGGTGTGCATGCAGGGGGGGCAAGGCGCTAAAAATTACGGCAAATTGTTGGTTTAGCTATTTGGAAACCCCTTTGCGCGAATCTGTCTTTGGGTGAATCGAAACAAGGGGTGGGTGGAATGACCTATTTGAATCTGGGCGAATGTGCCCTTGACTATTATCCGTGCAGATACGGGAAATCGAAATTGCTGTTCCGCGGGCCGCGTCGGGAAATGACGGGGGATTTTATTGCGATGATCGGCAGTACGGAAACTTACGGCAAATTCATTGAAAAACCGTTTTCCGCGCTGGTTGAACATGCGATTGGCATGGAGACCGTGAACTTTGGCTGTGTGAACGCTGGGGTGGATGTGTTTATCAACGAACCTTCCGTGCTCGAGGCCTGCGGCAACGCGCGGGTGACGGTAATTCAGGCACTTGGCGCACAGAATATGACCAACCGGTTTTACGCGGTGCATCCACGTCGTAACGACAGGTTTTTGCGCGCCTCGGCCTTGCTGAAAACCATCTACAGCGAGGTGGATTTTGCCGAGTTCAGTTTTACCAAACATTTGATGAACGCGCTGCAGGCCATATCGCCGGAACGGTTTTCGGTGGTGCAGGGTGAACTGCGGGCGGCAGAGCTATGCCCAAAAGTTGGTGACGCAGTAATCAGGCGGCATGTTTTTCCTGCTTGATCCCGTCCTTAAATTCAACCCCTTCGATGATTTCCGGCAATCGGAATGCGCCGTCGAGTTTACGCCATTTCTTCTTTGCCGACATCATCAGGCGGAAGGTCATTGCCAAGGCGGTCTTGCGCCCGAGGCAGCCTTTGGTCTTCTTCGTTCGGTGCCGCACGGTGGCAAATATGCTTTCGATGGGGTTGGATGTGCGGATGTGTTTCCAGTGCTCGGCAGGGAAGTCGTAGAAGGTCAGCAGCACGTCCCGGTCCTTGGTCAGCTTCCCCACGGCACGCTCGTATTTCACGCCATAGGCTTCGATGAAGAAATTGAACGCGGCCTCGGCGTCCCGTTTGTTCTCGGCCATCCAGATGTCCTGTAGATGGCCCTTGGCTTTGGCTTGCAGCGACTTCGGCATGGCATTCAGGACGTTGCCGGTTTTATGCACCCAGCAGCGCTGCTCCCGGGTCTCACCGAACACCTCCCGCAAGGCGTTCCAGAAGCCGAGCGCGCCATCACCAACGGCCAGATCAGGGGCTTTTCTGAGGCCACGACGTTGCAAGTCCAGCAGCAGTTCACGCCAGCTCTGGCTGCTTTCTCGATACCCGTCCACGAGGCCCAGAACATCCTTGTTACCCCACTCGTCCGCGCCGATGATCACCAGCATGCATTGCTTGTCAGCATCCGTGCGCGGCTTGAAATAAACCCCGTCGGCCCAGAAATACACATAGCGTTTGGCCGACAGGTCACGCCGGTTCCAACGCTCGTATTCTGCCCACCACTCCGCCTTCAGGCGCGAAATCGTGCTCGATGTCAAACCACCCGCATCAGGCCCCAGAAGGGCCGCCAGTGCTTCGCCGAAATCACCCGTGGAAATACCTTTGAGATAGAGCCAGGGCAACAACTCCTCGACCGACTTTGCCCGGCGCAGATACGGCGGCAGAAGCGTCGAGGTGAACCTGATCTTCTCCGCCCCCGTGCCACGATCACGCACCCGAGGCACATTCACCGGGACAGGGCCGATCCCCGTCATCACCTCGCGCTCCGGCAGGTATCCGTGGCGAACAAGGCGCTGGCGACCGGCCGAATCCCTCAAATGCGCGTGTTGCGCCATCAGATCACAAACCTCGGCCTCGACCGCCTGTGCCAACAGATCCCGCGCGCCTTTGCGCAAGATATCCGTCAGCGGATCAGGTGAAATTCCGGCTGGATCGGTAAACTCCAAAATAGTATCGTCTTCCATGTGGCATATCCTTTTCTCTCTGAGAATCGCGGCGCGTCAACACCGCCATGATATGCCACCCAATCACCCCATCACCAACTTTCGGGCATTACTCATGGATCTTAGCCTGATTTGGCAGACCGCCACAGGAGGCGGCCGGGGTGACGCGGTAAATTCGTGATTACAGGTCAGGACAACAATAGCACCAAACGCGCCATGAAGCCCGTTGCCATCGGCCGCAAGAACTGGATGTTCGCAGGCTCACAGCGCGGCGGCAATTCCATGGCCATCGCCTTTATCTTGATGAAAACAGCCTAGCTGAGCAAGGTCGACCCGCAAGTATCGTTTACACAATTTCTAGACGTATATGAGACCACAGGGCCAACATGCTGGACGAACTGACGCCATGTAAATATATTCTGGCAGCATAGGCAGGGGACTATGGATAATTGCAATCCGGATATATTGGCCAAAACAGGATTCATTATGACAAATAGATGAAGTGGTCCCGAAAAATTGGACAGTCAGTTAAGGTGTATTCCAACGTGAAGAAGGAATACCAAAATGACCAAACGACGGAAATTTTCGGACCAGTTCAAGGCTAAGGTGCGCTTGAGGCTCTGCGCGGCGACCGGACGATCCAGGAAATAGCAGCCAAGCACAGATTACATCCTACTCAGGTCAGCACTTGGAAAAAGCAGGCCGTTGAGGGTTTGTCAGGTGTATTTTCTGAGGGTGGAAAGCCTCAGGGTCCAAGCGAATCCGAGATCAAGGATCTGCGCGCCAAAATCGGGAGGTTGGCAGTTGAGAACGATTTTTTAGCGCAAGGGCTCAAACGATGAGCCCGAAGGAGCGCCGGAAAATGGTCACCAAGACTGCGAATATCATCCTGTCTCGCCAGTGTAAAATCCTGAGAATTAGTCGATCATCGCTGTATTACACACCGGTCGGATTCAGCCCTGAAACGCTGGAATTGATGCGCCAAATCGACATGGTCTTCACCCAATATCCATTTTTTGGCAGCCGCCAGATTGCCGCATACTTGCCGAGAAAAAGGTATCATGCCGGTCGCCACCGTATTCGACGCTTGATGAAGATCATGGGGTTGGAGGCGATCTACAAGCGCCCCAACACCCGTTGCCCGTCAACACATGCCTGCATGTATGAGAGGGGGCAAAAAGCACCCCGAGAACCGGATTTATCCATATCTGCTCAGAAACATGCAGATCACCCGTCCCAATCAGGTTTGGTGTTCTGACATCAGCTATATTCCAGTGAAACGGGGCTTCCTGTATCTGGTGGCCATAATGGACTGGGCCACGCGCAAGGTTCTGTCGTGGCGGTTATCAAATACGATGGATGCCAGCTTTTGCAAGGAAGCGTTGGATGAGGCTATCGCCAAATACGGCCCGCCAGAAATCATGAACACCGATCAGGGCAGCCAGTTCACCGGGGCTGCATGGATCACCACGCTGACCAAGGCGGATGTGGAAATATCCATGGACGGGCGCGAGTGCTATCTGGACAATATCTTCAGGGAACCTCTGTAAATTCCCGTTTTCGCCTTCTTCGCGGCGGGGTGGACGGTTTTTCGCCTGTCCCGCCTGATTGCTTCGGATCATAAACCCATTTTCACCGGTTTCAAGCCGGTTTTGGGTATTTCAGGCACACCTCACCCCATGAACCCTTATCCCGGCGCCGCCAGGCCGCATTCGAACTGGACGAAGCGCTTCATGTTGTAGACCAGGTTCATCATCCCGATGCGAAATCGCGCCCGCTTCAGGCCGATGGAGCGGATCAGCTTGCCGCCCATGGAGCGCTCCTGAAAAGCGAATACATGCTCGACCCGGACCCGCACTTTCGAGCGCCTCCGGTTGGCCTTTTGCTGGCGCTCGCCAAGCGGCTTGCCGCGCCTGCCCTTGTGATGGATATGGCTGTGAAGCCCCCGCTCTTCCAGCTCGCTTTCGATCTTTTGCGAGCGATAGGCGCTGTCGGCCCACAGGTCCGATGAGGTGTTGCTCGCATCAATCAGACCGGCAAGCGCCTGGCTGTCATGCACGGCGGCATCGGTGACATCATAAGCGCGGATGAATTTGTGCCGCCGGTCGACATTGATGTGGTTCTTGTAGCCGTAATAGCTCTTGCCGTGCTTCTTCGTCCAGCGCGCATCCACGTCCTTCTGGCGCTTCTTGTGGGGTTTTTCCTCCCACTCTTCAGGCGTTTCGCCCGCCTTGATTTTCTCGTTCTCGTCCCTTTTGTTGTGCTGGCGCGGCGCCGGAACGATGCTCGCATCAACAATCTGCCCGCCCATCGCCAGATAGCCCTTTTCGCGCAGAAAGGCATCGAACTTGTCAAACAGCTCCTTCATCTTCCCGGCCCCGGCCAGCCTTTCACGGTAGGCCCAGATGGTCTTGGCGTCAGGTACGCTGTCTTCAATGCCAAGGCCGAGAAACCGCATGAACGACAGGCGGTCGCGGATCTGATACTCGATCTGATCGTCAGAGAGGTTGTAGAGCTGCTGCAAAACCATCGTCTTGAATATCAGCACCTCATCCCAAGGCGGGCGGCCAGCGTTGGATTTGCGCTGTTCGGGCGGCGTGCGCCATATGGCCTTCAGCTCGTCCCGGTAATCCTCGAACGGCACCATGTCGTTGAGCAACACCAGCGGATCACCAGATTTGTCCAGTCCCGCGTATCGGCTGGAAAGATCAAAAAATCCCATCTGACCCATGACAAAACCCCGTCGGTCGAATCATTTTCATCCTGATGACGATTCTACCCCGTCAGGCCGGATTTTGGGGGATTTTTAGAGGTTCCCTTCATTGAACGTCTGTGGCGATCCCTGAAGCAGGAAGCGGTATACTTGCATGAATTGACGGATGGCTTTGTGGCCGAGCGGGTCATTCGCGATTGGATCACATTCTACAACACCGACCGACCCCACACCGCACTTGAAAAGCGAACGCCGGATGAGGCATACTTTGACGGTAATGAAATGATGAAAGCGGCATGATAACGAAACCCGATACACCTTAAATCAGCCGCAAACCTGTTCGGAAAAGCAGGACCACTTCAGACAGCGTTCTTTGACATGCGGTTGTGTCTCGAAAGTGGTGGAAATTGATTTCAGGCACCTCCGAGCGGGTTGAGTTATGCGCCGGTCAGGCGGCTTGGTCAAGGGTTGCGTCGGCGACGGGCTGAGCGAGCGTTTCCCAGCCATCGACCTTTCGCATGACGATCTGCCCCGAGGCCATCAGAGCCCAAAGCAGCATCGGCACGGTCTCGGCGCATGGCAGCACGGTCTGGGTCTTGATGCGGCGGCGGAATTCCTCGTTCAGGCGTTCGATCGCATTTGTCGTTCTGGCCGATTTCCACTGGCCTTGTGGCAGACGCGTGAAGGTGAAAAGCTTATCTCCTGCTTCTTCCAAGCTGTCAGCGACGGCCTTGCATTTCAGCCGCCATTTTCGCAGAAATGCCTTGCGGCGGGTGGCGATTTCCTCGGGTGTTTTGGCGTAGATCATGTCGCGGTAATCTTCTGTCAACTCATCATGCATACGCTTGGGTGCCTTGGCCAGAAGGTTGCGGTGCTTGTGCACCGTGCACCTCTGGATCGGCAGATCTTCACCCCAGAGGGCAATGAGAGCGACCTCAAGTCCCGGTGCCCCGTCCACGATGACAAATTCGGGCCGTTTCAACCCGCGCGCATCCAGATCGTTGATGAACTGACGCCAGGCGGAGGTGCTTTCGCCGCCCATGTTCATCAGTGATAACAAGACCTTCTGCCCATCCCGGCGCACGCCAATCGCGGCCAGAACCGAGATATTGGTGGCCTTCCTGTCAATCCGCGTTTTGATCACGGTGCCGTCCAGGATCAGCCGCACGATGTCTTCATCCGCAAGGCTGCGGGCGCACCACGCCTGCCAGTCCACCTTCACCTTGCGCCAGGCGCGGCTCACCACATCCTTGCTGACCGCCCCCTGAAACAGGCCGAACAGGGCGCGTTTTACCCGCCGTGTGTTGGTGCCCGAAAGGTAGACAGCAGCGATCAGCGCCTCGGCCTTCTTCGTCAGCCGCTGGTAGCGGGGCAATGCCTTCGAGCGCCATTCTCTGGCCTTGCCGGCCTCGCCTGTGATCCGCGCACGCGGCACGCGCACCGTTTCGGTTCCAAATGTTCCGACCAGTTGCCGCTCGCGATGATCCGGCCTTTGCCCCGCCGCTGCGGCCATACCGGCAACGGCCCAGAAACTGCTCCAGCTCCTCTTCGAAAACCGCCTCGATCGTCGCGCGGATGTTCTGGCGCAGCCGGTCTTCAATCGGGTCATAGCCTGCTTCATTGGCCAGTAGCGCGGATGTCGATGTTGCTGTATTCTTTGTCATGGCGTGATCTCCTTGGCGGTTCCAGCCGCCGGTTGGGTGGCTTCGATGCACCCGGAGATTACGCCGTCCTCGAATTTCCACCAAACTCGCGACACTACCTTGGAAGATGCGACGGCCTATTTTATCACCTCCCGTGAAACACTGGAAAATGTTTTGGTTCATATAGTCCGGACGTATTGAAGAGGGCGGCTAACATAATGAATATGGAATTGTAATGCCTTCGCACCCTGAAAATAGGAAAGCATCAAGCACATTAAGCAATTGAAACGTTGCGAATATCATTGCGGTCAGTTTTCGAAAAAACAAAAAGGCCCCCGCAGGGGCCTTTGTTCATTGGTCGGAGTGAGAGGATTCGAACCTCCGACCCCTGCCTCCCGAAGGCAGTGCTCTACCAGGCTGAGCTACACTCCGACTGTCTGGCGGATTACAAAATCTTGCGGTGATTAGCAAGGCCATAACTGCCAGCTTTTCCGTATCTGTCAGCTATTTTTGCGGCCGAACAGGTTCTTTAGCCAATACAGCGGGATCAGCAACAGAAAGAAAAACTTTTTCAGGAATATCAGCGCAACTGCGATCAAGCCGGTTTTCGCCAGAACCTTGCCGGCAATCAACCCGCCGATTCCAACCGCTGCAACCTTGTCAATTGATGGTTTGAAATCCGAAGAGGTGGTCGCGGAAATTCGGACCAGTTGTTAAGGTGGATCGACTTATGAGAAAGACGATTCAAAATGACGAAACGAAAGAACCATTCTCCCGAATTCAAAGCCCGCGTTGCGCTTGAAGCAATCCGCGAGGAAATGACGATGGCGGAGCTGTCGAAGAAGTATGGTGTGCATCCAACCCAGATTGGCACATGGAAACGAGCAGCGATTGAAAACATGGCCACGGCATTTTCCAGACGGGGCCGTGATCCTGATCGGGTTGATGAAGCCCAGATTGAGAAGCTGCACTCCAAGATTGGTCAGCTGGTCGTGGAACGGGATTTTTTAGCCAACGCCTCGCAACAGTTGCTCGGGAAGCGAGGCAAAAAATGGTGAGCCGTGAGCATGATCTGAGTGTGCGACGACAATGCGGGCTACTTTCTCTGGCGCGCTCGAACCTGTATTACCAGCCAAAAGGCGAAAGTGCTGAAAATTTGCGGTTCATGACAATAATCGACAAGCAATTCTTGCAGACGCCGTGGTATGGATCACGGCAAATGGCCCGGCACATGCAGCGCCAAGGTTACAAGTGTGGTCGCCACAGGGTCCGCCGTTTGATGCGGCTGATGCGGTTGGTTCCGATCTACCAGACGCCCAACACGAGCAAGAAACATCCGCAGCATAAGATCTACCCGTATCTGCTGCGAGACCTGACGATTGATCGTCCAAACCATGTGTGGTGCGTAGATATCACCTACATTCCGATGCAGCGCGGGTTCCTCTATTTGGTCGCGATCATGGACTGGCACAGCCGCAAGGTTTTGAGCTGGAGATTGTCAAACAGCATGGAGGCAGATTTTTGCGTTGAAGCCCTGAAAGAGGCTATGGCCAAATACGGCAAGCCCGATATCATGAACAGCGACCAGGGCAGCCAGTTCACCGGGTTTGAATGGACGCAGGCGCTGAAAGAAGCCGACGTGAAAATCTCGATGGATGGCAAAGGTCGCTGGGTCGATAACCGGATGATCGAGCGGCTTTGGCGATCCTTGAAATACGAATGCATTTACCTCAACGCATTTGAAACGGGTTCGCAGACCCGCGCCGGGATCGGGAAATGGTTGGCTTACTACAACACCGAGCGCCCGCATTCCACCCACGGAATATTGACCCCGGATGAAGCCTATGACAGAAAAACAAAACCAATGAGTTTGGCAGCCTAAATGAAACCCTGATCCATCTTAAACTGGCTGCTGACTGGTCAAAAAAGTGGGACCACCTCTACTCTTTCTCATGCTTCCCATCATAACCTCTTTTTAGGTTATCTGGGTCAGCCCCCCGAATATTTGTTTCCATCCGTAAAGTTTGTCATTTTCAGAACCGTTGGAACAGCCTTGTTCACCTGATCCAGCATGTCCATATCTGCAATGAAATTTACAACCAACACACCTTTACGCCCCAGAATACGGATATTGTAATTCAGTGTCGTTGTCTCGTCACCATCAAAGCGTATTTCTTTTGCCCAATACAGTTTACGTCCTTCAGAATCATAATGTGGTGGTGCGGCCCAGCCCAATAGTTCGATCGCGGGATAATTATTTTCGCGCCGCCATTCGTTTTCGTCCTGCATATCCTGCTTCATTGTTTTCAGCAGCTCGTCATAATCATAGCTGCCCGCATCTTCGTCCGATACATAGCCGATATCGTCAAAAGATACCTCGATCCCCCATGTTTCATCCAACGGGGTTTTATCAGCGGGAAAGACCATGCCCAAAGTGCTGTCATCAGGTGGATTTCCCCACAGTGTTGTCAGAACATAGTTGGCATCCTTGGCATCAAGGAAATAGAATTCATCTGTCAGGTCAAGCGTTGCCAGATTGCTACCAACTGTCACTTTACCCTGTTTGAAATCCAGCGCTTCAAGTGCCTTTATACCTTCGTCATTATAGGTTTTGGAAATGTCGGGAAACATTTCTGTCAGGGTTTTTGCGGCAAGCGGGGATGCCAATGCCATTGAGGCGGCAATTGTCAGGAATATACGGTTCATAGGTAAGACCTCAAAAATACAAAAAGGGGCACAAAACTGCCCCTTTTTATCATTACAGGCCGGTATTTCAACCAATAGTTACAGTGATGCATCCAGCGCAGCAATCACCGCATTGCCCATTTCACTGGTGCTGGCGGGTTTTGCATCACCGGCCTGCATCAGGTCAGCGGTGCGCACGCCATCGGCCAGAACCTTTTCAACCGCGGTTTCCAGACGGTCGGCCTCGGCGCCCTGGTCATAGGAATAGCGCAATGCCATCGCAAAGCTCAGGATCGTTGCACAAGGGTTAGCCTTGCCCTGACCGGCAATATCGGGGGCCGAGCCATGCACAGGTTCATACATCGCCTTGGGTTTGCCGTTTTCCATAGGCACGCCCAATGATGCGGATGGCAACATCCCCAGTGATCCGGTCAGCATCGCCGCGCAATCGGACAGGATATCGCCAAACAGGTTGTCGGTGACGATGGTGTCAAACTGTTTCGGGTTGCGCACCAGCTGCATCGCGCAATTGTCGGCATACATGTGCGACAGTTCCACATCGGGGTAATCCTCGGCACCGATCTTGGTGACAACTTCGCGCCACAGAATGCCGCTTTCCATCACGTTGGCTTTTTCAACGGACACCAGACGGTTGTCGCGTTTGCGGGCCAGTTCAAAGGCCGAGCGCGCCACGCGGTCGATTTCGCTTTCGGTATAGCGCTGGGTATTGATGCCTACACGTTCGCCATTTTCCTCGAAAATGCCGCGGGGTTCGCCGAAATAGCTGCCCGAGGTCAGTTCGCGCACGATCATAATATCCAGACCGGCGACCAGTTCTTTCTTGAGCGACGAAAAATCGGCCAGCGCGTCAAAGCATTGCGCTGGGCGCAGGTTGGCGAACAGGTCCATTTCCTTGCGCAGGCGCAACAGGCCCCGTTCGGGTTTGACCGAGAAATCCAGATCGTCATAGGCCGGACCACCCACAGCGCCCAGCAGAACCGCGTCTACCTCTTGGGCGTGGGCCATGGTGTTATCGTGCAGCGGCGTGCCATGTTTGTCATAGGCGGCACCGCCGACAAGGTCTTCGGTCACGTCGATTTTCAGGTTGCGCTTGGCATCGAACCAGTCGATGATTTTGCGCACTTCGACCATGACTTCGGGGCCGATACCGTCACCGGCGAGGATAAGAAGCGAAGGGTTGCTCATGTTGCTGTTGTCCTTGATCTAAATGGGTTGACAACCGCGTAAACCTTTGGGCACGTCGGGTCAAGAAACGAAGGGGGATAACCCCTCGGCCAGCATATCCCAGACGCGGCGGATACGCGGGGTCCGGCGCATGGCCTGATGCGTCACCAGCCAGACAGGCAGCGGCGGGATGGGCAGATCGGGCAGCACCTGTTCTACCAGCGGGTCATCCATCGCCACATAGGTTTGCGAAAACCCCAGCCCGCATCCGGCACGCAGCAGTTCCCAGTAAACCACGTTGTTATCGCAGCGGATGCGAAACCAGTCACGCTTGGCCTCCTGCCCCATCTGCCGCATACCGCGCAGGATCTGTTCGTCCGCGTCATAGCCAATCAGGTCATGACCGTTCATCATATCCTCGATCGTTTCCGGCCGCCCTTTGCGGTTCAGATAATCGACCGAGCCAAACACACCCAGCGGCAAATCCCCCAGATGTTTTGCCACCACATCCAGTTGCGTCGGGCGATACATACGGATGGCGATGTCCGCTTCGCGGAACAACAGGTTTTCGCTGGCGTCATTGGGGGCCAGTTCAATCGCGATATCCGGTTCCTGCCGCATGATATGCGCAATGATCGGCGGCAGGATGTGGTGCGATACGAAAACGCTGGCGGTGATGCGCACGGTGCCTTTGATCTGCTGTTCCTGCCCCGCCGCCGCCAGCGCCATTTGCCCCGCTGCTTCGCGCATCGTTTGGGCCGCAGGCAGCAGGGTCTGCCCGATATCGGTCAGTTGCAGCCCGCGCGGTTTACGGGTGAACAGGGTCACCCCCAGTTGCTGTTCCACCTGCCGAATCTGGCGCCCCAGCGTGGGTTGACTGGCCCCCAGACGCCGCGCCGCTGCGGAAAGCGAGCCTTCCTCGGCCACGGCCATAAAGGATTGCAAAAGAGACCAGTCAAGATTTGCGAGCGATTTATCCATTCATAAGACCTCTGCATAACATCGGGATTCCCCCGGGTTGGCCGTTTTGGTAAGCTAGCCGGGAAATCTCTGGGGTGAATAGATGGACCTTTTCCTGCACGAAGCGGCGGCACGGATCGGCGCGGATGACGTTCTGTCGAAGATCGACGCGCTGATGGATTGGAACTCGTTTTTGCCGATCCTGCGGCGCGGTCTGGGGCGCTCGGGGATCGGGCCTCAGGGCTATGATCCGCTTGTTCTGTTCAAGTGTCTTCTGGTTGGCCAGTGGCACGGGCTGAGCGACCCGAAGCTGGAGCGGGCCTTGAAGGTGCGGCTGGATTTCATGCTGTTCTGCGGGCTCGATCTGCACGCGTCGGTGCCGGATGAGACGACCCACTGCCGGTTCCGCAATGCGCTGGTCCGGGGTGGCGTTTACGATGAGCTGCTGGCCGAGGTCTGCCGCCAGATCGAGGCGCATGGGCTGAAGCTGAAAGAGGCTGAGGCGGCGATCATTGATGCGACCCTGATCGCGGCGGCGGCGCGCCCGCGCACCCATATCGACGCCCCGCAGGACCGGGCAGAGGACGGGGCAAGGGAAGGGACGCCGGATGATCCGCCCGAGGTCTCACCCGACGGGGCACAGCTGCATTTCAGCGCCGACCCTGATGCCCGCTGGGTCAAGAAGGGCCGCAAGAGCACGCTCGGCTACAAGGGCTTTGCCCGCTGCGACGAAGAGGGCTTTATCGACAAGGTGCACACCACGCCCGCCAATGCCGCCGAAAGCCCCGAATTCGCCACCATGATCGCGGGCGCAAAGGCGCAGCGGGTGCTGGCCGACAAGGCCTATGCGAGCAAGGCCAACCGCCAGATGCTGCGCGGCAAATACCGCGACGGCATCCTGCGCAAGGCAGCGCGCGGCCGCCCCCTGCGGCAATCGGAGAAACGCTTCAACCGGCTGATTTCGAAACGCCGCTTCCGCATCGAGCAGACTTTCGGCACGATGAAACGCCTCTTCGGCCTGCAGCGGGCGAGATATTTCGGGCGCGCCAGGGTGCATGCCCAGATGGTCATGGCCGCCATCGCGCAAAACCTGCTCAAGGCCGCAAACAGGATCACCCTCAACCCGCAAACCCCCGCAATCGCATAGCCCCAAACCCCGCCACCCGTCTGTCCGCCGGACCCGCAGGGGCGCAAGGTGGGCGGCCGAAATCTTGCTTCAACCGAAAGCCATGGCCTCATGCAGAGGTCTTATTCATTATTGAATACACGATCTGCATATTTTCGCAATTTATAGTTTTATGTGAATGGTTAAATTGGGGTCAACACAACACAGGAGTTTATAAAATGTCCAATACTGTATTGATCCTTGGCGGCCGAGGCCGCTTTGGCCGCAACGCCACCAAAGCCTTTCAGGCCCGAGGGTGGGAGGTGCGCCAATTTGACCGCAAATCCGAAAACCTGTGGGATGTCGCATGGGGCGCGGATGTAATCGTGAATGGCTGGAACCCCCTGTATCCTGATTGGGCTACACAGGTGCCAAAGCTGACTAAACAGGTGATCGAGGTCGCCAAATCCACCAAGGCCACGGTGATCATCCCCGGAAATGTTTATAACTACGGCAAGGATGCGCCATCGGTTTACAAGGCAGGCACACTACACGGGGCCAAAAACCCGCTGGGCCGTGTGCGCATTGAAATGGAAGCGGCCTATCGTGCCTCGGGCGTGCGCACCATTATTCTGCGCGCGGGGGATTTCATCGACACGCAAGCCTCGGGCAACTGGTTTGATATGATGATGATTCCGAAAATCGGCAAAGGAAAATTCATCTACCCCGGCAACCCCGATATTGAACATGCCTGGGCGTGGTTGCCCGATCTGACGCGGGCGGCGGCGGAACTGGCCGAAATGCGGGATGATCTGCCGAGTTTCGCGGATATTCCTTTTCCCGGCTACACCCTGACAGGGCGTGAACTATGTGCAGCGGTGTCAAAGGCCTATGGGAAACCCCTGCGGCTAAAGAAAATGAACTGGCTGCCAATCCAGATCGCCCGCCCGTTTTGGCCGATGGCCAAGTATGTGTTGGAAATGCGTTACCAATGGAACAAACCTCACCGGATCGACGGCGCTACATTTGACGCCCTGTTGCCGGATTTTGAAACAACGCCACTCGAGCAGGCCATGCCGCTAGCGATCAATCACCAGATCAACCCAGACTAACCGATGGCGCGAGGCAACATCGGTGCCCCCGTCCGCAGGCCAATAAACCCCTGCACCTGCAACCTGCAAATCCCTTGACGGCAACACATAATCCACCCGCAGGTTGCCCGGTGCAGGGGTGTCTTTCCAATCAACCGTATCCAGCGCCGGATCGGTCAGGTGGTTTGCGTTTGCCCCGCCCTGTTCTTGCGCCGCCAGCACAGCCCCTTTGCTTTTGGGCTGCGGGTCCTGCACCAGCGGATTCGCAAGCAAACCGCGAATGGCATCTTTCAGCCCTTCCCCATCCTGCGGGTCCTGGTTGGCATCCCCCAGAATAACGAACGGACCATTCGCCTGAGGCGTGCCCAGCCCGCCATCCAGATAAACGCTCCAGAACTTCACCTCGTCATGGTTGCGTTTGCCGTTACGGTCCTCGGGGCCGTCAAAAACCGGCGGGCCGGCGTGAAAGGTCATCAGGTTGATCACCCCTTCAGGTAATTTCACCGGCACCACCCAGTGCCCGACCGATGATAATCTTTGCGCCGCCACAGCCTGCGGTGACGGAAACGGTTTGCCATCTTTCGTTGGCAGTAACGCATCTGGAAAGTCGGCCCAATTCAGCCCCGAAAAATCCTGCACATGGTCTGTGTCCAGCGGAAAGCGCGACAGAATCGCCATACCGCCATATCCGGCAAACCGGCCAAACCCCTGCGCATCACGCGCGCCACCAATGCGCCCGTCGCCATCCATATCCAGACCCGTCTGCATCCCCGTATTCGGCCGCAGGGCAAAGCGGTAGGGGTAATCATTCAGCAGGTCTGCAAAGGCCGTCAGCGCAACGCCACCTGCGTCATAGTCAAACCCGTTCAGCAACAGCACATCGGGGGATACCTGTTTGATAACATCTACAACGGCCAGAACCTGTGCATCCTTGCCCGACAGAATATCGCGCAGCAGCAGGCCAGGTCCGCGCCGTTGTAATTCTGTGTTATAGGTGGCAACCCTGTAGGTATCGGCCAGAACCGGTGAGGCCAGCGTGGCGAATATCAGGCCGGCGTATAGCCATGCTTTTCGACATAGGCATTGCTGCGCTTGCGCTTTTCCTTGATCATCGCCGCGATCCGCCGCATGGCGATCCCGCGCATAAACAGACTGGTTGGAAGAAATGCCCATGCTGTCATTGTCCACACCATTGTTTGCGGGGAATCAAGCACAATCGGGTCAAACACCTTGGACGCCGCCAGAACCATGACCGGCAGCAAGAAAGGCAAAACCAGCCCCAGAATGATATTAACACGCCCGTCACGCACCAGGCGTGCCACAACATCACTGCCTGCCGAGGGATCAAATGTCGGCAGGTTCACCCAAACATTGAATGTCTTGCCACGGGATGGCCAGCCCTGAATCCGGATCAGCATTAAAAATACAACCAACGTCATCAAGGAAATCAGATAGCTAAGCCCGGCGATCGAGCGGATCAGGACCAGTTGGTCAAGCCCCGCATCTGCAGGCAACATCAAGGCAACCAGATTAACCGGGCTATATTCGAAATTAATCGCCTCGCCGATGATATTCCCGGTTGCCTTGGCATACAGGCTCAGGGTCGAGGGTTCTGCTTCACCGCGCACAATGATGGTCAGCAAGGAAACTGTTATCAACAACGAAACGTAGCGCACGCGGTTAAACGGCGGCGCATCGCGAAATTCGACAAGGCTGGGATAGGTGGATGAATATTCAAAGAAAACCAGAACAGCCCCTGCTAGACTGACCAGCGCCACGACTTGCGCTGTATCCGCATTCACCCCGGGCAATAGAACTGACGGCATCGAGATAACAACAAGCACAAGAATGGCACGCACAAAGGCGCTTGTTAGTTGGGAGAAAACTACCTTCACACCGCCTACCCCACGAGAAACAGCGCTTTGCTGCTCCTCCGTTCTTTGAATTTTCCGCATGCTTCCGCGGTCTGCATTTATATCAGCCACTTCCTGCCTTCTTTCACTTCCCAGCACAAGTTACAGGTAAATTTAAACGAATTTTTAAGGCAATTTCGTGGAAAAACTGGTGCGACTTTGCATCAAATCTGGCAACAATAAGGGCCCAGCCTATGACCGGACCCTATATTGTGTGTTTTACGTGGTTTGATCCGCTAGAAGTTCGTTACACCCAAGGTCGGGCCGATGCGGACATGGTTTCGTAGCTAGCAATCGAATCGGCTTTCTTCAAAGTCAGGCCGACATCGTCCAACCCTTCCAGCAGACATTGCTTTTTGAAGGCATCCACGTCGAATTTCACCACGTCACCATCCGATGTGGTAATTTCCTGCGCTTCCAGATCCACCGTCATGCGGGCATTGGCCCCTTTTTCGGCATCTTTCATCAACAGGTCCACCTGTTCCTGCGGCAGCACAATCGGCAAGATGCCGTTCTTGAAGCAGTTGTTGAAAAAGATGTCGGCAAAGCTGGTCGAGATCACGCATTTGATGCCAAAATCCTTGATCGCCCACGGCGCGTGTTCCCGCGATGACCCGCAGCCAAAGTTGTCGCCAGCGACAATAACTTCGGCATTTCGATAGGCAGGCTGGTTCAGCACGAAGTCGGGTTTTTCGCTGCCATCATCGTTATAGCGCATCTCGTCAAACAGATGCACGCCAAGGCCCGACCGTTTGATGGTCTTCAAAAACAGTTTGGGAATGATCATATCTGTATCGATGTTGATCAGGGGCATGGGTGCCGCGACACCGGTGATTTTTTCAAATTTTTCCATTGTCGCTCTCCTTACAACATTTCCCGAACATCGGTCAGATGACCGGTGATCGCTGCGGCGGCTGCCATGACGGGGCTGACCAGATGGGTGCGGCCCCCTTTGCCCTGACGGCCCTCGAAGTTCCGGTTGCTGGTTGACGCGCTTCTGTCGCCCGGCGCCAGTTGGTCGTCATTCATCGCCAGACACATGGAACAACCCGCCAGACGCCATTCAAAACCGGCCTCGGTGAAAATCTCGCCCAGCCCTTCTTCTTCGGCCTGCGCCCGCACAAGGCCCGATCCCGGCACGATCAGGGCGCGCACACCCTCGGCCACCTTCTTGCCTTTGACGATTTGGGCAACGGCGCGCAGATCCTCGATCCGGCCGTTGGTGCAGGAGCCGATAAAGACGGTGTTGATCGGAATGTCGGTCAGTTTGGTGCCCGGAGTCAGGCCCATATATTCCAGCGACCGCGCGGCGGCGTCTACTTTGCCACCCTCGAAATCCTCAGGCGCGGGAACAGTCGCGGTGATCGGCAGAACATCCTCGGGCGAGGTGCCCCATGTGACCACCGGCGCGATGTCTTCGCCTTTCAGCACCAGCACCTTGTCGAAATGGGCGTCATCGTCGGTGAACAATGTTTTCCACCATTCCAGCGCCATTTCCCATTTGGCCCCTTTGGGTGCGTGCGGGCGGCCTTTGACATAGTCATAGGTGGTTTCATCCGGTGCAATCAGACCGGCGCGCGCGCCACCCTCGATCGCCATGTTACAGACGGTCATGCGGCCTTCCATCGACATGTCGCGGATCACCTGACCGCAATATTCGATCACATAGCCGGTGCCCCCCGCCGTGCCGGTCGCGCCGATCACCGCAAGGGTCACGTCCTTTGCGGTTACACCGGGGCGCAGCTTGCCAGTGATTTCCACCTTCATGTTTTTCGATTTCTGCTGGATCAGCGTCTGCGTGGCCAGCACATGTTCCACCTCAGATGTGCCAATCCCGTGGGCCAGCGCACCGAAAGCACCGTGGGTGGCGGTGTGGCTGTCGCCGCAAACCACCGTCATGCCGGGCAATGTCCAGCCCTGCTCGGGGCCAACGATATGCACAATGCCCTGACGGACATCATCGACCGGATAGTAATGCACGCCGAAATCGCGGGCATTCTTGTCCAGTGCCTCAAGCTGGATGCGGGATTCCTCGTTGCTGATAATACCGTTGGTGCGGTCCAGCGTGGTCGGCACGTTGTGATCCGGCACGGCGATGGTTTTGTCGGGTGCATGCACCTTGCGGCCAGCATCGCGCAGACCTTCAAAGGCCTGTGGACTGGTGACTTCGTGCACCAGATGGCGGTCGATAAACAGCAGGGATGTGCCGTCGTCGTCTTCGGTAATGACGTGGGCGTCCCAGATTTTATCATAAAGTGTCTTCGGGGCGGTCATGGTTTTTCCTTTCCCGCAGGATGTTACAGATGGGGGTGACAAACAGCGCCAAAGGGCGCCGGACCATTATAGGTCGGCGTGGATCGCAAGCGTTTGACCGTGGAACCGCCAAGGCAGGCGGGCGTGGTCGTCCATATCAAAAATCCGAGTCATACCAGCGGGGATACATCGCACGCGGGGCATGGGCAAGAGCGTTGGCCATTGTCACGGCGATAATAACTGTGCAAACCTGCGGTTATGGAGCCGGAAACACAAAGCGCAGGCGCGCAGATACAGACATTGTTCGATAAGCTGGTTGCCTTTGGTAACAGCCTTATGATGCCATCAAGGCTGACACAAATGGGGATCATGATCGGTCTGCTGATCGTGGCCTATTTGTTTAAACTGTATTTCGGCCCCAAATTCCACAATTGGATGCGCGGCCTGTCCGGTCGGCCCAAATGGCAGTTGCGCATACTGGTGATGCTGCACCGGCGTTTGCGGTTGATCGTGTTTGTCATACTGATCTGGGTCGTTATCGCTTTTATGCGGCAGGGTTTGGGTCTATTCCCGTCCCGCACCTATTTGCTGGCCATCGTTGGTACCATATCGCTGACATGGCTGCTGATCGTCTTTGCCGCCCGTTTCATCCATAACAATTTCTTGCGCCGGCTGGTGACCTGGGGGGCGTGGATATACGCCACGCTCTACTTCCTGAACCTGACCACAGCCGCCGAACAATTACTGGATCAGGTCGCGGTTGATCTGGGCGGGCTTCACTTGTCATTGCTGGTGGTCATCAAGGGGCTGGTTGTCACGGCGCTACTGTTCACCCTTGCCCGTGTAATATCGTCCGGCACCACCAAGCGCATTCGCAACAACAAGGAAATATCGCCATCCATGCAGGTGCTGATGGTGAAATTCATGCAGGTGACCCTGTATGGCGCGGCGTTTTTCATAGGGCTGAAGGCGGTCGGGTTTGATCTGACCGGTCTTGCCGTTCTGTCCGGTGCCATCGGCATTGGCCTTGGGTTCGGTCTGCAGAAGGTGGTGTCGAACCTTGTGTCCGGCATCATCATCCTGCTGGATAAATCCATCAAACCTGGCGATGTGATTTCGCTGGGTGATACCTTTGGCTGGATCAATACACTGGGTGCCAGATATGCCTCAGTCGTCACCCGCAACGGCAAGGAATTCCTGATCCCGAACGAGGATCTGATCACCAATCAGGTGGTCAACTGGTCCCACACCAATGATTTCGTGCGGCTGGATATCCATTTCGGCACAGCCTATCACGATGACCCACACAAGGTGCGCAAACTGGCCTGTGATGCCGCTGCTTCAGTCGATCGCGTGCTGGCAATGCGCCCACCGGTTTGCCATATCGTCGGGTTCGGGGATAGTTCGGTCGACTATATCCTGCGTTTCTGGATCACCGACCCGACCGGTGGTTTGACCAACATCCGCGGCAATGTGTTTCTGGCGCTCTGGGATACCTTCAAGGAAAACGATATCTCGATCCCCTTCCCGCAGCGCGAGGTAAAGCTGCTCGAGGATTCCCCGAAATGATCCAAAACAGCGATGCAACCGGCATCCTTGCGGCGTTGACCAACAGGGACATTTCAGCCACCGACCTGATGGCCCAAACCCTTGCCCGTATTGACACGGTTAACCCCGCCGTAAACGCCATCGTCGCCCTGCGTCCCGCCGATGATTTGCTGGCCGAGGCCAAAGCGGCTGATAACACCGCCCCCAAAGGCCCGCTGCACGGCCTGCCCATCGCGATCAAAGACCTTGCCGAAACCAAGGGCCTACACACCACCTTTGGCTCGCCCATATTCGCCGATAACATCCCGACTGCCGACAGTCTGATGGTGGCCCGTATCCGCGCAGCCGGCGCGATTATCATCGGTAAAACCAACACGCCGGAATTCGGCCTTGGCTCGCACAGTTTCAACCCCGTCTATGGCACCACCTGCAACCCATATGACACCACCCGTTCCGCAGGTGGTTCCAGCGGTGGCGCGGCGGTGGCACTAACCACGCGGATGCTGGCGCTGGCTGATGGTTCGGACATGATGGGATCACTGCGCAATCCGGCAGCGTGGAATAATGTCTACGGGTTTAGGCCCTCATACGGGATGGTGCCAAGTGACCCCATCGGTGATACATTCCTGCACCAGCTATCCACCAACGGCCCGATGGCCCGCAGCATCCGCGACCTGTCGTTGTTGTTGCAAGTCATCGGCACACCGGACGCGCGCCTGCCGCACAGCATGGCCGCCTTCCGCCCCTTACCCGACACATCCACCATGTCCGGCACCACCATCGGCTGGGTGGGTGACTGGGGCGGATATTACCCGATGAACCCGGAAATCCTGACGCTGTGTGAAACCGCGCTGGATCAGATGCGCGAACTGGGGGCGACCATTGTCGATTTCACCCCGCCCATCGCACCCGAACAGCTGTGGCACTCATGGACCACCCTGCGCAGTTGGGCCATCGCCGCCAAACAGGCCCCGCTTTACCAAAACCCGAAAACCCGCGATCTGCTAAAACCCGAAATGCTGTGGGAGATCGAGCGCGGGTTGTCCCTGTCCCCGCTGGATATCCACAACGCCAGCGTAATCCGCAGCAAATGGTTCGCCGCCTTCGCCAGCCAGACAGATGTCGATGTGATGGCCCTGCCCTCGGCCCAGATATTCCCGTTCAACGCCGACTGGCGCTGGCCCAAAACCGTGATGACCCGCGACATGGACAGCTATCACCGCTGGATGGAGGTGGTCGTGCCTGCCTCGCTCACCGGCCTGCCCGCGCTGAACGTGCCCGTAGGGTTCGGCAAACAGGGGCTGCCGGCAGGCCTGCAACTGATCGGCCAGCGCGGTGCGGATGCCCGCATTCTGCAGCTTGGCCAGACATGGCACACCGCCACCGACTGGCCCAATCAGCGCCCGCCGAATTTCCCCCCTTGAACCCGAACAAACACAAGCCCATAAGCGCACATTGAGATTTACCGAATCCGGTGCTACCAATATGGCACAACCCGCGCTTTTCTTAAGGAGGACACGTTTGTCCAGCACAGCTAAAAAGGTTTCAAGCAAAGCCCTGCTTGAAAGCATCCTATCCTCGCTTGACGATAACAAAGCCGAAGATGTGGTTTCGATTGACCTGAAGGGCAAATCCGAGATTGCCGATTATATGATCGTTTGCTCCGGCCGTTCCTCGCGGCAGGTCAGCGCGATTGCGGAAAAACTGTCGGATGACCTGAAACAGACATTCGAGATTTACCCCAAGGTCGAGGGCAAGGATCAGGGCGACTGGGTGCTGATTGATGCGGGCGATGTAATTGTGCATGTGTTTCGCCCCGAAGTGCGCGAATTCTATCAGCTTGAAAAGCTGTGGCAGGGGGCCGGCCCCGAGACGCCTGATGCGTGTCCACATCTGCGCGGTGGGCCGGATGCGCGCCGGACCCGAGCGCGAATTACTGGATGATTACCTGAAACGGTTTGACCGCACAGGGCGGGCCTTGGGCCTTGGCCCCGTAACGATGCACGAGGTCGAGGACAAGAAAGGCGGCGGTCAGGAGGCCGAGGCGGTTCTGCTGGAACGTGCCATTCCCAAGGGGGCGATGATCTGTGCGCTGGACGAGAGGGGCCGCGTGATGCCCTCGCCGGAGTTTGCGGGCAAGCTGGGTGGCTGGCGCGATCAGGGTGTGTCCGATCTGGCCTTTGTGATTGGCGGCGCGGACGGGATTGCCAAAACCTTGCAAAACCGTGCGGATTTCAAACTGTCCTTTGGCGAAATGGTCTGGCCCCACATGCTGGCGCGGGTGATGCTAAGCGAACAGTTGTATCGGGCAACGACGATACTGGCAGGAGGGCCGTATCATCGGGGGTGACCCTAAAAAAACCAACTGTTCTACCCCTTCGTCAGTTTTGCAAATCTCAAGGGAACCTCTAAAAATCCCCCAAAATCCGGCCTGACGGGGTAGAATCGTCATCAGGATGAAAATGATTCGACCGACGGGGTTTTGTCATGGGTCAGATGGGATTTTTTGATCTTTCCAGCCGATACGCGGGACTGGACAAATCTGGTGATCCGCTGGTGTTGCTCAACGACATGGTGCCGTTCGAGGATTACCGGGACGAGCTGAAGGCCATATGGCGCACGCCGCCCGAACAGCGCAAATCCAACGCTGGCCGCCCGCCTTGGGATGAGGTGCTGATATTCAAGACGATGGTTTTGCAGCAGCTCTACAACCTCTCTGACGATCAGATCGAGTATCAGATCCGCGACCGCCTGTCGTTCATGCGGTTTCTCGGCCTTGGCATTGAAGACAGCGTACCTGACGCCAAGACCATCTGGGCCTACCGTGAAAGGCTGGCCGGGGCCGGGAAGATGAAGGAGCTGTTTGACAAGTTCGATGCCTTTCTGCGCGAAAAGGGCTATCTGGCGATGGGCGGGCAGATTGTTGATGCGAGCATCGTTCCGGCGCCGCGCCAGCACAACAAAAGGGACGAGAACGAGAAAATCAAGGCGGGCGAAACGCCTGAAGAGTGGGAGGAAAAACCCCACAAGAAGCGCCAGAAGGACGTGGATGCGCGCTGGACGAAGAAGCACGGCAAGAGCTATTACGGCTACAAGAACCACATCAATGTCGACCGGCGGCACAAATTCATCCGCGCTTATGATGTCACCGATGCCGCCGTGCATGACAGCCAGGCGCTTGCCGGTCTGATTGATGCGAGCAACACCTCATCGGACCTGTGGGCCGACAGCGCCTATCGCTCGCAAAAGATCGAAAGCGAGCTGGAAGAGCGGGGGCTTCACAGCCATATCCATCACAAGGGCAGGCGCGGCAAGCCGCTTGGCGAGCGCCAGCAAAAGGCCAACCGGAGGCGCTCGAAAGTGCGGGTCCGGGTCGAGCATGTATTCGCTTTTCAGGAGCGCTCCATGGGCGGCAAGCTGATCCGCTCCATCGGCCTGAAGCGGGCGCGATTTCGCATCGGGATGATGAACCTGGTCTACAACATGAAGCGCTTCGTCCAGTTCGAATGCGGCCTGGCGGCGCCGGGATAAGGGTTCATGGGGTGAGGTGTGCCTGAAATACCCAAAACCGGCTTGAAACCGGTGAAAATGGGTTTATGATCCGAAGCAATCAGGCGGGACAGGCGAAAAACCGTCCACCCCGCCGCGAAGAAGGCGAAAACGGGAATTTACAGAGGTTCCCATACCAAAAACGGGAATTTTACCTGCCGCACCACGCCCGCGTTTACCTTTGCGTTTGCCGCCAAAGTAGCTTTCGTCCACTTCTATTTCTCCGCCGAACATAGCTTGGCTTTCCGCCTCCAGCTCATAGGCGATTATCTCGCGCAGGCGTAGAAAATAAAACGCTGCGGTCTTGCGGTTTACACCACACAAACTGGCTGCTGTTCGTGCTGTCGATCCCGAAACAAAATGCTCCGTAAGACGGTCTTGCTTGTAGTGGCTCAGGCGACTCTTTCTCATGCTTCCCATCATAACCTCTTTTTAGGTTATCTGGGTCAGCCCCATTCTTTTTCTATGGCACAGCAGGTGTGGGCATTTCCGATGCAGGCGCGAAACCTTCCGGTGTGTCCGGAAAAACCCGGCACACAGGGTTTTCCTACGGGTTGGGTGTGGAAATGGCGATCAACAACGGTTGGTCGGCACGGCTCGAGGCCACTCAATATAATTTTGGCAAGGCGAACGCGCAGAGCTTCAATGGCAGCAGTCAGAAGGTCGACACAGATATCCGCATGATCTCGCTTGGTCTGTCGCGGAAATTCTAGGTGGTTTGGATGTTTCAAAGATCCCGCTCACGGGGTGTAGGGTATAGTCTGCTGCTGGTCGCCTCATTAACCGGCTGCGGCTATACCCCGCAAACTACCCTGCAGGCTCTTAGCAAGGTTGATCCGAATACCCCGCCCGAGGACATGAAAATCATGGTGGCCTTGCCGCCTGATATTCGGCCGCAAAAGAAGGCGCCAATCCTGAAAATGGCTTTGCTGGCAAACAAAACAATGCCGACAGAAAGCCAGTCATTCACATTGGAGCGCATCCCGAATGGTCCGGATGAAATACGCACGCATCAAAGTGCGAACGGCTTTGCCTATCGTTTACGTCGCGAGGATGTGCCACGTTTCAAAGCTCTCTATGCCAAGGGAGAGGCAGATGACTCGCGGGAGGGCAGCATAGATGTGGATGCGGATTTCTGCCACACAACGCCTGAAGTGCCAAAACAGGCCATTGTCACGGTTTATTTGAAAACCGCCGAGTTGCATGACTATGTGCCGCTTGTTAAAAATATCGATTTCATGAAAGAGCTTGATCCGGCCGAAAGGGCTTTGGGATTCCCACGCTGCACTAAGGACATTGCCCTACAACCATAGTGCAGCAGCCCCCGGGGTGCCTGAGCAATCAGGCGCCCCGAACCGTGTCGATCATCCGTTGCACGTTGTCAGGGTCGGCGTCCGGCGTGATGCCGTGGCCAAGGTTGAAGATATGCGGTCCCTTGGAAAACGCTTTGACGATGCGTTTGGTTTCATCCACCAGTTCCTGCCCGCCGGTCACCATATGGTGCGGTGCAAGATTGCCCTGAACACAGCCATCCACCTGCACTTTTTCGGCCGCCCAGTCGGCGGAAACCGAATTGTCCAGCGCCACGCAATCGGCACCGGTGGCTTTGGCGAACCCGATGTAATTGTCCCCTGCTTCGCGCGGAAAGGCGATGACGGGGGTGTTCGGGTGTTCGGCCTTTAGCGCCGCAATGATCCGTTTGGTTGGTTCCAGCGCGTATTTGATGAAATCCTCGCCTTTCAGGGATCCGGCCCAGCTGTCGAAAATCTTGACCACTTCGGCCCCGGCCTGAATCTGCATCGACAGATAAGAGATTGTTGCCTCGGTGATCTTGTCCAGCAGTGCTTCGAATGTGGCGCGGTCCTCGGCGATCAGCTGATGCGCTGGTGCTTTGTCATCAGTGCCGCGGCCGGCGATCATATAGGTGGCAACGGTCCATGGCCCTCCGGCAAAGCCGATAAAGGCGGTTTCGGCGGGCAATTCGCGCGCCACAGTGCGCACGGTTTCATAGATCGGCGACAGGGTTTCGTGTATATCCGAAACCGGCTTTAGCTGTTCCAGTTCGGCGGGCGTTGTGATGGTCGACAGGCGCGGGCCTTCGCCGGTGACGAACCACAGGTCCGCCCCCAATGCCTGTGGCACTAGCAGGATGTCGGCAAACAGGATCGCCGCGTCAAAGCCGTAGCGGCGGATCGGTTGCAGGGTGACTTCGGTGGCAAGTTCAGGGTTATAGCACAGCGACAGGAAATCGCCGGCTTGCGCGCGGGTGGCCTTGTATTCGGGCAGATAGCGGCCCGCCTGACGCATCATCCAGATCGGCGGCGTGTCCAGCGTTTCACCCGCCAGTGCGCGCAGTAGTTTCTTTTGTTCGGCCATAACTGCCCCCTATCCTTAGTGCTTGTAATTCACCTCTATTGCCAGCGACATGATGTCAAGCCACCCGTGGGATGTTTGCCGTTGTCAGGCGCATTTGACGCGCTTAAACAGGGGTATGACGAAAGATTTACCAAACCCCGCTTCGCCCCTGAAAATAGGCACCCGTGGCTCGCCTTTGGCGTTGGCGCAGGCGTATGAAACGCGTCGTCGTCTGATGGCGGCGTTCGATCTGCCGGAACAGGCGTTCGAGGTGGTGGTGATCACCACATCCGGTGACCGGATTCAGGACCGCCCCTTGAAAGAAGTTGGCGGCAAGGGTTTGTTCACCAAAGAGATCGAAGAGGACATGCTGTCGGCCAAGATCGACATCGCGGTCCATTCGATGAAGGATATGCCGGTTGATCAGCCCGAGGGGCTGTTGCTGGATACCTATCTGCCGCGCGAGGACGTGCGCGATGCGTTTGTTTCGCCCAAGCTAAAGCGGCTGGCGGATTTGGCCCAAGGGGCAACCGTTGGCACCTCGAGCCTGCGACGTCGGGCGCAACTGCTGAACAAACGCCCTGATCTGAACATCGTCGAATTTCGCGGCAATGTGCAGACCCGTTTGAAAAAGCTGGCCGATGGCGTTGCCGAGGCGACCTTCCTTGCGATGGCCGGTCTGAACCGGATGGGGTATGACGATGTGGCCCAGTCCCCGATCGAAGTTGACGACATGCTGCCCGCCGTGGCGCAAGGGGCCATCGGTATTGAACGGCGTGCGGATGATATGCGCGTGGCGGATATGCTGGCGGCGATCCATGACGTTGAAACCGGCCAGCGGCTGGCAGCGGAACGGGCGTTTCTGGCGGCGCTGGACGGATCATGCCAGACCCCGATTGGCGGGCTGGCCGTGCTTGAGGGGGATGCGATTTACCTGCGCGGCGAAATCCTGCGCCCCGACGGGTCCGAGTGTCTGACCGACGAAGACCGCAGCCCGATTTCAGACGCTGCCGAAATGGGGCGCGCCGTGGCCGAACGTCTGCGGGCACGGGCCGGAGAAGGGTTCTTTGACTGGGTCTAATGGACAGGGCTAACGTCACGTCCCCCCTTTACAATCCGCCCCCGTTTCCCGCACCATTTGGCACATGTATGCAGATCGCCTGAAATTGATGTTCTCGCACACCTCGGTGCAGGTGATGTTCGGCTTGTGGCTGCTGGGCTGGGCGCTGGTGATCGGCACTGGAAATGCCCGTCTGCTGTGGCTGGCACCGCTGGGTATCATCGGCCAGATGCTAAATGAATACTCGGTGCATCGTTACCTGTTCCACTGGCCCGCCCCGCGCAGCCAGTTCTGGTTTGATGTGCTGTATCGGGTGCATTACGGCCACCATGATTTCCCCAACAAACCGGCGCTGTTCTTTGTGCCGGTGTGGTTTGCGGTGCCGATGGCCCTGCTGCATGTAACGCTGGCCTATATTGTGCTGCGGCTGTTGGGGTTTGAAAGCCCGCTGATCAGCGCTACAACATTCACCTTTGTCGGCGGCATCACCGCGTTTTTGTTTTACGAATGGTTCCACATGACGGCTCATACCAATGTGCGTAAATGGGTGGTGGAACGCTATGTCACCCGCCTTCACGGGATGCACCATTTTCGTAATTACCAGCGCTGGTTCCACGTCAACCCGGGTGGCGAGGTGATTGACCGGATCATGGGCACGGCGATTCCCGATGAAGAGTTGAAACAAAAGGGGCGGATGCAGTTTTTGTCAACATTAGGCCTGAAACCCGATGATCCTCGTCTGATCAGCGCCCGTGCGCGGCTTGGCCCGCAATACAATATCACCGAACAGGATATGACCCGCGCAGCCGCTACAATTTGACGCTTGCGGCGTGGAACAGGCGGGCATAGCATTATACCCATGCTACGTTTGATCAACGCCCTATTCCTGTCGCTGACACTGGTGGTCACCAGTATCAGTATGGCCGTGGCGCGTGGGCAAAGCCCTGATATCGGCACTGATATTGTGATCTGTACCGGCGTAGGCATAACGACCATTACAATTGGTCCCGATGGACAGCCGATAAAGAAAACCCATCTCTGTCCTGATGGCGTTTCGATCTTTGCAGCCACGTTCACAACCCCGATTGTGCCGGTTTTGCCTAGCGTGATGGTGTGGCGCCTCGCGTTGCCCTCAGATACCGTTATCTTGCCACAGGAAGCCCCGTCTCCTGCGGCGCGTGGGCCACCCCTGGATGTTTGAACTCTAGCCAACTTTAAACAGAATAATATCCAAGGGGACGCGTATGTCTTTCACAAAAACAATTCTGGCATCGGCCACGGCAATTATCCTTGCCATGCCGGCCTTTGCTGATGGCATCATGATCAAAGATGCCTATATTCGGTCCTCTGGCCCCAATGCCAAAACCGGCGCGGCCTTTCTGGTGATCATGAATGAAACCGATCAGGATGATACACTGGTTGGCGCGACTTCCGATGTAGCGAAACGTATCGAAACACACACCCATATCAAAACCGACGATGGTGTGATGCAAATGCGCAAGGTCGAAGGCGGCTTTCCTGTTGCGGCTCATGGTATGCACGCATTGCAGCGTGGTGGGGATCATTTGATGTTTTTGGGGCTGACCCGGCCCTTGAACCAAGGCGATATGGTCTCGGTCACCCTGACATTTGAAAATGCCGGCGATATGACCGTCGAAATTCCGGTTGACCTGAAACGTATGCCCGAAAGTGGCATGACGATGAAACACGACATGGATATGTCGAACGGCACCAACGACTAGGTTTGGTGCTTTGGTAGGTATCGGCCCCGCGTTCATGTGTTGAACGCGGGGATTTTTTGTAGAGGGCGCTTGATCATGCGGATATTGTTTGTTTGCCTTGGGAATATTTGCCGCTCCCCTTCAGCTGAAGGGGTGTTTCGCACGCTTAGCCAAAAGGCCGGGCTGGATCTGGAAATTGACAGCGCTGGCACCGGGGGCTGGTATATCGGCAAAGCACCCTATGGCCCGATGCAAGCCGCTGCATTGCAACGGGGGTATGATTTGTCAGACCTGCGCGCACGGCAGTTCCATTCGGGTGATTTTGACAGTTTTGACCTGATCATCGGCATGGATGCAGAAAACATCGCGGATATAGAAAGCCTGCGCCCCGCCGGTAATATGACGCCTGTGCGCCTGTTCACTGATTACGCACCGCAATCCGGTGCCGACCATGTGCCGGACCCCTATTATACGCGGGATTTCGAGGGGCCATTGGCATTGATCGAAGAAGCCAGCCTTGGCCTGATCGCAACCCTGTAGGGTGGGCCGGTTCTGTGGCAAAGCCACAGGTTCGCCCACCATTCGCACCAAAACCTTACTGGCAATAAGCCTGCGCCGTGGCGCCGAAATCCTTATACCGCCGCCAGAAGGCTTCTTTGCGGGCATTGTCTGCCTGACGCACATCCTGTGCCAACTGTGGGTCTTTAAAGAACTTGGCGGCCAGCGCCTGATCGCGATTGGTCAGGACCTGATCTGCGGCATCCTGAATGCAGCGGCACAATTGACGCGACGCGCCGGGGCGTTCGGATTTCATGCAGGCGCGGTGGATTTTACCACCGGCAAGGGCCACAGGGGCGGTTGCGGATAAGATGGAAACGGCGATCAGCGCCGTGAATGCGATGGTCTTCATTGTCTTTGCCTCTTGCCTATGCGGGCGCTCCGGTTCATCCGGATGTCATCCCGCTTTTTGCTCGTTTTTTGGCAATATGCCCGAAGTGGTTCCAAAATTCAATCACCCAGAAAAAGGGTGTGGCCTGATTGTGCTACTCTAGTTGCACAAGCGGGCATTGGGCCACCAGCGCATTGGCCTCGGCGCGTGGGCACAGGCGGGTGGCATCGGTCATCACAGCGGCGCTTGCGGCGGCGGCCCCTTTTTGCAAGGCTTGCGACGGGGCTTCTCCGCGCGATAGGGCCAGAACCAGCGCCCCGACAAAACTGTCGCCCGCGCCAACCTTGCTGCGCACCGGCACATCGGCTGCTGCCGCATGCCAGCGTTCATTGCCAGTGGCCAGAACAGACCCCTTTGCCCCAAGCGCCATCACGATCACCTGCGCTACCCCACGTTTGACCAGATGGGTGGCGAATTGGGCCAGTGCCTTGACGGTTTGCAGCGGTTCTCCTGCCAGTTCCTCGGTCTCGGCCTTGTCCATACGCAGCAGGTAGGGCGGGTTCGCCGGGCCGGACACCATTTGCCGCAAGGCCCGCCCGGATGTGTCCACCACCAACCGTGCGCCGGTGCCGTAAATTTGCCGTTCAAGCATGGCAGGGAAGTCATCAGGCACGCCGGGCGGGTTACTACCGCTTAACACCACATATCCATCTTTCGGGATGGTTTTGCGAATGTCCGCCAGAGCATTTTTCACCAGCGCCGCGTCCCAGATCGGGTCGGGCATCACAAAACGGTATTGCTGGCCTGTGCGCCGTTCTGTCACCGCCATGCTTTGACGGGTTTCACTGGGAATATCGAAGGGATGCACCTGCACCCCTTCGCGGCCCAGAAGGCTTAGCAATATCTGCCCCATATGTCCGCCCACGGCGGCAAAGGCGCAGGCGTCGCCGCCCAGAATATGGATAGCACGGGCCACATTTACCCCGCCACCGCCGGGATCGCGCATTGCGGCAGTGCATCGTACTTTGTGATCCGGACGAACCCGTTTGGCCGAGGTCGAAAAGTCAACCGTAGGGTTCAGGGTGATGGTCAGAATATCGGACATTTTGCGGCGCCTTTAACATGCGGTTCCGTTGGCGATCAGCGTCCCAGATTTCGCTTGGTTTGGCAACAGGCCTCAGCCGCACAGGCAGTGGCTATTCCGGATATTTACGTCTGGCTTTGGCCACCTCGATCTTCCCGCCGTTCTTGCGGGTTTGGGCTGTGGCGCGCCACTCGTAAGTATGTCGACCGCTGGGCGGGCAGGGGGATTTGTATTTGAACGCACCGGGTTCGATCACCTGCTGGCCGGTGTATTTCACCACCCCGCCACCGTGGTTATATCCCGGCACATCGCGATCGGTCAGTTTGAAGCGGATATATTGGGTGCCGACGGGGACGTCTTTCAGAACAAAACGCGGGTTGAGGACGCGGTTCGGATTGCCGCTGGTACACAGCTTTAACCCTTTCCAGTCAAATCCGATTTCGAACGCTTGTGCGGCAGGGACGGATAGGGCAAGTGTGGTGGCGATGGCAAATGTTGATAATAGAATGCGCATTGAATAACCTCGTAAAGAAACAGAATTCGTGCATCATAGCTTATTTCGGCAATCTGGCCAACACGCGCTGCAATTCACCGATCAGTGCCTTACGCTCGTCCACCGACAAGAACGCCCCAATCTCGACCTCGCGGTCCCCGCCGCGCAGGGTCAGGTAGCTGTCTACGGGGCCGGATTTCGGGTGCATGTGCACGCTGACCCAATAGGGGTTGGCCGCCCAATGTTGCGGCTTGCCGCGCGGGTTCTGGCGGGTCAGTTCCATATGGTCGGACCAGATGGTCAGGGTCTCGAGGATCGTCCCGTCCTTGTAGCTACGCATCAGAAAATACCAGATGGATGCAACAGCCGCGGCCAGAAATGGCAACATGATCCATAGGTGGCGGGTGCCCAGCAGGGCAAATAGCGGGACACATAACAGGGCAACAGTAAGGCCGATGAACCAGACAAATCCGCGTGGCGGCAAGGACCGGTATGGCCAGAGGGTAAGCTGGCAATAGGGTTTGCCTGTAGTATGGGCAAAGCAAGAGGCCCCGAATTGCTCCGAGGCCTCTTGATCAGGTTTTATCTGCCACTCGTAAGGCAATGCGCCATCCCCTTAGTGGTTGTGGCTTCTGTCCCATTCTTCCTGCTTGGCAAGAATTTCGAACGTATGCTCCGGCGGCGGGGTGGGCAAAGTCCACTCCAGCGTATCGGCATATTCGTTCCAGTAGTTCTTTTCGGTCACCCGTTTGCCTGCCAGCAGCGTGTAGAACACGATGCCGATGAAGAACACGAAGGAGGCGAAAGACAGGAAGGCCCCCCATGATGAAATATAGTTCCAGTAGGCAAAGGCCTCGGGGTAGTCGATATAGCGGCGCGGCATGCCCTGACGACCCAGAAAGTGCTGCGGGAAGAACGTCAGGTTCGTACCGATAAAGAACATCGCGAAATGCAGTTTGCCTGCCCATTCCGGATATTGGCGGCCTGACATTTTGCCGATCCAGAAATAGACGCCGGCAAAGATCGCGAATGCGGCCCCCAGAGACATCACATAATGGAAGTGCGCCACGACATAGTAGGTATCATGATAGGCGCGGTCCAGACCCGGTTGGCTAAGGACAACACCCGTAACGCCACCAACGGTGAACAGGAACAAAAAGCCGATGGCAAACAGCATCGGAGTTTCAAAACTGACCGAGCCTTTCCACATCGTCGCGATCCAGCTGAAGATCTTGATGCCCGTGGGCACCGCAATCACCATCGTAGCCATCATGAAATAGCTTTGCTGTGACAGGCTCATCCCGACGGTGTACATGTGGTGCGCCCAGACGACAAAGCCCAGAACCCCGATTGCCACCAGCGCGTAAACCATCGGTAGATAGCCAAAGATCGGTTTGCGCGAGAAGGTCGCGATAACGTGGCTGATGATGCCAAAACCGGGCAGGATGATCATGTAGACTTCGGGATGACCAAAGAACCACAGGATATGCTGGTAAAGGATCGGATCACCCCCGCCGGCAGGATCAAAGAAGGTTGTGCCGAAATTTCGGTCGGTCAGCAGCATGGTGATGCCACCCGCCAGAACCGGTAGCGACAGCAAAATCAGCCATGCGGTGATAAAGATCGACCAGGCAAACAGCGGCACCTTGTGCAGGGTCATCCCTGGTGTACGCATGTTCAGGAAGGTAGTGATCATGTTGATCGCGCCAAGGATAGATGAGGCGCCGGACAGGTGAACCGCAAAGATCGCCAGATCCATCGAGATACCTGTTTCCGAAGTGGATAGCGGCGGATACAGGACCCAGCCAACACCAGAGCCGGATTGCCCATTGCCCCCCGGCGCAAGCATCGAGGCGACCCCCAGTGTTACCCCTGCCACATACATCCAGAACGATAGGTTGTTCATCCGTGGAAACGCCATATCAGGTGCGCCGATATGTAGTGGCATGAAATAGTTGCCAAAACCGCCAAACAACGCCGGAATGACAACAAAGAACATCATCAATACACCGTGGTAGGTGATCATTACATTCCAGAGATGCCCGTTCGGAGTGCATTCCCGAGTCGCATCCGCAATAAAGCGCGCGCCCTCAAGGCACATGTATTGCACGCCCGGTTCCATAAGCTCGAGCCGCATGTAAACCGTGAACAGAACCGAGATAAATCCGACGGCTCCTGCGGTAAAAAGGTAAAGAATTCCGATGTCTTTGTGGTTTGTGGACATGAACCAACGGGTAAAGAAACCCTTTTTGGCATGTTCATCATGGCCGTGGATAGCTGCGTCCGCCATGAACGTACTCCCTGTTCTTATATTTATAATTCGTGAAAAGTTGCCTTTCCACGTCGCGTTCCTTACGCCTTTGTAGGGGGAAAATTGATCCAGATCAATAAAACGTTACAGGGGTTTGCAGCAGGAAGGGGTAAGGCGCGACATTTTGGCCCAACACTGGATCATCCGCATAGAAAAAGCCGCGAAAAGGAAACACCTTATCGCGGCTTCAATTTGATTTGCATAAAGTGTGATGCGTGTTGCAATTGCTCTTAGTTAGAGGCTTCCGGTGCCGGACCGACGCTGGCCAGATAGGCCGCTACATCTTCGCCGCCGTGCTTCAGCTTGAAAGACATGCCTGTTTTGGAGGGCTGGTCATGAGCTTTCAGGAAATCTTTGGGGTTGGTGACCCATTCGGCCAATGTTGCTTCGTCCCAAACCAGACCGCCTTCGCCCAAAGCTGTCAGGCCTGCGCTGTATTTGGTAAAGTCCTCTTGCGAGCCAGCAGCACGACCAATGACACCATAAAGGTTCGGGCCGGTTTTGCCGCCTTTGAAGATCACATCATCGCCGTTGACGATCATATGGCAGGCTTTACATTTCTTGAAAAGCTTTTCACCGGCGGCAACATCGCCCTCGGCAAATGCAGGTGATGCCGCAGCAAGAACTGCTAGAATGGCAAGTGTACGTTTCATAGTTACCTCGTTCAGAAAGATTCGCGTCCCCTGCGGAATATAAGGTCTGTGACGGGAATTGAAAGGCGATCCCTGAATTGGGCGGGATTTGACTTATTAGTCACTGAATACCTTAGTAAAACAGTGTTTTAATGCAACATCTACATCGGTCATGTCCACCGGCCGCCCCAGATCGACCAGACTGGTCACGCCATATTGCGTAATCCCGCAGGGCACAATGCCGCTGTAATGCTCCAGATCGGGTTCCACATTAATTGAAATCCCGTGAAAGCTGACCCATTTGCGCAAACGAACCCCGATGGCGGCGATTTTATCCTCGGCTTGTGAGCCGTCAGCATTCAGCGGCTTGTCATCACGCACCACCCAGACCCCGACACGCCTGTCGCGGCGTTCGCCTTTGACGTTGAACTGCTCCAGCGTGCAGATTACCCAATCCTCGAGTTGCTGCACGAACTTGCGAACATCGCGCCCCCTTTTGCCAACATCCAGCATCGCATAGGCGACCCGCTGGCCGGGGCCGTGATAGGTATATTGCCCGCCACGTTTGGAAGTATAGACAGGGAATCGGTCAGGATCGGTCAGGTCGGCCGGTTTGGCGCTGGTGCCTGCGGTATAAAGGGGCGGGTGCTCGACCAGCCAGATTGCCTCGTCAGCGTTGCCGGCAGCAATTGCCTCTGCCCGCTTTTCCATTTCGGAAACCGCGAAATCATAATCCGTCAGATCGGAGGAGATGATCCATTCAACCATTGGCTTGCCCATCATAATGCGATGTCCGTCTGTGGCATCGGCCGGTTGGATTGTCAAAGGGGCTATGGGGCGCTTTTGCTCTTCACAACCCACCGGCGTTTCGGTATATGCCGCACATCTTACCAGATCACATGCGGTTGTGGCGGAATGGTAGACGCGCAGCGTTGAGGTCGCTGTGGGGTAACACCCGTGGAAGTTCGAGTCTTCTCAACCGCACCACAGGTTCTTCTGGAACAGAAGGACCAACGGGATTTTGAAAAATACACTGGACGGCAGTCGTTTCAAAGAAACGACGAGAGCACCCGGCGTTCGAAGAATATCTCGTCGAGTGCACCATCGGCTTTTCACACCAAGCCAGACAAACTACATGCAGTTTGAAATGCAGGCGCATGCCGGTTTGCTTCACCTCAGCCTTCCCCGACGCAAAGCCAAAAAGATATTCAAGGCGTCATATTGCACTTGTCCCCACCGTTAAGCCCCGCTAAACCCGTCGACGGAGACGTGGCCGAGTGGTCGAAGGCGCTCCCCTGCTAAGGGAGTAGGCGAGGAATCGTCTCGAGGGTTCGAATCCCTTCGTCTCCGCCACTTGCCTTCATTGAAACGCGGAAATGCCCTGATGCAGGGGTGATTTTCTTTATGTTTCAAAGGGGTTTAGGTCTGGCGACCGAACTTGCGAGAATGCCCGGTCACCTTATTACGCTCTCTATCCCCCGTTTCTCTCTATTCGACCGAACCTCGCGGCGATTTGGTTCGCTCGACGAAAGCCCAATAAAACATGGGTTTTTCGAGAGTTTCGCATCCGACAGGTTGCAGCCGTGTCAAATCCTCTCACGCGATCAGCGAAAACAGAAATGGACGTGGCAGGGCGAAAGGTTGAGAATTTCCGAAACTATCTGGCGAAACCCATGGTTGTCGCCTAAACTGCTCGGATGTTTCGCTTTATTCATACAGCGGACCTTCATCTCGACGCTCCTTTACATAGTCTTGCGCTCAAGGATGAGGTCCTTTCCGACCTTGTGGGGTCCGCAACACGCGGAGCACTTGAGCAGATCGTGACCCTTTGCCTGGAAGAAGATGTCCACGCGTTGCTCATCGCGGGTGATCTATATGACCGCGACCTTCACTCCATGAAAACAGCAGCCTTCCTGACGGCCCAGTTGGAGCGCCTGAATGCTGCTGAAATCCCCGTCTTCATTATTCGCGGCAATCATGACGCTGCGAGTGTCATCACAAAGGAACTGGATCTGCCCCCGAACGTCCATGTGTTTTCCGGGCATGGCGGGACGAAACAGCTTGAAGAATACGGCGTCGCCGTTCACGGGGTCAGCTTTGCCAAGCCGCAGGCACCGGAAAGCCTGCTGCCCAAATATCCTGCGCCTGTGGCGGGATGCTTCAATATCGGCTTGCTTCACACGAGCCTTGCGGGGTCCGAGGGGCACGACACATACGCGCCCTGTTCCGTCTCGGACCTCAAGAACCATGGCTATGATTACTGGGCTCTGGGGCACATCCACAAACGGCAGGTCCATTCCGAGGCGCCCCATATCGTAATGCCCGGCATGCCGCAGGGGCGCGATATCGGTGAGGCCGGTACAAAAACGGTCACGATGGTCAGCGTGTCGGATGGCCCCGGTTCCAACAATGTCACGCTGGAGGAAAGGCGCACATCGCAGGTTGAATTCAACCGGGTGTCCTGCGCGCTGGATGGTGTGGAGGAATGGCGCGACATGCTTGCGCAGATCACCGCCGCGATAACAGAGGCGGTTTCCCAGGCTGCGGGAAATAGCATCCTGCGGGTTGATCTGACAGGGCAGACGCCGCTTGCCTGGCGGGTTCGCCGGGATATGGACCTGCTGAGCGAGCAGATCAGGGAAGCGGCCCAGTTCATCGGAACCGTCTGGATTGAAAAGGTCGAATGTCATTTACGTCAGCCGGAAGCTTCTGAGGCCCGCGAGGACCCGCGGTTTGAACTCCAGGCCCTCATGCAAACGCTGATGCAGGAAGAGAGCGTCACCGCTCGCGCAGTGGAAATGGCCGAGTGGCTGGTGGGAGAACTGCCACCGGAAATCAGACCCGGTTTTGGTGCGGACAGGGATGCGTTGGCGGCAAGCGTCACCACATTTCTTACTGAAGGTTGCGAGGACGTCGTGGCCATGATGATGGGTGAAGAAACCGAGGGGGACAGATAATGCGCCTTCGCCGTCTTGATCTCACCCGCTTTGGCCATTTCACTGAAATTTCGCTGGATTTCGGGGCATCTGAGTCAGAAAAACCCGACTTGCACATCATTTTTGGCCCAAATGAATCGGGCAAGACAACGGCATTCGAAGCCTATCTCGATCTGCTTTTTGGTATCCACGCGCGCAGCCAATACAATTTCCTGCATGATTATGACAACATGCGCATCGGGGCCTGTTTGGAAATCGACGGGGCGGAACATGAGCTTGTCCGTATCAAAAAACAGCAAAACAATCTGCTTGATGCCAGCGGCAACCCGGTTAATCCGGCCATTTTGGCCCGCGCCCTTGATGGCATGAACCGAGAGCAGTACCGGGCGATGTTCTCGCTTGATGACGAGACGATCGAAAAAGGTGGCGATGATATTCTTGCCAGCCATGGCGACCTTGGCCAGCTTCTGTTTTCCGCAGCTGCCGGGCTTTCTGACCTGAGCGGCGTGCTGGACAAGGCGCGCGAGGCGGCGGAGAATTTTCACAAGAAATCTGCGCGTAAAAGTTTTTTGGCCGAGGCGCGCCGCAAGCTGAAAACTCTGGACGGACAAATCCGTGATCTTGACCTGAATGCCAACCGCTTTCGTACCTTGCGCACGGCGCTGGCAAAAGCCGAAACGAATGAAAAGGCGGCGCGGAAAAAACGCGATGATCTGATGGGTGACAAAGCCCAGGTTGATGCTGTTATCGAATGCTTGCCTCTGTTGGCCAAACGCAATGGGCTGCACTCCGATCTGGAATTGGTGAAAGATCATACCGTTTTTCAAGAGGCTTGGCCCGAGCAGGCCCGCGGCTTGCGTGAACGCGAGGTTGCGGCTACATCCACGCAAACTACGGCGCTGGAAACGCTGGAAAAACTCCGTGAAAAACAGGAAGAGATCAAGCCGGATCCCGATATCCTTGCCGTCAGGCAGGAGATTGAACAGCTGATGGATGCGCCGCGCTCCCGGGCGCTGACGGCACGCGATGACGTACCGAAACGGGAGCAAGAACTGACAGAGCTGAACGCGGATATTGAACAGGCCATGAAAGATTTAGGCCTGACCGAGGCTGAACCGGAAATCCTTGCCGAGCCAGTTCTAGGCAGGTTTGAGCGCTTGGCAAACGAAGTGAAAACGGCACGGAATTTGCTCGACGCAGCGCGTGATGAAGAGCGTGGCGCGAAGGCAGAGCTAGACGAAATCTCCGAAGATGAAGCCGAAATAATTGAGGCCATTCCATCGGTTGATGATCTTCGCGCCCTCTTGGATCGCCTTGAACCTGAAGCCTTGGTCAGCCAGCTGCGCGAAGCCAATGTAGCCACAGACCGTGAAAAGAATACTGTCAGGGACGCGCTGGCAGGTCTGGTGCCGTGGCACGGCGACGCTGACCAATTACCGGTGGCTCCGGTGACAGAAGATCAGGCGCGGCGGATCGCTGATGGCCACAATGAGCTGAAGGATGCGCACAAGGCAGCACGACAGGATTTTGACAAGGCGGCGCGCGAGCTGGCCAGTATCACAGCCCGAATCGACACCATGAAAACCGATGCCAGCCTGTTTTCGGATGAGGACAAGCAAGAGGCACGGGTCCATCGCGATTCTGTCTGGAACGAGCACGCCCAGACTCTTACCCGTGAAACAGCGGACAGGTTTCATGAAGAAATGGTGCGGGTGGACACCATACAGGACGCGCAGTTGGAGGCAGCCGATCGGGTGGCCCAATTGCGGGAACTGCAAATGAATGCGGCTGACCTGAAGGCACAAAAGGCCCATTGGAATGCACAAGTCGAGACGCTGACACAAGCGCTGGAGGCTGAACAAGGCGCGTTTGCCGGTATTCTCAAAGAGCTTTCCCTGCCCGAGGATTTTGATCCCAACGATCTGCAGCCTTGGCTGAAATCACTTGCAGGTGCCCACAAGGCCACCGCAGCCCTTGCGGAGGCGAAGGAAGTTCAGGCGCTTGCGCAGGCGGATATCGCCCAGGCCGAGGCGGCTCTGTGCAAGGCGCTGAACGCTGACCCGAAAGCGGGGGACCTGTCCGACCTTACCCGTATGGCGCGCAAAACCCTTGAGGATGCCGGACGTGTTCAGGAGCGCGCAATCGCGATTCAAAAAGCCAGCGCCAAGCTTAAAAAGCGCAAGCAAAAAATCGAGGAGCTGGAAAGATGCCTTTCGAAGGCTGAAGCCGAATGGCAGGCCCAGGCTGATGCCTCTCCCCTTGAGATTGACGACCCGTTGGGTTTCCATGATGCCTTGCCAATCCTGCGCAAGCTCGGGCCTTGGCTGTCGGAGCGCGAAAAACTGAGTGGCCGGATCAAGGCCATGAAAAAAGATGCCGGCGACTTCGGCAAAGCTTTACGTGATCTGAACACGCGACTGGGTGGCGACCTGCATGACGAAGACTTTGTTCTGGCACAACAATTAATAAACAGAATGAAATCAGCCGAACAAGCCAGCCATGATTTGCAAACCCTGAAATCACAGATTCAGGAGCAAGAAGATATGCGGGTCAGCGTTAGAAAGGAAATCAATAGTATTGCGGCAGCAGTTGAGGAAATGGCAACGGCATTTCCCGAATCCTCCGAGATCAAAACCACCGAAGATTTGCGAAATGCTGTCTCAAATGCCGAAAAATCTGATGGGCTGCGCGAGGAGATTGCGGATTTGCAGGGCCGCATCGTGCTTCGCTTGGGGCAGGATAATTTCGGCGCTGCACTAGAAATCCTTGAAAGTGCGGACATTCCCACAGCCACTGCGAGCCTGCAGGCCGTAGAAGCCGACCTCGTGGAGGCGGAGAACACGCTGGAAGGTGCCATCGGAGATTTACGCGCGGCCCGCGATGAGCTTGCTGCGGTTGGTGGCGATGATGCTGTCGCCAGATTGCAGGAAAAGCGGCAGGTTCTCTTGCTGGACATGGCCGAACAAGCCAGGAAGAGTCTGCGTTTGCGACTGGGCGTTCTATTGGCCGAGCAGGCACTGTCGCGCTATCGTGACACCCATCGCAGCGGTATGCTGGCCGCCACGGAAAAGGCTTTCACCAGACTGACCGCCGGACGATATACCAAGCTGGCGACACAACCCGACGGGCAAAACGAAGTCCTGCTCGCCGTGCGGGATGAGGATAACCGTTCAATTTCTGCCGCCAAAATGTCCAAGGGCACGCGCTTTCAGCTATATTTGGCATTGCGACTTGCGGGATATGGTCAGTTCGTCGCCGATGGCACGATCCTCCCGTTCATAGCCGATGACATCCTGGAGACATTCGACAACACGCGGACGTCGGCGGCACTGGATTTGCTCGGGGAAATCTCTCAGAGCGGGCAGGCCCTGTATTTTACGCATCATGAACATGTCGTTGATCTGGCGAGAGAAAGACTGGGAGGCGGCTGCCAAATTCATGATCTATCAGTGGAATAAAACAAGGGGTTTCCGTAAATTCCATGCCCGACCAGTTGCCGCACTATCATACTGACCCCCTCATGCGGTCAGGGAAAACAGAAATGGACGTAGTGGGGCGAAAATTCGCGTATCTGAATATTCGTCGGCAGCCAAGGGTTGTGTCTCGAAAGTGGTGGAAATTGATTTCAGGCACCTCCGAGCGGGTTGAGTTATGCGCCGGTCAGGCGGCTTGGTCAAGGGTTGCGTCGGCGACGGGCTGAGCGAGCGTTTCCCAGCCATCGACCTTTCGCATGACGATCTGCCCCGAGGCCATCAGAGCCCAAAGCAGCATCGGCACGGTCTCGGCGCATGGCAGCACGGTCTGGGTCTTGATGCGGCGGCGGAATTCCTCGTTCAGGCGTTCGATCGCATTTGTCGTTCTGGCCGATTTCCACTGGCCTTGTGGCAGACGCGTGAAGGTGAAAAGCTTATCTCCTGCTTCTTCCAAGCTGTCAGCGACGGCCTTGCATTTCAGCCGCCATTTTCGCAGAAATGCCTTGCGGCGGGTGGCGATTTCCTCGGGTGTTTTGGCGTAGATCATGTCGCGGTAATCTTCTGTCAACTCATCATGCATACGCTTGGGTGCCTTGGCCAGAAGGTTGCGGTGCTTGTGCACCGTGCACCTCTGGATCGGCAGATCTTCACCCCAGAGGGCAATGAGAGCGACCTCAAGTCCCGGTGCCCCGTCCACGATGACAAATTCGGGCCGTTTCAACCCGCGCGCATCCAGATCGTTGATGAACTGACGCCAGGCGGAGGTGCTTTCGCCGCCCATGTTCATCAGTGATAACAAGACCTTCTGCCCATCCCGGCGCACGCCAATCGCGGCCAGAACCGAGATATTGGTGGCTTTCCTGTCAATCCGCGTTTTGATCACGGTGCCGTCCAGGATCAGCCGCACGATGTCTTCATCCGCAAGGCTGCGGGCGCACCACGCCTGCCAGTCCACCTTCACCTTGCGCCAGGCGCGGCTCACCACATCCTTGCTGACCGCCCCCTGAAACAGGCCGAACAGGGCGCGTTTTACCCGCCGTGTGTTGGTGCCCGAAAGGTAGACAGCAGCGATCAGCGCCTCGGCCTTCTTCGTCAGCCGCTGGTAGCGGGGCAATGCCTTCGAGCGCCATTCTCTGGCCTTGCCGGCCTCGCCTGTGATCCGCGCACGCGGCACGCGCACCGTTTCGGTTCCAAATGTTCCGACCAGTTGCCGCTCGCGATGCCCGTGGCGGTATCCGGCCTTTGCCCCGCCGCTGCGGCCATACCGGCAACGGCCCAGAAACTGCTCCAGCTCCTCTTCGAAAACCGCCTCGATCGTCGCGCGGATGTTCTGGCGCAGCCGGTCTTCAATCGGGTCATAGCCTGCTTCATTGGCCAGTAGCGCGGATGTCGATGTTGCTGTATTCTTTGTCATGGCGTGATCTCCTTGGCGGTTCCAGCCGCCGGTTGGGTGGCTTCGATGCACCCGGAGATTACGCCGTCCTCGAATTTCCACCAAACTCGCGACACTACCAATGGTCAGATCGGCTACGCATTCTTTCAGGGCCATAGATTCCGAACGCAACTCTTTGACTTCTGGTGATGTCGCCTGACGAGCAGTGTCGCCAGAAAGTCGCCGCTTGCCTGCTTCGAGGAATTCTTTGGACCAGCTATAATACAGGCTTTCCGCAATGCCCTCACGACGGCACAGCGCGGATATGCTTTCCTCTCCTCGAAGGCCCGCTAAGACAATGCGGATCTTCTCCTCGGCAGAATAGGTTTGTCTGGTTTTGCGGCGGATATTCTTTACCAGCTTATCTGCCGCTGCTTTACTCGTTCCGGATTTCTTGTTCATCTTCACTCCTTGACGGTTACGATGAACCAGAAATCCTCCGTTAGCTAAACCTTAAATCTGTCCCACGAGTGCTGACGTCAGACACCGCCGGGTGCGTTTGCGAACCCCGTCTGGCATGATTTTGGCGACAAGGCATCTGTCATTGTCATAAAGAATGGACTGCGGAACCGCCCCGAAGAATGCGAATGCATGAACATGCCCGTCCAACCAGGCCTCGGTATTGGCCGCCGGATAGGCCCTGATATAGCAGGCATCGCTATGCGGTAGGTCAAAGGCAAAGAAATAAGCCTTTTGCTCAATGCCACCGATCACAACCAGCGCTTCGCCAAAGTCAGCCTGCGCATGGCCTGCCGGATGGGACAGCGGCACAAACATCTCTTTGCTTCCACGCTTCTTGCTGCGGACATAATCCTTCACAATCGTATAGCCGCCTGTGAACCCGCATTCGCCCCGCAGCCGGTCAAATATCCGCTTGGCCGTATGGCGCTGCTTGCGCGGTCGCCCCTTGTCCTCCCCCAGCCAGATATCAATCTGGTGCGTAAAACCATCCAGCTTGGGCCGCTTGACCGGGGCATTCCGGCGATATCCGGGAGGTTCCGAATAGGCCAGCATCTTGGCCACACTATCCCGACTGATCCCGAAATCCCGCGCTATCGCCCTACCGCTCAGCCCATCATGAAAATGGGCACGGCGCACCTTCAAATACATCTCCACAGTATAAATCTCCAAGCCCTCCGGTAGTGTCGCGAGTTTGGTGGAAATTCGAGGACGGCGTAATCTCCGGGTGCATCGAAGCCACCCAACCGGCGGCTGGAACCGCCAAGGAGATCACGCCATGACAAAGAATACAGCAACATCGACATCCGCGCTACTGGCCAATGAAGCAGGCTATGACCCGATTGAAGACCGGCTGCGCCAGAACATCCGCGCGACGATCGAGGCGGTTTTCGAAGAGGAGCTGGAGCCGGCGTGGACTGTGGCAGAAGATTTTCGCGGAGTTGGTCGGACAGGCGGAAATCCCACACGAACTGAGTATCGATTCCACTGCCGTTCGGGCGCATCGCTCGGCGCATGGCGGAAAAGGGGGGCGAAGATTCACTGCATCGGGCGCTCGCGTGGCGGGCCCACGACGAAAATACACGCGTTGACAGATGGTTACGGGCGCATTGCCGCGTTCAGTCTGACCCCCGGAAACATTGCCGACATCTCGGCTGCCCCTGCTCTGCTGGCAACCATGCCCGCACCACGCCGCCTGCTCGGCGACCGGGGCTATGATGCAAACAGCCTGCGCGCAACTCTTGCGCGGGCCGGAACAGAGGCCGTCATCCCCTCCACCCGATCCCGAAAACGCCCCATCCCCCATGATGTGCAGGCTTATCGCGCTCGCAACCTGATCGAACGCGCCTTCTGCCGCCTCAAGGATTTCCGCCGCATTGCCACCCGCTATGACAAACTGGCTCAAAACTTCCTGTCAGCCGTCGCTATCGCTGCCTTTATCCTGTGGTGGACTTGATTGAGTCTCGACCCTAGTGGGGCCGGGATCGGCACCGGGCACGGGCTGGAAATTCTGGCGCTGACGGCGGCCGTGGTTGGCGGCAATTCATTGGGGGGCGGGCGCGGTTCGATTGTCAAAGGCCTGATGGGGGCGATTATTGTGCTGGTCATGACCAATGGTCTGATCCGGCTTGGCTATGGCACCGGCACGAACCAGATGGTGCTGGGCATCCTGCTGGCTGCTGCCGTAACCATCGACATCCGCTGGCTAAAGAACTGCCACAAGGTGCTGAATGAAATGTATGTGGCGCCGGTTTACCTTAAGGGAACCTCTGTAAATTCCCGTTTTCGCCTTCTTCGCGGCGGGGTGGACGGTTTTTCGCCTGTCCCGCCTGATTGCTTCGGATCATAAACCCATTTTCACCGGTTTCAAGCCGGTTTTGGGTATTTCAGGCACACCTCACCCCATGAACCCTTATCCCGGCGCCGCCAGGCCGCATTCGAACTGGACGAAGCGCTTCATGTTGTAGACCAGGTTCATCATCCCGATGCGAAATCGCGCCCGCTTCAGGCCGATGGAGCGGATCAGCTTGCCGCCCATGGAGCGCTCCTGAAAAGCGAATACATGCTCGACCCGGACCCGCACTTTCGAGCGCCTCCGGTTGGCCTTTTGCTGGCGCTCGCCAAGCGGCTTGCCGCGCCTGCCCTTGTGATGGATATGGCTGTGAAGCCCCCGCTCTTCCAGCTCGCTTTCGATCTTTTGCGAGCGATAGGCGCTGTCGGCCCACAGGTCCGATGAGGTGTTGCTCGCATCAATCAGACCGGCAAGCGCCTGGCTGTCATGCACGGCGGCATCGGTGACATCATAAGCGCGGATGAATTTGTGCCGCCGGTCGACATTGATGTGGTTCTTGTAGCCGTAATAGCTCTTGCCGTGCTTCTTCGTCCAGCGCGCATCCACGTCCTTCTGGCGCTTCTTGTGGGGTTTTTCCTCCCACTCTTCAGGCGTTTCGCCCGCCTTGATTTTCTCGTTCTCGTCCCTTTTGTTGTGCTGGCGCGGCGCCGGAACGATGCTCGCATCAACAATCTGCCCGCCCATCGCCAGATAGCCCTTTTCGCGCAGAAAGGCATCGAACTTGTCAAACAGCTCCTTCATCTTCCCGGCCCCGGCCAGCCTTTCACGGTAGGCCCAGATGGTCTTGGCGTCAGGTACGCTGTCTTCAATGCCAAGGCCGAGAAACCGCATGAACGACAGGCGGTCGCGGATCTGATACTCGATCTGATCGTCAGAGAGGTTGTAGAGCTGCTGCAAAACCATCGTCTTGAATATCAGCACCTCATCCCAAGGCGGGCGGCCAGCGTTGGATTTGCGCTGTTCGGGCGGCGTGCGCCATATGGCCTTCAGCTCGTCCCGGTAATCCTCGAACGGCACCATGTCGTTGAGCAACACCAGCGGATCACCAGATTTGTCCAGTCCCGCGTATCGGCTGGAAAGATCAAAAAATCCCATCTGACCCATGACAAAACCCCGTCGGTCGAATCATTTTCATCCTGATGACGATTCTACCCCGTCAGGCCGGATTTTGGGGGATTTTTAGAGGTTCCCTTAAAATGGTCGATGCCCCATCCGCCGAGGCCGGTTCAGGCACCAAATACGAACTAAACAGCAAACTGTCGCAGGCGCGCTCGATCGGGCTGGGCGAGGTAGAAGGCCCTGAAGATGTTATACTGGACCGCAACGACAACCTCTATTGTGGCACCCGTCACGGCGAGGTGGTGCGCTTTTTCGCGCCCAATTACACCGAATGGGAAGTCTTTGCCCATGTCGGGGGCTTTCCACTGGGGCTGGCGTTTGACAAGGACGAAAACCTGATCAGCTGTGTCGGGGCGATGGGCCTTTATTCGATTTCACCGGATCGCAAGGTCACCCGCCTGACCGCTGAAACCCGCCGGTCGCTGACCTCGATTGTCGATGATGCGGTGTTGCGGGATCCGAATGATCTGGATATTGCGCCAGATGGCAAGATCTATTTCACCGATTCAACCAAACGCTATGACGCGCATGACTGGACGCTGGATTCGATTGAAAACCGCGGCACCGGCCGGTTGCTGGTTTACAATCCCGAAGACGGCAGCACCAAAACGCTGCTGGATGGCTATCATTACACCAATGGCGTCACCATGGTAGTGTCGCGAGTTTGGTGGAAATTCGAGGACGGCGTAATCTCCGGGTGCATCGAAGCCACCCAACCGGCGGCTGGAACCGCCAAGGAGATCACGCCATGACAAAGAATACAGCAACATCGACATCCGCGCTACTGGCCAATGAAGCAGGCTATGACCCGATTGAAGACCGGCTGCGCCAGAACATCCGCGCGACGATCGAGGCGGTTTTCGAAGAGGAGCTGGAGCAGTTTCTGGGCCGTTGCCGGTATGGCCGCAGCGGCGGGGCAAAGGCCGGATACCGCCACGGGCATCGCGAGCGGCAACTGGTCGGAACATTTGGAACCGAAACGGTGCGCGTGCCGCGTGCGCGGATCACAGGCGAGGCCGGCAAGGCCAGAGAATGGCGCTCGAAGGCATTGCCCCGCTACCAGCGGCTGACGAAGAAGGCCGAGGCGCTGATCGCTGCTGTCTACCTTTCGGGCACCAACACACGGCGGGTAAAACGCGCCCTGTTCGGCCTGTTTCAGGGGGCGGTCAGCAAGGATGTGGTGAGCCGCGCCTGGCGCAAGGTGAAGGTGGACTGGCAGGCGTGGTGCGCCCGCAGCCTTGCGGATGAAGACATCGTGCGGCTGATCCTGGACGGCACCGTGATCAAAACGCGGATTGACAGGAAGGCCACCAATATCTCGGTTCTGGCCGCGATTGGCGTGCGCCGGGATGGGCAGAAGGTCTTGTTATCACTGATGAACATGGGCGGCGAAAGCACCTCCGCCTGGCGTCAGTTCATCAACGATCTGGATGCGCGCGGGTTGAAACGGCCCGAATTTGTCATCGTGGACGGGGCACCGGGACTTGAGGTCGCTCTCATTGCCCTCTGGGGTGAAGATCTGCCGATCCAGAGGTGCACGGTGCACAAGCACCGCAACCTTCTGGCCAAGGCACCCAAGCGTATGCATGATGAGTTGACAGAAGATTACCGCGACATGATCTACGCCAAAACACCCGAGGAAATCGCCACCCGCCGCAAGGCATTTCTGCGAAAATGGCGGCTGAAATGCAAGGCCGTCGCTGACAGCTTGGAAGAAGCAGGAGATAAGCTTTTCACCTTCACGCGTCTGCCACAAGGCCAGTGGAAATCGGCCAGAACGACAAATGCGATCGAACGCCTGAACGAGGAATTCCGCCGCCGCATCAAGACCCAGACCGTGCTGCCATGCGCCGAGACCGTGCCGATGCTGCTTTGGGCTCTGATGGCCTCGGGGCAGATCGTCATGCGAAAGGTCGATGGCTGGGAAACGCTCGCTCAGCCCGTCGCCGACGCAACCCTTGACCAAGCCGCCTGACCGGCGCATAACTCAACCCGCTCGGAGGTGCCTGAAATCAATTTCCACCACTTTCGAGACACAACCGTCACCATCGCCCATGACAACAAATCGCTGTTGTTTTGCGAAACATGGACCTGCCGTATCCATCGCTATTGGCTGGAAGGTCCCAAGAAAGGCAAAGCCGAGATCCTGATCGACGATCTGCCCGGCTATCCCGACAATATCAACCGCGCCTCGGATGGCACTTACTGGATGGCCTGGCTGGGCATGCGCACGCCCAGTTTCGATCTGTCCCTGCGCCACCCCGATTTTCGCAAACGCATGACCCGCCGGCTGCCGCAGGACGAATGGTTGTTTGCCAATGTCAACAATGGCGGGGTGATCAAGTTTGATGACAGCGGCAAAATCCTGATGACGCTGGGCGACATTGGAGGCACGTCACATCCTTCGGTGACATCGATGCGCGAACACAAAGGGCAATTGTTTATCGGAGGCATCCTGAACAACCGGATCGGGGTGTTCGATATTGAAGGGGCGGACAAAACCTGGACCGCACCGGTTGATTACTGGGGGGGAAAGTAATGTTCCTTGATCCGATACTGGATATTTTCCGCGGCAAGACCATCACCATCCCGCCGCTTGATGGGGCCTATCGCGCCAATACTGCTCTGGATGACGCCCCGTTGTTCAGTGATCTGGCGCAGGCCGACAATCTGGCCATTCTGGATGGCAGGGTGATTGCCAGCAGTGGCAATCAGCTTTGCACATTTGACGGGAAAGGCACACCGGAAACGCTTGCCGAATACGCAGCACCCGTCACCGCAGTTGCGGTTTCCCCGTCGGGGGAACTGGCTGTGGCACTGGATGATGGCGCGCTGATGATCGGGGATAACCCCTGCGAAAAACCTGACGAACTGATCTGCATCACGGCGCTTGCCTTTGGGCCGGATGGCACCCTGTGGCTGGCCAATGGATCGGCCACGAATCTGGCCTCGGATTGGGTGGTCGATCTGATGCAGAAAAATGCTTCGGGTTCTGTCTGGAAGCAGGAAGCGGGGAAATTCGTAAGAGTTGCAGGGGAGCTGGCCTATCCCTATGGTCTGCTGCCCGATGATAAAGGCAATGTGGTGGTCAGTGAAAGCTGGCGGCACCGGCTAATCCGGCTGGACGGGGCCAGCGGCAAAATTACTCCGGTAATCACCCATATTCCGGGGTATCCGGCCCGCCTGTCCCCGCGCGCGGATGGTGGCGCGTTGATGTCTGTCTTTGCCCCGCGCAACCGGCTGATCGAACTGGTCCTGCTGGAAAAACATTATCGCACCGACATGATGGCACAGGTGCCGCGCCGGTTCTGGATTGCGCCGGCATTGGCCACAGGGGCTAGTTTTATGGAACCGCTGCAAATCGGTGGGATGAAGATCATGGGGGTTCACAAACCCTGGTCGCCCAGCCGGTCCTGGGGCATGGTGGTCCGGTTGAATGCCGATATGCATCCGGTCGACAGCTTTCATAGCCGTGCCAATGGCAAACGCCACGGCACATGCGCCGCGATCGAGTATGAGAACCGGATTATCGTCGCTTCCAAGGGTGGCAATGCCATCCTGAAGCTGAACGTGACATAGGGGGGCAGGGGCCATGGAACCGATTATCAAGATGGAAAACGTCTCGAAGTTCTATCGCAAGGTGCCGGCGATCAGGAATGTGGATTTTGACCTGCGCAAGGGTGAAATCCATGCCCTGCTAGGGGAAAACGGGGCCGGGAAATCCACCCTGACCAAGATTATGGCCGGTGTTGTCGAGGCAACCGATGGCCAGATGCTCTACAAAGGCAAGCCCACCAGCTTTGCCACACCGAACGAAGCCCTGCACGCCGGTATTGCGATGGTTTTTCAGGAAACCAGCCTTGTGCCGTCGATGACAGTTGCGCAAAACCTGTATCTGGGGTCCGAGAATTTTCTGAACCGGCTGCGCGGTATCTACATTTCCGCCCAGCAGTTCCTGCAATCGCTGAATTTTCAGGTTGACCCGCGGGCACTGGTGGCCACCCTTGGTGCCGCCAGCCAGCAGATGATTGAAATCGCCCGCGCGGTGCATCACAACGCCGAAGTCATAATCTTTGACGAACCGACAGCCACCCTGACACCCGAGGAAAAGCGACATTTCTTTGCCCTGTTGCGAAGGCTGAAAGAAAGCGGTGTTTCCATTATTTTCATTTCACATGCGCTGGAAGAAGCGTTGGAAATTTCAGACCGGATAACCATTCTGCGGGATGGCGAGCTGGTGGAAACTGGCGACACCAAGGATTACGACCGTGACCGGATTATCGCTGCTATGGTCGGACGCACCCTGACCGAAAAAATCTATGGCGAGCATAAGGAACGTGAAACCCGCAAGGCCGGGAAACGGATTTTGGCCGTGCATGACATTTCAATGGGAACGATCGTGCGCAACACCTCTTTTTCCGTATTTAAAGGTCAGATAACCGGGGTTTTCGGCCTGATCGGCTCGGGCCGCACCGAAACCTTCAAGGTTGTTTCCGGTGTTTACAAACGCAATTTCAAACGCGGTGGCAGTATCGAGTTGGAAGACCGCCGCGTGCGCTATTTGACACCGGCCGAGGCAGTGGCCGACGGGATTATCTATGTCACCGAAGACCGCAAGGGCGAAGGGATATTCGAGACCATGGGAATAGGTGAAAACCTGTTTGGTGGATTGCTGGCATCGGGTCATAACAAGGGATGGATCATAAGCCGAAAAGATATCCGTGATCTGGCGATGCAGTGGATTGATAAATTGAACATCAAGGCAATCAATGCTGACGCGCGGGTGGTTGAATTATCTGGTGGGAACCAGCAAAAAGTTGTGATCGGCAAGGGGCTGTGTCAAAAACCACGGCTGGTCATTTTTGACGAACCAACACGCGGGGTGGATGTGGGGGCGATTGCCGAAATCCACCAGTTGATCAATGATCTGGCTGATCAGGGGATTGCTGTTGTGGTGATTTCTTCCTACCTGCCGGAAATTCTGAACCTGTCAGACAGGATACTTGTCTGTCGTCAGGGCCGGATTGTCGAGGAATTCGCACCCCAAGAAGCCAGTGAGGAAAAAGTGATGTATGCCTCGGTTCACTAGGGTTCGTCGTTCATCCTTCTTTGGTTCGACAATTCAGGTAATGAAGCGTTTATATACCGCACTAGAATCCCGAAAATAGTTCTATTCCTGTGTATGATTTAGATATCGATTAGAAGTGAAAGCGCTGTCAACCCACTTATTTCCATCCAATAGCAAATCAAAAAATTACATAATAACAAAATGATAAAAGAAAATCCCACGTCTACTAAACTTTTAGTTTGACAGAAGTGAAACGCAGTCCGACTATGATTGCAGTCGCCGCCTGACGGCGAACATATAAAGATTTGGGAGGAATTAAGATGCGAAAGTATCTGCTATCCGCCGTTGCGGTTGCTGCCGTAATTGCGGGCACACCTGCGGCATTTGCCGATCAGGCTGCCGCGATGAAATGGATTGATCAAGAGTTTCAGCCATCATCACTTAGCAAAGAAGAACAACAAGCCGAGATGGATTGGTTTATCGAGGCGGCCAAACCCTTTGCTGGAATGGAAATCAATGTATTGTCAGAAGCGATTCCGACACATTCTTACGAATCCGAGGTTCTGGCAAAGGCGTTTCAGGAAATTACCGGGATCACGGTAAATCACCAGATTCTGGGCGAAGGCGAGGTCGTTCAGGCCGTGCAGACCCAGATGCAAACTGGGCGAAATCTGTATGACGGATATATCAATGACTCGGATTTGATTGGTACCCATTCGCGCCTTCAACTGGCTTATAACCTGACTGACTGGATGGCGGGTGAAGGTAAGGATGTAACAAATCCGGGACTGGATTTGCCAGATTTTATTGGCACACAGTTCACAACCGGACCTGATGGCGACCTGTATCAGCTGCCTGACCAGCAATTTGCCAATCTGTATTGGTTCCGCAAGGACTGGTTTGACCGCGAGGATCTGAAAACTGCATTCAAGGCCAAATACGGCTATGATCTGGGTGTGCCTGTCAACTGGTCTGCCTACGAGGACATCGCCGAGTTCTTTTCGAATGATGTTAAGGAAATCGACGGTGTGCCGATCTATGGGCACATGGATTATGGTAAACGCGCACCTGACCTTGGCTGGCGGATGACCGATGCGTGGCTGTCTATGGCCGGCGAAGGCGACAAAGGCGAACCGAACGGGATTCCTGTCGACGAATGGGGTATCCGCATGGAAGCAGGCACCTGTAATCCTGTGGGCGCAAGTATTTCCCGTGGCGGTGCCGCCAACGGCCCTGCCGCCGTTTACGCCATCCGCAAATGGGATGAATGGCTGCGCAAATACGCCCCACCCGGCGCGGCTTCGTTCGACTTTTACCAGTCGCTTCCTGCCCTGTCGCAAGGCAACGTGGCGCAGCAAATCTTCTGGTATACGGCCTTTACCGCCGACATGGTAAAACCGCAGTCCGAAGGCAACAATACGGTTGATGCCGATGGCAATCCGCTATGGCGGATGGCACCCAGCCCGCATGGGCCATACTGGGAAGAAGGCCAGAAGGTTGGTTATCAGGACGTGGGATCATGGACCATTCTGAAATCCACTCCGGTTGATCGTGCCAAAGCGGCGTGGCTCTATGCGCAGTTCGTGGTGTCCAAAACCGTAGACGTCAAGAAATCCCATGTGGGTCTGACCTTTATTCGTGAAAGCACGATCAATGACGAAAGCTTTACCGAACGTGCCCCGAAACTGGGGGGTCTGATCGAATTCTATCGTTCGCCTGATCGGGTTCGCTGGTCACCAACAGGGATTAACGTGCCGGATTATCCTAAACTGGCGCAAATCTGGTGGCAGCAGATCGGTGACGTGAACTCGGGCGCTTTCACACCGCAACAGGCGATGGATCGTCTGGCTCAGGAAATGGACACGACAATGGCCCGTATGCAGGCTGCTGACGAGGCCGCGAATGTCTATAACGGCTGTGGTCCGCGTTTGAACGAAAAACGCGATCCGGAATATTGGCTGTCGCAACCGGGCGCACCCAAGCCCAAGCTGGACAATGAAAAGCCGCAAGGCATGACCGTCAACTATGACGATCTGGTTGCCCGCTGGGCCCAGAACTAGGGTCTCATCCCTGACATGAAACTCCGGGGCTGAAAACGGCCCCGGAGACGCCTGACCAACAGGCCCCTTGTCGCGAAAAGAACACCGAATATGACCCTTGAGCTACAGAACATCACCAAACGCGTTGGTGCCATCACCCACATCAAAGAAACGTCGCTGCGCCTTGAGTCGGGGCATTTCAATGTGTTGCTGGGGGAAACGGGCGCAGGCAAGACGTCATTGATCAAATTGATGGCAGGGCTGGACCGTGTCAGCAGCGGCACCATCCTGATGAATGGCGAGGACGTAACCCGCCAGTCACCGCAAAAACGCAACATTGCGCTGGTGCACCAGTTTTTCGTAAATTATCCCCACTGGACGGTATTCGACAACATTGCTTCGCCATTACGCGTGGCCGGTATGGCGAAATCCGAAATTCAGGGACGGGTCGAAGACGCGGCCGATATTTTGCAACTGCGCCCGATGTTAAAGCGCTATCCGCATGAACTGTCGGGCGGGCAACAACAGCGCACCGCACTGGCGCGCGCGATTGCCAAGGAAAGCAAAGCCATCTTTCTGGACGAACCGCTGGCCAATCTGGATTACAAACTGCGCGAAGAATTGCGCGAACAACTGCCCGAACTGTTCGCCGGACGCGGGGCCGTGGTGGTTTATGCCACGTCCGAACCCGAAGAGGCATTATTGCTGGGCGGCTGGACGGTCTTGATGCATGATGGCAAGGTCACACAATTCGGACCCACCGCCGAAATCTATCGTGCCCCCAAGGATTTGCTGTCGGCGCTGGTGTTTTCCAACCCGCCGATCAACCGCGCCGAAATTACCAAAACCGCTGATCGGGCCTATCTTGGTGATAGTGTCAACTGGCCCCTAGCAGGGGATGCCGCTGCATTGCCGGACGGGACCTATCATGTGGCAATCCGCCCCGATTATGTAACACCTACCCCGCCTGCCGAGGACTCGGTCATGCTGGCAGGGACGGTTCAGGTGACAGAACTAAGCGGTTCGAAAAGCTCGATCCAGTTTTTGATGGGGCCGGATCACTGGGTTTCGCTGGCTTATGGCATTCACCCGCGCAAGGCCGGGGAAGAACACGTTTTTTATATGGATCCGTCCAAGTGCTATTACTTCGCACCCGACGGCCAGCGCGTTGCGTGATCGGGGGCGGACATGGCAAAAATAACCCTTTCCAACCTGCGCCACAGTTACGAGGCCAACCCGAAATCGGATCAGGACTTTGCGCTAAAGCAGATTGATCTGGATTGGGACGATGGCGGCGCCTATGCGCTGCTAGGCCCCTCGGGTTGTGGCAAGACAACCCTGCTGAACATCATTTCCGGCCTGCTGACACCGACCGAGGGACAAGTGCTGTTTGACGGGCGTGATGTCACCCATCTGCCGCCGGACAAACGCGAAATCGCGCAGGTTTTCCAGTTTCCGGTGATCTATGACACGATGACAGTTTACGACAATCTGGCCTTTCCGCTGCGCAATCGCGGAATCGACGAAGCGACGGTCAAACAGCGTGTCACCGCGATTGCCGAAATGCTGGAGCTGGGTGATTCATTGAACCGGCGCACGGCGGGCCTGTCGCCGGACAACAAGCAAAAGATTTCGATGGGGCGCGGGCTTGTGCGCGAGGACGTGAATGTCATCATGTTTGATGAACCACTGACCGTGATCGACCCGCATCTGAAATGGAAGCTGCGCTCGAAATTGAAAGAGCTGCACCAGCGGGTGCGCGCGACGATGATTTATGTAACCCATGATCAGACCGAGGCCCTGACCTTTGCCGATCAGGTGGTGGTTATGGACGCAGGCGAGATCGTGCAAATAGGCACGCCGGTGGAATTGTTCGAGCGCCCCGCGCATGTCTTTGTTGGCCACTTTATCGGCTCGCCAGGAATGAATGTGCTGCCTTGCGAGGTGCAGGGTGATGTGGTGCGCTTCGAGGGTATCGAGATAGCCATAGAAGGACCGGTTAAGCGCGGTAAAGGTGATCTGAAGTTGGGTGTGCGGCCCGAGTATGTGTCGCTGGGTGCCGGCCCGCTAACAGGTGTGGTTACCCATGTGGCTGACGTCGGGCGGCACAATGTCATTGATCTGCGGATCGGGGAAACACAGGTTCGTGCCATTGCCGAAGGGAAAGTGCCGCCAATAGGGCAATCTGTAAATGTCGATTTTCGCCCTGATAAAACGATGGTCTACCGCGACGGGCATATTGTCAGCCGCGCCACAGGAGATGCCGGATGAAGAAAGAATACCAAAAGGCGTGGTTCTTTGTGCTGCCGGTTCTGCTGCTGGTGGCGTTCAATGCGCTGATCCCGATGATGACGGTGGTCAATTATTCGGTGCAGGAAACATTCGGCAATAACCTGTTCCTGTGGGAAGGGCTGGGATGGTTCGAAAAAATCCTGAATTCCGAACGCTTCCACGCTGCGCTCGGGCGGCAATTCCTGTTCACGGGTCTGATTTTGGCGATCGAAGTGCCGCTGGGTGTGATCATCGCACTGGCCATGCCGCGCAAAGGCATCTGGGTGCCGGTCTGTCTGGTCACTATGGCATTGCCCATGTTGATCCCTTGGAATGTGGTCGGGGCGATGTGGAATATCTTTACCCTGCCTGACATTGGCCTGCTGGGCTATCTGATGAACCATGTTCTGGGCATTGACTATAACATGACCCAAAGTCCGTTTGCCGCTTGGGTAACGATCATTGCGATGGATGTCTGGCACTGGACGTCGCTGGTGGTGCTGCTTGCCTATGCCGGGTTGGTGTCAATTCCCGATGCTTATTATCAGGCGGCGCGGATTGACGGCGCATCTTCATGGGCTGTGTTCCGGTATATCCAGCTGCCCAAAATGAAACAGGTTCTGACCATCGCAATCCTTTTACGGTTTATGGACAGTTTCAACATCTACACCGAACCATTTGTTTTAACCGGCGGCGGCCCCGGAAATTCCACCACGCTGTTGTCGATTGATCTGGTGAAAATCGCACTGGGGCAGTTCGACCTTGGACCGGCGGCGGCAATGTCGCTGATCTATTTTGTAATCACGCTGTTTGTGTCTTGGCTGTTCTATACGCTGATGACCAAAGACGATCAGAGCTAGGGGGCGATGATGAAAAAACGAAGCCTGATACCGCTGTTATACATCCTGTTTCTGATGCTGCCTATCTATTGGCTGGTCGCGATGAGCTTTAAAACAACCGGCGAAATCCTGTCCGGATTTTCGCTGTTCCCGCGCACATGGACCTTTGATAATTACCGCACCATTTTCACTGATCCAACGTGGTATTGGGGATATTTCAATTCGATTGCCTATGTGTCGCTAAATACGGTCATATCCCTGACCGTGGCCCTGCCCGCCGCCTATGCGTTTTCACGTTACAGGTTTCTGGGGGACAAGCAGTTGTTCTTTTGGCTGCTGACCAACCGGATGGCCCCGGCTGCGGTGTTCGCGCTGCCGTTCTTTCAGCTGTATTCAGCGGTTGGCCTGTTTGATACTTACCTTGCGGTGGCGCTGGCACATACGTTGTTCAACGTGCCGCTTGCAGTGTGGATTTTAGAAGGGTTCATGAGCGGCGTGCCAAAGGAACTGGACGAAACCGCCTATGTCGATGGCTATTCCTTCCCCCGTTTTTTCGTCAAAATCTTCCTGCCGACGATTCGATCCGGCGTGGGGGTGGCTGCGTTTTTCTGCTTTATGTTCTCGTGGGTCGAATTGCTGCTGGCCAAAACCCTGACGGCGGTTGCAGCCAAACCGATCGCCGCGACAATGACCAAAACGGCGTCAAGCGCGGGGTATGAGCTGGGCCTTCTGGCGGCGGCGGGAACCCTAACCATCATCCCCGGCGCGATCGTGATCTGGTTTGTGCGCAACAACATTGCCAAGGGCTTTGCCCTGGGGAGGGTGTGATGCTGAAATGGATGGCGTGGACTTGGCCTACGGCCTTGGTTTTCATCGGGATTTTTACCGCTATGGCAATCCTGACCGTGATCGAAATTCGCCACCCCGGCGGGGGTGAACGCAAGGGGGTTTTCCACCTGACTACTACACGGGGGGACCGGTTGTTCATATCCTTGCTGGGGTCAGCCTATATCTTTTTGGCGTGGCTTGGTTTGTTCGGAACGCCGCTTTGGGCACCGCTGGGATTGGCCATCGCATGGGGAGTGTTCTGTTTTTGGAAAGTGTGATCGGGCAGAAAATCCTTGGGAAAACTAAGACTTTCGTATTTACTCGGGAAAGGCACAAAGACCAACACTCCCGGTGGAACGAGCATGAAAAAAGATAAACGAGAATTTTTAACCGAGGTTGAACTGGAATTCATGACCCATCTTTGGCGATTGGGGCAGGGCAGCGTGCGCGACGTGTTGGGACAATTGGCACCCGAACGTGACCTTGCCTATACCTCGGCGGCAACGATCCTGCGCATTTTGGAACAAAAAGAATTCGTAACCAGCACCAAAAAGGGAAAAACCCATATTTATAAACCCGTGCTGGCCAAGGACGCCTATCAATCGCGGTCCTTGAAAGCCTTGTCAGAAAAACTGTTTGATGACACCCCGACCATGCTGATTGCACGGCTGGTGGACGATTATAACCTGACCGAAGAGGCACTAGAGGAAATTCGGGCGCTGATCGAGAAAAGGTTGAAAAATGACACAGATTAGCTCAGCTTTTACGGCATATATCAACGTGAATATCCTGCTTGTGCTGGCATTTTCCATGTGGCTTTTTATCCGGTTTCTGCTGAACAGATTTGGGATGAAACATGCATACCAGACGAAACTCAGGCTACTGAACGGTATCTTTCTGGCGATTCTGGCCAGCCCGTTCATTGCCTTGGGGTATAACCGGCTGGCGGCGGGCGGAATGCTGCCCGACGCGCTGACGTTCAATCTGTCGGATTTCATGCTGTCGCAATACCTGAACGGTCGTATCGGGTTACAGGCGGGTGAAATGCAGCAGGTGCTGGATATGCGCGAAACGATGGAAACCAACCTGCTGAACCCTACCGACTGGATCAGCCAGATCACCGTTGCCCTGCTGTTGATCGGCAGCGTGTTGTGCATCCTGCGCTGCGGGCTTGGCACATTCAGATTGCGCCGCATCATTGCCAGCAGTTATGCGTGGCGGCGTTTTGGCAATGTTTATCTGCGCCTGACCGATCAGTCTGTTGTGCCATTTTCCGCGCGTGGTTTTCGGCGACGCTATATTGTCATTCCGGCCAATATGCTGGTGCGCAGACAGGACATGCGGATCGCGCTTGCACATGAATTCCAGCACCTTCGCCAGCATGATGTTGAATGGGAGATCGGGTTCGAGCTGTTCAAATCGCTGTTCTTCTGGAATCCGGTGATCCATTTCTGGAAGCGCCAGATCGAACAGTTGCGCGAACTTAGCTGTGATCAGCAAATCCTAAAACGCCACTGGGTTGATGCCCGCGCCTATTGTGAATGCCTGTTGCGGGTGTGCGAGGATACAATGCGCCGCCAGCCTGCACAGGCCATCACCCTGCCGCGTGTCTCGCTGGTCCAGTTTGACCGCTCGTGGCTTTTCCCCCCGCGCCTGAACCTGTTGCACCGGCGCGTTGACTCGGCGCTGACGGCGACAGCCACACCGGCAAAGGCACCTTGGGCGCATCTGCTGATTGTCCCGCTGGGTTTTCTTTTGATCTGGGCAACAATCGCAATCCAGCGGCCCCAAAGCTGGACCCATGACCGGCTGATGTTGTCCTCGATCGTCAATCTGGAACGGCTCGAAGCCCTGAATGGCAATACGCATTAGAATTGCCCGTTTACTCGAAAAAGCGGCCATTTGTACGGTTTCGTATGGAACCGGATTTACCAACCGTGCATCCCATGTGATAGTTGGCAAAATTATCCAGGGAGAAGAGCATGAAACTTGTTCGGTTTGGCACGGCTGGCGCGGAAAAGCCCGGCGCGATAGATGAAAATGGCGACCTGCGCGATTTGTCCTCTGTGGTGGATGACATCGCAGGGGGTGTATTGGCCGATCTGGACAGATTGAAAGCGCTGGACCTTTCCACCCTTCCTGTTGTTGATGGCACGCTGCGGTTTGGTCCTTGTGTGGGCGGGGTTGGTAAATTCATCGGTATCGGTCTGAATTACTCGGACCACGCCGCCGAAGCCGGAATGCAGGTGCCATCGGAACCCGTCATGTTTATGAAAGCCACCAGCGCGATATGTGGCCCGAATGATCCGACCATCATTCCGCGCGGATCGCAAAAAACCGACTGGGAAGTCGAGCTGGGTGTGGTGATTGGCAAACCCGCCAAATATGTGGACGAGGGCGATGCACTGGACCATGTCGCAGGGTATTGTGTTATCAACGACGTTTCCGAGCGCGCCTTTCAGATCGAGATGGAAGGACAATGGTGCAAGGGTAAGGGCTGTGACAGCTTCGGGCCCACCGGCCCGTATCTGGTGACCGCCGATCAGGTGCCGGACCCGCAGAACCTGCATATGTGGCTGGACCTGAACGGCAAGCGGATGCAGGACGGATCAACAGCCACAATGGTTTATGGTGTGGCGCATCTGGTTAGCTATCTTAGTCGTTTTTTCACCCTGCATCCGGGCGATATTATTACAACGGGCACTCCTCCTGGTGTCGGCATGGGGCAAAAACCGCCGCGTTTCCTGAAAGCAGGGGATGTTGTGTCGCTGGGAATTGACGGGCTGGGCGAACAAAGGCAGGTCGTGGTTGATGAGGGTTGATCGGCTATTGCGGCCTGTGATTGACAGTTTCGGCGTTTTGCAATGAAACGATCCGGCCTGCCAGTACAACAACCGCAAGTGCAAGTATCGTTGCAACCACTTGCCAGAATTTAACGGGATTGCGCTGGGCCAGTGGAGTCGTTTTGTCTGTTCCGAATTCCTTGTTCGGGTGTCGGATATCCGCAATGAATTCCGACAGGGACGAATAGCGTTTGAACGGATCGGGCTGCACCATCTTTTGCAATGCGGCATCCAGCCAATCGGGGGCGGAAGTGTTGGCATAGCGCAGTTTGCGCAGCTGCGCGCGATTGCGGATTTTGGCAACCTGTGCCCCGTAAGGCAACCGCCCCGTTAGCATCTGATAGGCAATCACCCCCAGTGAAAAATAGTCCGAGGTTTTGCTGGGCGCCTCATGCAGGAAATATTCGGGGGCGGTGTATTGCATCGTGCCTTGAATATCGCTGCCCTGATCCGGCAGGCCGGTTTCGGAAACACCTGCAACCCGCACCGCGCCAAAGTCGATGATTTTCACGGTGCCATTCGTGTCGATCATAATATTTTCAGGTCGCAGATCCTGATGCAGCATTTCTTTGCGGTGCAAGGCACGCAGGCCTTTGGCGATTTGCTCGACAATCCCGCGCATGGTTTCCAGATCGCAGTTCGGATTGTCGGTCATCCATTGGGCCAGTGTTTGCCCTTCGATATATTCGGTGACGGTGTAGATATAATTATGCGGCCGGATTTGCAGTGCGGGTTTCAGCACATGGGCCGAACTGACCCGCCTTGCGATCCAGTCCTCCATCATAAAGCGCGCCAATGCCTGTTTGTCTTCGCGCAGGTCAATTGACGGGATTTTCAGCGCCGCCTTTTGCCCCGTTTCGATGTCCCGCACAAGATAGATATGGCTTCGGTGGTTGGCATGCAGCGGGCGTAGGATTTTGTAGCCTTCAAATTCCTGCCCGGCCTCCAACAGTGGCGGCGCGGGCAGGGTTTCGGAACGGGCAACAATATCGTCTGCATCCCGTGTGGGCAGTGTCTCGACACGCACGATCTGAATGGTCAGGTTATCGGCGCTGCCGTTGTCATAGGCCGCTTTGACGATCAGGTGCGCGGCCTTGTCCAGATCATCGGGATTGTCGCGGATCAGGCGGCTGACGGTTTTGGGACTGATGTGTTCATACACGCCATCGGTGGCCAGCACGAACACATCACCCAGATTCAGCGGCAGGGCGCGGTAATCCACATCCACCGTCTGCGCCATACCGATGGCGCGCGCCAGATAGCTTTGGGCGCAGGATACAACGGTGCGGTGATCCTCGGTCAACTGTTCCAGACTGTCGCCCTCCAGCCGGTAAATCCGGCTGTCCCCGATATGGAACAGATGCGCCATATGCGATTTCAGCACAAGTGCTGCAAAGGTGCAGACATAGCCGCGATCCATATCATTAGCATGGATGCTGCGTTTGGTATCGGCAAACAGCCACGAATTGGCCGCCCTGATCACCCGCAGGGCCGAGGTTTTCACCATCCAGGTATCCGAGGTGCAGTAGTAATCGGACAGAAAGCTTTTGATCACGCTTTCGGCGGCAACATGGCTGACCCTGGACGAACTGATCCCGTCGGCGATCACCACGGAAATGCCTTTCAGCGACAGGGCGGGCTGAACGGGGGTCAGGGCGCCAAAGAAATCCTGATTGACCTCTTTGCGCCCTGTTTCGGAACATTGTCCAAGGGATATGGTTAGCTCTTGCTGCAAGGTAAACGCCCCGCCGGATGTGGCGGGGCCGTCCGGTTATTCGGCAGGCACAGCGGCAGCATTGCGTTTTGCGCCAGTGCGCACATGGGTGGAATAAAGGGTAAGGCCAACAAATGTGATACCGCCAACGATATTACCCAGAACGGTCGGGATCTCATTCCAGATCAGGTAATCCATGAAGGTGAAATTGCCGCCCAGCATCAACCCGATCGGGAACAGGAACATGTTGACCACCGAATGTTCAAACCCCATGTAGAAAAACAGCATGATCGGCATCCACATGGCCAGAATTTTGCCGGTCACTTGTGTGGACATAAAAGCCGCGACCACGCCGGTTGATACCATCCAGTTGCACATCACTCCACGGATGAACAAGGTCAGCATCCCGCCTGCACCATGTTCAGCATAGCCAACCGTGCGGCCCTCGCCAATGTGGCCGATCTTCTGGCCGATTACATTGGGGTCGGTGGTGAACCCATAGGTAAAGACAATGGCCATGAACACCGCCACCGTAAAGGCACCGGCAAAGTTGCCGGTAAACACCAGCCCCCAGTTGCGCAGCATCCCGCTAACGGTCACCCCCGGGCGTTTGTCCATCGGTAGTGTCGCGAGTTTGGTGGAAATTCGAGGACGGCGTAATCTCCGGGTGCATCGAAGCCACCCAACCGGCGGCTGGAACCGCCAAGGAGATCACGCCATGACAAAGAATACAGCAACATCGACATCCGCGCTACTGGCCAATGAAGCAGGCTATGACCCGATTGAAGACCGGCTGCGCCAGAACATCCGCGCGACGATCGAGGCGGTTTTCGAAGAGGAGCTGGAGCAGTTTCTGGGCCGTTGCCGGTATGGCCGCAGCGGCGGGGCAAAGGCCGGATACCGCCACGGGCATCGCGAGCGGCAACTGGTCGGAACATTTGGAACCGAAACGGTGCGCGTGCCGCGTGCGCGGATCACAGGCGAGGCCGGCAAGGCCAGAGAATGGCGCTCGAAGGCATTGCCCCGCTACCAGCGGCTGACGAAGAAGGCCGAGGCGCTGATCGCTGCTGTCTACCTTTCGGGCACCAACACACGGCGGGTAAAACGCGCCCTGTTCGGCCTGTTTCAGGGGGCGGTCAGCAAGGATGTGGTGAGCCGCGCCTGGCGCAAGGTGAAGGTGGACTGGCAGGCGTGGTGCGCCCGCAGCCTTGCGGATGAAGACATCGTGCGGCTGATCCTGGACGGCACCGTGATCAAAACGCGGATTGACAGGAAGGCCACCAATATCTCGGTTCTGGCCGCGATTGGCGTGCGCCGGGATGGGCAGAAGGTCTTGTTATCACTGATGAACATGGGCGGCGAAAGCACCTCCGCCTGGCGTCAGTTCATCAACGATCTGGATGCGCGCGGGTTGAAACGGCCGAATTTGTCATCGTGGACGGGGCACCGGGACTTGAGGTCGCTCTCATTGCCCTCTGGGGTGAAGATCTGCCGATCCAGAGGTGCACGGTGCACAAGCACCGCAACCTTCTGGCCAAGGCACCCAAGCGTATGCATGATGAGTTGACAGAAGATTACCGCGACATGATCTACGCCAAAACACCCGAGGAAATCGCCACCCGCCGCAAGGCATTTCTGCGAAAATGGCGGCTGAAATGCAAGGCCGTCGCTGACAGCTTGGAAGAAGCAGGAGATAAGCTTTTCACCTTCACGCGTCTGCCACAAGGCCAGTGGAAATCGGCCAGAACGACAAATGCGATCGAACGCCTGAACGAGGAATTCCGCCGCCGCATCAAGACCCAGACCGTGCTGCCATGCGCCGAGACCGTGCCGATGCTGCTTTGGGCTCTGATGGCCTCGGGGCAGATCGTCATGCGAAAGGTCGATGGCTGGGAAACGCTCGCTCAGCCCGTCGCCGACGCAACCCTTGACCAAGCCGCCTGACCGGCGCATAACTCAACCCGCTCGGAGGTGCCTGAAATCAATTTCCACCACTTTCGAGACACAACCTGTCCATCATGGCCAGCGGCACAAGGGTGAACACGCCAGTTAGCAAATCGAACCCCAGCAGATATAGCAGCACAAATCCCACCGGAAACAACACAGCCCCCGCTAGCGGCTGGCCGGTGTTGACGTTTATGGTGATGGCAAAGGCTGCCGCCAGCGCCAGAATGGCCCCTGCCATAAAGGCGCGGATCAGGGTATCGCGGGTGGACATGAACACCTTGGCGGCGCCCGCATCGACCAGTTTGGTTACAAATTCGGTTGGTTGTAGATATGCCATGGTGTGGCCCCTTCGGTTAAGCAGCAAAGCGGGCCAGCAAACGCGCCCCGTCCAGCAAGATACGGCCCTGTTCGACCCTGATTTCATATGTATTGACGCGGCCCTCATCAGCGCCCTGCGCCATGCCGGTTTCCAGATCAATCACCCAGTTGTGCAGCGGGCAGGTGACGGCGTTGCCATGCACGATGCCCTCGGACAGCGGCCCCTTTTTGTGCGGACAGGCGTCATCAATTGCGAATACCTTGTCATCACCGGTGCGAAACACCGCCACACATCCATGGCGGGTCTTCACCACCCGCGCCCCGCGCTGCGGGATGTCCTCAAGTGCTGCAATATCAATCCAGTTGCTCATTCTGCTGCCTCCAGTGTCAGATCGGCCAGTGCCGCCCATTTGCGCGGCCGGTATTCGGGTTTGGCCTGTTCGGCCCACGGATCCTTGCGGTAAACCGATTGGGAAATTTCAAACCGTTCGCACAGGACGGCGCGGTTGTCGGCGTCTTCGACCACCTGGTTGATCACCCAGTCCATCCCCACCTTGGCAACCCATTTATAGGGCCGGTCCAGATAGTTCGCGCTTTCGCGGTAAAGCTGGATGAACGCCACGGCCAGATCGATCACCTCTTGTTCGCTCGCAACCGTCGCCAGCGCCTCGGTTTCCTTCAGTTCCATCCCCGCAGCACCCGCGACCGACACCTGATAGCCGCTGTCCACACAGATCACGCCCAAGTCCTTGCAGGTTGCCTCGGCGCAGTTGCGCGGGCAGCCGGACACGGCCAGCTTGACCTTGTGCGGTGTCCATGACCCCCATGTATGGATGGCCCCTGCTGGGCAAGTACAAAATTGGTACTGCAACTGGCGTTTCGCGGCCATGTATTCGGCGTCTGTTTGCAGATGTATTTCTGCGCGCCTTGATGAAGTCCGCATGTATCAGGTCCAATCAGTGGAACGCGATCGTATCGCTTGGGGCCACACGGGGTGTCCTGATACGTTTATTGCCTTTTGCCATCACCTCACTTTGCGCCTTGCCGTCTCGGAAGCCGGGCGGGCCCGGCTATTGTGTTTTGGTCAATTTATGCGGGCCGGTAGCTTTGGCCGGATTTCAACAACGCCCAGATCGTTCGGGCCATTTTGTTCGCAATGGCAATCGCCACCACCTTCACCGGCTTTCTCTTCAGCAATTGCCAGATCCAATCATCGCCTTCCCCACGCCGGCGTCGTGTGCGGATACGCGCCAGAGCGCCAAGATAAAGTAACCGTCGAATATACCGGTCACCCATTTTCGATATGCCACCCATCCGTTCCCGACCGCCGCTTGAATTCTGTTTGGGGGTAAGGCCGATCCATGCCGCATAGTCGCGTGCTGAGCGGAACTGCGACACATCCGGCGTTGTCGCGGTAATCGCGCTGGAAGTCAGCACCCCGACACCGGGGATCGTGGTCAGGCGACGTGCAGTTGGGTCTTGCCGTTGGGAAATCTCAATTTGGCGGGTGATTTCGGCAACCCGATCACGGGTCTCATGGAACTGCCGGGAAAGGAGATCGAATGCAACGCCAGCTTGTTCTGGAAGCTCTGCGGCTGCCTCAAGCAGACGGTCGACATTTTGTACGCCAACAGGCGCAACAATTCCGAATTCAGCCAGATGCGAGCGGATGGCATTGACGATCTGCGTGACCTGCCGGACCAGAATATCGCGGGTGCGGTGTTGCATCAAGATGGCTTGGTGTTCTTCGGTCTTGGCTGGCACAAAGCGCATGGTCGGCCGGGTTACAGCCTCGCATATTGCTTCCGCATCTGCGGCATCCGTCTTTTGACGCTTGATGTAGGGCTTGACATAAGAAGGTGGCATCAGACGCACATTATGGCCCAGACGTGTCAGCTCACGCGCCCAGAAGTGGGCTCCGGCGCAGGCCTCAATGCCAATCAGACAGGAATTCAGCAGCCTAAAGAATGAAAGAACCTGGCTGCGGCGCAACTGGCGTCGGACAATCACTTGCCCTTGTATATCAATGCCGTGCACCTGAAAAACATTCTTGGCAATGTCGAGGCCGACGGTGACGATAGCCTCTGCTTGTAGTTTCTTGTTCATGATCCTCTCCTTGTGAAGCACTTCTACGGCCCTCACTTTGCCATAGTGAGTTGACGGAAGCAGGGGCCATCCACGCCATCAGAGGATTTTTTCCAGCTTGATGCCAAGGCCGGTGCTGTCCTGCGTGCCAAAGCGGCAGTGATCGGACCCGACACAGGTTTTCACTGTGCGCAACCCCTTGGAATAAGCGTGGCCCGAAACAAGGCCGGCGCTGTTCAAATCGGCCCAGACTGCCGGCAAATCCTCGCGCTGGATGCCCAGCAGATCAATCCGCTGACCACCGGTAACATGGATGGTCGGCACGTTGTATTTTTCCGCCGCATCGGCAATCGCGCGCAATTCCTGCGGCGTTGTCATGCCGCCCCACATGCGGGGCACCACGGAATAGGTGCCGTCCTTTTGGATGTTGGCGTGGTTGCGTTCGTTCACGAAACGGCTTTGCAGATCGTCGGCATAGTCCAGCGGCCATTCGGCAATCATGTAGTAATTCAGCGCAGGACGGCAGATGTGGCAACCACAGGATGTTTTCCAGCCCATTTCCTGCATCACCGCCGGAATGGATTTCAGACCTTGCGATTTGATCACGCGGCGAATGTCCTCGTGACTGTGGTCGGTGCAGCCGCAAATCCCCGCAGGGGCGGGCGCCTGAAATTCATCGCCCAATGTAGTGGCCAGAACCTGTTCCACCAGCCCCGTGCAATTGCCGCAGGATGCTGACGCCTTGGTCACGGCCTTGATCATTCCCAGATCGGTCGCGCCGTCATGGATGGCCTGCACGATGGTGCCTTTGCAGACCCCGTTACAGCCGCAAATCTCGGCGCTGTCGGGCATCGCGGCGACCACCGCCAGCGGGTCCAGCGCTTGCCCCCCCTGAAAGGCGGGGCCATAGATCAGCGTGTCGCGGATGGCGGAAATATCCTCGCCGGATTTCAGCATCTCGAAAAACCAGCCCGCATCCGTGGTGTCACCATACATCACCACGCCGATGATCCTGTTATCCTGCAATATCAACCGCTTGTATATGCCGCGTCCGGGATCGCGGAACACGATCTCCTCGCGGTCATCACCATCGGAGAAATCCCCGACCGAAAACAGATCAACGCCGGTGACTTTCAACTGGCAGGACACCACCGGCGCCCTGAATTCCGCCGTCGTGCAGGTCAGGGTTTTCGCCAGAACTCTGGCCATATCAAACAGCGGCGCGACAAGGCCGTAAACCACCTCGTCATGCTCCACACATTCGCCAAGGGCGTAGATATCGCCATCACTGGTCTGCATCGTGTCATCCACCCAGATGCCACGTTCAACCCGCAGGCCCGCATCCACCGCCAGCCATGATTCAGGACGGATACCGGCGGCCATCACCACCAGATCGGCGCCGATCACCTGTCCGTCCTCCAGCAGCACGGCCTCGGCATGATCCTTGCCCAGAATGGCCTGCGTGTGGGCCTTGCAGACAATATTGATGCCGCGCCCTTCCAGCTCCTTTTGCAGCAGGTATCCGGCGGCAGGGTCCAGTTGACGCTCCATCAGGTGGCCCATCAGGTGCAGCACGGTTACATCCATGCCCTGTTCCTTGAGCGCCGCTGCGGCCTCAAGCCCCAGCAAACCGCCGCCGATCACCACGGCCTGCCCGTCCGGTTTGCCCGCGACCTTCAGCATCGCCCCGACATCGTCCAGATCACGGAAACCCACAACACCGGGCAGGTCATTGCCCTGCACCGGAATGAAAAACGAAGCCGAGCCGGTGGCGATCACCAGCTTGTCATATGGCGTCACCCCGCCGGGGCTGACCACCTGTTTTGCATTGCGATCAATTTTCACCACCGGCTCGCCAAACCGGCAATTCACCCCGTTCTTGCGATACCAATCGGCGTCATGAGTGATGATTTCGCCGTATTCCTTTTCACCGGCCAGCACGGGCGACAGCATGATCCGGTTGTAATTGCCACGCGGCTCGGCCCCAAAAAGGGTGACGTCAAAGGCGTCTGCATCCTGCGCGAACAGCTCTTCCAGCATCCGTCCCGATGCCATTCCCGCCCCGATCACAACCAGCTTTTGCGCCATGTCACAACATTCCTTTTCATGAATATGAATCACTTGAAACAGTCATACGGCTTGAATGTGTTGCTGTCTGTTGCTAAGAAATCAGGAACCCGTTGCAAAAATCGCAACACCTTAGGCGGGCACCCCATGCGTCACCAGCAAGTGCTGAAATACATCGAAAAAATTGCTCGCACCGGCAGTTTGCGCAGTGCAGCCGAGGAGCTGGGCATCACCCCGTCGGCCCTGAACCGCCGGATTCTGGGGATCGAGGAAGAACTGGGCGTCGAGATTTTCGAACGCCACCCCGCCGGGCTGCGCCCCAACATCGCCGGTGAAATCCTGCTGAAACACATCCGCGACCAGCTGGCCGATATGGAGCGGGTGAAATCGCGTATCGCCGATCTGTCGGGCATGCGGGCAGGGCACATCAACATCGCCACCACCCGCGAAGTGGTCGCCTATTTCCTGCCCGACCTGATCAAACAGCACCTGACCGAATTTCCCGCCGTGACCTTTGGCGTCAACCTGCATGAACGCGGCGAGGCCGAGAATTCATTGCAGGACAACAGCAACGATATCGCTATCGTGTTTGAACCGATGCACATGCAGGATATGCAAACCGTTTATGCCGGACCGCAGGAAATGTTCGTGGTGATGTCACAGGATCATCCGCTGGCGGGGCGTGAAAACCTGCATATCTATGACTGCACCGATTTCCCGCTGCTGCTGCCCAAACAGCCCGAAGGCATCCGGCAGGTGCTGGACGAAGTCGCGGCCAAGGTTGGGGTTCCGCTGGAACCCGCCGTGGAATCCAACAGTCTGGACCTGTTGCGACTGATGTCGCAGGACAGCCTTGCGCTCAGCTTTTGTCTGGCGATCAATCTGCGCCCCGATCTGGACAAGGCGCGGCTGGTATCGGTGCCGCTGCACCTTGGCGGGGTTCCGGCGGGGGTTCTGGCGGCGGGATATCTGAAGGGCCGCACCTTGCCCGTTGCGGCCGCACGGTTTCTGGAAACAGTGAACAAACAGCTGTCAATGCGGTTCGCGTAACCTGTCACGCCGGAATATCAAGGCCACCGATATCGGCCAGCAGCCGGATGATTTCAATAACCCCCTGCCGGTCCCGCAGGCAGGCAAACACAAACGGACGCGCGCCCCGCATACGTTTTGCGTCCCGCTCCATCACTTCAAGCGATGCGCCGACATGGGGCGCCAGATCGGTCTTGTTGATCACCAGAATATCCGATTTGGTAATGGCAGGCCCCCCTTTGCGCGGAATTTCCTCACCCGCTGCCACGTCGATGACATAGAGCGTGATATCGGCCAGTTCGGGGCTGAAGGTGGCCGACAGGTTATCGCCACCGCTTTCGATCAGCACGATTTCAACATCGGGGTGGCGGTTAACCATCTCGGCAATGGCCGCCAGATTGATCGAGGCATCCTCGCGGATCGCCGTATGAGGGCAGCCGCCGGTTTCAACGCCGATGATCCGGTCCTGCGGCAGGGCCTGCAGGCGCATCAGGGCTTCGGCATCTTCCTGTGTGTAGATGTCGTTGGTGATCACCCCGATGGAATGGCTGTCGCGCAGGGCTTCGCACAGGGCGGCGGTCAGGGTGGTTTTGCCCGCGCCGACAGGGCCACCGATACCGATACGAAGGGGGCCGTTGTTCATGTGCGGAATATCCTTGAATACTGTGTTTCGTGTTTCATGCTGGCGATGTCGGCCAGAAAGGCGGTGCCGGACAGATCGTCCAGACTGCCGTTCAGCGCCTGATCGGTGATTTCGGACACCAGCCGGGCCAGCCCGTGTATCAGGCGCTGGCCTTCGGTCTGGCCGATCGGCAGCAGGCGTTGCGCGGCGGCAACCAGATTGCTGGCAAAGGCTTGCAGATACAGGCGCGTGGTCAGGGCAGGTGGCAGGCCCTCAAGCGATGCGGCACGACCCACGGCCACCGGATAGGTCAGGCCCGCGATCTGTTGTGCCCAGACCGCCGCTGTCACCACGCAAAACGCCGCGCCCTGCAAATCGGTTTCCTGCAGACGTTCCTTGGACGGGGCAAAGGCGCGGCACAGGGCATCAACCCCGCCAACATCCTGCGCATCCGCGTGATAGGCCGCCAGCAGAAACAGCGCATCCGACAACCCCGCGCCATAACGCAACACATCGATTAGCCAGTCTTGCAGGCTGTCTGCATCCGTTACCGCACCGGTTTCGACCAGCGCCTCCAGCCCGTGGGAATAGGCGAATGCCCCGACAGGATAGCCGGGCGAGAGCCATTGGCTCAGGGTTATGACCTGCGCGTCAGTGTGCATGGCCATGCGTGCGCCCGTGGCCATAGGCGCCGCCCTCGGGGGTGAAGGGTTCGGATACATCCCGCAGGGTCGCGTCCAGTTTTTCCAGCATATCGCGGATCACGTGATCGCGCTGGATCAGCAGGCGGTCTGGTTCGATCTGGCAAGGGGTGTGGCGGTTGCCGATGTGCCAGGCTAGGCGGGTCAGGTTTTCGCCGGTGATTTCGATCAAGGGTTCCTCGGCGGCGATCACCTCGATCAGGCGGCCATCGGTCAGTTCGAACGCATCGCCGTGGTTCATACTGGTGGTTTGCAGCAGGTCCACAAGGAAGCGCTCGCCACGGGCCGTGGTCAGAACCTTGCGGCGCAGGAAGCGGTCGTCGTAGGTGAGGGTGACGTGGGATTCGGCACCGGACCAACTGCCTGCGCGGTGGAGGTTTTGGGCGGGGAGTAATCCCGCTGCATCCCCAGTTGAGGGCATTTTGCGCTTGGGTGGAATATCGCGCTTTCCTCCCCCTGCTTGCGGGGGGAGGTCAGGAGGGGGGAGATCGGCAGCGGAAAAAGATTGTCGTAGCATATCTTCAATTGTTACCAGCACCCCTTCCATGTTTTCCAGTATCTCGTTGTTCCAGAACCGCAGCACCCTGTATCCATGTTCCTCGATGAAGGCCGTGCGTCTGGCGTCATAATCTTTTGCCGCCTCATGCTGCCCGCCATCCACCTCGATCACCAGTTTGGCATCATGGCTCAGGAAATCGGCGATATAGGGGCCGATTGGTGCCTGTCTGCGGAATTTCACCCCAATCTGTTTGCCCCGGATTTCCTGCCACAGGGAACGTTCAGCCTCCGTCAGGTTTTTACGCAAGGCCCGGGCTCGGTCACGTTGGCGTTTGTCAGGGCGGATCATGGCTGATGCCCCCACCCAACCCTCCCCCGCGCACGGGGGAGGGCTTTGGAGTTGCGCCAGGTGTTGCCGTCCATTTTCATCCCCCCCCCTCAAAACATAAAGTACCGCTGAGCCATCGGGAGCACGTCCGCAGGCTCGCAGGTCAACAATTCACCATCCGCCCGCACCTCGTAGGTTTCGGGGTTCACCTCCATCACCGGTGTGGCATCGTTCAGCACCATGTTCCGTTTGCCGATCCCGCGGGTGTTTTTCACTGCCACCGTCCGCTTCGCCAGCCCCAGCCGATCACCAATCCCGTCGGCCTGTGCCGCTGCCGAAACAAACGTCACCGCCGATTGTTCCACCGAGCGCCCGAAGGCCCCGAACATCGGGCGCGAGTAAACCGGTTGCGGCGTGGGGATCGAGGCATTCGGGTCCCCCATCTGTGCCATCGCGATCGTGCCGCCCAGCAGCACCATGTCGGGTTTCACCCCGAAAAATGCCGGGGACCACAGCACCAGATCGGCGCGCTTGCCCTCGGACACCGAGCCGATCTCATCGGCAATCCCGTGCGCAATCGCCGGATTGATGGTGTATTTGGCGATATAGCGGCGCACCCGCAGGTTGTCGTTGTCGCCAACTTCCTCGGCCAGCCGCCCGCGCTGCTTCTTCATCTTGTCAGCGGTCTGCCATGTGCGGATCAGCACCTCGCCCACGCGCCCCATCGCCTGACTGTCGGAGGCAATGATCGAAAACGCGCCCAGATCGTGCAGGATGTCCTCGGCGGCGATGGTCTCGCGGCGGATACGGCTTTCGGCAAAGGCCACGTCCTCGGGGATGGATTTGTCCAGATGGTGACAGACCATCAGCATGTCCAGATGTTCCTCGAGCGTGTTGACGGTGAAGGGCCGCGTCGGGTTGGTCGAGGCGGGCAGAACATGGTCCTCGCCACAAATCTTGATGATGTCGGGGGCATGGCCGCCGCCCGCCCCTTCGGTGTGAAAGGCGTGGATGGTGCGTCCCTTCATGGCCTTCAGCGTATGTTCGACAAAGCCGGATTCGTTCAGCGTGTCGGTGTGGATCATCACCTGCACATCCATCGCATCAGCCACTGTCAGGCAGCAGTCAATCGCGGCAGGGGTGGTGCCCCAATCCTCGTGCAGTTTCAGCGCACAGGCTCCGCCCAGCACCTGTTCCTCGAGCGCGGCAGGCTGGCTGGCGTTGCCCTTGCCTGCAAAGGCTAGGTTCATCGGAAAGGCATCTGCGGCCTGCAACATCCGCCCGATGTGCCACGGGCCGGGCGTGCAGGTGGTGGCCAGCGTGCCATGCGCAGGGCCGGTGCCGCCGCCCAGCATGGTGGTCAGGCCGGAATGCAGCGCGTCCTCGATCTGTTGCGGGCAGATGAAGTGGATGTGGGAATCGAACCCTCCAGCGGTCAGGATCTTGCCCTCGCCCGCGATAACCTCGGTACCCGGTCCGATGATGATATCGACGTTGGGCTGGGTGTCGGGGTTGCCCGCCTTGCCGATCTTGTGGATACGGCCGTCTTTCAGGCCAACGTCGGCCTTGAAGATGCCCGCGTGATCAACGATCAGCGCATTGGTGATCACCGTGTCCACGGCCCCGCCCGCGCGGGTGATCTGGCTCTGGCCCATGCCGTCGCGGATCACCTTGCCGCCGCCGAATTTCACCTCGTCACCATAGGAGGTCAGATCGCGCTCGACCTCGATAATCAGATCGGTATCGGCAAGGCGCACACGGTCGCCGGTGGTGGGGCCAAACATGGCAGCATATTCGGAGCGGGGGATTTGGGTGGGCATGGTTGATCTAATCTCCTGAAATCATTTGCGAATCCAAACCTGGATTCTCTTGACGTTCCATTGGAAACTTCGAGTGCATTGGTTGGCGGCTTGACCTGTTCCAACATAGCTCAAAGAAGCCGCGAAATAATTCGAGGCAGATTGAACTAAAGGTAACCAGATGGACCCAATCGAGATTATCATTCGAATTACCCTTGAGGTTTTCAAGGTGCTGTTGAGTAAATTCATCACCTGGCTTTTTAACAAATGGCCGCGTGTAAAATGACATCACAATCCCCCCATCACTTCCCCATTAAACCCATAAACCTTGCGCCCCCCGCCCATCGGCACCAACGCCACCTCGCGCCGCTGCCCAGGTTCAAACCGCACCGCCGTTCCCGCCGCGATGTCCAGCCGCATCCCGCGCGCCGTACTCCGGTCAAACTCCAGCGCTGGATTGGCCTCGGCGAAATGGTAGTGACTGCCCACCTGCACCGGCCTGTCCCCCGTGTTGGCGACCATCAGCACCGCGGACTCGGCCCCCTCGTTCAAGGTTATCATGCCATCAGCGGGTAATATCTCTCCGGGTATCATTGTGCTTGTCCTTCCAAATGGTCCAAATATCCGCGCCGCAGGCATCCTACCGTATCGGTCTGTGCACCGTCACCAGTTTGGTGCCATCGGGAAAGGTGGCCTCGACCTGCACATCGGGTATCATCTCGGCGATGCCCTCCATGCACTGCTCGCGCGTCACCACATGTCCGCCGGCCTCCATCAGGTCGGCCACGCTGCGCCCGTCGCGTGCACCCTCGACCACAAAGTCTGTGATCAGGGCAATTGCCTCGGGGTGGTTCAGTTTCACGCCGCGTTCCAGCCGGTTTCGCGCCACCATTGCGGCCATGCTGATCAGCAGTTTGTCTTTTTCACGCGGGGTCAGGTTCATATCAGGTCATCCAGCATCTGGGTAGGGTGTCATGGGTCAGTCGGTTCAGGATCGGGATCAGGGTTTGTCGCATAAGATAGCTGTCAGGCGCCAACAGACGCAAGACCAGAAGGTCGTCCCCTATCAGGCTGGCGCCCGCCGTATCGGGCAGCATGGCCCGCAAGGGGGTCAGATGTGCGCCAGCATCGGCGGCGACATAGATCAGGTTGGCCATTGCGACGGCACCATTACCGATGTTCGGGCGGGCCATTTGCGCGGCGATGTTGCCTTGCAGGGTGACCCTGTCAACGTAGGACAACTGCCCCTCGCGCTGAATTTCAATGCTGTCACTGAAAGAGGCATCGGTCAGGGCTTCACCCATCGCGGCGCGCCCGAAAACCAAAGGCTCGACCATCAGAAAGGTGGCATCCGCTTGCATTTCGACACGCAAGGACCGGCGAAGGGCGCAGCCCTGAAAAAGGATCGTTTCCTGTGGTAGCCAGTTCACCCGTGCGCCCGCTTCAACATCTAGCCGGGTTTGCAGATGGCCGGTCTGATCGGGCTGTGCGCGATAGGCGCGCTCGGCGGCCTGTGTGGTCAGGGTCAGGTGCGAACCTGAATTTGCACGGGCGTTGATTTTAACGGTATCGCCGCCGGTGATGCCGCCCGCAGTGTTGACCAGAACCGCTTGAAAATCAGGGCCGGTTGCGCGCGGGAAAAGTGCCTTTAGGGAACCGGATTGCCGCAAATCCTTTAGGCTGGTCTCGCGTCCGTTGGATTTGACGGCAAGGGTGACAGCCCCGTGTGCCCGGGGTTGCCTGCTGGTCGTATGTGTTGAAACACTCGCCGTTGAAATGGCACCCTCCTGATGTGGCCTAGACTCTAGCTGTTTTCCCGCAGCAGGCGTGCCTTTTGACGGCCCCAGTCGCGCTTGGCCTCGGTGGCGCGTTTGTCGTGGTTCTTTTTACCCTTGGCGATGCCCAGTTTGATCTTCACCAGACCCTTGTGATTGAAATACATCACCAGCGGCACCAGCGTCAGCCCCTTGCGCTGGGTGGCCTGCCACAGCTTGGCCAGCTCCTTTTTCGAGACCAGCAGCTTGCGCTTGCGCCGTTCCTCGTGGCCCCAAGTTTTGGCCTGTTTGTAGGGGGCGACATAGGCGTTGACCAACCACAGTTCGCCATCCTCGACGGCAGCATAGCTTTCGGCGATGTTGGTCTGGCCTTCGCGCATGGATTTGACTTCGGACCCCAACAACATGATGCCGCACTCGATGTCGTCCTCGATCGCGTAATCATACCGCGCGCGGCGGTTTTCGGCGATTACCTTATAGTTGGGGTCCGATTTTTTCTTGGCCATGACCTAGTTCAACAACCCTGCATGGCGCATTGCGTCATCCATCATGGCCTTGGTGCCATCGGTCAGCGTCACCAGAGGCGAGCGCACTTCTTCGGAACACAGACCCAGTTTGGACAGCCCGTATTTCGCCCCCACAAGACCGGGTTCGGTGAATATCGCCTTGTGCAGCGGCATCAGGCGATCCTGAATTTCCAGCGCCTTGGCAAAATCACCGGCCAGCGTGGCCGCTTGCAGTTTGGAACACAGCGCAGGGGCGACATTGGCGGTGACGGAAATGCAACCAACCCCGCCCTGAGCGTTGAAACCATGCGCGGTGGCGTCTTCGCCGGAAATCTGGATGAAGTCCGGCCCGCAGGTCATTCTCTGCATACAGACCCGCGCCAGATCGCCGGTTGCGTCCTTGACTCCGATGATGCGGGGCAGTCTGGCCAGTTCGCCCATGGTTTCAGGCGTCATGTCCACGGCGGAACGGCCAGGAATATTGTAGATGACGATCGGCAGGTTGCTGTTGTCATGCAGCGTGGTGAAATGGGCAATCATGCCCGCTTGGGTCGGCTTGTTGTAATAGGGCGTCACCACCAGTGCGGCATCGGCCCCCACCTTTTTGGCGAATGCGATATAGCGGGCGGATTCAGCCGTATTGTTCGATCCGGCACCGGCAATGACGGGGATGCGTCCCGCAGCGGCCTTGACCACGATTTCGATGGTTTCTTCGTGTTCCTCGTGGGTCACGGTCGGGCTTTCGCCGGTTGTGCCCATCGGCACCAGACCGTTGGACCCTTGTTCGATATGCCACTCGACCAGATGTTTGAGCGCATCAACATCCAGCGCACCGTTCTTGAACGGCGTGACCAGAGCGGGAAAAGACCCTTTGAACATGACACGTCTCCTTATTTTGGTTGAATATAGTGCGACCCGACCATCGAGTCACCCAAGGCATGTGCGGCGGAAACTAGCTGCACTTTAACGGATTGCCAAGATTGTGTATTGAAGGCGGGGGACCAAAGACACATCTTTGTATCAATACCGCCCGAAATTGAAAGGATTCCCGCCTGTTATGCGCCTGATTCCGTCTGTAACGATTGCCCTTCTGGCGTTTGCACCGCTTTCCCACGCACAGGAACAGGCTGCACCTTCGGCTTTGAGCGCCGCGTTAAAGGCGGTTTCAGAGGCAGATTGGGAATTGGCATCGGCACAAGTGCAGCCTGTTGGGCAGATCGGGGCGGATCTGGTTACATGGTACCGGTTACGGGCAGGGCAGGGCACGCTGGCGGATTACAATGCGTTCTTAGCGCGGAACGCGGATTGGCCGGGCCTGCCCCTGATGCACAAGAAAGGCGAAGCGGCGATAACAGCGGCAACACCTGCACAGGATGTGATTGCTTATTTCAAGGATTACGAGCCGCGCACCGGTCATGGGGTGTTGCAATTGGCCCGCGCACAAGAAGCGGTCGGTCAGAAAGGCGAGGCCGCTGCCGAAGTCGTTTTGGCATGGCGCACCTTTGCCCTGACCAAGCTGGAGCACGAGGCCTTTCTGGCCAGCTATAAGAACCTGCTGGCCCCGCATCATATTGCGCGGCTGGATATGCTGCTGTGGCGCGGGCGATATACCGATGCGCAGCGTTTGTTCCCGTTGGTGGGCGAGGGATGGCAAGCACTGGCGCAAGCGCGGATCGGGTTGCGGCGGCGGGTCGAAAATGTGGATGCGTTGATCAAGGCCGTGCCAAAGGATTTGCAGGACGACCCCGGCCTTGCCTACGAGCGGTTCGTCTGGCGGGCCCGCAAAGGGCGCACACTGGATGCGGTGGCGTTGTTGCTGGAGCGCAGCATATCGGCCGAGGCATTGGGCGAGCCATCCTACTGGGCAAACCGCCGCCGGTCGCTGGCGCGGCAAATGATGCGCGAAGGGGATGGGGTGACGGCCTATCGTCTGGCATCGTCCCATCATTTGGTGGAAGGGTCCGATTATGCCGATCTGGAATGGTTGTCGGGCTATCTGGCCTTGCGCTATCTGAATGATCCCAAAACAGCTCTGGCGCATTTTCAAAGCTTTCGTGTGGCGGTGAAAAGCCCGATCAGTCTGGGCCGTGCCGGATATTGGGAAGGGCGCGCCTACGAGGCCATGAAAGACAGCGGCTCGGCGCAGGCTTCTTATGCTTTCGGAGCCGAGTATCAGACCAGTTTTTACGGGTTGTTGGCGGCAGAACGGGGCGGGTTTAGTATGGATGCAGCCTTGACCGGAGCCGAGGCTTTTCCTGACTGGCGGCAGGCGCCATTCATGTCGTCATCCGTGCTTAAGGCGGCTTTGATGCTGTATCAGGCGGGGAACACAGCCCTTGCCAAACGGTTCTTTTTGCAGGTGGCCGAGAGGTTGAATCGCACCGAACTGGGGCAGTTGGCTGATCTGGCGCTGGCATTGCAGGATCCGCATATCGCACTGATGATTGCCAAACAGGGCGCGCGACGCGGAATTGTTTTACCGCGTGCCTATTACCCGCTGCATGATCTGGTAAAGCAGGACTTGCCGGTCGCACCCGAACTGGCGCTGGCGATTGCCAGACGGGAAAGCGAGTTTAATCCGGTGGTGGAAAGCGGCGTGGGAGCCAAAGGATTGATGCAGCTGATGCCCAAAACCGCCAAGGCGGTGGCAGATTCGCTGGAACTGGAATTTGAAACGGGGCTGTTGTTGACAGACTGGCAATATAATGCGCGGTTGGGCGCGGCCTATCTGGTCAAACTGCAAGAGGAATTCGGCAGGTCGCCAGTGTTGGTTTCTGTTGGTTATAACGCAGGACCACACCGGGCACGGGCATGGATCGCCGCCTTTGGCGATCCGCGGTCAGCAGGCGTGGATGTGGTGGACTGGATCGAACACATCCCGTTTCGGGAAACGCGCAATTACGTTATGCGAGTGGCGGAATCCCTGCCGGTATATCGGGCACGTTTAACGGGGCGAACCCCGCCTGTGACATTGTCAAAAGAGCTGCGTAACGGGGGGTAGCCGAAAGTTGGCTACCCTGCGGTTTTAAGATCTTTAATCAGCTGATCAATATTGCCCCTGCGCTTGTCCAGCATCGCACCGATTTCCCTTTGCTCGTTCAATAGCATATTGATGCCTTCAATATACATATTATAGAACAGCGGTTTGCCGTGTTTTTCATGGACAAAAAAGGTCACATCGAACGGTGATTGCCCTTTCAGATAAGCCATTGTTTTTACTTCGACATGACTTTTGACTGTTTTTGTCGACAGAACTTGCAGCTTGCCGCCAATAAATTCGCGAAACCGTTTGCCGTATTTGCGAGCAATGTAGCCCTGAAACGCCTTGGTGAATGCTTTTTTCTGACTGGAACTGGCACGACGCCCCTCAACCCCCAAAGCATAGCCGGCCAGATGTTTGACGTCCGAGTATTTGACGAAAATCTTTTCAAATTCCTTGATCATTTGTGATTCGGACTTACCCGAAGCGATGACTTTGTTGATCGCCGCCACAAGTTTTTCCACATGCGCGGTGGCCTGTGTCTCTGACAACGCCAGTGCCGGACCTGCCAGCGGCAGAACCGCAGCTGCAGATGCTATTCCTATCATGACTGCACGGCGGCTCGGATTGATTTGCCTAAAAATCTTCATAGTCATTTCCGTCATCTCCTTGTTCATCAACAGGTTCTTCCTGCCCCAGTTTGAATCTGCGATGTTGCAAATATATCATGCGGGCCTGTGAATAGCTGTCGGCACTATCATACAAAATTGAATCTACCGTGTCGGAAAAATCGTACCGATCACCAAGTCTTGAAAGCCCTTTAGCAACGGGTGCCATATATTTTTCCGGTGAGGGTGCCCCGAATGTCAGCGGGTTGGTGAATACATCGACCACCATACCCAATGTATCGCGCTGGTTGGACGGGCCAAGCAGCGGAAGTTCCACATATTGGCCTTCACCCACACCCCAGACATGCAGGGTTTGGCCGAAATCGCCCATTTCTTCATCAAGGCCAATGTCGGTTGCCGGATCGAAAATACCACCCACACCCAGCGTTGAGTTGATCACAAAGCGCCATGAGTTCTTGACTGCGCCGTTGATATTCAACTGCAACAGATTGTTCACAATGTTGCCGGGCAGCCCAAGGTTCGAAGCAAAATTCCCGACTCCCTGACGCACAGGTTTGGGCAGGGCATGGCCATATGCCCCCGATGCTGGCCTGATCAACGCGCGATCCAGCCGCCGGTTCGCTTCGTGGGTGCGGCGGTTACCTTCTTCATTCGGATCATTGAATGATTTAGGCGCAGGCGCTGTACAAGCCGTCACAATCAGCAGGGTCAGAGTTGCCAGCAACAGCCCCGGTTTTGTTTTCAATCTGGTTTTCATAACTAACAATGGTATTCTCGACTGGTTGTTTGTAGTTTTCCACTACATAGGTTCTGGCAGGGAAATGCCCAGTAATATATTAGGCATGGTTTAGTTTTGTGACAGTTTGGATACAAGTCATTAATGGTCAATGTCTATATCGGTTAAGGGTAAATCCCGGCGCCAGTGAATGAAAGAGGCAAGATGCGGCAAGCAGATCGTAGCAATGGTTTGGCAGAGCTGAAGGATGCGAGACGAAAGAGCAGAGCCTTGTTCTGGGCGGTTGGTCTGTTCAGCGTTTTTGTGAATTTGCTGATGCTGACAGGCCCTCTTTATATGTTGCAAGTTTATGACCGTGTATTAGGGAGCCGGTCCGAGGAAACCCTGCTGGCATTGTCCATCCTCGTGGCTTTTCTGTTTATAATCATGGGATTACTTGACTACGCCCGTGGGCGTGTTTTGGCCCGGATCGGGGCGCGGTTTCAATCGGAACTGGACGGGCGGGTTTTTTCCGCTGTGCTGCGGGCCAGCGCGCGCGGGTTTGGGGCCAACCTGACCAACAGCGCCCTGCGCGATCTTGAGGCGGTGCAGCGGTTACTGTCCTCCCCTGTATTAAGCGCAATTTTCGATATTCCGTGGACGCCGTTTTTCATTGCCGGGATATTCATGTTCCACCCATGGCTGGGGTTTCTGGCGGTTTTCGGCGGGGCATTTCTGGTGCTGATCACGATTCTGAACCAGATAATGACCCGCAAACCTGTGCTTGAGTCCACAACAGCCGCCCTATTTGCCGACCGGATGGCCGATCAGTTGCGCAGCGAATCCGAACTTGTGCAAAGTCTGGGGATGCGGGGTGCTGTATTCCAACGCTGGGAATTGGCACGCGAAAAGGCGCTGGCGGCCAATATTCATGCCTCGGACAGTGGCGGTGGTTTTGCCGTACTGACCAAGACGTTCCGCATGTTCCTGCAGTCTGCAATGCTGGGGTTGGGGGCCTATCTGGTGCTGCAGAACCAGTTGACAGCAGGGTCGATGATTGCAGGCTCTATTCTGATGGGGCGGGCCTTGGCGCCGATTGAACAGGCAATCGGGCAGTGGGCGTTGGTGCAACGCGCTTCCAAGGGGTGGGAAAACCTGACCGCTCTTTTGTCCGAAGTCCCAGTTGAGCAACCTCGCACCGCGCTGCCCAAACCAAGGGCGATTTTATTGGCAGAACAAGTGACGGTGGTCCCGCCGGGGCAACAGCAGGCCTCGTTGCGGATGGTCAGTTTTGCGTTGAACCCGGGGCAGGCGATGGGAGTGATCGGGCCTTCGGGGGCCGGTAAATCGACACTTGCCCGCGCCATTACCGGCGTTTGGCGGGCGGCTGGCGGCAAGATCAGGCTGGATGGGGCTTCGCTGGATCAATATGATCCGGATGTCCTGGGCCAGCACATTGGATACCTGCCCCAGCGGGTGCAATTGTTTGACGGCACGATCGCCGAAAACATTGCCCGCTTGTCATTGCAACCTGATGATGCAGCCGTGGTAAAGGCCGCACAAAAAGCGGCCGCGCATGAAATGATACTGGCTTTTCCCGACGGGTATGACACACGGGTTTCTGCCAATGGCGGGCGATTGTCCGGCGGTCAATTACAGCGGATCGGGTTGGCGCGGGCGATGTATGGCGATCCGGTGATCCTTGTTCTGGACGAACCGAATTCGAACCTTGATAATGAAGGCTCGCTAGCCTTGAACGCGGCCATCAAACAGATGAAAGCCGACGGTGGCGCGGTTCTGATTATGGCGCATCGCCCCGCTGCGATTCAGGAATGTGATTTGCTGATGGTGCTGGAAGGCGGCGCACGCAAGGCATTCGGGCCAAAGGATGACATCCTGCGCGAGATGGTTAAAAACCACGAACAAATTCGCAGTAATGCGGGCAAAGGGGGTGTGACATGAGCACTGCGAAGAACAAGGGCTGGTCGCCGCGAAACCCCCTTATAATCGGGTTCTTGGCCATATTATTGCTGGTTGGCGGCTTTGGTACATGGTCGGTGATGGCCAATATTTCCGGTGCCGTCGTGGCCAGTGGCCAGATCGAAGTGGATCAGAACCGGCAAGTGGTGCAACACCCTGATGGGGGTGTGATCGCCAAGATCAATGTGCAAGAAGGGGATCTGGTGGACGAGGGCGATATCCTGATCCGGCTGGATCCGACCAATCTGACTTCTGAACTGGTGGTGGTCGAGGGGCAGTTGTTCGAATTGATGGCGCGTCGTGGCCGGCTTGAGGCCGAGCGGGACGGGGCCGAGGTGATCACGTTTGACCCCGAGTTGATCAAGGCTGCCGAAGGCTCCAAAGATGCCAGAACCCTGATGGAGGGCCAACAAAGGCTGTTCAAGGCAAGACAGGATTCAATGGCGCAAGAGATTGCGCAGATGCAAAAGCAGCGCAATCAGATATCTGATCAGATAAACGGAATAACGGCCCAGCAAACCGCGCTGGAAACCCAGCTGGAACTGATCAATGAAGAACTGAAAAACCAGCAAACCTTGTTGGACCGTGGTTTGGCGCAGGCATCAAGGGTGTTAAGCCTGCAGCGGGAAGATGCACGGTTGCGCGGCACTATGGGTGAACTGGCCGCGACCAAAGCGCAAGCTGAAAGCCGGATTACGGAAATTGACATCGAGGTTTTGAAATATGGCACCAAACGGCGGGAAGAGGCCATTACCCGCCTGCGTGATCTGCAATTTCGCGAATTGGAACTGACGGAAAAACGAAGTGCTTTGAAAGAGCGCTTGTCGCGTCTGGATATCCGCGCCCCGCTGGCTGGAGTGGTATACGGGATGCAGTTTTTCGCACCTCGGTCAGTGATCCGTCCTGCCGATCCGGTTTTGTATCTGGTTCCCCAGGACCGTCCGCTGGTGATTGCGGCCAAGATTCAAACCATAAACATTGACCAGATTTTCGTCGGACAAGAGGTTATTTTGCGCTTTCCGGCCTTTGATTCCCGCACCACACCGGAATTGCGGGGCAGGGTGGTAAAGGTTTCGGCGGATGCTTTCACGGACGAACGGACCGGGATCAGTTATTACCGCTCGGAAATTGTGTTGCTCGAAGGTGAAACGGAAAAACTGCCACAAGGTGCAACCTTGATACCGGGAATGCCGGTTCAGGCGTTTATCCGCACCAATGATCGCACACCAATGGCCTATTTGATCAAGCCATTTGCCGATTATTTTGCCAAAGCTTTTCGTGAAGGGTGATTTTGCGGTTTTCCTGCGGGGCAATCACGGTTAGCGTCTGATCAAATTCTGATCCAACGGAGATGCCAGATGAGCCATGATTACGAAGCCCGCCTGAAAGAGCTGGGCGTTACCCTGCCTGACGCCCCTGCACCCGCCGCAAATTATGTGCCTTATGTGATTGTCGGGGATCTGGTGTTTGTGTCTGGGCAAATTTCGAACGGGCCGGATGGGCTGATATTGGGTAAACTGGGCGATGACATGGATATTGAGGCCGGTGCTGCCGCTGCGAAAACCTGTGCGCTGGGCCTTGTGGCGCAACTGAATGCCGCCTGTGGTGGTGATCTGTCACGGCTGGTGCGGGTGGTGAAGCTGGGCGGGTTTGTGAATTCGACCCCCGATTTTACCCAGCAGCCGCAAGTGGTGAATGGCGCCTCGGATTTTCTGGTCGAACTATTTGGTGATGCAGGGCGTCACGCACGCGCAGCCGTAAGTGCACCAGCCTTGCCGCTGGGTGTTGCGGTTGAAATCGAAGGCATTTTCCAGATCAGATGACAATGCTTTCCGACAGATTTTTCCAGCGCCCGCTGGCCCACCGCGGATATCATGATGCCACTGCCGGAATTCTGGAAAATTCCCGAAAGGCATTTGATGCGGCGATTGAGGCCGGTTATGGCATTGAAATGGACGTGCAATTGTCCAAAGACGGGCATGCGATGGTGTTCCATGATTACGAATTGTCCCGTTTGACAAATGAACGCGGGGCAATCCGTACCCGCACCCGCGATGAATTGGTGGATATACCGCTGAAAGGCATGGATGAAACGATTCCGACTTTGCCTGATATCCTGGCTCTGGTTGAGGGGCGCACACCGCTTCTGATTGAATTAAAGGATCAGGACGGGGCGATGGGGCCGGATATCGGACCGTTGGAAAATTCGGTGGCCAAGGCTTTGTTGGAATATAACGGGCCCGTCGCTGTGATGAGTTTCAATTCCTATTCGGTTGCCGAACTGGCCAAAGCATCCCCTCAAACCCCGCGCGGGCTTGTCAGTTGCTCATACCCTGCGGAACATTGGCCATTGCTGAACGAGAAGACCCGCGCCCGGCTGCGTGCCATTCCCGATTATGATAAGGTCGGCGCTTGTTTTATCAGCCATCGTTATGATGATTTACAAAACCCGCGGGTGGCTGAACTGAAGGCCAAAGGGGCACATATCAATTGCTGGACAATCCGAAGTGTCGAGGCAGAGGCCGAAGCCAGGATGATCGCTGATATGATTACATTCGAAGGATTTAAAGCAAAAACCCCCGTTGATTAACTGTTTGAAAAGAATCGGAAAGAATCACCGAACAAGGGTGGCCAACTTTTACCGTTGAATAGATTGGGGGATGCCATTCAAGGCAGTGAACTGGCGATTGTGGTAATCGCGGCACATGTTGAAATGGGCACAGTCGCGGTAAGCTGCGAAGCCTGTTTAAGCTGGTATCTTGATGGTTGATAGATGTATAAGTGCATGAAAATAATAGAAAAACATTGTGGTCGGTTTTGTGTTAATACCTGAGGCCTTATAGGTATTCGGAATATTTTGATCACCTTCCAGAATTTTTGAATCCATCACCGCGACGCTGTTTCGCCATGTTTTTAACAAACTTATGGGAACCTCTGTAAATTCCCGTTTTCGCCTTCTTCGCGGCGGGGTGGACGGTTTTTCGCCTGTCCCGCCTGATTGCTTCGGATCATAAACCCATTTTCACCGGTTTCAAGCCGGTTTTGGGTATTTCAGGCACACCTCACCCCATGAACCCTTATCCCGGCGCCGCCAGGCCGCATTCGAACTGGACGAAGCGCTTCATGTTGTAGACCAGGTTCATCATCCCGATGCGAAATCGCGCCCGCTTCAGGCCGATGGAGCGGATCAGCTTGCCGCCCATGGAGCGCTCCTGAAAAGCGAATACATGCTCGACCCGGACCCGCACTTTCGAGCGCCTCCGGTTGGCCTTTTGCTGGCGCTCGCCAAGCGGCTTGCCGCGCCTGCCCTTGTGATGGATATGGCTGTGAAGCCCCCGCTCTTCCAGCTCGCTTTCGATCTTTTGCGAGCGATAGGCGCTGTCGGCCCACAGGTCCGATGAGGTGTTGCTCGCATCAATCAGACCGGCAAGCGCCTGGCTGTCATGCACGGCGGCATCGGTGACATCATAAGCGCGGATGAATTTGTGCCGCCGGTCGACATTGATGTGGTTCTTGTAGCCGTAATAGCTCTTGCCGTGCTTCTTCGTCCAGCGCGCATCCACGTCCTTCTGGCGCTTCTTGTGGGGTTTTTCCTCCCACTCTTCAGGCGTTTCGCCCGCCTTGATTTTCTCGTTCTCGTCCCTTTTGTTGTGCTGGCGCGGCGCCGGAACGATGCTCGCATCAACAATCTGCCCGCCCATCGCCAGATAGCCCTTTTCGCGCAGAAAGGCATCGAACTTGTCAAACAGCTCCTTCATCTTCCCGGCCCCGGCCAGCCTTTCACGGTAGGCCCAGATGGTCTTGGCGTCAGGTACGCTGTCTTCAATGCCAAGGCCGAGAAACCGCATGAACGACAGGCGGTCGCGGATCTGATACTCGATCTGATCGTCAGAGAGGTTGTAGAGCTGCTGCAAAACCATCGTCTTGAATATCAGCACCTCATCCCAAGGCGGGCGGCCAGCGTTGGATTTGCGCTGTTCGGGCGGCGTGCGCCATATGGCCTTCAGCTCGTCCCGGTAATCCTCGAACGGCACCATGTCGTTGAGCAACACCAGCGGATCACCAGATTTGTCCAGTCCCGCGTATCGGCTGGAAAGATCAAAAAATCCCATCTGACCCATGACAAAACCCCGTCGGTCGAATCATTTTCATCCTGATGACGATTCTACCCCGTCAGGCCGGATTTTGGGGGATTTTTAGAGGTTCCCTTATAATAGACATTGTTTCTGGTTCGGGCACATTCGTCTGAATAGCGAAGGATTTAAATTGGTGGGAAAAGTAATGGATTCTCAAGCAGGCGTAAAAAACAATCATCTTCTAAAGATGAGAGCAGAAGTATTATCCGGGTAGTGTCGCGAGTTTGGTGGAAATTCGAGGACGGCGTAATCTCCGGGTGCATCGAAGCCACCCAACCGGCGGCTGGAACCGCCAAGGAGATCACGCCATGACAAAGAATACAGCAACATCGACATCCGCGCTACTGGCCAATGAAGCAGGCTATGACCCGATTGAAGACCGGCTGCGCCAGAACATCCGCGCGACGATCGAGGCGGTTTTCGAAGAGGAGCTGGAGCAGTTTCTGGGCCGTTGCCGGTATGGCCGCAGCGGCGGGGCAAAGGCCGGATACCGCCACGGGCATCGCGAGCGGCAACTGGTCGGAACATTTGGAACCGAAACGGTGCGCGTGCCGCGTGCGCGGATCACAGGCGAGGCCGGCAAGGCCAGAGAATGGCGCTCGAAGGCATTGCCCCGCTACCAGCGGCTGACGAAGAAGGCCGAGGCGCTGATCGCTGCTGTCTACCTTTCGGGCACCAACACACGGCGGGTAAAACGCGCCCTGTTCGGCCTGTTTCAGGGGGCGGTCAGCAAGGATGTGGTGAGCCGCGCCTGGCGCAAGGTGAAGGTGGACTGGCAGGCGTGGTGCGCCCGCAGCCTTGCGGATGAAGACATCGTGCGGCTGATCCTGGACGGCACCGTGATCAAAACGCGGATTGACAGGAAGGCCACCAATATCTCGGTTCTGGCCGCGATTGGCGTGCGCCGGGATGGGCAGAAGGTCTTGTTATCACTGATGAACATGGGCGGCGAAAGCACCTCCGCCTGGCGTCAGTTCATCAACGATCTGGATGCGCGCGGGTTGAAACGGCCCGAATTTGTCATCGTGGACGGGGCACCGGGACTTGAGGTCGCTCTCATTGCCCTCTGGGGTGAAGATCTGCCGATCCAGAGGTGCACGGTGCACAAGCACCGCAACCTTCTGGCCAAGGCACCCAAGCGTATGCATGATGAGTTGACAGAAGATTACCGCGACATGATCTACGCCAAAACACCCGAGGAAATCGCCACCCGCCGCAAGGCATTTCTGCGAAAATGGCGGCTGAAATGCAAGGCCGTCGCTGACAGCTTGGAAGAAGCAGGAGATAAGCTTTTCACCTTCACGCGTCTGCCACAAGGCCAGTGGAAATCGGCCAGAACGACAAATGCGATCGAACGCCTGAACGAGGAATTCCGCCGCCGCATCAAGACCCAGACCGTGCTGCCATGCGCCGAGACCGTGCCGATGCTGCTTTGGGCTCTGATGGCCTCGGGGCAGATCGTCATGCGAAAGGTCGATGGCTGGGAAACGCTCGCTCAGCCCGTCGCCGACGCAACCCTTGACCAAGCCGCCTGACCGGCGCATAACTCAACCCGCTCGGAGGTGCCTGAAATCAATTTCCACCACTTTCGAGACACAACCATTATCCGGGTTCATCAATGCACTTGATGAGGTGCGGGTTGCTGCAAAGTGTCTGGCTGATGACTCTGACGAGCGCATATCCAAACGCGGGGCAGGCCTTATACGCAAGATTGACAGCTTTGCCCCCAGCATCACACTGATTGGTCAGGTAAAGGCGGGTAAGACTGCATTGGTCAATGCCATGGTGGGCATCCCAGGACTGCTGCCATCGGATGTAAATCCCTGGACATCGGTTGTTACTGAATTGCAGGTTAACCGGAAATCGGTCGATGGAAACCACAAGGCGCGGTTTACGTTCTTCAACCGCAGTGAATGGGATAATCTGGTATCAACCGGCGGGCGACTGGGCGAGATGGCTGGACGCGCCGGTGCCACCGAAGAATCTGAAAAAGTACTGCAACAAATCGTAGAAATGCGCGACAAAACCGAGGCCCGTCTGGGCAGCAGTTTTGAGTTGTTGTTGGGGAAATCCCATAAGTATGGATATTACGACAACGAATTGATCCAGCGTTATGTTTGCGTTGGCGATCCTGACGACGAAGATCTGGATCCAGGCAACAAGCGGGGGCGGTTTGCGGATATTACCAAGTCGGCCGAACTGGCGGTGGAAATCCCGCAGTTTCCAATTTCGATGCGGTTCCGCGACACACCCGGTGTGAATGATACATTTATGGTGCGGGAACAGGCCACATTGAGAAGCCTGCGTGGGTCGGAAATCTGTCTGGTCGTTTTATCGGCACACCAAGCCCTGAACACGACGGATATGGCTTTGATCCGGATGATGTCGAACTTTGAAAAACGGCAGGTTATCCTGTTTGTGAACCGGATCGACGAATTGGAGAATCCGAGCGAGCAAATTGCCGAAATCCGCGAAAATATTCGTGAAACACTAAAAACATTCTCGGTGTCGGAAGACAGCGAAATTGTTTTTGGTAGCGCCAAGTGGGCAGAAGCAGCCCTGTCCGGTGATCTGGATGCGCTGAGCGAAGACAGCCAGAATGCCCTGTTGAATTACGCATCTGCCCGACCAGAAGTGGATGCAGAGGATTCTAATGATCACACATGGATCCTGTCGGGGATTCCTGCGTTGATGGAAGCTGTTTACAAGCGTGTCCTTGAAGGATCAGGCAAGCGTCTGGTGGACAGCATGGGATCGCAACTCTCGAATATCTATAGGGAACCTCTAAAAATCCCCCAAAATCCGGCCTGACGGGGTAGAATCGTCATCAGGATGAAAATGATTCGACCGACGGGGTTTTGTCATGGGTCAGATGGGATTTTTTGATCTTTCCAGCCGATACGCGGGACTGGACAAATCTGGTGATCCGCTGGTGTTGCTCAACGACATGGTGCCGTTCGAGGATTACCGGGACGAGCTGAAGGCCATATGGCGCACGCCGCCCGAACAGCGCAAATCCAACGCTGGCCGCCCGCCTTGGGATGAGGTGCTGATATTCAAGACGATGGTTTTGCAGCAGCTCTACAACCTCTCTGACGATCAGATCGAGTATCAGATCCGCGACCGCCTGTCGTTCATGCGGTTTCTCGGCCTTGGCATTGAAGACAGCGTACCTGACGCCAAGACCATCTGGGCCTACCGTGAAAGGCTGGCCGGGGCCGGGAAGATGAAGGAGCTGTTTGACAAGTTCGATGCCTTTCTGCGCGAAAAGGGCTATCTGGCGATGGGCGGGCAGATTGTTGATGCGAGCATCGTTCCGGCGCCGCGCCAGCACAACAAAAGGGACGAGAACGAGAAAATCAAGGCGGGCGAAACGCCTGAAGAGTGGGAGGAAAAACCCCACAAGAAGCGCCAGAAGGACGTGGATGCGCGCTGGACGAAGAAGCACGGCAAGAGCTATTACGGCTACAAGAACCACATCAATGTCGACCGGCGGCACAAATTCATCCGCGCTTATGATGTCACCGATGCCGCCGTGCATGACAGCCAGGCGCTTGCCGGTCTGATTGATGCGAGCAACACCTCATCGGACCTGTGGGCCGACAGCGCCTATCGCTCGCAAAAGATCGAAAGCGAGCTGGAAGAGCGGGGGCTTCACAGCCATATCCATCACAAGGGCAGGCGCGGCAAGCCGCTTGGCGAGCGCCAGCAAAAGGCCAACCGGAGGCGCTCGAAAGTGCGGGTCCGGGTCGAGCATGTATTCGCTTTTCAGGAGCGCTCCATGGGCGGCAAGCTGATCCGCTCCATCGGCCTGAAGCGGGCGCGATTTCGCATCGGGATGATGAACCTGGTCTACAACATGAAGCGCTTCGTCCAGTTCGAATGCGGCCTGGCGGCGCCGGGATAAGGGTTCATGGGGTGAGGTGTGCCTGAAATACCCAAAACCGGCTTGAAACCGGTGAAAATGGGTTTATGATCCGAAGCAATCAGGCGGGACAGGCGAAAAACCGTCCACCCCGCCGCGAAGAAGGCGAAAACGGGAATTTACAGAGGTTCCCTATAATGAGATTAAAGCCGAGAAAAGCGCCGTACATCAACTGCATGACAGTGGCGAAGTTGTTCTGTTGGAAACCGATGAGGTTAAGCAGGCGCTGGAAGAACTGTCAAAGGACAGTGCGGCCAATCTGCAGAAAATAGTGGATACATTGCGTAATAACTTGCATGCACGTCTGGATCGTGCCCAGAGCAGTTTTGTTCGCCGGGCCACAGATGCGCTGATTGCGCATCTGGACCGGTTCGGGGAGCAGGATACCTGGCAGTATGATGCGACGGGCCTGCGCCTGTTGTTCCGGTCGGCCTATGTCCAGTTCGCCGCGACATTGAAGAAACAGGCGGCAACCCTCTATGCCGATACTGCAACATCAATCGAGGATATCTATTACCGCGCTGTCGGTGTTGAAATTGACGGGTTCAAAATCGAAGCACCTGCCGTTCCGACAGCCCCGCCGCCGGTTGTTCTGGCCCGCACCATTGCGCTGGACCTGAACAGCAACTGGTGGCGCCGCTGGTGGCAAAAGCGCAAAGGATTTGAGGCATTTGCAAAGGATTATTCTTCGCTGATACAGGCCGAAGTTGCGTCTTTGGTGCAAGAACTGGAAGGATCCCAGATTACGGAAGTGTTGGACGAGGTGCAGCGCAGGTTACACGATTTCGTTCAGGAACAGCGTGATACCTTGGTTATTATTTCGGAAAACCGGGGTAAAGAGCCGTTACTTCTGGTGAACAAGACAAGCGACAAATCAGTCCAGATCGCATTGGAAGATGCGCTTGCCGCAATCGAGAAATTCGCAGCGTAATCAATCGCGCTGGTGATATGGAGAGCATAAAAGATGAACGTACCTAGTCGAGATGAAGCCATTCGTTCCGTGACCGCGAGAGAAATGGACCGGCTTTCACGCTGGGCCAGCCGCAAGCCGGTCATTGCTCTGATGGGGGAATTCAGTTCGGGTAAGTCAACTTTGTTGAACATGCTGGTTGGTCAGTCAATATTACCAACGCAGGTTACCGCCACCCGGCTGCCGCCCGTATGGTTGCGGTATGGGGACAAGTCACCTTTCTGGGTCGATCGCAATGGCGACCACCACGATGTGGCGATCGATGATCTGTCATCGGTTCCCGTCAAGGAAGCGCGATATATCCGCATTTACGCGATCTCCGAACAGCTGGAAAAATGCGATCTGATCGATACTCCCGGTATTTCTGATCCGAATATTCCAACCGATAGCTGGATCAACACCATTGGTTATGCCAACTCGGTTCTGTGGTGCACCCACGCCGGTCAAGCATGGCGCGAAAGCGAACGTAGCCAGTGGGAAGCCCTGCCAGAACGGTTGCGCGAAAACAGCCTGCTATTGGTGACCCGTGCGGACAAGATCGTTTCACGCGAGGATCTGGATAAAATCAATCGCCGTCTGCAGCGTGAAACCAGTGATTTATTTGGCTCGCATTGTTTCATTTCATTGACCCTGGCCCTGCGTGCCCGCCAAGGAGATGATCAAAACAACCTGTGGGTCAGAAGTGGCGGCGATGCTTTTATGAAAAGCCTTGATGGTATAATCGCGAAGATAAACCAAAAACGCGAGAAAGAATTGGAGCGTTACCGGTCTACTGGAGGGCCTGTTGGTACGGGTCGCGACAATGTTTCGATTCTTCGGCCGACCCGTATCCGGCCGAACGATCCAGAACGGCACAAGGCGCGTCTGGATGCAAAGGATGCTGCAAATCTGCGGAGCAGTGCCTTGGGCCCGGTTGTTGAGGTTGAGGACGAAACTGCAGTTGATCGGGAAGCGGATGACATTCCGGCCGAGGCCGACAAGCCGATGGTGCTGGAAAAAATCGATGAAGTTTCATCTGTAGAAGAAGTGGAATCGCCGGCGTCCGATGAACCGGAAGCCGGAGCTATTGAAGAGCCGCTTGAGGTCGAGGAAGATCTGCAAAATATCGAGGATGTCAATCCTGAAGAGAATTCTGCGGATAATGCCGAAGAACAAGCAAACGCAATAGTTGAAACGGGCACACCTATCAATGAATTGCAAGAAACCGGTGACCAACATGATGAACCGGAAGACCATGTTGATGATACCGAAAACCAAGCGAAAACAGATGATCACCCAGAAGATCAGGCCGACAATGTAGAAGAAGACGCGCGTTTGTTTCTGGACCAGATGAGCAAAATGGGTGATGACCTTCAGAGTGATGATACAATTCTGGAACCTGAAGCCGACGAGGAAATTCAGGAAAAAGAGGCAGGGGCCGAAGATATTTTGAATGTTGTTTCGAAAATTGCTGCTGTATCCGATGAGGGACCCGAGGCGACTGTTTCGGATAATGTAACGGTCGACAAAGCGGAAGGCGAATATGAGCGCACACAGTCCCCCAGCGAAGTCTGGAAGGAAATTCTAGCGTCGCAGGATATTGAAACTATGCCGCAGGTTGTGTCTCGAAAGTGGTGGAAATTGATTTCAGGCACCTCCGAGCGGGTTGAGTTATGCGCCGGTCAGGCGGCTTGGTCAAGGGTTGCGTCGGCGACGGGCTGAGCGAGCGTTTCCCAGCCATCGACCTTTCGCATGACGATCTGCCCCGAGGCCATCAGAGCCCAAAGCAGCATCGGCACGGTCTCGGCGCATGGCAGCACGGTCTGGGTCTTGATGCGGCGGCGGAATTCCTCGTTCAGGCGTTCGATCGCATTTGTCGTTCTGGCCGATTTCCACTGGCCTTGTGGCAGACGCGTGAAGGTGAAAAGCTTATCTCCTGCTTCTTCCAAGCTGTCAGCGACGGCCTTGCATTTCAGCCGCCATTTTCGCAGAAATGCCTTGCGGCGGGTGGCGATTTCCTCGGGTGTTTTGGCGTAGATCATGTCGCGGTAATCTTCTGTCAACTCATCATGCATACGCTTGGGTGCCTTGGCCAGAAGGTTGCGGTGCTTGTGCACCGTGCACCTCTGGATCGGCAGATCTTCACCCCAGAGGGCAATGAGAGCGACCTCAAGTCCCGGTGCCCCGTCCACGATGACAAATTCGGGCCGTTTCAACCCGCGCGCATCCAGATCGTTGATGAACTGACGCCAGGCGGAGGTGCTTTCGCCGCCCATGTTCATCAGTGATAACAAGACCTTCTGCCCATCCCGGCGCACGCCAATCGCGGCCAGAACCGAGATATTGGTGGCCTTCCTGTCAATCCGCGTTTTGATCACGGTGCCGTCCAGGATCAGCCGCACGATGTCTTCATCCGCAAGGCTGCGGGCGCACCACGCCTGCCAGTCCACCTTCACCTTGCGCCAGGCGCGGCTCACCACATCCTTGCTGACCGCCCCCTGAAACAGGCCGAACAGGGCGCGTTTTACCCGCCGTGTGTTGGTGCCCGAAAGGTAGACAGCAGCGATCAGCGCCTCGGCCTTCTTCGTCAGCCGCTGGTAGCGGGGCAATGCCTTCGAGCGCCATTCTCTGGCCTTGCCGGCCTCGCCTGTGATCCGCGCACGCGGCACGCGCACCGTTTCGGTTCCAAATGTTCCGACCAGTTGCCGCTCGCGATGCCCGTGGCGGTATCCGGCCTTTGCCCCGCCGCTGCGGCCATACCGGCAACGGCCCAGAAACTGCTCCAGCTCCTCTTCGAAAACCGCCTCGATCGTCGCGCGGATGTTCTGGCGCAGCCGGTCTTCAATCGGGTCATAGCCTGCTTCATTGGCCAGTAGCGCGGATGTCGATGTTGCTGTATTCTTTGTCATGGCGTGATCTCCTTGGCGGTTCCAGCCGCCGGTTGGGTGGCTTCGATGCACCCGGAGATTACGCCGTCCTCGAATTTCCACCAAACTCGCGACACTACCACACCATAAAGCCAACAGTTTTCTTTAATCGGGTGAATTTCAGCAATTTCAAACTGGCCTTAAAGCGATTTTAAATCTGGCCCTATTCCCTGTCTGCATGACCTCCTATGCCTGCTATAACGGCATGGGAACGTCCTGCCTTCTTTCACAAAATATAGGGATCAAGCCGATGAAAATGACCACAGAAGAAGCCTTTGTAAAAACGCTGCAAATGCACGGAATCGACACCGCTTTCGGCATTATCGGCTCGGCATTCATGCCGATTTCCGATCTGTTCCCCAAGGCGGGAATCACATTCTGGGACTGCGCCCACGAATATACCGCCGGCATGATGGCCGACGGCTTTGCCCGCGCCTCTGGCAAAATGGCTATTGCAATTGCCCAGAACGGCCCCGGCATTGCCAACCTCGTCACCCCTGTGAAAACCGCCTACTGGAACCACACACCGATGCTGCTGATCACCCCGCAGGCGGCCAATAAAACCATGGGTCAGGGCGGTTTTCAGGAAGTCGAGCAAATGCGAATGTTTTCCGATTGCGTCGCCTATCAGGAAGAGGTCCGCGATCCGTCCCGCATGGCCGAAGTGTTGAACCGCGTGATCACCAAGGCCAAGCGCCTGTCTGCGCCGTGCCAGATCAACATCCCGCGTGATTACTGGACACAGGTGATCGACATCACCCTGCCGCAGATCGTCGAATTTGAACGCCCCGCCGGTGGCGCAGACGCCATCGCGCAGGCGGCTGACCTGCTGTCAAACGCCAAATTCCCCGTGATCCTGAACGGCGCGGGCGTAGTGATCGGCGGCGCCATTCCCGCCAGCCAGGCGCTGGCCGAAAAGCTGGATGCACCGGTTTGCTGCGGCTACCAGCACAACGATGCCTTCCCCGGATCCCACCCGCTGTTTGCTGGCCCGCTGGGCTATAACGGTTCCCGCGCGGCGATGGAGCTGATCGCCAAGGCCGACGTGGTGCTGGCCCTTGGCACCCGCCTGAACCCGTTCTCCACCCTGCCCGGTTACGGCATCGACTATTGGCCGACTGATGCGAAAATCATTCAGGTCGATATGAACCCTGATCGCATCGGCCTGACCAAACCCGTGACTGTGGGCATTGCCGGTGACGCCAAACAGGTGGCCGAACAAATCCTTGCGCAATTGGCCGATACCGCCGGTGACATCGGCCGCAAGGAACGCGTTGACCTGATCGCGCAAACCAAATCCGCATGGGCCCAAAGCCTGACCTCGATGGATCACGAAGACGACAGCGACGAAGGTATCGACTGGAATGAACGCGCCCGCGCCGCCAAACCCGATGCCATGTCGCCCCGTCAGGCATGGCGCGCCATTCAAGCGTCCTTGCCCAAAGAGGCGATCATTTCGTCTGACATCGGCAATGTCTGCGCCATCGGCAATGCCTACCCGACGTTTGAAAACGGGCGCAAATACCTTGCCCCCGGCCTGTTCGGCCCTTGCGGCTATTCTCTGCCCGCAATCCTAGGCGCCAAAATCGGACGCCCCGACACACCGGTTGTCGGCTTTGCCGGTGATGGTGCGTTCGGCATCTCGATGAACGAAATGACGGCTTGCGGGCGCGATGAATGGCCTGCCATCACCATGGTGATTTTCCGCAACTACCAATGGGGCGCCGAAAAGCGCAACACGACCCTGTGGTATCACGACAATTTCGTCGGCACTGAACTTGACTACAACGTCTCTTACGCCGGCATCGCGCAGGCGTGTGGTGTAAACGGTGTGGCCGTGACCACCATGCAGGAATTGACCGATGCATTGGCCAAAGCCGTCAAGGATCAGGCAAACGGTAAAACCACCTTTATCGAGGTGATGCTGAATCAGGAAATGGGCGAACCGTTCCGCCGTGACGCGATGACAACCCCAGTCGAAGTCGCTGGCATCTCGGCCGCGGACATGCGCCCGCAAAAACCGGCGTAACCATGCCGGAGGAACCTCGCGATATCCTCGTTCTGAACGCCGGGTCCTCCTCGATCAAATTTGCCCTGTTTGACGGGCAATTGAACGAAAAACTATCCGGCATGGCCGCTGAAATCGGCGGCCATGCCAGCCTGACAATCGACGGGCAACCCTTAACTCCTGCAATGCCGGACCACCACACAGCCCTTGCCAAAATTCTGGCAGCGCTGGAAAAACGCGGCATCACCCCCGACACGCTGCGCGCCGCAGCCCACCGCGTGGTGCATGGCGGCGCAAAGCTGACCACGCCACAGCGTATCACCCCCGATACATTGCGCGAAATTTCCAGTTGCACCCCGCTGGCGCCCCTGCATAACCCGCATAATCTGGCCGCCATCATCGCCTTGCAGGACATCGCGCCAAACCTGCCACAATACGTCAGTTTCGACACCGCTTTTCATGCCACCAACCCGCCGGTTGCCACCCGCTATGCCATCCCCAAAACGCTAGAAACACAAGGCATCCGCCGCTACGGCTTTCACGGGCTTTCCTACGCCAGCCTTGTGCAGAACCTGCCCCCCCTCACCAACAGCAAACTGCCCTCGCGCCTGCTGGCCTTTCATCTGGGCAACGGGGCCAGCCTGTGCGCCATCAAGAACGGCCAGTCCATCGCCACCACCATGGGCTATTCCCCGCTGGACGGGCTGACCATGGGCACCCGCGCGGGCGGCATCGACGCCAACGCGGTGCTGAAACTGGTCGAGGACCACGGCGTGACCCGCGTCAAATCCATCCTGAATAACGAAAGTGGCTTGCTGGGCCTGTCTGGCGGCAAATCCGATATGCGCAACCTGATGCTTGACGCCTCGGCCGACAGCGATTTCGCGGTTGAACATTTCTGCTACTGGAGCCTGCGCCACGCCGGATCCCTGATCGCCGCAATGGAAGGACTGGACGCCATCGCCTTTACCGGTGGCATCGGTGAAAACGCCATCGGCGTGCGCGCCCGCATCCTGCGCGGTCTGGAATGGATCGGCATCAAAACCAACCCCGACGCCAACCACCGCAACGCTTGCCAGCTTCACGCCGACACCTCGAAAATCCCCGTCTGGATCATCCCCGCCCAAGAGGAACGCATGATCGCCAAAGACGCCTTAACCCTGATCGGAACATAACATCATTACCGTTCCAAAAATATCCGCGCCGCAGGCATCCCGAGGGCCCACAGGGGCCCGAGATATAAAGCGGCCCCGCAAGGGGCCTCCGTTTCACAAGGCCGCCGTCACCGCTGTGGCCGCAACAATATCCTCCACGCTCGCCCCGCGCGACAGATCGCAAACGGGTTTGGCAAACCCCTGCAAAAACGGCCCAACCGCCTGCGCACCTGCCAGTTCCTGCGCCAGTTTATACGCAATGTTCCCCGCATCCAGCGACGGAAAAATCAGTACATTGGCATCCCCGCCTTCCACCCCCTTGGCCGCAGCAATCACCGCATTCAGCGCGGCGTCTGCCTGCACGGGGCCGATCACCCCCGCCAGTTTAGCCGCCTCGCGCACCATATCCACCGATGCACCACTTCCCGATGTGCCGGAGGAAAACGACAACATCGCCACCCGCGCCTTGCCCAGCAACGCCGCCCCCGACATCGCCGAAGCCCGCGCAATATCGGCCAGCGCCGCCGCATCCGGCGCCACATTCACCGCGCAATCGGCAAACACCAACTCGCGCCCGTCGGGAAACGCCATCAGGAAAAACGACGAGGGCACCTTCACCCCTTCGGCCATGCCAATCGCGATGCTTGCCGCTTCGATCACCCGCCGCGTCGGGCTGATGGCACCCGCAATCATCACATCGGCCTGCCCCGCCGCCACCATCGCCGCCGCGCGGATCAGCGGCTTTTGCAACATCCGCCTCGCCAATGCCTCTTTCATCGGACGCGTGGCCAGCAGGGCCGCCAGTTGCGCCGCGTCCGGTTCCGCCAGGGCCACCGGCACGGCCAACCCTTCGGCCTGCAACCGCACCGCCGCCTCGTCAATCCGCACATCTTTCCCCGCCTCGGGGAATACCACCCGCAGGTTCCGCGCCTTCGCCACAGCATATGCATTTTCCAATACCGGCATTTTTGCCACTCCTTCTATTCCCCATGAAAGGACACCGATATGAGCGATACCGTCAAGATCAATCGCGGCCTGAAAGGCATCTATTTCGAACGCTCCGCCAGCAGCCACATCGACGGCGCAAAGGGCGAGCTGTCCTACTGCGGATATTCGATCCACGATCTGGCCACCCGGTCCACTTTCGAGGAAGTCGCCTATCTGCTGATCCACGGTGAATTGCCCAATGAAACCGAATTGGCCGATTTCGATGCCCGCCTGAAAGCGGCCCGCCACCTGCCCGATGAAATCTACACCGTGATCGAACAGATCAAGGGCGGGCACCCCATGGACGTGCTGCGCACCGCCACCTCGGCCCTTGCGGCGCTGGACGAGGGCAGCAGCGACATTTCCGAGGAAGGCTTCATCCGCAACGGCATCAACCTGACCGCGCAGGTGCCGATGATCGTCGCCGCCCATCACGCCATCCGTAACGGACGCACGCCGGTCGCGCCCGATCCCGCCCTTGGTCACGCCGCCAACTGGCTGTGGATGCTAAAGGGGGAAAAGCCCAGCGCGGACGCCGCCCGTCTGGCCGATGTCGATTTCATCCTGCACGCCGAACATGGCTCCAATGCCTCCAGCTTTGCCGCGCGGGTGACCATCGGCACCGATGCCAACCTGCACGGCGCCATCGTGACCGCCCTGTCTACCCTTGCCGGTCCGGCCCACGGCGGGGCGGCCGAGGACGTGATGAAAATGGTGGCCGAAATCGGCAGCGCTGATAACGCCGCCGCTTACGTCAAAGCCAAGCGCAAAAACCGCGAGCCCGTCACCGGCTTTGGCCACCGCGTTTACCGCGCCGAAGACCCGCGCGCGCGCCACATGCGCGACGGGGTGAAAAAGCTGTCACAGGAAATGGGGCAACCGGAGTGGTATGACATCCTGCAAGCGGTGGTTGACGCAATGCACCCCTATGCGCGCCACGGCCTGAACGTGAATGTCGATTTCTATTCCGGCGTGATTTACCAGTTGCATGGTATTCCGATGGACCTTTATGTGCCAATTTTCGCCATCGGGCGCGTGCCCGGCTGGGTGATTCAATGCCTTGAGCAACGGCGCAGCAATATCCTGATCCGGCCCCTGACCCTGTATAACGGCCCCGAAATGCGCCCTTATGTGCCGATAAAGGAACGATGAATCCGCAACATTCGTATCAATACATACAAATTATTGCATGTTAGGCGCGGATTTTGTAAACCGGCTGGAATAACACCGGAGCCGAATCCGGCCCACAAACAACAGGGACGCGCATGACGCATCATCAGCCTGCGATTGAGACATCGCCAAAGGTCTCGGACGAAATCCGCAAAACGACGTGCTATATGTGCGCCTGCCGCTGCGGCATCAACGTGCATATGAAGGACGGTAAGGTCGCCTATATCGAAGGCAACCGCGACCACCCGGTGAACAAGGGTGTTCTCTGCGCCAAAGGCTCCTCCGGCATCATGCAGGTCAACGCGCCTTCGCGTCTGAAAAATCCGATGCTGCGGGTCGGCCCGCGCGGGTCGGGCGAATTCAAGGATATCAGCTGGGAAGAGGCGTTGACGATCGCCACCGACTGGATGAAGCCGCTGCGCGAAACCGCGCCGGAAAAGCTGGCGTTTTTCACCGGCCGCGACCAATCCCAAAGTTTTACCGGCATGTGGGCGCAGGCCTATGGCACCCCGAACTATGCGGCCCACGGCGGGTTCTGCTCGGTCAACATGGCCGCTGGCGGCATCTACACCATGGGCGGTGCGTTCTGGGAATTCGGTCAACCCGACTGGGACCGCGCCAAACTGTTCATGATTTTCGGCGTTGCCGAAGACCACGATTCAAACCCGATCAAGATGGGCATTGGGCGGCTAAAGGCGAATGGCGGCAAAATTTATGGCGTGAACCCGATCCGCTCGGGCTATAACGCGGTGGCGGACGAATGGGTCGGCATCACACCGGGGACTGATGGTCTGTTCATCCTTGCGCTGGTGCATGAACTGCTGAAGGCAGGCAAGGTTGATCTGAATTATCTGGCGCAATTCACCAATTCGCCGGTGCTGGTCAATGACGATCCGAAATCGGACGACTACGGCCTGTTCCTGCGCAACAAATCCGGCAAGATGCAGGTGATCGACCGCAAAACCGGCAAGCTGGCCGCGTTTGACAAAAAGGGCGTAAAGCCCGATCTGGCTGCCACGCATAAGGTTGGCAAAACCCCCTACCGCACTGTATTCCAGTTGATGGCGGAAAAATATCTGTCCGACGAATACACCCCCGATGCCGTGGCCGAACGTTGCGGAATTTCCGCCGGTCGCATCCGCGCCATCGCCGCCGACATCGCCCACGCGGCATTTGATGAAGCGTTTGAACTGGACATCCCATGGACCGATTTTCGCGGTGACAAACACAAGACGATGCAGGGGCGCCCCGTCGCGTTCCACTCGATGCGCGGTATTTCGGCCCATGCAAACGGTTTCCAGACCGCCCGCGCGTTGCACATGCTGCAAATCATCCTTGGAAGTGTCGAGGCACCGGGTGGCTTCCGCTTTAAACCGCCCTACCCGAAACCCGTCGAAGGCCACCCGAAACCCCATTTCGGCGTCACCCCCGGTAAGCCGCTGAACGGCCCGCATCTGGGCTATCCGCAAGGGCCCGAGGATCTGGGCCTGAAAGAAGACGGCACCGCGGTTCGTATCGACAAGGCGTTCACATGGGAAAACCCGCTGTCGGCCCACGGGTTGATGCATATGGTGATTTCCAACGCCCATGCGGGTGACCCCTATAAAATCGACACACTGTTCATGTTCATGGCAAACATGTCGTGGAATTCCTCGATGAACGCTTCTGGCGTGATGGATATGCTGACCGACAAAGACGAGGATGGCGAATATGTGATCCCGCGGATCATCTATTCCGATGCCTATTCCTCCGAAATGGTCGCCTATGCCGACCTGATCCTGCCCGACACCACATACCTTGAGCGGCACGACTGTATCAGCCTGCTGGATCGCCCGATCTGCGAGGCCGATGCGATGGCCGACAGCATCCGCTGGCCGGTGATCGAGCCTGACCGTGATGTGCGTGGCTTCCAGTCCGTGCTGATTGATCTGGGCGTGCGCCTTGGCCTGCCCGGTTTTGTCGACGAAAACGGCGATGCGGTCTACAAGGACTACGCCGATTACATCGTCAACCACCAGCGCCGCCCCGGCGTCGGTCCGCTGGCGGGTTTTCGTGGCAAAGATGGCAAAGGGGTTGGCCGTGGTGAGCCGAACCCGAACCAGTTGCAGGCCTATATCGACAACGGCGGGTTCTTTGAATCGCACATCCCCGAGGATGCGTCTTATTTCAAACCGTGGAATGCCGCCTATCAGAAATGGGCGGTCGAGGTGGGTCTGTTCGACCATGAACAACCCTATCTGTTCTCGATCTATTCGGAACCGCTGCGCAAATTCCAGCGCGCCGCCGAAGGGATTGGCGAACATCAGCCGCCCGAACACCTGCGCGAACAGCTAAAGGTATCCATGGACCCGCTGCCGGTCTGGTATTCTCCGAATGTCGAGGAAAACGAGGCGGGCGGCGAATATACCGTCACCGCCCTGACCCAGCGGCCAATGGCGATGTATCACAGCTGGGGCACGCAAAACGCATGGCTGCGCCAGTTGCACGGCCTTAACCCGCTGTATGTCCCGACCAAAATCTGGGAGGCGCAAGGGTTCAAGGATGGCGACTGGGCCAAAGTTTCCTCGCCACACGGGTCTATCACCGTGCCGGTGTCCCATCAGGCAGGCCTGAACGACAACACTGTCTGGACATGGAACGCCATTGGCAAACGCAAGGGCACATGGGCGCTGGACGAAGGCGCGCCCGAGGCGACCAAAGGGTTCCTGCTGAATCACATTATCCACGAACTGCTGCCCAGCAAAGGCGACGGGTTACGCTGGAACAATTCCGATCCCGTCACAGGACAGGCCGCGTGGTTCGACCTGAAGGTGAAAATCGAAAAGGTCGCACCGCCGGATGAAGTGCAGCCAAACTTCCCGCCGATAAAATCCCCCGTTGGCAAAGGGCCGAAAAATCTGGCATGGAAGGTGGGCAAATGACACAGCTACCACAATCTACCGACAAAAAACTGGGCCTTGTGATTGATCTGGACACTTGCGTGGGCTGTCATGCCTGCGTGATTTCCTGCAAGGGCTGGAACACTGAAAACTATGGCGCACCGCTATCGGATGTCGATGCCTACGGGTCTGACCCGCACGGCACCTTCCTGAACCGCGTGCACAGTTTCGAGGTCCAGCCCGATACCGGCGGCTGTTCGCAAACCATCCACTTTCCCAAATCATGCCTGCATTGCGAGGACGCGCCCTGCGTCACCGTTTGCCCCACCGGCGCCAGCTATAAGCGGGTCGAGGACGGCATCGTTCTGGTGAACGAAGACGACTGCATTGGTTGCGGTTTGTGCGCATGGGCCTGCCCATATGGCGCACGCGAACTGGACCAACTGGCAGGTGTGATGAAGAAATGCACCCTGTGCATCGACCGCATCTACAACGAAAACCTGCCCGAAGTGGACCGCATCCCGTCCTGCGTGCGCACCTGCCCTGCCGGCGCGCGGCACTTTGGTGATTTCGCGGACCCGGACAGTAATGTTTCCAAACTGGTCGCGGAACGCGGCGGGATTGACCTGATGCCAGAACAAGGCACCAAACCGGTCAACAAATACCTGCCGCCGCGCCCCAAGGATACGCTGGAAGATGTAGATGCCTCTGCACCGGCCATGAAACCCGTTGCCGATACGCCCAAGGGCTTTCTCGGTTGGCTCGATAAAGCACTGGAGGCCCTGTAAGATGCATCCCGCACCATCCGTAATCTTTTTCACCGTCTTTTCCGGCCTTGGCTTTGGCTTTCTGGCCTGGCTGGGCATCGCCATTCCCAACCCGCAGGGCTGGGCGGCTTTCCCTTACTTCTTTATCGCCTATCTGCTGGCGGTGGGCGGGCTGATTGCCTCGACCTTCCACCTTGGCAATCCAAAGAACGCGATCAAGGCGTTCACCCAATGGCGCACCAGTTGGCTGTCGCGCGAGGCATGGATGGCCGTTGGCACCCTGTCGGTGATGGGCATTTTCGCAGCCGCCAATATATTCCTGAATATCCGGATGCCCCCCTTGGGCTGGCTGGGCGCGATCATGGCGCTTGTCACGGTCTACACCACCTCGATGATGTATGCACAGTTGAAAACCGTGCCGCGCTGGAACCACTGGTCCACTTCGGCGCTGTTTATCCTGCTGGCACTGGGGGGCGGCGCGATCCTTGCCGGTGATACATTGGGCACGCTGATCTTTCTGACACTGGCCCTTGTGGTGCAGCTTTATGTCTGGATTGCGGGTGATCAACGCTTTGCCGCCCGTGGCCATACGCTGGAAACGGCAACCGGCCTTGGCACCATCGGCAAGGTGCGCCTGTATGAGCCACCACACACCGGCACCAACTATCTGCTGAACGAAATGGTGCATATTGTGGCGCGTAAACATATTCTGAAGCTGCGCCTGATTGCCTTGCTGATGGGGTATCTGTTGCCGCTGCTGCTGGCAGGCCTTTCCGGTCGATTGTTCGATCTGCAAATCACTGCACTGGTTTCGCACATTATTGGCATCCTGACACAACGCTGGTTGTTATTTGCCGAGGCCGAACATGTTGTGGGCCTCTATTACGACAAACGCTAAAATCTACGGGCTGGCGAAAACAAAATCGCCAGCCCGTCAAACGCTCGGCGCTCCCTTGCGGGCGCTTCTCGCTTTTTGCGAAGAAAGCCGTCAGGCTTGATGAGCACGCCCGAATATTACACTTCCTGCAAAACCCAAAACGGCGGCCACCACAATCCCCGGTCCTGCCGGTATCCCCCATTGCACCGCAGCCAATATCCCGCCGCTGCCCGCCAGCACACCGACCAGCACAGCCACCAGCGCCATACCCTCGGGGGTGCGCACAAATCCGCGGGCCGCTGCCGCCGGTATCAGCAACATCGCCCCGATCAGCAACGCGCCGACCACCTTGATCCCTGCCGCCACGACCACTGCCAAGGCCAGCGTCAGCACCAGTTGTTCGCGCTTGGGGTTCAGACCCGAGGCCACCGCCAGATCCTCGTTCAGGGTGGCCGTCAACAGCGGCGACCAACGCCAGACCAGACCGGCCACCACCGCCAGGGCACCGCCCCAAATTACGGCAACATCACCGCCGGTTACCGCCATGATGTCCCCGAACAGGAAATCATGGAGTTCCAGATCGGGCTGATCCGTCAACGAAATAGCCACCAGCCCCAGCGACAACCCGCCATAGGCCATCACGCCCAGCGTGGAATCCATCGTATGCCCGCGCCCGAACAGCGCGCTGACCACCAGCGCCATCACCAGCGCCACCACGAAAACCGCTAGATACAGCGGCAGCGAAAACCCGATTGCCAACGCCACGCCCAGAATACTGGCGTGCGCCGTTGCATCCCCGAAATAGGCCATCCGTCGCCAGATCACAAAAGACCCCAGCGGCCCCGTGGCCAGTGCCAGACCGGTTGCCGCCAATATTGGCATCCACAGATTATCCATGATCGTGCCCTCCGCTGTGGTCGTGGTCACATTCCCCGGCATGGGCATGCTGATACAGGGCCATCGTGCCATGCGTGCCTGCGCCAAACAGGGCGCGGTATTCGGGGGCCTCGGACACCACATTCGGGGTGCCCTGACAGCAGATATGCCCGTTCAGGCAAATCACCATGTCCGAGGTGCTCATCACCACATGCAGATCGTGGCTGACCAGCAGCACCGCGCAACCCATGCTTTGGCGCACATCCTCAAGCAGTTGGTAGAATGATGCGATCCCCGGTTGGTCCAGCCCCTGCGTTGGCTCGTCCAACATCAGGATTTCGGGATTGCCCAACAGCGCGCGCGCCAGCAAAGCCCGCTGGAATTGCCCGCCCGACAGATCGGCCAATTGCCGATCACCAAAACCGGCCACGCCAACGCGTTCCAGCATCTCGCTTGCCTCGGCATCGGAATGGCGCGCGGGCAGTGACAGGAAGCGGCGCACGGTCAGCGGCATATGGCCCTCGACCATCAGTCGCTGTGGCACATAGCCGACCCGCAGGCCCGCTTTGCGCATGATCTGCCCTGTGGCCGGTTGTTTGGCCCCGATCAGGGCGCGCAACAGGGTGGATTTGCCCGAGCCGTTCGGGCCGATCACCGTCACGATCTCGCCCGGCTCGATGCTGAAATCCACATGCTCCAGAATGGGCGTGGCGCCATATTTCAGAGTAACATCTTTGGCTGTGATCAGGCTCATACCGCGCCCTCCCGACAATTTGGGCACAGGCCCAGAACTTCGACATTCACCCGTTCAACCGCGAACCCTGCCGCATCTGCCACTGCACGCACCGCGCCGCGCACATTTGGCGCGGGGGCTTCGGCCATGGCATCGCAACTGCGGCAGATCATGAACAGTGGTGCGTGGTCGGTTTCGGGGTGCATACAGGCGGCATAGGCGTTCAGGCGGCGGATGCGATGGGCCAGTCCGTTCTCCACCAGAAAATCCAGCGCGCGGTAGGCCACCGGCGGCTGATCGCCAAACCCGTCCGCCGCCAGCCGTTCCAGCACGTCATAGGCCCCCATCGCACGGTGGTTTTCCAGCAGGATTTCCAGCGCTCGGCGGCGCACCGGTGTCAGACGCAGACCCCCCTCGCGGGCGCGTGTATCGGCAAAGGTCATCACATCACCGGCACAATGGCTGTGGTCATGGGTGTGAAAAGCAACAGGGGCAGGCATGGGCAACGTCCTTTTGTTATGCTATCACATGATATAGTATAACATCTCAGAACTGCAACCCGTTTTCATTCAGCCGCCGGTGGCGTTGCGATACCACGCCACCAGAACCGCGCGGTCCTCGGGCTCCAGATAAGACGCACTGGGCGGCGGCATGGCGTGGGTCACGCCGGCCTGCAGGTAAATCCGCTTGGCCGCAAAGGCCACTTGGGCTTCGGTTTCCAGATGCACGCCCTTGGGCGCAAAGGCGATGCCGTCATAGCTGGGCTGATCCGCGTGGCACATGGTGCAATTGCCCGACACGATGTCGTAAGCGTCCTGAAACCCCTCGGCCTGAACAAATTTCTGAATCGCGGGATTCATTGCCGCGTTATCGGTTTCAGCGGTTGGCGCGGTCAGACTGGACAGCCAGATGATCACCAGAAACAGCACAACAGTGGCCCCCCATGTCCAGACTGGGTTGCCCTTGTTTGCGTGGCGGGTGTTGAAATAATGCCGGATCGTCACGCCCATCAGGAACACCAGCGAGGCGATCAACCAGTTGTATTGCGAGGCAAACGCCAGCGGGTAGTGGTTCGACAACATCAGGAAAATCACCGGCAGAGTCAGGTAATTGTTGTGGGTCGAACGCTGCTTGGCGATCTTGCCGTATTTCGGATCGGGCGTGCGACCGGCCCGCAGATCGGCTACCACCACACGCTGGTTCGGCATGATGATAAAAAACACATTCCCCGTCATGATCGAGGCGGTGAAGGCCCCCAGATGCAGCAACGCCGCGCGGCCGGTGAACACCTGCGTATAACCCCAGGCCATCGCCACAAGGATGATATACAGCAGCACCATCAAGCGGGTGTTATTATCGCCGAATTTGCTTTTACAGATCAGGTCGTAAATGATCCAGCCAAAGGCAAGGGACGCCAGCGAAATCAGGATCGCCTGCCATATGGGTATGTCCATCACATTGGGATCGACCAGATACAGTTCAGCGCCCATGTAATAGACAAGGATCAGCATGGTGAAACCGGACAGCCATGTCGAATAGCTTTCCCATTTGAACCAGATCAGGTGTTCGGGCAAACGGTCGGGCGCAACCAGATATTTCTGGACGTGGTAAAAGCCGCCACCGTGGACCTGCCATTCCTCGCCATGCACATCCTTGCGCCGGTCATTGGATTTGCGCAGGCCCAGATCAAGCGCAATGAAATAAAAGGACGAGCCGATCCAGGCGATGCCGGTGATCACATGCACCCAGCGCACGGCAAATTCCAGCCACGATTCGAGTATTGCGTAATCCATGTTGCGCCTTCTTGTTGTTTTTCCCTGTCAGGCTATACCAAAACCATCTTTTTTGTTAATCCGTTTAATAGCACATCACTTTCAAGTGGAATTTGAAAATACATGGCATATGTGAACAATATCAGAATGTTCGTGCGGGTTTATGAACTTGGCTCGATGTCGGCAGCGGCGCGGGATCAACGCACCTCGCCCGCTGTGGCCTCGAGCCGGATTGCGGAATTGGAGAAGCACCTTGGCGTGCGCCTGTTCAACCGCACCACACGCGCCCTGCAACCCACGGAAAACGGTAAGGTTTTCTATGACGGCGCGCGCAATGTCCTGGCCGCGATTGCCGAGGCCGAGGCGGATATCATCGACGCTGACAAAAACCCGCGCGGCACGGTTTTTGTGGCGGCCCCTTTGGGCGTGGGGCGGCGGTTCATCGCGCCCTTTGTGCCGGCGTTCAAGGATGAATACCCGCAAATCGACGTGCGGTTGCGCCTGTCGGACCGTCTGGTGGATGTCACCAGCGAGGGGCTGGATGTGGCGTTTCACATGGGGCCGCTGGCCGACAGCACCCTGAAAATGCGCGTGATTGCCGACTGCCCGCGGATTTTATGTGCCGCGCCGACCTATATTGCCAAGCACGGCAATCCTGCGGATGGCGAGGCATTGAAGGACCACGCCTGCCTGAACCTGCGCTATCCCGGCGCGCAGGAATTCCAGTGGGCCTTGCAAATGCCGGACGGGGTAAAGCGGTATGATGTGACGGGGCCGTTTGAAAGTGATGATGGCGATGTGCTGACCGGTTGGGCGCTGGAAGGGCACGGCATTATCCTGAAACCTGTGTTCGAGGTGGCCGAGCATCTGCGATCCGGTGCGCTGGTGCCGGTGGCGGCGAACAGCCCGCCGTTGCCGACGCAACTGGTCTGCCTTTACCCGCCGCACAAGCTGAAGGACACCAAGGTGCAACTGTTTGTGGATTTCATCACCAGCCGTTGCAAGGCCGAGATGCTGCGCCAGACAGACGGTTTGTAAGAAATGAGGCCCCTTGCGGGGCCGCTTTATATCTCGGACCCTGCGGGCCCTCGGGATGCCTGCGGCGCGGATATTTGGGCCATTTGGAAGATCAGCTACCGCGATAGGTCGAATAGCCAAACGGCGAGAGCAGAAGCGGGACGTGGTAATGCGAGTTGGCATCCGAAATGCCGAACCGGATCGGGATGATGTCAAGGAAACGGGGAGTTTCGGGCGGGGTGCCGGTGGCGCTCAGGTAATCGCCGGCGTGGAAGACAAGTTCGTAGGTGCCGGTGGCGAATTCATCGGCAGGCAGGATTTGACTGTCGGTACGCCCGTCCGCGTTGGTGGTCAGGCTGCGGATATGGTTGCGGGTTTCGCCGGTGATGCGGAACAGGTCAATCGCCAGACCGGCGGCGGGGATGCCACGGGCGGTGTCCAGAACATGGGTTGTCAGAAATCCTTTGGCCATTGTGCCCTCCTCGTTGCCCTGCACCCTGCCTGTTATCGCGGCAAAAATCGAGGGGGTTTGTTTGCGATAAGACTTTCAGGAATATTTTGAAAATCTATCAGGATTATCTGTAATATACTAAGGCAAGTTTGAAGGAGCCGGAATGATGAAACGCTACCCACGGGATATGCAGGGTTACGGGGCCACGCCACCCGATCCGAAATGGCCGGACGGGGCCAGAATTGCGGTGCAATTCGTGGTGAACTTTGAAGAAGGTGGCGAGAACAACATCCTGCATGGCGATGCGGCTTCGGAGGCGTTTTTGTCCGAGATCGTTGGTGCCGCCGCATGGCCCGGTCAGCGGCACTGGAACATGGAGAGCATCTATGAATACGGCGCGCGGGCCGGATTCTGGCGGTTGCACCGGTTGTTCACGGGCGCGGGGATTCCGGTGACGGTTTACGGCGTGGCCACCGCTTTGGCGCGCGCGCCCGTTCAGGTGGCAGCAATGAAGGACGCGGGCTGGGAGGTTGCCAGCCACGGGCTGAAGTGGATCGAATACAAGGATTACGAGGCCGAGGACGAGCGGACAGATATAGAAGAGGCCATCCGCCTGCACACTGAAGTGGTGGGCGCACCACCGCGCGGCTGGTATACGGGGCGCTGTTCGGTCAATACTGAGCGATTGGTGGCCGAGCAGGGCATGCTGGATTATGTGTCGGATTCCTATGCCGATGATCTGCCCTATTGGGTGTGTTATGGTGATCGGGACCAGTTGGTCATTCCTTATACGCTGGATGCCAACGACATGCGGTTTGCCACGCCACAAGGGTTCAATTCGGGCGATCAATTCTTTGCCTATCTCAAGGACAGTTTCGATGCGCTTTATGCCGAAGGTGTCGAGGGGCAGGCGAAAATGATGTCGATCGGGCTGCATTGCCGCCTTGTCGGGCGGCCCGGACGGGTGCAGGCGTTACGCCGGTTCATCGAGTATATTCAGGGGTTCGAGGGGGTCTGGACCCCGCGCCGGATTGATATTGCCAAGCATTGGCAGGAACATCACCCCGCCCCTGCACCGTGGCCGCGCCCCTCGGAAATGGACCGCGAGACATTCGTGGACACCTATGGTGGCATATTCGAGCATTCCCCTTGGATTGCCGAAGGCGCGCACGCACTGGAGCTGGGACCAGCGCATGACACCGCCATCGGGCTGCACAACGCCCTGTGTCGCGTATTCCGAAGTGCGCCACAGGATGCCCGCCTTGAGGTGCTCAAGGCCCACCCCGATCTGGCCGGTAAACTGGCGGCGGCCAAACGGTTAACCGCCGAAAGCACAAACGAGCAGGCCAGTGCCGGACTGGACGCGCTGACAGATGCGGAACGCAAGACGTTTCAGCGGCTGAACACGGCCTATGTGGAAAAGCACGGCTTCCCCTTCATCATCGCGGTGCGGGATCACGACAAGGCAGGGATCATGTCCGCCTTCCAGACCCGTATCGACAATGACACTGACACCGAATTTGCCGAGGCCTGCAAACAGGTCGAACGCATCGCCCATTACCGGCTAAAGGATATCCTGCCATGAGCTATGCCTTCCCCACCGGCGGATTGCCAGATCAGGCCGACAGCCCCGAAAGCAGTGCCATTTTCACAAGCGCCTATGCCGTGATCCCCGCCAGCACCATGCGCGATATCGTAACCAGTGCGCTGCCGGGCTGGAGCGGCACACGCGCCTGGATACTGGCCCGCCCGATGACCGGCTTTGCCGAAACCTTTGCGCAATATGCGGTCGAGGTTGCCGCGGGCGGTGGCTCGAACGCCCCCGAACCGGATGCGGGGGCCGAAGCGGGGCTGTTTGTGGCCAAGGGTGCGATGACGCTGACGGTGGACGGGGTGCAAAGCACGCTGATGGCGGGCGGCTATGCCTATGTGCCTGCGGGCGCGTCATGGTCCGTGAAAAACGACAGCGACGATCTGCTGGGGTTCCACTGGATCCGCAAACGCTATCAACCCGTCGCAGGGCTGGCCGCGCCGGACCATTTCACCACATCGGATGCCGCAACCCCGATGACCCATATGCCCGATTGCGATGGCAAATGGGCCACCACACGGTTTGTCGATCCTGCTGATCTGCGCCACGACATGCACGTCAATATCGTCACCTTCCAGCCGGGCGGACGCATTCCGTTTGCCGAAACCCACATCATGGAACACGGGCTCTATGTGCTGGAAGGCACGGCGGAATACCTGCTGAACAAGGATTGGGTCAGGGTCGGGCCGGGCGATTTCATGTGGCTGCGCGCCTTTTGCCCCCAGGCCTGTATTGCCACCGGCACCATCCCGTTCCGGTATCTGCTCTACAAAGACGTGAACCGCCACCCCGATCTGGTGCTGCCATGGCCGTGATCAAGGCCCAGCCGCTGACCGCCGATGCCTTCGCCCCCTTTGGCGATGTGCTTCAGGCCGTGGGCAAGCCCGACAAAATCATTAACAACGGCTTTTGCGGCCGCTACCATGACCGCGCCAGACTGGATTTCGACCCCGATGGACGCGCCGGGATCAGCGTGTTCAAGGCCGAACCCCGTGCCCTGCCCTATACGCTTGACATGCTGGAACGCCATCCGGATGGCGCACAGGCCTTCATACCGATGAGCCTTGACGCCTATCTGGTCACCGTGGCCGAGGACGAAAACGGCAGACCTGTCAACATCCGCGCCTTTATCGCGGGGCCGGGTCAGGGCATCAATTACCACCGCAACACCTGGCACGGGGTGCTGACACCGCTGTCCGCCCCGGGCTTGTTTGCGGTTGTTGACCGCATCGGAGAAACCCCGAACCTGGAGGAGCACCACCTGAAAACACCGCTGACGATCACCCAATAAAACCAACAGCGCGAATATAATAAAAGGGGCTGACCCAGATAACTACTTCAAGTAACGCTTAACCCATTGTCTTAGCTGCAATAACTGAGCTGAAGGGTCACTGTTGTTGAAACGCCACTCGCATTCCTTCAAATATAGCCCAAATTGGGCCTTGGGGACACCGTTAAATCGGCGCATGTGGCGCTTGGCTTGGTTCCAGAAATTCTCGATGCCATTGATGTGGTTGTGACGGTCTGCAAAGAGCTTGGAATGGTTGATGCGAAAGTGGTGGAAGTCTGACACATCCAGCACATTATAACCGCGCCAACAATCGGAATAGACGATGGAATCCGGCACGACTTTGCGCTCTATGATCGGGATCAGAGTGGCGGATTTGGCGTCCGGGATGATCTTGGTGTAAACCTTCCCACCCCTTTTTAATATACCAAAAACGGGAATTTTACCTGCCGCACCACGCCCGCGTTTACCTTTGCGTTTGCCGCCAAAGTAGCTTTCGTCCACTTCTATTTCTCCGCCGAACATAGCTTGGCTTTCCGCCTCCAGCTCATAGGCGATTATCTCGCGCAGGCGTAGAAAATAAAACGCTGCGGTCTTGCGGTTTACACCACACAAACTGGCTGCTGTTCGTGCTGTCGATCCCGAAACAAAATGCTCCGTAAGACGGTCTTGCTTGTAGTGGCTCAGGCGACTCTTTCTCATGCTTCCCATCATAACCTCTTTTTAGGTTATCTGGGTCAGCCCCTAATAAAAACAGCGCGAAAACAACTGGAGAGGGACCCATGTCCAATTCATCAATCGGGACGCCGGAACAACTGCGCGATCCCAACTATACACCACCATTAACGCAGGCCATACCGCTGGGTATCCAGCACGTCATGGCCATGTTTGCCAGCAACATCACCCCGGCTATCATCGTTGCAGGGGCCGCCGGTTTCGGCTTTGGCTCGCCCAATGCCGACATACCGACCCTCAACTACATGATCCAGATGTCGATCCTGTTCGCAGGTGTCGCCACACTGATCCAGACCATCGGCATGGGGCCAATCGGCGGGCGCCTGCCCATCGTTCAGGGCACCAGCTTTGCCTTTCTGCCGGTGATGATTCCGGCGGTTGCGGGCGCTGGCGTCGCCGGCATGCCCGGCCTTGCCACAGGCGTGGTCATTGGTGGCTTGTTCCACTTCTGCCTTGGCTTTTTCATTCGCAGAATCCGCTTTGCCTTACCCCCGCTTGTCACCGGCCTGATCGTGCTGATGATCGGCCTGCTGTTGATCAAAGTGGGCATTCAATATGCCGCTGGCGGTGCGGGTAGCTTCAACATGTCCAAACCCACTTGGGGTGGCGGCGCCAACTGGACGATGGCCTTTACAGTGATCATCGTCACCCTTGCAGTCAAATTCTTCTTCAAGGGGTTTCTGTCCGCGGCCGCTGTACTAATCGGCCTGGTTGCCGGTTATCTCGTGGCACACTTCGGCTTTGGTCTGGTGGATTTCTCCAAAGTCGGTTTTGCCGCCAACTTCGGCGTGCCCGTTCCCTTCAAATTCGGCTGGGAAATCAACTGGGCTATCGTCATCGGCATGTGCCTCATGGCCTTTGTCTCCGCCGTTGAAACCGTGGGCGATGTCTCGGGCATCACCAAAGGTGGTGCCGGCCGCGAAGCCACGAACGAGGAAATCACCGGTGCCACCTTTGCCGACGGTCTTGGCACGGCAATTGCCGGTGTGTTCGGCGCCCTGCCAAATACCTCGTTTTCGCAAAACGTCGGCCTTGTCGCCATGACCGGCATCATGAGCCGCCATGTCGTCACCATCGGTGCGATCTTCCTTGTGCTCTGCGGTCTCAGCCCGAAAATCGCGGCCTACGTCAACACCATCCCCTATCCGGTTCTGGGTGGCGGTGTGATTGTAATGTTCGGCATGGTTGCTGCTGCTGGCATCAACATGCTGTCGGATGTGCACTGGAACAAACGCAACATGATCATCTTTGCCGTTTCCCTGACCTTCGGTATCGGTCTGCAACAGGTGCCTGACGCGATGCGCTTCCTTGGTGAATCCAACGCAGGCAAAACCGTCAGCATGCTGCTGGGCACCGGCCTGCTTCCGGCAGCGATCATCGCCATCGTGTTAAACCTGATCCTGCCACACGAAGGCCTCGAGGACTGATCCAATCCCAAATACATCAAAGCCCCTGACCAACAATCGGGGGCTTTTCTTTTGCCTTCTTCTTTTCCCAAATACCTTCGGGGGGAATTGCCGCAGGCAAGGGGGGCTGACAGCCCCCGTCCCCGAGCATCAGCGAGATATCAAGCGTTGCTTTAAAGCGCTGTAGCAACTCCGCTAAGCAGCACCCCAACCACCGCCACCGGGTGTTTGCATCTCGAACACCCCGCCAGCGGGTAAATCGATCTCGTCATTGCCCTTTAGTTCCAGCCGCGTTCCGTCCGGCATCACGGCCACATTCACACCCACTGCCCCGTCCGCACCGCCATCCACACCGAAGGGTGCCACGACGCGGCGCGAACACAGGGTAGTCACCTTAACCGGCTCCAAAAACCGCATCACCCGCACAGCGCCATTGCCGCCGGACCAGTGATCAGCGCCGCCTGATCCTGCCCGTATCCCGAACGCCTCAAGCCGCACCGGAAAGCGTTTTTCCAGAATTTCGGGGTCGGTCATCAGCGTGTTGGTCATATGGCTTTGTACCGCATCACAACCGTCAAACCCCGGCCCGGCACCCGTGCCACCGGCAATGGTCTCGTAATTCTGGAACACCTCGTTGCCCCAGATAAAATTGTTCATCGTTGCTTGCGAACAGGCCATCACATGCAGCGCGCCGTATAGGGCGTTACAGGTTGCCTGCGACACCTCGGTATTGCCCGCAATCACCGCCGCCGGATATTCAGGGTTCAGAAATGTGCCCTTGGGCGCTATGATCTTCAGCGGTTTCAAACACCCCTGATTCAGCGGAATATCCGCCCCCACCATGGTGCGAAACACATAGAGCACCACCGCCGAGCAGACCGCGAAAGGTGCATTGTAATTGCCCGTATCCTGCGGCGAGGTGCCGGTGAAATCTATCACCGCCTCGCGCGCGCCCTGATCCACTGTCACCTTGACCTTGATCACGGCACCGCTGTCCATCGGATAGGTGAATTCCCCGTCCTTCAGCCGTCCGATCACCTGACGCACAGATTCTTCGGCGTTGTCCTGCACATGGCCCATATAGGCCCGCACCACTGGCAAGCTGAATTGTTCAACCACCCCCAGCAATGCCTGGCGTCCGGTTTCATTCGCAGCCACCTGCGCCTTCAGATCGGCCATGTTCTGGGCGATGTTGCGGCAGGGATACCGGCCCGAAGCCAAAACCGCTTCGGCCTCGGCCTCCAGCAGCTTGCCGCGTGACATCAGGCGCACGTTGTCGATCAGCACGCCTTCTTCATCAATATGTGTGCTGTCGGGCGGGGCCGACCCCGGCGTGCGCCCGCCGATATCGGCATGATGCCCGCGTGATCCCAGCCAGAACACAATCTCCCCTGACACGAACACAGGAGTCACCACCGTGACATCAGGCAGATGCGTGCCGCCGTTATAGGGTGAATTCAGCATAAAGGCGTCACCCTCGTGAATATCGCCCGCGTTTTCCCGCATCACGGTTTTGATGCTGTCGGCCATCGACCCCAGATGCACCGGCACATGCGGCGCGTTGGCCACCAGATCGCCGTTCACATCGAAAATCGCACAGGAAAAATCCAGCCGTTCCTTGATGTTCACCGACCACGAGGTATTGGCCAAGGTCGCGCCCATCTGGTCGGCCACCGACATGAACAGGTTGTTGAATACTTCCAGCAGCACGGGGTCCGCATCGGTTCCGGCGGCCGCTGCGCGCTGTTTCTTTTGCCCGCGCTCGATCACCAGATTGCCCAGCGCATCGACCTGCGCCACCCAGCCCGCTTCGATGATATTCGTGCCGGTGGGTTCGGTGATAATCGCGGGGCCGGTTACCTTGGCCCCCTGCCCCAAATCCTCGCGATTAAACAACGGAGCCTCTTGCGCCGCGCCACCCGCATAGAACGGCACATGCGCCACCGGATTGGCCACATCGCCCTTATGTCCCAAGGCTTTGGGCGCTTCGCCGGTATCGCCCACCGCCTCGGCGCTGACCATATCGAACAGGATTGCCCGCTTTGGCGACACAAATCCGAACCGCTGTTTATGCGCGGCCTCGAACGCCGCCTGCATGTCATCCGCAGTGCCAAACGGCACTTCAAGCGCCTGATGCGAACCGTCATAGCGCAAATATGCCATCTGGATGCACAACACCTGCGCCACCCCTTGCGCCAGCACCTCGGCTTCGGCCTCGGCCCGAATGTCTGCCAGCACCTTGCCCGCCTGCGCCACCTGTTCCAGCGGCACATCCACCTGCCGTTCGCGCAGCGCGCGGATTTCGGCCAGTCCCATGCCATAGGCCGACAACACCCCCGCATAAGGGTGCACGAACACGCGGCGCATGCCCAAGGCATCGGCTACCAGGCAGGCATGTTGCCCGCCCGCACCACCAAAACATTGCAGAGTATAGCCGGTCACATCATGGCCGCGCTGCACGCTGATCTTCTTGATCGCATTGGCCATGTTATCAACCGCAATCCGCAGGAAACCTTCGGCCACCGCCTCGGGCGTTTGCACCGGCAGACCCGTGGCGGCAGCAATTTGCGCAGCCATTTCTGAGAACTTGCGGCGCACTACCTCGACATCCAGCGGCAAGTCGCCATCGGGGCCAAACACATGCGGGAAATGGTCCGCGTTCAGCTTGCCCAGCATCACGTTGCAATCGGTCACCGTCAACGGCCCGCCGCGCCGGTAACAGGCCGGACCGGGATCAGCCCCCGCGCTTTCAGGCCCCACCTGATAACGCCCATCCGCAAACGTCAGGATCGAGCCACCACCAGCGGCCACCGTATGAATATCCATCATCGGCGCGCGCATCCGCACACCAGCCACTTCGGTTTCAAACGACCGCTCGTAAGCGCCAGCATAGTGGCTGACGTCGGTCGATGTCCCGCCCATGTCAAAGCCGATCAACCGCTGATACCCCGCCACCTCGCCGGTTTTGACCATGCCGACAATCCCGCCCGCCGGTCCCGACAGGATCGCATCCTTGCCCTGAAACAGCGCGGCATCGGTCAGCCCGCCATTGGACTGCATGAACAACAATCGCTCGCAACCACCCTTACCCACATCCAGCGCATCTGCCACCAGTGAAACATAGCGCCGCAGGATGGGCGACAGATAGGCATCCACCACCGTGGTATCCCCGCGCCCGACCAGTTTGGCCAGACGCGAAACCTCGTGACTGACCGAAACCTGCGTAAAGCCAACCTCGTGCGCGATCTTTGCAACGCGGGCCTCGTGCGCGGGGTTCAGATAGCCGTGCAAAAACGCAATCGCCACCGCGCGGATCCCGCTGTCATAGCCCGCCTGCAACGCCACCCGCGCTGCATCCTCGTCCAGCGGGGTCACCACCTCGCCATCCGCATCCAGTCGCTCGGGCACTTCGGCCACGTTTTCATACAGCAAGTCAGGGCGTTTGATTTCCAGATCGAATAGTTTGGGGCGGGTCTGATACCCGATCAGCAGCAGGTCGCGAAACCCATGGGTGATCAACAACAGCGTGCGTTCACCTTTGCGTTCCAGCAGGGCATTGGTGGCCACCGTGGTCCCCATCTTAACCGCCGAAATCCCCCCTTCGGGCAACGGATCATCCGCCCCCAGCCCCAGCAATTCACGGATACCCTGCACCGCCGCATCCCTATAGCGTTCGGGGTTCTCGGACAGCAGTTTATGCGTCACCACCCCGCCATCGGGGCGCCGCGCCACCACGTCGGTAAAGGTGCCACCACGGTCGATCCAGAATTCCCATTGCGATTGATTCATGCCCACTCCTTTTGTCGGAACAAGGCTTTGCGAAACCGGCAAGGGATGTCAACGCAACTACTTGAATTTATCCATCAGTTTTTGCATCGGATTGCGATCATCCACCGGATCAGCCTTTGGCGCATCCTTCGCTGCCGATGGTTTTTCTGCCTTCTTTGCCTTGACCGGCGGCTTCATCCGCAAACCAATCGCGTTCAAAAACTTTGCACTGTCCCCTTCGGCCAGATCAATCGCCCCGTCACCAATCCCGCGCAACAGATCGTCCAGCCATTCGGCATCCGCACGGGCGAAATCATGCAGCACATAGCCCGATACGCGGTCCTTGTGCCCCGGATGGCCGATGCCGATCCGCACCCGGCCATAGTCCGGCCCGATATGCTGATGGATCGAGCGCAAACCGTTGTGGCCCGCGTGCCCGCCGCCCTGTTTGACACGGATTTTACCGGGTGCCAGATCCAGTTCGTCATGGAATACCATCACATCCTCGGGCGCCAGCTTGTAGAACCGCATTGCCTCGCCCACCGACTGGCCCGTCAGGTTCATGAAAGTTTCCGGTTTCAGCAAGATCACTTTTTCGCGCCCCAGCCGTCCCTCTGTAACGCTGCCCTGAAATTTGCCCCGCCACGGGCCAAAACCGTGGTCCGAGGCAATATGGTCAACAGCCATGAAACCAACGTTATGCCGGTTATGCACATATTTCGCACCGGGGTTTCCAAGGCCGACAAACAATCGCATCGTGATTTCCTTTTCCTTGCAGGTCGCCGGACCCTACCCACAGCCCCTTGAAAACGCAAACGCGGGGCCGAATGGCCCCGCGTTCAAACTCTAGCAAATACAAATAAGGGTAAGGATTATTCCTCGCCGCCCTCTTCGGTTGCTTCTTCTTCGCCCTCGGCTGCTTCGCCTTCAGCGGATTCGGCTGCTTCTGCGTCGGCAGCTTCGTCTTCAGCGGTTGCAACTGTCGGCGCTTGCACGTTGGCAATCACGAAATCACGATCGGTGATTGTCGGCGTTACACCTTCAGGCAGTTCGATGCTGGAAATGGTGATCGTATCGCCAACGTCCAGACCGGCCAGATCCACTGTGATGTGATCCGGAATATCACCAGCCATCACGTTCAGTTCCACTTCGGGGCGCACAACGGTCAGAACGCCACCTTTGGCCAGGCCAACGCATTCTTCTTCGTTGATAAAATCGACGTGGATCGCAAGATCGATGCGGCTGTCGCGGTGCAGACGCAGGAAATCAACGTGGATCGGAAGGTCTTTGACAACATCGCGCTGGATGTCGCGGCAAATGACGCGCACGTCGTCATGGCCTTCAACTTTCAGGTTGAACAGGGTCGACAGAAAGCCGCCCGCGCGCAGGTATTTGATCAGCACGTTGAAAGGGATGTTGATCGCAACCGGATCAGCGCTCCCGCCATATGCGACACCGGGCACCATGCCCTCACGGCGTGCTTGACGGGCGGCCCCCTTGCCTGTCCCCGCGCGTGCCGTGGCAATAAGATCTGGAATCTTGCCAGCCATTGTAATTCTCCTAGGTTAGTGCGGGCTCCTCCAAGGGTGTAGTCCCGCGTGAAGTCGCGCGTATAGACGGGAATCGCGGGGATGTGAAGGGAAAATTCATGCGAAAACACTGCCCTTCACATTACGCACATTTGCCTTACGCAAAGCAGACCCAAATCATACGCATTTCAGGCAACCCGGATTGGCGGGATTATTACTCCCACTCCCCCGCAAACCCTTTGGGCACCAGCAGCATATCGCGGTCCAGTTCGTCAATCCTCCGGCGCCCGCACAGCCCCATCGTCAGGTCCATTTCGCGGTGGATCACCTCAAGCGCCTTGGTCACACCCGCCTGCCCCATCGCGCCCAGACCATAGGTGTAGGCCCGCCCGATATAGGTGCCCTTGGCCCCCATCGCCATCGCCTTCAGCACGTCCTGACCGCTGCGAATGCCGCTGTCCAGATGCACCTCGACCTTGTCGCCAACGGCCTCCAGAATTGGCCCCAGCGCGCGGATCGCGCTAAGTGCGCCATCCAGTTGCCGCCCGCCGTGGTTGGACACGATAATCGCATCCACCCCGACATTGGCGGCCTTTTTTGCGTCCTCGACATCCAGTATCCCTTTCAGGATCACCTTGCCGCCCCACATCTTTTTGAATTGCTTGATCCGCTCCCAATCCAGCGTCTGATCAAACGCGGATGCAGTCCATTCCGACAGGCTGGACGGGTCAGTCACACCGGCGGCATGGCCAACAATATTGCCGAAAAACCGCCGCTTGGTGCCCAGCATCCCAAGGCCCCACTGCACCTTGGTCATCATATTGGCGATGGATTTTACCGTCAGTTTGGGCGGGGCGGACAGGCCGTTTTTCAGATCCTTGTGGCGCTGGCCCAGCAGTTGCAGATCAACCGTAATCACGATGGCCGAACAATTTGCCGCCCGCGCCCGATCAAACAGGCGGGTCATGAAATCGTCATCCTTCAGGGTGTAGACCTGAAACCAAAAGGGTTTCGTGGTGTTCTCGGCCACATCCTCGATCGAGCAGATCGACATGGTGGACAAGGTAAACGACACGCCGAAATCCTCGGCCGCTTTGGCCGCCTTGATCTCGCCATCCGCGCATTGCATGCCGGTCAGGCCCACAGGGGCCAAGGCAACGGGCATGGTGACATCCTCGCCAATCATCTTTGTCGCAGTGCTGCGGCCGGTCATATCCACCGCCACCCGTTGGCGCAGGCGGATTTTATCAAAATCCGTGACGTTTTCGCGAAAGGTTTGTTCCGTCCAGCTACCGCTTTCGGCATAGTCGTAAAACATCTTGGGCACACGTCGGCGGTAAATCTGTTTCAGATCGTCAATATTGGTGATCACGGCCATCGGGTATCCTTTCACAACTCAAAACTGCGCGTATTGGTCAAACCTTGTGACCAATACGCAGCAAAACTCAAGCCCAAATCCGCCCTTATAGCGTTCCGACTTAATATTGGATCATGCCCTGCCAATGAACGTCATTGCTGCGCAATCACTGCCTCACTGGCAGGGCATGACAAGTGTTTCAACAAAAAGTCAAAACGCATTAAACCGTTTCGACCCGCCCCGAGTAGACCTGCACGATATGTTCATCGGCCTTGGCGGCCAGTTCGGCAATCTCGCGGGTTTGATCCTCGTCCAGCATCCCGCCCTCTGGCGCCGCCGCGATTGATGCCAGTGCCGCATCCCGCGCAGCCTCGAACGCGCCGTGCCTTTCTTTCTTCTCGTAGTCATCCCGTCCATCCCGCTGGAACACCGTAGGAATAAACTGATCACGGCACTGGGCAACCGTGTGGTCGCTGTCCAGAAAATGCCAACCAACGCGTATTGACGACAGTTCGTCCCAATTCAGACTGGAATCATCAATCGCGGGGCTGCGTAGGAACCGCCGCACCATCGCGCCGATTTCATTGTCCAGCACCGCCTGCACTGGCGAAAACACCGTGGCGCATTCCAACTGCCCCACGCCACCCAGAATATCGGCCCCCGCAAGTGCCACGTTCTGCATCAGCATCGCCCTTTCCGCCATTGATTGATGATCGGCATCGGGCGTATCCGAGCCCGAGCCATAGGTATGCGTCATCATGCCAAAGCTTTTCATCAACTGGATCGACATATTCGCCGCCTGCATCGCCTCGACACTGGATTGCAGCGCACTGCCCGTGCGCATGTCCAGTGCGAACATCAAAGGCGTGGCGATCACCGGTGTGCCCGGCGCAAGGATATGCGCCATCGTCATCATCCCCAGAATTTCCGCTGCGGCCATCAGCGCAAGGGACGGCACCGACAGCGGGGCCGTGCCACCGGCGGATGGCAACGAGCACGCATGGATCGGCACGCCGTATTGACCGGCCTGAATGATCACCTCGGTGTCCATGTATTTGAATTCCAGCGGGGTGAAGGAGCAGGTGATCACGGATGTTGAGGGCCGCGCCCGCAGCACATCTTCGCCCCCCGCCGCAATCGCCGCGATCTTCATCAGGTATTCGATGTTTTCCTTTTGATAGGGCTGCATCCAGACGTGTTTATGGGTGTTCGCGGTGATCGCCGCATAGGCGTGGATATCCGCTGTGACCTCGGGCACGCCATGCACGAACGGATGCGCAATAAACCCGATCTGGTCCAGATCATTGGCCACCGCCGCAATTTCCCGCGCCGCCTGCACATCCATATTGCGATAGCTGGCATCCCGCGGGTCAACATAGCCGTGCCCGCCGGTGCCGGTGCGCAGGATGAACCCTTTGTCTGGACGCGGCACCTGCATGTCGAATTCCGGTTTGCGGCCTGCAAACAGTGCGGATTTCGGCGTGGCCGCCAATGTTTCCTCAACCAGTTTACGGGGCAAACGGATGCGTCCGGCTTCGGTTCCTTCTGTAGCACCCGCCTTTAGAAACGCGGCTTTGGCGGCGGGATGCACCACCATCACACCGTAATCTTCCAGCAAGGCAAAAGCGCGGGATTGCATGAATTCCAGCCGGTCGGCATCCAAGAAGCCGAACCCCGGTCGGGCGGCAAACACACGGTCGATGGAAAAAGCGTCGGCGGGTTTTACGGATTGTGGCGGAGATTTACGGCCACGGCGTTTTGGTCTTTGTGTCATGTCATACCTTTCTGACGAACAGATTTGATATGGCACACACCGATTACGCTCACTGCCTGCCGACTTGAGCGGGGTCAGGTTAGCAAAGCCGGATTGCCCTGGCAAATGCGATCTATCCGGCCATTAGTCGACCTCGAACAACGCATCCAGAATCGGGCATTCGGGCACATCCCCGCGGCTGCATTGGGAAACCATATCCGACAACATATTTTCCAGCTTTTTCAGGTTGGCGATCTTGTCCCGAACCGAGGCCAGATGATCAACCGTCAGATCATGCACCTCGCTACAGGAGTAATCCTGCCGATCCGCCATTTCGAACAGGCCCCGGATTTCATCCAGCGCAAACCCCAGCCCGCGTGCCCGCCGGATAAAGAACAACCGCTTTAGCTGATCATGATTATATTGCCGGTTGCCCCCTGCAGTCCGATCCGGTTTTGGCATCAACCCGATCCGCTCATAATAGCGGATCGTTTCGATATTGACGCCGGTTTCGCGCGACATCTGGCCAATCGGATAGGCTCGCGTGTTCGTGATCCCGTTCATCGGAAAACCTCTTGCATCTGTAGTAGCTACAGATCGTATATATCATCCCGCAGCAACAATCGCGAGAGATATAATGACTGAAACGACTGATCTACCGGGGCAGCAATCCACCAGCCAAAGCCGCAAACACCGCATGATTGCGGCAGGCGGTATCCTGGGGGCGATTGCCGCCTCAAGCTGTTGCATCATTCCACTGATCCTGTTCAGCCTCGGTGTGTCCGGAGCGTGGGTTGGCAATCTGACTGCCCTTGCCCCCTTTAAACCGTTCTTCATTGTGATCACGCTTGGGTTTCTGGGCTACGGGTACTGGCTGGTTTATCGCAAACCCCAAGACTGCTGCGATGGCGAGGTCTGCGCCCGGCCTTTGCCAAACAGGTTGGTCAAAGGAGCGCTGTTTGGATCAACTTTTCTAATCATTCTGGCGCTTTTCTGGAAATGGATCGCCCCAATTGTTGCCCCCATCATGCTTGGACTTTGAAAGGAAACCCGATGAAACTGAAAACCTCTGCTATTGCCTTGATCGGCCTGCTTGCCGCCGCTCCGCTTTGGGCTGCTGAACAAACCGTAAAATTTGCCGTCCCCGGCATGTATTGCGCCAGTTGCCCCTTTATTGTCGAATCCGCAATGGGCGGTGTTGATGGCGTCATATCGGTGGCGGCCGATTCAGACACAAGAACAGCCCTCGTTGTTTTTGACGACGAGATCGCCACGGTTGACGATATCGCCGCCGCTTCGGCTTCGGCCGGATATGAAGCGACTGTGACAGAAGGCGAATCCTGATCCCATGAATGATAAATCATTATTGAAAGTCGGCATCATCGGCACCATCACGGCTGCGCTGTGCTGCTTTACTCCGGTTCTGGTGGTGCTGTTTGGCATCGTTGGTCTGTCGGCCTTGGTCGGCTATCTGGATTATGTGCTGTTTCCGGCGCTTGGACTATTCATCCTGCTGACGATCTATGCGCTTTGGCGCAAACGTGGCCAATCTGGAACAGCCCAATAAGGAATATCAAAATGAAAGATTGTTGTAGCGACAAGAAACCGGATGGCAGTTTTGACCTGCTGGTCATCGGGGCGGGATCTGCCGGATTTTCCGCTGCCATCACCGCGGCCGAGGACGGAGCCAATGTTGCTTTGGTCGGGCATGGCACCATTGGCGGGACATGCGTCAATGTCGGTTGCGTGCCTTCAAAGGCGATGATCCGTGCGGTCGAAATCATGCATTCCGCCACAGCGGCCAACCGGTTTGACGGGATCAAAGCGACGGCAAAAGTAACCGACTGGGCCGCCATTGTGCGCCAGAAACAGGCGTTGGTCGATGATCTGCGGGCGGCGAAATACATCGACGTTCTGCCGAATTACGATGCCGTGACCTATATCGAGGGGGCCGCCCGGTTTCAGGCCGATGGAAGTGTTTCGGTCAACGGTCAAACGATCAAGGCATCCAAGGTGATCATCGCCACAGGGTCACGCCCGCATGTGCCCGATATTGCCGGTCTGGATGGCATCGACTGGCTGGACAGCACCACCGCGCTGGAGTTGGACACTCTGCCGCAATCGCTGATGATCATGGGCGGGGGATATATCGGGGTGGAACTGGCCCAGATATTCGCGCGGGCGGGGGTGAAAGTGACCATTGTCACCCGTCATGGACTGTTGCCGAATGCCGAGCCGGAAGTCAGTGCCGCGTTGACAGGCTATTTCGCCGACGAGGGGATTACGGTTCTGGACGGGCTGACATATAACAGGTTCGGGCAAACGGGCGGGCAGGTCACGTTGCAGACCACACAGGCGGGAAAGCCGCTTGCCGTGACAGCCGAACGCCTGTTGCTGACCACGGGGCGCGTGCCCAACACGGATGCTTTGGCACTGGACGTGGCGGGGATAAAGACCGACCCGCGTGGCGGCATTGTGACCGATGCACAGATGCGCAGCAGCCTTGCCCATGTCTATGCCGCAGGGGATGTCACAGGACGGGACCAGTTCGTGTACATGGCCGCTTACGGGGCCAAAATTGCCGCCAAAAATGCAATCCTTGATGCGGGGCTGTCTTATGACAATTCGACCATGCCCGCCGTGGTATTTTCCGACCCGCAAGTTGCCAGCGTTGGCCTGACCCAAGCCGCGGCCGAGGCGCAAGGCATCGAAACTGTCACCTCGGTACTACCGCTGGAACACGTGCCACGCGCACTGGCTGCACGGGATACGCGCGGGTTGATCAAACTGGTGGCGGACAAAGGCAGCAAGAAACTGTTGGGCGCGCATATCCTTGCACCTGATGGGGCGGACAGCATCCAGACCGTCGCTATGGCGCTAAAGGCGGGCATGACCTATGATGACCTTGGCGCGATGATTTTTCCCTATCTGACAACGGTTGAAGGGCTGAAACTGGCCGCGCAAACCTTCGAGAAAGATGTGGCAAAGCTGAGCTGTTGTGCGGGATAACCGTTGACTACCCCGCCGTCTCCATCTCCCACAGCTTCGCCGCCCCGTCATACAGCCGTCGCATGATCTGCATTTCCGACACCCCCAGCCGTGCCGAGGGGGAGACGTCGACCAACCCGTCCGCGCCTGCGTCCGAGTGCTCGCCCCCTGCCCCGCGCACCGCCAGGCCAAGGTCTTTGGCTGCATTGGTTACGGTCGACAGATCGGTGCCTCCCTTGGTCAGTTTAGGCAGTTTCATATGCAGGCTGGCCCGCATCCCTGCGCCCAGATTGGTCGGGCAGGAGGCAACCGCGCCGTATTTGTCGGACATGGCGAATTCGGGCAGCAGCCCCTCCAGCACCTTCAGCCCCGTGTGCAACCGGTCAAACAGCGCGTTCAGGTTGCCACCCTTTTGCATCGCCATAATGCGCAGGTGGTCTTCTTCGCCGACCCAGACCAGAAAATCCTGATCTTCGGACACATACATGCCGCGCCCATAGGGCCAGTCGCCGGAAATACCCGCGACGTTCAGGAACCGGTCGTTGCTCATGTCTTTGAACATCTGGTGGGCGGCAACGCGGCGGTCGTATTCGTCCGCGCTGATCTCGTGCGTTGAACCGGGGGTGATCGACAGGTATTGCCCGCCGAACGCGGGGATCTCGGCCAGTTTGGCAAAGGCATCCGCCGCAAGGGTTTCAAACGCCACCCGCTGATCCCTGTTCATAGCGCCGGGCAAGGGGAAGGACGCTGCATTTCGCGCCACCCGCACCCGCATGGAAACGTCTTTCAGCGCCGGATCAATTGCGCCCAGATCACAAGCCGCCTGCGTGGTGTCCCAATCATGCGGCTGGGCAATCGGGGTATCATCAGGGATGCCGTGGAAATCATGGATCAGCTTATCAAAGAAAGGCGCGAAATCGGCATAATCCTGCGCGTCCATCGCATAGGCCCCCATCGAGCTGTCGGGGTTGGCAATGCCTGAGGCGATGATTTTCAGCAGGCGCTGTTGCAGGGCGGGGTCCAGAACACGGAAATATTCCATGTCGAAATGCCGCGCCATCAGGTTGTTCGGATGGGATTGCTTGATTTTGGCGATCTGTGCGATTGGGTCTTGTTTCATGGTTTTTCCCTTAAACTCGTATATTTATCATTACATCAGGTATCGCCGTGACGCGCCCGACCCTGGGTGGGCGCCGCAACAGCTATCACATTTGAAAACGCCGCATTCCACCATGACCGGCACACAGAAAACAACGCTGCTATGCGCCCTCCCGTGGGGAAGGTCGGGCGCGTCGCGGCGATGCCGCTCCGGTGCTTTACAAAACCCTAGGCCCGATGCGCCCCGTCCGCCAGCGTTTTCACAAACGCCAGAACATCTGCCACGCTGTCCCCCGCCGCGATCCGGCTGACGATGGCCGAGCCAACAACGGCCCCGTCCGCCACCTTGGCCACCGCTTCGGCCTTGTCCGGTGTGTTAATGCCAAAGCCCACGATCACCGGAATATCGGTCTGGGCCTTGATCCGCGCCACTTCGGGGCCAACGTCGGCGGCTTCGGCTTCGGCCGCACCGGTGATGCCGTTGATCGAAACGTAATAAAGAAATCCCGAGGTATTCTGCAGCACCTTGGGCAGGCGCACATCATCGGTGGTCGGCGTTGCCAGACGGATGAAATTCAACCCCGCCGCCTGCGCCGGTATGCACAATTCGCTGTCTTCCTCGGGTGGCAGATCAACCACAATCATCCCGTCGATCCCGGCCTCTTTGGCGTCCACCAGAAACCGGTCCACCCCGCGATTGTAAATCGGGTTGTAATAGCCCATCAGCACGATCGGCGTTGTGTCATCGGTTTTGCGAAATTCCCGTGCCATATCCAACGTGCGTTGCAAGGTCATCCCCGCCGCCAGCGCCCGTTGACCGGCCAGCTGGATCGTCGGGCCATCGGCCATCGGATCGGTAAAGGGCAGACCCAGTTCAATCACATCCACCCCCGCCGCTGGCAGGCCTTTGACGATTTCCAGAGAGGTATCAAAATCCGGATCCCCCGCCATAATGTAGGACACAAAGGCCTTCTTGCCTTTGGCTTGCAGTTCGGCGAATTTGCGGTCGATCCGTGTCATCTGGGCATCCCTTATATTGAATACGCCCTGATGTGCCCAAATTCCCGCCGAATTGCAATCCTTCAGCGGGGTTTGCCGGCTGGTATGAGGCTAAAACCGGTGATGATAGCGTAATAAAACCCCGTTCACCCCCGGATTTTGCGATGCGGTCGAGGCATTGGATTTATGCATCGCCGCAAAGGAAATACTGTCACCCGAGTTCAATTCATACCCCAGCCCAAGCAACAGCCGGATTTCAAACGGGCTTCCCAAATCATTGCCGAGACTGGATTCATTGAAATACCCCGGCGCTATGCTGCCCTCAATATACCAGCGATTATCGAAATCATATACGCTGGACAGGCCAACTCCGACGAAAACGTCACCCGTGGCATGACCCGTGACAACCCCCATATAACGCAGGCTGAATCGATTACGGGTAAAGAAAGGCTCGCTGTGCAACTCAAAAGATACGATCGAGCCGCTTTGTGAATCGGCATCATGAAACAGGCTGCTGCCCGCCCCCAGCACCCACTCCCCCGCCGATGCGGTGCTGGCGATTGATGCGATAAATGCCGACAGTGCTAGAAGTTTTCTCATGGTGACCTCCGGGGTTGCGTGTGCAACTCCAGCCTAGAAGGCCACAATCCGGCAAACAATCCACCCTACCCCGAACGTGTTGACGGGTGATTTTCCGTTATTAACAAGTGAGTTACCAAACTGTGATCGATACAGGAGATATGAGGCGAATTATTGAAATCCTTGGGTGAAACACACATCCTCTATGGCGTTTCCAGGCACTGGTTTTACCATCAGGAAAAGTTCAATGGCTTACACTGGGTTGTGTCTCGAAAGTGGTGGAAATTGATTTCAGGCACCTCCGAGCGGGTTGAGTTATGCGCCGGTCAGGCGGCTTGGTCAAGGGTTGCGTCGGCGACGGGCTGAGCGAGCGTTTCCCAGCCATCGACCTTTCGCATGACGATCTGCCCCGAGGCCATCAGAGCCCAAAGCAGCATCGGCACGGTCTCGGCGCATGGCAGCACGGTCTGGGTCTTGATGCGGCGGCGGAATTCCTCGTTCAGGCGTTCGATCGCATTTGTCGTTCTGGCCGATTTCCACTGGCCTTGTGGCAGACGCGTGAAGGTGAAAAGCTTATCTCCTGCTTCTTCCAAGCTGTCAGCGACGGCCTTGCATTTCAGCCGCCATTTTCGCAGAAATGCCTTGCGGCGGGTGGCGATTTCCTCGGGTGTTTTGGCGTAGATCATGTCGCGGTAATCTTCTGTCAACTCATCATGCATACGCTTGGGTGCCTTGGCCAGAAGGTTGCGGTGCTTGTGCACCGTGCACCTCTGGATCGGCAGATCTTCACCCCAGAGGGCAATGAGAGCGACCTCAAGTCCCGGTGCCCCGTCCACGATGACAAATTCGGGCCGTTTCAACCCGCGCGCATCCAGATCGTTGATGAACTGACGCTAGGCGGAGGTGCTTTCGCCGCCCATGTTCATCAGTGATAACAAGACCTTCTGCCCATCCCGGCGCACGCCAATCGCGGCCAGAACCGAGATATTGGTGGCCTTCCTGTCAATCCGCGTTTTGATCACGGTGCCGTCCAGGATCAGCCGCACGATGTCTTCATCCGCAAGGCTGCGGGCGCACCACGCCTGCCAGTCCACCTTCACCTTGCGCCAGGCGCGGCTCACCACATCCTTGCTGACCGCCCCCTGAAACAGGCCGAACAGGGCGCGTTTTACCCGCCGTGTGTTGGTGCCCGAAAGGTAGACAGCAGCGATCAGCGCCTCGGCCTTCTTCGTCAGCCGCTGGTAGCGGGGCAATGCCTTCGAGCGCCATTCTCTGGCCTTGCCGGCCTCGCCTGTGATCCGCGCACGCGGCACGCGCACCGTTTCGGTTCCAAATGTTCCGACCAGTTGCCGCTCGCGATGCCCGTGGCGGTATCCGGCCTTTGCCCCGCCGCTGCGGCCATACCGGCAACGGCCCAGAAACTGCTCCAGCTCCTCTTCGAAAACCGCCTCGATCGTCGCGCGGATGTTCTGGCGCAGCCGGTCTTCAATCGGGTCATAGCCTGCTTCATTGGCCAGTAGCGCGGATGTCGATGTTGCTGTATTCTTTGTCATGGCGTGATCTCCTTGGCGGTTCCAGCCGCCGGTTGGGTGGCTTCGATGCACCCGGAGATTACGCCGTCCTCGAATTTCCACCAAACTCGCGACACTACCAACAGCTATCTCAAACGAGTCTTCAACATATTGAATCACCACGCCATCTATGAGAATTCTATGGGCTCGGTAGTCATCGCTATCAGGGTCAGATTCAACAACACTATACGGCAATGGTGGCGAAAAACGCGCATAAAACAAATCTGCATCAACAAAATGGCCGCGCTCTTCAAACTTTACACGATAACTCTCGGTGAACTTATCTTGGTGAGATGTGCAAATGGAGCGAGCCACTTGCTCGATTCCCCATAAATCATTAGGGCTTTCATCTTCACGCATCAACAACCATCTTTGGTATGGCTTGCTTTCCAGGGCACTCCAAGATTTGGTTATAAGATCAAATTCCCATGTTGATAGGTTTGCAACTGTCATCTTCGTAGGAAGGTGTCTGGCCTGCCCGCCAGTACAGATAATCCTTTGGCCATCTTTATCCAGTTCGGCATTGTGTTCAAAGAGCCCTGGCGGCTGATCTCCATGCGTTGCTAAACGGTGGATAGAAAAATCGGCTAGTTGCAGGCGATAGACCCATGTCTCTTTGTCACTGCGGTCTTTGGGATACCGCAACCCGCCGATGATAAGTACTTTGTCACCAATCTGGGTTGCGCTGTGAAAGTCGGTCGGTGGGAACACATCGGCCGGATATCCGTAAATTTCAACGGACGAATCCGGTCGCACGACGATAACGTCGTTGTAGAGAGGTGGTCCCACTTTTTTGACCAGTCAGCAGCCAGTTTAAGATGGATCAGGGTTTCATTTAGGCTGCCAAACTCATTGGTTTTGTTTTTCTGTCATAGGCTTCATCCGGGGTCAATATTCCGTGGGTGGAATGCGGGCGCTCGGTGTTGTAGTAAGCCAACCATTTCCCGATCCCGGCGCGGGTCTGCGAACCCGTTTCAAATGCGTTGAGGTAAATGCATTCGTATTTCAAGGATCGCCAAAGCCGCTCGATCATCCGGTTATCGACCCAGCGACCTTTGCCATCCATCGAGATTTTCACGTCGGCTTCTTTCAGCGCCTGCGTCCATTCAAACCCGGTGAACTGGCTGCCCTGGTCGCTGTTCATGATATCGGGCTTGCCGTATTTGGCCATAGCCTCTTTCAGGGCTTCAACGCAAAAATCTGCCTCCATGCTGTTTGACAATCTCCAGCTCAAAACCTTGCGGCTGTGCCAGTCCATGATCGCGACCAAATAGAGGAACCCGCGCTGCATCGGAATGTAGGTGATATCTACGCACCACACATGGTTTGGACGATCAATCGTCAGGTCTCGCAGCAGATACGGGTAGATCTTATGCTGCGGATGTTTCTTGCTCGTGTTGGGCGTCTGGTAGATCGGAACCAACCGCATCAGCCGCATCAAACGGCGGACCCTGTGGCGACCACACTTGTAACCTTGGCGCTGCATGTGCCGGGCCATTTGCCGTGATCCATACCACGGCGTCTGCAAGAATTGCTTGTCGATTATTGTCATGAACCGCAAATTTTCAGCACTTTCGCCTTTTGGCTGGTAATACAGGTTCGAGCGCGCCAGAGAAAGTAGCCCGCATTGTCGTCGCACACTCAGATCATGCTCACGGCTCACCATTTTTTGCCTCGCTTCCCGAGCAACTGTTGCGAGGCGTTGGCTAAAAAATCCCGTTCCACGACCAGCTGACCAATCTTGGAGTGCAGCTTCTCAATCTGGGCTTCATCAACCCGATCAGGATCACGGCCCCGTCTGGAAAATGCCGTGGCCATGTTTTCAATCGCTGCTCGTTTCCATGTGCCAATCTGGGTTGGATGCACACCATACTTCTTCGACAGCTCCGCCATCGTCATTTCCTCGCGGATTGCTTCAAGCGCAACGCGGGCTTTGAATTCGGGAGAATGGTTCTTTCGTTTCGTCATTTTGAATCGTCTTTCTCATAAGTCGATCCACCTTAACAACTGGTCCGAATTTCCGCGACCACCTCTTAGATGTAGAAATCCGGAGCGTAATGATCTTCATGCTCTCCACCTATATAGATTATTGTACCATCGGAAAGCAGTGTATTCGATTGGCCAAATCTGTCAAAACACCAGCCCGGATATTGTCTTTCACTAGCTCCGGCTGACTCATGTGCTGCACTTGGCCATGCCCGCGTCTGGATTAGCCATGACCAAACATCATTCGTTTGGTTTTCAGGATTTGCCGTGCCTCTTTTGGGAACGCACCAGTTGGAAAATTGGGTGACAACCGTAGTTGCCGCTTGAAGCTTGTTATTCATTAAATCTGTCGGCTATCCCGACCATATATTAGAACAATGCAGCATCCCTAGTCTATTTCCGGTGTTCGTTCAACTTGGTTCAGGGTTAAAGGAAAGCCCCAAACACCCCCGACATCCCACAAGACACCAAACCAACCACTCCATAACCCCCGCTGGCTTGCGTCTGTTTGTCTGACCGACTAGAAGCAGCGGAAACTGGATCAAGGATCAAACCATGGGCTTTAAGATGGGTATCGTGGGCTTGCCGAATGTCGGTAAATCCACATTGTTTAACGCGCTGACAAAAACCGCTGCTGCGCAGGCTGCGAATTTTCCGTTCTGCACGATTGAGCCCAATGTCGGCGAAGTGGCGGTGCCCGACGCGCGGCTGGACAAGCTGGCCGAAGTTGCTGGCTCCAAGCAAATCCTGCCCACCCGCATGACATTTGTTGACATCGCCGGTCTGGTCAAAGGTGCGTCCAAGGGCGAAGGGCTGGGCAACCAGTTTCTGGCCAATATCCGCGAAGTAGACGCCATCGCCCATGTGTTGCGCTGCTTTGAGGATGGCGATGTCACCCACGTCGAAGGGCGTGTTGATCCCGTGGCCGATGCCGCCACGATCGAAACCGAACTGATGCTGGCCGATATGGAATCGATCGAAAAGCGCCTGCAGGGGCTGGTGCGCAAGGTGCGCGGCGGTGACAAGGACGCGGTGCAGCAGGAACGCCTGCTAAAGGACGCATTGGCGATGCTGGAAAGCGGCAAACCCGCCCGTCTGGTCAACGTGGACGAAGAAGACGCTAAAGCGTGGAAAATGCTGCAACTGCTGACCACCAAGCCGATCCTTTACGTATGCAACGTCGAAGAGGATGCCTCGGCCACCGGCAATGCCCATTCTGCTGCCGTCGCCGAAATGGCCGCCGCCGAGGGAAACGCGCATGTGATCATTTCCGCCGCGATTGAAGAAGAGATCAGCCAGCTTGAGCCGGAAGAGGCCGAGATGTTCCTGTCCGAAATGGGGCTGGAAGAACCGGGGCTGGATCGCCTGATCCGCGCCGGCTACGAATTGCTGCATCTGGAAACCTATTTCACCGTTGGCCCGAAAGAGGCCCGCGCCTGGACCATCAAGCAAGGCACCCTTGCCCCGCAGGCCGCGGGCGTGATCCATGGTGATTTTGAAAAAGGCTTTATCCGCGCCGAAACCATCGCCTATGAGGATTTTGTGGCCCTTGGTGGTGAAGTTGGCGCCAAAGAAGCCGGTAAAATGCGGGTCGAGGGCAAAACCTACGAGGTGCAGGACGGCGACGTGATGCACTTTTTGCACAGCAGCTAGCGCCAACCACCCTATATTCTGCCACTTTGCGACAATAATGCCGTTGTTTGCGCGCTTTGGCTCGCCTATCAATCATCCTGAAAAGATGTGATCACCAAAGGGGACTCCAGATGAAATCCGTCAAAGACTATATCCGCACCATCGTGGATTTCCCGCACGAGGGGATCATGTTTCGCGATGTCACGACCCTGTTTGCCGACCCGCGCGGGTTTCGCATGGCGATCGACCAGATGTTGCACCCCTATGCCGGTATGCAGATCGACAAGGTTGTGGGTTTGGAAGCGCGCGGGTTTATCCTTGGCGGGGCGATTGCCCACCAGTTGACTGTCGGTTTTGTTCCAATCCGCAAAAAGGGCAAATTGCCCGGCGCGGTGATTTCCCAAGCCTATACGCTGGAATACGGCGAAGCGGTGATGGAAATGCATGACGATGCAATCAAGGCTGGCGAACGTATTCTGGTGGTCGACGACCTGCTGGCCACCGGCGGAACCGCAGCGGCGGGAATCAAACTGATCGAACGACTGGGCGGCGAAATCGTCAGCACATCCTTCATCATTGATCTGCCGGAACTGGGCGGGCGCAAGGTGCTGGAAGACATGGGCATGGATGTGCATGTGTTGTGTGAATTCGAAGGGGCGTAACCGTTAGTAAAGCGCCAATGCCAGCGTGAGCTTGCATCGCCTTCAATCTGATTGACTCTCAGTCAGTCGAGGGGTAAACTCCTTGCCGAAAGGACCCTCCTATGGCAACGCAGCGCCCCCGCATTTCCAAACCAACCGATGAGCGTCGGGCAGAAATCGTCGAATGCGCACGACGCTTGTTCGCCGAACGCGGCTTTACCGCCACCAAGATCAGCGCCATCGTGCGGGAACTCGGCGGTTGTGTCTCGAAAGTGGTGGAAATTGATTTCAGGCACCTCCGAGCGGGTTGAGTTATGCGCCGGTCAGGCGGCTTGGTCAAGGGTTGCGTCGGCGACGGGCTGAGCGAGCGTTTCCCAGCCATCGACCTTTCGCATGACGATCTGCCCCGAGGCCATCAGAGCCCAAAGCAGCATCGGCACGGTCTCGGCGCCTGGCAGCACGGTCTGGGTCTTGATGCGGCGGCGGAATTCCTCGTTCAGGCGTTCGATCGCATTTGTCGTTCTGGCCGATTTCCACTGGCCTTGTGGCAGACGCGTGAAGGTGAAAAGCTTATCTCCTGCTTCTTCCAAGCTGTCAGCGACGGCCTTGCATTTCAGCCGCCATTTTCGCAGAAATGCCTTGCGGCGGGTGGCGATTTCCTCGGGTGTTTTGGCGTAGATCATGTCGCGGTAATCTTCTGTCAACTCATCATGCATACGCTTGGGTGCCTTGGCCAGAAGGTTGCGGTGCTTGTGCACCGTGCACCTCTGGATCGGCAGATCTTCACCCCAGAGGGCAATGAGAGCGACCTCAAGTCCCGGTGCCCCGTCCACGATGACAAATTCGGGCCGTTTCAACCCGCGCGCATCCAGATCGTTGATGAACTGACGCCAGGCGGAGGTGCTTTCGCCGCCCATGTTCATCAGTGATAACAAGACCTTCTGCCCATCCCGGCGCACGCCAATCGCGGCCAGAACCGAGATATTGGTGGCCTTCCTGTCAATCCGCGTTTTGATCACGGTGCCGTCCAGGATCAGCCGCACGATGTCTTCATCCGCAAGGCTGCGGGCGCACCACGCCTGCCAGTCCACCTTCACCTTGCGCCAGGCGCGGCTCACCACATCCTTGCTGACCGCCCCCTGAAACAGGCCGAACAGGGCGCGTTTTACCCGCCGTGTGTTGGTGCCCGAAAGGTAGACAGCAGCGATCAGCGCCTCGGCCTTCTTCGTCAGCCGCTGGTAGCGGGGCAATGCCTTCGAGCGCCATTCTCTGGCCTTGCCGGCCTCGCCTGTGATCCGCGCACGCGGCACGCGCACCGTTTCGGTTCCAAATGTTCCGACCAGTTGCCGCTCGCGATGCCCGTGGCGGTATCCGGCCTTTGCCCCGCCGCTGCGGCCATACCGGCAACGGCCCAGAAACTGCTCCAGCTCCTCTTCGAAAACCGCCTCGATCGTCGCGCGGATGTTCTGGCGCAGCCGGTCTTCAATCGGGTCATAGCCTGCTTCATTGGCCAGTAGCGCGGATGTCGATGTTGCTGTATTCTTTGTCATGGCGTGATCTCCTTGGCGGTTCCAGCCGCCGGTTGGGTGGCTTCGATGCACCCGGAGATTACGCCGTCCTCGAATTTCCACCAAACTCGCGACACTACCGAACTCGGCGTCTCTCAGGGTGTGTTCTATTATTACTTTGAATCAAAGGAATCTGTGGTCGAAGCAATCGTCGAAACCCACATCGCCGCACTAGAAGAGTAATGCCCGAAAGTTGGTGATGGGGTGATTGGGTGGCATATCATGGCGGTGTTGACGCGCCGCGATTCTCAGAGAGAAAAGGATATGCCACATGGAAGACGATACTATTTTGGAGTTTACCGATCCAGCCGGAATTTCACCTGATCCGCTGACGGATATCTTGCGCAAAGGCGCGCGGGATCTGTTGGCACAGGCGGTCGAGGCCGAGGTTTGTGATCTGATGGCGCAACACGCGCATTTGAGGGATTCGGCCGGTCGCCAGCGCCTTGTTCGCCACGGATACCTGCCGGAGCGCGAGGTGATGACGGGGATCGGCCCTGTCCCGGTGAATGTGCCTCGGGTGCGTGATCGTGGCACGGGGGCGGAGAAGATCAGGTTCACCTCGACGCTTCTGCCGCCGTATCTGCGCCGGGCAAAGTCGGTCGAGGAGTTGTTGCCCTGGCTCTATCTCAAAGGTATTTCCACGGGTGATTTCGGCGAAGCACTGGCGGCCCTTCTGGGGCCTGATGCGGGTGGTTTGACATCGAGCACGATTTCGCGCCTGAAGGCGGAGTGGTGGGCAGAATACGAGCGTTGGAACCGGCGTGACCTGTCGGCCAAACGCTATGTGTATTTCTGGGCCGACGGGGTTTATTTCAAGCCGCGCACGGATGCTGACAAGCAATGCATGCTGGTGATCATCGGCGCGGACGAGTGGGGTAACAAGGATGTTCTGGGCCTCGTGGACGGGTATCGAGAAAGCAGCCAGAGCTGGCGTGAACTGCTGCTGGACTTGCAACGTCGTGGCCTCAGAAAAGCCCCTGATCTGGCCGTTGGTGATGGCGCGCTCGGCTTCTGGAACGCCTTGCGGGAGGTGTTCGGTGAGACCCGGGAGCAGCGCTGCTGGGTGCATAAAACCGGCAACGTCCTGAATGCCATGCCGAAGTCGCTGCAAGCCAAAGCCAAGGGCCATCTACAGGACATCTGGATGGCCGAGAACAAACGGGACGCCGAGGCCGCGTTCAATTTCTTCATCGAAGCCTATGGCGTGAAATACGAGCGTGCCGTGGGGAAGCTGACCAAGGACCGAGACGTGCTGCTGACCTTCTACGACTTCCCTGCCGAGCACTGGAAACACATCCGCACATCCAACCCCATCGAAAGCATATTTGCCACCGTGCGGCACCGAACGAAGAAGACCAAAGGCTGCCTCGGGCGCAAGACCGCCTTGGCAATGACCTTCCGCCTGATGATGTCGGCAAAGAAGAAATGGCGTAAACTCGACGGCGCATTCCGATTGCCGGAAATCATCGAAGGGGTTGAATTTAAGGACGGGATCAAGCAGGAAAAACATGCCGCCTGATTACTGCGTCACCAACTTTTGGGCATAGCTCGCACTAGAAACCAAAGGACGCGAGATCATTGCCCGCCCTGATATGGACCCACTCGAGAAGATCGAGGCGCTGGCAGATTTGCAATGGCACCAGAATCAAGCCGATGCGGCCGGAATACACGCGATCAAAGGCGTCGATATTCACGAACGCCTGCTATCAGCCATGATCACCCGCTATGTGCCCCTGATGCAGGAAGCATGGGGCGGAAAAACCAACGATGGCTACAACTTCGAGATATTCCTTACGGCGGGCATGATGCTATTCGATCCGGGGATATTCCCTTGGTCGGATGTGATGCGCAACGCCCGTATCGAACACCTGATCGCAACAATGGAAACCGCTATGGACCAACCGCCCGGCACGTTCGCCTTTTACCGCCGTGTTATGGGCCATAGAGGGTAATTTTTTTACCAAAATACTGACTGATAGTCAGTCATAAAGGAGAAAGAAATGACAACCATAACCACAACCCGCCCCCCCACTTATTTCCCTTTGGAAACAGGCATTACCGCCGTCGCCCTTATCCTGTTTCCGCTGTTTTTCGTTTCTGCCCAGTTACTCCATCCGGACCCCTTTGCAACAGGGATACCAAAGACCGGAATGGAATATGCGATTCACATCAATGGCGCCCACTGGATGCATATCGCCCATCTTCTGGAATTCTTTTGCGCGCCGCTTTTGCTGGTTCTCGCATTGCATTTTTATGCAAGATTAAAACCAGACCTCCCCCGACTTGCCTTCACAGCATTGGTGATGGCCACAATCGGCACTTTCATGCTCGCCGGCAATAAAGCAGCACTTTGCCTGACCGCCAGTGCCTTTGACACATTAAGCGACGCGGATCTTTTCGCCATGGCACCGGGGTTGGAGGTTCTGATCCATCGTCGCGCATTGATGGCTGTGCTGTGGGGCATCCCGCTATTGCCGCTTGGTTTTGCGCTATTTGCAACGGGATTGCTAAAGGCTGGCGTGACCCCGAAATGGCAAGCCGCGTTCATCCTTGCCGGTTCTCTGCTTCTCGCCAATCCTGAAATTCAGGCAATCAACACCGTTGCCTCCTTGTTTTTTGCTATCGGTTTCCCAAGCTATGCATGGACGTACTTCCATTCGCAAACCAGTGTGGCATAAACCCTTCCTTAATCAGAATCACAATAAACAGGGTTTGTCTGTTTGGGAGCAGACCTCTGTTTGCAAGACTAGATGAACGTCCCGTCGCCCCCCGACGGGACGTTCGTTTTTGCTGCAGCTCACCCCATTGTGACCCAACAAATCCATGCCTGCCATACCTCGATCTGGACAAGCTATTCCCAACCCGCTACCCCTAGAAAACTTGGTATCAAAACACGATTGAAGAAGGCTTGGGAATGTTTGGTAAATTTGCTTTTCGGCTGTCGCTGATGGTGGTCCTTTTCCTTGGGGCTTGCGGGAAATATTCAAGTGGCCCACCCACCCCCGGCAACAACCAAATCGCGGAACTGGCGCAGGCGATCCAAGCGCTTGGCCCGAATGTTGATCCCGAAGAAGCGCAGCGTGCGGCATATGTGGCGTTTACCTATCCGCTACAGCTGGCCAAGGAATACCAGATCACCGATCCGCCCATCATCCATAATATCAAGGTCAACCAAGGCCTGCGCCCGCGCGGGCTGTGCTGGCATTGGGCACAGGATATGGAAACCCGTCTGGCGCAGGAACATTTCAAAACGCTGGACCTTCACCGCGCTATTGGCAATTCCGAAAAGGCCCTGCGGATCGACCACAGCACCGTTGTGATCAGCGCCAAGGGCGATGGCATGTATGACGGGTTGGTGCTGGACCCGTGGCGCTGGGGCGGCAAACTGTTCTGGGGGGATCCCAAGCTGGACCACAAATACGAATGGATCCCGCGACAGAAAGTGTTTGAATTGAAACGTGGGCGCAGTGGCAGGCGACTGCTGGCTGCAGGCTAGAGCGTATCGGGCCTGAATACAATTCGGCGCGACATGTCCTAAAGAATCGCCCCCGGGTTCATTATCCCGGCAGGATCCAGCGCGGATTTTACCGCCCGCATGGCCGCCAGTTTCACCGGATCGCCATAGCGGGCCAGATCGCCCACTTTCATCCGCCCCACCCCGTGTTCGGCGGAAAACGAGCCATCATATTCATGCACCAGATCATGCACCGCGTCCTTGATGGCACTGCGCAACGGGTCGTATTCGGACCGGTCACGCCCTGCCTGCGGGAACATGTTGTAATGCAGGTTGCCATCGCCCAGATGGCCAAAACAGTTGATCCGGAAATCGCCGATCTGCGCCAGCACCCGCGCCCCGCGCTCGATGAATTCCGGTATCACCGACAGCGGCAGTGAAATGTCGTGCGAGGCGATTGATCCGATACGTTTATTGGCCTCGGGGATGGTTTCGCGCACCGCCCAGAAATCGGCCCGCTGTCCCACTGATTGCGCGATCACCCCGTCACTGACCAGCCCGCGCTCAAACCCGTCGGCAAACAGCCCTTCCAGCATATCGCTGGCCGATTGCCCCCGCGCCACGCCCAGATCTACCAGCACCATCCATTCGGGGATGGTGTCAAACGGCAGGCGCACGTCGGGCATGGTTTCGGTCAAAAATTGCAGGCCCATGCCGTTGATCAGTTCGAATGCCGAAACCGTTTCGCCGCAATGTTCCTGTGCCAGCGCCAGCAGGTCAAGCGCATCGGCGGGTGATCCCACCACCATCAGCGCCGCGCCATCTTCGGCCGGGCGCGGGAACAGGCGCAAGGAAGTGGCAGTGATCACCCCCAACGTCCCCTCGGCCCCGATCAGCAGGTCACGCAGGTCATAGCCGGTATTATCCTTGCGCAGCCGTTTCAGCCCGTGCCAGATATCACCATTCGGCAACACCGCCTCCAGCCCCAGACACAGCGCGCGGGCATTGCCATAGCGCAACACATTCACCCCGCCCGCGTTGGTCGCCAGATTGCCGCCGATCTGGCAAGATCCCTGTGCTGCCAGTGTCAGCGGGAACAGACGGTTCGCATCCTCGGCGGCGGTCTGGATATCCTGCAAAATCACCCCTGCCTCGGCCACCAGCACGTTTTCGGCGGGCCATATGTTGCGGATGGATTTCATGCGCTCCAGCGACAGGATCACGGGCGCCGACCCTTCGGGCAACACCTGCCCCCCGACCAACCCTGTGCCCCCGCCATATGGCACCACGCCCACATGCGCGACCACGCAGGCACGGATCACGGTTGCCACTTGCTCCACCGTTTCGGGCGCCACCAGCAGCCCCGCCACACCCTGATAGCGGCCACGCGGCTCTTCCAGATATTTCGCGGAAAGGGGGCGAAACGCGGCATCTGGCAGGTTCCCGCGCAGGGCGGTTTCAAATACGGTGTCAGCAGGGTTCAGCATTTGATATCCCGTCCTCGTTTTACAGTCCGAACGCTGCCCCGGACCTGATCCGGGGCCTCTTTCCTCAAGCCCCATCACCCGACAGTGGTCTTCCCCCGCCGGTCCCCGCGCAGATTGGCATAGAGCACATGATTGCGCCAGCGCCCGTCGATCTGAAGGTAACTCTGCGCCACCCCTTCGTATTTAAACCCCGCCTTCTCAAGCACCCCGCGCGACGGGGTGTTTTCCGGCAGACAGGCGGCCTCGATCCGGCTCAGGTCCAACGTGGTAAAAGCGTAATGCACAAGCGCCGCGATTGCCTCGCTCATATACCCCAGCCGCGCGTAAGGTTTACCAATCCAATACCCCAAAGTGCCCGCCTGCGCCGGTCCGCGCCGGATGTTGTCCAGCGTGATAGCCCCCAGCAACACACCATCCTCGCGCCGTTCCAGAAACACCGGCACCGCCGACCCCGCATTGATCGAGCGCTGCGACCAGTAAACGCGGTTGGAAAACCCCTTGCGGGTCAGGTGGTCCTTGCTCCAGGTCGGCTCCCACGGGGTTAGGAACTCGGCGCTGTGGCGTCGCAGGGCCGTCCAAGCGCGAAAATCCGAATGGTGTGGTGGGCGCAGAGTCATCCGTTCAGACTCGATCCGGATATTGCGGCGCCGTCGGAACATCAGGCCACCAATCGCGCTTTGATGTCGGCCAATGTCGGGGCGTCCTGAACCGGCCCGTATAACGCCAGCGCCGCGTTGGCATTTTCCGCCATCCCGCCGGCAAAATCCCGCACTTTGCGCATGTCTACCGCGTCGATCATCTCGACCGTCTCGGCCAGCGGCGGCACCCGATCCCAGATCGCCACCAGCCGCGCCAGACGTTCGGCGCGTCGTTCCGGGCTTTCCAGCCCCATCAACAGCCCCGCCTTCATCTGCGCCCGTGCGCGCGCCACTTCGGCATCCGACATATCATCCGCCGCACGTTTCATTTCATCCACCACCAGCAGGGCCAGTTCATGCACCTTGTCGCCGCTTGTGCCCGAATAGATCGTCATCAAACCGCTGTCCGAAAACGCACCGGCCTGTGCGAAAACCGAATAGCACAAGCCTCGCTTTTCCCGCGCTTCCTGAAACAGTCGCGAGGACATGCCGCCACCAAAGGTCGAGGCAAAAATCTGTGCGGTGTAGATATCGGGGTCGCGATAATCCGGCCCCTCCAACGCTAAAGTGAAATGCGCCTGTTCCAGGTCTTTGACCTCGCGCCGCTCGTCGCCAATGAAACGGGCCGAATCCGCCACGATACTGTCGCGACGGGGCAGATGGCCAAACAGACGTTCAGCCGTGCGCACAATCACATCATGGTCCACATCACCCGCCGCCGACAGGATCATTTGCGCAGGGCCATAGCGTTCCGCAACAAACCCTTTCAGATCATCGCGCCCGAAACCACGCACCCGTTCCGCCGGTCCAAGGATGGAACGGCCAATCGCCTGTTTCGGATAGGCCGCCTCTTGCAGCCAGTCAAAAACCACATCATCCGGCGTATCCAGCGCCTGCCCGATTTCCTGCAGGATCACCCCGCGTTCAACCTCGATTTCCGCAGGATCAAACACCGGATTCAGCAGGATATCCGAAATCACATCCAGCCCCAGCCCCACATCCGCGCCCAAAACGCGCACATAATAGGCCGTCATTTCGCGGCTGGTATAGGCGTTGATGAAACCGCCGACGTCTTCTATCGCCTCGGCTATATCCAGCGCACTTCGGGTTTTGGTCCCCTTGAATGCCATATGCTCCAGAAAATGCGCAATGCCGTTTTGCTCGATACGTTCATGCCGGCCACCGGCCATCACCCAGATGCCAAGCGACGCCGATTCAAGGCTGGGCATGTTTTCGGTGACGATGCGAAACCCGTTTGACAGGGTGTGGAATTTGACGCTCAAGAGGAAATCCGATCCGAAATAAGTTTGGTCAGCGCGGCCAGATCATTTTCGACCTCGGTAAACCGTTCTTTGCGTTCAAACAGATCCCCCATGCGGGCTGGCAATGGAGGATGGATACCGCAGGCTTCCTCGACCGCTGCGGGGAATTTCGCAGGGTGGGCGGTGGCAAGCGTGATCATCGGCTCAGGCCCCAAATGTTCCCCGGCCACTTTCACGGCAACGGCGGAATGGGGGCACAGAACCTCGCCGGTGCGGGCCAGCATGTCCTTGATCGTGACCATGGTTTCCTGTTCCGATGCACGTCCCGAAACAAAGGTTTCGCGCAGCATGTCGATTGCACCCTGACTGATAGTAAATTCGCCACTGTTCTTCAGTTCGTCCATCACCTGTGCCACGGCCCCGCCATCGCGCCCGTAGGCGTCATACAGCACCCGTTCGAAGTTCGACGACACCTGAATATCCATCGACGGGCTGATGCTGGGCGTTACGCCCTTGGTGGAGTAGGCGCCGGTTTGCAGGGTGCGGTGCAGAATGTCGTTCTGGTTGGTGGCAATCACCAGCCGGTCAATCGGCAGCCCCATCTTGCGGGCGATATATCCTGCAAAGATGTCACCAAAATTGCCGGTGGGCACGGTAAAGCTGACCGAGCGGTGTGGCGCGCCAAGTGCGGTCGCGGCGCTGAAATAGTAAACCACTTGCGCCAGCACACGGCCCCAGTTGATCGAATTGACACCTGCCAATTTCACCCGATCACGGAAGTCGAAATCGTTGAACATGTCCTTAAGGCGCGCCTGACAATCGTCAAAATCCCCGTGAACGGCCAGCGCATGAACATTGGCCTCATCCGGCGTGGTCATCTGCCGGCGCTGCACATCCGAGACGCGCCCATGCGGATACATGATGAACACATCCACCGCATCCAGACCGCGAAACGCCTCGATCGCTGCCGATCCGGTATCACCCGAGGTCGCACCGACAATCGTCACCCGCTCGCCCCGCTTGGCCAGCGCGCTTTGGAACATCTGGCCGATCAGCTGCATCGCGAAATCCTTAAACGCCAGTGTCGGGCCATGGAACAGTTCCAGCAGGAAATGGTTTGGCCCCAGCTGCACCAGCGGCGCGCGCGCATCATGGTCAAAGCCGTCATAGGCCCGTGCGATGATGTCGGCGAATTCCCGATCTGTGAAACTACCCTCGACAAAGGGGCGCATCACGCGGAATGCGATTTCCTCATATGGCAGCCCCGCCAGCGCCGCGATATCGCCCTTGGACATCACTGGAACCTCGGCAGGAACATACAAACCACCATCACGGGCCAGCCCTGTCAGCATCGCCTCTTCAAAGCTAAGTTCGGGGGCTTTTCCACGGGTCGAGATATATCGCATGACTAATCGCCTTTATTCGTTCCTGCGCCTGATACGCCAGATCAGATACGCTGTCATCCCCAACCATACAAGCGCAAGACCAAACCATGTGACAACATATTCCAGATGCCGGTTGGGAATGCCGGCGCTGGTGACCGGAAATGGCGTGGTTACAGGTTTTTTTTCCGAACTCAGCCGTTGCACCAGCAACACAGGCTCGGTATTCAACACGGTGGCCATCGCAGCCACATCACGGGCAAACCAGATATTCTTGTCTATCTCGGGATCAGGGATCGCCGCGCCCCCTTCGTCTGGCCACAACAGATTGCCAATGATCCGTGCCCGAATGGCTGGGCGTGGCGCGTCTTTGGCAGGGACGGCAACAAACCCACGATCCAGCATGATCCGCCGCCCGCCATCCGTTTCAAAAACACTGATAATCCGGTACCCCGGCCCCATATCCTTGGTGCTGGCCAGCACATGAATTTCATCCTGCGTGATCACGCCTTGCACATCCACGGGCAAAAACTGATCCGCCACCTCGTTTGGCATATCGGGCAAGGGCACGGGCTCTGCCGCAATCACCCTGTCGATTTCTGCCAGCATCGCGGTTTTCCACTGCAACCGCTGCAATTGCCATATCCCCAAGGACACCAGTATCGCCGCCCCGACCAGACCGAACAACAAAGGCACAAGGATAGGTTTCTTCAACACGTCTCTCCCAAACGAAAAGCGCGGCAAGGTACCCCTCCCCGCGCTTCATTACTGTTCTTGTAAATATCCTCGCCGAAGGCAAGAAAACTCTTTTTCACCTACGGGTCTCACCCACCCCAGATGTAAACGGCAGCAAACAAAAACAGCCAAACTACATCAACGAAATGCCAATACCATGCCGCCGCTTCAAACCCGACATGTTGTTCCGGCGTGAAATGTCCCTTTAACGCGCGGATCAGGATGATCGTCAGGAATATCGTGCCGATAATCACATGAAATCCGTGAAACCCTGTCGCCATATAGAATGTCGATGGATAAATCCCGTCGGTAAACCCGAATGCTGCGTGACTGTATTCATAAGCTTGAAAAAACGTAAACAACGCCCCCAACCCAATACCGATTGCCAGCCCTGTCACCATATCCTTGCGGTTATTTTCATGCACCAGTGCGTGGTGTGCCCATGTTACGGCAGTGCCCGACAACAGCAGGATTAGCGTGTTGATCAGCGGCAAATGCCACGGGTCAAAGGTTTCGATTCCTGCAGGGGGCCAAACGCCATCCACCTTGGGATACCCTTCGGTCATCGGGTAAAGCGCGCTTTTGAAAAATGCCCAGAACCATGCCGCAAAGAACATGATCTCGGACATGATGAACAACACAAAGCCATAGCGCAGACCAATCCGCACCACCGGCGTGTGATCGCCTGTTTGCCCTTCGTGCACCACCTCGGACCACCAGCCATACATAACGTATAGAACGCCCGCCAAACCGGCAAAGAACATCCACGGCCCGCCCTCGGCCAGATACAGCACCGCACCGCCCAGCATTATGATGGCGGACAAAGCCCCCAAAAGCGGCCAAATGGAAGGTTCAAGGATGTGATAATCGTGGTTCTTTTCGTGTGCCATATTGGCGTCCCCCTGTTCTTGGGATAGTTTCTATTGGCCCAGAACCGAAGGCAGCGCGCGCGCCTCGGTCTGTGGCAGTTCGGTTTCGTGGAACGTATAAGACAGCGTGATATGATTGATATATTTCGCATCACGGTCGTTTACGATTTCTGGATCGACATAGAATGTCACAGGCATTTGCGCCCGTTCCCCCGGCTGCAACACCTGTTCGGTAAAGCAAAAGCAGTCGATCTTGATAAAATAGGCCCCTGCATCATAAGGCACGACATTATAGCTGGCCGTGCCGGCAATTACGCGGTCGGTCGGGTTGTAGGCTTCAAAGAACGCCAGGCCGGTCTGGCCGATCTTCAGCTCCATCTCGCGCACCATAGGTTTGAATTCCCATGGCATGTCGCGATCTTTCGAGGCGTCAAAACGCACCGTGATCATCCGGTCCAAAACAATGTCAGATCCGGCTTCGGCCACACCTGTTGTGCCGCCAAATCCGGTGACACGGCAAAACCAGTTGTAAAAGGGAACCGAGGCCCAGGCCATCCCGCCCATGAACAACACAACGGCAACGGTTTGCAGTACAGTTTTGCTTTTCGAATCTATCCGGCTCATTCGCTGGGCACCTCGGGCGTCATACTGATGCGCGGAGAATGATCTGCCGCTTCCATCTCGTCGCCGCTTTGCATTTTGGCCACGGTCACCCCGTAGACCAGCACCACGAATGCCAACAACGCCAGCCCTACGCCGGCGTTGCGGCCAAAGCGGCGGCGGTGGATTTCATGCTCTTTTGCGATTGCCATCTTACCAGCCTCCCATGCCAATGGTGCGCAACACGCCCTCGGCCAGCAGCGCGCCGAAATGCAGGAACAGATAGAGCAGCGAAATGCGGAAAAACTTGCGCTCGGCGGCGTATTTGTCAGCCACTGCCGCCTCTTCGCTGCGCCGCCAGATTTTTACCGCCCCTGCAATGAACCACGCATTCAGCAACACTGAAGCCGTCAGGTAAACTGGTCCGCCAATGCTGGTGAACCCAGCGCTGACGGCCACAGGGGCCAGCAGCAATGTATAGACCAGAATATGTGCCCGCGTGACCCGCCGCCCGTGGGTGACAGGCAGCATCGGGATGCCGGCCTTGGTGTAATCATCGTTCATGAACAGCGCCAGCGACCAGAAATGCGGCGGTGTCCACATAAAGATAATGGAAAACATCAAAACGCTTTCGATAGAGATGCCGCCAGTTGCCACCGCCCAGCCGATCATCGGCGGAAAGGCCCCTGCCGCGCCGCCGATCACGATGTTCTGCGGCGTGCGACGCTTTAGGCCCATCGTGTAAACCACGACGTAAAAGAAAATGGTAAAGGCCAGCAATCCCGCCGCCACGAAATTTGCCGCCAGTCCCAGCATCACAACCGCCATCACCGACAGCGTCAGGCCGAAGGCCTTGGCCTCGCCCGCGGTTATCTTGCCTGCCGGGATGGGCCGCTTGCGGGTGCGTTTCATCAGCGCGTCCACATCGGCCTCCCACCACATGTTCAGGGCACCCGACGCCCCGCCGCCAATGGCGATAAACAGGATCGCGGCAAAACCGATGATGGGGTGCACCGGCACAGGGGCCACCAACAGGCCGACAAAAGCGGTAAACACCACCAGCGACATGACGCGCGGTTTTAGCAGGGCAAAGAAATCACCAAACCCGGCCTCGTTTTCGTATGAGGTGGTGTTCAGACTTGCATCGCTCATTTTGTTGCCTCCTGGCAGTTGGCGGAAAAGCATCCCGCCCCAAACCGTCACCGGTAGGGCGGGGTTTACCCCGTCTTAATTGGATGCAACCGCAATCGCGGATGGAACATTGGCATATTCCGCCTTGGCACCCTGCAACCATGCCTCGTATTTCTCGGGGCTGATGGCCTTGACCGTGATCGGCATATAGGCGTGGTCCTTGCCGCACAGCTCGGAACACTGGCCAAAATAAATGCCTTCCTTGTCAACATTGAACCACAGTTCCGCCAACCGGCCCGGTACGCCGTCCTGTTTCACACCAAAGGCGGGCATGGCCCAGGAATGGATCACATCCGATCCTGTAACCTGCATCACCACAATTTTGCCCACCGGCACGACAACCGCGTTATCGGTGGCCAGCAGGTATTCATCTTGTGTGTATCCTGCATCCTCCAATTCGTCCCGCGCCAATAGCATACTGTCGAATTCAAACCCGTTATCAACATATTCATAGGTCCAGAACCACTGGTTGCCCGTCACCTTGATGGTCAGATCCGCTTCGGGGATTTCCTGACTGTTGAACAGCACTGGCAGCGAAAACGCGCCGATGAACACCAGAATGATAATCGGGATCAGCGTCCATGCGATTTCCAGCGGTGAGTTATGGGTAAACCCGGCTGGCTCCGGATTGGCCTTGCGGTTATAACGGAAGATCACGATCAGCAGCAGCAGCGTCACAAAGATCGAAATTGCCGAAATAATCCACAGCACCATCCCGTCCAGCCATTGCAAATCCACAGCAACCGATGTGCTGGGTGGCTGCATATTTACGCCCCCCGGAACCGGTTTTCCGATAATCTCCAGCCCCTCAAGCGCGTCCTGCGCCGAAGCTGAAAAACCCATGAATATAACGGAAATTGTGGCCCACAGGCCGGTTAGAATAGTCTGTATTCGCATGTCTTGTCCCTGTTCGCATTATGGCAGCTGTTACCGCCCTGAAATCCCATGCGGCCCTCCAGCGGCCGGAATTCCATTGTTTCCTTTTCCCTTGAAACCATATTAAGCACAGTTAAATCAAGACAATCCTGCATCTGATATGCTGTTAATGTGATTAATGCCTGCCAACCCGAGGATGGAAAATGCCCGAAACTGGATTTCGCCCCTTAGAAAACACCCTTGATCGGGACCGTACCCTGGACCTGCTGAAACAGGCCACAGACGGGGCGGACGATGGCGAGTTGTTCCTTGAGCGTCGCCGCTCCGAAGCCTTGGTGTTTGATAATGGCCGGGTGAAAACCGCCAGTTATGACGCCGCCGAAGGGTTCGGCCTGCGTGCCGTGCATGGCGAAACCGCGGGTTATGCCCATTCCACAGAAATCACCGAAGCCGCGATCAAACGCGCCGTGAAAACCGCGCGTCTGGCTGTGGGCGACGGTGGCGGCACATGGGCCGACGCCCCCGCCCCCACCAACCAGCGCCTCTATACCGACCAGAACCCGATGGATGACGCCAGCTTCCCCGTCAAAATTGACACCCTGCGCGAGATCGACGACTTCACCCGTTCGCTCGACAAACGCGTCATTCAGGTGTCCGCCACCATCGCCGCCAGCATTCAGGAAATCGAAATCCTGCGCCCCGAAGGCCATATCATCCGCGATGTGCGCCCGATGTCCCGCGTCAATATCTCGGTGATCGTCGAGGAAAACGGCCGCCGCGAATCCGGCAGTATGGGTGGCGGCGGGCGTGCCGGTCTGACCATGTTGATCGACCGCGACCACTGGGAACCGGTGGCGCGCGAGGCCCTGCGCATCGCGCTGGTCAACCTAGAGGCAGTCCCCGCCCCCGCCGGCGCAATGGATGTGGTGCTGGGCAACGGCTGGCCCGGCATCCTGCTGCACGAAGCGGTCGGGCACGGGCTGGAAGGGGACTTCAACCGCAAAGGCACCTCGGCCTTTTCCGGCCTGATCGGCCAGCAGGTCGCCGCCAAAGGCGTGACCGTGGTGGATGACGGCACCATCCCTGACCGGCGCGGATCAATCAGCTTTGATGACGAAGGCACCGTATCGGGGCGCAATGTGCTGATCGAGGACGGTATTCTGGTGGGCTATATGCAAGACCGCCAGAACGCCCGCCTGATGGGGGTCGCCCCCACGGGTAACGGGCGGCGTGAAAGCTATGCCCACGCGCCAATGCCGCGCATGACCAACACCATCATGCAGGGCGGCACGACCGACCCGCAAGACATCATCGCCGAGCTGAAGGACGGCATCTATGCTGTCGGGTTCGGCGGCGGGCAGGTCGATATCACCAACGGCAAATTCGTGTTTTCCTGCACCGAGGCCTACCGTGTGCAAAACGGCAAAATCGGCGCGCCGGTCAAAGGCGCCACCCTGATCGGTGACGGCCCCGCCGCGATGAAACAGATCCGCGCCATCGGCAACGACATGGCGCTGGACCCCGGCATCGGCAACTGCGGCAAGGCCGGCCAATGGGTGCCGGTGGGTGTGGGCCAGCCAACGCTGCTGATCGGCGGGCTGACAGTTGGCGGCGCGGGTTAAGCATTTCGCAGAAATGGCAGCGCCCGCCCTTCGTGTTGGAAACACGCCTTCGGCATGATGGGGCGGATCGGGCGCTGCCATTTCTGCGAAATGACGGGAGTACCCCGCCACCACCGCCTATTTCTTAAGACGCGGCGCAAACCTGTTGCAATCATTGCCTTGATAATCGGCCGCAACCACCCGCCCCTTGGACAGAGTCGCGGTGAATTTGCAATGCAGCTCGACCCGCTCGTTGCGATATCCGGTCGTCACCCAGACCCCGTTCATATAATGGCTGATCGGTATCCGGTTAACCCTCGATGTATTGCTGATCCAGCGTGCTATATTGCGATCCCGAACCGTTGGCGGGCCAAGAGCTATGCCCAAAAGTTGGTGACGCAGTAATCAGGCGGCATGTTTTTCCTGCTTGATCCCGTCCTTAAATTCAACCCCTTCGATGATTTCCGGCAATCGGAATGCGCCGTCGAGTTTACGCCATTTCTTCTTTGCCGACATCATCAGGCGGAAGGTCATTGCCAAGGCGGTCTTGCGCCCGAGGCAGCCTTTGGTCTTCTTCGTTCGGTGCCGCACGGTGGCAAATATGCTTTCGATGGGGTTGGATGTGCGGATGTGTTTCCAGTGCTCGGCAGGGAAGTCGTAGAAGGTCAGCAGCACGTCCCGGTCCTTGGTCAGCTTCCCCACGGCACGCTCGTATTTCACGCCATAGGCTTCGATGAAGAAATTGAACGCGGCCTCGGCGTCCCGTTTGTTCTCGGCCATCCAGATGTCCTGTAGATGGCCCTTGGCTTTGGCTTGCAGCGACTTCGGCATGGCATTCAGGACGTTGCCGGTTTTATGCACCCAGCAGCGCTGCTCCCGGGTCTCACCGAACACCTCCCGCAAGGCGTTCCAGAAGCCGAGCGCGCCATCACCAACGGCCAGATCAGGGGCTTTTCTGAGGCCACGACGTTGCAAGTCCAGCAGCAGTTCACGCCAGCTCTGGCTGCTTTCTCGATACCCGTCCACGAGGCCCAGAACATCCTTGTTACCCCACTCGTCCGCGCCGATGATCACCAGCATGCATTGCTTGTCAGCATCCGTGCGCGGCTTGAAATAAACCCCGTCGGCCCAGAAATACACATAGCGTTTGGCCGACAGGTCACGCCGGTTCCAACGCTCGTATTCTGCCCACCACTCCGCCTTCAGGCGCGAAATCGTGCTCGATGTCAAACCACCCGCATCAGGCCCCAGAAGGGCCGCCAGTGCTTCGCCGAAATCACCCGTGGAAATACCTTTGAGATAGAGCCAGGGCAACAACTCCTCGACCGACTTTGCCCGGCGCAGATACGGCGGCAGAAGCGTCGAGGTGAACCTGATCTTCTCCGCCCCCGTGCCACGATCACGCACCCGAGGCACATTCACCGGGACAGGGCCGATCCCCGTCATCACCTCGCGCTCCGGCAGGTATCCGTGGCGAACAAGGCGCTGGCGACCGGCCGAATCCCTCAAATGCGCGTGTTGCGCCATCAGATCACAAACCTCGGCCTCGACCGCCTGTGCCAACAGATCCCGCGCGCCTTTGCGCAAGATATCCGTCAGCGGATCAGGTGAAATTCCGGCTGGATCGGTAAACTCCAAAATAGTATCGTCTTCCATGTGGCATATCCTTTTCTCTCTGAGAATCGCGGCGCGTCAACACCGCCATGATATGCCACCCAATCACCCCATCACCAACTTTCGGGCATTACTCGCGGGCCAATCACAGCCGCAACTTCAGGCACGGTTTTGCCGATAAACTGGTTCTGGCGCGCGGCCATCTCTTCCGGTGTTTCAAAACACCCCGCCAGTAATACGGCCATGCCTAGCGCCAACACTGTATTGCGTATCATTTGTCTAAATCCTTTTCCCTTCAACAATAACAAACCGCTACCCTGAGTTGCGCCAATCCGCAACCCTGAAGAGAGACCTTTGCCCCGTAGGGCGGGGTTCACCCCGCCACCCAGCGCCCTACCGCAACCGGAACCGGTTCCGTAGGCCCAGACCAAGGAAAAACAGCAACACAAATCCGAATACCGTCTGCACCCCGCCGACCACCTTTAACGGCCACGCCAGCTTTGCCGCAAATTCCCCGCCATAATACAGCTTGCCAAACCCCAGAAACGGCAGCGTATTGGAGATACTCCACCCCGCCGCCTGACGCGGTTTGGTCCACGGGTCATCTTCGCCCAACAGCCCCAGCGTCCAGTCAAACCCCGCAGCGTCTTTGGGCAAAAAGGTAAACGCCTCTTGCCACCACAGCATGAACAACGCGCCGAACAGCATCACGGCGATTATCCCGAATAAAGGCCGCCACACCGAAATTCCGTAATCCGAAAACCACGAATAGAGCCAGTAAAACGGCTTGTGATACCAGCGCGCCAATTTGGTTTTACAGCGCATCTCTTGCCTGTGGAAAAACTGCTCCTCGTCGATCTGCAAGGATTTGTTCATAAATAGCCGTAACCTGTTATAAGCGCGTTTTTGTTGCTCAACAGGCATTATTCCGCTGCCTGATAACCGTGGCCAATTTTTTGTATAATCTGGAGGAAACGGAAAAATAACGTTTTCAAAAAGGCTAGCACCATAAAATTCTGGGACTTGTTTTTGAAATTCTGCATCATTAAATCTGGTTATCGATTGAAAGTTGGCAGAAGCAAAGTTGGCAAATCCACCAAATTGGGTTTCTCGAAACAACGCGTGATCAGAAAACATCGCAGATCTGAAAGCAGCATAATCTTTGAACGCAGCAGCCCTAAAAGAAGCCTTACGAAAAAACTTCGCGGACCTAAACTCCACTTTGTCCGAAAATTGAGCACGATTAAAAAAAACATCGTTAGAGAATGATACCCGATTAAAAATTGCCGGCGCATTCTCACTCCTATGCATTGGGTCTGGCACAAAATTACTATTTGAAAAATCAGCACCATGTAAAAAATGTGTATTTTCAAAAGACGCACCAGCAAAAAATAATGGGGGCTGACCCAGATAACCTAAAAAGAGGTTATGATGGGAAGCATGAGAAAGAGTCGCCTGAGCCACTACAAGCAAGACCGTCTTACGGAGCATTTTGTTTCGGGATCGACAGCACGAACAGCAGCCAGTTTGTGTGGTGTAAACCGCAAGACCGCAGCGTTTTATTTTCTACGCCTGCGCGAGATAATCGCCTATGAGCTGGAGGCGGAAAGCCAAGCTATGTTCGGCGGAGAAATAGAAGTGGACGAAAGCTACTTTGGCGGCAAACGCAAAGGTAAACGCGGGCGTGGTGCGGCAGGTAAAATTCCCGTTTTTGGTATATTAAAAAGGGGTGGGAAGGTTTACACCAAGATCATCCCGGACGCCAAATCCGCCACTCTGATCCCGATCATAGAGCGCAAAGTCGTGCCGGATTCCATCGTCTATTCCGATTGTTGGCGCGGTTATAATGTGCTGGATGTGTCAGACTTCCACCACTTTCGCATCAACCATTCCAAGCTCTTTGCAGACCGTCACAACCACATCAATGGCATCGAGAATTTCTGGAACCAAGCCAAGCGCCACATGCGCCGATTTAACGGTGTCCCCAAGGCCCAATTTGGGCTATATTTGAAGGAATGCGAGTGGCGTTTCAACAACAGTGACCCTTCAGCTCAGTTAGGTAGTGTCGCGAGTTTGGTGGAAATTCGAGGACGGCGTAATCTCCGGGTGCATCGATGCCACCCAACCGGCGGCTGGAACCGCCAAGGAGATCACGCCATGACAAAGAATACAGCAACATCGACATCCGCGCTACTGGCCAATGAAGCAGGCTATGACCCGATTGAAGACCGGCTGCGCCAGAACATCCGCGCGACGATCGAGGCGGTTTTCGAAGAGGAGCTGGAGCAGTTTCTGGGCCGTTGCCGGTATGGCCGCAGCGGCGGGGCAAAGGCCGGATACCGCCACGGGCATCGCGAGCGGCAACTGGTCGGAACATTTGGAACCGAAACGGTGCGCGTGCCGCGTGCGCGGATCACAGGCGAGGCCGGCAAGGCCAGAGAATGGCGCTCGAAGGCATTGCCCCGCTACCAGCGGCTGACGAAGAAGGCCGAGGCGCTGATCGCTGCTGTCTACCTTTCGGGCACCAACACACGGCGGGTAAAACGCGCCCTGTTCGGCCTGTTTCAGGGGGCGGTCAGCAAGGATGTGGTGAGCCGCGCCTGGCGCAAGGTGAAGGTGGACTGGCAGGCGTGGTGCGCCCGCAGCCTTGCGGATGAAGACATCGTGCGGCTGATCCTGGACGGCACCGTGATCAAAACGCGGATTGACAGGAAGGCCACCAATATCTCGGTTCTGGCCGCGATTGGCGTGCGCCGGGATGGGCAGAAGGTCTTGTTATCACTGATGAACATGGGCGGCGAAAGCACCTCCGCCTGGCGTCAGTTCATCAACGATCTGGATGCGCGCGGGTTGAAACGGCCCGAATTTGTCATCGTGGACGGGGCACCGGGACTTGAGGTCGCTCTCATTGCCCTCTGGGGTGAAGATCTGCCGATCCAGAGGTGCACGGTGCACAAGCACCGCAACCTTCTGGCCAAGGCACCCAAGCGTATGCATGATGAGTTGACAGAAGATTACCGCGACATGATCTACGCCAAAACACCCGAGGAAATCGCCACCCGCCGCAAGGCATTTCTGCGAAAATGGCGGCTGAAATGCAAGGCCGTCGCTGACAGCTTGGAAGAAGCAGGAGATAAGCTTTTCACCTTCACGCGTCTGCCACAAGGCCAGTGGAAATCGGCCAGAACGACAAATGCGATCGAACGCCTGAACGAGGAATTCCGCCGCCGCATCAAGACCCAGACCGTGCTGCCATGCGCCGAGACCGTGCCGATGCTGCTTTGGGCTCTGATGGCCTCGGGGCAGATCGTCATGCGAAAGGTCGATGGCTGGGAAACGCTCGCTCAGCCCGTCGCCGACGCAACCCTTGACCAAGCCGCCTGACCGGCGCATAACTCAACCCGCTCGGAGGTGCCTGAAATCAATTTCCACCACTTTCGAGACACAACCCACAGTTATTGCAGCTAAGACAATGGGTTAAGCGTTACTTGAAGTAGTTATCTGGGTCAGCCCCAAATAATGTCTTTGAAAAGCAAGCCTCATCCAAAAAAGACGAGTTGCTAAAACTAACCATGTCATCAAAAAGAAACCCGTTGAAATATATAGGGGGAACCTCTAAAAATCCCCCAAAATCCGGCCTGACGGGGTAGAATCGTCATCAGGATGAAAATGATTCGACCGACGGGGTTTTGTCATGGGTCAGATGGGATTTTTTGATCTTTCCAGCCGATACGCGGGACTGGACAAATCTGGTGATCCGCTGGTGTTGCTCAACGACATGGTGCCGTTCGAGGATTACCGGGACGAGCTGAAGGCCATATGGCGCACGCCGCCCGAACAGCGCAAATCCAACGCTGGCCGCCCGCCTTGGGATGAGGTGCTGATATTCAAGACGATGGTTTTGCAGCAGCTCTACAACCTCTCTGACGATCAGATCGAGTATCAGATCCGCGACCGCCTGTCGTTCATGCGGTTTCTCGGCCTTGGCATTGAAGACAGCGTACCTGACGCCAAGACCATCTGGGCCTACCGTGAAAGGCTGGCCGGGGCCGGGAAGATGAAGGAGCTGTTTGACAAGTTCGATGCCTTTCTGCGCGAAAAGGGCTATCTGGCGATGGGCGGGCAGATTGTTGATGCGAGCATCGTTCCGGCGCCGCGCCAGCACAACAAAAGGGACGAGAACGAGAAAATCAAGGCGGGCGAAACGCCTGAAGAGTGGGAGGAAAAACCCCACAAGAAGCGCCAGAAGGACGTGGATGCGCGCTGGACGAAGAAGCACGGCAAGAGCTATTATAGGCTTAGTAAAAAACAAATTGTTAAAATATTCAGCCTGCCAATATTCACCTATTTCGGGTTCTTCTTCATCACAGGGGACAAAGTGGCGTTTAGGTGGCTCAAGACCATTGTCAGTTCGTTGCAAGAACCGGCCCCTTATATCATCAAGTTCATCACTTGAAAGTCGCGCCACATCCTTTTCATCTAGCTCAAAGCCTTTTACAATTTTGGAAATATCTTGGTCAGTAAGGTTTTGGCAGAACCAGCCATTCCATGCCCGCCGATTTAGTGCTTGCAATCTATGATTACAATGAAACGAAGAACCGACAGATAAATTGCGCGGTGTTTCTGTATACTCCCCGTAAATCGTTGCTAGCACATACCACGGGTTCTTGTTTGCCGCCGTCAGCCGCTCCCCATCATTGCGGATCGCATAATCGTCTACCTTTGGATTATTGATAATCTCGTGCGCCGGTTTGCTCAGGTCTCTTAGTTGTTCAGCCACTCTAATAATCCTTGCCGTCAATACCGCTACAATGCGTTACCCGCATGGGTGGTGCAAGGGTTGAAAACCCGAAGGTCGCTATCAGCCCGCACCCTTGTCATCCCCGCGCAAGCGGGGACCTCGAAAGGTTGGCGCTCGGGTTCAGGAGGTCACCGCTTGCGCGGGGATGACAGCGTTGCAAAATCCTCAACATTCGCGTCTTTTTCCTGCGAACCACTCGCAATCTGCGTCCCTGTGCCTATATACTCGAGTAATGCCCGAAAGTTGGTGATGGGGTGATTGGGTGGCATATCATGGCGGTGTTGACGCGCCGCGATTCTCAGAGAGAAAAGGATATGCCACATGGAAGACGATACTATTTTGGAGTTTACCGATCCAGCCGGAATTTCACCTGATCCGCTGACGGATATCTTGCGCAAAGGCGCGCGGGATCTGTTGGCACAGGCGGTCGAGGCCGAGGTTTGTGATCTGATGGCGCAACACGCGCATTTGAGGGATTCGGCCGGTCGCCAGCGCCTTGTTCGCCACGGATACCTGCCGGAGCGCGAGGTGATGACGGGGATCGGCCCTGTCCCGGTGAATGTGCCTCGGGTGCGTGATCGTGGCACGGGGGCGGAGAAGATCAGGTTCACCTCGACGCTTCTGCCGCCGTATCTGCGCCGGGCAAAGTCGGTCGAGGAGTTGTTGCCCTGGCTCTATCTCAAAGGTATTTCCACGGGTGATTTCGGCGAAGCACTGGCGGCCCTTCTGGGGCCTGATGCGGGTGGTTTGACATCGAGCACGATTTCGCGCCTGAAGGCGGAGTGGTGGGCAGAATACGAGCGTTGGAACCGGCGTGACCTGTCGGCCAAACGCTATGTGTATTTCTGGGCCGACGGGGTTTATTTCAAGCCGCGCACGGATGCTGACAAGCAATGCATGCTGGTGATCATCGGCGCGGACGAGTGGGGTAACAAGGATGTTCTGGGCCTCGTGGACGGGTATCGAGAAAGCAGCCAGAGCTGGCGTGAACTGCTGCTGGACTTGCAACGTCGTGGCCTCAGAAAAGCCCCTGATCTGGCCGTTGGTGATGGCGCGCTCGGCTTCTGGAACGCCTTGCGGGAGGTGTTCGGTGAGACCCGGGAGCAGCGCTGCTGGGTGCATAAAACCGGCAACGTCCTGAATGCCATGCCGAAGTCGCTGCAAGCCAAAGCCAAGGGCCATCTACAGGACATCTGGATGGCCGAGAACAAACGGGACGCCGAGGCCGCGTTCAATTTCTTCATCGAAGCCTATGGCGTGAAATACGAGCGTGCCGTGGGGAAGCTGACCAAGGACCGGGACGTGCTGCTGACCTTCTACGACTTCCCTGCCGAGCACTGGAAACACATCCGCACATCCAACCCCATCGAAAGCATATTTGCCACCGTGCGGCACCGAACGAAGAAGACCAAAGGCTGCCTCGGGCGCAAGACCGCCTTGGCAATGACCTTCCGCCTGATGATGTCGGCAAAGAAGAAATGGCGTAAACTCGACGGCGCATTCCGATTGCCGGAAATCATCGAAGGGGTTGAATTTAAGGACGGGATCAAGCAGGAAAAACATGCCGCCTGATTACTGCGTCACCAACTTTTGGGCATAGCTCTATATACTCCCCATGAACAGACGCCAATTCACCGCCCGCCTCGCCGCGCTTTTTGCCGCCCCCGCGCTGCCCGCCAGTGCCGTTTCCGCCGCCGCCAGCGCCCCCGTTGCCGCCCCGATTGCCGTATCCGCCGGCGCGTCCTCATGGGCCAGTTACCTGATGGCGATGCACAAAACCTGCACCCCGACGATGCTGAAATCCGTGCTGAATGTGTCCGAGGAGATGGCCCAGACCCTGCATTCGCGCATGGTGTCGGACGGCATCATTCAGGATGGCAATCGGGTGGTTCGCGAGGTAAAACAGCGGATCAAATCCGCACTCGAGGCCCCCGATATGCCCCAAACCCGCCCCGCCGTTGCCGATGATCTGGATGCGCTTGCCGACATCTGGTTCGATGGCTGGTTTGAAGCCCATGCAGCGCATGTTCCAGATGAACTCAAGGCGTTACGCAGTCGCGACAGCCTGCGCACTCGTCTGAATGACATGCTGGAAACCACCGATGTGGTTGGCCCCGTTGGCGCGCCTGTGGGGTTTTGCACGGTCAAGGGGGATGAAATCTATCAGTTTTATGTTTCGCTCGCGGCCCGTGGCACCGGCGCTGCGGATGCCCTGATTCAGGCCGGTGAAAAGCGGCTGGCAGATAGCGGCGTTGCGGTTGGCCAGCTTTGGGTGCTGCCCGAAAACGCCCGCGCCATCGCATTCTACCAGCGCAACGGCTGGGATGGGGATACTGTAGAAGATGTGCCGCTGGACACGCTGGACGGCCCCTACCTGCTGCCCTGCCGGATTCTGCAAAAGGCGTTGTAAACCATCCGTTAACCATCTTCGCCCATAGTGAGTCGTGCACACAGACGGAGCGACCATGGCCGGGGATTTAGGGGCTGACCCAGATAACTACTTCAAGTAACGCTTAACCCATTGTCTTAGCTGCAATAACTGAGCTGAAGGGTCACTGTTGTTGAAACGCCACTCGCATTCCTTCAAATATAGCCCAAATTGGGCCTTGGGGACACCGTTAAATCGGCGCATGTGGCGCTTGGCTTGGTTCCAGAAATTCTCGATGCCATTGATGTGGTTGTGACGGTCTGCAAAGAGCTTGGAATGGTTGATGCGAAAGTGGTGGAAGTCTGACACATCCAGCACATTATAACCGCGCCAACAATCGGAATAGACGATGGAATCCGGCACGACTTTGCGCTCTATGATCGGGATCAGAGTGGCGGATTTGGCGTCCGGGATGATCTTGGTGTAAACCTTCCCACCCCTTTTTAATATACCAAAAACGGGAATTTTACCTGCCGCACCACGCCCGCGTTTACCTTTGCGTTTGCCGCCAAAGTAGCTTTCGTCCACTTCTATTTCTCCGCCGAACATAGCTTGGCTTTCCGCCTCCAGCTCATAGGCGATTATCTCGCGCAGGCGTAGAAAATAAAACGCTGCGGTCTTGCGGTTTACACCACACAAACTGGCTGCTGTTCGTGCTGTCGATCCCGAAACAAAATGCTCCGTAAGACGGTCTTGCTTGTAGTGGCTCAGGCGACTCTTTCTCATGCTTCCCATCATAACCTCTTTTTAGGTTATCTGGGTCAGCCCCGGGATTTATTCTCTTCACACACCACCCTCACCCCACCCAAAGGGGATGATGACCGGCTGGCGTGGCTTCGTCTGTTGCGATCGCGCAGGGTCGGGGTTTCGACATTCTTCCGGCTGATGCGCGAACACGGGTCGGCGCAGAAATCGCTGGCCGCGCTGCCTGAAATTGCCCGCGCTGCGGGGGTGCAGGAATATACGGTCTGTCCCGAAGGCGTGGCGGTTGCCGAAATGAAAGCCGCCAAAGCCGCAAGTGCAACGATGATCTGTTACGGCGAAGCGGTCTACCCCGCCGCCCTGACTGACATCCCAGATCCGCCGCCGCTGTTGTGGTGTATTGGCAACACCGCCCTGATGACCCGCCCGATGGTGGCAATGGTCGGGGCACGCAACGCGTCCTCGCTGGGCACCCGCATGGCACGCAAACTGGCCGAAGGGCTGTCTGAAGCCGGATACATCGTGGTTTCCGGCCTTGCCCGTGGCATCGATACCGCCGCGCATCTTGCCGCATTGGAAGGCGGCACCATCGCGGTGCAGGCTGGTGGGGTCGACGTGATCTATCCGCGCGAAAACGCCGCCCTGGCCGATGACATCGCCAAAACCGACCTGCGTATCTCGGAAATCGCCATTGGCACCCAGCCGCAGGCGCGCCATTTCCCGCGCCGCAACCGGATCATCTCCGGCATGGCCCGCGCCGTTATAGTGGTCGAGGCTGCCGCAGAGCTATGCCCAAAAGTTGGTGACGCAGTAATCAGGCGGCATGTTTTTCCTGCTTGATCCCGTCCTTAAATTCAACCCCTTCGATGATTTCCGGCAATCGGAATGCGCCGTCGAGTTTACGCCATTTCTTCTTTGCCGACATCATCAGGCGGAAGGTCATTGCCAAGGCGGTCTTGCGCCCGAGGCAGCCTTTGGTCTTCTTCGTTCGGTGCCGCACGGTGGCAAATATGCTTTCGATGGGGTTGGATGTGCGGATGTGTTTCCAGTGCTCGGCAGGGAAGTCGTAGAAGGTCAGCAGCACGTCCCGGTCCTTGGTCAGCTTCCCCACGGCACGCTCGTATTTCACGCCATAGGCTTCGATGAAGAAATTGAACGCGGCCTCGGCGTCCCGTTTGTTCTCGGCCATCCAGATGTCCTGTAGATGGCCCTTGGCTTTGGCTTGCAGCGACTTCGGCATGGCATTCAGGACGTTAGAGGTGGTCCCACTTTTTTGACCAGTCAGCAGCCAGTTTAAGATGGATCAGGGTTTCATTTAGGCTGCCAAACTCATTGGTTTTGTTTTTCTGTCATAGGCTTCATCCGGGGTCAATATTCCGTGGGTGGAATGCGGGCGCTCGGTGTTGTAGTAAGCCAACCATTTCCCGATCCCGGCGCGGGTCTGCGAACCCGTTTCAAATGCGTTGAGGTAAATGCATTCGTATTTCAAGGATCGCCAAAGCCGCTCGATCATCCGGTTATCGACCCAGCGACCTTTGCCATCCATCGAGATTTTCACGTCGGCTTCTTTCAGCGCCTGCGTCCATTCAAACCCGGTGAACTGGCTGCCCTGGTCGCTGTTCATGATATCGGGCTTGCCGTATTTGGCCATAGCCTCTTTCAGGGCTTCAACGCAAAAATCTGCCTCCATGCTGTTTGACAATCTCCAGCTCAAAACCTTGCGGCTGTGCCAGTCCATGATCGCGACCAAATAGAGGAACCCGCGCTGCATCGGAATGTAGGTGATATCTACGCACCACACATGGTTTGGACGATCAATCGTCAGGTCTCGCAGCAGATACGGGTAGATCTTATGCTGCGGATGTTTCTTGCTCGTGTTGGGCGTCTGGTAGATCGGAACCAACCGCATCAGCCGCATCAAACGGCGGACCCTGTGGCGACCACACTTGTAACCTTGGCGCTGCATGTGCCGGGCCATTTGCCGTGATCCATACCACGGCGTCTGCAAGAATTGCTTGTCGATTATTGTCATGAACCGCAAATTTTCAGCACTTTCGCCTTTTGGCTGGTAATACAGGTTCGAGCGCGCCAGAGAAAGTAGCCCGCATTGTCGTCGCACACTCAGATCATGCTCACGGCTCACCATTTTTTGCCTCGCTTCCCGAGCAACTGTTGCGAGGCGTTGGCTAAAAAATCCCGTTCCACGACCAGCTGACCAATCTTGGAGTGCAGCTTCTCAATCTGGGCTTCATCAACCCGATCAGGATCACGGCCCCGTCTGGAAAATGCCGTGGCCATGTTTTCAATCGCTGCTCGTTTCCATGTGCCAATCTGGGTTGGATGCACACCATACTTCTTCGACAGCTCCGCCATCGTCATTTCCTCGCGGATTGCTTCAAGCGCAACGCGGGCTTTGAATTCGGGAGAATGGTTCTTTCGTTTCGTCATTTTGAATCGTCTTTCTCATAAGTCGATCCACCTTAACAACTGGTCCGAATTTCCGCGACCACCTCTACCCAAGTGGGTCAGTTTTGCACGCCGATTCACATTTTTGGGTAAGACTAAGTTTCAAATAGGCGAAAAACTGAGCATCTGCGAACCCGCACGTCGCCACCCGCACCGTTAACCCACGGTAATCTCCCCATGCCCGTTGAAACGGCCAACCGTTTGCCATAGTCCACGACTGAACCCCTAACGCGACATGCCGCCTTTCGGCGGGGCGTAAGCTATTGATGTTATGTTATATATTTTGGTTGCGGGAGTAGGATTTGAACCTACGACCTTCAGGTTATGAGCCTGACGAGCTACCGGGCTGCTCCATCCCGCGCCAAAAGCGCACCTCAGAGGCATAGAGTGTATCTGAGGAAGCATCGTTAGAGAGATACGTTTTACACTTCTTACTAGGTTTGGCGGTGACCTACTCTCCCACGCCTTAAGACGCAGTACCATTGGCGCAACAGTGCTTAACTGCCGAGTTCGGGATGGGATCGGGTGTTTCACTTGTGCTATGACCACCAAACCGAGAAAGAAGTGCAAACCCGGCGTGTTTGCTATTGCAAACGCGCCGAAGGCGGGAAGCGGGTTTTGCATGGCAAAACCTGCGTCGCCTATCAGTTATAACTACGTCCTGATCGTGTATTTGTAGTGTGTAGTATGCTTTGTTCCAGCAAAGTCTTTCTATTACTGGATCAAATCAAGCCTATCGAGCAATTAGTACCAGTCAACTGAACGCATTGCTGCGCTTACATCTCTGGCCTATCGACGAAGTGGTCTACTTCGGCTCTCAGGGATACCTTGTTTTGAGGGGGGGCTTCCCGCTTAGATGCCTTCAGCGGTTATCCTGTCCGTTCATAGCTACCCAGCACTGCCATTGGCATGACAACTGGTCCACCAGTGGAACGTTCACCCCGGTCCTCTCGTACTAGGGGCAACTCCTCTCAAGTATCCTACACCCACGGCAGATAGGGACCGAACTGTCTCACGACGTTCTAAACCCAGCTCACGTACCTCTTTAAACGGCGAACAGCCGTACCCTTGGGACCTGCTCCAGCCCCAGGATGAGATGAGCCGACATCGAGGTGCCAAACGGTGCCGTCGATATGGACTCTTGGGCACCATCAGCCTGTTATCCCCGGCGTACCTTTTATCCGTTGAGCGATGGCCCTTCCACTCGGGACCACCGGATCACTATGGCCGTCTTTCGACTCTGCTCGACGTGTCAGTCTCGCAGTCAGGCTGGCTTCTGCCATTGCACTCAACGACCGATTTCCGACCGGTCTGAGCCAACCTTCGCGCGCCTCCGTTACTCTTTGGGAGGCGACCGCCCCAGTCAAACTACCCGCCACACAGGGTCCCGGATCCAGATAATGGACCGCGGTTAGACATCAAGCAAAGCAAGGGTGGTATCTCAAGGGAGGCTCCCTCAGAACTGGCGTCCTGAGTTCAAAGCCCACCACCTATCCTGCACATGCTTGGCCTGATGCCAGTGTGAAGCTGTAGTAAAGGTGCACGGGGTCTTTCCGTCTAACCGCGGGAAACCTGCATCTTGACAGGTATTTCAATTTCGCTGAGTCCACATTCGAGACAGCGGGGAAGTCGTTACGCCATTCGTGCAGGTCGGAACTTACCCGACAAGGAATTTCGCTACCTTAGGACCGTTATAGTTACGGCCGCCGTTTACCTGGGCTTCAGTTCGGAGCTTGCACTCCTCCCTTTAACCTTCAGGCACCGGGCAGGCGTCAGACCCTATACGTCGTCTTGCGACTTCGCAGAGCCCTGTGTTTTTAGTAAACAGTCGCCACCCCCTGGTTTGTGCCCCCGAACAAGACTTGCGTCCTGCCCGGGCCTCCTTCTCGCGAACTTACGGAGGTATTTTGCCGAGTTCCTTAAATGTGGTTCTCTCAAGCGCCTTGGTATTCTCTACCTATCCACCTGTGTCGGTTTAGGGTACGATCTAGCGGAGGGCTATTTCCAGGAACCCCTTAGCAGCCCATTCAATCCGATAAGGATGAACTACGTCTGGGATCCGTCACATCCTCCTGGCCCAGGAATATTAACCTGGTTCCCATCGACTACGCCTTTCGGCCTCGCCTTAGGGGTCGGCTTACCCTGCTCAGATTAGCTTTAAGCAGGAACCCTTGGATTTTCGGCGAGAGGGTCTCTCACCCTCTTTGTCGCTACTCATGTCATCATTCTCACTTCTGATCACTCCACCGGATCGCTCACGCGCCGGCTTCACAGTAAACTCCGAGCCTTCGTAATACCCGAAGGCATTAAAAAGGCGTGGAGTTATATCACAGAACGCTCTGCTACCATGCAATAAATGCATCCTAAGCTTCGGCTCATGGCTTGAGCCCCGGTACATTTTCGCCGCAAGACAACTTAAATTAGACCAGTGAGCTGTTACGCTATCTTTAAAAGATGGCTGCTTCTAAGCCAACTTCCTGGTTGTTTTGGTCGTCTCACCTGCTTTACCACTTAGCCATGAATTAGGGGCCTTAGCTGTAGGTCAGGGTTGTTTCCCTTTCCACTACGGACGTTAGCACCCGCAGTGTGTCTGCCAACTAGTACTTCCTGGTATTCGGAGTTTGGTTAGGATCAGTAAGACTGTAGGTCCCCATTACCCATCCAGTGCTCTACCCCCAGGAGTATTCGGTTGACGCTCTACCTAAATAGATTTCGCAGAGAACCAGCTATCTCCGAGTTTGATTGGCCTTTCACCCCTAGGCACAATTCATCCCGACCTTTTTCAACAGGTGTGGGTTCGGTCCTCCAGTGCATGTTACTGCACCTTCAACCTGATCATGCCTAGATCACTCGGTTTCGGGTCTGATCCTACTAACTCATTCGCCCTATTAAGACTCGCTTTCGCTGCGCCTACACCTAACGGCTTAAGCTTGCTAGTAAGACCAAGTCGATGACCCATTATACAAAAGGTACGCTGTCACCCCTCAAGGGGGCTCCAACTGATTGTAGGCGTCCGGTTTCAGAAACTGTTTCACTCCCCTCGTCGGGGTGCTTTTCACCTTTCCCTCACGGTACTGGTTCGCTATCGGTCAGTAAGGAGTACTTAGCCTTAGAGGGTGGTCCCCCCATGTTCAGACAGAATTTCACGTGTTCCGCCCTACTTAATACGTCCACTCATGCTTCCTATACGGGGCTGTCACCCGCTATGGCCCGACTTTCCAGACGGTTCTAGTCACATTCATGGCTCGGCTGGTCCCCGTTCGCTCGCCGCTACTAGGGGAGTATCTGTTGATTTCCTTTCCTCCGGGTACTTAGATGTTTCAGTTCCCCGGGTTTGCTCTTAAAACCCTATGTATTCAGGTAATAAGTACTTGGTTTACAGCATTATTGATCACCCTTGCGGGTAACAATAATGATGTATCAAGTGGGTTGCCCCATTCGGAGATCTCTGGGTATAGCGTCTATTCTCGACTTCCCAAAGCTTATCGCAGAGTATCACGTCCTTCATCGCCTCTTACTGCCAAGGCATCCACCAAACGCCCTTTTCGCGCTTGATTTGATCCAGAAAAAGATAGACTAGCTATCCAGCCCCAGCGATAGGGCCTTCTTCTGAGATCAAAGCATACTATTTTTCCCGCTCCAAACCCGTGCGGATTTGGAACATGTTGGTTCAATTCGCTAGAACTGAACCGGGTTAGTGTACTTGACTTGGATTGTAGGTTGTATTTCAGGATTGAACCTGTGGATTTTAGTCGGGAAGACCAAAACCCATACAACATACTTGTAGTTTTTCATGCTTTAGGCTCAAGGCCCAAGATTACCCTTACTCGGGTAATCAGCATAAAAACTGATGTTTGTATCTCTCTATACGATGTCAATTCCCGCGCATTCCCGAAGGGAATTTGCGGAGTTCGTCCGATTGGACGGCTAAACACTGACAGTGCTTAGCGATCTAATCGAAAAGGCTTGGTGTGCGCTCTCATTGCTTTTGCAGGCAGAACCGCACGCAATTGGCTGCGCCAATCGCTGTCGCGGACGTTCAATTCGCAAGCGAAT
>NZ_CBDIBV010000013.1:935000-1093471 GCF_965277155.1 Profundibacter sp.
GGCCCCCACGACCAGAGTCGCAACCCCTTTTTTGTAAAAAACAGAAGTTTTTTCAAAAATATCAGTTTCCTCAACAAACAACGGTTATCGAGGGAAGGTTGTGTCTCGAAAGTGGTGGAAATTGATTTCAGGCACCTCCGAGCGGGTTGAGTTATGCGCCGGTCAGGCGGCTTGGTCAAGGGTTGCGTCGGCGACGGGCTGAGCGAGCGTTTCCCAGCCATCGACCTTTCGCATGACGATCTGCCCCGAGGCCATCAGAGCCCAAAGCAGCATCGGCACGGTCTCGGCGCATGGCAGCACGGTCTGGGTCTTGATGCGGCGGCGGAATTCCTCGTTCAGGCGTTCGATCGCATTTGTCGTTCTGGCCGATTTCCACTGGCCTTGTGGCAGACGCGTGAAGGTGAAAAGCTTATCTCCTGCTTCTTCCAAGCTGTCAGCGACGGCCTTGCATTTCAGCCGCCATTTTCGCAGAAATGCCTTGCGGCGGGTGGCGATTTCCTCGGGTGTTTTGGCGTAGATCATGTCGCGGTAATCTTCTGTCAACTCATCATGCATACGCTTGGGTGCCTTGGCCAGAAGGTTGCGGTGCTTGTGCACCGTGCACCTCTGGATCGGCAGATCTTCACCCCAGAGTGTGAATCGGCGTGCAAAACTGACCCACTTGGGTGGGTTATGAGCGAGTAAAATTGACCCACCTGTTTCGTTAACATCCGCGCAAAATTGTGCGGAGGAAAGAGCAGGTGATATTGATGGAAAGCGTATCGAAGATCCGGCGCTGGGTGCTGGTTGAAGGGCGCAGCATCCGGTCTGTGGCGCGGGCGACGGGACTGTCGCGGAACACGATCAAGAAGTATTTGAAGGACGAGAATCCGCCGAGCTACCAGCGCCATGCGCCGCCAGTTCGGCACAAACTGTGCAATGGGTTTGATCTTCGGCTGCAGGAACTGTTTGATCAGGACTCGAGGCGACCACGCCGGGAGCGGCGGACGGCCCAGAAGCTATACGAGCAGCTTGTGGCAGAGGGCTATACCGGGTCCTATTCGCCGGTTCAGCGTTTTGTTCGTGAGTTGAAGCGCGCCGGGGCCTGTTCGGGAGATGCGTTTATCCCGCTGCATTTTGCGGCGGGTGACGCGCTGCAATTTGACTGGAGCGAAGAACGGGTCGTACTGGGTGGTGTCGAGCAGAAGGTGAAGGTCGCTCATTTCCGCCTGTGTCACAGCCGCAAGCCTTTCGTGATTGCCTATCCCGGTGAAGCCCAGGAGATGGTGCTGGATGCTTTCGTGCAGGCGCTGTCCTTTTACGGAGGCGTTCCGCGCAGGGTGATCATCGACAACCCCAAGACCATGGTGACCTACGTTTCGCGCTCGAAGGAGCGGATATTCCATCCCCGGTTCCTGGCCTTGATGAACCACTATGTGATGGAGCCGGTGGCCTGCACGCCCGCTGCGGGCTGGGAGAAGGGACAGGTCGAGAACCAGGTCCAGTTCTTGCGGGGCCGGTTGTTCGTTCCCGAACCGGCCTTTGATGATCTCGAGGCGCTGAACGCGTGGCTGCGTCTGCGTTGCGAAGATCTGGCAGAGCGTCCCCATCCCGAGCAGCAGGATCGCACGATTACCGAAGTGTTCGAAGACGAGCGCGCCGAACTGCGCCCCCTGGGTCGGGCCTTCGACGGCTACGTGGAAAAGACCGTCCGTGTCCGCTCCACCTGCCTGGTTCAATATGCCAGCAATCGCTACAGCGTGCCCTCCCGCTTTGCCGGGCATCATGTGTCGCTACGCGCCTATGCCGGCCGGATCGTGGTGGTCTCCGGTCAGGATGTGATTGCCGAGCACAGGCGTCATTTTACCCGCAATATCAGCTATTTCGAGCCCTGGCATTACGTTCCCCTGCTGGACCGCAAGCCTGGTGCCCTGCGCAATGGCGCCCCCTTTGTGGGCTGGGAACTGCCCGAGGCCATGCATCGGATCAGGGAACATTACATGGCTGGTAAAGGCGGGGATCGGGAGTTCGTCGACCTGCTCCTGCTGGCACAGGATCACGGGATCGAGGTGGTCGAGACGGCCTGCAATCTGGCGGTGGCACAAAACACCCTGCGGCTGCCCGCCATCATCAATCTGATCAACCAGTTGGTGGAACCGGTCATCACACCGCTCAGCGATGCCTGCGCTTATCCGCAGCTGACCTTGCGGCCCGAAGCCGATTGCAAACGCTATGAGACCCTGTGCTCGGCTGAGGAGGTTGCCGTATGAATGCCTTGATCGACCAACTGACAGCCCTCAGGTTGCATGGAATGGCAGCTTGCGCCCATGATCTGCTGTCCGCGCGCAAGCCGCCAAGTCTGACCACAGCGATAAGGCAACTGATCGACGCCGAGACTGTAGAGCGCCGGGTGCGCTCCATCCAGTATCAAATGAGGGTTGCGAAGTTCCCCCATCACAAGGACTTCGCCACCTTCGATTACAGCGCCGCCGCCCTCACCCAGGCCCAGATCGAACCATTCTGCACCGGCCAGTTCACAGAGGAGGCCCATAACCTCATCCTGGTGGGCGGAACCGGCACGGGCAAAACCCACATCGCCATCGCGCTGGGAACGACGCTGATCAACAACGGCAAGAAGGCGCGCTTCTTCAACGCCGTCGATCTGATCAACGCCCTGATCAAGGAACAGGCCGACGGCAATGCAGGGAAGATCATCCGGCAGCTCTCGGCTTTGGACTGCGTCATCATCGACGAGCTGGGCTACATCCCGTTTCCCAAATCCGGTGGCGCGTTGCTCTTCCATCTGATCAGCAAGCTCTACGAGAAGACCAGCATCATCATCACAACCAACCTTGAGTTCGGTGAATGGGTCTCGGTCTTCGGGGATGCCAAGATGACAACCGCCCTTCTGGATCGCGTCACTCATCACTGCAACATCATCGAAACCGGCAATACCTCATACCGGTTCGCCCAGAGTAAACGCCGTAGAAAAAACTAGCCGTTCCGCAAGCAAAGCCCCCAGACGGACTCGCTACATGAAGGCGGCCCGACTGGGGGCTTTGCGCCACAAAGGGGGGGGCAAATTTAAATGCCGAAACCGGGTCAGTTTTAAATGCTCATTGACACTGCAAAAGAAGCCGGGGAAATTTTGAAAGGTAGTGTCGCGAGTTTGGTGGAAATTCGAGGACGGCGTAATCTCCGGGTGCATCGAAGCCACCCAACCGGCGGCTGGAACCGCCAAGGAGATCACGCCATGACAAAGAATACAGCAACATCGACATCCGCGCTACTGGCCAATGAAGCAGGCTATGACCCGATTGAAGACCGGCTGCGCCAGAACATCCGCGCGACGATCGAGGCGGTTTTCGAAGAGGAGCTGGAGCAGTTTCTGGGCCGTTGCCGGTATGGCCGCAGCGGCGGGGCAAAGGCCGGATACCGCCACGGGCATCGCGAGCGGCAACTGGTCGGAACATTTGGAACCGAAACGGTGCGCGTGCCGCGTGCGCGGATCACAGGCGAGGCCGGCAAGGCCAGAGAATGGCGCTCGAAGGCATTGCCCCGCTACCAGCGGCTGACGAAGAAGGCCGAGGCGCTGATCGCTGCTGTCTACCTTTCGGGCACCAACACACGGCGGGTAAAACGCGCCCTGTTCGGCCTGTTTCAGGGGGCGGTCAGCAAGGATGTGGTGAGCCGCGCCTGGCGCAAGGTGAAGGTGGACTGGCAGGCGTGGTGCGCCCGCAGCCTTGCGGATGAAGACATCGTGCGGCTGATCCTGGACGGCACCGTGATCAAAACGCGGATTGACAGGAAGGCCACCAATATCTCGGTTCTGGCCGCGATTGGCGTGCGCCGGGATGGGCAGAAGGTCTTGTTATCACTGATGAACATGGGCGGCGAAAGCACCTCCGCCTGGCGTCAGTTCATCAACGATCTGGATGCGCGCGGGTTGAAACGGCCCGAATTTGTCATCGTGGACGGGGCACCGGGACTTGAGGTCGCTCTCATTGCCCTCTGGGGTGAAGATCTGCCGATCCAGAGGTGCACGGTGCACAAGCACCGCAACCTTCTGGCCAAGGCACCCAAGCGTATGCATGATGAGTTGACAGAAGATTACCGCGACATGATCTACGCCAAAACACCCGAGGAAATCGCCACCCGCCGCAAGGCATTTCTGCGAAAATGGCGGCTGAAATGCAAGGCCGTCGCTGACAGCTTGGAAGAAGCAGGAGATAAGCTTTTCACCTTCACGCGTCTGCCACAAGGCCAGTGGAAATCGGCCAGAACGACAAATGCGATCGAACGCCTGAACGAGGAATTCCGCCGCCGCATCAAGACCCAGACCGTGCTGCCATGCGCCGAGACCGTGCCGATGCTGCTTTGGGCTCTGATGGCCTCGGGGCAGATCGTCATGCGAAAGGTCGATGGCTGGGAAACGCTCGCTCAGCCCGTCGCCGACGCAACCCTTGACCAAGCCGCCTGACCGGCGCATAACTCAACCCGCTCGGAGGTGCCTGAAATCAATTTCCACCACTTTCGAGACACAACCCAAATCTTTGCCGGAATGTAGATTATTGAGTGTAAGACGATCAACTTTGATCGATTACGCCAATTGGAAAACTATTGCGGATAAATCGGTCTGATTGCGTGCATTACCCCGGCAAATGTCTCGATTATGATCAAAGCGACTATTGCCCGCAATCGATTCTCACCCCCCCTAATGCAGCACCGCCCTCACCAGATACCCCTCGACCATCTCCTCGCCCAGCGCCTTTAGCGCCTCCAGCCGGTGCAGACCTTCGATCAGCACATAACCGTCCTTGGATTTGCGTTCCCGGATGGGCGTGGTCTGGCCCTCTTCCAGCATGCTTTCGGCGATTTGCTGCACCTTGGCGGCATCCAGCGTTTTGGCGCGTTTGACCGGCACGCGGATTTGGGCAACGGGGAAGAGTTCTTTTACTAACATATGGGGCCTCCTGCATAACAGTCTGACCACATTTCCACCTTGCGCAACCCCAAACATTGCTGAATGCTGTTCCCCTATGCGCACACCCGAATTCAACGCCTATATTGCCCCCGCCCGTCTGTATCCGCAAATCTGGCGGCTGGTCCTTGGCATCCTGCTGATCCTGTTTGTTTACTTCGGTTTCATTGCACTGGTGCTCTGGGCCGGGGTTATCGCCAACTTTCCGATGGGGTCTTTGCGCTGGGCCAACGCGGTGCTGACGGTGCAAGGCGCGGTGCCGACCCTGATCATGCTGTTTACCTTTACCGGCATGGCGCTGGGCCCGATCATCGCCGCCCCTGCCTGCCATATGCGCGGGCCGGGTACGTTGTTTGGCCCGCTGGATGTGACATTGCGCGGGTTTGTGACGGCGACCATCACGGTGTTGCTGATCATGGCCGCCTATAGCGCGGTTACGCTGTGGTTCCAGCCGGTGCAGCCCAACCTGCCGATGGAGGAATGGCTGCGCTACCTGCCCTATGCCATCCCGCTGATCCTGATCCAGACCAGCGCCGAGGAACTGATCTTTCGTGGTTATCTGCAACAACAGCTGGCTGCGCGGTTCAAATCGCCACTTGTCTGGATGATCCTGCCCGCTGCCCTGTTTGCCGCACTGCATTGGGATCCGGAGATGGGCAGCAACAAATGGCTGGTGGTCGGGGTGACCTTTGCGATGGCCCTGATTGCATCCGATCTGGTGCAAAGAACCGGCAGTCTGGGCGCCGCGATTGGCCTGCATTTTGCCAACAACATCTTTGCGCTGTTGTTTGTATCGGTTCAGAACACCATCACGGGGCTGGCCCTGTATGTGACACCGTTTGACAAGGCGGATACGGCCGAACTGCCTTTGGCGCTGGGCATGGATTTGCTTTTATTGCTGGTTATCTGGCGGATTTTGCGCATTGCGCTTGACCGCTGATTGCAATTTCCCCAAACGCAGCTTATCTCGGAAGTTAACAAAAACACTGCATAGGTGCCGACCCGATGAACTGGATCAACAACTACGTTCGCCCCACGATCAACTCGCTGTTTTCGCGTCGCGAAACGCCGGACAACCTGTGGACCAAATGCCCCGAATGCGGCACCATGCTGTTTCACCGCGAACTGAAGGAAAACCAGCAGGTATGTGGCGAATGTGGCCATCATATGCTGATTACACCGCGCGAACGGTTCGAACATCTGTTCGATGGCGGGATTTTTACCGAAATCGAAGTGCCGGATGTGCCGCTGGACCCGCTGACGTTCAAGGATCAGAAGAAATACCCCGAACGCATGAAGGCCGCGCAGAAAAAGACCGGTGAAAAGGATGCGATTCTGGTGGCCGAGGGCGAAATCGGCCGCACCCCCGTTGTCGCTGCCGCGCAGGATTTCAGCTTTATGGGTGGCTCGATGGGGATGTATGTCGGCAACGCCATCATCGCCGCTGCCGAACGCGCCGTGGCCACCAAGCGCCCCTTTATCCTGTTCTCCGCCGCCGGTGGTGCGCGGATGCAAGAGGGCATCCTGTCCCTGATGCAGATGCCCCGCACCACGGTCGCCGTGCAAATGCTGCGCGAGGCAGGTCTGCCCTATATCGTCGTGCTGACCCATCCGACCACCGGCGGTGTGACCGCGTCTTATGCGATGCTGGGGGATGTGCAGATTGCCGAACCCAACGCCCTGATCGGTTTTGCCGGTGCGCGGGTGATTGAACAGACCATCGGGGAAAAACTGCCCGAAGGCTTCCAGCGCTCGGAATACCTGCTGGACCACGGTATGCTGGATCGCGTGACCCACCGTAAGGATATGCGCGACGAACTGGTCACCATCGTGCGGATGCTGATGGGGATGAGCCCGCCTGTGATGGGCGATCTGCCCGCCCCTAAAGAAACCGCCGAAACCCCCGACCAACCTGCGGAAGAAAAGTGAGCACGCCGACCTCGGACATCATCCTCGAGCGGATGATGACGCTGCACCCCAAGGTCATCGACCTGACGTTTGACCGTATTGATCCGCTACTGGCCACCCTTGGCCATCCCGAACGCAACCTGCCCCCCGTGATCCACATCGCGGGCACCAATGGCAAGGGGTCAACCCAAGCGATGATCCGCGCGGGGCTGGAGGGGGCTGGGAAATCGGTCCACGCCTATATCTCGCCGCATCTGGCGCGGTTTCATGAACGCATCACGCTTGCAGGCAAACATATCACCGAACCCGCACTGACCGATCTGCTGGATCGCTGTTATACTGCCAACAACGGCGACACGATCACCTATTTCGAAATCACCACCGCCGCTGCCCTGCTGGCTTTTGCCGAAACACCTGCCGATTACACCCTGCTCGAAGTCGGCCTTGGCGGCAAGATGGACGCCACAAACGTGGTGGGCAAACCCGCGTTGACGGTGATCACGCCGGTGTCCATCGACCACACCCAGTTTCTGGGCGATACCCTGACCGAAATCGCGGGTGAAAAGGCGGGCATCATAAAACGCAGTGTGCCCTGCATTGTCGGACCGCAGCCGGACGAGGCCCTGGAGGTGATCGAGGTCACTGCTAACCGCCTTGGTGCACCGCTGATGGTGCATGGCCAGCACTGGCACGTCTGGGAAGAACGCGGTCGTTTGATCTATCAGGATGAAACCGGCCTGCTGGACCTGCCCCTGCCCGCCCTGATCGGCGCGCACCAGATCCAGAATGCCGGTATCGCCGTCGCCGCCCTGCGCCAGCTTAGCTTTGACGATACCGCCTGCGAGGCCGCTGTCACAAACGCCAAATGGCCCGCCCGCCTGCAACGCCTGCATCACGGCCCGCTGGTGGACGCCGCTGACACAGCCGAACTCTGGCTGGACGGCGGCCACAACCCCGCCGCCGGACATGCCCTGTCCGAGGCCCTGACCCGCCTGCCAACCCGCCCGCTGCACCTGATCTGCGGTATGCTGAATACCAAAGACATCACCGGTTATTTGCGCCCGCTGGCACAACATGCCAAATCCCTGCATGCGGTTTCCATCCCCGGCGAGGCCGCAACCCTGCCCGCCGCCGAAACCGCCAAAGCGGCAAAGCAGGTGGGCATGGAAACGCATATTGCTGACAACGTGCAATCCGCCATTGCCGACATCATCCAGACAGACCCGAACGCCCGCATCCTGATCTGCGGTTCGCTCTATCTGGCGGGAAATATCCTGCGCGAAAACGGATAGTATCCGTCTTAATCAAGCGCCATTTTTGTCCAAATTCGGTTCTGCTTAATCAGCAAGTTTGCCAACAAGATCAACTTACGCATGATAGCAGTAAACGCAACTTTTGCAGGTTTCCCTGAATTGATGAGTCTGTCGTAAAATTGCTTCATATCCGGATTGTGCCGCGCAGCAACAACCGCAGGCATATATAACGCATCCCGCAAATGCTTCCCGCCGCCTTAAATGAAGGCTTTACCCGTCCATCGCCCTGACTGGCGTGTCATTGGAGCAAGGCCCGCCAAACTAGCAACCTATTTCTCCTGTAGTGTTCCAAGTTCGGGCATTTCAATATGAAGAGCCGCAGCGCTGATCTTAGAGAGGCCTGGAGATTGGCAGAGAGGTGGTCCCACTTTTTTGACCAGTCAGCAGCCAGTTTAAGATGGATCAGGGTTTCATTTAGGCTGCCAAACTCATTGGTTTTGTTTTTCTGTCATAGGCTTCATCCGGGGTCAATATTCCGTGGGTGGAATGCGGGCGCTCGGTGTTGTAGTAAGCCAACCATTTCCCGATCCCGGCGCGGGTCTGCGAACCCGTTTCAAATGCGTTGAGGTAAATGCATTCGTATTTCAAGGATCGCCAAAGCCGCTCGATCATCCGGTTATCGACCCAGCGACCTTTGCCATCCATCGAGATTTTCACGTCGGCTTCTTTCAGCGCCTGCGTCCATTCAAACCCGGTGAACTGGCTGCCCTGGTCGCTGTTCATGATATCGGGCTTGCCGTATTTGGCCATAGCCTCTTTCAGGGCTTCAACGCAAAAATCTGCCTCCATGCTGTTTGACAATCTCCAGCTCAAAACCTTGCGGCTGTGCCAGTCCATGATCGCGACCAAATAGAGGAACCCGCGCTGCATCGGAATGTAGGTGATATCTACGCACCACACATGGTTTGGACGATCAATCGTCAGGTCTCGCAGCAGATACGGGTAGATCTTATGCTGCGGATGTTTCTTGCTCGTGTTGGGCGTCTGGTAGATCGGAACCAACCGCATCAGCCGCATCAAACGGCGGACCCTGTGGCGACCACACTTGTAACCTTGGCGCTGCATGTGCCGGGCCATTTGCCGTGATCCATACCACGGCGTCTGCAAGAATTGCTTGTCGATTATTGTCATGAACCGCAAATTTTCAGCACTTTCGCCTTTTGGCTGGTAATACAGGTTCGAGCGCGCCAGAGAAAGTAGCCCGCATTGTCGTCGCACACTCAGATCATGCTCACGGCTCACCATTTTTTGCCTCGCTTCCCGAGCAACTGTTGCGAGGCGTTGGCTAAAAAATCCCGTTCCACGACCAGCTGACCAATCTTGGAGTGCAGCTTCTCAATCTGGGCTTCATCAACCCGATCAGGATCACGGCCCCGTCTGGAAAATGCCGTGGCCATGTTTTCAATCGCTGCTCGTTTCCATGTGCCAATCTGGGTTGGATGCACACCATACTTCTTCGACAGCTCCGCCATCGTCATTTCCTCGCGGATTGCTTCAAGCGCAACGCGGGCTTTGAATTCGGGAGAATGGTTCTTTCGTTTCGTCATTTTGAATCGTCTTTCTCATAAGTCGATCCACCTTAACAACTGGTCCGAATTTCCGCGACCACCTCTTCCGTGTCCTATGCTTGTGAGCTATGCCCAAAAGTTGGTGACGCAGTAATCAGGCGGCATGTTTTTCCTGCTTGATCCCGTCCTTAAATTCAACCCCTTCGATGATTTCCGGCAATCGGAATGCGCCGTCGAGTTTACGCCATTTCTTCTTTGCCGACATCATCAGGCGGAAGGTCATTGCCAAGGCGGTCTTGCGCCCGAGGCAGCCTTTGGTCTTCTTCGTTCGGTGCCGCACGGTGGCAAATATGCTTTCGATGGGGTTGGATGTGCGGATGTGTTTCCAGTGCTCGGCAGGGAAGTCGTAGAAGGTCAGCAGCACGTCCCGGTCCTTGGTCAGCTTCCCCACGGCACGCTCGTATTTCACGCCATAGGCTTCGATGAAGAAATTGAACGCGGCCTCGGCGTCCCGTTTGTTCTCGGCCATCCAGATGTCCTGTAGATGGCCCTTGGCTTTGGCTTGCAGCGACTTCGGCATGGCATTCAGGACGTTGCCGGTTTTATGCACCCAGCAGCGCTGCTCCCGGGTCTCACCGAACACCTCCCGCAAGGCGTTCCAGAAGCCGAGCGCGCCATCACCAACGGCCAGATCAGGGGCTTTTCTGAGGCCACGACGTTGCAAGTCCAGCAGCAGTTCACGCCAGCTCTGGCTGCTTTCTCGATACCCGTCCACGAGGCCCAGAACATCCTTGTTACCCCACTCGTCCGCGCCGATGATCACCAGCATGCATTGCTTGTCAGCATCCGTGCGCGGCTTGAAATAAACCCCGTCGGCCCAGAAATACACATAGCGTTTGGCCGACAGGTCACGCCGGTTCCAACGCTCGTATTCTGCCCACCACTCCGCCTTCAGGCGCGAAATCGTGCTCGATGTCAAACCACCCGCATCAGGCCCCAGAAGGGCCGCCAGTGCTTCGCCGAAATCACCCGTGGAAATACCTTTGAGATAGAGCCAGGGCAACAACTCCTCGACCGACTTTGCCCGGCGCAGATACGGCGGCAGAAGCGTCGAGGTGAACCTGATCTTCTCCGCCCCCGTGCCACGATCACGCACCCGAGGCACATTCACCGGGACAGGGCCGATCCCCGTCATCACCTCGCGCTCCGGCAGGTATCCGTGGCGAACAAGGCGCTGGCGACCGGCCGAATCCCTCAAATGCGCGTGTTGCGCCATCAGATCACAAACCTCGGCCTCGACCGCCTGTGCCAACAGATCCCGCGCGCCTTTGCGCAAGATATCCGTCAGCGGATCAGGTGAAATTCCGGCTGGATCGGTAAACTCCAAAATAGTATCGTCTTCCATGTGGCATATCCTTTTCTCTCTGAGAATCGCGGCGCGTCAACACCGCCATGATATGCCACCCAATCACCCCATCACCAACTTTCGGGCATTACTCAACGGTGGTGACGTGAGACCAGAAGATCACGAAGAGGCAGGCCCGAGCCAAGCGCCCCTTTTGTGATCCTGACCGGTGCAAGTTCCGGATTGTCGCGTAATTTTGAAACCGGACAATTGCGCGCCCATAACCAGCGGATTTTCTGTGGACCATTGTCTTTGGTCATAACCGGATCACCGGGGCGCAAGTGTTCTATCCGGCGTGGGCCATCAGGTGTTTCAAACAACGTGCCCTGGGTGAAACAGACATTTGTGGTGCCCGGTGTCGGGGTGAGGTTGTGTCTCGAAAGTGGTGGAAATTGATTTCAGGCACCTCCGAGCGGGTTGAGTTATGCGCCGGTCAGGCGGCTTGGTCAAGGGTTGCGTCGGCGACGGGCTGAGCGAGCGTTTCCCAGCCATCGACCTTTCGCATGACGATCTGCCCCGAGGCCATCAGAGCCCAAAGCAGCATCGGCACGGTCTCGGCGCATGGCAGCACGGTCTGGGTCTTGATGCGGCGGCGGAATTCCTCGTTCAGGCGTTCGATCGCATTTGTCGTTCTGGCCGATTTCCACTGGCCTTGTGGCAGACGCGTGAAGGTGAAAAGCTTATCTCCTGCTTCTTCCAAGCTGTCAGCGACGGCCTTGCATTTCAGCCGCCATTTTCGCAGAAATGCCTTGCGGCGGGTGGCGATTTCCTCGGGTGTTTTGGCGTAGATCATGTCGCGGTAATCTTCTGTCAACTCATCATGCATACGCTTGGGTGCCTTGGCCAGAAGGTTGCGGTGCTTGTGCACCGTGCACCTCTGGATCGGCAGATCTTCACCCCAGAGGGCAATGAGAGCGACCTCAAGTCCCGGTGCCCCGTCCACGATGACAAATTCGGGCCGTTTCAACCCGCGCGCATCCAGATCGTTGATGAACTGACGCCAGGCGGAGGTGCTTTCGCCGCCCATGTTCATCAGTGATAACAAGACCTTCTGCCCATCCCGGCGCACGCCAATCGCGGCCAGAACCGAGATATTGGTGGCCTTCCTGTCAATCCGCGTTTTGATCACGGTGCCGTCCAGGATCAGCCGCACGATGTCTTCATCCGCAAGGCTGCGGGCGCACCACGCCTGCCAGTCCACCTTCACCTTGCGCCAGGCGCGGCTCACCACATCCTTGCTGACCGCCCCCTGAAACAGGCCGAACAGGGCGCGTTTTACCCGCCGTGTGTTGGTGCCCGAAAGGTAGACAGCAGCGATCAGCGCCTCGGCCTTCTTCGTCAGCCGCTGGTAGCGGGGCAATGCCTTCGAGCGCCATTCTCTGGCCTTGCCGGCCTCGCCTGTGATCCGCGCACGCGGCACGCGCACCGTTTCGGTTCCAAATGTTCCGACCAGTTGCCGCTCGCGATGCCCGTGGCGGTATCCGGCCTTTGCCCCGCCGCTGCGGCCATACCGGCAACGGCCCAGAAACTGCTCCAGCTCCTCTTCGAAAACCGCCTCGATCGTCGCGCGGATGTTCTGGCGCAGCCGGTCTTCAATCGGGTCATAGCCTGCTTCATTGGCCAGTAGCGCGGATGTCGATGTTGCTGTATTCTTTGTCATGGCGTGATCTCCTTGGCGGTTCCAGCCGCCGGTTGGGTGGCTTCGATGCACCCGGAGATTACGCCGTCCTCGAATTTCCACCAAACTCGCGACACTACCACTATTCCACCTTAGATGGTCCATCCTATAAGTGCTCGTTAGTCAATTGGCAATTCACTGACTCGCACTAGATCCGCCAAGAACCTATTAAACATCTGTGGCGAGACTATGGCGTCCATAACAGCCATCTCAACCTCGGGTCCACGCGTCAATTCGCCCCCCGTTTTCTGCCACTCAGTGTATGCTTTAAGACTGTGCTTTTCGTCCGCAGCAACTCTCAATGCGATCAAAATGTCATTTTCCCCGATTGCATCAGGATCCAACAAAATCGATCGATTTGGCGCGGCCTCTTTCAAAACCTGCTCCATAGCATCACACAATTTTTGCCGATTTGGCGTCTGATCAGGACAAGACAGGATAATCCTGTTTGACGGGGTTATTTCCGGTGTACTGCTCATAGCAACTGTTCCTTGTATTAAACCGATTTGGAGCGATGCAAATACGGCTAATCCCAAAATTTTCCGGGCCATTGTCAGCTCCTGTTTTTGTGCATTCCTGCATCTTTTACTTCGCTATTGATCCAACTAAACACTCGGTCTCCGAAATCAACCGTTTCTGGTTTGCATCTACAACCCCATGACCACACATTAGGAACACGCAAGGCCTATTTGACGTTGTTTACAGCATCATACCTTCAGATATCCATTGGAATCGGGATTTACAGGAACTCTCTTGAATGGGCCACCTAAGCATAATACTGCCTTTGCAATCCGGCAAAACACCGCTTAAATGTTCCTTCGGGTCGGCAAGAATAGCAGATGTTGAATTCTGTATCATTCATGGCGATCTTTGTATCAATTGCTGCCATCCATATCCTGACACCAGGCGGGGCATACGTAACAGAGTAAAGAGGATACCACGTATATGAAATCTGTCGTTGACCGGTTACTGGCTTTACTCTTGCTTGGCCCTGCGATGTTTCTTTGCATACCCGCAATGATCGCAATTCGTATTGAAAGTCGCGGGAATCCGTTATTTCTGCAAACCCGTGTCGGACGAAATCAAAAACCGTTCACCCTGTTTAAACTGCGAACAATGGCTCACGGAACAGGCGACAGGGGCAGTCACGAAGTTTCTGCTGCACAGGTCACTAGAATTGGGCAGCTGTTACGGCGCACCAAAGTCGATGAACTGCCCCAGATTATCAATGTGTTGATCGGGAACATGAGTTTCGTTGGTCCAAGACCCTGCTTGCCGAATCAATCCGAATTGATCGCCGAGCGGGATGCAAGGAATGTATTTTCTGTCCTGCCGGGGATTACCGGCCCTGCCCAGTTATCAGGGATAGACATGTCCACCCCGCGCGAACTGGCAATAGCAGATGCAGCATATATTTCAGAACGTTCACTACGAATGGATCTTGAGCTATGCCCAAAAGTTGGTGACGCAGTAATCAGGCGGCATGTTTTTCCTGCTTGATCCCGTCCTTAAATTCAACCCCTTCGATGATTTCCGGCAATCGGAATGCGCCGTCGAGTTTACGCCATTTCTTCTTTGCCGACATCATCAGGCGGAAGGTCATTGCCAAGGCGGTCTTGCGCCCGAGGCAGCCTTTGGTCTTCTTCGTTCGGTGCCGCACGGTGGCAAATATGCTTTCGATGGGGTTGGATGTGCGGATGTGTTTCCAGTGCTCGGCAGGGAAGTCGTAGAAGGTCAGCAGCACGTCCCGGTCCTTGGTCAGCTTCCCCACGGCACGCTCGTATTTCACGCCATAGGCTTCGATGAAGAAATTGAACGCGGCCTCGGCGTCCCGTTTGTTCTCGGCCATCCAGATGTCCTGTAGATGGCCCTTGGCTTTGGCTTGCAGCGACTTCGGCATGGCATTCAGGACGTTGCCGGTTTTATGCACCCAGCAGCGCTGCTCCCGGGTCTCACCGAACACCTCCCGCAAGGCGTTCCAGAAGCCGAGCGCGCCATCACCAACGGCCAGATCAGGGGCTTTTCTGAGGCCACGACGTTGCAAGTCCAGCAGCAGTTCACGCCAGCTCTGGCTGCTTTCTCGATACCCGTCCACGAGGCCCAGAACATCCTTGTTACCCCACTCGTCCGCGCCGATGATCACCAGCATGCATTGCTTGTCAGCATCCGTGCGCGGCTTGAAATAAACCCCGTCGGCCCAGAAATACACATAGCGTTTGGCCGACAGGTCACGCCGGTTCCAACGCTCGTATTCTGCCCACCACTCCGCCTTCAGGCGCGAAATCGTGCTCGATGTCAAACCACCCGCATCAGGCCCCAGAAGGGCCGCCAGTGCTTCGCCGAAATCACCCGTGGAAATACCTTTGAGATAGAGCCAGGGCAACAACTCCTCGACCGACTTTGCCCGGCGCAGATACGGCGGCAGAAGCGTCGAGGTGAACCTGATCTTCTCCGCCCCCGTGCCACGATCACGCACCCGAGGCACATTCACCGGGACAGGGCCGATCCCCGTCATCACCTCGCGCTCCGGCAGGTATCCGTGGCGAACAAGGCGCTGGCGACCGGCCGAATCCCTCAAATGCGCGTGTTGCGCCATCAGATCACAAACCTCGGCCTCGACCGCCTGTGCCAACAGATCCCGCGCGCCTTTGCGCAAGATATCCGTCAGCGGATCAGGTGAAATTCCGGCTGGATCGGTAAACTCCAAAATAGTATCGTCTTCCATGTGGCATATCCTTTTCTCTCTGAGAATCGCGGCGCGTCAACACCGCCATGATATGCCACCCAATCACCCCATCACCAACTTTCGGGCATTACTCCGGGCGGCATGGGTGGCGCGCACAAAGCTGTTGATCAACAAGATCGAGGGCAAGACAATCCTGCTGTGGTTTTCCGACCGTTCGCCGGACAGTCCACCGGTGCCAAACGGGCTGGGGCGTGATCCGCTGTTCGTCGATCGCAGCATGGTCGAGGAAATCCGCCCGCATGTATCCGAAGTGGTCGAAGTTGTGCCAGACACGCTGACGCTGGCCAAAGGGACCGAGGGGATGATCTATTCCCCGCTGGACGAATTGGCCGCCCGCGAGCTGATGGGGGTTGGTGCCCATGAACAAGTGGCCGCTGCATTGGTCGAACTACTGAAACATCTACTGTAAACAAAAAGGCCCGCCGGGAAGGGCGGGCCTTTCAGGTGATTTATTAATCGCTTACTGCGCGTCGATCAGCGCCGGAACCGCTTCGAACAGGTCGGCAACAAGCCCGTAATCGGCAACCTGGAAAATCGGCGCCTCTTCGTCCTTGTTGATGGCGACGATGATCTTGCTGTCTTTCATGCCGGCCAGATGCTGGATCGCACCGGAAATGCCAACTGCGATATATAGTTCGGGCGCAACCACCTTGCCGGTCTGGCCAACCTGCCAGTCGTTCGGGGCATAGCCCGAGTCAACCGCCGCACGGGACGCGCCAACGGCAGCGCCCAGTTTGTCGGCCAGTTTTTCGATCAGCGCAAAGTCGTCTTCCGACCCGACACCACGACCACCGGAAACCACGATACCGGCCGAGGTCAGCTCGGGACGGTCGCTTTCGGCTACCTTGTCTTCAACCCATTCGGACAGGCCGGGGTTGGCAACAGCAGGCGCTGCTTCGACTGGGGCCGAGCCACCTTCGCCAGCAACGTCAAAGGTTGTGGTGCGAACTGTCAGAACCTTTTTGCCATCGGTGGATTTCACCGTCTGGATCGCATTGCCCGCATAGATCGGGCGTTCAAAGGTATCGCCATCCACCACGCCGGAAATATCGGTGATCACCATCACATCCAGCAGGGCTGCAACCCGTGGCATCACGTTTTTCGCAGATGCCGTAGCGGGGGCGACGATGTGGTCGTAATCGCCAGCCAGCGCCACGATCAGATCGGCAACCGGTTCGGCCAGATCATGCCCATAGGCGGCATCATCGGCGCACAGCACCTTGGATACGCCGTCCAGTTTTGCCGCTGCCTCGGCCGCACCGGAACAACCGGCACCAGCGCACAGGATGGTCACATCGCCCAGCATTTTTGCTGCCGTCAGGGTTTTCGCAGTTGCATCAACAGCCAATTCGCCGCCGTTCACTTCTGCCAACAGTAATACAGCCATCAGACAACCCCCGCTTCTTTGAGTTTCGCAACAAGTTCGGCCACATCCGCCACCTTGACACCCGCAGCGCGGGCCTCGGGTTCGCCGGTTTTCACAACGGTCAGACGCGGGGTTACATCGACGCCGTAATCGGCGGCGGTTTTTTCATCCAGCGGCTTTTTCTTGGCCTTCATGATGTTGGGCAAGGATGCGTAGCGTGGTTCGTTCAAACGCAGATCAACGGTGATGATGGTAGGCATCTTGACCTTGATCGTCTGCAAACCGCCGTCCACCTCGCGGGTGACGGTGGCATGATCGCCGTCGATATCCACCTCGGATGCAAAGGTGGCCTGTGACCAACCCAGCAGCGCGGCCAGCATCTGGCCGGTGGCGTTCATGTCGTTATCGATCGCCTGTTTGCCTGCCAGAACCAGATCGGGCTTTTCTTCATCCACGATGGCCTTCAGGATTTTGGCAACGGCCAGCGGCTCGATGTCCTGATGCACATCATCGGCGGCAATCACCAGAATGGCACGGTCAGCGCCCATCGCCAAAGCGGTGCGCAGGGTTTCCTGTGCCTGTTTGACACCGATGGAAACGGCCACCACTTCTTCGACCTTGCCTGCTTCGCGCAGGCGGATCGCTTCTTCTACCGCGATTTCGTCAAAAGGGTTCATCGACATTTTGACATTGGCGAGATCAACACCCGATCCGTCCGCTTTGACGCGAACCTTCACGTTGTAGTCGATCACGCGCTTGACTGGCACTAGCACCTTCATCAGCGTATCTCTCCTATTAATTCCCCCACAAAGGGCGGAGTTGTCCAAGCTCTCGAAAGGTTGTTAGCCGAGTGTCACGGCGAAAAACAGAGCAAAATCGACATGAACAGTCATGGCGACGCCGCGTTTTGTGTTTTTCAGGGAATTATAGCGTCTCGCACCTGTTCGATTCGAGCATTTGCCGACCGACCGAGGCAGCGTTCGCATAAGCGAATGCGTTCGGTTGGTCGGCGAATTCGATTTGGTGCGACATGCTCTAACGGTTGGCGCCGGGTACCCAAAGCACATCTTTTGCACCGTTTTCATTGGCAACACGGCTGGCGACAAAGAACCAGTCGGACAGACGATTCAGATATTTCACCGCAGCCGGATTGACAGATTCGCCGGTGGCCAGTTCCACTGCCATCCGTTCGGCCCGGCGTGAAACGGTGCGGCACAGATGCAAATGCGCGGCCAGCGGGCTGCCGCCGGGCAGGATGAAAGAGCGCAGCGTGGCAAGATTGGCATTCATCGCGTCGATCTCGCCTTCCAGCCGCTCGACCTGAGATGCGGCCAGCCGCAGGGGCGGGTATTCGGCGTCTTTGTCTTTGTCCATTTCGGGGCGGCACAGATCGGCCCCCAGATCGAACAGATCATTCTGGATCAGCGCCAGCATATCGTCCATGTCGCCATTGGCGTGCAGGCGGGCAAGGCCGACAGTGGCGTTTACCTCGTCCACAGTGCCATATGCCGCCACACGCGGCGATGTTTTGGAAACACGCACACCGTTGCCCAGCGCGGTTTCGCCAGCATCGCCGGTTTTGGTGTAAATCTTGTTCAGAACGACCATGATCTAGCCTTTGCTACGGATATAGAGAAACAGCAGTAACAGCACCACGGCAATGGCCTGTGCATAGATGCGATACCGCATCAGCCGGTTGGCGTGTTTGCGGTTGAATTCACCGCCCTTGGCAAAGCCACCAATGCCCAGCATCAGGATAATCACCACCACCAGACAGGCAGCGGCAAGGGTCAGAAATAGAGGGTCTTGAAGCATGTCGCGTTTCCTTATGCTGCCGGTTTAGCCCTTTAGCAGGATCCAGTCAAAGGCGCGGGTCGACAGGATACGACGAAAGAAACCGGACAGATAGGTCGGCACGGTGACGTAATAACGCGGCTTCGGGCGTCTGGATTCCAGCGCGTGGATCAGCTTTTTCGTTACCGCCGATGGGGGCAGTTCGAATTTGTCAGGTTCGCCACTGGTATCATACAGGCGCGGACGCAGGCCGAATTCGTATAGTTTGCGCAGGGCCGAATTTTCCCAGTCGATCCACTTTTCAAAATGCGGTTGGGCATTGACGCGGATTTTCGTGGTGATCGGGCCGGGTTCGATCAGGATCACGTCGATCGGCTGGCTGTGCATTTCAAGGCGCAGCACATCGGTCAGCCCCTCCAGCGCGAATTTGGTCGAGACATAAGCCCCGCGAAACCGCAACCCGGCCATCCCCAGAACCGAGGAACAATTGATGATCCGCCCGTGCCCCTGCGCCCGCATCACCGGAATCACCTGATTGGTCAGATCGTGATAGCCGAACAGATTAACCTCGAATATCGCGCGCAGGGCGTCGCGGGGCAAATCCTCGACCGCGCCGGGGATGGCATAGGCGCCGTTATTATAAAGCGCATCCAGGGTGCCACCGGTGCGCGACAGGGTTTCGGTGACGGCGGCCTTGATCGAAGCCTCGTCAGCGTAATCCAGAACAAAGCTTTCCAGCCCTTCGCCGCGCAGACGTTCACAGACGGATTCCTGCCGGCAGGTGGCAAACACCCGCCAGCCGCGTTTGTGCAACGTGTGCGCCGCGTCATAACCGATGCCCGAAGAACACCCGGTGATCAGAATGGATTTTTTGCTCATTTTCCTGCCTTGTTATTATTCTGTGGGCGGTCCTAATCCTAGAAGTTAACCGTAACCCCTGGCAAATTCAGCGCCTTCATTAATTCGCGTAGTTCCTGACGGGCGGCGACATTGGAAATATTCATCTGCCCTTTGACGCCGATATCGCGTAAATCCAACAAGGTCAGGCCGCGCGGGAACAGTTCGCGGAAAATGACCCGCTCGCCAAAGCCGGGTGCGATGCGAAAACCGATGCGTTTTGACAGGGCATTCAGGGCCTGCTCCATCTTTTCCTTATTGTGCATCCGCTGTGCGGCCAGCCGGTTGCGCACCACAACCCAGTCAATAGAGGGCAATCCGGCCTGCGCCCGCAATTGCCGCGCGTTCCAGACCATTTCGGAATAGACCGAGGGGCTGAGGATTTTACCGCTGTCCGGATCCATATGTGCCAGCAGGTCGAAATCGACAAAACTGTCGTTCAGCGGGGTGATCAAAGTGTCGGCCAGTGAATGGGCCACCTGCGACAGACGAGTGTGTGACCCAGGGCAGTCGATCAGGATGAAATCATTATCCGGCTCTAGCGTGGCCACGGCGGCAGACAGGCGATGGTCATAGACATTTTCACCGGGCTTCAGCTTGGCACGGTCTACATCCGGCAGATCGTGGTAATCGGGCATTGGCAATTTGACGTCATGGGTTTCGCAATAGGTGCGACGGTTTTCAACGTAACGGCCAAAGGTGCGTTGCCGCAAATCCAGATCCAGCGCGCCGACGCTATGACCCATCCGGACCAGTGCCGTTGCCACATGCATCGAGGTGGTCGATTTGCCCGAGCCACCCTTTTCGTTCCCCACAACAATAATATGCGCCAAAACAATACACCCCGTTCATTCGCTAATACTGCGCCCCAGTGCGCTGAGGGCACTATATGCAGTGGCAATGCTTATGGGAAGCCGTGAATAGTGTCTGAAAACTTCAACTTGAAAAATCGGTACCGGGACATTTGATGGTAGTGTCGCGAGTTTGGTGGAAATTCGAGGACGGCGTAATCTCCGGGTGCATCGAAGCCACCCAACCGGCGGCTGGAACCGCCAAGGAGATCACGCCATGACAAAGAATACAGCAACATCGACATCCGCGCTACTGGCCAATGAAGCAGGCTATGACCCGATTGAAGACCGGCTGCGCCAGAACATCCGCGCGACGATCGAGGCGGTTTTCGAAGAGGAGCTGGAGCAGTTTCTGGGCCGTTGCCGGTATGGCCGCAGCGGCGGGGCAAAGGCCGGATACCGCCACGGGCATCGCGAGCGGCAACTGGTCGGAACATTTGGAACCGAAACGGTGCGCGTGCCGCGTGCGCGGATCACAGGCGAGGCCGGCAAGGCCAGAGAATGGCGCTCGAAGGCATTGCCCCGCTACCAGCGGCTGACGAAGAAGGCCGAGGCGCTGATCGCTGCTGTCTACCTTTCGGGCACCAACACACGGCGGGTAAAACGCGCCCTGTTCGGCCTGTTTCAGGGGGCGGTCAGCAAGGATGTGGTGAGCCGCGCCTGGCGCAAGGTGAAGGTGGACTGGCAGGCGTGGTGCGCCCGCAGCCTTGCGGATGAAGACATCGTGCGGCTGATCCTGGACGGCACCGTGATCAAAACGCGGATTGACAGGAAGGCCACCAATATCTCGGTTCTGGCCGCGATTGGCGTGCGCCGGGATGGGCAGAAGGTCTTGTTATCACTGATGAACATGGGCGGCGAAAGCACCTCCGCCTGGCGTCAGTTCATCAACGATCTGGATGCGCGCGGGTTGAAACGGCCCGAATTTGTCATCGTGGACGGGGCACCGGGACTTGAGGTCGCTCTCATTGCCCTCTGGGGTGAAGATCTGCCGATCCAGAGGTGCACGGTGCACAAGCACCGCAACCTTCTGGCCAAGGCACCCAAGCGTATGCATGATGAGTTGACAGAAGATTACCGCGACATGATCTACGCCAAAACACCCGAGGAAATCGCCACCCGCCGCAAGGCATTTCTGCGAAAATGGCGGCTGAAATGCAAGGCCGTCGCTGACAGCTTGGAAGAAGCAGGAGATAAGCTTTTCACCTTCACGCGTCTGCCACAAGGCCAGTGGAAATCGGCCAGAACGACAAATGCGATCGAACGCCTGAACGAGGAATTCCGCCGCCGCATCAAGACCCAGACCGTGCTGCCATGCGCCGAGACCGTGCCGATGCTGCTTTGGGCTCTGATGGCCTCGGGGCAGATCGTCATGCGAAAGGTCGATGGCTGGGAAACGCTCGCTCAGCCCGTCGCCGACGCAACCCTTGACCAAGCCGCCTGACCGGCGCATAACTCAACCCGCTCGGAGGTGCCTGAAATCAATTTCCACCACTTTCGAGACACAACCTCATCCCCCAATGCTTCTTTCACTTTTGCGACATTTACACCAATACCGGTGGTGCCCCACATGTAATTGACTGAATATTCGTTTCCGGGATCATATTGCGCGGTGCGTTCCTTGATCACGTCCCACAGGTTTACGGCATTGGGCAGTTTCGAGTAGTCCAGCTTCTGGAAGGCACCTGCTTGAATTTGACGCTGCAAAAAGCCGGCCGTCGGCACCACAACATCATAGCCCGACCCGCCAGCCAGCATTTTGGTTTCCAGCAATTCGTTTGAATCGAACACGTCATAAATCAGCGTAATGCCGGTTTCTTCCTGAAACTTGGTCAGCAGGCTTTCGTCGATGTAATCGGACCAGTTGTAAACATGCACTTCCTCGGCGATTGCCGCGCCCGCCCCAAGGGCCAGCACCGCTGTCATTGTCAGCAAATTCGTTTTCATTGATTGTTCTCCCATTGGTCGGGAGTCTTGGCTCCCGTCAAAATATTTGATCAAAAAAATTGACACAAAGCAATAAAAAGTTTCCACTAACAGCATCCGGACCGCTGTCATAATAGGGAATAACGTGGATAATTCGCCGCAAAACCTGCCTGTTCACGAGGTGGTCTATCGCCAGATCCGCGAAATGATCCTGCTGGGCGAATTTGCCCTAGGCCAGTCGGTCACCATTCAGGGGCTGGTGCAGGAGCTGGGCGTCGGCATGACGCCGGTGCGCGAGGCCATCCGCCGCCTGACCGCCGAAGGGGCGCTGGAATTTCAGGGTAACCGGCGGATCATACTGCCGCAAATGACACTGGCACAACTGGACGAAATCGCCTTTGCCCGCCTGTCAATCGAACCCCGATTGGCCTATTTGGCGACCAGCCGCATGTCAGGCGCCGACTATCAGGGGCTATATGACACTGATCAGGCCCTGAACGAGGCCATTGCGAAGGGCGATGTCGCGAATTATCTGAAATACAACTATCGGTTTCACCACGACCTGTATCAACTGTCCGAGGCCCACATCCTGCTGTCTATGGCGGCTTCGCTCTGGTTGCGGATCGGCCCGTCGTTGCGGGTGGTTCTGGGGCGGTACGGCACCGCCAACCTGCCTGACAAACACAAAGAAGCGCTGCAAGCTATGCGCGACGGCGACCCGCAAGCGGTGGCACAGGCGATAAAGGAAGACCTGCATCAGGGGCACGAGGCAATCCGTCAGTCGCTAGAAAAAGCATAAACGCAGCAATTCCATTTGACAGGAAATAATTTGATCATATTCTGCATCAAACCCGCTTCATCAGGAGATGCGTCATGAACATGATCACCAACCACCCGCCCACCAAAGAGCTTCAGAAACTTGATGCCGCGCATCATATGCACCCGTTTACCGCCGGCGCCGAACTGGCCGCCAAGGGTGCGCGGGTGATCACATCGGCCAAGGGTGTGACGCTGACCGATTCCGAAGGTGTGGAACTGCTGGACGCAATGGCGGGTCTGTGGTGCGTCAACATAGGTTATGGCCGTAACGAACTGGCCGAAGCCGCCGCGCGGTAAATGCGCGAACTGCCTTATTACAACACCTTTTTCCAGACCACCCATGTGCCCGCCGTGGCACTGGCTACCAAGCTGGCCGAACTGGTGCCTGGTGATCTGAACCAGGTATTTTTTGGCTGTTCGGGATCGGATGCAAACGACACCAACATACGCCTTGTGCGCCACTATTGGGCGGCCAAAGGCAAGCCCGACAAAAAGGTGATCATATCGCGCAAGAACGCCTACCACGGCTCGACCGTTGCGGCTGCCAGCCTTGGCGGAATGACAGCAATGCATGCACAAGGCGGGCTACCGATCCCCGATATCCACCATATAGACGAACCCAACTGGTATGCCCAAGGCGGTGATCTGTCGCCCGAGGAATTCGGTCTGGAACGCGCCCGCCAACTGGAGCAGGCGATTGCCGAAATCGGCGAAGACCGTGTCGCCGCCTTTATCGCCGAACCGATTCAGGGCGCGGGCGGGGTGATCATTCCACCCGAAACCTACTGGCCGGAAATCCAGCGGATTTGCGATGCGCATGAAATCCTGCTGATCGCGGACGAAGTGATCTGCGGCTTTGGGCGCACCGGCAACTGGTTCGGCTGCGATACCTTCAACATCCGTCCCGACATTATGACCATCGCCAAGGGTCTGTCCTCGGGCTATGCGCCGATCGGTGGCTCTATGGTGTCAGACGAGGTGGCCGAAGTGATCGCCAACGCCGGTGATTTTAACCACGGCTATACCTATTCCGCCCATCCGGTTTCCGCCGCCGTGGCACTGGAAAATCTGCGGATCATGGAAGAAGAAAAGATCGTCGACACCGTGCGCGATGTCACCGCCCCCTATCTGGCCAAACGCTGGGCCGAACTGGCGGATCACCCGATGGTCGGAGAAGCAAGCATCTGCGGTATGGTCGCTTCGGTCGCTATGTCCCCGGACAAGGCCAACCGGGCCCCGTTCGAGGCGCCCGCCGGCACCATCGGTCTGATGTGCCGTGATCGCTGTTTTGAAAACAAACTGGTGATGCGCCATGTGGGGGACCGGATGATCATCTCGCCACCGTTGATCCTGACCAAAGACGACATCGACACACTGATGGACCGCGCTTACCGCTCGATTGACGAGGCCTATCTGCAAGCCAAAAAGGAAGGGCTGTTCAAATAGCATTCAACCCCGTTCATCAGCGCCCATCCTGCGTTCCAGCCAACGCACAAAGGCGCTGATGATCAACACCAGCAGCAGATATTCGACGATCAGCAGGGTATTAATCTCCAGCGGCCGGTATTCCGTCACCACCAGTTCATTGGCGCGGCGCGTCAGTTCCTGCATACCGATGACCGAGGCAAAGGCCGACATTTTCACGATATAGATGAACTGGTTAGCCAGCGGCGGGAGGATGCGCCGGATTGCTTGGGGCAGGATCACGTAACGCATGTTTTGCGCGTTGGTCAGGCCGATGGTTTGCCCTGCCTCGACTTGCCCTTTCGGGATCGACTGAATCCCCGCACGATAGATTTCGGCGGTAAAGGCGCTGTCGGACACGGCCAAGGCGATGATCGCACCCCAGAACGGATCAATGCTGATTTTGATCCCCATCGATTTCAGCACAACCGGCAACCCGTAGAACACCCAGAACAGCATCGGCAGCAGGGGCACCGCCCGCACCAGCTCGATATAAACCCGTGACGGGATGCGCAGCCATCGACGCGGCGACATGCCCGGCAGGGCCACGATCAGCCCCAGCACCATCGACAATCCAGCCGCGATCAGGGATAGCAGAATGGTTGATCCAAACCCGCCCAGCAGGAATTTGATGTTGATCCAGCCCGCAGGCGTGCGCGGGTCAATCACGTACCAACCCCAGATGTTGGACTGACCACAGCCCGCGATAAGCAGGGGCAAAGACAGCAGGATCAGGGTTTTCAGTTTCATCACGCCCCCTAGTGCTGCAATATCTGGTTCAGGAACTTACGGCACCGCGCGGTTTTTGGTGCGGTAAAGAATTCCTCGGGCGGGGCGGATTCCAGTATCTCGCCCTTGTCCATAAACACCATCCGGTCGGCGGCCTTGCGGGCAAAGCCCATTTCATGGGTCACCACAACCATCGTCATCCCCTCATTGGCCAGATCAAGGATCACATCCAGAACCTCGGCAATCATTTCAGGATCCAGCGCCGAGGTGGGTTCGTCAAACAGCATCAGCTTGGGTTCCAGACACAGGCAACGGGCAATCGCCACCCGCTGTTGCTGCCCGCCCGACAGTTGGCCGGGCTTTTTGTCGGCCTGTTCGGGGATGTGCACCCGTTCCAGATAATGCATCGCGCGGGCTTCGGCCTCGGCCCGTGACAACCCGCGTGCCTTGATCGGTCCAAGGGTCAGGTTTTCCAGCACCGTCAGATGCGGAAACAGGTTGAACTGCTGAAACACCATGCCGATTTCCGAGCGGACCTGCGCGATGCTTGCCGCATCCTCGGTCAACTCGATCCCGTCGACCACAATCCGCCCCGTATCATGCGCTTCCAGCCGGTCGATACAACGCACCAGCGTGGATTTACCCGAACCGGACGGCCCGCAAATCACCAGTTTTTCACCAAATGGCACTGTCAGGGTAATATCCTTAAGCGCCTGATAATCGCCAAACCATTTACCCACACCGCTGATTTCAATCGCGTTTGCGCTGCCCTGCATCCTGCCTGCCCTGCCCGTTTCCCGTTCAACTTATTATTACCTGACCATCTATAAGGATCGGCTCGAAATGGTCGAAATCCTCGGGCAGCTGGTCAAATTCGAAGTTCTCGGGAATGCCGTCCATCCCCCAGGGCTTGGCATTCGGCTCAAATGCCCCCAGCAGAAACTTGCCCGCGTCTTCCTTGTAATAGGCGCATTCGTCCGGCACCCGCAGCACCGGCAGTTGCTCCAGCCCCTTGATCGGCTCGGTAACGATATAGAAATGCTCGCAGGCCTGTAGCGGCACATTTACCCCCGCCATGCGGCCCACTTCATGCCCCCACATACCGGCACAGTTCACCACATGATCAGCGGCAATAAACCCCTGCCCCGCATCCGTTTCCCATTCAACACCGGTTGCGCGCCCGCCCTCGGTGCGTATCCCCGCAACCCGCACCCGTTCCAGCACCTGTGCCCCGCGCATCCGTGCGCCCTTGGCCAGTGCCAGCGCGATGTTGGCAGGATCGCCCTGCCCGTCATCACGGATAAACACCCCGGCCAATACATCGTCAATATTCAGGTGCGGATAGCGGGTCTTCACCTCCTGCGCCGTGATTTCCTCGGCCGCCACCCCGAACGCCCGCGCCATGGCCGCGCCGCGAAACAGTTCCTCGCGCCGGTCTTCGGTCAGTGCAACCGAGATTGATCCGCAGGTTCGCAGCCCCGTCGCCACGCCGGTTTCTTCCTCCAGCGAGGCATATAAATCACGACTGTATTTTGCCAGCTTCGTCATATTGCTGGACGACCGCAATTGCCCGATCAGCCCCGCCGCATGCCATGTCGTACCGCTGGTCAGTTGTTTGCGCTCCAGCAGAACCACATCCTGCCAGCCCAGTTTCGCCAGATGATATGCAACCGAGCAACCGATGATCCCGCCGCCAATAATGACAACCCGTGCTTTCGTTGGGATTTCAGCCATAATCTGCTCCTTGTTAATAGACCGGCGGGGCAATCACCCAGATCGCCACGGCAGGCTCGTCATAGGGGTTGGACCAGCGGTGCATCTCGCCTTTGATGCGGAAACTATCGCCGGGGTGGATGGTGAATTTCCGGCCAGCAATCCATATATCCAGCATGCCGGATACCAGATAACCAACCTCCTGAGTGGAACGCGCAATGGCCTCTTTGGCCTTGGAACGGGGCTCAAAGGTGGAATGAACCACCTCGAAATCATTGGTCAGATCGGGCGAAAGCAGTTCCTCGACCAGTCCCGCCTCGCGGTTGCCAATACTGCGGCGCGCATGCTTTCGCACGACATAACCTTCTTCGCCCGCAGGGGCGGCGGCATGGGAAAACAGCATCGAGATTGGCACATCCAGCGCCGCGGAGATTTTGCGCAAATCATCAACAGACGGGTCCGACAAATCCCGCTCGACCTGTGACAACCAGCCGACAGATCGACCCAGCCGTTCCGCCAAATCCGTCAAGGTCACCCCGCGCGCCTTGCGGATCGCCCGCAGGTCTGCACCAAGGGTTTTTGCCCGTAACGGGTCGCTGTGTAACATTCGTGAAATACCTTATGAAATTTTCACATCTATTTTCACCATTGCCCGTAGGGAACCTCTAAAAATCCCCCAAAATCCGGCCTGACGGGGTAGAATCGTCATCAGGATGAAAATGATTCGACCGACGGGGTTTTGTCATGGGTCAGATGGGATTTTTTGATCTTTCCAGCCGATACGCGGGACTGGACAAATCTGGTGATCCGCTGGTGTTGCTCAACGACATGGTGCCGTTCGAGGATTACCGGGACGAGCTGAAGGCCATATGGCGCACGCCGCCCGAACAGCGCAAATCCAACGCTGGCCGCCCGCCTTGGGATGAGGTGCTGATATTCAAGACGATGGTTTTGCAGCAGCTCTACAACCTCTCTGACGATCAGATCGAGTATCAGATCCGCGACCGCCTGTCGTTCATGCGGTTTCTCGGCCTTGGCATTGAAGACAGCGTACCTGACGCCAAGACCATCTGGGCCTACCGTGAAAGGCTGGCCGGGGCCGGGAAGATGAAGGAGCTGTTTGACAAGTTCGATGCCTTTCTGCGCGAAAAGGGCTATCTGGCGATGGGCGGGCAGATTGTTGATGCGAGCATCGTTCCGGCGCCGCGCCAGCACAACAAAAGGGACGAGAACGAGAAAATCAAGGCGGGCGAAACGCCTGAAGAGTGGGAGGAAAAACCCCACAAGAAGCGCCAGAAGGACGTGGATGCGCGCTGGACGAAGAAGCACGGCAAGAGCTATTACGGCTACAAGAACCACATCAATGTCGACCGGCGGCACAAATTCATCCGCGCTTATGATGTCACCGATGCCGCCGTGCATGACAGCCAGGCGCTTGCCGGTCTGATTGATGCGAGCAACACCTCATCGGACCTGTGGGCCGACAGCGCCTATCGCTCGCAAAAGATCGAAAGCGAGCTGGAAGAGCGGGGGCTTCACAGCCATATCCATCACAAGGGCAGGCGCGGCAAGCCGCTTGGCGAGCGCCAGCAAAAGGCCAACCGGAGGCGCTCGAAAGTGCGGGTCCGGGTCGAGCATGTATTCGCTTTTCAGGAGCGCTCCATGGGCGGCAAGCTGATCCGCTCCATCGGCCTGAAGCGGGCGCGATTTCGCATCGGGATGATGAACCTGGTCTACAACATGAAGCGCTTCGTCCAGTTCGAATGCGGCCTGGCGGCGCCGGGATAAGGGTTCATGGGGTGAGGTGTGCCTGAAATACCCAAAACCGGCTTGAAACCGGTGAAAATGGGTTTATGATCCGAAGCAATCAGGCGGGACAGGCGAAAAACCGTCCACCCCGCCGCGAAGAAGGCGAAAACGGGAATTTACAGAGGTTCCCATGGGTCAGATGGGATTTTTTGATCTTTCCAGCCGATACGCGGGACTGGACAAATCTGGTGATCCGCTGGTGTTGCTCAACGACATGGTGCCGTTCGAGGATTACCGGGACGAGCTGAAGGCCATATGGCGCACGCCGCCCGAACAGCGCAAATCCAACGCTGGCCGCCCGCCTTGGGATGAGGTGCTGATATTCAAGACGATGGTTTTGCAGCAGCTCTACAACCTCTCTGACGATCAGATCGAGTATCAGATCCGCGACCGCCTGTCGTTCATGCGGTTTCTCGGCCTTGGCATTGAAGACAGCGTACCTGACGCCAAGACCATCTGGGCCTACCGTGAAAGGCTGGCCGGGGCCGGGAAGATGAAGGAGCTGTTTGACAAGTTCGATGCCTTTCTGCGCGAAAAGGGCTATCTGGCGATGGGCGGGCAGATTGTTGATGCGAGCATCGTTCCGGCGCCGCGCCAGCACAACAAAAGGGACGAGAACGAGAAAATCAAGGCGGGCGAAACGCCTGAAGAGTGGGAGGAAAAACCCCACAAGAAGCGCCAGAAGGACGTGGATGCGCGCTGGACGAAGAAGCACGGCAAGAGCTATTACGGCTACAAGAACCACATCAATGTCGACCGGCGGCACAAATTCATCCGCGCTTATGATGTCACCGATGCCGCCGTGCATGACAGCCAGGCGCTTGCCGGTCTGATTGATGCGAGCAACACCTCATCGGACCTGTGGGCCGACAGCGCCTATCGCTCGCAAAAGATCGAAAGCGAGCTGGAAGAGCGGGGGCTTCACAGCCATATCCATCACAAGGGCAGGCGCGGCAAGCCGCTTGGCGAGCGCCAGCAAAAGGCCAACCGGAGGCGCTCGAAAGTGCGGGTCCGGGTCGAGCATGTATTCGCTTTTCAGGAGCGCTCCATGGGCGGCAAGCTGATCCGCTCCATCGGCCTGAAGCGGGCGCGATTTCGCATCGGGATGATGAACCTGGTCTACAACATGAAGCGCTTCGTCCAGTTCGAATGCGGCCTGGCGGCGCCGGGATAAGGGTTCATGGGGTGAGGTGTGCCTGAAATACCCAAAACCGGCTTGAAACCGGTGAAAATGGGTTTATGATCCGAAGCAATCAGGCGGGACAGGCGAAAAACCGTCCACCCCGCCGCGAAGAAGGCGAAAACGGGAATTTACAGAGGTTCCCTATAGATGGAAATAGCCACGGTTGTGTCTCGAAAGTGGTGGAAATTGATTTCAGGCACCTCCGAGCGGGTTGAGTTATGCGCCGGTCAGGCGGCTTGGTCAAGGGTTGCGTCGGCGACGGGCTGAGCGAGCGTTTCCCAGCCATCGACCTTTCGCATGACGATCTGCCCCGAGGCCATCAGAGCCCAAAGCAGCATCGGCACGGTCTCGGCGCATGGCAGCACGGTCTGGGTCTTGATGCGGCGGCGGAATTCCTCGTTCAGGCGTTCGATCGCATTTGTCGTTCTGGCCGATTTCCACTGGCCTTGTGGCAGACGCGTGAAGGTGAAAAGCTTATCTCCTGCTTCTTCCAAGCTGTCAGCGACGGCCTTGCATTTCAGCCGCCATTTTCGCAGAAATGCCTTGCGGCGGGTGGCGATTTCCTCGGGTGTTTTGGCGTAGATCATGTCGCGGTAATCTTCTGTCAACTCATCATGCATACGCTTGGGTGCCTTGGCCAGAAGGTTGCGGTGCTTGTGCACCGTGCACCTCTGGATCGGCAGATCTTCACCCCAGAGGGCAATGAGAGCGACCTCAAGTCCCGGTGCCCCGTCCACGATGACAAATTCGGGCCGTTTCAACCCGCGCGCATCCAGATCGTTGATGAACTGACGCCAGGCGGAGGTGCTTTCGCCGCCCATGTTCATCAGTGATAACAAGACCTTCTGCCCATCCCGGCGCACGCCAATCGCGGCCAGAACCGAGATATTGGTGGCCTTCCTGTCAATCCGCGTTTTGATCACGGTGCCGTCCAGGATCAGCCGCACGATGTCTTCATCCGCAAGGCTGCGGGCGCACCACGCCTGCCAGTCCACCTTCACCTTGCGCCAGGCGCGGCTCACCACATCCTTGCTGACCGCCCCCTGAAACAGGCCGAACAGGGCGCGTTTTACCCGCCGTGTGTTGGTGCCCGAAAGGTAGACAGCAGCGATCAGCGCCTCGGCCTTCTTCGTCAGCCGCTGGTAGCGGGGCAATGCCTTCGAGCGCCATTCTCTGGCCTTGCCGGCCTCGCCTGTGATCCGCGCACGCGGCACGCGCACCGTTTCGGTTCCAAATGTTCCGACCAGTTGCCGCTCGCGATGCCCGTGGCGGTATCCGGCCTTTGCCCCGCCGCTGCGGCCATACCGGCAACGGCCCAGAAACTGCTCCAGCTCCTCTTCGAAAACCGCCTCGATCGTCGCGCGGATGTTCTGGCGCAGCCGGTCTTCAATCGGGTCATAGCCTGCTTCATTGGCCAGTAGCGCGGATGTCGATGTTGCTGTATTCTTTGTCATGGCGTGATCTCCTTGGCGGTTCCAGCCGCCGGTTGGGTGGCTTCGATGCACCCGGAGATTACGCCGTCCTCGAATTTCCACCAAACTCGCGACACTACCCTCAGTTATTGCAGCTAAGACAATGGGTTAAGCGTTACTTGAAGTAGTTATCTGGGTCAGCCCCCTCTGTTATTAAGTTAGCGATGTCAATTTGGTAGTGCATCTAGAAGAAATGGCAGTATCTTCAAGCTGCTGGATGAGAACCGTTCTCTTTGCTTTTGTTCGTAACAGAAAGATAATACATGACCGAAACACGCGCGGGCTTTGTTGCCCTGATAGGTGAGCCGAACGCCGGAAAGTCGACGCTGCTGAACCGGATGGTGGGGGCCAAGGTGTCCATTGTGACGCATAAGGTGCAGACTACCCGCGCCCGTATTCGCGGTGTCGCGATCGAGGGCGACACCCAGCTGGTGTTCGTCGACACCCCCGGCCTGTTCGCCCCGCGCCGCCGCCTGGACCGCGCCATGGTGGCTGCGGCGTGGAGCGGTGCTGCGGATGCCGATATCGTGGTTCTGCTGGTCGAGGCACACCGTGGCGTGACCGCCGGGGTCAAGGTTATTCTGGAGGCGCTGAACGAACGCGCCGGTGGCCGCCCCGTGGCGCTGGCCATCAACAAGATCGACAAGGTAAAGGCCGACAGATTGCTGGTGTTGACCAAGGAACTGAACGATCTTTATGATTTCACCGAAACCTTTATGATATCCGCCGAAAAGGGCCACGGTGTTGATACGTTGCGCAAATGGTTGGCAGCGGAATTGCCCAAAGGCCCGTGGTTGTACCCCGAAGACCAGATTGCCGATCTGCCGCTGCGCATGATCGCCGCCGAAATCACCCGCGAAAAGCTGACGTTGCGCCTGCATCAGGAATTGCCCTACCAGCTGACGGTCGAAACCGAAAACTGGGAGGATCGCAAGGATGGCTCGGTCAAGATTGACCAGCTGATCTATGTGATGCGCGACGGGCACAAGGGGATCTTGCTGGGTCACAAGGGTGAAACCATCAAGGGCGTGGGCAAAGCCGCCCGCGAGGAACTTGAGGAATTTCTGGGCCGCAAGGTGCATCTGTTCCTGCAAGTCAAAGTGCGCCCCAACTGGCTGAACGAGGCCGAGCGCTATTCCGAAATGGGGCTGAATTTCAAGGACGGCAATAAGTGACGCGGCTGACCACAGAATTCTGGGTTCAGGCCTATTTGCAACGGTTAAATCTGGCGAATATACCTGCGTTTGTCACCCAAAAGGGCGATCTGACAGCAGGGGCGGTGATCGTCAAGCTGAACACACTGGATGGCGATGCACAGGCGTTTGAACGCTCGTTCGATCTGGAAAAAGGGCAACGCGCGTGGATCGGTATGGCAGTCGGTTGCGAGGCCGAGGTGGATATGTCGATCCAGCGGCAGAAATCGTTCGATCCCGATCTATGGGTGATCGAGGTCGAGGACAAACAGGGCCGTCACCTGCTGGACGAACCGGGGCTGGCGTAATACGGTTCGCATATGGAATGGCGTGACCAAGGGGTTTTGCAGGCGGTGCGCAAGCACGGCGAAAACTCGGCTATCATCGAAGTATTCACCGCCGAACACGGGCGGCATGCGGGCGTTGTGCGCGGGGCATCCTCGCGCAAAATGGCGCCTGTATTGCAACCCGGTGCGCAACTGGCCGTCACATGGCGCGCCCGCCTTGCCGACCATCTGGGCAGTTACACCGTGGAACCCCTGCGCAGCCGTGCGGCGGCGGTGATGGCGGACCGGCTGACACTGTCGGCGCTGAATTCCATCTGTGCCCTGCTGGCCTTTGCCCTGCCCGAACGCGAGGCGCACCCGCTGCTGTACCAGCGCTCTGTCACCCTGTTCGATCTGCTGGGCAATACCGAAGGCTGGCCGCTGGCCTACTTGCGCTGGGAACTGGCGCTGCTCGAGGATCTGGGCTTTGGTCTTGATCTGCGCCGTTGCGCAGTGAACGGCAGCCGCGATGATCTGGCCTATGTTTCCCCCAAATCCGGCCGTGCGGTCAGTGCCGAAGGGGCAGGTGAATGGGCCGACCGTCTGCTGCCCCTGCCGCTGTGCCTGCTGGGCCAGGGTCCGGCGCCCGACAGCGAGATCATCGACGGGCTGCGACTAACAGGGCATTTTCTGACCCACTGGCTGGCCTATTCGCTGGGCAACAAACCTCTACCTGCCGCACGACAACGGTTTGTGGACGCCTATGTGCGGCATACTTAAGGCACCGCATTGAACACCATCTCGCGACCCGTATCATTGGACAAAACCAATACGTTCCCCAACACATCCATCAGAGTCATTTCCTCCAGTGCCTTGAAAAACTGCTGCTCTGCCGCCAGATCGGAGCAGGCCATTTTGGTGGATATCACCGGCCCCGCCTCGAACCACGGGCGCGGGGCGGACTGGGTGGCGGAATAGCGGTTGCAGGGGGCCTGGCCCGTGATTTTCCCCTTGGCTGGAAAGGCAATGGTTGCGCGGGCCGGAAAGGGTTTGCCATCCAGTTCGACCAGTGCCCATTCCGCCCGCTGATCCACATAGCCGGATATGGTTTCATCATATTTGCACCCCGTCAGGGTGAACATCAGCAGGGCAATCAGAAACCGCATCAAGGGGCCTTTCGGGGGTTACGGGTGTCCGGTGATGATATACACTCGGCAACAGATGTAAAATCACAAGAAAGCCAACACTATGCCCGCCACCCCTTTGTTGCTAATCTCGGGTCTGGCCTGCACGGATACCCTGTTCGCCGCGCAAACCCCTGTTTTGGCGCAGGACCGGCAGGTGATCATAGGCGACCACATGCAGCACGACAGCATGTCGGATATAGCCGCGCATATTCTGGTGGGGGCACCGGAGCGGTTCGCCCTGGCCGGTCTGTCGATGGGCGGCTATCTGTGCTTTGAAATCATGCGTCAGGCCCCCGAACGGGTGGAACGGCTGGCGCTGCTTGATACATCCGCCCGCCCAGATACGCCCGAAAAAACTGCGCTGCGGGTTGAGGCGCTGGAACTGGTGGCAGCGGGGAAATTCATGGCTGTATGTCATGCCACGCTGGACCTGAGCATCGCCAAATCGCGACACGATGATACCGTGCTGAAACAGGCGATCATTGATATGGCGGTGGATACGGGGCCGGATGTCTGGGCGCAACAAATCCACGCCATTATGGGGCGGGCGGAATCGGTGCCGATGCTTGAAAAAATCACCTGCCCGACACTGGTTGTTGTCGGGGAGGAAGATCAGTTAACCCCGCCCGATCTGGCTCAGGAGATGGTGGCAGGTATCCCCGATGCGCGACTGGAGGTGATCCCAGACTGCGGCCACATGTCGACAATGGAAAAGCCTGATCAGTTGACCGTGCTTTTGCAGGACTGGCTTGCGGGCTAATTGCTGCCCATCGCCTCGGGTGAGCCTTCGACAACGAATTTGTTGCCCGCATGGCACGCGGTGCAATTCAGCATCAGGTCGGCCAATCCTTTTTGCACCGCGACCGGATCGCCGCCCTGGGCTGTTTTGCCCAGCTCGGTGAACAGATCATGGGTGGCAAATCCAAGGCTTTTGAATTCGATCGGCAACTTGCCCATAAGCGAGGCCGACATATCCGGTTTTTGCGCGCCCGTTTCGGTCGCCAGTTCGGCAACGGTTTTCAGATCGCCCTCGGCGGTTGCCTCGACAATTCCCTGAACGGCCTCGAGGAATCCGCGCATTTCCCCAAGAATCATAATGCGTTCATCCGAGGTGACCAGAATGGCGGTGCGATCATCCTTGCTGGGGATGGTGTTGCCGGCAATGATGAATTTATTGGTCAGAAAGCCAAGTGCGGCCAGCAGGACCAGAATGACAAGCCAAAGGAATTTCGGGGATTTCAGCATGGGTGGGCCACCTTTTCAATTTCAATGCGCGTATCCTGCTTGGTATCGGCATCTGCCTGCATGGTCAACGTTCTGCGCCGGAAGGTTGGAACAGCCTACCCCAGCAACCGCCGTGCAATCACCTGCGCCTGAATTTCTGCGGCTCCCTCGAAAATGTTCAAAATGCGGGCGTCGCACAGGATGCGGCTGATCTGGTATTCCAGCGCAAAACCGTTGCCGCCGTGGATTTGCAGCGCGTTGTCGGCGGCTGCCCAGGCCACCCGTGCACCCAGCAGTTTGGCCATGCCGGCCTCCAGATCGCAACGCTGGTCGTGGTCCTTTTCCCATGCCGCGAAATAGGCCATCTGGCGGGCGATCATGATTTCCACCGCCATCATTGCCAGCTTGCCCGCAACGCGCGGGAAATGGATCAGGGATTTGCCGAATTGTTTGCGGTCGTTGGCGTATTGCATTCCGACCTCAAGCGCGTTTTGCGCCACGCCGATCGCGCGGGCGGCGGTCTGGATGCGGGCGGATTCAAAGGTCTGCATCAACTGCTTGAAGCCTTGTCCTTCGGCCCCGCCCAGCAGGTTTTCACCCTTTACCTTGAAACTGTCAAATCCCAGCTCGTATTCCTTCATGCCGCGATAGCCCAGAACCTCGATTTCGCCGCCGCTCATGCCAGGGGTCGGGAAGGGGTTTTCGTCGGTGCCCGGTGTCTTTTCGGCCAGAAACATCGATAGGCCCTTATAGTCGGTGGTGTCTGGATCGGTGCGGGCCAGCAAGGTCATCACATGGGTGCGGGCGGCGTGGGTGATCCATGTTTTGTTACCGGTGATGGTGTAATCATCGCCATTTTTCACAGCACGGGTGCGCAGTGACCCCAGATCGGACCCTGTATTGGGTTCGGTAAACACGGCTGTGGGCAGGATTTCGGCGCTGGCGATTTTCGGCAGCCAGTGTTGTTTCTGCTCTTCGGTTCCGCCACAAATAATCAGTTCCGCCGCGATCTCCGAACGCGTGCCCAGCGACCCAACCCCGATATAGCCGCGCGACAGTTCTTCGGACACCACGCACATGGATGCCTTGGACAGGCCGAACCCGCCGTATTCCTCGGGGATGGTCAGGCCGAACACGCCAAGGTCTGCCATTTCGGTGATGATCTCCATCGGGATCAATTCATCCTTCAGGTGCCATTCATGGGCGTTGGGCACCACGCGGTCATCGGCAAAACGGCGGAATTGTTCGCGGATCATTTCCAATTCGTCATCCAGCCCCGTCGCGCCAAAAGTGGCGTGGCCCGCGTTGTCCTGCATCAGGGCGATCAGATCCATGCGGGCCTCGGAGGTATTCCCTTCGGCCATCAAGGTGGCGATCTCGGACGTATCGGGCATGGTCAGTCCGAAATCCTGAAGGCGGGCAATTTCGCCCTGCGACATCGGGATACCGCCAGCGATCTGCGACAGGTATTCACCAAAGCCGATCTGCAGGATCAGCTGCTCCATCTGACCCAGCTTACCGTCGCTGTTCAGCCGATCGGCCCACGCGGCCATTTGGTGCAGCGCTTGCGAATAGGTCGCCAGCCAAGAAAGCGCGTGCGCTGCGTCCTGATGCAGCTCCAGCAGCGCGCCCGAAACCCGCCCGTCCGCAACCACCTTTTCCCGCAGGTTCGCGGTGGCATCATCCAGCAGGGTTTGCACCGCTGGCAGGGTGGATTTGGCAAGGGTCAGGATGTCGGAAATGGGCATGGCTTACGTCCTTTTGTCTGTCAGGATCGGCATAGGCGGAATAAGGCGGCCGCGCAACAAAAATACGTCAGAGTAGAGAAATTTGAACAAATATGACGCAAGGAAAAATACCTAGAGCATGTCGCACCAAATCGAATTCACCGCCCGACCGAACGCATTCGCTTACGCAAACGCTGCCTCGGTCGGGGCGGTGAATACTCGAATCTGGTCAGGCGCGACACGCTCTAACTGGTATAGGCATCGATATTGCACAGCTCTTTCAGATAGGTTGGCGCGTCCTCGGGGGCGATTACGTCAAATGAGATCCGGTAAAGCAGGGTGTCCCCCTGATAGGCCGCCAACGTCCATATGCCCGTGACCAGTTCCGAGGGCAGGTCAAAGGAATAGAGCTGTGCGGACAGGCGGTTTGCATCGATAAACCCTTGCCAGCTTTGTTTGGTTGTACCGGTTCCTATCAATGGCGGGTGGGTAACGTGGAAGATTACATCGTCAAGGTTAACATCGCCCATTGCGCGGGTTTTCACGCCAAAGGACAGGCCGGGGATGACCGGAACCAGGGTGCCGCTGGTTGAAAACTCGATCGTGCCTGAAATGATGTTGATTTCGCCGATGTCTGTATCGGGCTCTTTTGCCGAGCCGACAACATTTGTATCGCACACCAGACCATATTCGAACCCGTCGATCAGATCGGGGTTGGTATAAATATTATCCTGTGCCGCAGCAAAGGTTCCGGCGAAAGCGAGGGCCAGTATGAACCACAATATCGCTTTCGCCGGAGCTGTTATCATCCGATGACCACGGCTTTTACGTCGTCATCAACATAATCCATGTATTGGCCAAAGTTTTCGGCAAACATGCCAACCAGTTTTTGCGCCTGTGCGTCATAGGCATCTTTGTCGGCCCATGTATCACGCGGGTTCAGCAGGCTGTTGTCGACATCATGCACCGCAACCGGCACTTCAAAGCCGAAATTCGGATCCTTACGGAATTCGACGTCGTTAAGTGATCCGTCAAGCGCCACCGTCAGCAAGCCGCGGGTTGCCTTGATCGGCATACGTTTGCCAGTGCCATAGGCGCCGCCGGTCCAGCCGGTGTTGACCAGCCAGCAGGTGGCGTCATGATGGGCGATCTTGTCGCGCAGCAGATTGCCGTAGGCTTCGGGGCGGCGCGGCATGAAAGGGGCGCCGAAACAGGTTGAAAATGTCGGCTCCGGCTCGGTCACGCCGCGTTCTGTGCCGGCCACTTTGGCCGTAAAGCCGGACAGGAAGTGATACATCGCCTGCGCCGGTGTCAGGCGGGCAATCGGAGGCAGCACGCCGAATGAATCACAGGTCAGCATGATGATGTTTTTCGGATGCCCCGCCATCGAGGTTTCGGAAGCATTCGAGATATAATGCAGCGGATAGGCACACCGCATGTTGGCGGTCAGGCTGTCGTCGGTGAAATCCAGTTCGCGGGTTTCTTCGTCATAGACCATATTCTCGATGATGGTCGCGAATTTGGTTGTGGTGGCGTAGATTTCCGGCTCGGCTTCGGGGGACAGGTTGATGGTTTTGGCGTAACAGCCGCCCTCGAAGTTGAAAATACCGTTATCGGACCAGCCATGTTCATCATCGCCGATCAGGGTGCGTGACGGATCGGCCGACAGGGTGGTTTTACCGGTGCCCGACAGACCAAAAAACACGGCCGCATCATCGGGGTTGCCGTTGGCGTGGTTGGCCGAACAGTGCATCGCCATGATACCTTTGCCGGGCAGGATATAGTTCAGCAGGGTGAACACACCCTTTTTGATTTCACCGGCATATTCGGTATTGCCGATCAGGATCAGCTTCTTGTCGAAATTCAGCGCGATCACCGTTTCCGTGCGACAGCCGTGGCGGGCCGGATCGGCCTTGAAACTGGGGCTGGCGATGATGGTGAATTCCGCCTCGTATGTATCCAGTGCGGCGCGCTCGGGGCGGCGCAGCATGGTGCGGGAAAACAGGCTTTGCCAGGCCAGTTCGGTGATCACGCGCACATTCAGGCGGTTTGCCGGGTCGGCACCACCAAACAGGTCCTGTACGAAATAATCGCGGCCTTTCATGTGTTCCAGCATGTCGGCATGCAAAACATCAAACGCAGCCGCATCCATCGGCTGGTTGTTTTCCCACCAGATATGATCTTCTACCGAGGGGGTGCGAACGATGAATTTATCGTTGGGAGAGCGGCCGGTATATTGGCCGGTGCTAACCATAAAGGTGCCGCCGTTGCCAATGTGCCCTTCTTTGCGTAACACGGCCTGTTCAATCAGGTCGGGTTCCAGAATGTTGTAATATACGTTGCCCAGACCGGTGATCCCTTGATCTTCCAGTCTTTTGGCGGGGTTCACCCGTCCAGTCATCATTTGCAAGCTCCTGTTGCCGCCTGTCAGCGGCCATTGCGATGTGGAATTCGGCGCGAAAAGGCCAGCAACGCACCGGTCAGCGTTTGGCTGACAAAGGGGTCTTAACATGGGGTCCGGTTGAAAAAACAGGGCGGTTTGGCACAGTTAGCGCAACCAATTGCAATTAATGTGACAAGATTTGCCCCTTATGTGAGACATATTAGCCATTGGTGGCCTTTTTTGGCTGGAATAGAGGCAGGTCCAGCCAGCGATTCGCAGTTTACAGTTGAATTGAAAAGAAAGACGCGTGATTGTAATGTAAAAAAGGGGTTGACCCAGATAACTACTTCAAGTAACGCTTAACCCATTGTCTTAGCTGCAATAACTGAGCTGAAGGGTCACTGTTGTTGAAACGCCACTCGCATTCCTTCAAATATAGCCCAAATTGGGCCTTGGGGACACCGTTAAATCGGCGCATGTGGCGCTTGGCTTGGTTCCAGAAATTCTCGATGCCATTGATGTGGTTGTGACGGTCTGCAAAGAGCTTGGAATGGTTGATGCGAAAGTGGTGGAAGTCTGACACATCCAGCACATTATAACCGCGCCAACAATCGGAATAGACGATGGAATCCGGCACGACTTTGCGCTCTATGATCGGGATCAGAGTGGCGGATTTGGCGTCCGGGATGATCTTGGTGTAAACCTTCCCACCCCTTTTTAATATACCAAAAACGGGAATTTTACCTGCCGCACCACGCCCGCGTTTACCTTTGCGTTTGCCGCCAAAGTAGCTTTCGTCCACTTCTATTTCTCCGCCGAACATAGCTTGGCTTTCCGCCTCCAGCTCATAGGCGATTATCTCGCGCAGGCGTAGAAAATAAAACGCTGCGGTCTTGCGGTTTACACCACACAAACTGGCTGCTGTTCGTGCTGTCGATCCCGAAACAAAATGCTCCGTAAGACGGTCTTGCTTGTAGTGGCTCAGGCGACTCTTTCTCATGCTTCCCATCATAACCTCTTTTTAGGTTATCTGGGTCAGCCCCCTCTCTATTATATGGCCCATGCAAAGGAATATATATCGGGTAGACCACTTACACAGGATGTGTGGATTGCGGATGTTGTAGCCGAAAACTTAAGGGTTATTGCCATTGACCGCACTGAGACACCTGTTCCAGATCAACCATATGTTTGGAGGATGGTTCGGTTGGAAATAAACCCCCGAGATCGTATCGAGCGCATACGGAATACAGCCATTTTGTATGCCCCTTTAAGGGTTCCAGGCGCTAAATCTTCTATTGCTGAACGCACGATTGGGCTGACAGGTGATTACCCGCCAAACATTTGTGGTGACTGCATTGTTCTTTCTTGGGCGGATTATAAAGCCAAATATGAGCATGAGTGTAGCATCAGAATCAACAAAGGCGGCGAGGTGGTTGACCAGATTATTTCATGCCCGGATAAGTAGAAAATACATGCCTCTACTTCGCCTTGATCATATCCGCGATCTCTTTGGCCCATTCGCCGACAATCGGGATAAAGTCGATGTTGGATAGCGAATAAACCAGCAGATAGACAAGGAACGTCGCCCCGATCACCGAGCCAAGGCCGAAGGCCAGCCCGCGGATGAACTGGAACTGCACCAGCCGCCATGCGGAATTGTGGATGCGCACGAAACGGTGGGTGTTCAGGCGGTGCAGTTCCTGTTTCAGCTCCGCAATTTCGGTCTGAAGGTCGGGGGTTTTGTCATCTTCCGGAATACTGTCGGGCATCAATTACCTTGCGATTTTACTGTCGTTACCCGTCCCATAGCACAGGTTGCACCGCATAGGCGATATAAAGCGGGTGTTTGGGGTGGCCCGCTTTGGACAGCCCAAGGTGATAGAGCGGCAGGCCGGTGCCACGCATCAGGGTTTCGACCTGCGGGCCGCGTTTCAAATGTTCGCCGTGGGTGCCCCATGCGCAGATGATCTGATCGGCCCACTCACACCCCTCAAGGATAGCCGCGTCATTGGCGGGGCCAACGGGATCGGGTGCCTTGCGCATCTTGCGCGGGTCGGTGTCGCGCCATGCGAAAATATTGGCCACGCGAAACGCCCCGAAGCCCAGCGTGCGGGCACGGCGTTCGCAACGCTCGACAGTGGGATCGTTCTGCACCTCGGTCGCGGTCGAGGGGTTGAGCATGACAAAGAACGCCTTCTTCCCCTTTGGTTCCCAAATGCGGGTCAGGGAATAGCGGTATTTCTCGCAATCCGAATAGATGGCGGTCGAGTGGGCGTCGCCTTTTTGAAAGCTGCGGGTGATCATTCGCCGTATGGAACCCAGATGTTTTTGACTTCGGTCGCCTGTTGCAGGAATTCGCGCCCTTCACCGGCCTTGCCAAACCAGTCGCGCGCACGCGCATTGTTGACCCATGTGCGTTTCAGGTTGCCAGCCGAGGCATGTTCGATCTGCGCCGACAAGTCGGTCGAGGAAAAGCTCCAGACCGCATCCACGTCCAGATGCCCCGCCAACGGCCCTGCCAGATCGGCGTGATCGCCGGTCAGGATGTTGACCACGCCTGCCGGCACGTCCGAGGTGTCCAGTACCTGATAGAAATCGGTCGCTGCCAGAGGCGCGGCCTGACTTGCCGCAAGCACACAGGTGTTGCCCATTGCGATTGCGGGGGTCATGACGGAAATCAGGCCCAGCAAGGGGGCTTCATCAGGGCAGAGCGCGCCGATCACGCCAACGGGTTCTTTCATCGCCAGCGCGATGCCGCGAATGGGGACGCCATGCGCCTGACCGTCGTATTTATCGGCCCAGGCGGCATACGTGAACAGGCGGGACAGACTTGCATCCACCTCTTTTCGCCCGCCGGTTTTGCCGCTCATCTCGTTCAAACGATGGGCAAATTCGTCGCCCCGTGCCGACAGGTTTTCTGCAATGTAATACAGGATCTGCGCCCGCAAATGACCAGTGGTTTTGGCCCAGCCTTTGGCAGCGTGGGCAGCCTCGACCGCGTTGCGCACATCCTTGCGCGATCCTTGACCGACATGGCCCAGCAGCTTGCCTTTGGGCGACCAGATGGCGGTGGAATAGCCGCTGTCGGGTCGTGCCTGTTTGCCGCCGATATACATCTTGGCGGTGCGGTCCAGTTCGGCGATCTGTGCGTCCTTGGGGGCAGATACCGGTGCGACGGGATGCAGCGGTTTGCTGGCGGTTTTCGGTCTGGTATAGGCCGATAGCCCTTCCCAGCCGCCTTCGCGCCCAAAGCCGCTTTCGCGCACACCGCCAAAACCGGCCGCCGCGTCAAACAGGTTGGTCGCGTTGACCCAGACGATGCCCGCAACCAGTTTGGGCGCAATGTCCAGCGCAAGGTTCACATTCTCGCTCCAGACGCTCGCGGCCAGACCATAGCGGGTGTTGTTGGCCAGTAGCACGGCCTCGGCCGGGGTGCGGAAGGTGGTCGAGACCAGCACGGGGCCAAAGATTTCTTCCTGCATCAGAAAGGCAGCGGAATGCAGGCCGGTGATCAGGGTTGGCGGGTAATAGCAGCCCTGATTGGGCAGCTTGCATTTGGCGTGGTAAACCTCGCCCTCATGCCCGCCTTTAGCCACCATATCGGTGACGGTGGCGTGCTGCACTGGGTCCACCAGCGCGCCGATGTCGATGCATTTGTCCAATGGGTCGCCCATGCGCAAACCATCCATGCGCGCCTTTAGCTTGGCGTAGAATTCTTCGGCAATGCCTTCCTGCACCAGCAGGCGCGAGCCGGCACAGCAGACCTGCCCCTGATTGAACCAGATCGCATCAACCAGCCCTTCAACCGCGCTGTCGATATCGGCGTCTTCAAACACGATGTAGGGGGATTTGCCGCCCAGTTCCAGCGTCAGCGCCTTGCCGGACCCGGCGGTGGCTTCGCGGATGCGGCGGCCAACTGCGGTCGAGCCGGTAAAGGCGATTTTGTCAATGTCTTCGTGGGTGACGATCATTTCACCCACCGCGCCATTGCCGGTGACGATGTTGACAACGCCCTTTGGCAGCCCCGCCTGAACGCAGATTTCCGCAAACAGCAGCGCGGTTAGCGAGGTATATTCCGCCGGTTTCAGCACACAGGTGTTACCGGTGGAAATCGCAGGGGCGATTTTCCACGCCAGCATCAACAGCGGGAAGTTCCACGGGATGATCTGGCCGCAAACGCCCAGCGGCTCGGCGTCGGGCAGTTCGGACTCCATCAGTTGCGCCATGCCCGCGTGGTAATAGAAATGCCGCTGCACCAGCGGGATGACGATGTCGCGGCTTTCGCGGATCGGTTTGCCATTGTCCATTGTTTCCAGCACCGCAAACAACCGGCTGTGTTTTTGCAGCAGACGGGCGATGGCGTATAGCACCTTGGCCCGTTCATGGCCCGATGTGCGCGCCCATTTCTTTTGTGCCTTTGTGGCGGCGGTAACGGCGGCATCCACATCATCGCCACTGGCCTGTGTGACCAGCGCCAGAATTTCGCCGGTGGCTGGATTGCGGGATTCAAAGCCGTCGTGATGCGGGGTGAATTCGCCGTTGATGAACAGGCCGAATTTGCCGTCATGCTTGGCAATCCACGCCATCGCTTCGGATGTGCTTTCGGGGGCGGGGCCATAGTCCATGGTCTCGAAGATATCTTTTACAGTCATGTCAGACCTCTGTGAAAAGCGGCGATTTGGAGAAATGGCAGCGCCCGACCTGGGGGCGCATGGTGCCACATGGGATGGGGTTCCGGCCCTGGATGCAAATTGCGGCCTTGGCCGATGAAACGACCCTTGCAAAAGCGCCCTCCATGGGGAGGTCGGGCGCTGCCATTTTTTCAAAATGGCGGGGGTTTGGTGAAACCATGTTCATACTGCCCTATCCAATCGCGTGGCGGTAAGAGGCAGAGTAGTTGCCGGTCACATGGTGTTCCAGCTGGCGTTCCAGATCGCCCAGCAGGGACGAAGCACCGAAACGGAACATATCGGGCGAAAGCCAGCGGTCGCCCAATTCGTCCTTGAGCAGGGTCAGATAGGTGACCGCATCCTTGGCCTTGGAGATCCCGCCCGCCGGTTTATAGCCAACGCGGAATCCCGTGCGGGTGTGGTAGTCGCGAATGGCACGCATCATCACCAGTGAAACGGGCAGGGTGGCGTTGACAGCTTCCTTACCGGTCGAGGTTTTGATGAAATCGGCACCGGCCATCATGCACACCAATGACGCGCGGGCCACATTGCGCAGACTGCCCAATTCGCCGGTGGCAAGGATCGCCTTGACATGGGCATCGCCACAAGCGGCGCGGAATTCGCGCATTTCATTATAAAGGGCCTGCCAGTTGCCGGTCAGCACATGGCGCCGCGATATCACGATGTCGATTTCCGAGGCCCCTGCCTTCACGCTCTCGCCGATCTCGGCGACGCGCAGGTGGTAGGGGGACAGACCGGCAGGAAAACCGGTGGAAACAGCCGCCACGGGAATACCGGTGCCTTCCAGCGCGGCCACGGCGGTTTCGACCATCTCGTGATAGACGCAAACCGCGCCGGTGGTGATGCCTTCAACCCCCAATGCTTCCAATATATCGGCGCGCACGGGGTGGCGGGCCTTGGCGCACAGGCGGCGCACGCGGCCCGGTGTGTCGTCGCCCGACAGGGTGGTCAGGTCAATCATGGTGATTGCTTTCAGCATCCACGCTGCCTGATAATCCTTTTTCACCGACCGGCGACCGGGCAGCGATTTAACGCGGCGTTCAATGGCGGATGTGTTGGCCTGCGCCCCCATCACCCAGTCCATATCCAGTTCCATTCCGGAATTGCGCGGTTCATGCACCTGCGGCAGACCGGCGGTTTTTACGGGGGTGGAAACGGGCTGTGTTTTGCTTTGCAACTGTCTGGCTCCTTGATCACCTTGCAAGGTCTCACGTTCAGGGGGGTATTTGCAAGTTTTACCAAATGATCAAGAGGGAAATGATGCGGCCAATTGGTCAGGCCGCATCATTTGGCCGGATTTGGCCTACAGCGCTTTGCGTTTCATTTGAAACAAGCACCGGCAGGACCACCGAGGCAGCGATTGCCAGAGCAATGGCGTTCGGTGGGCCTGCCGGTTCAGATCAAACGCAAAGCGCTTTAAAGGCCCCATTTTTCGGCGGTTTGGGCAAAGAAGCCCTTGGCCTGCTTTAGCTTGATCCAGTTGTTCACATAATTGATCCAGACCTGATCATCCTGCGGCAGGATCATCGCGATCGGGGTGGGCGATTTGGCCTGCTTGACCGCGATCTGGTGCACATTGGGGAATTTGGCAATCAGGGTCGCCCCTTCGATGTTCGAGGTGATGAACACATCGGCACGTCCGGCCAGAACCTCTTGATAGCCACGGGCGGGGGCCTCGACCACTTTGATTTGTGCGTCGGGGAACCAGTCCTTGACCAGTTTTTCAAAGGTGGTGCCAAGGGTTGTTGCCACCACCACGCCGGGGTCGTTTATGGTGTCCCAGCCATCGAAACGGCCCAGTTTGTCGTCAGTGGTGAACGGGAAAATCTGCACCGACAGATAGCTTTCGGAAAATCCTGCCGCCTTCATCCGCGCCGGACTGATCGAGGCAGAGCCGGTGATGTGGTAATTCCCAGCCACCACGCCGTTAACCAGCGTTTTCCAGTCGGTCGGGACCAGTTCCAGTTCCACGCCCAGATCCTTGGCCAGTTCGGTCATGATGTCGATATCATAGCCCTTGTAGCTGTTGGTTGCCGGATCGCGCACCGACATCGGGTTCCAGTCACCGGTGGTGCCGACCTTGAGTGTGCCGGACGACAGGATGTCGTTTAGCGCCGATTGCGCAGTGGCGGGCAGGCCCAAAAGGGCGGTCAGAAAGGTTGCGATTGCGAATACTCTGAAAAATCTCATTTTTTGCGTTCCCTGCGAATTTACTGTTGTAACGGTCTTTTGTTTTAGCCCGCAGTGGTGGCTATGGTAGTGTCGCGAGTTTGGTGGAAATTCGAGGACGGCGTAATCTCCGGGTGCATCGAAGCCACCCAACCGGCGGCTGGAACCGCCAAGGAGATCACGCCATGACAAAGAATACAGCAACATCGACATCCGCGCTACTGGCCAATGAAGCAGGCTATGACCCGATTGAAGACCGGCTGCGCCAGAACATCCGCGCGACGATCGAGGCGGTTTTCGAAGAGGAGCTGGAGCAGTTTCTGGGCCGTTGCCGGTATGGCCGCAGCGGCGGGGCAAAGGCCGGATACCGCCACGGGCATCGCGAGCGGCAACTGGTCGGAACATTTGGAACCGAAACGGTGCGCGTGCCGCGTGCGCGGATCACAGGCGAGGCCGGCAAGGCCAGAGAATGGCGCTCGAAGGCATTGCCCCGCTACCAGCGGCTGACGAAGAAGGCCGAGGCGCTGATCGCTGCTGTCTACCTTTCGGGCACCAACACACGGCGGGTAAAACGCGCCCTGTTCGGCCTGTTTCAGGGGGCGGTCAGCAAGGATGTGGTGAGCCGCGCCTGGCGCAAGGTGAAGGTGGACTGGCAGGCGTGGTGCGCCCGCAGCCTTGCGGATGAAGACATCGTGCGGCTGATCCTGGACGGCACCGTGATCAAAACGCGGATTGACAGGAAGGCCACCAATATCTCGGTTCTGGCCGCGATTGGCGTGCGCCGGGATGGGCAGAAGGTCTTGTTATCACTGATGAACATGGGCGGCGAAAGCACCTCCGCCTGGCGTCAGTTCATCAACGATCTGGATGCGCGCGGGTTGAAACGGCCCGAATTTGTCATCGTGGACGGGGCACCGGGACTTGAGGTCGCTCTCATTGCCCTCTGGGGTGAAGATCTGCCGATCCAGAGGTGCACGGTGCACAAGCACCGCAACCTTCTGGCCAAGGCACCCAAGCGTATGCATGATGAGTTGACAGAAGATTACCGCGACATGATCTACGCCAAAACACCCGAGGAAATCGCCACCCGCCGCAAGGCATTTCTGCGAAAATGGCGGCTGAAATGCAAGGCCGTCGCTGACAGCTTGGAAGAAGCAGGAGATAAGCTTTTCACCTTCACGCGTCTGCCACAAGGCCAGTGGAAATCGGCCAGAACGACAAATGCGATCGAACGCCTGAACGAGGAATTCCGCCGCCGCATCAAGACCCAGACCGTGCTGCCATGCGCCGAGACCGTGCCGATGCTGCTTTGGGCTCTGATGGCCTCGGGGCAGATCGTCATGCGAAAGGTCGATGGCTGGGAAACGCTCGCTCAGCCCGTCGCCGACGCAACCCTTGACCAAGCCGCCTGACCGGCGCATAACTCAACCCGCTCGGAGGTGCCTGAAATCAATTTCCACCACTTTCGAGACACAACCGAATATTTGAAAGATTATTGGGAACCTCTGTAAATTCCCGTTTTCGCCTTCTTCGCGGCGGGGTGGACTTCGCGGCGGGGTGGACGGTTTTTCGCCTGTCCCGCCTGATTGCTTCGGATCATAAACCCATTTTCACCGGTTTCAAGCCGGTTTTGGGTATTTCAGGCACACCTCACCCCATGAACCCTTATCCCGGCGCCGCCAGGCCGCATTCGAACTGGACGAAGCGCTTCATGTTGTAGACCAGGTTCATCATCCCGATGCGAAATCGCGCCCGCTTCAGGCCGATGGAGCGGATCAGCTTGCCGCCCATGGAGCGCTCCTGAAAAGCGAATACATGCTCGACCCGGACCCGCACTTTCGAGCGCCTCCGGTTGGCCTTTTGCTGGCGCTCGCCAAGCGGCTTGCCGCGCCTGCCCTTGTGATGGATATGGCTGTGAAGCCCCCGCTCTTCCAGCTCGCTTTCGATCTTTTGCGAGCGATAGGCGCTGTCGGCCCACAGGTCCGATGAGGTGTTGCTCGCATCAATCAGACCGGCAAGCGCCTGGCTGTCATGCACGGCGGCATCGGTGACATCATAAGCGCGGATGAATTTGTGCCGCCGGTCGACATTGATGTGGTTCTTGTAGCCGTAATAGCTCTTGCCGTGCTTCTTCGTCCAGCGCGCATCCACGTCCTTCTGGCGCTTCTTGTGGGGTTTTTCCTCCCACTCTTCAGGCGTTTCGCCCGCCTTGATTTTCTCGTTCTCGTCCCTTTTGTTGTGCTGGCGCGGCGCCGGAACGATGCTCGCATCAACAATCTGCCCGCCCATCGCCAGATAGCCCTTTTCGCGCAGAAAGGCATCGAACTTGTCAAACAGCTCCTTCATCTTCCCGGCCCCGGCCAGCCTTTCACGGTAGGCCCAGATGGTCTTGGCGTCAGGTACGCTGTCTTCAATGCCAAGGCCGAGAAACCGCATGAACGACAGGCGGTCGCGGATCTGATACTCGATCTGATCGTCAGAGAGGTTGTAGAGCTGCTGCAAAACCATCGTCTTGAATATCAGCACCTCATCCCAAGGCGGGCGGCCAGCGTTGGATTTGCGCTGTTCGGGCGGCGTGCGCCATATGGCCTTCAGCTCGTCCCGGTAATCCTCGAACGGCACCATGTCGTTGAGCAACACCAGCGGATCACCAGATTTGTCCAGTCCCGCGTATCGGCTGGAAAGATCAAAAAATCCCATCTGACCCATGACAAAACCCCGTCGGTCGAATCATTTTCATCCTGATGACGATTCTACCCCGTCAGGCCGGATTTTGGGGGATTTTTAGAGGTTCCCGTTATCGAAACATGAAACACACGAGGTAATGTCATGAAACGCAATACAGCTCTTTCTCTTGGTCTTGTCGCCGCAATTGCAATGGGGGCCGCGATCTCGACACCTCTGTTTGCAGGTAGTGACCATGGTCAGCAAACCGGCAAAACCCAACAAGGTGCCATGATGGGAAATCAGGGCGGAATGATGGGTGGTAAATCCGGCATGATGGGTGGCCAGCAAGGCCATCAGGGCATGATGAAAATGATGATGAAAATGCACGGCCAGATGATGGGCGGCGGTCAGGGTATGATGGGCGGCGGAATGATGGGTGGCGGCCAAATGGGTGGCATGGGCTATTTGAAAGACATGGATGCCGATGGTGACGGAACCGTATCGCCGGATGAAATGCGCGCCGGTCTGGACGCCAAGATGAAGGAATTCGATGCCAATGGCGATGGCACCCTTTCAATTGGCGAATTCGAAGCCCTGCACAGTGCTGCAATCCGTGAGAAAATGGTCGACCGCTTCCAGATGCTGGACAGTGACGGCGACGGCATGGTGACCGCCGATGAAATGGCTGCCCCCGCAGACCGCATGGCAAAAATGATGGCAAAGCGTCAGGCCGCAATGGGTGCCGGTGGCGGCATGGGCATGGGGGCTGGTAACGGCACCATGATGCAAGACCAGGACAACTAGGGTCACGACCCTGACCCTCACATTCAAAGGAGTATCGAAATGATGGGCAATCAACTTGAAACCGGCATGGGTTATGGCATGGGCTGGGGCATGGGACTGGGCGGCATTGGAATGCTGCTGGTCGCCGCTGTCTTTGTTCTGGGGATCATCGCCCTGCTGAAATACATTCGCAGCTGACGGGTAAAGGAAACCGACAATGACTTATACAATCAACCGCTTGATCAAGGACGCCGATATTGACGCCGTCGAGGCCCGCGTCCGCGCTGCTTTGACGGGAAAAGGCTTTGGCGTTCTGACCGAGATCGACGTCAAGGCAACGATGAAGAAAAAGATCGATGTGGATATGGATCCTTACCGCATTCTCGGGGCTTGCAATCCGAAGATGGCCTATCACGCCATCGGGGTGGAACCACGGGTCGGGGCAATGTTGCCCTGCAATGTGATCCTGCGTCAGGTGGACGGCGGGATCGAGGTAAGTGCCATAAATCCGGTGGCCTCGATGCAGGCGATCGACAATGACGAATTGAAATCGGTTGCAGGCAAAGTTCGTGATCTGCTGGCTGAAGCCGTTAAAGCAGTCTAAATGGACACGCTGCGCCACTGGCGCCTTGCGCTATTGATTGCCGCCGCAATAGGTATTGCGGCGGCAGTTCTGTTTTTCCCGGGTTGGATCGCGGATCTGTTTAGCTGGGTTAACCGGGACCAAATCGCCCTGATGAGCCACCAGGCAGGCATTTGGGGACCGGTCCTGATCGTTACACTGATGCTTGCGGCGGTTGTTTTCAGCCCAATTCCCAGCGAGTAATGCCCGAAAGTTGGTGATGGGGTGATTGGGTGGCATATCATGGCGGTGTTGACGCGCCGCGATTCTCAGAGAGAAAAGGATATGCCACATGGAAGACGATACTATTTTGGAGTTTACCGATCCAGCCGGAATTTCACCTGATCCGCTGACGGATATCTTGCGCAAAGGCGCGCGGGATCTGTTGGCACAGGCGGTCGAGGCCGAGGTTTGTGATCTGATGGCGCAACACGCGCATTTGAGGGATTCGGCCGGTCGCCAGCGCCTTGTTCGCCACGGATACCTGCCGGAGCGCGAGGTGATGACGGGGATCGGCCCTGTCCCGGTGAATGTGCCTCGGGTGCGTGATCGTGGCACGGGGGCGGAGAAGATCAGGTTCACCTCGACGCTTCTGCCGCCGTATCTGCGCCGGGCAAAGTCGGTCGAGGAGTTGTTGCCCTGGCTCTATCTCAAAGGTATTTCCACGGGTGATTTCGGCGAAGCACTGGCGGCCCTTCTGGGGCCTGATGCGGGTGGTTTGACATCGAGCACGATTTCGCGCCTGAAGGCGGAGTGGTGGGCAGAATACGAGCGTTGGAACCGGCGTGACCTGTCGGCCAAACGCTATGTGTATTTCTGGGCCGACGGGGTTTATTTCAAGCCGCGCACGGATGCTGACAAGCAATGCATGCTGGTGATCATCGGCGCGGACGAGTGGGGTAACAAGGATGTTCTGGGCCTCGTGGACGGGTATCGAGAAAGCAGCCAGAGCTGGCGTGAACTGCTGCTGGACTTGCAACGTCGTGGCCTCAGAAAAGCCCCTGATCTGGCCGTTGGTGATGGCGCGCTCGGCTTCTGGAACGCCTTGCGGGAGGTGTTCGGTGAGACCCGGGAGCAGCGCTGCTGGGTGCATAAAACCGGCAACGTCCTGAATGCCATGCCGAAGTCGCTGCAAGCCAAAGCCAAGGGCCATCTACAGGACATCTGGATGGCCGAGAACAAACGGGACGCCGAGGCCGCGTTCAATTTCTTCATCGAAGCCTATGGCGTGAAATACGAGCGTGCCGTGGGGAAGCTGACCAAGGACCGGGACGTGCTGCTGACCTTCTACGACTTCCCTGCCGAGCACTGGAAACACATCCGCACATCCAACCCCATCGAAAGCATATTTGCCACCGTGCGGCACCGAACGAAGAAGACCAAAGGCTGCCTCGGGCGCAAGACCGCCTTGGCAATGACCTTCCGCCTGATGATGTCGGCAAAGAAGAAATGGCGTAAACTCGACGGCGCATTCCGATTGCCGGAAATCATCGAAGGGGTTGAATTTAAGGACGGGATCAAGCAGGAAAAACATGCCGCCTGATTACTGCGTCACCAACTTTTGGGCATAGCTCATTCCCAGCGCCCCGATCGCGCTGGCAGCGGGGGCAACATACGGTCACTATCTGGGGGCTGTGTATATCGTTATCGGGGCCGAAGCAGGTGCATTGATTGCCTTCGGACTGGCCCGAAAACTGGGACGAAACACTATTCGCAGATGGTTCGGAGACAGGCTGTCGCCAATAAAGCTCCTTGGATCGCAAGGTGTCCTGATGTGGGCCGTTTTTGCCAGCCGGTTGATGCCTTTCGTTTCGTTTGATCTGGTCAGTTATGCGGCGGGTCTAAGCAATTTGACATTCTGGCGTTTCGCTTTGGCAACTCTCGCAGGGATCATTCCGGCCAGTTTCTTGCTGGCGCATTTCGGGGGCGAGATGGCGAATGGGAAACTCGGCAATGCTGCCTGGATTGCTTTGGGGTTGGGTATCATGACCGGTACATCAATTCTTTGGGCGGTACGGCAAGGCAAGAGAAAACGCCCTCATGTCTTTTCTGATGAAAGCCGCGATGGCCCCTAATATCATTACGCCATGTACACACCCAGGAATGCTATAATAGGCTGAAATATTTATATAATTCATGATTTCACAACAAATGTCACGCAGGCCTTGACCTTCCAGTTACTAGAAGGATTAGGTTAAGGACAGACGCCAACCCAAGAGGGAACAAAATGTCAAACGCGCATAACCCGGATACAAATTCTTCGCCCCATGATCATCACAACCACAGCCATGGAAAATCGAAAATTCCAATTGACGGCAACGTCGCCGTTGATCCGGTTTGCGGTATGCAGGTGGCGATGGACGCGGGCAAGCCAACGGAATTCTGGCAGGATCAGACGTTTCATTTTTGTAGCGACAAATGTCATGGGAAATTTACCGGTGATCCGTATTTCTATGCGTCCGGCAACAGTCAACTTAAGAAAGACGAAGTTAGCCAAACAATTGACTACACCTGCCCGATGCATCCCGAGATCGTGCAACAAGGCCCAGGCGCTTGCCCGATCTGCGGCATGGCACTGGAGCCGATTACAGCAACCGGCGAGGAAAAGAACGAGGAGCTTGAGGATTTCACCCGCCGTATGTGGATCAGCGCTGCTGCTGCCGTGCCATTGGTGATTATGACAATGGGGCCGCTGGTTGGCCTGCCGGTGCGCGAATGGATCGGCGAAAGGGCGTCTGTCTATCTGGAATTTATCCTTGCCACCCCCATTGTGCTGTGGGCGGCCCAACCCTTTTTTGTGCGTGGCTGGAATTCGATCCGCACCATGAACCCCAATATGTGGACGCTGATTTCGCTGGGGGTGGCGGCGGCCTATATCTATAGCCTGGTGGCAACCTTCCTGCCCGGGGTGTTCCCCGAGGCCTATAGCGAAGGTGGCAATGTCGGCACCTATTACGAGGCCGCTGTGGTGATCGTTACCCTGATCTTTGTCGGGCAGGTGCTGGAGCTGCGCGCCCGCGAACGGACCGGTGACGCGATCAAGGCCTTGCTGGATCTGGCCCCCAAAACCGCGCGGCGCATTCTGTCAAATGGCGATGAATACGATGCCCCGCTTGAAAATATCCTTGAAGGTGATTTGCTGCGAGTGCGCCCCGGTGATGCGGTGCCGGTGGACGGTGTGGTGATCGAGGGCACAACCGCAATTGACGAAAGCATGCTGACGGGGGAATCCCTGCCGGTTACCAAAGGGCCGGATGATCCGGTGACAGGCGGCACGATCAACAAGAACGGCTCGCTTGTGATCAAAGCCGCCCGCGTGGGGGCCGATACGGTGCTGTCGCAGATCGTGGAAATGGTGGCCGGGGCCAAACGGTCACGCGCGCCCATTCAGGGGATGGCGGACAAGGTTTCGTCGATCTTTGTACCGCTGGTGGTGCTGATTGCGATCACGGCCTTTGTCGTCTGGTTTTTCTTCGGCCCCGACCCTGCGCTGATCTTTGCCGTGGCCTCGGCCGTTTCGGTGCTGATCATCGCCTGCCCCTGTGCCTTGGGTCTGGCGACCCCCATCTCCATCACCACAGCCGCCGGCCGCGGGGCACAGGCGGGCGTGTTGATCAAGGATGCCGAAGCACTGGAACGCATGGCCGGTGTGGATACGCTGATTGTCGACAAAACCGGCACCCTGACCGAAGGCAAGCCAAAGCTGACCGATACGCTGGCGCTGGGGGATGTGAAAGAAGATGAACTGCTGTCCCTTGCCGCAGCGCTTGAAAAAGGGTCGGAACATCCCCTGGCCGAAGCCATCGTGGCCGGTGCACAGGACAAGGGGCTTGAGGTTGGCAAAATTGCCGATTTTGAAGCGATCACGGGCAAAGGTGTTCAAGGCGTGATCGGCAAGCGCAAGGTGGCCCTTGGCAACAAGGCGATGATGGCCGCTATCGGCCTGACAACCGAAACTGCCGACGCACAGGCCGACACCCTGCGCGCCGAGGGTAAAACCGCAATGTATGTGGCAGTTGATAGCGAACTTGCAGGCATTGTGGCCGTGGCCGACCCGATCAAGGGCAATGTCGCCGACACCATCAAGGCACTGCATGGCGTGGGTTTGCGGATCATCATGGCCACCGGCGATAACGAACGCACAGCGCAGGCCGTAGCATCCCAACTGGGCATTGACGAAGTGCGCGCCGGGGTGATGCCCGAAGACAAAAAGGATCTGGTCGAGGAGTTGCGCAGGGCTGGCCATTCCATTGCCATGGCCGGTGACGGGGTAAACGACGCCCCCGCCCTTGCGGCTGCAGATGTGGGGATTGCCATGGGCACCGGTGCGGATGTGGCGGTTGAAAGTGCCGGCATCACCCTGCTGGGCGGTGATCTGTCGGGGATTGTGCGGGCGCGCAAACTGGCCAAGGCCACGCTGCGCAATATCAAACAGAACCTGTTCTTTGCCTTTGCCTATAATGCGGCTGGTGTGCCTGTGGCGGCCGGTATCCTTTACCCGCTGACAGGCACCCTGCTGTCACCAATGATCGCGGCCGCGGCGATGAGCCTTTCATCGGTATCGGTGATCAGCAATGCGTTGCGGCTAAGGAAGGTTGGGTTTTGAATGCGCGTCCATCCTTGGTCTGGCGGCTGTTTCGACGGGCCATGTATGCAACGCTGAAACGCGCGGCTGGGCGTGTGCTACTGTCGCGCAACTTCGGAACCTCGGATGGTACAACGCGCTGGTTGCGGGCCGATTTTCACCATTTTGATATGCTCATGCGAGAAGAACTGCTCCGGCTGCGCCCGATTGCCAAATTGCATAAGCTGACAAAGCTGGGCAACCGAATCATGGTCGAATTGGGTGATGGCGGTGAACTCAAGGCCTTTTTGAAAGCTGGCACACATATGACTGGCCCGGCGCCGATATCATTGCGGGAGACGGAATGCGGAACCATTCCCAACGCAATAGCACACTTTCGAAGGGTGATCAGTATTGTCATATGTGCTGGAAGTCATCCAACCCCAACAGTCGCGTCTGAAAAAACATAAAAAGGACAATGGCGCCCTTTCAAGAAGATTTTATGCAAGATCGACTATTCCTGAACCGTCAGAACCATCCCTTCGGAATTACGGTATTTATTGCCGCCAAGATGTTCAAAGGTTACACAGGTTTCGCCTTTTCTCGGACCATTTGTCATATTCATGCAAATCCCGTCATCGCTGTATTTCCAGGTACCGCCGCCGCCTGACATTATAAATGCTTTCATCCGCACGGTGCCGTCGGTGTTATACTGAAGGTGCACCGTCATTCCCTTGCGCGATGTGGTCAGGGTTTTACCCACAATTTCCTTTGCGATTCTGTCTTGGGACATAATTTCGGCCGTGGCCGGAAGGGCTGTTACAGTCATTGCGGCGATCGAAATGGCGGCGGCTGTGGTGAATTTTCGCATAGCAAGTCTCCTGATGGGTTTAAGCGGGTAGAATTATTCCATTGCTTTGCTTGAATTAAGTTATTGTCCTATTACTTGCAAGGTGTGATTAAGAAAACAACGTAAAATCGAGGGATCACCATGAAGATCAGTTTTCTAGGAGCCGCCCGCGAAGTCACGGGATCATGTTATCTGGTTGAAACCGGTACCGGCCGTTTTCTGGTGGATTGCGGCATGGTTCAAGGAAGTCGTGAAGCGATGGCGCGCAACCGCGAACCCTTTGCTTTTGATGTGGGCACGATTGATTTCGTGCTGCTGACCCATGCCCATATCGACCACAGCGGGCTGTTGCCCAAACTGGCCCGCGATGGGTACGAGGGGCCAATCTATACCACCGCTGCCACAGTGGATCTGTTGCAGGTTCTGCTGCCCGACAGCGCCTATATTCAGGAATCCGATGCCAAACGCGCGCGGCGCCATGCCCATGGCAAAAAGGTGGATGACGCCACCCCCGCCTATACCATCGATGATGCCAAATCCGCGCTGACCCTGTTGCAGCCGGTGGATTACGACACCGAAGTCACCCCACGCAGCGATGTGCGTTGCCGCTACCATGATTCCGGGCATATTCTGGGCTCGGCCATTATCGAGGTCTGGGTGACCGAGGGTGACAAAGAAACCAAAATCTTGTTCAGCGGCGATCTGGGCCAACCCCACCGCCCGATCCTGCGCGACCCTACCCCGATCGAAGATGCCGACATCCTGTTTATCGAATCCACTTACGGCAACCGGATGCACAAAAGCCATGATGATACCCTGAAAGAACTGGCCGAGGTGGTGGACAACACGCTGAACGTCAAAGGCGGCAATGTAATCGTGCCTGCCTTTGCCGTGGGACGCACGCAGGAGATCCTGTATCACCTGCACCGCCTGACCCGTCAGAGCCGCCTGCATGATCTGAAGATATTTGTCGACAGTCCGATGGCCTCGAAGGCGACCGAAATCACCAAAAAGCATTTCGAGCTGTTTGACGAACAAGCCCGCGATCTGGTCGGCTGGCATGACGAGGGCGCAGACCTGCCCTATCTGCATTTCACAGCCAGCGTTGATGAATCCAAAGCCCTGAACCAGATCCGTTCCGGCGCGATCATCATTTCCGCCAGCGGCATGTGCAACGCGGGGCGCATCCGCCACCACCTGCGCAATAATCTGGCGCGACCACAGTGCAGCATACTGATCACCGGTTATCAGGCCGAGGGCACTTTGGGCCGCCGGTTGGTCGATGGCGCCCCGTTTGTGCGCATTTTCGGTGATGAGATTCCGGTCAATGCCAGCATCCACACCCTGAACGGCTTTTCCGCCCATGCGGATCAGGCGGCGTTGCTGGAATGGGCCAGCTATTTCAAAGCCGCACCCAAACAGGTCTTTGTGGTGCATGGCGAGGCCAAAGCCGCCGAGGAATTTTCCGGTCTGCTGAAAAACCGCTATGGTTGGAAAACACTGGTCCCAGAACACGGGCAGACCGTTACGTGGAATCCGCAAACTTAAAGGCTTGAATCATGAGCTACAGTGACTGGAGCAAAGCGCTGCAAGAGGAAATCATGCAGAACCCGTCTTACAAGCTGGCCTATGAGGATATAGACCTGTTGGCCGACGATGATCTGCGCCCGCTGCGCCTGCAACTTGAACTGCTGAAGCCCGAACGTGGGCTGCATGAACACGGGATCACTTCAACCGTGGTTGTGTTTGGCAGCGCCCGCACCCTGCCCTTGCAAGAGGCAAAACAGCGCCTTGAGCAGGCCGAGCAATCCAGTGCTGCGGATCCCGACAATCCTACAAAGAAAAACACGCTGAACGTGGCCATCCGCCAACACCGTCAGGCCGGGTATTATGAGCAGGCCCGCGAATTTGCCACGCTGGTTTCCAAACGGTTCCAGCAGGAAAAACGGCGCGATTTCGTGGTGATCACCGGCGGCGGCCCCGGCATTATGGAGGCCGCCAACCTTGGCGCCTACGAGGCCGAGGCGCGATCAATCGGGCTGAACATCACCCTGCCCCGTGAACAAAAGCCAAACCCGTTCATCACCCCCGATTTGGCGTTCCGGTTCCACTATTTCGCCATCCGCAAGATGCATTTCCTGATGCGGGCCAAGGCGCTTGTCGCCTTTCCCGGCGGCTTTGGCACTTTTGACGAATTGTTCGAGGCCCTGACCCTGATCCAGACCCGCAAGATGCAGCGTGTGCCGGTGGTGCTGTTTGGTGCGGAATTCTGGCAACGGGCGGTTGATTTCGACTTTTTGATTTCCGAAGGGGTGATAGCACCCGAAGACCGCGATCTGTTCGCTTTCGTCGAAAGCGCCGAACAGGCCGTTCAGGTTCTGCACGATTTCTATCAGGGGAAGCCGCCAAAATGATGACCCGCCCCCAAAGCAACACGCCCCAAGGAGTAACACCATGACCCGCAAATTTTCCGTCTTTCTGGTCCTCGCCGTGATTGCGGCGTTCATGGGCTATGCCGCCTGGAAGGTGCTGCTGGCCCCGAGTGATCTACCCCCCGAAGGGTTCGCCCGCGGCAATGGCCGGATCGAGGCCGATCTGATCGACGTGTCCGCCCGCCTGCCCGGACGGGTCAAAACCATCAATGTGCGCGAAGGCGACATGGTAAAACCCAGTGATTTACTTGCGATAATGGACACTGCCGAACTGGAAGCGCAGCGGTTGCGTTCGTTGGCAGCTGTTGCCAGCGCCCAAGCCGCTGTGGCCGTGGCCGAGGCAGGCGTTTCGCAAGCCGAAGCCAAGCTGGCCCTTGCCAAAAGCGAGGTGAAGCGGTCCGAAGAGTTGAACCGCAAGGGTGTGGTTTCACAAGAAGCGCTGGACATCAAACGCACCGAGGCCCAACTGTCCGAGGCCGGTCTGGCCGCCGCCAAGGCCGGTGTCGAGGCCCAGAAACGTGCTGTGGACGCTGAAAAGGCCGCATTGCAACAGATCGAAACCCAGATTGCCGACAGCACGCTTTATGCCCCCGCTGTTGGCCGTGTTCTGTATCGTCTGGCCCAGCCGGACGAAGTGGTGGGCAGTGGTGGCAAGGTGCTGACGCTGGTTAGTCTGGAAGATGTCTATATGGAATTCTTCCTGCCCGCGAGTGCCGCGGTCCGCCTTAAACTGGGGGATCAGGCGCGGATTGTGGTGGATGTCATGCCCGACGTTTCAATTCCTGCCGTGGTGACTTTTGTCGCCCCGCAGGCGCAGTTCACCCCGAAACAGGTGGAAACGCTGGCAGAACGCGAAAGCCTGATGTTCCGCATCCGTGTGCGCATCCCGCCCGAACTGGTTCAAAACCAGATCGACCGTGTGAAAACCGGCGTGCGTGGCGTGGCGTGGGTGCGGCTTGCCTCCAAGGCCGGTCTGCCCGACTGGCCCGAAGGGCTTACCCCGCCATTGATGAGCGAACTGCCTGATCCGGCTGCCGGAGGCACAAGCAATTGACCCAAGCCCCGACCCAGTCGCAAGCCGCGGCAAAGCTGACATCGGTCAGTCACGCCTATGGCAAGGTGATGGCGTTGCAGGACGTCACCCTGACTCTGCCCGCCGGTAAAATGGTTGGCTTGCTGGGGCCGGACGGGGTGGGGAAATCCACCCTGATGGGACTTGTGGCCGGCGCCAAGCGGCTGCAAAGCGGTGCGATTGAAACGCTGGGCGGGGATATGTCCAATGCCCGCCATCGCACACAGATCGGCCGCCGGCTGGCCTTTATGCCGCAAGGGTTGGGGCGCAACCTGTATCACGATCTCAGCCTGCTGGAAAATCTTGAATTCTTTGGAAAACTTTTCGGTCTGGACGCAGCTGAACGCAAATCCCGCATCACTCGTCTAACCCGCGCAACGGGCCTTCATCCGTTCCTTGACCGTCCCGCCGGCAAACTGTCGGGCGGGATGAAACAAAAGGTGGGCCTGTGTGCCGCGCTGATCCATGATCCCGATTTCCTGCTGCTGGATGAACCCACCACCGGCGTTGATCCGCTGTCGCGCCGACAGTTCTGGGATCTGATCGACAACATCCGCGCCGACCGTCCGCAAATGAGCGTGCTGGTGTCCACCGCATATATGGAAGAAGCCGCATTGTTCGACCATCTGTTTGCGATGAACGAGGGCCGCGTGCTGGCACAGGCCAGCCCCGCCGATCTGATGGCGCAAACCGGCACCGACACGGTCGAGGCCGCCTATGTGTCCCTGCTGACCGGGGATGAGCCACAAGACGAGGCCGCCAAACCCGCCGTTGCCCCGCCTGCTGCCACCCCCCTGCCTGCCGGTGCAGAACCCGCCATCCGCGCCCGCAACCTAACCCGCCGCTTTGGCGATTTTACCGCCGTTGACAACGTCAGTTTCGACATTGCCAAGGGCGAAATCTTTGGCTTTCTCGGCTCGAACGGCTGCGGCAAAACCACCACGATGAAAATGCTGACCGGCCTGCTGCCCGCCTCGGATGGCGAAGCATGGATTTTCGGCAATCCAGTCGATGCGCAGGACATCAGCACCCGCAACCGCGTCGGCTTTATGTCGCAATCCTTTTCCCTGTATGGCGAACTGACGGTACGCGAAAATCTGGTGCTGCACGCGCGTCTGTTCCATCTGGGCGCAGCGAAAACCAAACGGCGCATGGATGAACTGGTGCCGCGGTTCGGGCTGGGGCCCTATATGGATCAACGGGCATCCGAACTACCGCTGGGCCTGCGCCAGCGCCTGTCGCTGGCCGTGGCGGTGATTCACGAGCCTGAGATCCTGATTTTGGACGAACCCACCTCGGGCGTGGACCCGCAAGCGCGCGATGCCTTTTGGGATCTGCTGCTGGAACTGGCGCGGCGCGACGGGGTGACGATCTTTATCTCGACCCACTTTATGGACGAAGGCATGCGTTGTGACCGTATTTCCCTGATGCACGCGGGTCAGGTTCTGGTCACGGACGAGCCGCAAAAACTGATCGAAAAACGCGGTGCCGATAATCTGGAAGAGGCGTTCATCGCCTATATCACAGACGTTCTGCCACCCGAAGACACCAGCGACGAAGGCCTGCTGAACAGCGCCGAGGATAGCGAAAACAAAGCCCCCGAAAGCGGCTTTAGCCTGCGCCGCCTGCTGGCCTATACCTCGCGCGAGGCGATGCAGGTGCGGCGCGATCCGGTGCGGCTGGCCTTTTCCTTTATCGGCAGTGCCATCCTGTTGCTGATCATGTCGTTCGGAATCTCGCAAGAGGTGCGCAGCATTCCCTATGCGGTCTATGATCTGGACCAGACCCCCGAAAGCCGCGCCTATCTGTCCACCTTTGGCGACACCGGCTGGTTTGAAAAACATGCCCCGATCTATAGTGCTGACGAGCTGGGCCAACGCATGAAAAGCGGGGAACTGGCACTGGCGCTGCAAATCCCGCCCGATTTCGGCCGCAGCCTGCGACGCGGGGAAACCGCGCAGGTTTCGGCGCGGATCGACGGCACCGATACCCAGCGGGCTGGCACGGTGGAAAGTTACGTCAGCGGGGCGCATGGCCATGTTCTGGCTCAGGGATACGACGGTGCGCTGGCGCTGGATGTGATCGCTGTGCCGCGCAGCCCTGACGCAAAATTGCCAGCCCAACTGGTGCCGCGATTCCGCTATAATCCGGCAATGGAGAGCCTGCCGGCCATCGGCCCATCCATCCCGCCGCTGTTGTTGTTGCTGTTTCCCGCCATCCTGATGGCGGTCAGCGTGGCGCGGGAAAAGGAAATCGGCACCATCACCAATTTCTATGTCACCCCCACCAGCCGGATCGAATTTCTAGTTGGCAAACAGCTGGTCTATATCGCCATCACCCTGCTGAATTTTGCCATCATGACCGCGCTGGTGGTCACGGTGCTGGGCGTGCCCCTGCGCGGGGATCCGATGGCGCTGGTATTCGGCGCGCTGCTCTATGCGGTGGCGGCTACAGGATACGGGCTAATCATATCCACTCTGGCCAAAACACAGGTCACTGCCGTCTTCGCCGCCGCTATCCTTTCGGTCATGCCCACCTTGCAGTTTTCCGGCATGATCACCCCCGTTTCGTCGCTTGAGGGGGCTGCGCATATCATGGGCACCCTGTGGCCGACCACATGGTATATGGGCGTCAGTGTGGGCGTGTTCACCAAGGGTCTGGGGCTGGCGGAACTGTCGGGCCACATCGCGCGGCTAGCGCTGTTTGGCCCCATCCTGACCGGCATCGCTGTGCTGGCCCTGCGCAAACAGGAGAAATGATCATGCGGCGGCTGACAAATATTTTCTGGCTTTCGGGCAAAGAGCTAAAAAGCGTGCTGGGTGATCCGGTGATGGTGATCCTGATCATGTGGTCCTTTGTGGTTGCAGTGTTGCTTGAGGCCAGCGGCGCGGGAGATACCGTTTATAATGCGGCAATCGCCATTCTGGACGAGGACAATTCAACCCTGACCCGCCATCTGGCCGGGGCCTTGGGGCCGCCGTGGTTCCAACTGCCGGTGATGATCACCCCCGATCAGGTTACACCGGAAATGGACGCCGGACGGATTATGTTCGTGCTGGGCTTTCCGCCAAATTTCGAGGCCGATGTGATCGCGGGCCTGTCCCCCGTGGTGCAGCTCGAGGTGGACGCCACCGCCGTGTCCCAAGCCCAATTGGGCACCGATTACATCGCCAACATCCTGCAAGCCGAATCCCGCGCCTTTCTGACAGGCACCCCATTGGGGCCCGAGCCTCCGATCACGCTGGAACTTCGCCAAGCCTTTAACCCGAACGCCAATCCGGTCTGGTTCAAATCGGTGTCATCCCTGTTGAATCAGCTATCGCTACTGACCATCGCCCTGACCGGTGCGGCCATGCTGCGGGAACGGGAAATGGGCACGATTGAACACCTGATGGTGATGCCCCTGACCCCGATTGAAATTGCCCTATCCAAGGTGACAGCCAATATCGTGGTGGTGCTTGTGGCCTTTACCCTGTCGCTGATGTTCGTGGTGCAGGGGCTGTTGAAGGTGCCGGTCACGGGTTCAATCCCGCTGTTGCTGTTTGGCACGGCGACTTATCTGGCGGCGGCGGCGGCGATTGGCATGTTGATGGGCACACTGGCCCGCAGCATGGCGCAATTCGCGCTGCTGGTAATCATGGTGATCATCCCGATCATCATGCTGTCCGGCGGCATGGGCGCGATCGAAAGCCAACCCGATGTTGTGCGCAAACTGACCAATATCCTGCCTTCGCGCCACTTTCTGGCCTTCGCCAAGGCGGTGGTGTTCCGCGGGGCGGGCATTGATACCGTCTGGCCGCAACTGGCGCTGATGGCCGGTCTGGGGGCGACGTTCTTTGCCGCCAGCCTTGCACTGTTTCGCCGTTCGATGAGCCTGTAGCGTAAGCTATTTGGGAAATTCATACGGACCCAACAATGGAGGTGACTGCAGGGCCAGCGCTTTGCGGCGGTTTGATCCAGTAACCGCTCTTGGCCCAATCATTCCGTCAGTTCAAAGTTGTGATGCAATAAGTCAAACATGCTTGGTGTTTTGTATGAAAGGGTAATGGTGCACCCGGCACGATTCGAACGTGCGACCCCCTGATTCGTAGTCAGGTACTCTATCCAGCTGAGCTACGGGTGCATAACCAGTGCGGATTTAGCGACCCTTGCGATGGTTTGCAAGCGCTATTCACACTGAAAGTGTATCTAAATCGATTTCGCCCTTGGGCAGGCAGATTTCAAACTGTGTTCCGGTATCATCCGTGCGCTTCAGGTCCAGCCGCCCGCCATGACCGCGCACCAGTTCGGCGGCAATCGACAGGCCCAGCCCCGTGCCCCCCTTACGCACCCCGCCCTGAAACGGCGTGAACAGATGTTCGCGCGCCTTGGGGGGCAGGCCCGGGCCGGTGTCGGTGATGGTGATGATCCAGTTATCCTCGTCCTCGCGGGCGCGGATGTTGATTTCACCTTCCTTACCGGTTGCGACAATCGCCTGACGTGCATTGCGCACGATGTTGGAAACCACACGATAAAGCTGTTCAGGATCCGCCCGCAGTGTCAGCCCTGCCGGTATGTCCTCGCTATAGCTGATGTCGCTGTCACCGGCCGCCAGACGCTCGCCGTCGATCACATCGTTGACGATGCCCACCAGCGGCACACGGGTCAGGGCCGGGGCGGATTCTTCGGCTTTACCAAAGGCCAGCGTGCTTTCGCACAGGTTTACGGCGCGCGACATGGAGGCCACCAGTTTGGGCGCGGCGCGTTGCACCATCGGGTCATTGCTGCCTTCCATCCGGTCGACGAACAATTGCGTCGTGGTCAGGATATTGCGCAAATCGTGACTGATCTTGGCCACCGCACCGCCCATCTGGGCCAGGTGTTCTTTTTGCTTTAGCGATCCGGTTAGCTGGGTTTGCATGGATTGCAGCGCCTCTTCGGCTTCGCGCAGCTCCAGAACGCTGGCGTTTGGCTCGATGATGCGGCGGGCGTCTTCGGGGGCTTCGGCGTAGGATTTGATGTGCCGGATAACACGGTGGATCGGTTTTAACAGGAACCCCCGCACGGCCAGAAACAGCAACACCGCCGTGATCACGGAAATCACCGCCGACAGCAGCAAAATCCGCAAACCGTAGTCCACCATTGCATCGCGCAGGGGCATCGTGGGCATGGTCACCTCGATCAACAACCCAGCCCCGCGCACCGGCTCGCCAATCACGCGGATCACGCGATCCTCGGTGTCCAGAAGGCGCAGCACAGCGTCACGGATCAATTCATACGGGGTGGAGCTGCGCAGGTCGTAGGTGTCAGAGATCATATCCGGGAGGGGGGATGATAACATCAGTTGGCGCATTTCATCGCGGCGCAGCACCACATTATACACGCCGGCATTTTTCAACAGTTCGCTTTCCAGATCATTGTCGATCATATCATCCGCCAACAGCGCCAACGCGGCAATCTGCGATTTCTCAAGACGCAACAGCAGGTAATCCTCGCGGAACCGCGCAACGGAGGGGACGAAGATCAACACCTCGGCCAGCATGACGAACACCGTCGTCAGCACCAGAAACCGGCCAGAAAGCGAATTCATAAACATATCAACCCTTTCAATGCCCGATCATGGCAGGAACCGCTGAACAAAGCCAACCACGCGTTTGACATTGGCGTTTTCAAACAGTCTGGGGGTAAAATAGGCACCAGCCGCGCGTTTGTTAACCTCGTTCACTGTGGGATAGGGCAAAACCGTCGCGGCGATCTGGCCCATCTTCAGGTTGTTGGCCAGCGCCATCGCCCAGAACCCGATCAACTCGCCCGCTAACGGGCCTGCAATCGAGACCCCCACAGGCCGCCCCTTGGCCACCATCAGTTTGATCAACCCCTTGGCCTTGCCCTCGGCAATCAGGCGGTCATTGCCCGCGAAATCGAACCGGATCACTTCCAGCTTGCCGCCATGTTGTTCGCGCGCTTGCGCTTCGGTCAGGCCGACCTGCGCCAGTTCGGGGTCCGTATAGGTGGCCCAGGGGATATGTGCGGTTTTTGCCTTGGAGGGCAGGCCGAACAGCATGGATTTGATCACCACACCGGCGTGGTATCCGGCCACATGGGTAAATTGCAACCCGCCGGCCACATCGCCCACCGCATAGACCCGCCGGTTGGTGCTGCGCAGGTTGGTGCCCACTTTGACGCCTGTGCGATCATGCTCAACGCCTGCCACCTCCAGATTCAGCCGATCAATATTCGGTTTGCGCCCAACCGCCATCAACAGATGGCTGCCCTTGAACACCCGTCCGTCCTGCACCTCGATTTCAATCGCCCCCTTCTTGCCGCGAACCTCCTTGGCCATCGCGTCTTCGGCAATCTCGATGCCCTCGACCCGCAGGTTTTCCAGCACAATTGCGGCCAATTCCGGATCATCCTTGCCCAGCGCCTTCATGCCTTCGATCACGGTTACCTCGCAGCCCAGCCGCCGGTGCGCCTGCGCCATTTCCATACCGATTGGACCACCACCAACCACCAGCAGGTGCTTTGGTTTCATGCGGTTTTCGAAAATCGTTTCGTTGGTGTCATATGGCACCGTATCCAGCCCCGGAATTGGCGGCACAAAGGGGGACGAGCCAGTGGCGATCACAAAACGGCGCGCGGTGATTACAGTGTCGCCCGCCTGCACCTCAGTCGGGGAAATGAAATGACCGTATTCGGTGATAACCTGCACCCCCAGCCCCTCGAACCGCTCGACGCTGTCATGCGGGGCGATGGTGTCAATCGCGCTTTGCACATGGTCCTTGGCCTTGCCGAATGCCAACCCCATCTTGCCCGCCGCCAGCAGCGCCTTTGAGGGCACGCAGCCGTAGTTCAGGCAATCGCCGCCCATCTTGTGCCCTTCCAACAGCACCACTTTGGCGCCCATCTGCACCGCACCGGCGGCAATCGACAACCCGCCTGATCCTGCACCGATGATGCAGATGTCTGTTTTGATCTTGTTCATGGGGGAATGTCCTATTTCTTAAACAGTTTCAGCACCATCGGTAATGCGGCCAGCGCGCACAAGCCAAGGATGGGGAGCAATATCTGTGGCTCGAATATAATGCCAAGGTTCGGAGTTTCACCACGGGCAAACACATCGCCAAGGCCAGCGCCGACCGATGTGTAAACCACCGCGCCCGGAATGATCCCCAGAAAGGTGGAAATCACGAAACGGTGCATCGGCACACCCACCATCGCGGGCACCAGATTGGCAACAAAGAATGGCACAGCAGGGACCAAACGGATCAGAAACAGCATCGACCACTGGTTTTCATCAATCCCGTCTTTGATCTTTTTCACCGCCCCGTCGGATGCTTCCATCTTGGCTGCCAGTTTTTCACCCATGCCCCAGCGGGCCGCCAGAAAGATCAGCGTCGCGCCCATCGTAGCGGCAGCGATGTTGAACAGCGCACCAGGGAAAGTGGCAAACAGGAACCCGCCGGTAATCGAGGCAATCGCTGCCCCCGGCAATGAAAAGGTGACAATCGCGGTATAGGCGGCGATGAACACCAGCACCGTCAGCAGGTAGTTGTTATCCCGAAAGGCAATCAGCGCCTCGCGATTATCGCGCAGCGCCTAGAACGACAGGTAATCACGCAGGGTAAAGGCCCCGATCACCGCCGCCGTGAAAATCGCGATCAGCGGCAGATATCGCACCAGCCCGCTTTTCCGTGTCTCTGTCATGTCGCTCATCTTGCCTTTGTCCGTTCTTGCACCCCGCACCAACAACATGCCTATGATTGGCGCGCAGGCATACCCCGATCACGCCGCCTTGATCACCGGTGATGGGATGTTTCACTTTGAACAGGGGTTCGGGGCGGTTTTGAAACATATCAACCGGCAATTTCCCCCGAATGTTGCACTTTTGGCGCGAATGATGAATTGACTTACCCTGACCAAGCGCCTAAATCACGGGCTTCGAACACATATGACCTACGAATCCTTTTCGGGTGCAGGTCCAAACCAGACGGAGACGGGCGATGAAACGCACATTCCAACCATCGAACTTGGTTCGCAAACACCGCCACGGTTTTCGTGCGCGTATGGCCACCAAAGCAGGCCGCAAGATTCTGAACGCACGTCGTGCCAAGGGTCGTGCCAAACTCAGCGCTTAATACCCGCTGCTATCAGGTGAATAGATATGACACCGCCGGAGGCACCCGTGACAGGCAATACGCCAGAGGTCACGCGCGGGCCACCGGCGGTTTTCGCATGTCCGATGACATTAACCAAACGCGCCGATTTCCTGCGGGCCGCGCGGGCAAAACGGCAGGCGACCAAAGGGTTGATCCTGCAGGCGCGCAAACGTGCCAGTGGCGAGGCCAGCCCCGATCTGATCCGCGTTGGCTATACCTGTTCCAAAAAGGTGGGCAATGCCGTGAAACGCAACCGTGCCAAACGCCGCCTGCGCGCCATCGCCCGCGAATTGCTCTGCGCCAAGGGGCAGCCGGGCTGGGACTATGTGCTGATCGGCCGCGCTGGTGCGACGGTGGATCGACCCTATATAGATCTGGTGGGCGATCTGGCCTACGCGCTGAAAGTAATCCACGGGAAACGCAAATGACTCCGCTTGCCCATATCGTTGCCGTTCCGGTGCGCCTGTATCGGCTGCTGTTTTCGCCGTGGGTCGGCAATTCCTGCCGCTATCAACCCACATGCAGCGCCTATGCAATGGAAGCGCTGGAAAAACACGGCGCGATCAAAGGCAGCTGGATGGCCGCCAAACGCATTGGCCGCTGTAACCCGTGGGGCGGCTGTGGCTATGATCCGGTCGAGGGCTCCGATTGCGACCACGACCATTCCCATGATGAGCAGGCCTGAGCGCATGTCCGACGCCCCCCTTGATGACATCCACCCGCTATTCCACGGCGCACCTTCGACCACCGAGTTCAAGAAACTGCGCAAGCGCATCGTGCGCTATACCCGCGAGGCAATCGAGCAATACGGCATGATCGAGCGCGGCGCGCGCTGGCTAGTTTGCCTGTCCGGCGGCAAGGATAGCTATACCTTGCTGGCGGTTCTGTATGAATTGAAATGGCGCGGCTTGCTGCCTGTTGAACTGGTCGCCTGCAATCTGGATCAGGGACAGCCGAATTTTCCGGCCACCGTGATCCCCGAGTTTCTGGAACGTATGCAGGTCCCACACCGGATCGAATACGAGGACACCTATTCCATCGTCACCGACAAAATCCCCGAGGGGCGAACCTTTTGTTCCCTGTGTTCACGCCTGCGTCGTGGCAACCTCTATCGTATCGCCCGCGAGGAAGGTTGTTCCGCCATCGTGCTGGGGCATCACCGCGACGATATTCTGGAAACCTTTTTTATGAACCTGTTTCACGGCGGGCGGCTGGCCACCATGCCACCAAAACTGTTGAACGAAGAGGGCGATCTGTTCGTCTATCGCCCCCTTGCCCATGTGGCCGAGGCCGATTGCGAAAAATTCGCCAAGGCGATGAACTACCCCATTATCCCCTGCGATCTGTGTGGCTCGCAAGATGGGTTACAACGCCAACAGGTCAAAGCGATTCTGGATGGCTGGGAAAAGAATGCACCGGGTCGGCGGCAGGTGATGTTCCGCGCCCTAATGAATGCGCGGCCCAGTCATCTGCTGGACCCGAAACTATATGATTTTGCTGGATTAATGCGTGATCCAAAGGCAGATACAGACAATTCTAAGCAAATTCCCGTGCTGCGTTAATACTCCAATAGGCTTCGCGATTTAGCGTCCTGCTGAACCCTGTGTGGCCCTGGCCGCGCACAGCAAAAGGATGCCCCGCAATGCCGCCACTGGCCGGATTTTCCAACGCCCTGTCCCGCCGGACCATCCTGAATATCTTCAATGGGCCACAGGCATTGGCATTCCTGCCTGCCCTGACTTTGGCCAGCTTCTGGATTGGTGGCGAAGGGGCGTTATTGGGCCTTGCCCTGTTGTTGCCAGCCGTGGTTGCGCTGGCCGGACAAAAGGAACTTGCAAGCGGTGCGCATCCCCCGGCGGAAACCAACGGGTTGGGGCAACGGGCGCGGCTGGAAAAGACGCTGGACAACATTTTGCAGATTGCCCGTCCGAATGGGCGCACAACCGCTTGCATGGTGGTTGAGCTGGATGACTATGCCATGCTATTGGCGCGGCTGGGTCATAAGGCCGCCGATGATATCCTACGCCGCACTGTCGACAGGCTGCGCGGTGTTCTGCGGGACAATGATCTGATCGTACGTCTGGACGGAGCCGAATTTGCCATTGCCCTTGCGCCGGTGCGGCGGGCCGATCTGGAATCCCTAATCCAGATCTCGGCGCGGCTGCAATCAGCGGTTTCCGAGCCGGTCAGTCTGGACACAACCACCGTCTATGTGTCCTGTTCGATCGGGTTTTGCCTGAGCACCCGTGCGCCCGATATAACTGGCGAGGCCATGCTGGAAGCCGCCGAGCAAGCCCTGAACAACGCCAAAGAAGATGGCCCTGGCACCATTCGCGGCTATTCCCCTGAAATGCAGCACAAGGCCAAGGCGCAAAACGCCTTGATTCAGGATGTAACACAGGCGCTTGAGGACGGGCATATTATTCCGTGGTTCCAGCCGCAAATCTCGACCGACACGGGCGAGGTTTCGGGGTTCGAGGCGATGGCACGCTGGCACCACCCTGAACGCGGTATGATCTCTCCTGGCGATTTTTTACCAGCAATCGAGCAGGCGGGCATGTTCGAACGTCTGGGGGAAGTGATCCTTTACCATTCCCTTACATGCTTGAAAAAATGGGACAAAGCCGGGTTCAAAGTGCCGCAGGTCGGGGTGAATTTTTCAGAGCATGAACTGCGCAACCCTAAACTTGTTGATAAAATCCGCTGGGAACTGGACCGGTTTGACTTGGCCCCCAACCGTCTGAATGTTGAAATTCTGGATACCGTAATTGCCGAGGCAGATGATGATGTCATCACCCGCAACATTGCCGGTCTGGCCACCCTTGGCTGCGCTATTGATCTGGACGATTTCGGCACCGGACATGCTTCGATCTCGAATATCCGCCGGTTTGCCGTGGAACGGATCAAGATTGACCGCTCGTTTGTGACGAAAGTCGACACGGATCCCGAACAACAGCGCATGGTTTCAGCCATTTTGACGATGGCGGAACAGTTGAATCTGAAAACTCTTGGTGAGGGGGTGGAGACCGCAGGAGAACACGCCATGCTGGCACAATTGGGCTGCACCCATGTGCAGGGGTTTGGCCTTGGGCGGCCTATGCCCTATGCCGATACGCTGAACTGGATGCAAAAACATCGTGAAAAACTGGCTGAAACCCCGAAAATCGGCCGCGGCATAGGGTAGTTTTCACCTTGAAAAACAGGAAAACCGCTTGACCTTTGGCCCCCCGCCCTGTTGAACCACTTTGACCAATTTCAGTGACAGGGTGTGTCCCACATGGACGATCAGAACAAGAACCTCATTCTTGCAGTTTTTCTCAGCGGCATGGTAATGCTGGTCTGGAGCATATGGTTCCAGCCCCCGCCACCCCAGCCTGACCTGACCCTGCCGCCTGATGCAGTACAAACCGCCGACGGTACTGGCGTGGCCACACCTCCTGCGGCGACGACAGGTTCGGCGAGCCAGTCCGCCCCCGCTGTGCCGACCAGTTCCCACGCCGAGGCGCTGGAAAAAGCGCCGCGCGTCACAATCGATACCCCCAAGCTGAGTGGCTCGTTCTCGTTGATGGGTGGTCGTATTGATGATCTGAAACTCAAGGCCTATCGCGAAACGCTTGATCCCGATTCCCCGCTTGTCACCTTGCTGACCCCGTTTGGTGGCGAAAATCCCTATTACACCATCTATGGCTGGGGTCGCACCGGCGATATGCCCGCCGATTCTGTACCTGGCCCCGACACCATGTGGACCGTGGAAAGCGGTGATACCCTGACACCCGCCACACCTGTAACCCTGCGTTGGGACAATGGTGACGGCCTGATTTTCCGCCGCACGATCTCGGTTGATGACCACTATATGTTCTCGGTCAAGCAGTCGGTAGAAAACGCCGGCACCACCGCACGCCGCCTGTTCCCATACAGTATTGTTGCGCGTTACGGCCAACCCAAAACACGCGGGTTCTTTATTCTGCACGAAGGTATCGTGCGGATGTCGGATGGCGAATTGCAGGAAATCAAATACAAAAAGATCCCCGGTCTGGATGTTGTCGCCACCGAGGGCGCCAATGCCGAATTGATTGACGTAAAAGAGAACGGCTGGATCGGTTTTACCGACAAATACTGGATGACAAGTATCATTCCCGCCAACGGCCAGCCTTTCACTTCGGTCGCCAAGTACATTCCCGGCAGCGATATCTACACCGCCGAAACCCGGATGCCGATCCAGACGGTCGAACCCGGAGCAACAAATGATATCACAACCCGCGTTTTCGCTGGTGCCAAGGAATGGGAAACCATCCGCATGTACCAGAACGAAGAAGGCGTGGACCGTTTTGTCGATTCGATCGACTGGGGCTGGTTTTTCTTCCTGACCAAACCGATCTTCTGGTTGCTGCACACCCTGAAAGGCCTGATCGGGAACATGGGCTTTGCCATTATCGCCCTGACGGTGATCCTGAAAGCATTGCTGTTGCCACTGGCCTACAAATCCTATGTTTCCATGGCAAAAATGAAGGCGTTACAGCCAGAAATGGAAGCCCTGAAAGAACGCTGTGGTGATGACAAACAACGCCAGCAAAAGGAAATGATGGCGCTTTACAAGAAGGAAAAGGTCAATCCTGCCGCAGGGTGTTTGCCGATCCTGATGCAGATCCCGATCTTTTTCTCGCTCTATAAAGTTATCTTTGTAACGCTGGAATTGCGCCATGCGCCATGGATCGGTTGGATTCGCGATCTGTCGGCACCTGATCCGTCATCCATCCTGAATCTGTTTGGCCTACTCCCGTTTGCAGCTCCCGGTCCGGATTCATTCCTTTCCATCATTTCACTAGGCCTGTTGCCGATCCTGCTGGGCATTTCAATGTGGCTGCAGCAAAAGCTGAACCCGACCCCAACAGACCCGACCCAGAAAATGATCATGACGTGGATGCCATGGGTGTTTATGTTCATGTTGGGCCGGTTTGCCTCGGGTCTGGTGCTGTACTGGATCACCAACAACACAATTACCTTTACCCAGCAGTATATGATCATGCGCAGCCAAGGCGCCAAACCGGATGTGTTTGGTAACATCATCGCCGGTTTCAAGCGCAAGAAACCGGATGATAAATGACCAGCCACCTGACCCATATCTGGCGCCACCCGATCAAGGCGCACGGGGTCGAGGCGTTGCAAACTGTTGATCTGTGGACAGGCAAAACCCTGCCGTGGGATCGTGCCTGGGCCGTGGCGCATGAATTGTCACAGGTGGACGGGTCCGAGTGGGTGCCTTGCGGGAATTTCTCGCGCGGGGCCAAGGCACCGTCATTGATGGCGCTAAAAGCCATACTGGACGAGGCAACGGGGAAGATCACCATGACCCACCCCGACCTGCCCGACATCACCTTTAATCCCGACACGGATTCGGATGTCTTTATCGACTGGGTGCGCCCGATCATGCCGCCTGAGCGCACCCCATCGGCGCGTATCGTGCGTGCGCAGGCCCGTGGTATGACCGACACGGATTTCCCGTCGATCAGCCTGAACAATCTGGCAACCAACCGTGCGCTGGGTGAAAAGATGGGTGCGGACCTGTCGCCACTGCGCTGGCGTGGCAATCTGTGGTTTGACGGGCTAAAGCCATGGCAGGAATTCGACTGGGTCGGCAAACAGCTGCGCATTGGCGGGGCTGTTTTGGAGATTCGCGAACGCATCACCCGCTGTATGGCTACCACGGTTAACCCTGATACCGGCAAACGCGACGCCGCCACGCTGGACACGTTACAGGATAATTGGGGCCACAAACAGTTCGGGGTTTATGGTGTAGTTGTCAAAGACGGGCAAATCGCCCTTGGTGATGAAATCGAGGTGCTATGATGGAAATTCCATTTACAATTGCCGAAGATCCCGATGCGGATGCCAAAGAGCGCGGTCGCAAGCTGTTTGCAGGCAATACCGAATTTCTGAAAGGCGTGGTGGCCATGGATGGCCTGCCGCCCCCCGACCGGCTGGAAGTATGTTTCGCGGGCCGCTCGAACGTGGGGAAATCCACCCTGATCAATGCGCTGACCGGCCGCAAGGGGCTGGCGCGGGCATCCAACACGCCGGGCCGCACGCAGGAAATCAACTATTTCACCACGCTGAACGGTCCCTATCTGGTTGATCTACCCGGCTATGGCTATGCCAATGCGCCGCTGCCGGTGGTGGAAAAATGGCAGCGTCTGCTAAAGAATTACCTGTCGGGTCGCCAAACCCTGCGCCGCGCTTTTGTGCTGATTGATGCTCGTCACGGGGTGAAAGACGTGGACGAGGAAATCCTGAAACTGCTGGACCGGTCAGCGGTGACTTTTCAGGTGGTGATGACCAAGCTGGACAAGGTCAAGGACAAGGACCGCACAAAAGTGCTGGAACAGGTGCGCAAAGCCATTTCCAAACACCCTGCGGCCTATCCCGAACTGGTGCTGACGTCGTCCGAAAAGGGCGAAGGCATTCCGATCCTGCGCAGTATCATCGCCGATCTGGTTTAATTCCTAAACGTGCTGTGCGCCGTTCACTTCCAGTTCGGTGCCGGAAATATAGGACGATTCGTCCGAACACAGGAAATAGATCGCCGCAGCCACCTCTTCCGGCTGGCCCAGCCGGCGCAGCGGCAGTTGGTCGACAATTTTCTCGGTGCCGGGGCTAAGGATTGCTGTTTCCACCTCGCCCGGTGCGATCGCGTTTACCCGAACACCTAACGGTCCGAAATCATGCGCCATTTCGCGCGTCAGGGCCGCCAGCGCCGCCTTGGAGGTGGCATAGGCCGCGCCTGCGAACGGATGCACCCGCACGCCCGCAATCGACGTTACATTCACAACCGAGCCTTTGGCCGCTGCCAATTCGTCCTTTAGACCACGCGCGAGCACAACCGAGGCAAAGAAATTCACATGGAACACATGGCCCCATGTGGCCAGATCCGTATCAAGCGTGTTCAACCGCTCGCCATTCGGTCCTTTTGGGGAAATACCGGCGTTGTTCACCAGCGCATCCAGCTTGCCATCCAGTTTGGTGCGGATTTCCTCAATTGCCTCGATGGTTTTGCGCGGGTCGGCCAGATCAATCTGCACATGGTTTTCCTGACCACCACCCCAAGGGCATTTTTCCGGAAACGGATGGCGTGAACAGGTGATCACCCGCCAGCCCTTGGCGCTGAAATATTGCACGGTTGCATGGCCGATGCCACGGCTGGCACCGGTCAGCAGCATGGTTTTGCGTCTGTCATTCTTGGCCATTTTGATCCCCGATCATTGCTTGCCTTGAACCTATGCACAGCAGCCAAGAAATACAATCACTTGGCACAGCCGCGCCCAGCGATTAACACGGTATGGAACGAGGGATAAATCAGATGAAGAAACAAGACGCCATGAACCGTGACTGGATTGCCACCGCCCGCACCCTTTCCCATGCGCTGCCGTTGTTGCAACGCTATGGCGGGGCCACTGTCGTTGTGAAATTCGGCGGTCATGCGATGGGCGATGATGAGGAAATGGATAGTTTCGCCCGTGACATCGTACTGATGCAGCAGGTCGGGGTGAACCCCGTGATCGTGCATGGCGGCGGGCCGATGATCAACCAGATGCTGGAACGGCTGGGCGTCAAATCGGATTTTGTCGATGGCAAACGGGTGACCGATGCCGCCACTGTCGAAGTTGTGGAAATGGTGCTGTCGGGCCGTGTGAATAAACGTATTGTGCAGGCGATCAACGATCAGGGTGGCAAGGCCGTGGGCCTGTCGGGCAAGGATGCGGGCCTGATCACTTGCGAGCAGACCAATCCGGCGCTTGGCTTTGTCGGCACCCCGACGCAGGTCGATCCCAGCGTGCTGCATACCCTGTTTGCCGCCGATACCATTCCAGTGATTGCGCCGCTTGGGGCCGGTCGCAAGGGGGAAACCTTCAACATCAACGGCGATACAGCGGCGGGCGCGATTGCGACGGCGCTAAAGGCAGATCGTTTGTTGCTGTTGACCGATGTCGCCGGCGTCAAGGATGCAGGTGGCGAGGTGCTGACAGAGCTGACCCCTGAGCAAATCCGCAATCTGACCGATGACGGGGTGATTGCGGGCGGTATGATCCCGAAAACCGAAACCGCGCTGGCCGCGATTGATGGTGGTGTTCGCGGGGTGGTTATTCTGGACGGGCGCGCACCGAATGCCTGTTTGCTGGAACTTTATACCGACCACGGTGCAGGGTCGTTGATCCGTGCCGAACGGCCCGCCACCTGACACGATTGTGCACCCTGCGGGGTTTACAACGCGGATGCGTGTCGGTTTAGGTTTACGTCATGGAAAACGAAGCACAAATCCGACTGGGCATCTTTATCGCCCTGTTCCTGATCTTTGCGGCTATCGAGACTGTCGTCCCACGCCGCCCCCGCACTGAAACACGGCAGCGGCGCTGGTTCACAAATTGGGCGATTGTCATCATCGATTCCCTGACGCTGAAACTTATGGCAATTGCCATGCCATTACTGGCCGTCGGGGCCGCGATTGATGCAGGGCGACTTGGATGGGGATTGTTCAACCATCTGGACTGGCCATTCTGGCTGGAAACCCTGCTGACAGTTCTACTGCTGGATTTTGCCATCTGGCTGCAACATCTGATCACCCACAAAATCCCGATCCTGTGGCGCCTGCACCGCGTTCACCATGCAGACCGTGACATAGACGTGACCACCGCCATCCGGTTTCACCCCGTCGAAATCGCCCTGTCGATGCTGCTGAAAGTTGGGCTGGTTTACCTGCTTGGGCCATCCGCCTTTGCCGTGATCCTGTTTGAAATCATCCTGAACGGCACCGCGATGTTCAACCACGCCAATATCAAACTGCCGCTGAAACTGGATGCGATTGTGCGCAAGGTTCTGGTCACCCCCGACATGCACCGCGTGCATCATTCCGACATTCGCGAGGAACACGACAGCAACTATGGCTTTGCCTTGTCGATCTGGGACCGGTTGTTTGGCACTTACATTGCACAGCCGAAAAAGGGCCACGATGATATGACCATCGGATTGCAATGGCAGGATGATCGCCCGTCCAACCTTGCCTGGATACTGGCGCTTACGTTCTTTCGAAAATGAGTTACACAGAGCTGCAATCCTCGTTGCAAGAGCAGCATCTGGATATCTTCGGGGCCTTCCACCCCACGCCGCAGGATCAGGCGCCAGAGGGCTGCAAAACCCTGTTGCTGATCGGCCCGTATAAGCCGGGTTTCTGGGGCACCTTCAAAGCCTCGCCCGAATTTTCTGACGGGTTGCCCGACCCGCTAGATCGCTGGTCAAAACGTATCATCACGCCATGGGCCACAGCCCGGAATTCAACTGCATTGTTCCCCTCGAACGGGCCGCCCTATGCGCCGTTTCTGGATTGGGCCCAAAGCGGGCGGGCGTGGGTATCGCCCGTCGGGATGCTGGTACATGACCTCGCAGGCCTGTTCATATCCTATCGCGCTGCCATTGCCCTTCCCGTGAAAATCACCCTGCCCCATACCGGACCGAACACCTGTGACAGCTGTGATGCCCGCCCTTGCCTTGCGGCTTGTCCAGTCGATGCGTTGTCTGACACCTATGATGTATCCACATGCGAAGCCTATCTAAACACCCCAAACGGGCGCGATTGCATGGAAACAGGTTGTTTAGTGCGCCGCACTTGCCCAGCAGGGCACAACTATGCCAGACTGCCGGAACAATCCGCATTTCATATGGCTGCATTTAACCCGTAATGACCCTTCGTTTAATCCTTACCCGCCACGCAAAATCCAGTTGGGACAACCCGGCGCTTGATGATCACGACCGCCCGTTAAACCCGCGCGGATATGCGGCAGCCAAGGCGATTGGCGGATGGCTCAAAAAACATGACTATTGCCCTGAAAGCGTAATTTCATCGACAGCACGGCGCACCGCCCAAACATGGGCAGAAATCGCACCAGCCTGCGCTGATACCGACAAGGTGCAATTCACCTCGGCGCTTTATATGGCCTCGCCACAACGGATGATGACCATCCTGCAAGGGTGCCGCGCGCAATCAACTATGCTGCTGTCCCACAATCCCGGCACAGCCATGCTGGCTGAGGAACTGGTTAGCGTACCTCCCAAGCATCCAAAGTTTCACCAATACCCATCAGCGGCCACAACCGTAATCAGTTTTGACGCCGATAGCTGGGCGGACATCACCCCGAATTCAGGACAGGTCGAAGCCTTTGTGGTGCCAAAAGATCTGATATAGAGCGCATCCAATCTAATACTGTCGGAATTCGTAAGGGCCATCCATATCACGGACCGCCACCGCATGGGTGATCAACGTTTTTTCCGGTGTCCAGTGATGCAATAGATATCCTGGATCTGTCAGGCAAAATCGAGATGGCCGTGCCTGCGTCAGATCCAGCGTTAACTGCATCCCCATGCTGGGGGCCGTTGTGACCACAGTGCCGTTCCAGCGGGCGTGGGTCAGCAGATGAATATGGCCACACAGGATGCGCTGAATGTTGGGATAGTCAGCCACAATCGCGCCCAGCATATCCGCCCCGTCAAATCCGTCGTGATCAGTTTCCGGTACACCGCATTTAAGTGGCGGGTGGTGCATGAAAATGATGGTGGGCTGATCACCCCCCTCTGCCAGTGTGGTCCGTAGCCATGCCGCGCGAGTTTTGCAAAATGCCCCGCCGGATTGCCCTTGCGCCACCGTATCCAACGCAATGATACGCAAGTCGGGACCATCTATCACATAGTTGACAAACCCGTCCGCGCGAGCCGGAATGGCACCGCCACCAAACACATCCCACAACACATCACGGTCATCATGATTGCCTGGAACCAGATATAGCGGGCTGTGCAAACCGGTCAGAATTTCGGCTGCGCGCTGTGCCTCGTCACGGGTGAGATCATTGGTTACATCACCGGACAACAAAACCAAATCTGGACGCATTGTCAGTGCGTTAATAGCCGTCACACAACGTTCCAGATTTTCCGCCATTGGTGCGATACCGTTGGTTTTCAAACCCGGGCCCGCAATATGCGTATCGCTAATATGGGCAATAAGCATCCCCGTCCCCCTTCGCGGTCAGGGTCACCGCAACCGGTGACCCCTTAGCTTAGTTGCCTTCATCATTATCCAGATTGGTCGGGGCAAATACACCACCAAAGGCGCCACTGCCACCCGAAGGTTTTTCCGCTTCAGGCTCTTCGGTATCCGCATCATCAGACAGGTTGCCCGGAGCGAACACACCACCAAAAGCACCACTGGGTTTGCCACCGGTGTCTTCTTCAGGTGCACCAAAAATATCCGGCCCTTGGCGCGCTTCGGATTGCGACTTGATCAGGCGTTGTTCTTGCAGCTCTTTGATGCGCCGCTGGATTTCGGCCTGTTTAGCCTCGCGCACCTGGATCTTGCACTCTTCGGGGCTGTATTTCTGGGCAGTACCAATCATGACAATCGCCACAAAGGCCAGCAGAACAAATACAATTGCCGCAGGATTGCCCGTCATGAAGGACGGCAGGATGCCACCGGATTTCACCTTGGCCTTGCCCTGTTTTACCGCTTCCTGGCGTGCCTGATTGCGGCGGTAGGCCTCGAATGCCAGAGCAGCGAACACCGTCAGGGTGATGATGATAAACGCCAAAGCCGAAATTGACGGGTTGATCCCCAATCGCACTTTTTGCGCCAGAACTACCGTCAGAGTTTTATAGTCAAGAATGGTAAAGGTGGTGGTGTTATAGTTCTCGAACGAGGCCAGAAACGCCAGCACGGAAGCCGAAGCGATCGCTGGCCGCATGAACGGCAACAGGATTTTGCGGAACGCCTGTGTGTGGGTCGCCCCAAGGTCCAACGCAGCCTCGGTCAGGCCGGGATCGAACCGCTGCAGACGGGCAACGAACACCAGCATCGCATAAGATGCAATAAACGAGGACTGGCCAAGGATGGTCAGAAAAATCCCGTTGTGGAAAAGTTTACCCAGCATCGATCCATCGCCGGCCCCCAGAAATGCGCCAAACCGGTCCCAAAACACCAGTGTGGAAATTCCCAGAACAACGCCGGGCACCAGAATTGGTGCGATGATCAGCGTGTAATATGTGGATCTGAATTTCGCCCAAACCTGTGTCAGCACAATTGATGCGGCCAGGCCCATCGAAACAGACAGGGCAACCGTACCAAGGCCGATAATCACACTATAAAAGATACCTTCGCGGATGGCGCTGTCATTCCACAACACATTGAACCACTCAAAGGTAAAACAGGCCCATGGGGAAACCGACGGAAAGCCGGATGAGTTGAAGGCGGTCAGACTCATCACCACCAGCGGTCCCAGAAGGTAGCTGAAGAAGATGATCAGATAGACGCCAAAGGCGATGCGGATAAGGGATTTCGAGGTCATTTGCCGATATCCCCCATATTCACTTTGAAGATGCGCATCACCGTCAGAACGATGATAATGGTGGAAACCAGCAGAACAATCGCATAGGCCGCCCCCTGATGCCAGTTAAGCGACTGGAAGAACCACTGGTAAACCAGCTGGGTAAACCACAGGCTGCTTGGCCCGCCCAGAATTTGTGGCGCGGCCAGCGCACCGGCGGACAGCATAAACACCATTGTGGCGCCTGAAACAATGCCCGGTTTGGCGTGTGGAATTACGATCCGGCGGTGGATACGCGGCCAACTTGCCCCCATATCGCGCGCTGCCTCGATCTGGTTACGGTCCAGGCTTTCGATCACGTTATACATCGGAAACAGCATCAGCAGGATATAGGCATAGCCCAGACCGGCATAAAGCGCGATATCCTGACGGATAAAATCAATCGGTTCTCTGGTCAGATGCAGGAACATCAGGGCTTCGTTCAGCAACCCGCTGTCGCCAAAGATAATCCGCAGCGCAAAGGCGCGCAGGATTTCGTTGATCCAGTAAGGGATGATAAGCAGCACAACCAACAGCCGGACAAACCCCGAACCTTTGGATTGCCCCAGAAAGTATGCCAGCGGATAACATAGGAAGATATTGAAGATCGTTACAGCCATTGCGGCAATAATCGTGCGCACGAACACCATCAAATCAACCGTGTTATAGGTCTGATGCGTCGCATCGGATCCGTATATCAGATGCTGATAGTTGCTAAGTGTGTAGACATCCTTTGGACCGCCCACATCGGCAGGAGGAAGGTTGAATTTAAATGAATAGTCGAGCATCGAAAGCTGTGGCAGGATCACCAGAAAGATCAGCCAGAACCCGACCAGCCCCATTAATAGGCTACCCATCACAACACCGTTGTTCCTGAAGAACTCGGAAAAGATCATTTTCTTTTTCATGATGCGCCCCTATTCCGACGCCAGTTCGCCAGCAGGCATAACCACTGCGTTATTCACATCGTAATGCAGCGACAGATTTTCACCCCTGCCCGTAATATGGTCCTGCCCGACATTGGGAACCGCCATTTTGATCAGCTTGCCGCCGTCCCCTTCCAGGAACACGCTAAAGGAATTCCCCTCGAATTCTTCGTTCACCACATTGGCGGATATTGTGGTTTTGTCGTTCCCGGTCGCCACACCCAGCTCCAGCGCCTCGGGGCGGATGAACATCATCGCCTCATCGCCAACGCCCAGTTTGCCCACTTGTGTCGGGGTAACCCGCGCCAGCAAATCGCCAGAGCGGTTGGTGCTGATGATAGCTTCTTCGCCACTTATGGATTTAATCGTGCCGCGGAACACGTTGTTCTCGCCCACAAAGGAGGCAACAAACGGGGTTGACGGATTGTCGTAAACATTGTGACCCGTGTCGATCTGGTCAATCACACCGGCTTTCATCACCGCAACACTATCCGACATGGTCAAGGCCTCGCCCTGGTCATGGGTGATATAGATAAAGGTAATGCCAACCCGCTGCTGGATTTCCCGCAGCTCGGTGCGCATGTGCTGGCGCAGCTTCAGGTCAAGCGCAGACAAAGGCTCGTCCAGCAACAAAACATCGGGGTTGGCGCACAAAGCACGGGCAATCGCCACACGCTGTTTCTGACCGCCCGACAATTCGCTTGGCAGCTTGTCGCCCTGCCCGTCCAGCGCGATCATGTCCAGCAATTCGTCCGCCCGCTTGCGGCGCTCTTTGGCGCTTGCACCGGTCACTTCCATTGAAAAGGAAATGTTTTCCCAGACCTTCATCAATGGAAACAGCGCTAGGTTTTGAAAGATCAGCGCGGTTGGGCGTTTGTTCGGACCGATACCCGCCATATCATTCCCACCAATCATGACGCGACCGTCGGACGGTTCGAGAAAGCCGGAGACCGCACGCAGGATGGTGGTTTTCCCGCAGCCCGAAGGACCAAGGAACGAGAAGAATTCACCGCCGTTGATGTGAACATTTGCCTCGCGAACCGCGACAAAATCTCCGAATTTGATCCAGACATTTTCCAGATCAACAGCTACACCAGAACTCATGTGATTATCCCCGTTTTGAATTCATTAATTGGACCACTTCGGGCCCTTTATGTCAGGCGCAAGCCTGAAAATAGGTGCCCGGCCACACATAGTGCAGCCGGACAAGATTTTCATATCGCTTACGAGCTTTGGAACTTGTTCACAAACTCGGTGCGGATGTTGGCATACCAAGGGGCCTCGGCAGGCCATGCATTCAGGTTTGCCAGCGCATCGCCAGGATAGGCCTCGGAGAAGTTTTTGGCATAATTTGCAGAAGCAAACTTGTCAGCGCCCAGAATCGGAGAGTTGTAGCCATGCTTGTCGATTGCCTTACCGGCATTCTCGGGGTTGTAGGCGAACTTGATCAGTTCATAAACCTGATCAATGTTCTTGGCGCCCTTGGGCATTGCCAAGCCATCAACCCAAGCCATCGCACCTTCGGCAGGTGCCTGATAGGTTACCGGCTCGCCAGCAGTTTTCAGCGCCAGCGGCGGGCCATCCCAGGTCTGACCAACAACAACACCATCATTCAACAGGCCGTTCTTCTGGCTGTCGGCGTCGTTCCAGATCAGTTTCAGGTTGCCTTTGCGGGCGATACACCAATCGGTGATCTTGGCCCATGTCTTGCGCATGTTCTCTTCGGACTCGTATGCAGCCCAAACCGAACCAGGATCCATCTGACCGGATGCTTCCATGAACAGACCGGCACACAGCATACCCGAGTGCGCGCGAATCATGGTTTTGCCAGCATTGGCATCATCCCATATTTCGCCATAGGACGGTACACCGGATGCATCGGCGGGTGCCCATTTGTCAACACGCCACGCCATGCCTTCTGTACCCCAGATGTGCGGGATCCATGTGTTGCCTTTGCCGCCAAAGTCCCATGCGTCAGGACCGATTTTGGCCATAGCTGGGTTCGCAGCGTCAATGTTGATGCGGCTCATGTCAAAGGGCTGCACCAGATCCAGTGGACCCCACTGCAAAGACCGGTTGTTGGTTGGACCGATCAAGTCAGCGCCGGCGCCGTTCGATGCTTTCATCTTGTTGATCAGTTCTTCGTTTGAACCGATACCGATGTAGTTCACTTTAATACCGGTTTCGGATGTGAACTGGGCCAGCATTTCTTCGGGCCAGTAATCCGACCAGTCCATCAGCGTCATTTCACCTGACGAGGCAAGCGCCTTGGAAACCAAAGCAGGTGTGGCCAGTGCAGCAGCACCGACAGCCGTGCCTGATTTCAAAAATGAACGGCGATTGAAAGTTGAGTTGGTTTTCGTCATGTAGTTTCTCCCTCCCGGAGAATTACGGGCGGATCAATTCGATACACCCTCGGTTAACAGTCTAACGCGTTCTTTGCTATTTATGGACTTTACGTCTCGTTTTTGTAACAGCGCAGCGGCAAGAACGAAAAACGCCACGCAAAACAGAAATAGTTTAACAGCAATAGGACATGCGTATATGTCCAGTTTTAACGCGTCATATATCCAGTTTTGGATTTGGGCAATTTAGGCCGGAATGAATCCCGCCCAGATTGATTATTACATCATAGCACCCATCGCAAATATCGCCTAATACTCCTTAATTGCTTGGGAAATACGACGAATCCCTTCAGGAATCCGTTCGGACGAGATCGACGAATAGGCCAAACGGAAAAAATTCCGTGGCGAATCCTCACCGGCAAAAAAAGGGTTTCCGGCCTCGATCAAAACCCCGTTATCGGCCAGCCTGTGGCGTAGCACTTCGGTATCGACTCGTTTGGGTGCCTTAACCCAGAAACCCGACCCGCCAAATGATGCACGACCGGCCACTTTCATCTCGGTTTTCTCCAGCGCCTGCGCTGTTACCAACCGCCTTTTCTGGTAAACGCTGCGCATCCGTTTGATCATCGCATCATAATGCCCCAGACCCAAAAAATACGCCGTGGTACGTTGCATATACCCCGGCGGATGCCGCAAGGATGCTAACCGTAACGCCCGCGCCTGCTCGATGAACGGCTCGGACCCAACCAGATAACCCAACCGCAAACCGGGGAATAACGACTTGGAAAAACTGCCGACATAGATAACCCGCCCGTCCTCATCCAGTGATTTTAGCGCGGGCGACGGGGCCTTCAGAAAACTCATCTCGAATTCGTAGTCATCCTCGACAATCAGAAAATTGCGCTCATTCGCCAGCCGCAGCAATTCGCGCCGCCGGTCCATCGGCATGGTGGTGGTTGTCGGGCATTGGTGGCTGGGCGTGATGAACAGCGCGTTAATGTCCGGTGGCAGTATATCCGGCGGCAGCCCCTGATCGTCAATTTCCACCGGAAACTGGGTGCAACCTGTATGGCGCAAAATCTCGCGGATACCGTGATAGCCGGGGTTCTCATAGGCTGCGGCGCGTCTCTCGTTCAGCAAAATCTGCGCCGCCATCCACAGCGCATTCTGCGCCCCGACCGTCACCAGTATCTGTTCCGGCCGCGCCAGAATCCCGCGCCGTGGCAGCGTGTGTCGGGCGATGAAATTGATCAACTCGGGGTCATCCTGTTCGGCGTAATCCGAGGTCAGACTGTCGAATTCCTTTTTCACCAGTGCCTGCATCGCGCACAACCGCCAACTGGCCTGATTGAACAGGTCAGGGTCCGGCTGCCCATACATGAACGGGTAGGGATAACTTCGCCAATTGTAGTTTTTCTTGACCGTCTTGCCGCCGGTAAAATCGCGCTGCACCGCTTTGGACCAATCCACTGTGTCCTTGTGCATCTCGCCTTTGATCGCGGGCAAGGGCACCATCGGCGCAGTTTCGGATACGTAATAGCCCGACCGGTTGGCCGATTTGATGTAATCATCCGCCACCAGTTCATGATAGGCCAGCGTTACCGTGATCCGGGAAATTCCCAAATGTTCCGCCAGCTTACGCGATGATGGCAGCTTTTCCCCCGCCTGCAAACGCCCCGCCAGAATGGCCGAGGCAACAATCTGCTGGATCTGGCTTTGCAAGGTGCCCTGAAAATTCGGGTCCAGAAAAAAGGTGTCTTCAACTAACGGCATGTCGGGTTCATCTGGCCTTATATTCAGTTTTCAACTGGCCCTATGGAATTCACAGCCTGCTCCTAATGTCAAATCCGAAATTCGGCGCAAGCGCGTGCCACACCCCATTACAATTCGACGATAAGGACCCGATCATGGCTTTTGACGTGAAAACAAATTCGCTCGCGGAATACTGGATGCCGTTTACCGACAACAAGGGTTTCAAGGAAAACCCGCGCCTGATTACACAGGCCAGCGGTGTCTATATGACTGACCACAAAGGCGGCACCGTGATTGACGGCTCAAGCGGTTTGTTCTGCAGCCCCGCCGGCCATTGTCACCCGAAAATCATCGAAGCAGTGCATGATGCAATGCAGATGACAACCTATGTCTCGCCATTCGGGTCGTCTCATCCACTAAGCTTTGCACTGGCCGAAAAACTGTCGCGCCTGCTGCCCGAAGATTTCAACCACGTCTTTTCCGTCAATTCCGGCTCCGAGGCCGTGGATACCGCGTTGAAAATGGTGATGGCCTATCATTCGGCCATGGGCAATGATCGCACTCGGTTCGTATCGCGCGAACGGGCCTATCACGGGGTGAACATCGGCGGCGTGTCGCTGTCGGGGCTGGTGAACAATCGCAAGTCCTTTCCGGCTGTGATGCCCAACATTGTGATGATGCGTCATACATGGAACGCGGACGAGTTGATGGTGCGCGGCCAGCCGCAAACCGGCGTGGAACTGGCCGAGGATTTACAGCGCGCCGTGGATACATTTGGCGGGCAGACCATTGCCGCCTGTTTTGTCGAACCCGTGGCAGGGTCCACCGGCATCCTTGCCCCGCCGGTTGGTTATCTGGAACGGCTGCGACAGATTTGTGATGAAAACGGAATCCTGCTGGTGTTTGACGAGGTGATCACAGGCTTTGGCCGGATCGGTGGAAAATTTGCTGCCGATGCCTTTGGTGTGACGCCCGACATCATGACAATGGCCAAGGCGCTGACCAATGGATCCATCCCGATGGGTGCGGTTGCTACGACCGATCACATCCATGATGTGATTTCCGACAAATCCGCGCCAGGCGCGATCGAGTTTTTCCACGGCTACACCTATTCCGGCCACCCTGCCGCCTGTGCCGCCGGTCTGGCCGCGCTGTCGATTTACGAGGACGATGATCTGTATGGCCGCGCCGCCGATATGTCGCCCTATTTTCTGGACTCGGTTTACCAGCTAAAGGATCACCCGATGGTCAAAGACATCCGCGGCATCGGTATGGCTGCGGGGGTGGAATTGATTGGCAAAGGTGCGCAGGCACAGATTGATCTGTTCTGGAACGGGATGCATGTGAAATTCACCGGCGATTGCGGAATCCTGTCACCGATGTTCATTTCCGAAAAAGCCCATATCGACGAGATGATGGAGAAGCTGAAGAAAACGCTGGACGGGTTGGCATAACCCGCCACTGCCATAACGCAAAAAGCCCCGCGCATTTCGCACGGGGCTTTTTGTTTGGTTTGCTTGTTCCTAGTGGCCCAGAATCTGGCTGAGGAACAGTTTTGTGCGATCCGATTGCGGGTTGTTGAAGAACTCTTTCGGTTCGTTCTGCTCCACAATCTGCCCTTGGTCCATAAAGATAACGCGGTTTGCCACAGCTTGGGCAAAGCCCATTTCGTGGGTCACACAGATCATCGTCATACCTTCTTCGGCCAACTCGATCATCGTATCCAGAACCTCTTTGATCATCTCGGGGTCCAGTGCCGATGTCGGCTCGTCAAACAGCATGATACGCGGCTTCATACACAGCGAGCGGGCAATCGCCACACGTTGTTGCTGACCACCGGACAATTGACCGGGGTATTTGTCGGCCTGCTCGGGGATCTTCACCTTTTCAAGGAAATGCATCGCTGTTGCTTCGGCTTCGGCCTTGGGTGTCTTGCGAACCCAGATCGGTGCCAATGTGCAGTTTTCCAGAATGGTCAGATGCGGGAACAGGTTGAAGTGCTGAAAGCACATGCCAACCTCGGACCGGATCTTGTCGATGTTTTTCAGATCCGAGGACAGCTCGGTTCCGTCAACGATGATCGACCCTTCCTGATGTTCCTCAAGCCGGTTGATGCAGCGGATCAATGTGGATTTGCCCGACCCCGAAGGGCCACAAACCACGATCCGTTCACCGCGATGAACCGTCAGGTTGATGTCTTTCAGAACGTGAAAGGCACCATACCATTTGTTCATATTGGTGATTTCGATTGCCACCTCGTCCGAAATGGACATCTGGGCGCGTGCGGTTGCGGATTCAGACATTTACGTCACTCCTTTAATTAATGACCAGTCTGAAGCTTGCGCTCCAGATACATGGAATAGCGGGACATGGAGAAGCAGAAGATAAAGAACACGAAGGCAACAAAGCCGTAGAGTTCCCAAATGATGCCATTCCAATCGGAATCGGACTGGATGAATTTCACCCACTGGATCGGGTCAGCCATCGCAATGATCGAAACCAGGGTGGTATCCTTGAACAACCCGATAAAGGTTGAAACGATACCAGGGATCGAAATCTTCAATGCTTGCGGCATAATGATCAGACGCTGTGCCTGCCAGTAATCAAGACCCAGCGCATCGGCTGCCTCGTATTGACCTTTCGGCAGAGCAGCCAGACCACCACGGATTACCTCGGCCATATAGGCAGCGGCAAAAATGGTGACCATGATCATAACCCGCAGAATGATGTCAAACTCGGTGCCTTTGGGCAGGAAGTACTGCAACAACACAGATGCCACGAACAACAGAGTGATCAGCGGCACACCGCGGATAAACTCGATAAACCCGACACACAGCGATTTAACGATGATCAGATTTGACTGCCGCCCAAGCGCCAGAACAATCCCCAGCGGGAAGGAAAGCGTAATCCCTGTAATCCCCAGCAGGATCGAAAGCATAAATCCACCGAATTTCCGGCTTTCGACACTTTCAATTGCTAACGGGATGATGCTTTGCAGGAAATCCCCGACGGGCCCCATAAGGAACAGCCACCAGATAATTGCAGCCAGAACACCCAGGATCAGACCAAGTAGAGGGCTGATTGCAACCGATACAAACTTGTGCACCAGATATCCAACGACGAAACCAAGGAACGCAGTAACAGGTACCCAGATAGAGCCCCCCCACAACAACCAAGGTGCGATGAAAGGAACAGCAACCGACACCAGCAGAAACTTCTTGGGCAGATTGCCGAACAGAATTGGTGCTAACCCTACAAAGAGAAGGATCAGGGCCAGATTTGGACGCCAATAGAGATATTCAGGATAGAACCCGTACATCAACTGCCAAAAGCGTTCATGGATCACACCCCAACAGGCACGGTTTTGGGATTCACCGTAAACTTCGATGATTTTTGCGCGGCATTCAGTCAGCGAATTCGCATTCCAGAAGCCTCCGAAAACCCAGGGGATCAGGAAGGATAGAACCGAATAGGCGATATAGAGTGCCATTAGTGTCAAAATTGCATCCAGCCAAGTGGCAAACAGATTTTTCCTTATCCATCCGATAATCCCGACGTTGGTTACAGGTGGCGCCTTTTCCGGAAGCATTTCCGAGCGCACATATGATTGCGTACTATTCATAGTCATATCAGCGCTCCTTCAGCTTTGTGCGTTCGTTGTAGTAATTCATCACCGAAGAAACTGTCAGCGAGATGATCAGATAGACCAACATCAGTAGTAAAACAGTTTCAAGCTCGCGACCGGTCTGGTTCAGGGTAATTCCCCCCAGTGTGCCGGTGATATCCATATAGCCAACCGCAATCGCCAGTGACGAGTTTTTGGTCAGGTTTAGATATTGCGAAATCAACGGCGGAACGATAACACGCAGCGCTTGCGGCAGAACAACCAGACTCATAATCCGGTTTTGGCGCAAACCAAGTGCAGCAGCCGCTTCGGACTGGCCTTTGGAAATTGCCATGATGCCGGCGCGCACGATTTCAGCGATAAACGCAGCCGTATAGAGTGACAGAGCAACCCAAAGCGCCAACAGGGACGAGCGCATGTGTATGCCGCCCTTGAAGTTAAATCCCTTCAGTTCAGGATATCCCAGATAAAACCCAAGGATATACAAAACTACCAGCGTCGGCAGGAATACAACAGCCAATCGCGAATACCATGTAACAGGGCGAATGCCCGTATCTTTCTGTATCTGGTCCGCGCGTGTCTTGATCAGTTTGCTGGTAATCAGACCGGCAAACAGAACGGCAAGAATTGCCACCAGATCGATGCTGATCTGGAAGGTGCCGCAGAATTTCGCCAATTTGGCCGTCGCAGGTGTTCCATCTGGATTGTAAAAGGCCTGACAGGCTTTTGATTCTTTATCCGGGAATACGGGCAGATCGCCCAACCCTCTGGAAAACAGCGGTTCAGGCAAATACACACCGCGGTTTGTAATTGCCACGCTATCAAAAACCTTCATCGTTGCAGCAGGGTTGTCACCGCGAAAATCTTTGGGGGCAGGCAACTGGTGTGATGTGGCGGCCATGATCAGAACGATCCACAAAAGTACAGGAACATTGCGCAAGGTTTCGACGTAAACAGCCGCCAATCGGGAAATGACCCAGTTCTTGGACAAGCGAAGAACACCTATGATCACGCCTATTATGGTGGCTGCAATACACCCCATAACGGCCACGAGCAGCGTATTCATCAAGCCAACAACAGCCGCCCGCATATGCGACGACTGCGAATTATAGGCAATCAGTTTCTGGTTGATGTCGTATCCAGAGGATTCTTTGAGAAATCCATAGTCGAAGGTTTTCCCCGCGACTGCCAGATTAACGATAACATTGTTGATCAGCCAAGCTGCGCCCAACATGAACCCCAGCAACGCCACAACCTGAATGGTGGTTGAACGATAGCGGGTATCATAGAGCAGCATAGATAGGCGGAACGACTCCTTCGGAGGGTCGGTCAGTGTTGTCATAAGAGACATCCCCATGCTCCCTGGCCTGTTTTAATGGCGCGGTTTTTCCCGCTGCCCCGGCTCAGGTGTTTTAATTAAAATAGTTAAGATGTGAAAAGGGCGCGGGGATAAACCCGCGCCCAGCTCGTTAGGATCCTAGCGGAAAGGAGGCGAGTAAATCAGGCCGCCTTCGGTCCACTGTGCGTTCAGGCCACGGGCCAGACCGATTGGTGTCTTTTCACCAATGTTGGCTTCAAAGATTTCACCAATGTTACCTTCGGATGCAATCGCACGTTTTGCCCAGTCAGCGTCCAGACCCAGCATTTCGCCCAGGTTGCCTTCTGTACCAAGGATACGATTGATTTCAGGGTTGTTGGTGCCTTTGCTCAGCTCTTCGATATTGGCCGAAGTGATGCCCAGCTCTTCAGCCGAGATCAGCGCGTTCAGAGTCCAGCGAACTGTGTCGCCCCACTCGTTGTCGCCATGACGTACCAGCGGACCCAGAGGCTCTTTCGAAATGATTTCCGGCAAAATGATGTGATCGCCGGGGTTTTCGAATGCAGCGCGCGTCGCAGCCAGACCGGATGCGTCTGTTGTCAGCGTGTCACATGCACCGGACAGGTACTGTTGCTGTGCTTCAGCGTTGTTTTCCACAGGTACGGGCTCGTAAGAGATGCCGTTTGTGCGGAAGAAGTCAGCCAAGTTCAGTTCGGTTGTTGTACCGGTCTGAATACAAACAGTTGCGCCGTCCAGATCTTTGGCCGATGTTACACCCAATGCTTTGGGAACCATGAAGCCTTGGCCGTCGTAATAGTTTACGCCAACGAAGTCCAACTTCAGGTCAACGTCGCGCGAGAATGTCCATGTGGTGTTACGAGCCAGCATATCAACTTCGCCAGAAGCCAGCGCGGTGAAGCGTGTTTTCGAGCTGAGCGGAACGAATTCAACAGCAGTGTTGTCGCCCAGAACGGCGGCTGCAACGGCACGACATACAGCAACGTCGTAGCCTTCCCATTTGCCGTTTGCATCTGGCGATGCAAAGCCAACCAGACCAGTGGACACACCACAGTTCAATTTGCCGCGTGCTTTCACGTCATCAAGTGTGCCAGCAGCTGCAATCCCAGCTGTAAGGCTGGCAACTGTCAGAGCGCCAAGAAATACGGATTTTTTCATGTTTACCTCTTCCTGATAGTCCGTCCCTCATGGAACGGTTTATTCGGCCCGAAAGGACCGAGAGCGATACGGTAGAAAGGCAGTGCCTTCCCAACGGGCACTAGTTTGGGCCAATATTTAAGAAAACGTCAAGGGTGGTTTCGGAATTAAGCCCTTATCGGACCTGCTTTTTCGCATGAATCGAAAAGGCAAGGGGGTAATTGCGAAATTTATAACCAAATTAGCCATTATTAACCATAAAATAGAATCGGGCCGCGTGTTCAAACCCCCCCCGCTTTCCCGCTTCGGTTGTGGCCGCTTCTTCATCCTCGCCCCATTGTTCGATTTGCCAGTCCTCGTCGATTCTTGAACGACGCCATAATTCGGGCACCGGCAAGAAGCGGTGTATTACGGCAAAACCGATAATCAGCGATCCCGACATGCCAACCAGATCGTGAAATGCGGCCAACTTGAATTTGTCCATGTCCGAAACCCGTCCGGCAAGGCTTGCCAGTACGGCGGCATCCTGTTTTACATGCACGATTCCCGTGGTTGTTTTCAGCGGGGCGTTCAAAGTTCCGGCTGCCCATTCCAGCAACGGATCCCAGGCTTCACTTTGCCGTTTGACCAGTCCTTTGGGCGATTCTGCGCGGTAACACAGCAGGTCGGTGTCGCCATATTCCGCCACCAGCGCCGCGACTTCGGCGTGCATCGGGCCGACTTTGTCGATTGCCGCATTGGCCGACCGTGTGACAGGCATGGTCATCGGGTCAATCTTTTCTTCCTGCGCATCCCATTCGGCGGCAATCGCCTCGGCCATTTCGCGGCTGGGCACGATCAGTTCGCTTTTCACCGGCGTGCGCAATTTGCGCCCGTCCAGCAGCACCTGATAGCCATCGCCCACATTTTCAACCGTTGCCTTTTCCCAAAACCGTTTTGCAGCCCATTCCGCCATGCTCTATCCCCAAAGTTCCGTCAGCAGCGCAGCCAGCGCCACCGTATCATCCACAATATGTGCAGCCCCTGCCGCGCGCAGGCGGCCCACATCGTGATACCCCCACGACACACCGATACTGACCATACCGGCGGCACGTCCCATTTCCATATCAAACGTGGTGTCCCCAATCATCACCCCGTGTTGTCCCGCAACCCCCGTTTCCGACAGCGTGGCATGTAACATCGATGGGTGCGGTTTGGACGGGTGATCATCCGCCACCTGTGCGGTGACGAACATCTTTTCCAGCCCGTGAACCCGCAGCATGGCATCCAGCCCACGCCGCGATTTGCCGGTGGCAACGCCCAGCAACAGGTGATCATCCTGCGCCAACCTATCCAGCAGGTCACGGACACCCGCATAAAGCGGCGCACTCTGCCCTGCCTCGCGTTTATTTCTGAAAGTCGCTTTATAGCCTTCTACCAGCGCATCGTATTGCACATCTGTCAGATCAGGCGAAAGCTGCCGCATCGCGTGGGGCAGTAACAGACCGATAATCCCGCGCACCTGTTCCAGCGGCGGGCCGTCCATCCCCTCGGCCGTATAGGTCTGCGCCATCGCAGCAGCGATGTGGTGCTGGCTGTCTACCAGTGTGCCGTCCACGTCGAACACCGCCAAACGCAACGGCTGGCTCATAGAAATTCCTCGAACGGGTCATCCGCCACGTCGCGTTCATCCCATGCAAAGGTTTCCCATGTCTGTTTCATATGGGCTGGCATCGGCGCGATAATTTTCACCATCTTGCCGGTCATAGGGTGTGGAAACGACAGGCTGCGGGCGTGCAGATGCATTTTGCGGCTGATCTCGCCCCCCAATTGCGCGCCCCAGCCATCGCCCTGATTTTCCTGACCCGAGCCACCGTATTTGCCATCACCGATAATCGGGTGGCCCATTTCGGCCATATGCGCCCGTAACTGGTGCGTGCGCCCCGTAATCGGCACCAGCGCGACCCACGCACACCGCTTGGCGGCACTGTCCAGCACCATGTAATCCGTGGTCGAGCGTTTGGCCCCGTCCGTATGCGCCACATCGTCAGGATGGATGCAGACCATCTTTTCGTGGCCATGCCCGCCCGCCTTTAGCAGCCCGTATTTGATTGTACCCATCTTGGGTGTTGGGCAACCGGCAACGGCGGCCCAGTAAATCTTGCGGGTCTCGCGGGAACGGAATGCTTCGGTCAAGGTGGATGCCACCTGCCGCGTGCGGGCCAGCAGCAGGATGCCAGAGGTATCCTTGTCCAGCCGGTGCACCAGCCGCGGTTTCTGGTCATAGCCAAAGCGCAGGGCATCGGCCAGCATATCCACATGGCGGGTCTGCTTGCTGCCACCCTGCGTTGGCAGGCCCGGTGGCTTGTTGATCGCAATCAGGTAATCGTCACGATACAGAACCGCGTCCTGCATCATTTCAACGTCGGCATTGCTGATCATGTCATAGGTTTTGGCCCGCGCGGTAATTTCATGCGGATCCGGCAATGGCGGCACCCGTACCACCTGCCCCGACTGCACGCGCGTGCTGGCCTTTACACGGCCACCATCCACACGGATATCGCCCTTGCGGCACATCTTCTCGATCCGCCCCTGTGCGATATGCGGAAACATCCGGCGGAACCAGCGGTCCAGCCGCTGATCGCCATCATCATCAGTCACTTCAATTTTCTGAACACCACTCATGACCAAAACGTCCTTGCTGCATAAAGCCCTAAAATTATTGCCGCCAGCGACAGGAACACAGACGCCGCCGCATATAATGCCGCTTGTGTCGTATCTCCGCGTTCATACATCGTCAGCACATCCAGCGAGAACGCCGAAAACGTGGTAAACCCGCCCAGCATCCCTGTCATCAGAAACGGCGCCATCTGGCGCGTCATTCCTTTGTGGGCCAGCGTCACCACGACAACGCCCATAATGAATGACCCGACCACATTAACCACAAACGTCCCCCAAGGCAGACCGGGACCAAATAGACGGATGGTACCAACGCCGGTCATATAGCGCAGGCTGGCACCGATTGCGCCGCCAAGGGCGACTTGAAGAAGTGTTATATAAGACATGCAGGTTCTTTCATGCCACGGGGCCTATTTGTCAACCGCCCTGCCGTTTGGCGCGCAGTTTGGCAAAGTAATCCAGCCGCTTTTTCAACTCGCGCTCGAACCCGCGCTCAACGGGCTGATAGTAAACCCCGTGCTTCATGCTGTCGGGGAAATAGTTCTGGCCGGAAAATCCGTCTTCGGCGTCGTGATTATAGGCATAGCCATCACCATAGCCCTGATCCTTCATCATCGACGTTGGCGCATTCAGGATATGTTTGGGCGGTGGCTCGGATCCGGTTTTCTTGGCCGCCGCCATCGCCGCCTTAAACGCCACATATGCGGCATTCGATTTCGGGGCCAGCGCCAGATAGGTCACCGCCTGCGCCAAGGCCAGCTCGCCTTCGGGACTGCCCAGCCGTTCATAGGTTTCCCATGCGTGCAGGCAAACAGCATGCGCTTGCGGGTCAGCCAGACCGATGTCTTCGACCGCCATGCGTGTGATCCGGCGCGCCAGATAGCGGGGGTCTTCGCCCCCCGTAAGCATCCGCGCCATCCAGTAAAGCGCGGCGTCAGGATCGGACCCGCGTACCGATTTATGCAAGGCGGAAATCAGGTTGTAATGCTCGTCACCACTTTTGTCATAGATCGCCGCGCGGCGCATCAGGCGGGTGGACAGCGCATCGACATCCATTTTTTTGTCGCCCTTCCACGCCATCACCTGTTCGATCAGGTTCAGCAAGGCCCGCCCGTCCCCGTCAGCCATCTCCAATAACGCCTCGCGGGCCTCACCGGTCAGTGGCAAGCCACGGTCCAGTTCTTTTTCCGCCCTCTGTGCCAACCGCTCTAGATCGGCCAAGGTCAGGCGGTTCAACACCAACACCTGCGAACGCGACAACAGCGCAGAGTTCAATTCAAACGAGGGGTTTTCAGTCGTAGCCCCGACCAAAATGATGGTGCCGTCCTCCATATGCGGCAGGAATCCGTCCTGCTGAGCCTTGTTGAAACGGTGGATTTCGTCAACGAACAGCAAGGTGCCCTTGCCATTCTGCCGCCGGATTTTCGCGGATTCGAATACTTTTTTCAGATCGGCAATACCGGTAAAAATGGCGCTAATCTGCACAAACGCAAGATCGGTTTCATCCGCCAGAAGGCGCGCAATGGTGGTTTTGCCCACACCGGGAGGACCCCACAGGATAAGCGACGACAGGCTGCCCGCAGCCAGCATCATACCCAATGGCGCATCCGGCCCGATCACCTGTTCCTGTCCGATCACTTCGGACAGGGTGCGCGGGCGCAACCGGTCGGCCAACGGACGTTGGGCGTCCATTTCCGGTGCTTCGGGCGCGGTGTCGAATAAATCTACCATATGGCAAACCTATTCCTCCGCGCCCAAAGAGAAAAGCGAAATGGACCTCCCGAACAAACGGAAGGCCGTTTCCTAGTGCAGGTTCGAGGCAAAGTTCATCGAAACCACCTGATTGTTGATGCCGTCGATCTCCATCACCGGTCCCATGGCCGTCATATCCACACCAACCCGTTTGGCCCAACGTGGCCAATTGGCGTTCAGCAGGGTCAAACACTGGGTCGCCCCAAGATTCCGGGCAGCTTTGGCCAGTTCAAACACCAACTGTGCATGAACACGGCGACGCAGGCGGGCCGGCACATCATGTGACACGAACAAACGCGAGCTTTCCCATACATTCTCCGAAACGGGGGCCTCATTAAACAGCAGGTTTGAGGGAATGGTATCCAGCAACCCGCGCTGAGCATCGCGAATCATATAGCTGTAGATGCCGCAATGCGCGGTGGTCGGGGTTAGGCGGTTGCCCGCCAGAACCTTGCCCAGTTTGTCGTGAACAACCACCCAGCGGCTCGCGGGTGTGTCATACTGGTCGTATTCCATTCCCATAGCTTCGGGTAGGTCCCATTTGTTCTGAACAATGAACAACTCGCGACGGGCACGGAACATATTGGCGAATAATTCGCCGTTTTGGTGGATGTTTTCGAACGAAAGTGTAGTGGTCTGCATGGCAGCCTCCTGCAGGTTAGTGGTTGGGACCTTGCGGAAGGCATCGTCATTCAGATCAGGCCATAGTCCTTGGCACGCTGAATGGCTTCGGCAGTGGTGCGGGCCATAAGCTTTTGACGAGCAGACGTCAGTCGAGCCTTGAGCGCACTTTCCGAAATTCCTAAAGGGGCTGACCCAGATAACTACTTCAAGTAACGCTTAACCCATTGTCTTAGCTGCAATAACTGAGCTGAAGGGTCACTGTTGTTGAAACGCCACTCGCATTCCTTCAAATATAGCCCAAATTGGGCCTTGGGGACACCGTTAAATCGGCGCATGTGGCGCTTGGCTTGGTTCCAGAAATTCTCGATGCCATTGATGTGGTTGTGACGGTCTGCAAAGAGCTTGGAATGGTTGATGCGAAAGTGGTGGAAGTCTGACACATCCAGCACATTATAACCGCGCCAACAATCGGAATAGACGATGGAATCCGGCACGACTTTGCGCTCTATGATCGGGATCAGAGTGGCGGATTTGGCGTCCGGGATGATCTTGGTGTAAACCTTCCCACCCCTTTTTAATATACCAAAAACGGGAATTTTACCTGCCGCACCACGCCCGCGTTTACCTTTGCGTTTGCCGCCAAAGTAGCTTTCGTCCACTTCTATTTCTCCGCCGAACATAGCTTGGCTTTCCGCCTCCAGCTCATAGGCGATTATCTCGCGCAGGCGTAGAAAATAAAACGCTGCGGTCTTGCGGTTTACACCACACAAACTGGCTGCTGTTCGTGCTGTCTATCCCGAAACAAAATGCTCCGTAAGACGGTCTTGCTTGTAGTGGCTCAGGCGACTCTTTCTCATGCTTCCCATCATAACCTCTTTTTAGGTTATCTGGGTCAGCCCCTTCCTAAATATGCAGCCGCAGCTGCATGCCTGTGACCATCCGCAATTAATTTAAGCGCCTCAGTCTGTGCTTTTGTAAGCCGGTGTGGCGGTTCGGTCATGAGCTATGCCCAAAAGTTGGTGACGCAGTAATCAGGCGGCATGTTTTTCCTGCTTGATCCCGTCCTTAAATTCAACCCCTTCGATGATTTCCGGCAATCGGAATGCGCCGTCGAGTTTACGCCATTTCTTCTTTGCCGACATCATCAGGCGGAAGGTCATTGCCAAGGCGGTCTTGCGCCCGAGGCAGCCTTTGGTCTTCTTCGTTCGGTGCCGCACGGTGGCAAATATGCTTTCGATGGGGTTGGATGTGCGGATGTGTTTCCAGTGCTCGGCAGGGAAGTCGTAGAAGGTCAGCAGCACGTCCCGGTCCTTGGTCAGCTTCCCCACGGCACGCTCGTATTTCACGCCATAGGCTTCGATGAAGAAATTGAACGCGGCCTCGGCGTCCCGTTTGTTCTCGGCCATCCAGATGTCCTGTAGATGGCCCTTGGCTTTGGCTTGCAGCGACTTCGGCATGGTATTCAGGACGTTGCCGGTTTTATGCACCCAGCAGCGCTGCTCCCGGGTCTCACCGAACACCTCCCGCAAGGCGTTCCAGAAGCCGAGCGCGCCATCACCAACGGCCAGATCAGGGGCTTTTCTGAGGCCACGACGTTGCAAGTCCAGCAGCAGTTCACGCCAGCTCTGGCTGCTTTCTCGATACCCGTCCACGAGGCCCAGAACATCCTTGTTACCCCACTCGTCCGCGCCGATGATCACCAGCATGCATTGCTTGTCAGCATCCGTGCGCGGCTTGAAATAAACCCCGTCGGCCCAGAAATACACATAGCGTTTGGCCGACAGGTCACGCCGGTTCCAACGCTCGTATTCTGCCCACCACTCCGCCTTCAGGCGCGAAATCGTGCTCGATGTCAAACCACCCGCATCAGGCCCCAGAAGGGCCGCCAGTGCTTCGCCGAAATCACCCGTGGAAATACCTTTGAGATAGAGCCAGGGCAACAACTCCTCGACCGACTTTGCCCGGCGCAGATACGGCGGCAGAAGCGTCGAGGTGAACCTGATCTTCTCCGCCCCCGTGCCACGATCACGCACCCGAGGCACATTCACCGGGACAGGGCCGATCCCCGTCATCACCTCGCGCTCCGGCAGGTATCCGTGGCGAACAAGGCGCTGGCGACCGGCCGAATCCCTCAAATGCGCGTGTTGCGCCATCAGATCACAAACCTCGGCCTCGACCGCCTGTGCCAACAGATCCCGCGCGCCTTTGCGCAAGATATCCGTCAGCGGATCAGGTGAAATTCCGGCTGGATCGGTAAACTCCAAAATAGTATCGTCTTCCATGTGGCATATCCTTTTCTCTCTGAGAATCGCGGCGCGTCAACACCGCCATGATATGCCACCCAATCACCCCATCACCAACTTTCGGGCATTACTCTTCGGTCATATCATGAAGCCGAAGAGCGATGGCTTGCACCTCTTCAATCTCGACATCTTCAAATTCCCGATCTGCCCGCGCCACACTGACAATTGTCCTAGAACGGATTGGCCCACAAGAGATCGTTGCCCCGTAGGTTAACCCGAACCTTGCTGCCTCTTTGAAGATGCCAAAAGGGTCGGGGATGATTCGATTGCTCCACCGGGTCCAGCCTGTGGTGCAGAAACCCCAGGCTGTCATCGGATCGCGCAATACATATCCGTTTTCAGTATAATGATCCGTCCAGGCCGGATCATACGTTTGAAAAGACATCAAAGCCGATGTGAATCGAATATGCAGGCCAACGAAGTAACCTTTTGGGGCCAAATCCCCCAATTTTCGCAACTCTTGATCAAACACAGTCTTTTCGAACATGTCCTTTTAGACAAGTTGAATCAATTGGCGTCAACCTTAAATTGATACCTAATGAGTCGTATTAAAAGAAGAAGGTTATCGTGAACACTATAGATCCAGATCTTTTCGCCAAGTTGATGTCTCTTCCAGACGGGGACCGTACGGACCTGCTGGAATTTTTAGGGGCCACTCCTGTCGGTCAAGAACAGTTGAATACCTTGATCGGCGAGATTGAAAACTCAATTATGGATAAACGCAACGCGCGTGTCGCTGCGTTAAACTAATCAAAAAGCCCCGCCAGTTTGGCGGGGCTTTTGTTTATTCAATTATTTGCTGACTATTATTCGTCGGCAGCAGCTTCTTCAGCAGCAAGGCGCGCTTTGTCCGCCGCACCTTTGGCCGAAACATTGCGGTCAACGAATTCGATGATCGCCATCGGCGCCATATCACCATAACGGTAACCGGCTTTCAAAACGCGCACATAACCGCCGTTGCGGTCTTTGTAACGGGGGCCAAGCACGTCAAACAGTTTGGCGACATACTGATCTTCTTTCAGGCGGCTTGCGGCCTGACGACGGGCGTGCAGATCGCCGCGCTTGCCCAGTGTGATCAGTTTTTCCACGATGCGGCGCAGCTCTTTGGCTTTGGGCAGGGTGGTTTTGATTTGTTCATGTTCAATCAACGAACCCGCCATGTTGGCAAACAATGCCTTACGGTGTTCGTGAGTACGGTTCAGGCGACGATAGCCTCTCGCGTGGCGCATTTTTTTAGTCCTTCTTCAGGTTTATACTTTGTCTGGCCTCCCATGCGTGTGGGCGGCTCTCCTTGGGGCGGTATTGCCCGGCTTTCCCCGCTATATGCGGGCATTGAAACGGAGCGGACCAAAGCCCGCTCCGCATATTCCTAGAACTGGTCTTCGAATTTCTTCGCCAGATCTTCGATGTTCTCTGGTGGCCAGTCTTCGACGTCCATACCCAGATGCAGACCCATGCCCGACAGCACTTCTTTGATCTCGTTCAAAGATTTGCGGCCAAAGTTCGGGGTGCGCAGCATTTCTGCTTCGGTTTTCTGGATCAGATCACCGATGTAAACGATGTTGTCGTTCTTCAGGCAGTTTGCCGAACGGACAGACAGTTCCAACTCGTCCACTTTCTTCAGCAGCAGCGGGTTGAACTCCAGACCATCGTCTTCTTCCTGACGGCTGGCGGCTTCTGGCTCGTCGAAGTTCACGAAAATCGACAGCTGGTCCTGAAGGATACGTGCGGCAAAAGCCACGGCATCTTCGGGTGTGATCGAACCGTCTGTTTCCAGTTTCAACGTCAGTTTGTCATAGTCCAGAACCTGACCTTCGCGGGTCGGCTGAACGTCATAGGCAACCTTTTTAACCGGCGAATAGATCGCATCGATCGGCAGCAGGCCGATGGGCGCATCTTCGGGGCGGTTTTTATCGGCAGCGACATAGCCTTTGCCGGTGTTGACGGTCAGTTCCATGAACAGATCGGCGCCATCGTCAAGCTGACAGATAACGTGGTCCTTGTTCAGGATTTCAATGCCGGCGCTTTCCGAGATGTCGCCAGCGGTGACAACCATCGGGCCTTTGGCCGAAATCGACAGGCGCTTGGGCCCTTCGACTTCCATCGACAGGGCAACGCCTTTCAGGTTCAAAACGATGTCGGTGACGTCTTCACGCACACCTGCAACGGTCGAAAATTCGTGCAATACGTTGTCAATCTGAACGCTGGTGATGGCCGCGCCCTGTAGGCTCGACATCAGCACGCGACGCAGCGCATTGCCCATGGTCAGACCGAAACCGCGCTCCAGTGGTTCAGCCACAACAGTGGCCTGCGTAGCAGGATTCGCGCCCGGTGTGACCACCAGTTGCGTTGGCTTAATCAGTTCTTGCCAGTTTTTGTGGATCATGTGTGTCGCCTCCATTCAAGTTTTCGGATCATGTCCCAAGTCCGAAAACGCCCGAGGTAAAAAATGACGAACCCGGACCACCGAAAACCGGCGGCCCGAGCGTAGTAATAATAACTAAACGCGGCGGCGTTTAGGAGGCCGACAGCCATTGTGGGCAATCGGGGTTACGTCACGGATAGACGTGATGTTCAGACCCAGAGCCGCCAAAGCGCGCAGTGCCGATTCACGACCCGAACCGGGGCCCTGAACTTCGACTTCCAGCGTTTTAACACCGTGTTCCTGTGCTTTTTTGCCTGCATCTTCGGCAGCCATCTGTGCGGCGTAAGGTGTCGATTTACGCGACCCCTTGAACCCCATTGTGCCAGCCGAGGACCATGCAATCGCATTGCCCTGAACGTCCGAAATCAGAATCTTGGTGTTGTTGAATGACGAATTAACGTGTGCAACACCGGATGCAATGTTCTTGCGGACCTTGCGCTTCGTTTTTGTTTTATCGCGTGCCATTGATCAAACCCTCCTATTTCTTCTTACCGGCAATGGCCTTTGCGGGGCCTTTGCGGGTACGAGCGTTGGTGTGGGTACGCTGACCGCGTACAGGAAGGTTGCGGCGATGACGCAGACCGCGGTAGCAGCCAAGGTCCATCAGACGCTTGATGTTCATTTGAACTTCGCGACGCAGGTCACCTTCAACAGTCAGGTTGGCATCGATGTATTCGCGGATGGCCAGAACCTCGGCATCCGACAGCTCGTTAACGCGACGGGTTGCATCGATTTTAACAGCTTCACAGATGGCCTCGGCAGTCGTGTTACCAATTCCGGTGATGTAAGTCAGGGCGATCGGGACCCGTTTATGGGTCGGGATATTTACGCCGGCAATACGTGCCACGTGTCGTTTTCCTTTTTCGTTGCGGCTCCGTAATCCCAGAGCCTTTTTTCACAACCAAAGCCCGAAGGGATTAACCTTGCGGGCTGACGCTGAATTCAATTTTATGCAAAGCGGACCGTCGCCCGGTTAAGCATGTTGATTCTCTTGCGAGATGAGGTGATCTATGGTGTTTTTAAGGGTGCGTCAAGGGATGTTACGACTTATCCCAACGCCTTGGCGATAGATGCCGCCACTTCGTCGATTTCACCCAGTCCGTTTACCGACCGCAACTTGCCTTTGGCATAGTAGTATCCGATCAGCGGTGATGTCTTTTTGTAGTATTCCATCAGCCGTGTGCGCAGGGATTCCTCGTTGTCATCGGCGCGGCGTTTCATGTCGCTTTCGCCACAAACATCGCAAACACCGTCAACTTTGGGGCGCTTGGTTTCGTCGTGATAAACCTCGCCGCAGTTGCCGCATGTGAAACGGCCGGTGATCCGGCGCACCAGTGCGTCGTCATCCACCCGCATTTCGATCACGGCATCCAGCGTCTTGCCGTATTTTTTTAACAATTCCCCCAACGCATCGGCCTGTGCCAAAGTGCGCGGGAAGCCATCAAAAATGAAGCCGCCGCCGTTGTCGCCCTTCAGCTTTTCCTCGATCAGGCCGATCACGATTTCATCGGTAACCAATTCGCCTGCGTCCATGACCTTGGCTACGCGCTTGCCCATTTCGGTGCCACTATCCTTGGCTTCCCGCAGCATATCGCCAGTGGATAACTGGATCATGCCGCGTTCTTCTACCAGACGTCGTGCTTGTGTGCCTTTGCCGGCACCCGGTGGCCCTAAGAGGATGATATTCATTTTCTACCTGAGGATCTTTTGCGGCGCTTTTTACCACGCAGTTGGGATTTTTCAATCAGGCCTTCGTATTGATGGGCCAACATATGCGACTGCACCTGCTGGATCGTATCCATCGTCACCGAAACCACAATCAGAACCGATGTCCCGCCAAAGTAAAAAGGAATGGCAAATTGACTGCGCAGTAACTGAGGCAGCAGAGCAACCGCCGCTAGATAAAGCGAACCAAGCACCAACAGGCGGGTGACCACATATTCCAGATACTCGGCTGTTTTCTTACCCGGACGGATGCCGGGAATAAAGCCATTCTGGTTTTTCAGATTATCGGCTACATCATCCACTTTGAAGGACACGTTGTATGTATAGAAGAACGTGAAAAAGATGATCATAACCGTGAAAAACAGCAGATACAGCGGCTGACCGGGGCCAAAGTAAGCCAGAATAGTCGACATCAACGGACTGGTTTGCTGGCCCGAGAATGTTGCAATCGTCGTGGGCAACAACATCAGACTGGATGCAAAAATTGCAGGGATCACACCGGCGGGGTTTACCTTAACTGGCAGATGTGAATTGCTTCCGTCATACACCTTCATACCAACCTGACGCCGTGGATACTGGATGTGGATCTTACGCAAGGCACGCTCCATGAATACCACAAAGGCAATCACAGCAACGACCATTATCAGCACCATTACAATCACACCGGGACTGATCGCACCGGAACGTCCCTGAGCAAGGAATTGCGCAATAGCTGCAGGAACCCTGGCAACGATACCGACAAAAATAATCAAGGAAACGCCATTCCCGATACCGCGTGCGGTGATCTGTTCGCCCAGCCACATCAGGAACATGGTGCCACCAACCAGCGTAATCACGGTTGCAGCTTCGAAATACAGGCCCGGGTTTGTCACCAGATCACCGGCTTCCAGCGATTTTGCCAGTCCGTAGGCCTGGAATGTCGCCAACAGCACAGTGCCGTAACGGGTGTATTGGTTAATCTTCTTGCGGCCCTGCTCGCCTTCCTTCTTCAACTGTTCCAGCGGTGGCCACATGGCCGACAGCAACTGAACAATGATGGAAGCAGAAATGTAAGGCATGATCCCGAGGGCAAAAATACCCATCCGGCCAAGCGCACCACCAGTAAACATTTGAAGCAAGCCACCAATACCTTGCGATGCCTTGTCCATAAACTCCCGAAGGGCAACACCATCAATCCCGGGAACCGGAATATAGGTGCCAAGACGGTAAACGATCAACAAACCGATGGTAAAAAGAATACGGCTGCGTAGCTCGCCCGCCTTACCGAAGGCGCTCCAGCTCATGTTCGCTGCCATTTGCTCTGCTGCAGATGCCATTTAGGGCCTCGTTGTTAATGAAAGCGCCGCCAAACCGTTCTCCGGTTGGCGGCGCTTGGAAAACTTAAAATCTATGTAAGCAGACTAGGGCCTGCTCACAAGGTCTATTTCGCCGCCGCTGCCGGAGATTTGACTGTCAGTTTACCGCCAGCCTTCTCAACCGCCTCGATTGCGGCCTTGGATGCGCCGGTTACTTCCAGATTTACCTTGGATGTGATCTCGCCTTTGGCAAGGATTCGCACACCGTCCAGAATACGGCGCACAACGCCGGCTTCCAGCAGGGCCTCTTCTGTGATCGCCTTTTTGGCGTCCAGTTTCTTGGCGTCGATGAATTTCTGCAGGATGTTCAGGTTTACAACGGCATAGCTCTTGCGGTTACGGCTGTTGAAGCCCCGCTTTGGCAGACGTTGGTAGAGGGGCATCTGGCCACCCTCGAAACCCTTGATCGCAACACCCGAACGGGATTTCTGACCTTTGATACCACGGCCACCTGTTTTACCAGTGCCCGAACCGGGACCACGGCCGATACGCTTGCGGGATTTTGTTGCGCCGGGATTGTCGCGCAGTTCATTCAATTTCATATCGCTCTCTCCTTGCCGGATATGGTCACGAGCGAAAGGACCAACCACGGCTTAAATGTTGAATTTCGCAGCAAAAGGACTCGCCACCGGGCGCGTATAGACCCAAGCGGCGGCAGGATCAAGCCAAACCTACTGTGCTTCGCGTGCGGTCATTGCAGCCAGCGTATCTTTCTCGCGTTCAACCGCTGCCATAACGATTTTTGCCGTTTCGGGCGGCATATCCAGCGCCAAAGCGGCCTGATGCCCGTGGCTGGACATTTTGCGCAGGGTCTTGCCAACAATGTCGATCAGCTTGTCGTCATCGTAATGTGGGAATTTGGCGACAAATTCATCCCAGTAATAGGCCAGAAAAACCACATCCACGACGTTTTCCAGCGCCTGCGAATCCGCCTCGCGTTTTAGCCGCTCTTTGCGCAGGTAAGATCCGACCAGCGCGATATCCTCGTCGCTATAACCGTTTTCCCGCATGATCCCGCCCACCAGATCGGCATGTAGCTGACGCATCTCCAGGCGCCACTTCTGATAGCCCTCGCGATTGCGCGGATAGGTATCTCGCGGGATTTGCCAGCGGCGGATATGCTGGGCACGGGCGGCAATGCGTAACAGCTCGGACGCGTCGGGGTACATCCGCTCCAGCGTTTCGGTCATCCGGTCGGCGTAGACGGTTTCATAGGGATACTCGGCGCCATCGACCATGATTTTGCGGGGGTCTTCGGCATTTACCGCGTCGATCGCTGCAATCACAGCGTTGAATTGTTCTGTGGGGGTAAAAGGCATTGTGATTTCTCCTGATTCTGCGCGGATGGGCATTATACCCATTCACACACCACAAGAAACAGCCGAGCCGTCACCAAGTGGAAAATGCTTGAACCGGATCAATCCAATGCGTCGATCATCTTTGACAGATGCGCGATGCGTTCATTGAATTCGCTGTTCAATTCCGCCAACTCCTGCTGAAGGCTCTGTTTGGTCGCGGTCAATTGCTTCTGATCCGCCAACAGGGTATCCAGCTCGGCCGTGGCACGAGCCAGAATCGGGGAAATCTCGTAACGGAACACCTGCTCGCCCTTCAATTCATTCCCGGGCATGGGCTTACTCATCCGTTTGAATTCATACCGGCGGCGCTTTGGCAAAAACGAATTCTTGGGGCGGCGGTAATTGATCTTCAATACATCCATATCATCAGCAACATGAACGACAGAATAATCGGTGATCTGGTCCGGATTCATTACGCCCATTTCAGTCAGGTTAGGTGTTTTCGTTTTCATTTGTGCGCCCTGTAATGTTATTTTCGTTAATTGGCTTGAGCAAACAGTAACCCGTTTTTCCAGCGAAACAACCGGAAATTGGCAAATGCTCCATTCCGACATAACCACCAACGAAAAACGCCCCGAGTTTCCCCGAGGCGCTTTCAATTCTTGTATCAAAGATCGGGGCGTTAGCCGCGTTCCTCGATGATCTCGACCAGATGCGGGATCTTGGCGACCATGCCGCGGATTGCTGGTGTATCGTTCAGCTCGCGGGTTTTGTGCATCTTGTTCAGGCCCAGACCAATCAGCGTCTGACGCTGTTTTTCCGGGCGGCGGATCGGAGAACCGATTTGCTTTACAACGATTGTTTTAGCCATCTGTCCGCTCCCTTACGCTTCTGCCGGTGCGTCAGCCGCAGGGGCTTCGGCAGGTTTACCAAGGATATCGGCAACCTTTTTACCACGACGCTGGGCCACATTGCGGGGGCTGGATTCTTTTTTCAGCCCGTCGATGGTGGCGCGGATCATGTTGTAAGGGTTTTGCGAACCAAGCGACTTGGCCACAACATCCTTAACACCCAACATTTCAAACACGGCACGCATCGGACCACCGGCAATAATACCGGTCCCTTCAGGTGCTGTGCGCATCACAACCTTGCCGGCACCGTGACGGCCCTGCATGTCGTGGTGCAATGTGCGGCCTTCGCGCAGGGGCACACGGATCAGCTGACGCTTGGCAGCTTCTGTTGCCTTGCGGATCGCTTCGGGTACTTCTTTGGCTTTACCTTTGCCAAAGCCGACGCGGCCCTTTTGGTCACCGACAACCACAAGTGCGGCAAAGCCAAAACGCTTACCACCTTTTACGGTCTTGGAAACCCGGTTGATCGCAACAAGACGATCGGCGAATTCCGGATTTTCATCGCGATCGCGACGATTACCCCGATTGTTATCTCTAGCCATCTAATCGTCTCCTAAAACTTGAGGCCGCCTTCACGGGCAGCATCGGCCAAAGCCTTTACCTTCCCATGAAAGAGGAAGCCGCCGCGGTCGAAGTAACACTCGGTCACTTTGGCTTTTTTCGCACGTTCTGCAATCGCAGCGCCAACTTTGGCGGCTGCTTCGACGTTGTTCTTGCCGACAACACCCAGATCTTTTTCCATAGTGGAAGCCGATGCCAGTGTGACGCCATTTACATCGTCGATCAGCTGAACGCTGATGTTTTTGTTGCTGCGGTGAACCGATAGGCGCGGACGCCCTGCTGCGGTTTTGCGCAGTTTGTTCCGAACGCGCAGGCGGCGTTTCAGAAACAGGTCTCTTTTGCTGTTTGCCATGCCTTTGGTCCTTACTTCTTCTTACCTTCCTTACGGAAGATATATTCATCTTTATACTTGATGCCTTTGCCCTTGTAGGGCTCGGGTTTACGCCAAGCGCGAATTTCGGCAGAAACCTGACCAACACGTTGTGGGTCGATGCCCTCAACAATGATCTCGGTTTGCTTTGGAACCGTCACCGTCACATCGCTGGGAATAGCGAAATCAACGTCATGCGACAGACCCAATGTCAGCTTCAGGGTGTTGCCCTGCAACTGCGCACGATAACCAATACCGTTCAGCTCCAGCTCTTTCTTGAAGCCGGTCGTAACGCCGGTCACCATATTGGCGACCATTGTGCGGCTCATGCCCCACTGCTGGCGCGCCCGTTTGGATGATCCGCGCGGGGTTACGGATACGGTTTCGCCATCAATGGTGATGGTTACATCGTCGGTTGCCGTAAAGCTAAGGGTGCCTTTCGGACCCTTCACTTCGATGGTCTGACCTGACATTGATGCGCTAACACCGCTTGGCAGGTCGACCGCTTTTTTACCAATTCTCGACATATCAGTCCCCCTAGAATACGGTGCAGAGCACTTCGCCGCCAACATTGGCATTGCGTGCAGCAGCATCCGACATCACACCCTTAGGTGTGGAGACAATCGAGACACCCAGGCCCTGACGGACCGAAGGGATCTCCTTGACGCCCATGTAAACGCGACGACCGGGTGTTGAAACCCGCTTCAACTCGCGAATGACAGGAGTGCCATCGAAATATTTCAGGCTGATTTCAATCGCCGAATGGCCATCGGCCCCGGTGGTTGCTTCATAGCCACGGATGTAGCCTTCATCAGCCAGCACGTCCAGAACCCAGGCACGAAGCTTGGAAGCAGGAGTGATAACAGTGGATTTACCGCGCATTTGGGCGTTCCGAATACGGGTAAGCATATCGCCGATAGGATCATTCATATCGTCTCTCCCTTACCAGCTCGATTTAACCATGCCGGGGATCTGGCCATTACTGCCAAGTTCCCGCAACGCGATCCGCGATACCTTCAGCTTACGATAGTAAGCGTGGGGACGACCCGTCAGCTGACAGCGGTTGTGCAACCGTGTCGCCGAGGAATCACGCGGCAGTTTTGCAAGCTTCAGGGTCGCCTTAAAGCGCTCTTCCATCGGTTTGCTCTCGTCTCTTACGATCTCTTTCAGCGCAGCACGCTTGGCGGCATATTTTGCTACCAGCTTCTGACGCTTCAGTTCACGTTCGATCATTGCTTTTTTAGCCATGTTCTCTCTCTCCCCGCGCTCAGCTTGTGAAAGGCATGTTGAGTGCTTTCAACAATGCCTCCCCTTCCGCATCAGTCTTTGCGGTGGTCGCGATTACGATGTCCATTCCCCAGATCTCATCGACTTTATCATAGTCGACTTCGGGGAACACGATGTGCTCTTTCAGGCCCATTGCATAGTTGCCGCGGCCGTCGAACGACTTGGCGGAAATACCGCGAAAGTCGCGGATGCGGGGCATTGCAATGGTGATCAGGCGGTCCAGAAAATCATACATCCGGTCGCCACGCAGCGTAACCTTGACACCCATGGGCATATCTTCGCGCACCCGAAAGGACGCAACCGATTTCTTGGCCCGTGTGATGACGACCTTCTGGCCGGCAATCGCGGTCAATTCGGCTTCGGCCGATTTGATCTTTTTGGTGTCTTTAACAGTTTCGCCGATGCCCATGTTCAGCACGATCTTGTCGAGCCGGGGGATCATCATGTCATTTTTGTAGTTGAACTGTTCTTTCAACGCGGCACGAACGGTATCTTTATATACCGTTTTCAAACGCGGGGTGTATTTTGCATCATCCAGCATTATACAGTCTCCCCTGTTGTTTTGGCATAACGAACCTTCTTGCCGTCTTCCACACGAAAGCCAACGCGGGTTGGTTTGCCTTTGCTATCAACAAGCGCCAGATTGGACAGGTCGATCGGCATCGCTTGCGGGACGCGGCCACCCTGTGTGTTCTGGGACTGGCGAACGTGGCGGATCGAAATATTCATACCGTCCACGATGGCTTTGCCGGCAGCGGGATTTACAGAAACGATGTCGCCCTGTTTGCCCTTGTCTTTGCCGGCCAGCACGACGACCTTGTCGCCCTTTTTCAGTTTTGCAGCCATGTTACAGAACCTCCGGAGCAAGCGAGATGATCTTCATGAAGTTCTTCGCGCGCAGCTCGCGAACCACTGGCCCGAAGATACGGGTGCCCATTGGCTCGTTTGCATTGTTCAGGATAACTGCAGCATTACGGTCAAACCGGATTGCTGTGCCGTCTTCACGACGGACTTCTTTGGCGGTGCGAACGACGACGGCCTTGCGGACGTCCCCTTTTTTCACACGGCCACGCGGAATGGCTTCTTTCACCGATACAACGATGATGTCACCCACGGACGCGTAACGACGGTGCGAACCGCCGAGAACCTTGATGCACTGAACACGGCGAGCGCCGCTGTTGTCAGCAACATCCAGATTGGTCTGCATCTGGATCATTTGGTTTCTCCCGACCTTTGGGGGGCTTCATTGCCTACGTCCCCAGGGTTTCGTTAAAACTGAAAAGGTACAGGCCTAGCTGGCCAGCACTTCCCAGCGTTTCGTTTTCGAAATCGGTGCACATTCCTGAATGCGGACTGTATCGCCAACCTTGAATTCGTTCTTGGGATCGTGAGCCCGGTATTTTTTGGACTTACGAATGGTTTTCTTCAGAACAGGGTGTGTAAAGCGACGTTCAACCGAAACCGTTACGGTTTGTTCGTTCTGGTCACTTGTTACGGTGCCTGTGAGAATACGTTTGGGCATATCTAAAGGCTCCTATTCGTCAGCAGCTGCGGCTGCTGCTTTTTCGTTCAATATGGTCTTAACACGGGCTGCGTCACGGCGAACCGAACGCATACGCGACGTGCTTTCCAATTGCCCGGTGGCCTGTTGGAAGCGCAGGTTAAACGCTTCCTTCTTCAGGCTTGCCAGCTCTTCTTGCAGCTGGTCAGGCGTTTTGTCTCTTAGTTCCTGGGCGTTCATCGCCTATTCCTTTTTTTTCAACATCACCAGAAGGCCCCCTGACGGGTCACCCTGATTCCGGTGGAGTGCGTGGTGAAGTTGGCCGTATACGCAGGATTCGCGTGTATGGCAACCCTTCATATAAACAAACCCCCGCCAACATCGGCGGGGGTCTGAAACTATCCCGTAGGGCGGGGTTCACCCCGCCACCACTTTACCAGTCTTCGCGAACGATCGTGCGGGTTTTCACCGGCAGTTTCATCGCAGCAAGACGCAGGGCTTCGCGTGCAACGGCATCGGTTACACCGTCGATTTCAAACATGACACGACCTGGCTTGACCTTGGCCGCCCAGAAATCAACTGAACCTTTACCTTTACCCATCCGAACCTCGGTGGGCTTCGATGTGACCGGGGTATCCGGGAAGATACGGATCCAGACACGGCCCTGACGTTTCATGTGACGGGTCATTGCACGACGGGCTGCCTCGATCTGACGGGCGGTGATGCGGTTAGGCTCCACTGCTTTCAGGCCGTAAGTACCAAAGTTCAGGGTCGAGCCGCCTTTGGCCTGACCGTGAATCCGGCCCTTGTGCATTTTGCGAAATTTAGTGCGCTTTGGCTGTAGCATTTTTCAATACCTCCTTAGCGACGGCCGCCGGCACCACGAGGTGCAGGGCCTTGCTGGAGTTGCTCTAACCTACGGTCACGCGCTTGGGGATCGTGCTCCATGATCTCGCCTTTGAAGATCCAGACCTTGATCCCGATGATGCCATAGGCAGTCATCGCTTCTGCGTGTGCGTAGTCGATGTCGGCGCGCAGGGTGTGCAGCGGCACACGACCTTCACGATACCACTCGGTGCGGGCAATCTCGGCACCACCAAGACGACCGGCAACATTCACACGGATGCCTAGGGCCCCCATGCGCATGGTGTTTTGAACCGAACGCTTCATCGCGCGACGGAAGGACACACGGCGTTCCAGCTGCTGGGCGATATTCTCGGCAACCAGTTGCGCATCCATTTCCGGCTTGCGAACTTCGACGATGTTCAGGTGCAACTCGCTGTCGGTCATTGCGGCCAGTTTTTTACGCAGAGTTTCGATGTCTGCGCCTTTCTTGCCGATGATAACGCCGGGGCGTGCTGTGTGAACCGTAACGCGGCATTTCTTGTGCGGACGCTCGATGATTACACGGCTGATACCAGCCTGCTTGCAATCTTCTTTGATGAACTCGCGCATTTTGATGTCTTCCAGAAGAAGATTACCAAAATCCTTGGATTCCGCGTACCAGCGGCTGTCCCAGGTGCGGTTGATCTGCAGGCGCATGCCAATTGGATTAACCTTCTGACCCATTATGCTTGCTCCTCAACTTCGCGAACCAGAATAGTCAGCTCGGCAAATGGTTTTAGAATTTTGCCAAACCGGCCACGCGCCCGAGGGCGACCGCGCTTCATGGTCAGGTTTTTACCAACCCAGGCTTCGGCAACGATCAGCTCGTCAACGTCCAGATTGTGATTGTTTTCTGCATTCGCGATAGCCGACTGAAGACATTTCTTCACATCGTCCGAGATCCGCTTTTTGGAAAATGTCAGGTCTGACAGGGCCTTGTCCACTTTCTTGCCGCGGATCATTTGTGCGACCAGATTCAGTTTCTGCGGGCTTGTACGAAGCATACGGGTTTTGGCCATTGCTTCGTTGTCTGCCACGCGGCGTGCGTTTTTTTGCTTACCCATGACTAGCTCCGCTTCGCTTTTTTGTCGGCGGCATGGCCACGATAGGTCCGTGTCGGCGCATATTCACCGAACTTCTGACCAATCATGTCTTCGCTGACGTTTACGGGGATGTGTTTACGGCCGTTGTAAACGCCAAACGTCAAACCCACAAACTGGGGCAGGATCGTCGAGCGGCGTGACCAGATCTTGATAACTTCGTTGCGACCGGATTCTTTCGACGCTTCGGCTTTCTTCAGCACATAAGAGTCGACAAACGGGCCTTTCCATACAGAACGTGCCATATTTAACGCCCCTTCTTCTTAGCGTGACGCGACCGGATAATCAGGCTGCTCGACGCTTTTTTCTTGTTGCGGGTCCGCGCACCTTTGGTGGGCTTGCCCCAAGGCGATACAGGATGGCGACCACCCGATGTACGACCTTCACCACCACCGTGGGGGTGATCAACAGGGTTCATGACAACACCGCGAACAGAGGGGCGGATGCCCTTGTGACGGTTCCGGCCAGCCTTACCAAAGTTCTGGTTGGAATTGTCGGGGTTCGAAACGGCACCAACGGTGGCCATACATTCCTGACGCACCATGCGCAGTTCACCCGAAGACAGGCGGATCTGTGCGTAGCCACCATCACGGCCAACAAACTGGGCATATGTACCGGCAGCACGGGCGATTTGACCGCCTTTGCCTGGCTTCAGCTCGATGTTGTGGATGATTGTGCCGATGGGCATGCCGGAAAAGGGCATTGCGTTGCCGGGCTTTACGTCGGCCTTGGCCGAAGCAATCACCTGATCGCCAACTGCCAGACGCTGAGGGGCCAGGATATAGGCCTGCTCGCCGTCTTCATATTTGATCAGTGCGATGAATGCTGTGCGGTTCGGGTCATATTCGATCCGTTCAACCGTTGCGGCAACATCCATTTTGTTACGTTTAAAATCAACAATCCGGTACAGACGCTTTGCGCCCCCACCTTTGCGACGCATAGTGATCCGTCCGGTATTGTTCCGGCCGCCTTTTTTCGTCAAACCCTCTGTGAGGGCCTTGACGGGGCGTCCTTTCCAAAGCTCCGAACGGTCGATCAGAACCAACCCACGTTGGCCTGGCGTCGTCGGTTTATACGACTTTAGTGCCATGCTTTCTGTCTTCCGTTAGCTTTGAGACCTTGATTTTCATACAAAAACCTTGGCCTCGGTTACAAATAGACTCAGCCCCGAGCGAGTCGGGGCTGAGCTAGATTCGGTGCTTACTATCAGAGGCCTGTAGAGACGTCGATAGTGTTTCCCTCTTCAAGGGTCACATAAGCCTTTTTGATGTCTTTACGTGTGCCCAGCTGCCCGCGGAACCGCTTGACTTTGCCTTTGGTGATGGACGTATTCACGGCCTTCACCTTGACACCAAACAGGCTTTCGACGGCCTCTTTGATTTGCGGTTTGTTGGCGTCGATCGCCACTTCAAAAACAACAGCGTTATTTTCAGACGCCATAGTTGCTTTTTCTGTGATGATCGGCTTGCGGATCACATCGTAATGTTCTGCCTTCGCGCTCATTTCAGTCGAGCCTCCAGTGCTTCGACACCTGCTTTGGTCAACACCAGGGTGTCCCGCTTCAGGATGTCATAAACATTTGCGCCTTGCGAAGGCAGGATATCCAGACCTTCGATGTTGCGTGCTGCCTTGGCAAAGTTTTCATTTACTTCGGCACCATCAATCACCAGCGCGCGCTTCCAACCCAGTTCCTTGATCGCTTTGGCCAGAACCGAAGTTTTTGCATCCTTCAGATCAGCCGTGTCGATCACAACCAGTTCACCCGCTGTCGCCTTGGCAGACAGTGCGTGACGCAGACCCAGCTTGCGGAATTTCTTCGTAAGCTCGTGGCCGTGGCTGCGAGGGGTTGGACCTTTGTAAACACCACCACCGCGGAAGATCGGTGCCGAGCGAGCGCCGTGGCGTGCGCCACCGGTACCTTTTTGGCGATAAATCTTCTTGGTCGAGTAGCTTACTTCAGACCGTGTTTTCACCTTGTGAGTGCCGGCTTGCGCGTTGTTACGCTGCCAGCGCACCACACGGTGCAAAATGTCGGCACGTGGTTCCAGACCGAAAATCTCGTCGCCAAGATCAACAGAACCGGACTTTTTGCCATCAAGTTTGATTACGTCAAGTTTCATTCTTCAGAACTCCCCTCGGCTTGCTCTTCAGCAGGTGCCTCGGCAACAGCGGCTGATTTCAGCGCTGCTGGAAAAGGAACACCCTCGGGCAGTTTCTTTTTGACGGCGTCTTTGATCGTGACCCAGCCACCTTTTGAACCCGGAACAGCGCCTTTGACCATGATCAGGCCACGGTCGGCGTCTGTGCGAACAACTTCAAGGTTCTGCGTGGTTACACGGGCAGCACCCATGTGACCGGCCATCTTCTTGCCTTTGAACACCTTGCCAGGATCCTGACACTGACCGGTCGAACCATGCGAACGGTGGCTGATCGACACACCGTGAGTGGCGCGCAGCCCCCCAAAGTTGTGACGCTTCATAGCACCAGCAAAGCCTTTACCGATCGATGTACCGGATACATCGACTTTTTGCCCTTCAACGTAATGGTCGGCGGAAATTTCCTCGCCAACACCGATTAGGTTATCCTCGGATACCCGGAATTCGGCGATCTTACGCTTGGGCGCCACTTTGGCAGCTGCAAAATGGCCGCGCATCGCTTTGGATGTGCGTTTTGCTTTTGCCGTGCCGGCACCCAGTTGAACAGCCGTATAGCCATCTTTTTCAACTGTGCGGTTGGAAACAACCTGCAAGTTGTCGAGAAGAAGAACAGTCACAGGAATCTGTTTCCCGTCCTCCATGAAAAGACGGGTCATGCCCATCTTTTTTGCGATTACACCAGAGCGCATCTGTGTTGCCCTCCTTAAACCTTGATCTCGACGTCAACACCGGCCGCCAGATCGAGCTTCATCAGCGCGTCAACGGTTTGAGGTGTCGGGTCGACGATATCCAACAGGCGCTTGTGCGTGCGGATCTCGAATTGCTCACGGGATTTCTTGTCTACGTGGGGACCACGCAGAACGGTGAATTTTTCGATCTTGTTCGGCATTGGAATCGGACCGCGCACTGTGGCGCCTGTCCGCTTCGCGGTGTTGACAATCTCTTGTGTGCTGGCGTCCAGTACACGATAGTCAAACGCTTTTAGCCGAATGCGAATAGTCTGGCTTTGCATTTAATTAGCCTTTCGCGGCTCATAAGTTGATAGGAGGATCACCGGCTCATCCGGTGACCCTCGTCGAACCCGTATCGTTGGATTACTCGATGATTTTGGACACAACGCCGGCGCCCACAGTGCGGCCGCCTTCGCGGATCGCAAAGCGCAGGCCTTCTTCCATGGCGATCGGCGCAATCAGTTCGACTTCGAACTTCAGGTTGTCGCCGGGCATAACCATTTCTGTGCCCTCGGGCAGCGTTACCGTGCCGGTCACGTCCGTGGTCCGGAAGTAGAACTGCGGACGGTAGTTCGCAAAGAACGGCGTGTGACGGCCACCCTCGTCCTTGGTCAGGATATAGGCTTCGGCCTCGAACTTGGTGTGCGGATTAACCGAACCAGGTTTACACAGGATCTGCCCACGCTCGACACCATCACGGTCGATCCCGCGCAGCAGAACACCGACGTTGTCACCGGCTTCGCCGCGGTCCAGCAGCTTGCGGAACATTTCAACACCGGTACAGGTGGTTTTCTTGGTGTCGCGAATGCCGACGATTTCAATTTCGTCGCCAACATTGATCACGCCACGCTCGATACGGCCGGTTACAACAGTACCACGGCCGGAAATCGAGAACACATCCTCGATCGGCATCAGGAACGGCTGGTCAACAGCGCGTTCTGGTGTCGGGATATATTCGTCAACCGCTTTCATCAGTGCGCGGATCGAATTTTCACCGATTTCAGGATCGCGACCTTCCATGGCGGCCAGAGCCGAACCAGGGATCACAGGAATGTCGTCGCCGGGGTAGTCATAAGAGGACAGCAGTTCGCGGATCTCCATTTCAACCAGTTCCAGCAGCTCTTCGTCGTCGACCTGATCAACCTTGTTCATGTAGACAACCATGTAGGGGATGCCAACCTGACGGCCCAGCAGGATGTGCTCGCGGGTCTGGGGCATCGGGCCGTCAGCTGCGTTCACAACCAGAATGGCACCATCCATCTGCGCCGCACCGGTGATCATGTTCTTCACATAGTCGGCGTGGCCGGGACAGTCGACGTGCGCATAGTGGCGGGTGTCGGTTTCATATTCGACGTGGGCGGTCGAAATCGTAATCCCGCGCGCCTTTTCTTCGGGGGCGCCGTCGATGTCGTCATAGGCCTGAAAATCACCAAAATATTTGGTGATCGCTGCCGTCAATGTGGTTTTACCGTGGTCAACGTGGCCGATCGTGCCGATGTTAACGTGCGGTTTCGTACGTTCAAACTTTTCCTTAGCCATGGTGGCCTCCTTATATTTTACCCCTCGCTACGGCGCGGGGGACTTACCTGATTAATTCTTGAGCCAAGCTACGAAGGCGTCCGAGAAGCCGCCCAGCAATTTGTTCAAATCCTCGCCACTTTTGGCGTCCGATGCATTGCGTCCCATATTGATCAAAAGACCAATCGGAAGACCATTAAACGTGCTCTCGTTACGCTTTGCCTGATCCCAGTATCGGACCTGATCGATTTCACGCAACACACGTCCGCGACTATCCACAATCCGAACATTGGCAACAATTTCGTTTGCACCGCCAAAAGAACGCGCACCGGCTTCCTTGAGCTTCATCGAAACTATCGTCACCTGTGCCGTAGCAGAAGTAGCGCCGCCGGGAACCATGGCTGCTTTGGCCTTAAGATCTGCCTTCAGAGCAGCAATTGCAGCATCCCGAACAGCCTGATCCTCGAACCGGCCCTTAGCAGCATCCTTTGCGACAGACACCTGAACAGTACGAACTGTATAGGCCTTGACAACAGCAGGCTGTGTGACCGGCTCCGAGCCGCTCACACAGGCAGTAAGGAACATCAGAACCCCAAACAGAAACGGCATACGCATAACAGTCATTCACTCAACTCCGATTACGCGTATTTCGCTTGGATTTCTTCCGAGATATTCTGCGGAACAGGGTCATAATGGTCGAACAGCATCGAGAAGTTCGCACGGCCCGAAGACATGGACCGCAGGGTGTTGATGTAACCGAACATGTTGGCCAGCGGTACAAAAGCATCGATCGCAATCGCGTTGCCGCGTGTATCCTGCCCCTGAACCTGACCGCGACGCGATGTCAGATCGCCGATGATGTTACCGGTGTATTCTTCCGGTGTGATCACTTCGACTTTCATAATCGGCTCGAGCATCTTCGCGCCGGCCCGTTTCAGACCTTCACGCATGCACATACGGCCAGCAATTTCAAAGGCCAGAACCGAGGAGTCAACATCGTGGAACTTACCGTCGATCAGGGCAACCTTGAAGTCGATTACAGGGAAGCCGGCCAGCGGGCCGCTATCCATAACAGACTGGATGCCTTTTTCGACGCCCGGGATGTATTCCTTGGGGATCGAACCGCCAACAATGCGGCTTTCAAAGCTGTAGCCTTCGCCCGGCTTTGTCGGTGAAATGATCATTTTCACTTCAGCGAACTGACCAGAACCACCCGACTGTTTCTTGTGGGTATAGCTGTGCTCGACTTCGTGGCTAATCGTTTCACGGTATGCAACCTGCGGCGCACCGATGTTGGCTTCAACCTTGAATTCGCGCTTCAGACGATCCACCAGAATATCAAGGTGAAGTTCGCCCATACCCTTCATGATGGTTTGACCCGATTCAAAATCGGTTTCCACACGGAAGGATGGATCCTCGGCAGCCAGACGGGCCAGACCGGCCGACATTTTTTCTTGGTCGGCTTTGGTTTTAGGCTCGACGGCAATCTCGATTACCGGATCAGGGAAGGTCATTGTTTCCAGAACAACCGGATCGTTGATATCACAAAGCGTATCACCTGTGGTGGTCTGCTTCAGACCAGCCAGTGCGATAATATCGCCAGCAAAGGCTTCGTCGATCTCTTCGCGGTTGATCGAGTGCATCATCATCATCCGGCCAACGCGTTCTTTCTTGCCTTTGGTCGAGTTCAGGATGCTGTCGCCTTTCTTCAGCACGCCCGAATAGATGCGTGTGAAGGTCAGCGAACCAACGAAGGGGTCGTTCATGATTTTAAACGCCAGCGCCGAGAACGGCATGTTATCGTCCGCACGGCGGGGAATATCACGCGTTTCGGTTTCGTCTCCGGGCTTAAAGCCCATGTAATCAACAACATCCAGCGGGCTGGGCAGGAAATCGATTACAGCGTTCAACAGCGGCTGAACACCTTTGTTTTTAAAGGCGGAACCGGCCAGAATGGGGACGAATTTCATTTCGATGGTGCCCATGCGGATCAGTTTACGCAGAGTTTCGACATCCGGTTCGTTGCCGTCCAGATAGGCCTCCATTGCGTCATCGTCCATGTCGACAGCAAGTTCGATCATGGTGGCGCGTCGGTCGTTGGCTTCTTCTTGCAGCTCGGGGCGAATATCATGCAGCTCCCAAGATGCACCAAGATCTTCACCAACCCAAACCCACTCCTGCATGGTGATCAGATCAACAATGCCTTCAAGCTCGGTTTCAGCACCGATCGGGAACTGGACGGGGCAAGGAATAGCACCCGTACGGTCTTTGATCATTTCCACACAATTCTGGAAGTTCGCGCCGATTTTGTCCATCTTGTTGACGAACACAATCCGCGGAACCTTGTAACGGTCAGCCTGACGCCAAACAGTTTCTGTTTGCGGCTCGACACCGGCGTTGGCGTCCAGCAGAGCAATAGCACCATCCAGAACGGCCAGCGAACGCTCGACTTCAATCGTGAAGTCAACGTGGCCGGGCGTATCGATGATGTTCATCCGGTGCTTTTCGGTCTCTTCGGATTTGCCATCCGTGGTCCGCGCCCAGAAAGTGGTGGTCGCAGCCGAAGTAATGGTGATGCCACGCTCCTGCTCCTGCTCCATCCAGTCCATTGTCGCAGCGCCATCGTGCACTTCGCCAATGTTGTGGGATTTCCCAGTGTAATACAGAATCCGTTCGGTACAGGTGGTTTTACCTGCATCAATGTGGGCCATGATACCAAAGTTGCGGTACCGTTCTAGTGGATATTCGCGTGCCATTTTCTCGGGCCTAACCTTAAAGTTTTACCAGCGGTAATGGCTGAAAGCTTTGTTCGCTTCGGCCATTTTGTGGGTGTCTTCGCGTTTCTTGACGGCTGTACCGCGGCTGGAAACCGCGTCCATCAATTCGCCCGCCAGACGCTCTTCCATTGTGTTCTCGTTGCGCTTGCGGGCAGCGATGATCAACCAACGGATCGCCAGCGCTTCGCGGCGCTCGGGGCGAACTTCGACAGGCACCTGATAGGTAGCACCACCAACCCGGCGCGAACGAACTTCGACCGACGGTTTAATGTTGTCGAGTGCTTCGTGGAAGACCTCGACAGGGGCGCGCTTCAGTTTCTCTTCAACGCGGTCAAAGGCGTTGTAAACGATGCGCTCGGCGGCAGATTTTTTGCCGTCGATCATCAGGTTATTCATGAATTTCGAAAGAATGCGGTCGCCAAATTTGGCGTCCGGCAAGATTTCGCGTTTTTCTGCAGCGTGGCGACGTGACATCTCGCTCTCTCCTTATTTCGGCTTCTTCGCGCCGTATTTCGAGCGGCGTTGTTTACGGTCTTTGACGCCCTGGGTATCCAGCACACCACGCAGGATGTGATAACGGACACCCGGAAGGTCTTTTACACGACCGCCGCGAATCAGAACCACAGAGTGCTCCTGAAGGTTGTGGCTTTCGCCCGGGATGTAGCTGATCACCTCGAAACCGTTGGTCAGGCGAACCTTCGCAACTTTCCGCATAGCGGAGTTCGGCTTTTTCGGTGTCGTTGTGTAGACGCGTGTGCAGACGCCGCGTTTTTGCGGGCATCCCTGCATATGCAGCGACTTCGAGCGTTTTACTTTAGGCTGCCGTGGTTTGCGGATCAGCTGTTGTATCGTTGGCATTCCGGTCTATCCCCGTGTTGCAACACATTAAAAATTTCACGCGGACCGTATGCCCGCACAGCGCAAAAGCCACATGCGCCCCCAATTTCAGGGACGATATGGCGGGTACCAGAGGATCGGAGCGCCAGCCCGGATCTTGACCACTACTAGTTCTGAGTCGGGCATAAAGGGAATACACCCTGCCCAAGTGGTCGCCGTATATGGGGAGTCGCAGCGTCTGTCAACAGAGTGTGTGCAATACATTTCACTTCGTAGACCAGAAGCATAGCACCGTCACTTAGCTTTGTCATAGCAGGGGCTTATTATAATCGTTTTACTGCTCATTTAAATCGCGGGTTTTTCCCGCAATCTGAGCCACCGTTTTTTTCAGCGAGTCCGCGATGTAATTTGCTATATCAGACGTGTCCACTGCTCTCGTAATATTTAACCCACCTGTAAGAACCGCAAGCATTGCCCAAGCCCGCCCAAGACGATTTGTTTTCGACCCATCCGCAAGCCCTTCCGCAAAGATATCAGCTATTTCGCTCATCTTTAATTCATAGATTTTGCGTAGTTCTTTGCTGGCCCGCGCCATCTCGGGGGTCAGAGTGGTCATTGCACAGCCACACGCCAAATCGTCACGGTGTGGTCTACCCAAATAGTAGTCCGCAAAATCGACAACCCACGATAGGCCGGATTTGCGCTGGAATATTGGCACCTCCGCAATAACCTCGTCCAAACCCGCGATCAGCGCCTCCTGAAAGGCTGCGTCTTTTGACCCGAAATGGGCGTAAAATGCACCGGATGTCACACCAGCGGCTTTGGCAATCCCATCAACTCCTATCCCGGCATAACCCTGGCTTCGGAAACCTTGCCCAGCTGCGTCCAGAATACGGTTTCTGGTTTGCTCTTTTTTTGTAAGTGGCTGCTCCATTCGTTTCTCCGCTATATAACGATCGTTATTTTTCCTTGACAATATAACGACCGCTATATTACCACAATATAGTGATCGTTATATATCTTGATACCCAGAACTGCAATCCCGCGGATATGGCCCTGCCCAATACGGAGAACCTGATAACCACACCACCAACCCATTGGATAAATCGACGCGAAGTGTTGCACGCAGCCGCTGCAACATTTGCCACAACCACCTTTGGCACAACCCGGTCGTTCGCCACAACAAAGCAAGAGGAAAGCACAATGAAGACCAAAGCCTTTGTATATACGGAAATGCAAAACTCAGTTCCCTTTAATGATGTGCCCTGGGCCGACCTAAACGAGCAAATCGCCCAAGAACCCGGAGAGGTGGTCGCGGAAATTCGGACTAGTTGTTAAGGTGGATCGACTTATGAGAAAAACGATTCAAAATGACGAAACGAAAGAACCATTCTCCCGAATTCAAAGCCCGCGTTGCGCTTGAAGCAATCCGCGAGGAAATGACGATGGCGGAGCTGTCGAAGAAGTATGGTGTGCATCCAACCCAGATTGGCACATGGAAACGAGCAGCGATTGAAAACATGGCCACGGCATTTTCCAGACGGGGCCGTGATCCTGATCGGGTTGATGAAGCCCAGATTGAGAAGCTGCACTCCAAGATTGGTCAGCTGGTCGTGGAACGGGATTTTTTAGCCAACGCCTCGCAACAGTTGCTCGGGAAGCGAGGCAAAAAATGGTGAGCCGTGAGCATGATCTGAGTGTGCGACGACAATGCGGGCTACTTTCTCTGGCGCGCTCGAACCTGTATTACCAGCCAAAAGGCGAAAGTGCTGAAAATTTGCGGTTCATGACAATAATCGACAAGCAATTCTTGCAGACGCCGTGGTATGGATCACGGCAAATGGCCCGGCACATGCAGCGCCAAGGTTACAAGTGTGGTCGCCACAGGGTCCGCCGTTTGATGCGGCTGATGCGGTTGGTTCCGATCTACCAGACGCCCAACACGAGCAAGAAACATCCGCAGCATAAGATCTACCCGTATCTGCTGCGAGACCTGACGATTGATCGTCCAAACCATGTGTGGTGCGTAGATATCACCTACATTCCGATGCAGCGCGGGTTCCTCTATTTGGTCGCGATCATGGACTGGCACAGCCGCAAGGTTTTGAGCTGGAGATTGTCAAACAGCATGGAGGCAGATTTTTGCGTTGAAGCCCTGAAAGAGGCTATGGCCAAATACGGCAAGCCCGATATCATGAACAGCGACCAGGGCAGCCAGTTCACCGGGTTTGAATGGACGCAGGCGCTGAAAGAAGCCGACGTGAAAATCTCGATGGATGGCAAAGGTCGCTGGGTCGATAACCGGATGATCGAGCGGCTTTGGCGATCCTTGAAATACGAATGCATTTACCTCAACGCATTTGAAACGGGTTCGCAGACCCGCGCCGGGATCGGGAAATGGTTGGCTTACTACAACACCGAGCGCCCGCATTCCACCCACGGAATATTGACCCCGGATGAAGCCTATGACAGAAAAACAAAACCAATGAGTTTGGCAGCCTAAATGAAACCCTGATCCATCTTAAACTGGCTGCTGACTGGTCAAAAAAGTGGGACCACCTCTCGGATTCCTGAACAAAACATGGTTTTCAGGAGTTGGCAGTCAGGCGGTTGGCGGTATTTATTCTTTTGATAGCGTTGAAAATGCACAGCATTATTGCACCCACTTCTTTCCCGCCGTCTCCAGACAATTCGGCGTTGCCCAAACCACCCGTTTGTTTGATGCAACCATCGTAAAAGATGCCAGCCTTGATATGGGGTCACCCCATTTTGGCACAAGACCCATCCGCAAACCGGGCGCATTCGTCTATACGGAAGTTCAGGTAAATATCCCTTTCGACAAAGCACCATGGCGGGATCGAAATCCAGTGCTGAAACAGCAAAAGGGCCTGATCTCGAAGCTGTGGTTAAGCGGGTTGCACACCAACACCCTAGGCGGTGTCGATGCCTTTGACACAATCGAGAACGCGCTTGCCTTTGCTATCGACGATTTTCCAAAAACCACGGCGAAAATGAACGCAGCTTACTACACGCGGGTTTTCGACGCCAACGCGACCGAAGCGGCAAGCCGGGGCCTGAATTCTCCCTACTACCTCTAACAAATACTGTGGCGAGCTGTGGGAGACACAGCCCGCAGGCTCTACCCCCAAAGGCCACAACTATGAATGCAAAAAACGACATATCAGCACAAACCATCCCCACACGCATCCTTTACACGATGATACGCGTTGCAAACCTTGAGCACTCACTTGCATTTTACCGCGATGTTTTAGGCATGCACGAGGTGCGGCGCGAAACCTTTACAGAAGGCCGTTTTACACTTGTGTTTGTTGGTTACAGGGCTGAAACAGAAAATGCCGTGATTGAGCTTACCTACAATTGGGACAAAACAAGTTACCTGCACGGCACGGGCTTCGGGCATATCGCACTTGAAGTCCCGGACATTCATGGAGCATGCGAACGGTTTTCCCGAATGGGGGTTAAAATCGTGAGAGCGCCGGGACCGATGACCTTGGCCGTTGATGAGACCGGACATCGTGAAACGATTGCTTTTATCGAAGACCCGGACGGGTATCGCATAGAGTTAATTCAGACATGAGGCCTACCCAAATATGCATGGATTAATGGAGACACCCGCCGTATCTTATCTACAGGCGTAAATGATCCACATCACATGATTGCCCCATTGTTATTGACCGGTATAAAAACGCCATGATAAATAGGAAAAAACCGAATACAGGACGATCGCAACATGCAAGGCAGCCTCGCTCTGACAGCAATGCGCAACGAGGGGCCGTTTATTCTGGAATGGGTGGCGTGGCAAAAGATGCTGGGCTTTGAAAACATCCTGATCCTGCACAATGACTGCACCGACCATTCCCCACAATTGCTGCGCCTGCTGGATCGTGTCGGCGAGGTATCGGCCAAACGCCACACCCCGCGTGAAGGCCACACCCCGCGTGAAGGCCACAGCCCGCAGGCCGAGGCCTATCGCACGGCCCGTCGCAACCGGCTGGTAAAACAGGCAGAATGGATGTTCACCAGCGACGTTGACGAATTTCTAGTGATCCACAAAGGCAACGGCAGCATTGGCGCATTATTGAACAATGGCGACGTGCCATTCGCCGCGATGGCAATCAACTGGCGCCTGTTTGGCGGGGCAGGTCACAGGAAGTGGCAGGATGCCCTTGTTCATCGACGTTTTACCTATTCCAGCGAACCCGGTTTCAGGCGCAACAGCGTGATCAAAAGCTTTGTGCACCATCCCCGCCTGTATGAGCGCCTGAATGCCCATTGCGCCAGCAGTTGGCGCGGCAAGGGGATATGGGGCGAAGGCGGGAATTACTGGGCGCTTAGTGACGGTTCACGGTTTGACGAATTCCACCCCAACAAACACCCGCAAAACGCCGTGCCCGATGATCGCAAGCTGCATCGCATTGCCGAAGTCCACCATTATGCCGTGCGCAGTCATGAGGAGTTCAGTTTCAAAAAAGGGCGTCCTGCGGCGTCCGATTTTGCGGACCGATATACAGACACCTTTCGCAAAACGCTGGATCGAAACGAGGTCGAAAACCTTGCCGTATCGACCTATCGCAAACGGTTTGACACGGAATATGACCGCCTGTGCCAGATCCCCGGTGTGATGCGGCTGCATCATCTGTGCTGTGCCGATTACGTTGCCGGTATGTGCACGAAACGCGGCGATGATCCGGCGGCGGATGAACGCTATCTATACCACAAGGAAATGGCACAAAAACTACCTCGCAATTAGCGTTTTGCGATCTGGCGTTCCCGATAAAAGGTAAAGGCCCCCATCGCCACAACAATCGCTATGCCCAGCATGGTCAGCCCGTCCGGCCAATCCCCAAACACCACGAACCCCAGCAACAAAGCCCACAACAGGCTGGTATAGCGGAATGGTGCAATGAAACTGATTTCGCCTAACCGCATGGTCATCACGCTGCACAGATAGCCGCCGATTATGAAAAACGTCGCCCCTGCCAACAATGCGGCCGACTGCCGCTGACGGGTACCCATTCGCCCCCTATGGCGCCAATGGCGGCGAATGTCACCACACCGGTTGCGCCGATCAGGGCAATTGTGACCGAAGACACACCGGCAGACAGCCGCCGGGCGCATAGATCGCGAACAGTAACAAAGGCAACGGCAATCAGCGCGTAAAACGCATAGCTGTTAAACCCGTCCACACTGGGGCGCACGATGATCATCACCCCGACAAAGCCGATCATAATCGCCACCAGTCGTCGCCAGCCCAAAGGCTCGCCAAACAGCATCGCGCCGGTCAGGGTGACGGTCAGCGGCAACACCTGCAGAATGGCCGTGATATTGGCAATCGGCATTTCCCGCAGGGCGGTGATAAAGAAATAGGTCGCCCCAACATCCGCCATAGTGCGCAGCGCAACCAGAAACCAGTCTCGCCGTGGCAGGCGGAAATCCAGCCCGCCCAGCCAGCGCGAGACCAGCACCATGAAAAATACCGTCGCCAGACCACGCAACAGGATGGCCTGAAACAGCGGCAAATCCTTTAACACCACTTTCATGCAGGCATCGTTAAAGACAAAGGCCGCCATACTGCCCATCATCAAAAGCGCACCGCGCATATTGTCCGAGAGTGCCCGCATCACGTGTCGTCTTTCATGTCAGAATTGCAGCCGCCCCGTATTATTCGGGCCGCCCGGCGGAACTCTAGCGGGGAATTTAGCCGCTGGGTATCCCTGAAATGCAAAAGGCCCCCGCACATTCATGCAGGGGCCTGTTTGAATTTTATGCGCTGCGTTTTTACTCGCGGCTTTCCGGTGTATCCACCAGACCGCTATCAAACACGTTATCATCGTCAACAACGTCGGCACCGCCGCCAATATCTTCCGTCGGCGCAACCAATGCGGCAGCAGCTTCGGCTTCTTTGCGGCGGGCTTCGATCACCACATTATCGCGCTCTTGTGCAATCTTGCGGGTCTGCATCGTTGCCCCGCCGGTCCCGGCAGGGATCAGACGGCCAACGATCACGTTCTCTTTCAAACCGACCAGCTTGTCTTTCTTGCCCTGAACCGATGCTTCGGTCAGAACCCGCGTGGTTTCCTGGAACGAGGCCGCCGAGATGAACGAACGGGTCTGCAAGGACGCCTTGGTGATCCCCAGCAGGATCGGCTCGCCTTTGGCCTCGCGAACGCCTTTGGCTTTCGCCTTTTCGTTGGCGGCGTCAAACTCGGCCTTGTCGACATGTTCGCCTTTCAGCAATGTGGTTTCACCGCTGTCCAGGATTTCCCATTTCTGCAGCATCTGGCGCACGATCACTTCGATATGCTTATCGTTGATCTTCACGCCTTGCAGACGGTAAACATCCTGAACCTCGTCCACCATGTAGTTGGCCAAAGCCTCGACCCCCATAACCGCAAGAATATCGTGCGGGGCAGGGTTGCCGTCCATGATGTATTCACCCTTCTGGATGAAGTCGCCCTCGGCCACAGGAATGTGCTTGCCTTTGGGCACCATGTATTCAACCGGCTCCATCGTTTCATCGGCTGGTTCGATCGAGATGCGGCGCTTGTTCTTGTAGTCGCGGCCATAGCGCACATAACCATCAATTTCAGCGATGATTGCGTGGTCTTTGGGACGACGGGCTTCGAACAGTTCGGCCACACGCGGCAGACCACCGGTGATGTCCTTGGTTTTCGCACCTTCACGCGGGATACGCGCAATCACGTCGCCAGCCTTGACCTCTTGACCGTCTTCAACCGACAGAATGGCATCTACCGACATTGCATAGGTCATCGGGTGACCGGCTGCGTTGGTTACAGCTTCGCCTTTCTTGTCCAGAATGATGATTTCCGGCTTCAGGTCGTTGCCTTTGGGCGCGGTGCGCCAATCGACAACGATCTTCTGGGTCATGCCTGTGGCATCATCGGTTTCTTCACGAACGGCCACACCGGCAACCAGATCAACGTATTTCACGGTACCTGCCTTTTCGGTGATGATCGGCAGGGTGTATGGATCCCATTCGTACAGCTTGTCGCCGCGTTCGACCTTCTGGCCTTCTTTCACATGCACCTTCGAGCCGTATGTCAGCTTGTGATGGGCACGTTCCTGGCCGTTTTCGTCGGTGATCACCAATTGCATGCTGCGGCCCATGACGATCATCTCGCCATTGGCGTTTTTCAGCAGATTGGCGTTTTTCAGCAGATTGGCGTTTTTGAAACCGACTGTGCCGGCTTGCGATGCTTCCTGGAACGACTGTTGGCCACCCTGCGCAATACCGCCAATGTGGAACGTCCGCATTGTCAGCTGTGTGCCGGGTTCACCAATCGACTGCGCCGCGATAATCCCGACCGCTTCGCCCTGGTTCACCAGGGTGCCGCGGGCAAGGTCACGACCGTAACAGGCCGCACATACGCCCTCTTCCGCTTCGCACGTCAGCGGTGAGCGCATGCGGATCGAGGCCAGATCGGCTTTTTCGATCCGGTCTGCCATATGCTCGTCGATCAGCTCGTTCTTGCGGACGATCACTTCGTCGGTGCCCGGAACCAGAATGTCTTCGGCAGCCACACGGCCCAGAACACGTTCGGACAGCGTTGCAACCACTTCGCCATCATTCACAGCCGCCGATGCGGTAATCGAGTTTTCAGTACCGCAATCATGCTCCCGCACGATACAGTCCTGCGCAACGTCCACCAGACGACGGGTCAGATAGCCCGAGTTCGCCGTTTTAAGCGCCGTATCGGCCAGACCTTTACGCGCGCCGTGGGTCGAGTTGAAATACTCAAGCACCGTCAGGCCTTCTTTAAAGTTCGAGATAATCGGCGTTTCGATAATCTCGCCCGAAGGTTTGGCCATCAGACCACGCATACCGCCCAGCTGTTTCATCTGCGCGGGGGAACCACGTGCGCCCGAGTGGGCCATCATGTAAACACTGTTCGGCTCCATCTCGGCGCCCGCATCATCCACACGCATCGCCGACATTTCCGACATCATCGCTTCCGCAACTTCGTCGGAACATTTCGACCAGGCATCCACAGCTTTGTTGTATTTTTCGCCCTGTGTAATCAGGCCGTCCATATACTGCTGTTCGAATTCTTTAACCTGTTCGCGAACACCATTGACGATGTCCCATTTGTTGTCCGGGATCAGCATGTCGTCTTTACCAAACGAAATACCGGCCTTGAACGCTTCGCGGAAACCGACAGTCATGATCTGGTCACAGAAAATAACCGACTCTTTTTGACCGCAATAACGGTAAACCGTATCAATCACCTGCTGCACTTCTTTCTTGCGCAGCAAACGGTTGACCAGATCGAACGGGGATTTGGCGTTCAGCGGCAGCAAGGCCCCCAAACGCATCCGGCCCGGTGTGGTTTCAAAGCGCTTCAGCACTTCGTTGCCTTCTTCGTCGATCTGTTTGATCCGCGCGGTGATCTTGGCGTGCAGGTGCACTTCGCCCGCATCCAGTGCGTGTTGCACTTCTTCGACGCTGGCAAAGATCATGCCTTCGCCTTTCATGCCCTTACGCTCCATCGTGACATAATAAAGTCCAAGGATCATATCCTGCGACGGTACGATAATCGGCGCGCCGTTGGCAGGGGACAACACGTTGTTGGTCGACATCATCAGCACGCGCGTTTCTAGCTGGGCCTCAAGGCTCAGCGGGACGTGGACCGCCATCTGGTCACCGTCAAAGTCGGCGTTGAACGCGGAACAAACCAGCGGGTGCAGTTGAATGGCCTTACCTTCGATCAGCGTGGGTTCAAACGCCTGAATGCCCAAACGGTGTAGCGTTGGCGCACGGTTCAGCATCACTGGGTGTTCGCGGATCACTTCGTCCAGAATATCCCAAACCTCGGGGCGTTCTTTTTCGACCAGCTTTTTCGCCTGCTTCACGGTCGAGGACATGCCTTTGGCTTCAAGCCGCGAGTAGATGAACGGCTTGAACAGTTCCAGCGCCATCTTTTTGGGCAGACCACATTGGTGCAGCTTCAATTCCGGTCCGGTCACAATCACCGAACGACCGGAAAAGTCGACACGTTTCCCCAAAAGGTTCTGACGGAAACGGCCTTGCTTACCCTTCAACATGTCGGACAGCGATTTCAGTGGGCGTTTGTTGGCCCCTGTAATCACGCGACCACGGCGGCCGTTGTCGAACAGCGCATCCACGGATTCTTGTAACATACGTTTTTCATTACGCACGATGATATCGGGCGCACGCAGTTCGATCAGGCGTTTCAGGCGGTTGTTCCGGTTGATCACGCGGCGATACAGATCGTTCAGATCGGATGTCGCGAAACGGCCACCGTCCAGCGGCACCAGCGGGCGCAGCTCGGGCGGGATCACAGGCACAACGGTCATGATCATCCATTCCGGGCGGTTGCCCGATTCAAGGAAGGCCTCAACAATTTTCAGACGCTTGATGATCTTTTTCGGCTTTAGTTCGCCAGTGGCCACGGCCAAATCGGCACGCAGGGCTTCGGCTTCGCCTTCCAAATCAATCTGGCTCAGCATTTCACGGATGGCTTCGGCGCCAATGCCCGCGGTGAATGCGTCCATGCCATAGGCATCCTGCGCATCCATGTGTTCCTCTTCCGACATCAACTGACCATATTGCAGGTCGGTCAGGCCGGGTTCAATCACAACGTAGTTCTCGAAATACAGGATACGTTCCAGATCACGCAGGGTCATATCCAGCATCAGGCCGATGCGCGATGGCAACGATTTCAGAAACCAGATATGCGCAACAGGCGCGGCCAACTCAATGTGGCCCATGCGTTCGCGGCGCACTTTTTGCAGCGTCACTTCGACACCACATTTCTCGCAGACAACGCCGCGATACTTCATGCGCTTGTATTTACCGCACAGACATTCGTAATCTTTGACAGGGCCAAAGATACGCGCGCAGAACAGGCCGTCGCGTTCGGGCTTGAACGTGCGATAGTTGATGGTTTCGGGTTTCTTGATTTCCCCGAAAGACCACGAAAGGATGCGCTCGGGCGATGCCAGCGATACCTTGATCTCGTCAAACACCTTGGGGGGTGTCAGCGGGTTAAACGGGTTGTTTGTCAGTTCCTGGTTCATTTTGATACCTCAAATTGGGTTGCAGATGGGTGGGGGGATCGGGGCGCTTGCCCCTTAATCCTCACCCTCCGCATCCAGGAGTTCCATGTTCAGGCCCAAACCGCGGACCTCTTTTACCAGCACGTTAAAGCTTTCTGGCACACCGGCTTCAAAGTTGTCTTCACCTTTGACGATGCTTTCGTAAACTTTGGTCCGCCCTGCAACGTCATCCGACTTGACTGTCAGCATTTCCTGCAGCGTATACGCCGCACCATATGCTTCCAGCGCCCAGACTTCCATTTCCCCGAAACGCTGGCCACCGAACTGGGCTTTACCACCCAGAGGCTGCTGCGTGACAAGGCTGTAAGGACCGGTCGAACGCGCGTGAATTTTGTCATCCACAAGGTGATGCAGTTTCAGCAGATACTTCATGCCAACCGTCACAGGGCGCGCGAATTGCTCGCCTGTGCGGCCATCATAAAGGATCGACTGTGCACTGCTGGTAAAGCCGGCCCGCGCAAGAGAATCGTTGATGTCCTCTTCCTTGGCACCATCAAATACCGGCGTGGCAATCGGCACACCGCGGGTCACGTTGCCTGCCGCTGTAAGCAGTTGATCCTCATCCATATCCTTGATGCCTTCTTCGTAGGCACCTTCGCCATAAGCGTTTTTCATGGCTTCACGAACCGGGGTCAGATCGCCGGAACGGCGATAGGCCTGCAGCGCGTCATCAATCTTCAGACCCAGACCGCGCGCGGCCCACCCCATGTGGGTTTCAAGGATCTGCCCGACGTTCATACGCGACGGCACACCCAGCGGGTTCAGACAGAAATCAACCGGCGTCCCGTCTTCAAGGAACGGCATGTCCTCCATCGGGACAACGCGGGAAATAACACCCTTGTTCCCGTGACGACCAGCCATTTTATCACCCGGCTGCAGCTTGCGCTTGACCGCGATGAACACCTTGACCATTTTCATCACACCCGGAGGCAGATCATCGCCACGGCGAACCTTTTCGACCTTGTCTTCAAAACGGGCATCCAACACGCGTTTCTGCGCCTCGTATTGCTCGTTCAGGGCTTCAACCTCGGCGGCGTCTTTTTCGTCGCCCAGTGCCAGCTGCCACCACTGGCCCTTGGACAACATGCCCAACAGCTCTTCGGTGATTTCAGACTTGGGTTTTACACCTTTGGGGCCTTTCACAGCCACTTTGCCCAGAATCATGCCTTTCAAACGCGCATAGGTGTTGCGGTCCAGAATGCCCAATTCGTCATCACGGTCACGGGCAAGGCTTTCAACCTCTTCCCGCTCGATCTGCAAGGCGCGTTCATCTTTTTCCACACCATGGCGGTTAAACACGCGCACCTCGACAACCGTGCCGAAATCGCCAGGTTTGACCCGCAGCGATGTATCGCGAACGTCGGATGCCTTTTCCCCAAAGATGGCCCGCAGAAGTTTTTCTTCGGGTGTCATCGGGCTTTCGCCCTTGGGGGTGATTTTACCGACCAGAATATCGCCCGGCTGAACTTCGGCGCCGATATAAACGATACCGGCTTCGTCCAGATTGCGCAGGGCTTCTTCGCCAACGTTCGGGATGTCGCGGGTAATTTCCTCGGGGCCGAGTTTCGTATCGCGTGCGGCGACTTCGAATTCCTCGATGTGAACCGAAGTATAAACATCGTCACGAACGATACGTTCCGAGATCAGGATCGAGTCCTCGTAGTTATAGCCATTCCACGGCATAAACGCGACCATGATGTTTTTGCCCAGTGCCAGTTCCCCCATATCGGTGGACGGACCATCGGCGATCACTTCGCCTTTGCCAACCTTGTCACCCACTTTGATCAGCGGGCGCTGGTTGATGCAGGTGTTCTGGTTAGACCGCTGGAATTTGCGCAGACGGTAAATGTCAACACCCGGATCACCGATTTCCAAATCCTCGGTTGCGCGGACCACGATACGCGTAGCATCGACCTGGTCAATCACACCACCACGACGGGCCATAATGGCCGCGCCGGAATCGCGGGCAACGACTTCTTCAATCCCTGTGCCAACCAAAGGCGCTTCGGCCCGCAGCAGCGGCACAGCCTGACGCATCATGTTCGAGCCCATCAGCGCACGGTTGGCGTCATCGTTTTCAAGGAACGGAATAAGCGAGGCCGCAACAGATACCAGCTGTTTCGGGCTAACGTCGATCAGGTCCACGTTTTCACGCGGACTAAGCAGGTAGTCGCCGGATTTACGGCTGGAGACCAGATCGTTTTCGAACCGGCCTTCGGCATCCAGATGCGCGTTGGCCTGCGCCACGGTGTGGCGCATTTCTTCGGTCGCGGACATGTATTGCACTTCGTCCGTTACCTGCGCATCGACAACCTTGCGATAGGGGGTTTCGATAAAGCCGTATTTGTTCACACGCGCGAAGGTGGCCAGAGAGTTGATCAGACCAATGTTCGGACCCTCGGGTGTTTCAATCGGACACATGCGGCCATAGTGGGTTGGATGCACATCGCGCACCTCGAAACCGGCACGTTCGCGGGTCAGACCACCCGGCCCAAGCGCGGACAGGCGGCGTTTGTGCGTCACCTCGGACAGCGGGTTGGTCTGGTCCATGAACTGCGACAGCTGCGACGAGCCGAAGAATTCGCGAACCGCAGCCGCGGCCGGTTTGGCGTTGATCAGATCCTGCGGCATCACTGTGTCGATTTCAACCGACGACATACGCTCTTTGATTGCGCGCTCCATGCGCAGCAGACCAACGCGGTACTGGTTTTCCATCAACTCGCCAACGGAACGGACACGACGGTTTCCAAGGTGGTCAATATCGTCGACCTGACCCTTACCGTCGCGCAGTTCAACCAGCGCCTTGATGCAGGCAATGATGTCTTCGCGGCGCAAGGTGCGCTGGGTGTCGTCAGCATCCAGGTTCAGACGCATGTTCATTTTCACACGGCCAACGGCGGACAGATCGTAACGCTCGCTGTCAAAGAACAGTGTGTCAAACAGGGCCGAAGCGGATTCAACGGTGGGCGGCTCGCCGGGGCGCATCACACGGTAGATGTCCATCAGCGCGGTGTCGCGACCCATGTTTTTGTCTACCGCCAGCGTGTTGCGGATGTAGGGGCCAACATTGATGTTGTCGATATCCAGAACCGGAATATCGGTGATACCAGCATCCAGCAGTTCCTTCAGGGTGCCGCCAATGACTTCGCCTTCTTTATCCAGCTCTTGCGTCAACTCGTCCCCGGCTTCGACGTAAATCGCACCGGTTTCTTCATTGATGATGTCCTTGGCAACGAATTTGCCGACAATCTGGTCAAACGGCAGCAACAGGTTTGTGACCTTGCCTTCGTCAATCAGCTTTTTCACTGCACGCGGGGTGACCTTTTTACCGGCTTCGGCAATAACCTTGCCGGTTTTGGCATCCACCAGATCAAAGGTGGGACGTGTGCCGCGCACACGGTCGGGGAAGAACTTGGTGACCCAGCCCTTGTTCTTCTTCAGTTTGTAATCAACGGTGTCGTAATAGGCATCCATGATGCCTTCCTGATCCAGACCCAGCGCATACAGCAGGGTTGTCACGGGCAGCTTGCGACGACGGTCGATGCGGGCAAAAACGATATCTTTGGCATCGAATTCGAAATCCAGCCACGAACCGCGGTAGGGAATAATGCGGCAGGTGAACAGCAGTTTGCCCGACGAATGGGTTTTACCCTTGTCGTGGTCAAAGAACACACCGGGCGAACGGTGCATCTGCGAAACAATCACCCGTTCAGTGCCGTTCACAACGAATGTGCCGTTCGGAGTCATCAAGGGCATGTCACCCATGAACACGTCTTGTTCCTTGATGTCTTTGACCGATTTGGCGCCTGTATCTTCGTAGATATCAAACACGATCAAACGCAGAGTGACTTTCAGCGGGGCCGAATAGGTCATATCGCGCTGCTGACATTCCTCGACATCGTACTTTGGCTTTTCCAGGTCGTATTTCACGAATTCCAGAATGGCAGTTTCGTTGAAATCCTTGATCGGGAAAACCGACTGGAAAACACCGTTGATGCCTTCACCGTCCATCGGTTCCAACTGATCGCCGGACTTCAGGAACAATTCATAGGAAGATTTCTGAACCTGAATCAGGTTCGGCATTTCCAGAACTTCACGGATTTTGCCGTAATATTTACGCAGCCGCTTTTGGCCAAGATAAAATTGCGCCATTTGTATTGTCGCCTTTCAATTTGCTCGCGGGTGCGCTGGCTGTCTGGGCCACAGCAACGCGCCGCACATGCAACTGGATCACGGTCTATTCTCGCAAGCCTCCCATTGGCTTGCTCTCGTACCTTGAACCAAGTCTTGGAAAACGCTTTGGACAAAAGCCCTTTCCAAGACAGGTTCGGCTGAACCCGGATTTCTCCGGATTCAGCCAGATCTAAATACCAGCAGACCGCCGCAGCGCCCTGCCCTGAATTACTTCAGTTCGACTTCGGCGCCAGCTGCTTCCAGCTTGGCTTTGATTTCTTCGGCTTCGGCCTTCTCGACGCCTTCTTTGACAGCTTTGCCGCCAACTTCGACCAGGTCTTTTGCTTCTTTCAGGCCCAGACCAGTGATGGCGCGGACTTCTTTGATGACAGCAATTTTCTGACCGCCAGCGGCAACCAGAATAACGTCAAAGTCGGTTTTCTCTTCTGCAGCAGCGCCACCAGCGTCACCACCAGCGGCCATCATTACAGCGCCACCAGCAGCAGGCTCGATGCCATACTCGTCTTTCAGGATAGTTTTCAGTTCTTGTGCCTCGAGAAGGGTCAGACCCACAATCTCTTCAGCCATTTTTTTCAGATCAGCCATTTTACTGTTTCCGTTCGTTTAAGATGTGTTCCAACGTCATGGGATATCCATACGCCGGTCTTACTTTGTTGCTTAGGCAGCCTTGTCTTCGATTGTAGACAGGATACCGGCGATGTTGCTTGCAGGCGCGCCAATGGCACCGGCGATGTTGGAAGCAGGCGCCCCAATGCAACCCGCGATCGAGCTGATAAGCTCTTCGCGCGAAGGCATGGCAGCGACGGCCTTAACACCGGCGACGTCCAGAACGTTTTCACCCATAGCCCCGCCAAGGATTTCGAACTTGTCGTTCTCCTTGGAATAGGCTTGAGCAACCTTGGCCGCAGCCACAGGATCCTCGGAATAGGTTAGAACGGTCATACCCGTCAGAAGGTCGGCAATGCTTGCGCAGGGCTTTCCGTCAAGGGCGATTTTGGCAAGCCGGTTTTTGGCAACACGCACATGGCCACCAGCTTCGCGCATTTGCGCCCGCAAGGTTTCCATATCCGCAACTGTAAGACCCGCGTAGTGGGCAACCACTACAACGCCAGAGCTTTCAAAGATTTCGCCGAGTTCAGCGACTACGGCTTCTTTTTGTGCTCTATCCACAGTTTCACTCCAATTATGGAAGGGTTTCCCCTTCCGGCTCAGTTTGTGCCCCGTATCAGTGGGGCGTTTCGGGTCCAATTCAGGGTCCCGAGGCCAAAATCACCCGAGGAAACACTCCCCGTGAAATTCGTCTCGTTTCCCATCTCGGGAAGGACTTCCAGAAGCCGGATCAAATCCGGCTCATGCCCTCCGTCTCGGACAGAACAGAACCTTTCGGCCCTGCTATCTGGCAGCCGCGAACGCCTGCCAAATTTCGTAGGGCGGGGTTCACCCCGCCGTAAATCTTAGTTGCCGGCAGCGTTGTCGATGTTCACCGACACACCAGGGCCCATGGTCGAGCTCAACACGATTTTCTTCATGTATGAGCCCTTCACACCCGAGGGACGGGCCTTTTGAACGGCATCCACAAAGGCGCGAACGTTTTCAACCAGCTTGGCTTCGTCAAAGGACGCTTTGCCAACACCGGCGTGAACAACACCTTCTTTTTCCGCCTTGAACTGCACTTCACCGCCTTTGGCAGCTTTAACAGCAGCCTCGACATCCATGGTTACCGTGCCCACTTTGGGGTTCGGCATCAGGTTGCGCGGGCCAAGTACCTTACCCAGACGGCCAACGATCGGCATCATGTCGGGGGTTGCGATACAACGGTCGAATTCGATCTTGCCGCTTTGAACGATTTCCATCAGATCCTCGGCACCAACGATGTCCGCACCGGCCTTCTTGGCTTCTTCGGCTTTGGCGTCACGGGCGAATACAGCTACACGAACTGTTTTCCCTGTGCCGTTCGGCAGACCGATAACACCGCGAACCATCTGGTCGGCATGGCGCGGGTCAACACCCAGGTTCATTGCAATTTCAACCGTTTCGTCAAATTTTGCAGTTGCGTTGGCTTTCACCAGTGCAACAGCTTCTTCAACACTCAGGTTTTCTTTACCGGCGAATGCCTCACGGGCTGCCTTGATACGTTTTCCAAGTTTAGCCATGATTATTTCACCTCGATGCCCATGGACCGTGCCGAGCCCATGATGATTTTGATCGCAGCTTCGATATCGTTCGCGTTCAGGTCTTTCATTTTCGCTTCGGCAATTTCCTTCACCTGAGCGACCGAAACAGTTGCCACGGTTTCGCGGCCAGGCAGGCTTGCGCCGGACTTCAGTTTCGCAGCTTTACGCAGGAAATAAGACGCAGGCGGCGTCTTGATGTCCATGCTGAACGACTTGTCCTGATAATATGTGATCACGGTCGGACACGGTGCGCCCGGCTCCAGATCCTGCGTTTTGGCGTTGAACGCCTTACAGAATTCCATGATATTGATGCCGCGCTGACCAAGCGCCGGACCCACGGGGGGGGACGGGTTTGCTTGACCTGCAGGCACTTGCAGCTTCATTGTGCCAGCCAGTTTTTTAGCCATCAGGCTTCTCCTATTTCAACATTCCCACCGACGCGTCGGCAGGGGTTAGGGTTGCGTGGTCCGGTTTGATGGGCGCGCCCACCGTTCCTCCCACATGCTTCTTGCTAGGTCTCTTTTTTGACCTGCGTGAATTCCAGTTCAACCGGAGTTTCCCGGCCAAAGATCGATACAGTCACCTTCAGGCGCTGGTTGTCTTCGTCCACTTCTTCGACCATGCCGTCGAAACCTTCAAACGGGCCGTCTGCAACGGCAACTTTTTCGCCAATTTCGAAAAAGATCAGCGTGCGTGGTGATTCGGCCGTTTCCTCGACACGGTTCAACAGCGCGTTGACCTCGGCATCGCGCATCGGCATCGGTTTGCCTTGCGGACCCAGAAATCCGGTGACGCGGTTGATCGAGTTGATCAGGTGATAGCCCTGGTCCGACATTTCCATCCGCACCAGAATATAACCGGGCATAAAGCGGCGTTCGGTCGTAACCTTCTTGCCGCGTCGCACCTCGATCACCTCTTCGGTGGGCACCAGAACTTCTTCGATTTCATCTTCAAGGCCCGCTTCAATCGCAGCAGTTTTTACCTGCTCGGCAATCTTTTTCTCGTAATTCGAGAGAACGCTAACCGAATACCACCGCTTCGCCATCTTGCCTTAGCCCTTGTGCCAGCCGCACCGAAGCGCGGTAAATTCCAAATATTTCAGACGGTTAACCCGCCTACATCCAAAACAAAAAACAGCGCGCAACCCGAATCGCTGCACGCCTGTCATTGTGGTGCCGCCCGCTCTACAACTGAAACCCAACCTTTTCAAGTGCGTAGACGGCAGTTTTTATTAACCGAACATTCCCAGAACCGCGGTCAGGGCCGAACGGATCGAAAGATCAACGATCGAAAAGAATATAGCTGTCAGCGCCGCCATGATGAAAACCATGATGGTTGTCAGCATCACTTCGCGGCGGGTTGGCCATACAACTTTGGCAATCTCCGCGCGGACCTGCTGGAAAAACTGGATAGGACTGGGGATTTGTTTGGGTTTAGCCATCGAGCTGCCTGCCTTTGAATTGATCTGGTTGCAGATACGCGCAAACTGGGGGTTTTTCAAGGTGTGAATCTCGACAGGCTATATTCAGCCCTATTCTTGCCGATAAAGCCGCTATTCGCCTTGCCCAGCAATCACAACTTCAACCCTCGCAACCCCAAGCGCCTGCGCCAGATCAGCGGGCGGAGCCGTATCACAGACCAGACGGTTTATACTGTCTAGCGAACACACCCCGAAAGACGCCATCGCTCCAAATTTGCCGTGATCCGCAAGAACAGTCACCGAACCGGCCCGCGCGATCATCGTCTTGGCCACTTGCGATTCTTCCAGATTGTAATCGGCCACACCCGTATCAACACCCAGCGCCCCAACTGTCAAAACCGCGTGATGGGCATGAAATCCGTTAATCTGCTCAAGTGCCATTGTGCCGACTGTTTGCCGATTGTCCGCACTGAATTGCCCGCCCAGCAGGTAGGCCCCAGATTGCCCGCCCGCCGAAATCGCCGCCGCCACATCGGTGGAATTGGTGATGATATTCACCCCCTGCACCTGTGCCATCTGCTCCGCGAAATACTGGGTGGTTGATCCGGTATCGACTAACAGGGTTTCACCTGCATGAAACAGTGCGGCTGCCGTTTTGGCGATGCGCAACTTGGCGTCGACATTCTCGCTCATCCGCTGTTGTAGCGCCCCTTCCCCGAACAGGCGCGGCAACATCGCCCCGCCGTGGAACTTGCTGATTTTCCCTTGCCGCTCCAGATCAGTCAGATCGCGCCGGATGGTTTCGCGCGATGCCCCCAGAAGTTCAGCCAGATATTCCACCGTCGCCTTTTCACGGCTGCGGACTTCGGCAAGGATACGAGACTGGCGGTTCTGGACTTTCATGGTCATACTTTTATTTTGACTGTTAGGGCATTTATAATTACTGAATAGTCAAAATCAACTCTAACCACAAGAACCCGATTCCCTATGAACACACCCTCCTCCCCCTATGACGTCGCCATCATCGGTGCCGGTATCGTTGGCTGCGCCATGGCGCGGCGGTTCACGCTGGAAGGGGCGCGGGTGGTTCTGCTGGAAAAAACCACCGACATTCTGGATGGCGCCAGCAAAGCCAACAGCGCGATCCTGCACACGGGGTTTGACGCGCCGGTTGGTTCAATCGAGGTTGGCTGCGTGCAGGCCGGTCACGAGGAATACCGCCAGATTTACCGCGATTTTGGCCTGACGCTGGACGAATGTGGCGCGCATGTTGTTGCCTGGAGCGATGAAGAAGTGGCCAAGCTAGAGCAAATCCAGCAGCAGGCCGTTGATAACAACGTCATGGACACCCGCCTGATCACCGGCGACGAGTTGCGCACAGTCGAACCAAACCTGTCCGACCGCGCCCTTGCCGCCATTGCGGTCCCGAGCGAAAGCCTGATTGACCCATGGTCCTCGCCCTATGCCTATTTGCATCAGTCGTTGATGAATGGCGGCGAGGTGATGTTGTCTTGCGAAGTGACCGGAGGGCGGTTTGACGGTAACGGGTGGAAACTGGAAACCACGCAAGGGCTGGTGTGGGCAAACCATGTAGTCAATTGCGCCGGTCTATATGGTGATCTGGTCAACAGTTCCGTGTTCGGACAAGCGTCGTTCACCATCACCCCGCGCAAAGGCCAGTTTGTGGTTTACGACAAAGCGGCCAGCCGGTTGGCCCGTTCGGTTATCTTGCCGGTCCCCACCGCCCGCACCAAAGGCATCGTGCTGTTTCGCACCGTATTCGGCAATCTGGCCGTCGGCCCCACCGCCGAGGATCAGCAAAGCCGCACGGATTCCTCCATCGACACCGAAACCCTGCAAAGCCTGATGGCGGCGGGCGAGGCAATCATGCCCGCCCTGAAAGGAATGCCTGTAACGGCCACCTACGCGGGGCTGCGGCCCGCAACGGAATTCAAGGATTACCAGATCAGCGCCGATGCGGCGAACAACTGGATCACGGTGGGCGGCATTCGCTCGACCGGCCTTAGCGGGGCACTGGGCATCGCACAGTATACCTATGGCCTGTATCGCGACATGGGGGCCGACCATACAGCCCTGACCGATCCGGCAATCCCCACCGCCCGCGTGCTGACCGACGTTGCCAATCGCGACTGGAAGGAAAAGGATCACGGCGAAATTGTTTGCCATTGCGAACTGGTCACCCGCCGCGAGATCGAAGCGGCGCTAAGTGGGCCACTGGCCGCAAAATCACTGGCCGGGTTGAAACGGCAAACACGGGTAACGATGGGGCGTTGTCAGGGGTTCTTTTGCTCGGCCCGTCTGGCGGAACTGACCGAAGGGCATTTTGCGATCCCGATGGCCGAGGGGGTAGACAAATGATTGACCTGACCACCCCGATCGACGTTGCCATCATCGGCGGCGGCCCCTCTGGTCTGGCGGCGGCAACCACGCTGAAGGCCGCAGGCGTGACCCGCGTGGTTGTGCTGGAACGCGAATCCGATGCGGGCGGCATCCCGCGCCATTGCGGCCATCCGCCGTTTGGTGCGCGGGAATTCAAACGCGTCTACACCGGCCCGTCCTATGCCCGCAAACTGGTGCAAACCGCCCTTGCCGCCGGTGTGGAAATTAATTGTCTGACCACCGTGGTTCAGGCCCGTATCGGGGGCGAACTGCTGTTGGCAGTACCCGAGGGGCAGCAGGTTATTACAGCCCGCCGCGTGATCTATGCCACCGGCGTGCGCGAAACCCCGCGCTCGGCCCGATTGCTGGGCGGGATGCGGTTGCAAGGCGTGGTGAACACTGGCGCGTTGCAATCCATGGTGTTTCTGAAACACATGCGTCCGTTCAAACGCCCCGTGATCGTTGGCACCGAACTGGTCGCCATTTCAGCCGTTTCCACCTGCGCCCACGCCGGTATCCGGCCCGTGGCAATGGTGGAACCCGACCCGCGCCCGACCGTCCGCTGGCCCTTTACCTTGTACCCGCGCCTGAAAGGCGTGCCGCTGCATCTGAACACCCGCCCCGTGGCAATCCATGGCGATAAAACCGTATCCAGCCTTGAAGTACAGGATGCTGATGGCACCCGCAGACGTATAGGCTGTGACGGGGTGATCCTGTCTGGCATGTTCACACCGGAATCCACCCTTGGCCGCATGGGTCATCTGGAAGTTGACCCCGCAACCGGCGGTCCCGTGGTGGATCAGTTCGGGCGTTGCACAGACCCGGCCTATTTTGCAGCAGGCAACCTGCTGCGGCCTGTGGAAACGGCAGGCTGGAGCTGGAACGAAGGATGCCTGACCGGTGCGCGTGTGGCGGATGATCTGGCAGGGAAGCTGCCTGAAGGCATGGAAACGGTACCTGTTTGCGTCGAAGGGCCGGAGTTGAAATATGTCATGCCTCAACGTCTGAACCTTAAGACTTCCGGCGGTATGTATACCCTGCAATTACGCCTGAACGACATTGCCAAAGGGCATATAATCGCCACCAGCAATGGCAAGGTCGTCGGGAAATGGCCTGTAAACAGCCGCAAGGAACGCCGTATATTGTTGCCAATCAGCGAACTGGACCAAGCGGCCATTACCGGCCCCGTAACCCTGACATTTGCACTGGAATAATCCGCACAAATTCCATCCCCTAACAGAATAGTCCCACAACCGTGGGTTTTTCCGGTATACTTGCCCAAGGGAAACAATAATCCGAACAGGGAGAAAAACATGTGCGATATATGTGTAATGAACGCGGTGAAGGGTAAAATGCTGTCACGCCGCAGCTTTTTCAAAACAGCCGCAGGTGCGGGTGCGGCGGCAACCGTTGGCGCGTCCATGACGGGCACGGCAGCAATGGCGGCGGGGCATGAAACGGTTATGGATTTGACGCATACTTATGATGCCGAATTCCCGACCTATTTTGGCGCGCCCGGGATCAGCGAAGAACAAATGTTCAACTTTGCTGAACACGGGTTCAACCTGAAAGTGCTGACCGTAAATGAGCACACCGGCACACATATCGATGCCCCCTTGCACTTTTCTGCGGACGGGGCCTCGGTTGATGAAATTCCGGTCAACAATCTGGTTGCGCCGCTTTGTGTGATCGACATCGCCGCCCGTGCAGCGGATAACGCGGATGCGCAAGTCACGCCGGATGATATAAAAGCATGGATCGCGACAAACGGAGACATACCGGACAATGCCTGTGTGGCCATGCATTCGGGTTGGGCCGCACATGTCACCAGCGACAAATTCCGTGGCTTTGACGGCGAGGCACAGCATTTCCCCGGCTTCCACGTCGATGCCGTAAAGATGCTGATGGAAGAGACCGGTGCAATGTCGATCGGGGTGGATACTCTATCACTGGATTTCGGGAAATCCGCCGATTTTGCGACACATTATGCATGGTTGCCATCGGGGCGTTTCGGCATCGAAAACCTGCTGAATCTGGACAAAGTGCCCGCAGCAGGCGCAACCCTGATCGTTGGTGCACCAAAACACCGGGGCGGCACTGGCGGCCCCTCACGCATTTTTGCGATGGTATAGCTGTCTTGTTCCCTCCCCCGTGAACGGGGGAGGGTTGGGATATTATCCTTTGGCCCATTCCCAATACAGATCCCGCGCCAGTTTCGTCACCGGCCCGATTTCAAACTCTGTATCCTCGATTTTTACAATCGGTGTCACCTTGGAAATATTGCCGGTCAGGAACACCTCGTCCGCGCCCTCGAAATCCTCGAATTTCAGCGTGCATTCCTCGATCGTCTTGCCCGCATCGCGCAACAGCCCGATAATCCGCTGACGGGTGATACCGTTCAAAAACGTCCCGTTGGGAACCGGTGTTTTCACCACCCCGTCCTTGACCATGAAAATGTTTGCTGTGGCTGTTTCCGCAATATTGCCCAGCGCATCCTCGACAATCGCATTGTCATAGCCGCGCGCCTGTGCCTCGCGGATCATCCGGCCGTTATTCGGATACAGACAAGCCGCCTTGGCATTGACCGGTGCCATACTTTGCATCGGGCGGGTGAACTGGGTTTTGCACAGCGATTGTGCCGCATCGGCCGGTGCCATCGGGATTTGCTCAAGACACAGACAGAACACGGTCGACTCGGGATCGGGGATAACCACGCCTTTGCCGCCCTCTTTGGACCAGTACATCGGGCGGATGTAAACGGCGGCGTCATCATCGAACTTGTCCAGCCCTTCCAGCACCAGTTCTTGCATTTCAGCAACACTCAGGGTCGGCTTTAGCCCCATCACATAAGCGGAATCATTCACCCGCGCGCAATGCGGTTCCAGATCAGGCACCAACCCTTCAAACTTGCGTGCGCCGTCAAACACCAGCGACCCCAGCCATGTGCCGTGATCGGCGGAATTCATCACCGGCATATCGCCCTGATGCCATGCCCCGTTGAACCACGTCCAGATTACGCTTCCGACTGCCATATTCCTAATTCCTTATTTACGGGATCAAAACGGTTGATCCGGTTGTCTTTCGCCCCTCAAGCGCGATATGCGCCTCGGCTGCTTTGGCCAGAGGGTAACGCTGATTGACGTTGATCTTCAATGTGCCATTTTCGATCATCGAAAATAAATCCGCCGCAGCGCTTTCCAGATAGGCGCGATCCGCCGTGAAGTGGAACAACACGGGGCGGGTGACGGTATAAGAGCCAACCGCCAGATCGGACAGTTTGAAATCCAGATAGGGGCCGGATGACTGACCGAAATTCACCAGCGTGCCAAAGGTTTTCAGACAGCTCATGGACCCGGCAATCGTGTCATGCCCGATGCTGTCATAAACCGCATGCACGCCTTCGCCGCCGGTGATCTCTTTAACCCGCTCGACAAAATCCTCGGATTTATAATCAATCGTGTGGGTATAGCCATGCTGTGCCGCCAGCGCACATTTCTCCGGCCCACCAGCGGTGCCGATTGCTGCCACCCCCTTGGCCGCCAGCCATTGCCCCGCGATCAGGCCAACGCCGCCCGCCGCTGCGTGAAACAGAACCGTCTGGCCCTTTTCTACCTTGAAGGACCGGTGCAACAGGTAATGCGCCGTCAGCCCCTTTAGCATGGCGGCCGCTGCCACCTCGTCGCTTACCCCGTCGGGTAACCTGACCAGATGCCGCGCCTCGATCACCCGTTCGGACACATAGGCACCATTCGGAATGGTATAGGCCACGCGATCACCCACGGCGAAATCCGTCACCCCGTCGCCCAGTGCGGTAACAATTCCGGCGGCTTCGCTGCCCAGCACCAGATCCTTATCCACCGGCCACGGATACAGCCCGCTGCGAAAATAGGTGTCGATAAAATTCACGCCGATGGCGTTGTGTTTCACCAGCACCTCGCCCGCCTTGGGCGCGGGCGTTGGCAGGTCGATTTCATGCAGAACATCGGGACCGCCCGCTTTGGCGGCAGCAATGGCTATGGGCATCTTTTATTCCTCGCCAACGATAAACACAGGATCAACCGGCACCTGCATCGCATTTGACAGGTGGTTGGTTTTGGCAGCCAGCGACACGATCTTCAACACCTCGGCATGCTGGGCCGGTGTCATTCCCTTGGCCCGCGCGGCGGCAGAATGAGAATGGACGCAATATTCGCAATTGTTGATGATCGATACCGCCAGATACAGCAATTCCTTGGTCAGCGGGTCCAGATCGGACGGGGTAGCCATCACCGCCTTGACCTCTTCCCAAGTGCGCTCCAACAGATCCGCGTCAAACGCCAGGTAGCGCCAGATGTTGTTGATGAAATCCGAATTGCGTGTGGCGCGGATGTCGTCGAATACGGCTTTGACGCGCGGGTCTGATTCCGGATCTTTGGGGGGCTGGACGGCAGGCATGTCATGGTTCCTTGTCATATGTGTTCTAATGATAACTTGTCGGGTTTTGACCGAAAATTCAAGGTTTCTATCCGGATTGACAGGATCGCACCATTAAACCGGTTTAATCCCTGCGCCTGCCGCGCTACCCTTGGCGCAAACCCACAGGCGAAATGGATCCAACCCATGCCCCACATCATCGTTATCGGCGCCGGTCAGGCCGGGGCCTCGCTTACTGCCAAACTGCGCACCCTTGGTTATGAGGGCGACATCACCCTGATCGGTCAGGAACCCGTGCCCCCCTATCAACGCCCACCACTGTCCAAGGCCTATCTGCTGGGCGATATGGAGCGCGAGCGGCTGTATCTGCGGCCCGAACAATTCTATGCCGACCAGAATATCACCCTGCGGCTGGGGGAAACCGTGACCGCGATTGATGCGGACGCGCAAACCGTGACTGTGGGCGGAGACGTATTGGCCTATGACGAGTTGGCCATCACCACCGGTTCCACCCCGATCCACCTGCCCAATGCCATCGGCGGCAATCTAGGCGGGGTGCATGTAGTGCGCACGCTGGCCGATATTGATACGCTGGAGCCGGAATTCGCCAAGGGCCGCAAGGTTCTGATCGTTGGCGGTGGCTATATCGGGCTTGAGGCCGCAGCGGTGGCCGCAAAACTGGGGCTGGATGTGACACTGGTGGAAATGGCCGACCGGATTTTGCAGCGGGTGGCCGCACCCGAAACCTCGGACTATTTCCGCGATCTGCACACGGCCCACGGGGTAAAGATCATCGAAGGGGTCGGGCTGGACCATCTGTCGGGCGATACCCGTGTGACAAGTGCCACCCTGACCAACGGCGATGCCTTGCCGGTTGATTTCGTGATCACCGGCATCGGTATACGCCCCGCCACCGCGCTGGCCGAAGCGGCGGGAATAACGCTGGACAACGGGATAAAAACCGATGCACAGGGACGCACTTCGGCCCCGCATATCTGGGCAGCCGGCGATTGCGCATCCTTTCCGTACAAAGATACCCGCATCCGGCTGGAAAGCGTACCAAATGCGATTGATCAGGCCGAAGTGGTGGCCGAAAACATGCTGGGCGCGGGCAAGGATTACATCGCAACCCCGTGGTTCTGGTCGGACCAGTTCGACGTGAAACTGCAAATCGCGGGGCTGAACACCGGCTATGACAAGGTGGTCACGCGGGCAGGGGACAAGGAAGGCACACAGTCGCACTGGTATTACGCTGGCAACACGTTGCTGGCCGTGGATGCGATGAACGACGCGCGGGCCTATATGATCGGCAAGCGGCTGATCGAAGGCGGTAAATCCCCCGCGCCCGATGTTGTCGCCAACCCCGAAACCGAACTGAAATCCCTGCTGAAGGCATGAGGATCATTGCCGGACAGCATCGCGGACTAACGCTTGCCTCGGTCGGCAAGGGGGATACGGCGGCGCATTTACGCCCCACCTCGGATCGGGTGCGCGAAAGCCTGTTCTCGGTGCTGCTGGGCGGGGCCTATGGCGATCCGGTGCGTGGCGCAACTGTGCTGGACCTGTTCGCAGGCACCGGCGCGCTGGGGCTTGAGGCCCTATCACGCGGGGCGGCGCATTGCACCTTTGTCGATGACGGGCGCAAGGCCCAAAGCCTGCTGCGTGAAAACATCAACCTGACCCGCCGGATGGACGACACAACTATCCTGAAAACCAGCGCCACCCGCCTGCCCGCCAAGAAAAGCCCCGCTTGCACACTGGTCTTTATGGACCCGCCTTATGGCAAAGGGCTGGGCGAACAGGCCCTGCTGTCGGCGCGTGATAACGGATGGCTGGCCGATGGCGCACTGATCGTCTGGGAGGAAAACAGCGCACAGTTTCCACCGGACGGGTTTGAATTGCACGACCAGCGGCGGTACGGGGATACATGGGTAACGATTGTGGAATTGGTATGACGGATGTAATCGAAATCAAACGTGACTGGGGCAAGATCAAGCGCCCGCAAATTGCCCGGTTTTTGACCAGACGGTACTATAGGCTATGGCCAAGCCTAGCTATCTGGGGTGTGGCTTTGGCGGTGCTAATGGGCGGAATGCAGATTGTGGATCACCTGCTGCCCAACCGCTATCAGCAACACAACTGGCTTGCCGCAATAGCCCCAATGTATTTTGCGTTTCTCGCTATGACCATTCTGAACGGTATCTGGAAAAAACGTCTGTTTCATGAAATTACACAAGCCCCTTTACGCCGCAAAAACCGCGCTGTGTTTCTGTCTAAATACGGTGTGTCCGACTTTGGCCCGCCACAAGAAAACAACCTGATCTGGGATTACATCACCGAGGTCGTCCCCTACAAAAACCTTGTGCTTTTGCTGCTGTCCCCCGTCGAGTACATACCGCTTCAAATGGACGGACTGCCCGATGGGATGACCCGTGAATCACTGCTTGAACAGATTGAGAAATGGCGGAACACCTCAACTCTAAATGAGCGCAGTTAATACAACCGACGCTTTACCGGCAATTTACGACACATCATTCCATGGCAATCACGCTTATTGCAAGGATTGCGGCGTTAAACCCTTTACATACACGCGCCCCGCAAGGTTTACTGTGCCCGAACAATGAATTTTCACCTAGGGAGAGACTAAATGAAGAAACTACTACTTGCCTCGGCGATGATGGCAGCCAGCATGACAGCAAGCAGTGCGTTTGCTGAATGTGGCAGCATCAAAATGGCCGAATTTAACTGGGCCTCTGGCGAATTGATGGCCAATGTCGACAAAATTATCCTTGAAGAAGGCTACGGCTGCGAAATCGAACTGGTTGTCGGTGGCACATCGGCAATTTTCACATCCATGAACGAAAAAGGCGAACCGCAAATCGCGGGCGAGCAATGGGTTAATGCCCTGCGTGACGTTCTTGACCCTGCCTTGGAAGAAGGCCGCATTCACGCCGTGAACAAAGGCCCGATCACTGGCCTGGGCGAAGGCTGGTGGATCCCGCCATATACCGCTGAAGCGCATCCTGAATTCAAAACAGCACTGGATATCATCGAGCACCCGGAATTGTTTCCGGATTCCGAAGACCCAAGCAAAGGCGCATTTGTCGGCTGTCCTGCCGGCTGGGGCTGTCAAGCTGTGAATGCCAACCTGTTCAAAGCGTTTGACATGGAAGCCAAAGGCTGGAAGCTGATTGATCCGGGTTCGGCTGCGGGTCTGGACGGCTCTATCGCCAAAGCAAACGAACGTGGCGAAAACTGGTTCGGCTACTACTGGTCACCTACCGCCATTATCGGCAAATACAACCTGCATTCGGTGCCATTCGGTGTGCCCTTTGTCGGCAAAGAGGAATGGACCAACTGTATCGCAAAAGAAGATTGCCCCAATCCTCCGAAATCCGCCTGGATCAAATCCGAGGTCTTTACACTTGTGACTGACGATTTTTACAAAGGCAACGCGGATATCAATGCATATCTGGAAGCCCGCGTATTCCCCGGTGACGTCATGGGCGCAATGCTAGTATACATGGCTGACGAACAGGCCGACGGCGGAGATGCCGCGATCGAGTTCCTGACAAAATATCAGGACGTCTGGACCAAGTGGGTTTCACCAGAAGCCGCTGAAAAAATCAAAAGCTCACTTTAAGAGCTGATTAAGAACAAGGCTGAGCCGCTCAATCTGGGCGGTTCAGTTTTTTGGAAGACAAAAATAGGGGATGGGGAATGTCACTTAAGGACATGCTACCCGACTATCTGGCCGAATTTCCCAAAATGGGACGCGCCGATCTACGGGATTTGAAAAAGGGGATTGATGAATCATTTCGAGTTTTCACCCGCGAAAACGGCGAAGCGATCGAGAATTTTTTCTATCCGCTAAAGATGTTTATGGTGTGGTTCGAGAAATTGTTGCTGGGAACACCCTGGCCTCTGATGATCGCGGTATTGTGCCTGCTGGTCTGGTTCGGCGCCCGTAGCATTACAATGGTAATCGGAACAGCCGTCGCATTATTGCTGATCGGGTATCTTGGTATGTGGGACGATACCATGCGCACGCTGGCACTGGTTTCGGTTTCTACATTCGTCTGCATCGCTATCGGTATACCGGTTGGAATTCTAATGTCGAAATCCGACCGCATTCAGGCTGTGATTGTGCCCATTCTGGATATCATGCAAACCATTCCGGCCTTTGTGTATCTTATCCCCGTGCTAATGCTTCTGGGGATCGGCAAGGTGCCGGGTCTGATTGCCGTTTGCATCTATGCCATTCCGCCGGTTGTTCGGCTAACCAATCTGGGAATTCGGCTTGTGGACAAAGATGTGCTTGAAGCAGCAGATGCCTTTGGGGCCTCACCAAGGCAAAAGATGATGAAAGTGCAACTGCCGCTGGCGTTGCCCAATCTGTTTGCCGGTGTGAACCAGACAATTATGATGGCCTTGGCGATGGTTGTTGTAGCGTCACTGATCGGGGCGCACGGGCTTGGCTCGAATGTGTTGAAGGCAGTGAACAACCAATATCTGACCCTTGGAATGATGAATGGCCTTGCCATTGTTGCAATTGCAATTGTGTTTGACCGCGTCAGCCAGAAATTCGGCAAACGCCTGCAAAAACATTCGGAGACGATCCATGGCTGATAACAGTATCGAGGTTAAAGGCCTTTACAAAATCTTCGGGCCGCATGGCGAGAAGTATATCCAGATGGTCAAGGACGGCATGTCCAAGGATGAACTGAACGCCAAATACGGGCATGTTTTGGGCCTGAAGAACATCAATATCAAAATGCCATCGGCCAAAATACAGGTGATCATGGGGCTGTCGGGGTCAGGAAAATCAACGATGATCCGCCATATTAACCGCCTGATCGAACCCACTGTCGGCGAGGTGATCTATCAGGGGCAGGACATTTGTAAAATGTCCAATTCCGACCTTCTGGCATTCCGCCGCCATAAAACAGCGATGGTATTTCAGAAATTCGCCCTGCTGCCGCACCGCACAGTGATTGACAATACCCTTTTCGGGATCGAGCTACAGGGCGTTGACCGCGGCGAAGCCGAAGAACGTGCGCGTCACTGGCTTAGCCGTGTGGGACTTGACGGGTTCGAGGACAACTATCCCAATCAGTTGTCCGGCGGCATGCAACAGCGTGTGGGCCTTGCCCGCGCCCTGACCAATGATGCCGACATCCTGCTGATGGACGAAGCATTTTCAGCGCTGGACCCGCTGATCCGCATGGATATGCAAACCATCCTGCTGGAACTACAGGACGAATTGCACAAGACCATCGTCTTTATCACTCACGATCTGGATGAAGCCCTGCGTCTTGGTGATCGCATCGCCATCCTGCGTGACGGCGAGGTGATCCAGCAAGGCACGGGACAGGACATTGTGTTGAAACCGGCAGATGCCTATATCGCGGATTTTGTAAAAGAAGTGAACCGAGGGCGGGTGATCAAGGTGGATACGATCATGTCCCCCAAAGCATCATCGTCAGCATTGCAGATACCGACCGGTAGCAGCCTCGAGTTCGCAGCACAAAAACTGACGTACTCAAATGAAAACGCGGCTGCGATTACCAATACATCAGGAGCAGCAATCGGCGAGATCACCATGAAGGCTGTTATTGACGCAATGGTAACACCGGCAACCCACTAACAAATTGCCCATCATGTCTGCGGATGTGGTGGGCGATTTTCCTTGGTATTCACCTGCGCTCTTGGGCAACAGCGGCACAAGGGTGCCGTCTGCGGCGGCGATGCGCGGGGTGATGATATATATGGGTTTTCTCGGGCACCCCCACACGGCACTTGATAAAAGAACGCCGAACGAGGCGTACTTTGATAGCAATGAATTGAAGAAAACGGCATGAAAACCAAACTGGATACTCCATAACTCGGCCGCAACCCTGTTCGTGAAGAGCTATGCCCAAAAGTTGGTGACGCAGTAATCAGGCGGCATGTTTTTCCTGCTTGATCCCGTCCTTAAATTCAACCCCTTCGATGATTTCCGGCAATCGGAATGCGCCGTCGAGTTTACGCCATTTCTTCTTTGCCGACATCATCAGGCGGAAGGTCATTGCCAAGGCGGTCTTGCGCCCGAGGCAGCCTTTGGTCTTCTTCGTTCGGTGCCGCACGGTGGCAAATATGCTTTCGATGGGGTTGGATGTGCGGATGTGTTTCCAGTGCTCGGCAGGGAAGTCGTAGAAGGTCAGCAGCACGTCCCGGTCCTTGGTCAGCTTCCCCACGGCACGCTCGTATTTCACGCCATAGGCTTCGATGAAGAAATTGAACGCGGCCTCGGCGTCCCGTTTGTTCTCGGCCATCCAGATGTCCTGTAGATGGCCCTTGGCTTTGGCTTGCAGCGACTTCGGCATGGCATTCAGGACGTTGCCGGTTTTATGCACCCAGCAGCGCTGCTCCCGGGTCTCACCGAACACCTCCCGCAAGGCGTTCCAGAAGCCGAGCGCGCCATCACCAACGGCCAGATCAGGGGCTTTTCTGAGGCCACGACGTTGCAAGTCCAGCAGCAGTTCACGCCAGCTCTGGCTGCTTTCTCGATACCCGTCCACGAGGCCCAGAACATCCTTGTTACCCCACTCGTCCGCGCCGATGATCACCAGCATGCATTGCTTGTCAGCATCCGTGCGCGGCTTGAAATAAACCCCGTCGGCCCAGAAATACACATAGCGTTTGGCCGACAGGTCACGCCGGTTCCAACGCTCGTATTCTGCCCACCACTCCGCCTTCAGGCGCGAAATCGTGCTCGATGTCAAACCACCCGCATCAGGCCCCAGAAGGGCCGCCAGTGCTTCGCCGAAATCACCCGTGGAAATACCTTTGAGATAGAGCCAGGGCAACAACTCCTCGACCGACTTTGCCCGGCGCAGATACGGCGGCAGAAGCGTCGAGGTGAACCTGATCTTCTCCGCCCCCGTGCCACGATCACGCACCCGAGGCACATTCACCGGGACAGGGCCGATCCCCGTCATCACCTCGCGCTCCGGCAGGTATCCGTGGCGAACAAGGCGCTGGCGACCGGCCGAATCCCTCAAATGCGCGTGTTGCGCCATCAGATCACAAACCTCGGCCTCGACCGCCTGTGCCAACAGATCCCGCGCGCCTTTGCGCAAGATATCCGTCAGCGGATCAGGTGAAATTCCGGCTGGATCGGTAAACTCCAAAATAGTATCGTCTTCCATGTGGCATATCCTTTTCTCTCTGAGAATCGCGGCGCGTCAACACCGCCATGATATGCCACCCAATCACCCCATCACCAACTTTCGGGCATTACTCGTTCGTGAAGGCGGGCCACTTCAATGAATTATCTAAGTTTTCCCATTCAGAAAGGTAAAACTCACCATCAATCCACCGAGTTTCTCTGATTTATCCAAAACCAATTCCTGCCCGTATGATTGCAAAAGGTCTGAAGCAATAGATAGCCCTAATCCATGACCCGGTTTGCCAACGTCCAATCGCTCGCCCGCCATTATAACTGTCTTCGCACTTTCTTTTGGAATACCTGGCCCGTCGTCTTCAATCATCACAATATTATTGTTGTCATTCTGAACAGCGGAAATTGATACGCTTTCATCGCACCACTTGAGGGCATTCTCAAACAGATTGCCAATAATCTCTTCAAAATCTTGCTGTTCCGCAAGAATGATGAGGTCCTCGGCAACATCTATTGGGAACCTCTGTAAATTCCCGTTTTCGCCTTCTTCGCGGCGGGGTGGACGGTTTTTCGCCTGTCCCGCCTGATTGCTTCGGATCATAAACCCATTTTCACCGGTTTCAAGCCGGTTTTGGGTATTTCAGGCACACCTCACCCCATGAACCCTTATCCCGGCGCCGCCAGGCCGCATTCGAACTGGACGAAGCGCTTCATGTTGTAGACCAGGTTCATCATCCCGATGCGAAATCGCGCCCGCTTCAGGCCGATGGAGCGGATCAGCTTGCCGCCCATGGAGCGCTCCTGAAAAGCGAATACATGCTCGACCCGGACCCGCACTTTCGAGCGCCTCCGGTTGGCCTTTTGCTGGCGCTCGCCAAGCGGCTTGCCGCGCCTGCCCTTGTGATGGATATGGCTGTGAAGCCCCCGCTCTTCCAGCTCGCTTTCGATCTTTTGCGAGCGATAGGCGCTGTCGGCCCACAGGTCCGATGAGGTGTTGCTCGCATCAATCAGACCGGCAAGCGCCTGGCTGTCATGCACGGCGGCATCGGTGACATCATAAGCGCGGATGAATTTGTGCCGCCGGTCGACATTGATGTGGTTCTTGTAGCCGTAATAGCTCTTGCCGTGCTTCTTCGTCCAGCGCGCATCCACGTCCTTCTGGCGCTTCTTGTGGGGTTTTTCCTCCCACTCTTCAGGCGTTTCGCCCGCCTTGATTTTCTCGTTCTCGTCCCTTTTGTTGTGCTGGCGCGGCGCCGGAACGATGCTCGCATCAACAATCTGCCCGCCCATCGCCAGATAGCCCTTTTCGCGCAGAAAGGCATCGAACTTGTCAAACAGCTCCTTCATCTTCCCGGCCCCGGCCAGCCTTTCACGGTAGGCCCAGATGGTCTTGGCGTCAGGTACGCTGTCTTCAATGCCAAGGCCGAGAAACCGCATGAACGACAGGCGGTCGCGGATCTGATACTCGATCTGATCGTCAGAGAGGTTGTAGAGCTGCTGCAAAACCATCGTCTTGAATATCAGCACCTCATCCCAAGGCGGGCGGCCAGCGTTGGATTTGCGCTGTTCGGGCGGCGTGCGCCATATGGCCTTCAGCTCGTCCCGGTAATCCTCGAACGGCACCATGTCGTTGAGCAACACCAGCGGATCACCAGATTTGTCCAGTCCCGCGTATCGGCTGGAAAGATCAAAAAATCCCATCTGACCCATGACAAAACCCCGTCGGTCGAATCATTTTCATCCTGATGACGATTCTACCCCGTCAGGCCGGATTTTGGGGGATTTTTAGAGGTTCCCTATTGAAACCCTTATATTTTCGTTTCCGGGAACATTCATTAGAAACCGTGTAATTCTATCCACTGATTTCCGTAAAGATATCGGAAAGAGGTGGTCCCACTTTTTTGACCAGTCAGCAGCCAGTTTAAGATGGATCAGGGTTTCATTTAGGCTGCCAAACTCATTGGTTTTGTTTTTCTGTCATAGGCTTCATCCGGGGTCAATATTCCGTGGGTGGAATGCGGGCGCTCGGTGTTGTAGTAAGCCAACCATTTCCCGATCCCGGCGCGGGTCTGCGAACCCGTTTCAAATGCGTTGAGGTAAATGCATTCGTATTTCAAGGATCGCCAAAGCCGCTCGATCATCCGGTTATCGACCCAGCGACCTTTGCCATCCATCGAGATTTTCACGTCGGCTTCTTTCAGCGCCTGCGTCCATTCAAACCCGGTGAACTGGCTGCCCTGGTCGCTGTTCATGATATCGGGCTTGCCGTATTTGGCCATAGCCTCTTTCAGGGCTTCAACGCAAAAATCTGCCTCCATGCTGTTTGACAATCTCCAGCTCAAAACCTTGCGGCTGTGCCAGTCCATGATCGCGACCAAATAGAGGAACCCGCGCTGCATCGGAATGTAGGTGATATCTACGCACCACACATGGTTTGGACGATCAATCGTCAGGTCTCGCAGCAGATACGGGTAGATCTTATGCTGCGGATGTTTCTTGCTCGTGTTGGGCGTCTGGTAGATCGGAACCAACCGCATCAGCCGCATCAAACGGCGGACCCTGTGGCGACCACACTTGTAACCTTGGCGCTGCATGTGCCGGGCCATTTGCCGTGATCCATACCACGGCGTCTGCAAGAATTGCTTGTCGATTATTGTCATGAACCGCAAATTTTCAGCACTTTCGCCTTTTGGCTGGTAATACAGGTTCGAGCGCGCCAGAGAAAGTAGCCCGCATTGTCGTCGCACACTCAGATCATGCTCACGGCTCACCATTTTTTGCCTCGCTTCCCGAGCAACTGTTGCGAGGCGTTGGCTAAAAAATCCCGTTCCACGACCAGCTGACCAATCTTGGAGTGCAGCTTCTCAATCTGGGCTTCATCAACCCGATCAGGATCACGGCCCCGTCTGGAAAATGCCGTGGCCATGTTTTCAATCGCTGCTCGTTTCCATGTGCCAATCTGGGTTGGATGCACACCATACTTCTTCGACAGCTCCGCCATCGTCATTTCCTCGCGGATTGCTTCAAGCGCAACGCGGGCTTTGAATTCGGGAGAATGGTTCTTTCGTTTCGTCATTTTGAATCGTCTTTCTCATAAGTCGATCCACCTTAACAACTGGTCCGAATTTCCGCGACCACCTCTGAACTGGTATCTTTGCTTTGCTATTATCTGCGCGTAGTTGTGCCAACGGTAGTGTCGCGAGTTTAGTGGAAATTCGAGGACGGCGTAATCTCCGGGTGCATCGAAGCCACCCAACCGGCGGCTGGAACCGCCAAGGAGATCACGCCATGACAAAGAATACAGCAACATCGACATCCGCGCTACTGGCCAATGAAGCAGGCTATGACCCGATTGAAGACCGGCTGCGCCAGAACATCCGCGCGACGATCGAGGCGGTTTTCGAAGAGGAGCTGGAGCAGTTTCTGGGCCGTTGCCGGTATGGCCGCAGCGGCGGGGCAAAGGCCGGATACCGCCACGGGCATCGCGAGCGGCAACTGGTCGGAACATTTGGAACCGAAACGGTGCGCGTGCCGCGTGCGCGGATCACAGGCGAGGCCGGCAAGGCCAGAGAATGGCGCTCGAAGGCATTGCCCCGCTACCAGCGGCTGACGAAGAAGGCCGAGGCGCTGATCGCTGCTGTCTACCTTTCGGGCACCAACACACGGCGGGTAAAACGCGCCCTGTTCGGCCTGTTTCAGGGGGCGGTCAGCAAGGATGTGGTGAGCCGCGCCTGGCGCAAGGTGAAGGTGGACTGGCAGGCGTGGTGCGCCCGCAGCCTTGCGGATGAAGACATCGTGCGGCTGATCCTGGACGGCACCGTGATCAAAACGCGGATTGACAGGAAGGCCACCAATATCTCGGTTCTGGCCGCGATTGGCGTGCGCCGGGATGGGCAGAAGGTCTTGTTATCACTGATGAATGTGAATCGGCGTGCAAAACTGACCCACTTGGGTGGGTTATGAGCGAGTAAAATTGACCCACCTGTTTCGTTAACATCCGCGCAAAATTGTGCGGAGGAAAGAGCAGGTGATATTGATGGAAAGCGTATCGAAGATCCGGCGCTGGGTGCTGGTTGAAGGGCGCAGCATCCGGTCTGTGGCGCGGGCGACGGGACTGTCGCGGAACACGATCAAGAAGTATTTGAAGGACGAGAATCCGCCGAGCTACCAGCGCCATGCGCCGCCAGTTCGGCACAAACTGTGCAATGGGTTTGATCTTCGGCTGCAGGAACTGTTTGATCAGGACTCGAGGCGACCACGCCGGGAGCGGCGGACGGCCCAGAAGCTATACGAGCAGCTTGTGGCAGAGGGCTATACCGGGTCCTATTCGCCGGTTCAGCGTTTTGTTCGTGAGTTGAAGCGCGCCGGGGCCTGTTCGGGAGATGCGTTTATCCCGCTGCATTTTGCGGCGGGTGACGCGCTGCAATTTGACTGGAGCGAAGAACGGGTCGTACTGGGTGGTGTCGAGCAGAAGGTGAAGGTCGCTCATTTCCGCCTGTGTCACAGCCGCAAGCCTTTCGTGATTGCCTATCCCGGTGAAGCCCAGGAGATGGTGCTGGATGCTTTCGTGCAGGCGCTGTCCTTTTACGGAGGCGTTCCGCGCAGGGTGATCATCGACAACCCCAAGACCATGGTGACCTACGTTTCGCGCTCGAAGGAGCGGATATTCCATCCCCGGTTCCTGGCCTTGATGAACCACTATGTGATGGAGCCGGTGGCCTGCACGCCCGCTGCGGGCTGGGAGAAGGGACAGGTCGAGAACCAGGTCCAGTTCTTGCGGGGCCGGTTGTTCGTTCCCGAACCGGCCTTTGATGATCTCGAGGCGCTGAACGCGTGGCTGCGTCTGCGTTGCGAAGATCTGGCAGAGCGTCCCCATCCCGAGCAGCAGGATCGCACGATTACCGAAGTGTTCGAAGACGAGCGCGCCGAACTGCGCCCCCTGGGTCGGGCCTTCGACGGCTACGTGGAAAAGACCGTCCGTGTCCGCTCCACCTGCCTGGTTCAATATGCCAGCAATCGCTACAGCGTGCCCTCCCGCTTTGCCGGGCATCATGTGTCGCTACGCGCCTATGCCGGCCGGATCGTGGTGGTCTCCGGTCAGGATGTGATTGCCGAGCACAGGCGTCATTTTACCCGCAATATCAGCTATTTCGAGCCCTGGCATTACGTTCCCCTGCTGGACCGCAAGCCTGGTGCCCTGCGCAATGGCGCCCCCTTTGTGGGCTGGGAACTGCCCGAGGCCATGCATCGGATCAGGGAACATTACATGGCTGGTAAAGGCGGGGATCGGGAGTTCGTCGACCTGCTCCTGCTGGCACAGGATCACGGGATCGAGGTGGTCGAGACGGCCTGCAATCTGGCGGTGGCACAAAACACCCTGCGGCTGCCCGCCATCATCAATCTGATCAACCAGTTGGTGGAACCGGTCATCACACCGCTCAGCGATGCCTGCGCTTATCCGCAGCTGACCTTGCGGCCCGAAGCCGATTGCAAACGCTATGAGACCCTGTGCTCGGCTGAGGAGGTTGCCGTATGAATGCCTTGATCGACCAACTGACAGCCCTCAGGTTGCATGGAATGGCAGCTTGCGCCCATGATCTGCTGTCCGCGCGCAAGCCGCCAAGTCTGACCACAGCGATAAGGCAACTGATCGACGCCGAGACTGTAGAGCGCCGGGTGCGCTCCATCCAGTATCAAATGAGGGTTGCGAAGTTCCCCCATCACAAGGACTTCGCAACCTTCGATTACAGCGCCGCCGCCCTCACCCAGGCCCAGATCGAACCATTCTGCACCGGCCAGTTCACAGAGGAGGCCCATAACCTCATCCTGGTGGGCGGAACCGGCACGGGCAAAACCCACATCGCCATCGCGCTGGGAACGACGCTGATCAACAACGGCAAGAAGGCGCGCTTCTTCAACGCCGTCGATCTGATCAACGCCCTGATCAAGGAACAGGCCGACGGCAATGCAGGGAAGATCATCCGGCAGCTCTCGGCTTTGGACTGCGTCATCATCGACGAGCTGGGCTACATCCCGTTTCCCAAATCCGGTGGCGCGTTGCTCTTCCATCTGATCAGCAAGCTCTACGAGAAGACCAGCATCATCATCACAACCAACCTTGAGTTCGGTGAATGGGTCTCGGTCTTCGGGGATGCCAAGATGACAACCGCCCTTCTGGATCGCGTCACTCATCACTGCAACATCATCGAAACCGGCAATACCTCATACCGGTTCGCCCAGAGTAAACGCCGTAGAAAAAACTAGCCGTTCCGCAAGCAAAGCCCCCAGACGGACTCGCTACATGAAGGCGGCCCGACTGGGGGCTTTGCGCCACAAAGGGGGGGGCAAATTTAAATGCCGAAACCGGGTCAGTTTTAAATGCTCATTGACAGATGAACATGGGCGGCGAAAGCACCTCCGCCTGGCGTCAGTTCATCAACGATCTGGATGCGCGCGGGTTGAAACGGCCCGAATTTGTCATCGTGGACGGGGCAAATCGCCACCCGCCGCAAGGCATTTCTGCGAAAATGGCGGCTGAAATGCAAGGCCGTCGCTGACAGCTTGGAAGAAGCAGGAGATAAGCTTTTCACCTTCACGCGTCTGCCACAAGGCCAGTGGAAATCGGCCAGAACGACAAATGCGATCGAACGCCTGAACGAGGAATTCCGCCGCCGCATCAAGACCCAGACCGTGCTGCCATGCGCCGAGACCGTGCCGATGCTGCTTTGGGCTCTGATGGCCTCGGGGCAGATCGTCATGCGAAAGGTCGATGGCTGGGAAACGCTCGCTC
>NZ_CBDIBV010000014.1:0-317956 GCF_965277155.1 Profundibacter sp.
ATCAAATCCCTATCCGGTTTCCGACAGTGAAATCGATTGGGATATGCTGGCCCGCTGGCATGAATACTGCACCGCCAAAGGTCTGAAATACGACTATGTGCACCAGTCCGCCGAAACCTTGTCCGACATGCTATTGGGAACCTCTGTAAATTCCCGTTTTCGCCTTCTTCGCGGCGGGGTGGACGGTTTTTCGCCTGTCCCGCCTGATTGCTTCGGATCATAAACCCATTTTCACCGGTTTCAAGCCGGTTTTGGGTATTTCAGGCACACCTCACCCCATGAACCCTTATCCCGGCGCCGCCAGGCCGCATTCGAACTGGACGAAGCGCTTCATGTTGTAGACCAGGTTCATCATCCCGATGCGAAATCGCGCCCGCTTCAGGCCGATGGAGCGGATCAGCTTGCCGCCCATGGAGCGCTCCTGAAAAGCGAATACATGCTCGACCCGGACCCGCACTTTCGAGCGCCTCCGGTTGGCCTTTTGCTGGCGCTCGCCAAGCGGCTTGCCGCGCCTGCCCTTGTGATGGATATGGCTGTGAAGCTCCCGCTCTTCCAGCTCGCTTTCGATCTTTTGCGAGCGATAGGCGCTGTCGGCCCACAGGTCCGATGAGGTGTTGCTCGCATCAATCAGACCGGCAAGCGCCTGGCTGTCATGCACGGCGGCATCGGTGACATCATAAGCGCGGATGAATTTGTGCCGCCGGTCGACATTGATGTGGTTCTTGTAGCCGTAATAGCTCTTGCCGTGCTTCTTCGTCCAGCGCGCATCCACGTCCTTCTGGCGCTTCTTGTGGGGTTTTTCCTCCCACTCTTCAGGCGTTTCGCCCGCCTTGATTTTCTCGTTCTCGTCCCTTTTGTTGTGCTGGCGCGGCGCCGGAACGATGCTCGCATCAACAATCTGCCCGCCCATCGCCAGATAGCCCTTTTCGCGCAGAAAGGCATCGAACTTGTCAAACAGCTCCTTCATCTTCCCGGCCCCGGCCAGCCTTTCACGGTAGGCCCAGATGGTCTTGGCGTCAGGTACGCTGTCTTCAATGCCAAGGCCGAGAAACCGCATGAACGACAGGCGGTCGCGGATCTGATACTCGATCTGATCGTCAGAGAGGTTGTAGAGCTGCTGCAAAACCATCGTCTTGAATATCAGCACCTCATCCCAAGGCGGGCGGCCAGCGTTGGATTTGCGCTGTTCGGGCGGCGTGCGCCATATGGCCTTCAGCTCGTCCCGGTAATCCTCGAACGGCACCATGTCGTTGAGCAACACCAGCGGATCACCAGATTTGTCCAGTCCCGCGTATCGGCTGGAAAGATCAAAAAATCCCATCTGACCCATGACAAAACCCCGTCGGTCGAATCATTTTCATCCTGATGACGATTCTACCCCGTCAGGCCGGATTTTGGGGGATTTTTAGAGGTTCCCTATTGAAAATCTGCGCGGCTGGCCGGGCAACCCCGCGCCATGACGGGTTGCGTTGGGGGGTTGTGGTGGACCGTCCCGACGATCTGATTGTGGACCACATCAATCCGCGCAACAGCACGGATTTTACATGGAGTCGTCCGTATTTTGACCCGCCCCATGCCTTCCGTGTGAAATTCTTTGATGAAACAAACGACTATCAGGATGCTGAACGCATTGTGCCGTGGGTGGGCCACACCGGCGACATCACCCTGACCGAGGCCCTGAACCTGCCGGGCAAGACAGATCCTGACGAAATCTGGATCGAGGCGCGCCGCCGTATGTACGAGCTGATGCACAGGCCGGATGTATTCACCGCAATGCAGGATGGCGCGGTGCGGGTTGCAACGCGCGGCGATACAATCATGGGCAGCTATGATGCGCTGGAACGCAGTCAGGTGGCCGCACGGGTGCTCGAGGTCAGGGATGATCTGGTCGTTCTGGACGAAACTGTCACGATTGAGTCGGACAAAAACTATGCCATCCGGTTCCGGGTGTTCGGGGCTGCGGATACAATCGGTCAGTCCGTTGTGCGCGAGGTAACGGGCGCTGCTGGCGAAACATCCGCGCTGCGCCTGCTGCCCGGACAGAGCGGCCCGCAGGTGGGCGATCTGGTTCATTTCGGGATCAAGACTACCGAAAGCATTGCCCTGAAGATCAAGGGGGTGGAGGCGGGCGAGAATTTCTCCAGCATCCTGAATATGGTTGCGGCCGCGCCTGAAATCGAAGATCTGGCAGATGCGGAAATCCCGCCCTCATGGGACGGTCGTGTTGGCACAACTCTGGTTCCTTCAGCCCCGCCACCAGCCCCCGCCGCCCCGGAATTCCGGACGGTAGCAACAGGGATCGATGGCACGGGCAATGCTGACAATATCCGTGTATTGGTCGGGGTCGCCGCCGGATCAACTGCAACAGTAAAAACCCTGAGAATAGAACACCGGATTGAAGGGGCTTCGGTCTGGACGTCCGTTGATGTGCCTGTGGCTGACGGGGGTGTTCTGATTGAAAGTTATGCCAAAGGCAACACGGTCGAATTGCGTGCCTCGGCTATCGGAGATGACGGGCAGCAAGGCCCGTACACGCCGGTTATATCCGTGATGATCGGTGCGAATGATCCGTTGACCCCGGGCTTTATGCCGATCAGCTCGATTGTCATTCGCGGCAGTATGGGCAGCTCGGCTGTGACAGTAGCGATTGGCACGGTCAATCCGCCTGAACAAATCCAGCTGTTTCGCGCCCCGACCGGCGTTGCTCTGGATCGCGCACTGCATGCGGTTGGCGATCCCTTCCCGGTCAGCCCCGGCACAACGGCGGTTTATATCGACGGAGATGGCACACGGTCAAACCTGTTGGACAATGGCGAGTTTACAACAACAGCCACTTGGGTGGCTGATGCGAACTGGACGGTGACAGATGGTCATGCGGTTCACTTTACCGGTGCGGCCGATAGTCTGCATCAACCCGTCAATGTGGCAGCCGGGGAATATTACCGGATTGCGCTTACAGTTTCGGGGCGCACAGCAGGAACCGTGACACCACGGCTGTCCGGTGGATCGGTTGTCGATGGCAATGCTGTTGCTGCGAACGGTCTGGCGCTTGATCGGATTCAGGCAGTCACGGGCAATACCACGTTCGAGCTGGTCGCCTCATCCGATTTTGACGGCTCTGTCGATGATGTGGTGCTCTTCATGGAAACACCAGTCTGCATCGATTCAGGAATTTATGATTACTACTTGGAACCGCAAACCCTTGGGGGCTTATCCCAAGTGCTGCCCGGGCCAGAGCTATGCCCAAAAGTTGGTGACGCAGTAATCAGGCGGCATGTTTTTCCTGCTTGATCCCGTCCTTAAATTCAACCCCTTCGATGATTTCCGGCAATCGGAATGCGCCGTCGAGTTTACGCCATTTCTTCTTTGCCGACATCATCAGGCGGAAGGTCATTGCCAAGGCGGTCTTGCGCCCGAGGCAGCCTTTGGTCTTCTTCGTTCGGTGCCGCACGGTGGCAAATATGCTTTCGATGGGGTTGGATGTGCGGATGTGTTTCCAGTGCTCGGCAGGGAAGTCGTAGAAGGTCAGCAGCACGTCCCGGTCCTTGGTCAGCTTCCCCACGGCACGCTCGTATTTCACGCCATAGGCTTCGATGAAGAAATTGAACGCGGCCTCGGCGTCCCGTTTGTTCTCGGCCATCCAGATGTCCTGTAGATGGCCCTTGGCTTTGGCTTGCAGCGACTTCGGCATGGCATTCAGGACGTTGCCGGTTTTATGCACCCAGCAGCGCTGCTCCCGGGTCTCACCGAACACCTCCCGCAAGGCGTTCCAGAAGCCGAGCGCGCCATCACCAACGGCCAGATCAGGGGCTTTTCTGAGGCCACGACGTTGCAAGTCCAGCAGCAGTTCACGCCAGCTCTGGCTGCTTTCTCGATACCCGTCCACGAGGCCCAGAACATCCTTGTTACCCCACTCGTCCGCGCCGATGATCACCAGCATGCATTGCTTGTCAGCATCCGTGCGCGGCTTGAAATAAACCCCGTCGGCCCAGAAATACACATAGCGTTTGGCCGACAGGTCACGCCGGTTCCAACGCTCGTATTCTGCCCACCACTCCGCCTTCAGGCGCGAAATCGTGCTCGATGTCAAACCACCCGCATCAGGCCCCAGAAGGGCCGCCAGTGCTTCGCCGAAATCACCCGTGGAAATACCTTTGAGATAGAGCCAGGGCAACAACTCCTCGACCGACTTTGCCCGGCGCAGATACGGCGGCAGAAGCGTCGAGGTGAACCTGATCTTCTCCGCCCCCGTGCCACGATCACGCACCCGAGGCACATTCACCGGGACAGGGCCGATCCCCGTCATCACCTCGCGCTCCGGCAGGTATCCGTGGCGAACAAGGCGCTGGCGACCGGCCGAATCCCTCAAATGCGCGTGTTGCGCCATCAGATCACAAACCTCGGCCTCGACCGCCTGTGCCAACAGATCCCGCGCGCCTTTGCGCAAGATATCCGTCAGCGGATCAGGTGAAATTCCGGCTGGATCGGTAAACTCCAAAATAGTATCGTCTTCCATGTGGCATATCCTTTTCTCTCTGAGAATCGCGGCGCGTCAACACCGCCATGATATGCCACCCAATCACCCCATCACCAACTTTCGGGCATTACTCCCCGGGCCATTATCGGGGCCTATAACCACACAGATAAAATAGGGTGTTCATACTATGGCACAAAACGGCGTAAAAACAACAGACCTGCCCAGCTTATCCGCATTCGATACGCTGGTCGGGAATGATTCAGGCAGCACCGGGCTTGTCCCTGTGACCGAAGTCGCCGCCACCCTTTATCCGTCCGGTTACGGGGACACCCACATTCACGGCTGCTGTTTTGATAAATGGTCCGATCTGTTTTTTGTGATCGAAGGTCATACAGCCAACATGGGGATTTACTGGAACGCGGACCCGTTCACAGATCCTGCGGGCTGGACCCGTATTGAAAAAGGCCCCCTTGGCGCTGTGCGCAGCGAAGGCCAGCCGACCTGTATCGTCCCCACCGACAACGGCATCGTATTGGCGTCCGACGCCCCCGAGCAGGGTATCTGGGCTATCCAGCGCGGGGCCACACCAGCGGATATGCAGGTGCACTGGATTTGGGAATGGCCGGGCGGGCGCGGCGGCACACTCGGCTTTGGTCTGTGCCATGCGCGCGACCCCGAGACCGGCATTGTATATCTCGGTTACAAGCACAACCCCGTGCCTGACAGCTATAACCCGCTGGCGATATTTGCCTCCGACGGGTTTTCCGGTGGACAGGTCTGGGCTGGCGGGCCCTCAACAGTGCCGACCACCGGAAACACAAATGATGTTTCTCGCATCGCAGTAACCCCGTGGGGCACAATCGAAGCCGAGGTCGGCGCAGGTGCGGAAGTTGGCGCAAAGCGGATTTCCGGACGCATTACACCGAATACAGGCTGGTCTGTCAGCTATGATCAGGGTGGAGTTTTGGGTGGTTCGCGCGAAGGCACGATTGGGAACGAACGGGCAATGGCGGCAGGGGAAGGCTCGCTTGCCTCGGCAAACGGGGCGACGGCTGTCGGACCCGCCGCCAAGGCCCAGCATCCAGCCTCTACTGCCGTCGGGTCATCCGCAAAGACGGTCGGCTCGAATGCAACGGCCATCGGTAAGTTGTCCCAAGCGGGGACTTCCTCTTTTGCCGGTGGATACCTGACCAAGGCAGGGTCGAACAGTGTTCTGGTAAGCTCCAACATTGACCTCTCGGCCAAATCCGGCGTGACAGGGATCGGTGCCAATCTGGTTATGACAATGGATAACATCGTCGGCATCGGCGCGTCTGTGAATGTTACGGCTGCATGGGGCGTTTGCGTCGGTACTTTTTCCAAGTCAACGGCTCTGGCGGGGACTGTTCTGGGGCACGGGTCGGAAGCAAACCATGCCTATTCGACGGTTATTGGCAAAGGCGTAATATCGACCGCCGCCTACCAGATAAAACTCGGCGAACAGCACCTGCAGATGTCACCTCCCACATCCGCCCCGGGCACCCCGCCTGCTGGCAGCTTTAACGTCTGGTCCCATGATCTGGGCAGCGGCGCTGGCGAACTGCGGTTCAAGGGCAGTGACGGAATTGAATATAAAATCACAATGACGGCAGTATGATGGATATCCAACCAACACCACAGGACTATATCGAAGCCTTGGTCCAGCAGCGCGATGATCTGGCAAACAGGCTGGCCAACGCAATTGCGGCCAATACAGCCCTGCAACGCGGCCTGTCCGAACTGCAGGATGCGTTGGCCGAGGCTCGCGCCGCGCAAAAGCCCCCCAAGCCCAAGAAAACCAAGGCCTCATAGCAGGAGGCCAAAGGGTGCTAGACACACCCTCCGACACGGGGCCAAACCTCTCACAGCCGACCCCAATAAGATCAAGGTCGCTCCTGTCCCTCGAGGGAGCGCCAATCTAGAAACGATTCGGTTAATTATGTCTACACAAAGACCTCTGCATAACATCGGGATTCCCCCGGGTTGGCCGTTTTGGTAAGCTAGCCGGGAAATCTCTGGGGTGAATAGATGGACCTTTTCCTGCACGAAGCGGCGGCACGGATCGGCGCGGATGACGTTCTGTCGAAGATCGACGCGCTGATGGATTGGAACTCGTTTTTGCCGATCCTGCGGCGCGGTCTGGGGCGCTCGGGGATCGGGCCTCAGGGCTATGATCCGCTGGTTCTGTTCAAGTGTCTTCTGGTTGGCCAGTGGCACGGGCTGAGCGACCCGAAGCTGGAGCGGGCCTTGAAGGTGCGGCTGGATTTCATGCTGTTCTGCGGGCTCGATCTGCACGCGTCGGTGCCGGATGAGACGACCCACTGCCGGTTCCGCAATGCGCTGGTCCGGGGTGGCGTTTACGATGAGCTGCTGGCCGAGGTCTGCCGCCAGATCGAGGCGCATGGGCTGAAGCTGAAAGAGGCTGAGGCGGCGATCATTGATGCGACCCTGATCGCGGCGGCGGCGCGCCCGCGCACCCATATCGACGCCCCGCAGGACCGGGCAGAGGACGGGGCAAGGGAAGGGACGCCGGATGATCCGCCCGAGGTCTCACCCGACGGGGCACAGCTGCATTTCAGCGCCGACCCTGATGCCCGCTGGGTCAAGAAGGGCCGCAAGAGCACGCTCGGCTACAAGGGCTTTGCCCGCTGCGACGAAGAGGGCTTTATCGACAAGGTGCACACCACGCCCGCCAATGCCGCCGAAAGCCCCGAATTCGCCACCATGATCGCGGGCGCAAAGGCGCAGCGGGTGCTGGCCGACAAGGCCTATGCGAGCAAGGCCAACCGCCAGATGCTGCGCGGCAAATACCGCGACGGCATCCTGCGCAAGGCAGCGCGCGGCCGCCCCCTGCGGCAATCGGAGAAACGCTTCAACCGGCTGATTTCGAAACGCCGCTTCCGCATCGAGCAGACTTTCGGCACGATGAAACGCCTCTTCGGCCTGCAGCGGGCGAGATATTTCGGGCGCGCCAGGGTGCATGCCCAGATGGTCATGGCCGCCATCGCGCAAAACCTGCTCAAGGCCGCAAACAGGATCACCCTCAACCCGCAAACCCCCGCAATCGCATAGCCCCAAACCCCGCCACCCGTCTGTCCGCCGGACCCGCAGGGGCGCAAGGTGGGCGGCCGAAATCTTGCTTCAACCGAAAGCCATGGCCTCATGCAGAGGTCTTACACATTCCATTCCCAAAACCGCCCCTGTCGCCCCGTATCTGGGCGGCAAGCGCAATCTTGCCAAGCGCATTTGCGCCCTGATCGACGCAGATGGCCACCGCACCTATGCCGAACCGTTTGTCGGCATGGGCGGTATTTTCCTGCGGCGCACCCGTCAGCCACGCGCCGAGGTCATCAATGATTACAGCCGGGACGTGGCCAATCTGTTCCGGATTCTGCAACGTCACTACCCGCAGTTTCTGGATCACCTGCGCTTTCAGCTGACCACCCGCGTCGAGTTCCAGCGCCTGCTCGATACCGATCCCGCCACCCTGACCGACATGGAGCGTGCCGCGCGTTTCCTTTATCTCCAGCGCACAGCCTTTGGCGGCAAAGTGTCGGGGCGCAATTTCGGCGTGTCCAAGGATCGCCCGGCACGGTTTAACCTGACCACGCTGGAACCAATGCTCGAGGATCTGCACAGCCGCCTGTCTGGCGTGGTGATCGAGTGTCTGGACTTCGGCGACTTCATCCCCCGTTACGACAGTCGCAAGTCGTTGTTCTATCTGGACCCGCCATACTGGGGCTGCGAGAACGATTACGGCAAAGAGGTGTTCACCCGTGCCGATTTCACCCGTCTTGCGGACGTTTTATCGGTTATTAAAGGCCGCTTCATAATGTCTTTAGGGAACCTCTGTAAATTCCCGTTTTCGCCTTCTTCGCGGCGGGGTGGACGGTTTTTCGCCTGTCCCGCCTGATTGCTTCGGATCATAAACCCATTTTCACCGGTTTCAAGCCGGTTTTGGGTATTTCAGGCACACCTCACCCCATGAACCCTTATCCCGGCGCCGCCAGGCCGCATTCGAACTGGACGAAGCGCTTCATGTTGTAGACCAGGTTCATCATCCCGATGCGAAATCGCGCCCGCTTCAGGCCGATGGAGCGGATCAGCTTGCCGCCCATGGAGCGCTCCTGAAAAGCGAATACATGCTCGACCCGGACCCGCACTTTCGAGCGCCTCCGGTTGGCCTTTTGCTGGCGCTCGCCAAGCGGCTTGCCGCGCCTGCCCTTGTGATGGATATGGCTGTGAAGCCCCCGCTCTTCCAGCTCGCTTTCGATCTTTTGCGAGCGATAGGCGCTGTCGGCCCACAGGTCCGATGAGGTGTTGCTCGCATCAATCAGACCGGCAAGCGCCTGGCTGTCATGCACGGCGGCATCGGTGACATCATAAGCGCGGATGAATTTGTGCCGCCGGTCGACATTGATGTGGTTCTTGTAGCCGTAATAGCTCTTGCCGTGCTTCTTCGTCCAGCGCGCATCCACGTCCTTCTGGCGCTTCTTGTGGGGTTTTTCCTCCCACTCTTCAGGCGTTTCGCCCGCCTTGATTTTCTCGTTCTCGTCCCTTTTGTTGTGCTGGCGCGGCGCCGGAACGATGCTCGCATCAACAATCTGCCCGCCCATCGCCAGATAGCCCTTTTCGCGCAGAAAGGCATCGAACTTGTCAAACAGCTCCTTCATCTTCCCGGCCCCGGCCAGCCTTTCACGGTAGGCCCAGATGGTCTTGGCGTCAGGTACGCTGTCTTCAATGCCAAGGCCGAGAAACCGCATGAACGACAGGCGGTCGCGGATCTGATACTCGATCTGATCGTCAGAGAGGTTGTAGAGCTGCTGCAAAACCATCGTCTTGAATATCAGCACCTCATCCCAAGGCGGGCGGCCAGCGTTGGATTTGCGCTGTTCGGGCGGCGTGCGCCATATGGCCTTCAGCTCGTCCCGGTAATCCTCGAACGGCACCATGTCGTTGAGCAACACCAGCGGATCACCAGATTTGTCCAGTCCCGCGTATCGGCTGGAAAGATCAAAAAATCCCATCTGACCCATGACAAAACCCCGTCGGTCGAATCATTTTCATCCTGATGACGATTCTACCCCGTCAGGCCGGATTTTGGGGGATTTTTAGAGGTTCCCAGAAGGCTTTTTTCCAAAACACCAACACGGACGTGGTTAATGATGGTTTCACAGATACGTTCGGGTTCACGCCGTATTGGACAGCAGATCATGGACTTACCATTTCCGCAATTACGGCCAAAACACCGGCAAGTTCTGCCGGTCTGAAAGTCGGTGATCGGATCCTGTCTTTGGACAGGCGTGATGTCTCAGCCATGAAAGCCGACGGCTTTTGCCAATTGTTACGGCATCCTGTGCTGGATAAACAAAGGTCGTTGACCATCATCTATCAGCGGGCCAATGAAAACCCCAAGAGCATAACGCTCAACAAGTGAAGGAAACCCCGTGCGACAGGCAGAAACCGAGGCCCTGCCCCCTGAAGAACAGGCAGAATACTCCAGGGGCCGCATCGCTCTATGACCAATCCGCACCTTGGTGGCCACACTTATGCTGTCTCTGTCAAAGGGCGTTGCCGAGGCGCAGGAGGGCTATCCGCTGATGAAATCGCTTTTATTGAAGACCACGGCGACTGGTGCTCAATGTCGGTTGGCACAAAGTCGTTCTGGGCCATTCCTGAATGCTGGGTAGTGTCGCGAGTTTGGTGGAAATTCGAGGACGGCGTAATCTCCGGGTGCATCGAAGCCACCCAACCGGCGGCTGGAACCGCCAAGGAGATCACGCCATGACAAAGAATACAGCAACATCGACATCCGCGCTACTGGCCAATGAAGCAGGCTATGACCCGATTGAAGACCGGCTGCGCCAGAACATCCGCGCGACGATCGAGGCGGTTTTCGAAGAGGAGCTGGAGCAGTTTCTGGGCCGTTGCCGGTATGGCCGCAGCGGCGGGGCAAAGGCCGGATACCGCCACGGGCATCGCGAGCGGCAACTGGTCGGAACATTTGGAACCGAAACGGTGCGCGTGCCGCGTGCGCGGATCACAGGCGAGGCCGGCAAGGCCAGAGAATGGCGCTCGAAGGCATTGCCCCGCTACCAGCGGCTGACGAAGAAGGCCGAGGCGCTGATCGCTGCTGTCTACCTTTCGGGCACCAACACACGGCGGGTAAAACGCGCCCTGTTCGGCCTGTTTCAGGGGGCGGTCAGCAAGGATGTGGTGAGCCGCGCCTGGCGCAAGGTGAAGGTGGACTGGCAGGCGTGGTGCGCCCGCAGCCTTGCGGATGAAGACATCGTGCGGCTGATCCTGGACGGCACCGTGATCAAAACGCGGATTGACAGGAAGGCCACCAATATCTCGGTTCTGGCCGCGATTGGCGTGCGCCGGGATGGGCAGAAGGTCTTGTTATCACTGATGAACATGGGCGGCGAAAGCACCTCCGCCTGGCGTCAGTTCATCAACGATCTGGATGCGCGCGGGTTGAAACGGTCCGAATTTGTCATCGTGGACGGGGCACCGGGACTTGAGGTCGCTCTCATTGCCCTCTGGGGTGAAGATCTGCCGATCCAGAGGTGCACGGTGCACAAGCACCGCAACCTTCTGGCCAAGGCACCCAAGCGTATGCATGATGAGTTGACAGAAGATTACCGCGACATGATCTACGCCAAAACACCCGAGGAAATCGCCACCCGCCGCAAGGCATTTCTGCGAAAATGGCGGCTGAAATGCAAGGCCGTCGCTGACAGCTTGGAAGAAGCAGGAGATAAGCTTTTCACCTTCACGCGTCTGCCACAAGGCCAGTGGAAATCGGCCAGAACGACAAATGCGATCGAACGCCTGAACGAGGAATTCCGCCGCCGCATCAAGACCCAGACCGTGCTGCCATGCGCCGAGACCGTGCCGATGCTGCTTTGGGCTCTGATGGCCTCGGGGCAGATCGTCATGCGAAAGGTCGATGGCTGGGAAACGCTCGCTCAGCCCGTCGCCGACGCAACCCTTGACCAAGCCGCCTGACCGGCGCATAACTCAACCCGCTCGGAGGTGCCTGAAATCAATTTCCACCACTTTCGAGACACAACCCATGCTGGTGCAGGCCCCCAGACCCGCCGACAGGAACCCGTAAGGCGACATGCCGCGGTTGGTGCCGCCATAGGCCAGTGGCTCGTCCGCCAGCGCGTGGTGCAGCGGGCCGGAGGTGATGTCTTGCAGATATCCATCCGGGTCGGCCTCGCGCACCCGCACCACGCCTTCGGGGGCACCGATGGGCGGGGCTGGCGGGGTCAGCTCCATATAGCGGCTGGCCCAGGCGGCAATCACGCCGGCGGCGTATTCGGCGTCCGCCGCGCGGGTGATCAGGTGGTCGGCATCATCCAGCGTGACAAAGCTTTTGGGGTGTTTCGCGGTCATGAAGATTTCGGCGGCATTGTCAATGCTGACCACGGTGTCGCGCGGGGCGTGCAGCACCAGCAGGGCGCGTTTCAGGTTGGCGATGGCGGGGGCCAGTTCGGATTTCGAGATATCCTCGATGAACTCACGGGCGATCTTGAAGGGGCGGCCACCAAGGCAGACATCGGCCATGCCTTCGGTGCAAATCTCGGAAATGGCGTCTTTGAAATTATGGGTGACATGTTCGGGATCAAAGGGCGCGCCGATGGTGACAACGGCCTTTGCGCAGTTGATCCGGCCAGCGGCCTTCAGCACTGCCGCCCCGCCCAGCGAGTGGCCGATCAGCATATCGACCGGCATGTCGCGTCCGGCCAGATATTCGGCGGCCAGCACCAGATCATCAATGTTGGAGGAAAACGAGGTGTTCTCGAACTCGCCCCCGGAGTGGCCAAGACCGGTGAAATCGAACCTGAGTACCGCAATCCCCATTGCGGCCAGCCGTCCGGCAATGCGGCGTGCGGCGGGAATGTCCTTGGAGCAGGTGAAACAATGGGCAAACAGGGCTGTGCCCAGATGCGGCTCCTTGGGCATATCCAGACGGGCTGCAAGCGTATGTCCGTTGTGGCCGGTGAAGGTGATCTTTTCGGTTTGCTTGGGGACAGTCCCTTGGTCAATTCGTATTTGAATCAAGGATGGGGTGGCAGGGGCGGATGTGCAAGGCATGTGACAGCGGGTCACGCCACAGTGATGTTTTTCGCACAGATTGTGAGGCGTTGACCGCGCTGGCCGGGCTGCCTAAGAACGGGCCGAGTGTGATTTTGTGAAAGCCTTGTATGTTCCTGCGTTTTATTGCCCTGATCTGCCTGTTTGTTCTGGGGGCCAGCCATTTTGGAGCGCTGCACCCGTTGGGGGATTCCCTTGCGGTGTTTCGCGGGGTTTTGACCATTGTCGGCGCAGTGGCCGTGTTGGTGCTGGTATTGCAACGGCGCTGGGTGTTGACCGCATTGGGGGCAGGGTTGGTGCTGTTGTCGGCCTATACGGTGCTGATGCCAAGGTTCACGTTTTCGGCGGCGCTTGATGTGCCCTATGCGCTGTATCAAAAGAATATGTCGTTCCGGATGCCGGACACGGCCATGCTGGCAACGGATATTTTGCAGCAGGCACCGGATTTTGTGACCCTGGAGGAGGTGGACAGGGAAAACCTTGGCCTGTTGGGCGCCCTAAAGTCCGATTATCCCGCACAGGCATTTTGTCCGTTTGCATTTGTTGGCGGGGTGGCTGTGGCTTCGCGCTGGCCCAAAGTGGCGGGCAGCGATGTTTGTTTGCCGGGGCAGGGCATGGTGGCGATGCAGGTGGAAACGCCGGGCGGGCCGCTCTGGCTGGTGGCATTGCATTTGCATTGGCCGTTTCCGCACGGGCAGGCGGCACAGGTGCGAAGGCTGGAACCGGCCCTGAAGGCGCTGGAGGGGCTGGTGGTGTTGGGCGGTGATTTCAATATGGTGCCGTGGTCGCAGACTATGCGGGCCATCACCGCCGCCACCAAAACCCGTCGGGTCGGGGCGCCTAAATACACTTTCCCGCTGTTTGACGGGCTGTATATGTTGCCGATCGACCATGTGCTGGTCAATGCAAATACCCGCCCCGCCGAAACCTGGCGTCGCCCGCAACTGGGGTCGGATCACTTCGGATTGTTGGCGCGGTTCTATCTGCGCTGATACACAGGGATACAATCTTGACGTAGAAGTGAGGCCTGCGCTTCTGTAAACATAGTCCTGCGGGCTATATTCTATGTGCGGGCGGGATGCCTGAAAATATAATGCAAAGGCGATACCATGAGATTTTCCAGACGACAGTTTATCAACTCCGCCGCGGCGGTTATTGCCACACCGGCCCTGATCGGGCGTGCCATTGCGGCCACCGGCGGGCGGGATTTGCCGATCCCCGATGTTCTGGATTTATCTGGCGGCGGTGGCGTGCCCGCACTTGACGCGATGGCGGCGCGCACCGAAATCATGGATGGCGCAAAAAGTGTCACTGTCGGTTACGGACAGGGGTTTCTTGGCCCCGTGATCCGCATGAAACGCGGGGAAACGGCGCGGTTGAACCTTGGCAACCGGATCAAGGAACCGGTGACGGTGCACTGGCACGAGATGCATATTGACGGCGCGCAGGATGGCGGGCCGCACAGCCCTGTTGATACCGGCGGGGTGCTTGAGGCCGCTTTGGATATTGATCAACCTGCCGCAACCCTTTGGTATCACTCGCATATCCACCAACGCACCGGTATTCAGGTTTATTACGGGCTGGCGGGGATGCTGATAATTGATGACCCGGACGCAGCCGACAGCGGCTTGCCGCAGACCTATGGTGTGGATGACATACCACTGGTGGTGCAGGACCGGATTTTTGATCGCGGCGGGCAGATGCTCTATGCGCCGCAGGGACCAACGCGGATGATGGGCTATCGCGGCAGTGAAATTCTGGTGAATGGCGCGATCCGGCCACGGGCCATCGTGCCTGCCGGATTGGTGCGGTTGCGGATCCTGAACGGATCAAACGCGCGGATCTATCATTTCACATTCGAGGACGGGCGCGTGTTTCATCAGGTGGCCAGTGATGGCGGGCTGTTGCCGATGCCCGTTGCCATGAACACCCTGACACTGGCCCCCGCCGAGCGGGTGGAAATTGTAGTGGATTTCAGCGCCGGTGCCACCCGCCTGCTATCGGCCCCCGACACCAATATGGGTATGATGGGCGGTGGCATGATGGGCGGTATGATGCGCGGTGCTTCCCCCGAAGCGGTGGCCGATGGCGGGGTGTTCGAGGTGATGTCCTTTGCCGTTGATAACAGCCGGAAAGCCCCCGTTACGACATTGGCCAAAACGCTGGCCGGCGCGCCGATTCCCGAATTTGGCGAGCCCGTCCGCCATCGCCGTTTTGCCCTGAACATGGGGATGGGCATGGGCATGATGCGCGGTGGTGGATCAATGGCGATCAACGGCAAATCCATGGATATGGCGGTGATCAATCAGGAACTGAAATCGGGCGAGGCCGAGATATGGGAGGTGAGCACCGAGATGATGGCGCACCCGTTCCATGTGCACGGAACCTCGTTTCAGGTGCTGACACTGAACGGGCGCAAGGTGGATTACACCAAAACGGGGCTAAAGGATGTGGTGCTGGTGGATGGCACCGCCGAACTGCTGGTTCAGGTCAACCGCAAGGCGGACGCGAAGCAGCCGTTCATGTTCCATTGTCACATTCTGGAGCACGAGGACATGGGGATGATGGGGCAGTTTACGGTGAGTTGACCGAAAACTCCGGCTATGGCTGTGACGTCTGTACCTGACAAAGTGCTGTTCCGGCCCACACCCGTATCGCCCGCCAATCGCGGTAATCCCCTTCGGGAACGCGCAGAAAGGCAAAGATAAGACGGGCCAGTAGGCGTGTGCGGCGGGGCATCTTGCCATAGTCCAGCACACCTGCGAAACGGCCAATATCGGCGGCACGGATGTTAGGCAGGGTGGCGGCGATGCTGTCGGCATAACGGGCGGCCTGTTGCAATGCCTTGGGGGATTTGTGCGACAGGGTAAGGCAGGTCAGGAACATCGCAAGAGGTAGTGTCGCGAGTTTGGTGGAAATTCGAGGACGGCGTAATCTCCGGGTGCATCGAAGCCACCCAACCGGCGGCTGGAACCGCCAAGGAGATCACGCCATGACAAAGAATACAGCAACATCGACATCCGCGCTACTGGCCAATGAAGCAGGCTATGACCCGATTGAAGACCGGCTGCGCCAGAACATCCGCGCGACGATCGAGGCGGTTTTCGAAGAGGAGCTGGAGCAGTTTCTGGGCCGTTGCCGGTATGGCCGCAGCGGCGGGGCAAAGGCCGGATACCGCCACGGGCATCGCGAGCGGCAACTGGTCGGAACATTTGGAACCGAAACGGTGCGCGTGCCGCGTGCGCGGATCACAGGCGAGGCCGGCAAGGCCAGAGAATGGCGCTCGAAGGCATTGCCCCGCTACCAGCGGCTGACGAAGAAGGCCGAGGCGCTGATCGCTGCTGTCTACCTTTCGGGCACCAACACACGGCGGGTAAAACGCGCCCTGTTCGGCCTGTTTCAGGGGGCGGTCAGCAAGGATGTGGTGAGCCGCGCCTGGCGCAAGGTGAAGGTGGACTGGCAGGCGTGGTGCGCCCGCAGCCTTGCGGATGAAGACATCGTGCGGCTGATCCTGGACGGCACCGTGATCAAAACGCGGATTGACAGGAAGGCCACCAATATCTCGGTTCTGGCCGCGATTGGCGTGCGCCGGGATGGGCAGAAGGTCTTGTTATCACTGATGAACATGGGCGGCGAAAGCACCTCCGCCTGGCGTCAGTTCATCAACGATCTGGATGCGCGCGGGTTGAAACGGCCCGAATTTGTCATCGTGGACGGGGCACCGGGACTTGAGGTCGCTCTCATTGCCCTCTGGGGTGAAGATCTGCCGATCCAGAGGTGCACGGTGCACAAGCACCGCAACCTTCTGGCCAAGGCACCCAAGCGTATGCATGATGAGTTGACAGAAGATTACCGCGACATGATCTACGCCAAAACACCCGAGGAAATCGCCACCCGCCGCAAGGCATTTCTGCGAAAATGGCGGCTGAAATGCAAGGCCGTCGCTGACAGCTTGGAAGAAGCAGGAGATAAGCTTTTCACCTTCACGCGTCTGCCACAAGGCCAGTGGAAATCGGCCAGAACGACAAATGCGATCGAACGCCTGAACGAGGAATTCCGCCGCCGCATCAAGACCCAGACCGTGCTGCCATGCGCCGAGACCGTGCCGATGCTGCTTTGGGCTCTGATGGCCTCGGGGCAGATCGTCATGCGAAAGGTCGATGGCTGGGAAACGCTCGCTCAGCCCGTCGCCGACGCAACCCTTGACCAAGCCGCCTGACCGGCGCATAACTCAACCCGCTCGGAGGTGCCTGAAATCAATTTCCACCACTTTCGAGACACAACCCATTTCACATCACTGGCAGTCCGTTCCAACAGGCAAAACGGAAATTTCTGCATTCGGGGTCTAAAAACTCGAAATCAGGGGTTGACCCCACCGCGCCACCTACCTAATTAAGCGCCTTGTGTGGGCCGGTAGCTCAGTTGGTAGAGCAACTGACTTTTAATCAGTAGGTCCCGGGTTCGGATCCCGGCCGGCTCACCATTTTATCCTTTGAAAGTGACGAATGACACGTGATAGTTCCTTTACGACAGGTTTCCCCTTTTTTGTGTCAACGGCGGAATAAAACCCGGTCAAAGGGCGGCGAAAATCAGGCCACTTTAGGGCTGATCCTGTAAGGCCCGTTTTCATCTGATCGCAGTGGTTTGAGGTTGTCGCGCCTTGGTGCGTGCGGCCTCCAAATAGCAAGCACGTGCCAAGGTGCATTGGCCGTCAGGCCAATTATTGCACGCGGCGTTTTGCCCGGCTTTGGTTGAGACGATAGCTTTCGCCGTTCATTTCCAGGATGTTGACGTGGTGGGTCAACCGGTCGAGCAGTGCGCCGGTCAGGCGTTCCGCGCCAAATGTTTCTGTCCATTCTTCGAAGGGCAGACTGCTGGCGATTAGTGTCGAGCCTTGCTCATAGCCTTGCTCATAGCGTTGCGATATCAGCTCGAACAGCAGTTCTGCGCCGGTTTTGAGAGGTGGTCGCGGAAATTCGGACCAGTTGTTAAGGTGGATCGACTTATGAGAAAGACGATTCAAAATGACGAAACGAAAGAACCATTCTCCCGAATTCAAAGCCCGCGTTGCGCTTGAAGCAATCCGCGAGGAAATGACGATGGCGGAGCTGTCGAAGAAGTATGGTGTGCATCCAACCCAGATTGGCACATGGAAACGAGCAGCGATTGAAAACATGGCCACGGCATTTTCCAGACGGGGCCGTGATCCTGATCGGGTTGATGAAGCCCAGATTGAGAAGCTGCACTCCAAGATTGGTCAGCTGGTCGTGGAACGGGATTTTTTAGCCAACGCCTCGCAACAGTTGCTCGGGAAGCGAGGCAAAAAATGGTGAGCCGTGAGCATGATCTGAGTGTGCGACGACAATGCGGGCTACTTTCTCTGGCGCGCTCGAACCTGTATTACCAGCCAAAAGGCGAAAGTGCTGAAAATTTGCGGTTCATGACAATAATCGACAAGCAATTCTTGCAGACGCCGTGGTATGGATCACGGCAAATGGCCCGGCACATGCAGCGCCAAGGTTACAAGTGTGGTCGCCACAGGGTCCGCCGTTTGATGCGGCTGATGCGGTTGGTTCCGATCTACCAGACGCCCAACACGAGCAAGAAACATCCGCAGCATAAGATCTACCCGTATCTGCTGCGAGACCTGACGATTGATCGTCCAAACCATGTGTGGTGCGTAGATATCACCTACATTCCGATGCAGCGCGGGTTCCTCTATTTGGTCGCGATCATGGACTGGCACAGCCGCAAGGTTTTGAGCTGGAGATTGTCAAACAGCATGGAGGCAGATTTTTGCGTTGAAGCCCTGAAAGAGGCTATGGCCAAATACGGCAAGCCCGATATCATGAACAGCGACCAGGGCAGCCAGTTCACCGGGTTTGAATGGACGCAGGCGCTGAAAGAAGCCGACGTGAAAATCTCGATGGATGGCAAAGGTCGCTGGGTCGATAACCGGATGATCGAGCGGCTTTGGCGATCCTTGAAATACGAATGCATTTACCTCAACGCATTTGAAACGGGTTCGCAGACCCGCGCCGGGATCGGGAAATGGTTGGCTTACTACAACACCGAGCGCCCGCATTCCACCCACGGAATATTGACCCCGGATGAAGCCTATGACAGAAAAACAAAACCAATGAGTTTGGCAGCCTAAATGAAACCCTGATCCATCTTAAACTGGCTGCTGACTGGTCAAAAAAGTGGGACCACCTCTTTGCTCAGGGGCACAAATCCCAACTTGTCCACTGCCCGGGAGCTATGCCCATAAGTTGGTGACGCAGTAATCAGGCGGCATGTTTTTCCTGCTTGATCCCGTCCTTAAATTCAACCCCTTCGATGATTTCCGGCAATCGGAATGCGCCGTCGAGTTTACGCCATTTCTTCTTTGCCGACATCATCAGGCGGAAGGTCATTGCCAAGGCGGTCTTGCGCCCGAGGCAGCCTTTGGTCTTCTTCGTTCGGTGCCGCACGGTGGCAAATATGCTTTCGATGGGGTTGGATGTGCGGATGTGTTTCCAGTGCTCGGCAGGGAAGTCGTAGAAGGTCAGCAGCACGTCCCGGTCCTTGGTCAGCTTCCCCACGGCACGCTCGTATTTCACGCCATAGGCTTCGATGAAGAAATTGAACGCGGCCTCGGCGTCCCGTTTGTTCTCGGCCATCCAGATGTCCTGTAGATGGCCCTTGGCTTTGGCTTGCAGCGACTTCGGCATGGCATTCAGGACGTTGCCGGTTTTATGCACCCAGCAGCGCTGCTCCCGGGTCTCACCGAACACCTCCCGCAAGGCGTTCCAGAAGCCGAGCGCGCCATCACCAACGGCCAGATCAGGGGCTTTTCTGAGGCCACGACGTTGCAAGTCCAGCAGCAGTTCACGCCAGCTCTGGCTGCTTTCTCGATACCCGTCCACGAGGCCCAGAACATCCTTGTTACCCCACTCGTCCGCGCCGATGATCACCAGCATGCATTGCTTGTCAGCATCCGTGCGCGGCTTGAAATAAACCCCGTCGGCCCAGAAATACACATAGCGTTTGGCCGACAGGTCACGCCGGTTCCAACGCTCGTATTCTGCCCACCACTCCGCCTTCAGGCGCGAAATCGTGCTCGATGTCAAACCACCCGCATCAGGCCCCAGAAGGGCCGCCAGTGCTTCGCCGAAATCACCCGTGGAAATACCTTTGAGATAGAGCCAGGGCAACAACTCCTCGACCGACTTTGCCCGGCGCAGATACGGCGGCAGAAGCGTCGAGGTGAACCTGATCTTCTCCGCCCCCGTGCCACGATCACGCACCCGAGGCACATTCACCGGGACAGGGCCGATCCCCGTCATCACCTCGCGCTCCGGCAGGTATCCGTGGCGAACAAGGCGCTGGCGACCGGCCGAATCCCTCAAATGCGCGTGTTGCGCCATCAGATCACAAACCTCGGCCTCGACCGCCTGTGCCAACAGATCCCGCGCGCCTTTGCGCAAGATATCCGTCAGCGGATCAGGTGAAATTCCGGCTGGATCGGTAAACTCCAAAAGGGGCTGACCCAGATAACTACTTCAAGTAACGCTTAACCCATTGTCTTAGCTGCAATAACTGAGCTGAAGGGTCACTGTTGTTGAAACGCCACTCGCATTCCTTCAAATATAGCCCAAATTGGGCCTTGGGGACACCGTTAAATCGGCGCATGTGGCGCTTGGCTTGGTTCCAGAAATTCTCGATGCCATTGATGTGGTTGTGACGGTCTGCAAAGAGCTTGGAATGGTTGATGGATGCGAAAGTGGTGGAAGTCTGACACATCCAGCACATTATAACCGCGCCAACAATCGGAATAGACGATGGAATCCGGCACGACTTTGCGCTCTATGATCGGGATCAGAGTGGCGGATTTGGCGTCCGGGATGATCTTGGTGTAAACCTTCCCACCCCTTTTTAATATACCAAAAACGGGAATTTTACCTGCCGCACCACGCCCGCGTTTACCTTTGCGTTTGCCGCCAAAGTAGCTTTCGTCCACTTCTATTTCTCCGCCGAACATAGCTTGGCTTTCCGCCTCCAGCTCATAGGCGATTATCTCGCGCAGGCGTAGAAAATAAAACGCTGCGGTCTTGCGGTTTACACCACACAAACTGGCTGCTGTTCGTGCTGTCGATCCCGAAACAAAATGCTCCGTAAGACGGTCTTGCTTGTAGTGGCTCAGGCGACTCTTTCTCATGCTTCCCATCATAACCTCTTTTTAGGTTATCTGGGTCAGCCCCCTCCAAAATAGTATCGTCTTCCATGTGGCATATCCTTTTCTCTCTAAGAATAGCGGCGCGTCAACACCGCCATGATATGCCACCCAATCACCCCATCACCAACTTTCGGGCATTACTCACTGCCCGGCAGGGCATGTTACATGCCCGAGAGGGGATAATCAGCAGCTTGACCTTGGCCAACTGTCTTTGGCGGCGCAGCAGGTGCCTCTCGTCGCGAGCCTACATCAGTTCATTGACCAGTGCTGCGGTTGTGACAAACGCCACCGGCAGGCACATTTTGCAAGCCGCAAGGCCCAGCCCGAGGGCGATGTGGGTTTTCCCGGTGCCGCTGGGTCCAAGGGCAATGACATTTTACCTGCGCTCGATTATTACCGGCAGGCGATGCCTGCATCGCCGAGAGGCCAATCGCAACGGGCCAGTTCCAGCACCATCATTTTGTTCAGGGAGGGGATGGCTTTGAAGTCGAAGCTGTCTAGGCTTTTAGCGGCGGGGAATTTTGCGGATTTAATCCGGCGTTCTACCATTCTGCGCTCTCGGTCGATCAGTTCCAGCTCTGTCAGCCGGGCAACCCTCTCATCGCTGCCGGGCAGTGGATAACGCACATGGTCCAGCCCCTCCGCAGCACAGATGCGGGCCTGCTTGTCATGTTCGCGCAAAAACGTGGGCGCGCAGGGTTTTTAGGTGATGGGCGAGCAGCAGTTCGCGGGCTTTGCTTATGATGCACCCCCTTCTGACAGCAGGCCCATGTAGGATGACGCCGATGTCGTGGCGCCATTGGTTCGGGGCAGGAACGGATAGACATCCAGATCCAGCCGTGGTGGACGCCGTTCTACACGGCACAGAACCAGATTGATAGCGTCAAAGCTGACGGCTCCCATGCGCAGCGCATCCTTTATGGCCCCGTGCAGTTCATCCACATCAAAGCGTTCCAGCAAGCGCAGCATTTGCACATATTCCCGCTTCCCCGTCTTGCCCTGCCACGCCTCCAGAAGACGTTGAAGTGTGTCAAAGGCTTTTGGGAGCTGCTCTGCATCTGAGCTACGAACAGATTTTTGAGTTCTAGCCTGTCAGATACCACAAAACGCTGCTCGTTAATTCAAACCCCCATTTTGGAAGATTGAATCAGAAATCAAAACGGATGAGAATACTGCATGTCCACAGGCCCTAGATCATATCATACTTATTATTAAAGGGAACCTCTAAAAATCCCCCAAAATCCGGCCTGACGGGGTAGAATCGTCATCAGGATGAAAATGATTCGACCGACGGGGTTTTGTCATGGGTCAGATGGGATTTTTTGATCTTTCCAGCCGATACGCGGGACTGGACAAATCTGGTGATCCGCTGGTGTTGCTCAACGACATGGTGCCGTTCGAGGATTACCGGGACGAGCTGAAGGCCATATGGCGCACGCCGCCCGAACAGCGCAAATCCAACGCTGGCCGCCCGCCTTGGGATGAGGTGCTGATATTCAAGACGATGGTTTTGCAGCAGCTCTACAACCTCTCTGACGATCAGATCGAGTATCAGATCCGCGACCGCCTGTCGTTCATGCGGTTTCTCGGCCTTGGCATTGAAGACAGCGTACCTGACGCCAAGACCATCTGGGCCTACCGTGAAAGGCTGGCCGGGGCCGGGAAGATGAAGGAGCTGTTTGACAAGTTCGATGCCTTTCTGCGCGAAAAGGGCTATCTGGCGATGGGCGGGCAGATTGTTGATGCGAGCATCGTTCCGGCGCCGCGCCAGCACAACAAAAGGGACGAGAACGAGAAAATCAAGGCGGGCGAAACGCCTGAAGAGTGGGAGGAAAAACCCCACAAGAAGCGCCAGAAGGACGTGGATGCGCGCTGGACGAAGAAGCACGGCAAGAGCTATTACGGCTACAAGAACCACATCAATGTCGACCGGCGGCACAAATTCATCCGCGCTTATGATGTCACCGATGCCGCCGTGCATGACAGCCAGGCGCTTGCCGGTCTGATTGATGCGAGCAACACCTCATCGGACCTGTGGGCCGACAGCGCCTATCGCTCGCAAAAGATCGAAAGCGAGCTGGAAGAGCGGGGGCTTCACAGCCATATCCATCACAAGGGCAGGCGCGGCAAGCCGCTTGGCGAGCGCCAGCAAAAGGCCAACCGGAGGCGCTCGAAAGTGCGGGTCCGGGTCGAGCATGTATTCGCTTTTCAGGAGCGCTCCATGGGCGGCAAGCTGATCCGCTCCATCGGCCTGAAGCGGGCGCGATTTCGCATCGGGATGATGAACCTGGTCTACAACATGAAGCGCTTCGTCCAGTTCGAATGCGGCCTGGCGGCGCCGGGATAAGGGTTCATGGGGTGAGGTGTGCCTGAAATACCCAAAACCGGCTTGAAACCGGTGAAAATGGGTTTATGATCCGAAGCAATCAGGCGGGACAGGCGAAAAACCGTCCACCCCGCCGCGAAGAAGGCGAAAACGGGAATTTACAGAGGTTCCCTTAATATTTTACTCGCACGATTCATGACCTGCTCACTTCCGTATCGTCTTTTATATAATAGTCGCTGGATTTTCACTAGCGAATGGTTCTATTTGATGAACAAAACTAGGATTTTTTGGGTATTAATTCATGGCGGAAATGTGGTTTCTTCAACAAAATAGTGTTTATTAATGATGAATCCCCCAAATGTAGTGGTTAACCATGCTGTCACCTTGCTTGGTGCGGGGCGATCCATCCCTAAAGTTGTGAAACAGGCACTGTCATTTGCACCGATTCTTTTTGCGGCGGACGGGGGCGGCAAAGTGGCATTGGACATGGGATTAATGCCCGAAGGAGTGATCGGTGATCTGGATTCCCTGACGCCGGAAATTCAGCAGCAGTTACCGGCGGATAGGGTATATCGGTTCCCGGATCAGGATAGCACGGATTTTGACAAGTGTCTGCGCACTATTCACGCGCCGTTGATACTGGCAACCGGATTTACCGGACTGCGGCTGGACCATGAATTGGCCGCTTATAGTTCCCTGCTGCGTCATCCGGATCAGCGCTGCATTTTGCTGGGCGAGGTGGATTTGTGTTTTCTGGCACCTGAAAGGATGCGAATAGATTTGCCCGCCGGAACCCGTTTTTCGCTGTTCCCGATGGCATCCTGTGTGGCAAATGCCACGGGATTGCGCTGGCCGGTTGACGGGTTGATAATGGCGCCTGACGGGGTAATTGGCACTTCGAACGAGGTTACAACAGGGCAGGTCACATTACAGGTGTCAGAGCGCAAATTGCTGGTGATCCTGCCGCGCGTACATCTGGAGGCCGTGATCAAAGCATTGAAAGGGGTGATGAATGGATAATGATCGTGCGGTGGCGGTCGCGGCAAACCGGCGGGCGTGGAATGAATCCGCCGCGCGGCACAAGGCAGGAGAGCGTTGGGCGCAATTGGTTCAAGATGTGTCCAGGCCGGATTTTTCCAGCTTTGATAACACAATGACGGATGCGTTGCGCCGGATTGATCTGCGCGGAAAATCCGTGGTGCAGGTCGGATGCAACAACGGGCGCGAGGTGCTGTCGCTGGCATCCTTCGGGGCCAAACATTGTTTAGGGATTGATCAGGCAGAAGAGTTTATTGCCCAAGCCAATGAACTGAACCGCATTGCGGGGCAAGATTGCCGGTTCTTGCGGGCGGACATCTATGATCTGCCCGCAGATGTGCCGCAAGATTTCGATCTGGTTCTGGTCACCATCGGGGTGCTGAACTGGATGCCCGATCTGGCTGGATTCTTTCAGGCCGTCGCCGGATTGTTGCGCCAAGGCGGGCAGGTGTTGATCTATGAAACCCATCCGTTTCTGGAAATGTTCGAACCTATTGCAGATAACCCGTATCAGCTGGCCAATTCCTATTTTCGGGAACACCCTTTTATAGACACTGACCCGATTGTTTATGATGGCGTGAAAGATGGCAAAGTGACGCCGTCTTACTGGTATATTCACAAGATCAGCGATGTTCTGAACGGGTGTATTGCGGCGGGATTGCAAATTGTGCGGTTTGATGAATTTCCCCACTCCAACCGCGAGGTGGAATATGACTGTTACGAAGGGCAAGCCGCACAACTTCCGATGTGTTATCTGCTTGAAGCCCGCAAACCTGGCTAGGCGATCGAGTCAATCGCCAGCCGCCGTTCCCGCATCACGATATACAGGCCTGCGGCAACCGTGATTAGGATGCCGATGGCGGCCAAACCGTTCGGAAAATCCTTGAAGATCAACCAGCCGATCAGCGTGGCAAAGGGAATTTCAAGATATTGCACCGGCGCAAGGGTGGCCGTGGGGGCGAATTTCAGTGACCACGTCATGACCAGATGGGCCAATGTGCCCAGAATGCCGAGGATTGCGAGCAAAACCAGATCAGGATCGCTGGGGGTGATCAGGGTCAGGGCCGAGATATTGTAACCGGAAGTGGCCCACAGCACCAAGGCCAGCACCAGCAAGGCCATGCCGCCGCTGATAGCCTGCAATGTAACCGGATCCGATTTTGCGGTTAACTGGCGGGTGACGATCATAAATGCGGCAAAGGCCACAGCCACGATCAACGGAAGCAGCGCGGCATACCCGACATTGGCGAAACTGGGCTGGATCACCAGCAATGTGCCGACAAACCCGATGGCGCAGGCAATCAGGCGGTGCGGGCCGATGTGCTCTTTCAGGATCAGCCACGCCAGCAACAGCAACAGAAAAGGTTCGACAAAGGCAATAGCGACGGCTTCGGCCAGCGGTAGATAGATAAGCGACAGGAACATCGCGCCAATACCTATGATATGTAGGATAGAGCGCAGGAACAGCAGGCCAAGGGTTCGCGGGTCCATCCTGAGGTCGCGTTTTGTCAGCAGGACAATGGGCAGCAGGATCAGCACCTGGAAGGTAAAGCGGAAAGTGACGATCTGGACTACCGGCACGGTGCCGCCCAGCACTTTGGCCATAGCATCCGCAAAGGGGGCCATGACGCAGAAGGTGGCCATCAACAGGATGCCAAGAAGGGGGCGATCATTGTGCATTTGCCCACGCTAGAGAACATGGAGTGGGCGTGCAATTCCTGTTTTGGGGTTGCGCTGCCTTTGGCCGCGCCGCGGGTCCCTGCGGCGCAGATACTTGGAAAAAGAAGAAGGGGTCAGAAGAAGCCGCTAAACCGGGTCAGGGCAAACGGGGCGAGGGTTTCGGGGTATGTGCCGGTTGTGATCGCTTCGGCCATCAATTGGCCCAGCACAGGCGCAAGGGTGATGCCGCTGTGGGTGGCGATGATATGCAGGCCCTTGGCATCTGGCATGGGGCCGATGATGGTTTTGCCGTCGGTCGGGTAGGGGCGCACGCCGATGCCCAGTTTGCAGTCGTCTATGTCAATGGTGCCGGTTAGCTGCGGCAACACGGTATAAGCGCGGTCCAGCAGCAATTGCCCCATCTTGCGCAGGTGGTCCGGTGTCTGGTTGTCAATGATCATTCCGTCAATATCGTCCGAGGCGATTTTCAGCCCGCCATTGAATTCCGGCAGTATGTGCAATTCGTTTTTCGGCGCGGAATAATACATGTGGCGCAGCGGCGGGGCGGTTGGCAGGGGCGGGGTGGTCAGGATCAGTCCTGGCACCTTGTTCAGCGGGAACCGCGTGGCAAACCCGTCGTATCCGGTCAGGGTGCTAAGGGTGGTTGCCGTATCCTGACCGGTGGCCAGAATGATGTTGGCGGCGTGGAATGTGCCTTGGGTGGTGATCAGGCCGGTGACATCCCCCTCATCGGTTGCCAGCAGTTCGGTGGCAGCACAGTTTTCCAGCAATGTGCTGCCTTTCGCTGTCATTTGCTCCACCATGAAGCGGGTGAAATGCGGGGCATTGATGAGCAGGTCATCGGGGCTTAGCAGGGCCTCGGCGTCATCGGGGAATGTCATTTCCGGTTCAAGCTGGCGCAATTCGGTGTTGGAAATCCAGCGGTTGGCATAACCGAACGCCGTCAGGGCGCGGGCTTGTGTCTGCATCGCCTTATATCCGTCAGTATCGGATTTTGACACGACTTCCAGCGCACCGGTGGGGTTGATGCCCAGTGTTTCATTGCCGAATTCGTCTTGCAGGGCGTTATACCCTTTCACGCCGGCCGCGTTCAGATTGTGATAAGTCTTGTCCGTGGTTTTGACGCTGGCATTGGCCCAGGCAAAACTGTTGGCTGTGGTGCCGGTGGCGATTTTATCCCGCTCCAGAACAAGAACCTTTTGACCCTTGCGGGACAGGTGAAATGCGGTGGTGCAACCGATAATGCCACCGCCGATGATGATTGTGTCATATGTCATACGGCAGATAAAAACAGTTTGCTGTTTGGCGCAAGGGGCTATCGGAATTCTGTTTGGCAGGTCATATTGGCGTGATGGTATTTCAGATTAATAATCGCGATGCCCGCCGGTTGTGGCTGCAATCACTTGGGCTGGCAAAGGCACCGGTGGGGCAATCCGATGTGGTTGGGATCATCCGGCGGCTTGGATTTGTGCAGTTGGATACCATCCGCAATGTGGCCCGGGCGCATGACCATATTCTGTGGAGCCGTGACCAGACGTATCGCGAAGGCGGGCTGGAGGGGGTTTTGGCGGATGGCGAAGTATTCGAGCATTTCACCCATGATGCGTCGTGTCTGCCAATTGAAACCTATCCCTATTGGCAGCGGCAGTTCCGGCGCTATGCCCACAAGATGGCGAACCAGTCCTATTACAAAACGGCGATGAGATCGGCGGATATTGCGGCCATTCTGGAACGGGTCAGGCGGGAGGGGCCGCTTTCGACCCATGCGTTTGATACCAAGGCCAAGCCGAAAAAGGGGGTATGGTCACGCCCGCCGCATAAGGTCGAGCTGGATAAAATGTGGTATTCTGGGGTGCTTGCGACCTCGCACCGCAAGGATTTTACCAAGTTTTACGATTTGGCCGAGCGGGTTATTCCGGCAGATTTGCGCGAAGTGGTGCACTCGGACGAGGTGCAGGTAGACTGGTTGTGCCGTGCGGCTTTGACGCGGTTGGGGTTTGGCACGGTCGGGGATATTCAACGGTTTTGGGGCGCGATGAGCGCGGCGGAGGCGAAGGCTTGGGTGTCGGATGCAAAGCTGGCGCCGGTTCAGGTGCAGGCGCGGGACGGAAGCTGGCGCGAGGGTTTTGCGCTTGAGGATATCGAGGCGCGGATTAAAGCGGTTGAAACGCCGACATCAAGGTTGCGGATCATTAATCCGTTTGATCCGGTGGCGCGGGATCGGGATCGGCTGGCCGCATTGTTCGGGTTTGACTACAAGATCGAGATATTCGTGCCCGCGGCCAGGCGCAAATGGGGCTATTATGTTTACCCGCTGCTGGAAGGGGACCGGTTCGTCGGGCGGATTGATATGAAAGCAGATCGGGCCAAGGGGGTGCTGGTGGTGAAACAGGTCTGGTGGGAGGCCGGTGTTAGGGCAACGGATGCGCGTATTGCCAAGCTGGAGGCCGAGGTCGGGCGGATGGCGCGGTTTGTCGGGATGGATGATATCCAGTGGAATTGCGCCGCCTGCGGCGTCGCCCCAGGCGCGCGCCCCTGACGGGGCACGCTCTAGCCTGCGGCGCAGGTATTTGGGGCAAGAAGAAGAGGGGAGATTACCCGCTAACAATTCGGGATATTCACCGCCAGCCCGCCAAGGGATGTTTCTTTGTAGCGTTCACTCATATCCACGCCGGTCTGGCGCATGGTTTCGATGCAGGAATCCAGTGGCACCAGATGACGGCCATTGCCACGCATCGAAAGCGAGGCGGCAGAGACGGCTTTGATGGCACCCAGCCCGTTTCGTTCAATGCAAGGCACTTGCACCAGACCTTTGACGGGATCGCAGGTCATGCCCAGATGGTGTTCCAGCGCGATTTCGGCAGCGTTTTCCACCTGTAGCGGGGTGCCGCCCAATACGGCGCACAGCCCCGCTGCCGCCATCGCCGAGGCCGAGCCGATTTCGGCCTGGCAGCCACATTCCGCACCGGAGATCGAGGCGTTGTGTTTGATCAGACCACCAATGGCACTGGCGGTTAGCAGGTATTCGGGGATGCGGGACACCGATGCACCCGGCACATGATCCAGCCAATAGCGGGCCACCGCAGGCACGACACCCGCCGCGCCGTTGGTGGGGGCGGTGACGACTTGGCCACCGGCCGCGTTTTCCTCGTTCACCGCCATAGCATAGACGCACATCCAGTCGTTGATAGTGTGGGGTGCTGTCAGGTTCAGGCCCGCTTCGGCCTGCAAGGATTGGTGAATGTCATGGGCGCGGCGTTTAACGTTCAGCCCGCCGGGCAGGATACCCGCAGTGGACAGGCCGCGATCAATACAGGCGTTCATGGCCTCCCAGATGCGGGCCAGCCCTATATCGAATTCGCCAACACCCATATGGCTCAATTCATTGGCGCGTTTCATATCGGCAATGGTTTTGCCGCTTTTGGCAGCCATATCCAGCATCATTTGCGCGGTTTCGAACGGATAGGGGCGGGTGGCATCGCGGGCGTCCAGCACCGGCTCAAGCGCCTGTTCCGCTTCGGTCACCACAAAACCGCCGCCGATGGAATAATAGGTTTCCTGCAACACCACATCTCCCTGTGCATCGGTCGCCATCAGGATCATGCCGTTCGCGTGGCCGGTCAAGGGGTGGTCGTAGTCGAAAACCAGATCGCGTGCGGGGTCGAATTTCAGCGGGGGTAAGCCTTGGGGCCGGACCTGTTTTTGTGCTTTGATGCCTGTCAACGCCGCTTCGGCTTGAACTGCATCGTATGTTTCTGGCACAAACCCCGCCAACCCCAGAATAGTGGCGCGGTCGGTGGCGTGGCCAACGCCGGTAAAGGCCAATGATCCATGCAAGGAGGCCCGCAAGCCCTGCGCCTGAAACGGCGAGGCGCGCAGCAGGTCCAGAAACCGGCCAGCCGCCACCATCGGCCCCATCGTATGGGAGGACGAGGGGCCGACCCCCACCTTGAACATGTCAAATACGCTTAGAAACATCCGCGCCGCTTCCTTTGTTTGTCTTCGCAAAGGTCATGAACGCATAAGGCGGCGGCAAAGCAAGTCCAAAAACGACGAGGCGGCGGGGGGAAGCGGTGTTTGCTGTTCTGGGACCGTGCCGGATTGGCAAATATGTTTACACCGTTGCCGTCCGCTATTGAAAAAACTGCATAAAAGCGCAAATGTTATGAGGCTTGCTGTCAGTTCAGTATTTCACCCAGAAAGGGTACTGTATCTATGAAACCTTCTTTCCTGCGGATAGCCGCCCCTGTTTTCGTTGCATCCATGGCGTTTAGCGCCCTGCAAGGGGCCGCGCAAACGGCGATAGATTCGGTTGTTTACAAGATTCCGGAAAATGTAATCAAGGAAATACGAAGGGATCCGGAACGGGCGATACAAACGCTGATGACATTTGCGTTTTCGTGCAATGATGACGGTATTGTCACCGAAAAATGTTATACGACCGTCCGTTCGATAGAAAAGGCGCAGAGGCGGGTAAGGCAGGCAGAATTTCTTTTGTTCATGGACCTGAACGCGGACGGGTCGGTTACACTGGCCGAGCTTAAGGCCTACAATCGCACCTAGGAACCAAGACGGCAATCCCAGAATACGTTGGCCTTTTTGGAGGCTGATACAAACGAGGATAATATATTGGGAACCTCTAAAAATCCCCCAAAATCCGGCCTGACGGGGTAGAATCGTCATCAGGATGAAAATGATTCGACCGACGGGGTTTTGTCATGGGTCAGATGGGATTTTTTGATCTTTCCAGCCGATACGCGGGACTGGACAAATCTGGTGATCCGCTGGTGTTGCTCAACGACATGGTGCCGTTCGAGGATTACCGGGACGAGCTGAAGGCCATATGGCGCACGCCGCCCGAACAGCGCAAATCCAACGCTGGCCGCCCGCCTTGGGATGAGGTGCTGATATTCAAGACGATGGTTTTGCAGCAGCTCTACAACCTCTCTGACGATCAGATCGAGTATCAGATCCGCGACCGCCTGTCGTTCATGCGGTTTCTCGGCCTTGGCATTGAAGACAGCGTACCTGACGCCAAGACCATCTGGGCCTACCGTGAAAGGCTGGCCGGGGCCGGGAAGATGAAGGAGCTGTTTGACAAGTTCGATGCCTTTCTGCGCGAAAAGGGCTATCTGGCGATGGGCGGGCAGATTGTTGATGCGAGCATCGTTCCGGCGCCGCGCCAGCACAACAAAAGGGACGAGAACGAGAAAATCAAGGCGGGCGAAACGCCTGAAGAGTGGGAGGAAAAACCCCACAAGAAGCGCCAGAAGGACGTGGATGCGCGCTGGACGAAGAAGCACGGCAAGAGCTATTACGGCTACAAGAACCACATCAATGTCGACCGGCGGCACAAATTCATCCGCGCTTATGATGTCACCGATGCCGCCGTGCATGACAGCCAGGCGCTTGCCGGTCTGATTGATGCGAGCAACACCTCATCGGACCTGTGGGCCGACAGCGCCTATCGCTCGCAAAAGATCGAAAGCGAGCTGGAAGAGCGGGGGCTTCACAGCCATATCCATCACAAGGGCAGGCGCGGCAAGCCGCTTGGCGAGCGCCAGCAAAAGGCCAACCGGAGGCGCTCGAAAGTGCGGGTCCGGGTCGAGCATGTATTCGCTTTTCAGGAGCGCTCCATGGGCGGCAAGCTGATCCGCTCCATCGGCCTGAAGCGGGCGCGATTTCGCATCGGGATGATGAACCTGGTCTACAACATGAAGCGCTTCGTCCAGTTCGAATGCGGCCTGGCGGCGCCGGGATAAGGGTTCATGGGGTGAGGTGTGCCTGAAATACCCAAAACCGGCTTGAAACCGGTGAAAATGGGTTTATGATCCGAAGCAATCAGGCGGGACAGGCGAAAAACCGTCCACCCCGCCGCGAAGAAGGCGAAAACGGGAATTTACAGAGGTTCCCTATTAACGATCACCGAGGTAATGCAGTTTGCAGATAAACGTATCGCCAAACAGGGGCGGATGATAAGCGGCAGGGTTGTTGACGGGATTATGAGCATGGATATTGATGGTGATGGCAAGGTCACTACGCGAGAGTTGGTCGAGGTTGTCAAAGCGGTTTCCGGTTAACCTGTTGGCTGTTTCCCGGTTCGGGAAAACTGTTAATTGCTTTAATTCCCCCTCGCCGTGGCTGCCCTGATCCCGTATAACCCTGCCAACAACTGGGGAGTCGCATATTATGACCGGAGAATTATCGCCAATCGACAAGGCCAAATTTGTCGCGGCCAAACGGGCTGTGGAATATGTCGAGGATGGCATGCGTGTCGGGCTTGGCACTGGATCGACTGCTGCGTGGATGGTGCGCTGTCTGGGCGAAATGGTTCGCGAGGACGGCTTGAAAATCAAGGGCGTGCCTACATCCACCCGAACCGCCGATCTGGCGCGTCAGGTCGGGATCGAGGTGATCTCGCTGGACGAGGCAAAGTGGCTGGATGTCACCATTGACGGCACGGATGAATATGACGGCAATCTGAACCTGATCAAAGGTGGCGGTGGTGCGTTGTTGCAGGAAAAGATCGTTGCGACGGCCTCGGATATGATGGTGGTGATTGCCGATATTTCCAAACGGGTGGAAACGCTGGGTGCTTTCCCGCTGCCGATCGAGGTGATCCCCTTTGGCTTGCAGACCACGCAGGCGCTGGTCGAGGAAACACTGGTCAGCATGGACGTGCTGGGCAACAATGTGACCCTGCGGATGAATGGCGATGTGCCTTTTGTCACGGATGAAGGGAACCACATTCTGGACCTGCATCTGAACCGCATCGGCAACCCGCGCCAATTTTCGCTGGTGATCAACCAGATCCCCGGCGTGGTGGAAAACGGGCTGTTCATCGATATTTGTGACGCGGTTGTGATCGGATACGGGGATGGCAGGGTCGAAGTGCGGGATATAAATGCAGGCACGGTACAAGAGGATCGTATCGACTTTGTCGAAAACGAAAACCTGTTCACCGATCTGACCGACTAGGCTTTTTAAAAGGGCGCGAGCATTATGAAATTTGACTATGATCTTTTCGTCATTGGCGGCGGCTCGGGCGGGGTGCGCGCGGGGCGTCTGGCGGCAAGCGAGGCAGGCGCCAAAGTGGCGCTGGCCGAAGAATACCGCATGGGCGGCACCTGTGTTATTCGCGGGTGTGTGCCGAAAAAGCTGATGGTGTTTGCTTCGGCCTATAGCGGGGCCAATGCGGACGCGCGCGCCTATGGCTGGTCGGATGCCAGCATCGGCACGTTTGACTGGCCGCATTTCAAGGCCAAGCTGGACGCTGAACTGGACCGGCTGGAAAATATCTACCGCACCAATCTGGCCAAGGCAGGGGTCGAGATTTTCAATGCTCGCGCTGAAATGGTGGATGCACATACCGTCAAACTGTCAAGCGGCGAGACTTTTACCGCAAAACACATCCTGATTGCGGTTGGCGGGCGTCCCTTCACGCCGGATTTTGAAGGTTCGGACCTGACGATCACATCAAACGACATCTTCAAGCTGGAAAAACTGCCCCGTTCCATTCTGATCGTCGGGGGCGGATTTATTGCCTGCGAATTTGCCTGCATTCTGAACGGGCTGGGCGTGGAAGTGACGCAATTCTATCGCGGTGCGCAAATCCTGCGTGGTTTTGATGACGAGGTCCGCGGCCATGTCGCCGATCTGGTGCGCGAACGGGGGGTGGACCTGCATGTGGGCACTGATGTGATGAAGATCGAAAAGGATGATCAGGGGCTGTGGGTTAAATGCACCACCGGTCATGACCACCATTTCGATGCGGTGATGTATGCCACCGGACGGGTGCCCAACACCGATCATCTGGGACTGGAAAACACCGGTGTTGAGCTGGGCCGCAAGGGTGAGATCATCGTTGATGATTATTCGCAAACCGCTGTGCCCTCGATTTACGCGGTGGGGGATGTGACCGACCGGATCAACCTGACACCGGTTGCGATCCGCGAAGGGGCGGCCTTTGTCGATACCGTGTTCCACGGAAAACCGACCAAGGCCGATCATGAACTGGTCGCTAGCGCCGTCTTTACCCAGCCCGAACTGGGCACCGTCGGCATGACCGAGGAAGAAGCGCGTGAAGCGGAGCCGATCGAGGTTTATTCCGCCACCTTCCGCGCCATGCAGACCGGTTTTGCCGAACGCGAGGATCGGGTGATGATGAAACTGATCGTGTCACAGGCCACCCGTGTGGTGCTGGGCTGTCATATCGTGGCCGAAAATGCGGGTGAAATGATCCAGCTGGCGGCGGTTGCTGTCAAGATGGGGGCGACGAAAGAAGACTTTGACCGCACTGTCGCGGTTCACCCGACAATGACCGAAGAACTGGTGACAATGAAGGTGCCAACCCGCAGGTAGTGTCGCGAGTTTGGTGGAAATTCGAGGACGGCGTAATCTCCGGGTGCATCGAAGCCACCCAACCGGCGGCTGGAACCGCCAAGGAGATCACGCCATGACAAAGAATACAGCAACATCGACATCCGCGCTACTGGCCAATGAAGCAGGCTATGACCCGATTGAAGACCGGCTGCGCCAGAACATCCGCGCGACGATCGAGGCGGTTTTCGAAGAGGAGCTGGAGCAGTTTCTGGGCCGTTGCCGGTATGGCCGCAGCGGCGGGGCAAAGGCCGGATACCGCCACGGGCATCGCGAGCGGCAACTGGTCGGAACATTTGGAACCGAAACGGTGCGCGTGCCGCGTGCGCGGATCACAGGCGAGGCCGGCAAGGCCAGAGAATGGCGCTCGAAGGCATTGCCCCGCTACCAGCGGCTGACGAAGAAGGCCGAGGCGCTGATCGCTGCTGTCTACCTTTCGGGCACCAACACACGGCGGGTAAAACGCGCCCTGTTCGGCCTGTTTCAGGGGGCGGTCAGCAAGGATGTGGTGAGCCGCGCCTGGCGCAAGGTGAAGGTGGACTGGCAGGCGTGGTGCGCCCGCAGCCTTGCGGATGAAGACATCGTGCGGCTGATCCTGGACGGCACCGTGATCAAAACGCGGATTGACAGGAAGGCCACCAATATCTCGGTTCTGGCCGCGATTGGCGTGCGCCGGGATGGGCAGAAGGTCTTGTTATCACTGATGAACATGGGCGGCGAAAGCACCTCCGCCTGGCGTCAGTTCATCAACGATCTGGATGCGCGCGGGTTGAAACGGCCCGAATTTGTCATCGTGGACGGGGCACCGGGACTTGAGGTCGCTCTCATTGCCCTCTGGGGTGAAGATCTGCCGATCCAGAGGTGCACGGTGCACAAGCACCGCAACCTTCTGGCCAAGGCACCCAAGCGTATGCATGATGAGTTGACAGAAGATTACCGCGACATGATCTACGCCAAAACACCCGAGGAAATCGCCACCCGCCGCAAGGCATTTCTGCGAAAATGGCGGCTGAAATGCAAGGCCGTCGCTGACAGCTTGGAAGAAGCAGGAGATAAGCTTTTCACCTTCACGCGTCTGCCACAAGGCCAGTGGAAATCGGCCAGAACGACAAATGCGATCGAACGCCTGAACGAGGAATTCCGCCGCCGCATCAAGACCCAGACCGTGCTGCCATGCGCCGAGACCGTGCCGATGCTGCTTTGGGCTCTGATGGCCTCGGGGCAGATCGTCATGCGAAAGGTCGATGGCTGGGAAACGCTCGCTCAGCCCGTCGCCGACGCAACCCTTGACCAAGCCGCCTGACCGGCGCATAACTCAACCCGCTCGGAGGTGCCTGAAATCAATTTCCACCACTTTCGAGACACAACCGTTAAAATGTCTGGTCATAATCCCCGACAGCGGTTTCCGTGCGGATCACTGCGTCAATATCGGCAAAGATCGCCCGCATTTCGGCTTCGCTTTCGGGGCTTTCGCACACCACCACCAGATTTGGCGTATTGGACGAGGCCCGCACCAGCCCCCATGCGCCGTTGTCCAGAATAACCCGCGCGCCATTCACCGTGACGACCTGTGCAATCTTGCGGCCTGCGATGCTGCCACCGTCCTTGTGCAGTTGCACCAGCCTGGCCACCAGCCGTTCCAGCACCTGATATTTTTCGGTATCGGCGCAATAGGGTGACATGGTGGGCGTGGCCCATGTTTGCGGCAAGGCGCGGCGCAGGTCGGACATGGATTTGTCAGGGTTGCGGTCCAGCAGCTTGCAGATTTCCACCGCCACCCGCAGCCCGCTGTCATAGCCACGGCCAATCGGCTCGGCCAGAAAATAGTGGCCGGATTTTTCAAACCCTGCCAGCGCGCCGATTTCCTTGACGCGGCGTTTCATGTGGCTGTGGCCGGTTTTCCAGTAATCGGCTTTGGCGCCGTATTTCTGCAACTCGGGGTCAGACGCATAAAGGCCGGTCGATTTCACATCGGCCACAAATGTTGAATTTGGGTAAAGCCGCGCAAAATCGCGGGCCATGATCACGCCTACCTTGTCGGCAAAGATTTCCTCGGCCGTGTCATCGACCACGCCGCAACGGTCCCCGTCGCCATCAAACCCAAGCGCCAGATCGGCCCCCGAGGCCGTGACAGCCGCCGCCATATCATGCAGCATTTCCATTGCTTCGGGGTTCGGGTTGTAATGCGGAAAGGTATAGTCCAGCTCGTTGTGCAGCGGCACCACTTCAACGCCGATGCGTTCAAACAGTTCCGGCGCAAAGGCGCTGGCGGTGCCGTTGCCTGTGGCGCAGACCACCTTTAGCGGGCGGGACATTCTGAAATCCCCGACCAGATCATCCAGATAGGCCTCTTTCACGCCGTCAACAAATTCATAGCGTCCGCCATGATGCGGTTTGCCGTGGCCACCCAATACGATGTCGCGCAGTTCGGCCATTTCATCAGGGCCATGGGTCAGCGGACGTTCAAAGCCCATTTTGACACCGGTCCAGCCGTTCGGATTGTGGCTGGCCGTGACCATCGCCACCGCCGGCGCATCCAGATGGAACTGGGCGAAATAGGCCATCGGGGACAGGGCGGGACCGATGTCTTTGACATGAATACCGGCCTGCATCAACCCCAGCATCAGGGCGTTTTTGATCGACGGGGAATAGTCGCGGTAATCATTGCCAACGGCAATCACGGGTTCAATGCCCCGATTGCGCATCTGGGTGCCAAGGCCAAGTGCAGTGATTCCGGCCAGATTGATGTCCTCGGGGTATTTCCAGCGGGCATCATACTCGCGAAAACCGGTTGGTGTGATCATCGCATCACGTAAAAATTCCCAAGTATTCTGGGAAACCTGCTGGCTTGGTTTTGTCACTTTGAACATCTCGCTATTGAATAGAATGGCATCAGGATGAAACCTGTTCCCGCAGGATCGAAGCCGTCAGGGAAATCATAAGATAGGCACCCGAAAAGATAAGAAACGCCAATAGGGTATTTTCGAATTTTCGTGGGTATGCTGCTTCGTCCGGCTTAACCGGCGAAACCCCCATTGACAGGTATCGGGTTTGCCGGTTTGCCTCGATGCGGGAATTCTCCAACTGCTGCAAGGCGGCTTCCAGCATCATGGTGCGCGTTTCCACTTCTCTCTCGGCACCGCGCAATTCGCTGGTTCTGCGGGCAACCGAAACATCATTGCCTGAATTCGAGACAAGTTTCCCGCGCACTTCCTGTATCTTGCTTTTCAGTGATCTAACTTTGCGTTCCAGAGGGGCCAGTTTGGCCGGGTTCGGGCGTGGGTTGGATCGCAGTTCTTCCAGTGAAAGCTCGGATTGCAGCAATTCCTGCTCCAGAAGCGCTATGCTATTCGTAAGCAGGGAAACCTCGACTTCGGTGTTGATTATTTGCAGAGTTTCCTGCAACGAATTAACCTTTTCCTGTGCTAGATCCAATTGTTCCTTGGCGTCCGCATAATTATCCTCTGCACCTTTCATTTGATCATCGCGCATACGGGCAGTCATATGATCCACTTGCTCTTCCGCATAGGAAATCAGGGCGTTTGAATACAACACACTTGTTTCGGGATCAGCGGCAATCACCTCCATTTTAACAATGCCTTCTGTCGGGTCATAGCTTAGGATCACATGTCGTTTGTACAGTCTGTAAGTCTGTTCATTCGTGGCGTCAGGGTCGAGCCGCTGGATCGGATCGATCCAGTCCTGCGAAAAATGGGCCTTGAAGCCATATTCCCGATCCAGCCGCAACATTGCATCCCGTGACTGCAGATAGCTTTGCACGGTAATAGAATCCTGCGAAGTGGCTAATCCGGTTCCGCCAAAAAGGCTGCCAATCTTGCTCCCTCCCTGTGAGTTAGCTTTCTGTATGACAAACTGGGATGTGGTTGAATACATCGGAGTGGCAATGTTGTAATAGTAATACCCAACCAGAATTGTGGGCAGCAGCACGAAAAATGCAAGCCGCGTAAACAACAGGAACAGTTTAAGACGTCGCCGCCGCGCAATATCACGTTGAACTTCCAATATGGCCTTGGCGCGCGCGCCTGCAGTGTCCACATTGGTCGAAGGCAGATTGGTTTTTGCCAGCGGTACGGTTTGGGGAAGTTGGGTCTTGCCCCCTGCCCCCTCGGGTTTATTTTCTGTCGCGATAATCGCATTCCCGCGCTGGAACGGATCAACCCCTTTGGCGCGCAGCAGCCTGACAGCATCGAAATCCGACGTCGCATTCAGCCCGTGTTTTTGCGCTACCCTGCGTGCCATTCGCAACTGGCGGCCGGTCAGGCCCTCTTTTCGGATTTCCTGTATCTCTTGCTCGACAGAAACTTCGCGTGCGTCACTAACTTCGCCGCTAACACCCTTGCCCGCTTCCGCTTTTGCACCAGAAGAACCGTTAAGGGGGCCACTGCCGCGGATCCTGTATTTTTTGGCTCTAGGCTTCATAGTCATAAAGTTGCTTTGCCTCTTCCAAAGTGTCAAACATATGCAGTTGGCCCTCACGAAGGACTGCAGCCGAACGGCAGTATTTTTCCAGCGTTTCTGGTTTATGCGAAACGATCAGAACAGTTGTAGTTTCCAACCTTTCACGCAGAATATCACCCGCCCTTTTATTGAATTCGGCGTCGGTTGTCGACGGCATCCCTTCGTCAATAAGATATAGGTCAAAATCCAGCGCCAGCATGAGCGAAAAACTGAATCTGGATCGCATTCCCTGGCTGTATGTGCCTACCGGCATGTCGAAGTATTCATCCAGATCGCACATCCATCGACAGAACGCTTCGATATAGTCGGGATCCAGCCCGTACAGCCGCGCAATATAGCGTGAATTCTCCATCGCAGACAGCTTGCTGATAACCCCCCCCATAAACCCCAGCGGGAACGAAACACGGCAGTTTTTGATGATTTGCCCTTCGTCCGGTTTTTCAAGCCCCGCGACCATGTTGATCAATGTCGTTTTACCGGTGCCGTTCTTGGCCAAAATTCCCATGGAATTACCCAATTCCACACGAAAAGAAGCGCGATCAAGGATCACCTTGCGCTGCTTGCCGGTCCAGAAGGACTTGCTGACATTTATAAACTCGAGCATTTATGCTCCGGTATAGCATCCATTGGCACCGTGCGTTCTAACAGGTTTTTGTTAATATCCTCTGCACGGTCTATTCATCTGTTATGTCGGGAGTATTCCCGAAATTCCAACAGCAACAGGGGGAAATGCGTGGAATTTGTAGCATTTTATGCCGGATTACATCAGTTTCGGGCGAAAGGTTCACAATTCTTCAGCTAAAAAAGCTGACAATCAATGTCGCGCCCAGCAGAACCGAAATCCAGATCACCATTGAGCCGGTAGGCCAGGAACTTGCCATGCGCCCTTCGGGGCCGTGCGAATGATACAGACCCGTGATGATATTCTTTACACGTCGGTTCAGGAACCCCAATGTGCCGGACCAGATGGCGCTTACGACAGTGGCAACCTTGCGAATGATGCGGGGCAGCAGCCAGCGGTAACTCCAGTCCGTATCCAGATTGATCGCCCTCACTTCCGGCGGATGGATGCCGGTGCGCATCAATATGCCAAAAGCCAGCAGGGCAAACAGCAGCAATTGCAATTGCCCGACAACGTGGCTGGTGGTGTAGGGGGTGAAATCCACCTCGAACGGAAGCAGTGCGTATAGAGGCGCAGGATAGACGCCGATAGCAATACACAGCGCCGCCGTCAGGCCCATTGCCAGCAGCATATGTGTCGGGGCCTCTTTTGGCCGTTTGCCGCTGTCATGGGCAAAAAACATAAAGAACGGGATTTTGATGCCCGAATGGGACAGAACGCCGGCCGAGGCAAACACCAGCGCCAGCCAGACAACGAACATTCCGCCGGACGCCGCTTCGTCCAGAATGATGGATTTGGTGACAAAACCCGAGAACAGCGGGAATGCCGAAATCGACGCCGCCCCCACCAGACAGAACATCGCGGTTTTGGGCATGGTGCGGTATAGCCCGCCCAGTTCAGACGCCTTTGAGGTGCCGGTGCGATACATCACCGCCCCAACCGACATGAACAACAACGCCTTGTAAAGAATATGCGCGAAGGCATGCGCAGCCGTGCCGTTCAGCGCCATATCCGAACCGATGCCGATACCCACCACCATGAACCCCAACTGGTTGTTCAAGCTATAGGCCAAAACGCGGCGCAGATCGTTTTCGATCTCGGCAAAGAAGATCGGGAATACGGCCATTACCACACCGATATAGATCAGGATTTCCGTGCCCGCGAACCCGCGTGCCAGTGCATAGATCGCAAGTTTCGTGGTAAAGGCAGACAGGATCACCGTGCCGGTGATAGTCGCCGCCGGATAGCTGTCCTGCAACCAGTTGTGCAACAATGGAAAGGCGGCTTTGATCCCGAAGGACAGGAAAATCAGCCATGTGCCAAGTGATCCCAGCGTCATCGTTTCAAACACGATCGACCCCGTGTCGCGGTACACCAGCGCCACACCGGCCAGCAGGATTACACCTGATCCGATCTGGATAATCAAATAGCGCATCCCCGTATGGAATGCCCCTTCGGTGCGCCGTGCCCAGATCAGGAACACGGATGCAATCGCCGTGCCTTCCCAATAGAAAAACAACGTGATCAGGTCACCCGCAAACACCGCGCCAATGGCCGAGCCGGCATACAGCAATGCCGCCACCTGCTGCACCGTATCGCGCACATGCCATGCGTAAAGATTGCCCAGAAACGCCGCCAGACTAAAGATCAGCCCGAACACACGGGCCAGCTTGTCCACCCGCATCAGCTCCAGATCAAAGCCGAACAGCGGCACGGCATAATGCATCCCCAGCGGCATGGTCCAGATTTGCCACGCGGCAATGATTGGCACAATTAGCAACAGCCCCGCCCGCATCGGGCCTTTGGGCAGCGCCAGCAGCACAATCGCGGCGGCAAAGAACAGGTAAGCGGTGGGGATCTGGTCAAGCATCATAATCGACCTTTTCCAGTTCCGCTTCTGGGTATTCTTCGCGGTCCACGGCTTTGTCGCCGTAGTAATCCTCGGGCCGTTTAATCAGCACGCGCAAGCCTTTGGCAGCAAGGATCAGGCCGGTGAACATGATAAAGCCGTAAGCGCCGAAAAACCCGGGCAGATGCTCTACATCGAAATAGCCGTGTTTTTCAAAGGTGAAATCAGCCAAAAACAGCAACCCGCACACAACGGCCAGCGCCCAGAAAATCTTGTTTGCGCTGCCGGGCTTATCGACCCACAGCAGCATCCGGCCAAGGACGGGGTAGGTATCGGGGTTGTCTTTGTGCTCGGACATATCTTCCTCCTACCTGCTGGCGCTGACGATGGGCATCAGGAAATCCCTGATGTCTGTGGCATAGAAAAACAGCAACACACAGCCAAATGCTGTGATCGCAGGCGGCAGCCAGACCAGTGTCGGGGATTCCTTGATGGCCGTCGCCTCGCCTACCTTCGCTGGCCAAAAGAACCCCTTGCCGACAATCGACAACAGATAGGCCACGTTTAACAGGGAACTGAGCATCAACACCGCAATCATCACCTGTTGGCCTGCGTCTGCGGCCCCGACGATCAACAGCCATTTGCTCCACGATCCGCCCAATGGTGGCAGTCCGATGATTGACAGCGCCCCGATCAGGAAGGCGCCATAGGTGATCGGCATGATCCGCCCCAGACCGTTCATCTGGCTGATGTTGGTCTTGTGGGTGGCGACATAGATCGAGCCGGCGCACATGAACAAAGTGATCTTGCCCATCGCGTGCATGGCAATATGCATCCCGCCGCCAAGCGCCCCCATGGAGGTAGCCAGCGCCATGCCAAGGGTGATGTAGGATAGCTGGCTGATGGTGGAATAGGCCAGCCGCGCCTTCAGGTTATCCTTGGTCATCGCCACGATGGACGCGGCGATAATGGTATAGGCCGCAACCCACATCAACCACTCGGACGCGCCGGTTTCGGCCAGAAAATCGATGCCAAAGATGTAAATGCCGACTTTCAGCATAGTGAACACACCTGCCTTGACCACTGCCACCGCGTGCAACAGGGCACTAACTGGCGTGGGGGCGACCATCGCGGCGGGCAGCCAGCGGTGGAAGGGCATAAGCGCCGCCTTGCCGATGCCGAAGGCATACAGCCCCAGCAGCAGCGCCACCATCGGCCCCGCGATATACCCGCGCAGGATGCCGCCCTGTGTGAAATCCAGTGTACCGGTCAGGGTGTAGGTCCAGATAATCGCCACCAGCAGCAGACCGATCGAGGTGCCCATCAGGATGCCCAGATAGGTGCGCGCACCACTAATGGCCTCGGGCGTGCCTTTGTGGGCGACCAGCGGATAGGTCGAAAGCGTCAGCATTTCATAGAACAGGAACAGCGTGAACATATTGGCCGAAAACGCCAGCCCCATCACCGCCCCGATGGCCAGCGAGAAACTGGCAAAGAAACGGGTGTGGTTGTCCTCGTTATTGCCGCGCATATAGCCAACGCCATAGATATGCGTCAGGATCCACAGACCGGAGGCAACGATGGCAAACAGCAGGCCCAGTGGCTCGACGTTGAACGCAATATCAAGGCCGGGGAAGACGGTCAGAAGGCTGAACGCCTCGCTCGTGGTGTTGCCCACATTCGACAGGATCACCAGCACCGTGGCAAAGGTGGCAAAAGCCGCGCCAAGGGTCATGCTGTCACGCAGGTTCGCGTGCTTGCGCAGCAGCAGGTTGCCAATGGCCGCCGCAGCGGGGATCAGCATAGTCAGCAGGATGGCGGTATTGGTCTCCATTTACTGCCCCCCCGCCATGAAACCGTGCAACAGGCCGTCAGCGGCCGTGCGGGCGGCGGTCATTGTCAGTTCCGTATCAATCCCGAACCACACCGTCGCCCCGGCCATGATCCACAGCGGCACCAGCATGGTCAGCGGTGCCTCTTGCCGCACCCAGCCTTTGGCTGGTTGCTTCATATACAGCGTTTCGATCACCCGCCAGACATAGACAATCGCCAGCAGGCTTGATCCGACAACCGCAAGCGCCAGCGGCCAGTACCCTTGCTCGATCGCGGCTTGCACCAGCACCCATTTGCTGATGAAACCGGCAGTTCCCGGCACCCCGATCAGCGACAGGCCGGCAATCACGATGGCAAAACTGGTGAACGGCATCACTTTGCCCATGCCTTCGATTTTGGCATAGAAGGAACTGCCGCTGCGCAGCACCAGCGCGCCAACCCCCATGAACAGGGCAGCCTTGGTGATGCCGTGGTTGAACAGATGCACGATGGCAGCCGTCAGGCCGGTTGTCGACAGCAACCCGATACCCAGCAGGATATAACCGATCTGGGCAATACTGGAATAGGCCAGCATGCGTTTGAAATCGCTTTGGAAAGCCGCAATCAACGAAGCCGCAAACATTGCCAGGATTGCCAGTGGCATCATCACCCAGCGAACCGCATGCATTTCAAACAGGAAATCCGGCTGGAAGATGGTGAACATGAACCGCAGCAGCACATATATGGCAACCTTGGTTGCGGTGCCGGCAATAAATGATGTTACGGCAGAAGGCGCATAGGTATAGGCATTGGGCAACCACAGGTGCAGCGGATAGACAGCGGCCTTCAGCCCCATGCCGACCACAACAAAGGCAAAGGCCGTTTCCAGCGTGCGGTTGGTGCCATGGATTTGAATGTAGTAGGCAATATCCGCCATATTCAGCGTACCGGTGGCGGCATACAGAAAGCCGATGCCAATCACGAAAAATGTGGCACCGATGGTGCCCATGACAAGGTAATCATAGGCCGCTGTCAGCGCGCGTTTATCGGTGCGCGCCCCCATCGCGACCAGCACATAGGTCGACAGGGACGAAATTTCGAGGAACACAAACACGTTGAACGCATCCCCCGTGACAACCACCCCCAGCAGGCCGGTGAAACACAGCAAATACATGGTGTAGAACAGGGTCTGGTGGCGTCTGGGTATTTCGTTCTTGATGCTCTGGATCGTGTAGGGCAGCACGATGGTGCCGATGGCTGACACCAGCAATAATACGAACGCATTGGCCGCATCAATCCGGTATTCGATGCCAAGCGGTGGCAACCAACCTCCGATCGCGTAGGAAATCACGCCGCTGTCAAGCACCCGCAGCAACAACAGCACCGAAATTACAAACGACGCCAGCGCCGCCCCAAAGGCAATCGGCCACGCCAGACGGCGCGAGCCGATCAGCACTGTCAGCGGGGCGGCCAGAAACGGTATGATAATAATCAGAACCGGCAGGTGGTCCGAAAGTGTACGCGCAGTATGCAAGGCTTCAACCGTCATCTAGGCGCGCCCCCCCATAGCTTCACCCAGCGTGCGGTTTTCCTGCGTCACCAGTTCGGTTTCGATGGCCAGAATTTCGTCCTCTTCAATGGTGTTGTATTCCTCGCGGATGCGCACAATCAGTGCCAGCCCCAGTGACGTGGTGGCAATGCCGACCACAATCGCCGTCAGGATCAGCACATGCGGCAGCGGGTTGGTATAAATCGTCTCGGGGTCAATTTCCATATCCAAAGGGAAGATAGGCGCAGTGCCACCCGTGACCTTGCCAAGCGAGATGTAGAACATGAACACCGCCGACTGAAACAGGTTCAGCCCGACGATTTTCTTGATCAGGTTGCCCTTGGCCACCACGATATACAGGCCGGTCATCATCAGAACGGTGAACAGCCAGTAATTCATGTGACCAAGGATGAAATCAAGCGTCGGCATTACCATTCCTCGTCACTGATGGCGGGGCGGCGGGATGCAAAGGCATAGTAGATCGAGATCATAACACCGGTTACCGTCACCAGCACGCCGAATTCCACTGCGAAAATCCCCCAGTGCTGTCCATGGGATGGGTGATCTGGCGAAAATGATCCGTAATCCAGAAAATCATAGCCCAGAAACAACGCCACAACGCCGGTGCCGGCATAGATCAGCACCCCTAGCGCCATCATCTTATGCGCCAGCCAAGCGGGCATCACGGCCTGTACTTTTTCCAACCCGAAAACGATCCCGTACAAGATAAATCCAACAGCCATGATCACACCCGCCTGAAACCCGCCACCGGGTGAAAAATCACCATGGAACTGCACATAAAGCGCAAACAGGATAATCGGGGCGACCAGCATTTTGGTAACAACACGAAGGATAAGGTGGTGATGCATCAGCTAACCTCCCCTTCATCCTTGGTGTGCTTGCGACGACGGCGGCGCAATCCGGAAATCAGCATCAGCACCCCGACACCCGCGGTGAACACAACGGCGGTTTCGCCCATCGTGTCATAACCGCGATAGCTGGCCAGAATGTAGGTAACGACATTGGGGATATCCATATCCTCGGGCCCGCGTTCCATATATTGCGCGGCCACGCCAACCTGTGCGGGGGCATTGGCATCGCCAAAATGCGGCATGTCCAGCGTGCCGTAAATGATGGCGGCACCGGTGACGGTAACCACCAGCAGCGGAATCCACGGGGTGTGGACCGGTTTCTTTTCAATCCGCGATGTCAGGGTCAGGGTCGACAGCATCAACACGGTGGAAATACCCGCCCCCACGGCGGCCTCGGTAAAGGCCACATCGACAGCATCCAGCGTCACCAGCAGCATCGCTGACAACAGGCTGAACACCCCCGCCATCATGGTCACACCAAACAGGCGGCGCATTTTTACGATGGCAATGCCGGTGGCCACCAGCATAGTGAACAGGGACAGGTCGATGAACAGATCAAGCATCATCTTCCCCTTCCGGCTTTATCGGTTCCGGTTCGGCCCCAGTCAGCCCTTCACCCTCGGGGGGGCGCAGACCGGTGACAAGGGCGGCGTTGGCCACGGCATGGGTCGAGGTCGGGCCGGTGATAAACAGGAACACCCCGATGATCAGCAGTTTCACAGTGACCAGCGTTGGCCCCGCTTGCAGGCACATGCCGATCACCAGCAGGATCATACCCGCGGAATCAGTGATCGAAGCCGCATGCAGCCGCGACCAGAAATCGGGAAAGCGTATGGTGCCCACCGCACCGATCACGACAAAGATCGATCCGGAAACGATAAAGAACCAGCTTAACAGGTTGATGATGATCTCCAGCGCGCTCAATGCCCGATCTCCCGATCTGTAGGACGCTGATGCACATCCCCGATAGCGCGGTAGCGGAAATATTTCAGGATTGCGATGGTGCCAATAAAATTGATCAGCGCATAAAGTAGCGCAATATCCAGAAAATCGGGCCGGCCCGTCAGAAAGCCGATCACCCCGATGAACAACACCGTATGGGTGCCGAAGGAATTGACCGCCAGCACGCGATCATACAGCGTTGGTCCGGCATATAGGCGCACCAGAACCAGCACCATAGCAATAAACAGCGCAAAGATCGCAAAAACAAACATCACGCCCCCCCTGCGGTTTCACATGCGGTGATCCGCGCGTCCATATCGGCCAGTGCTTCAGGGTCGCCTTCGGAATAGGAAACCGCATGCACCAGAAAATGCCCGTCCTCGGTTTCGACCGTGATGGTGCCCGGGGTCAGGGTGATCGAATTGGCAAAAATCACCTGCCCGACGTCGGTTTTCTGGGTGTAGGGCGTTTTGAACAGATGCTGGCGGATCGGCATATCGCGGGCCAGAATAATCTTTGTTACGGCCCAGTTGGCCCGTGCGATTTCCAGCATCAGCCACGCCAGGTATTTGGTGTATTTCACGGGGGCCAGCAACAGATCGACCCGATCGCCATCCCCTGCGTCCATCCGGCCGGTGATAAACAGCGTCAACAGCACAGAAGCCACACCTAACCCGATGATGAAAGGCTCGAAAATACCGGACATCAACAACCAAAGGGCGAAGAAAACAATCGCTATGCCAATGTTTCGCACCGATATCCCCCTTTGTTGTCCCACCCTCGGTAAATACGCGGGGTCGGTTCGTTACAGATAGTATATGCGAAGGGGGGGTGCAATGACTTGTCGTGCAATTTCAAGAGGAGATTTCGGCTCCGGACCAGTGCAAGATATTTCTATTAAACCGGTTTAATAGTTATGCTGTCACCTTGGAAAAGTCACCTGTTTGCTGTTCTGGCAGCCTTTCGGTAAATCCGTTACATGGATCAGTTTATTGCCCGCCTGCAATCCTGCCGCCTTTGTGCCGATCGCTTTGCGGCCACGGCCACAGCCCATCAGCCACGTCCCGTTGTCTGGCTGGATCCGCAGGCGCGCATCCTGATTGCCGGACAAGCGCCGGGCGCGCGGGTGCATGACTCCGGCAAACCGTTTGACGATCCCTCTGGTGATCGTTTGCGTGATTGGCTGGGGGTGGATGCCGATACCTTCTATGACCTGCAACAATTCGCCTTTGCTCCAATGGGGTTTTGCTTTCCGGGATATGACGCCAAAGGATCGGATCTGCCGCCGCCCAAACTCTGCGCTGATACATGGCGTCGTGACCTTATCCACCATCTGACACAGCTCCGCCTGACCCTGCTGGTGGGTGGATACGCGCAGAAATGGCATCTGGGCAAAGCGGCTAAAGGGGGTGTAACCCGCACCGTTAAGGGCTGGCGCGACCATGCGCCCGACGTATTCCCAGAGGTGGTCCCACTTTTTTGACCAGTCAGCAGCCAGTTTAAGATGGATCAGGGTTTCATTTAGGCTGCCAAACTCATTGGTTTTGTTTTTCTGTCATAGGCTTCATCCGGGGTCAATATTCCGTGGGTGGAATGCGGGCGCTCGGTGTTGTAGTAAGCCAACCATTTCCCGATCCCGGCGCGGGTCTGCGAACCCGTTTCAAATGCGTTGAGGTAAATGCATTCGTATTTCAAGGATCGCCAAAGCCGCTCGATCATCCGGTTATCGACCCAGCGACCTTTGCCATCCATCGAGATTTTCACGTCGGCTTCTTTCAGCGCCTGCGTCCATTCAAACCCGGTGAACTGGCTGCCCTGGTCGCTGTTCATGATATCGGGCTTGCCGTATTTGGCCATAGCCTCTTTCAGGGCTTCAACGCAAAAATCTGCCTCCATGCTGTTTGACAATCTCCAGCTCAAAACCTTGCGGCTGTGCCAGTCCATGATCGCGACCAAATAGAGGAACCCGCGCTGCATCGGAATGTAGGTGATATCTACGCACCACACATGGTTTGGACGATCAATCGTCAGGTCTCGCAGCAGATACGGGTAGATCTTATGCTGCGGATGTTTCTTGCTCGTGTTGGGCGTCTGGTAGATCGGAACCAACCGCATCAGCCGCATCAAACGGCGGACCCTGTGGCGACCACACTTGTAACCTTGGCGCTGCATGTGCCGGGCCATTTGCCGTGATCCATACCACGGCGTCTGCAAGAATTGCTTGTCGATTATTGTCATGAACCGCAAATTTTCAGCACTTTCGCCTTTTGGCTGGTAATACAGGTTCGAGCGCGCCAGAGAAAGTAGCCCGCATTGTCGTCGCACACTCAGATCATGCTCACGGCTCACCATTTTTTGCCTCGCTTCCCGAGCAACTGTTGCGAGGCGTTGGCTAAAAAATCCCGTTCCACGACCAGCTGACCAATCTTGGAGTGCAGCTTCTCAATCTGGGCTTCATCAACCCGATCAGGATCACGGCCCCGTCTGGAAAATGCCGTGGCCATGTTTTCAATCGCTGCTCGTTTCCATGTGCCAATCTGGGTTGGATGCACACCATACTTCTTCGACAGCTCCGCCATCGTCATTTCCTCGCGGATTGCTTCAAGCGCAACGCGGGCTTTGAATTCGGGAGAATGGTTCTTTCGTTTCGTCATTTTGAATCGTCTTTCTCATAAGTCGATCCACCTTAACAACTGGTCCGAATTTCCGCGACCACCTCTCCCCTTGCCCCATCCGTCTTGGCGCAATACAGGCTGGATCAGGAAAAACCCGTGGTTTAAGGCCGATCTGCTACCAGCGCTGAAAACCCGTGTAAAAGAGGTTCTGGATGACTGACCCAACCCCGCTTGATGCTACCCATGCCGCTATGCAATCCGCCCCCGATGATACGGCCCGGCGCCTGCGGTTCTTTGAACGGCTGGCGGACAGCGAGTTATTTCTGCTGCTGGAAGCCGAGGCACAGGGGGACACCATCAAACCCGAAGTGTTCGAGGTGGACGGGGCGAAATATGTGCTGGTATTTGATCGCGAGGAACGGTTGGCTGAATTCGTCGAAGGCGCGGCCCACCACGCCACACTGTCGGGGCGGGTGGCTGCGCGGATGCTGGCAGGGCAAGGGGTCGGGCTGGCGGTCAACCTTGGCGTAGCGCCATCATCGATCCTGATACCGGCGGAGGCCATGGCGTGGCTGGGTGAAATACTGGAGGAAACACCGGATGAAATTCAGGCCAGACCGGTCGCATTTTCCGCCCCCGCCGGCATCCCCGAAACCCTGCTGACCGCGCTGGATGGCAAACTGGCCATCGCCGCCGGACTGGCCAAAACCGTCTATCTGGTGGCTGTGGAATACGAGGACGGTAACAGCGGGCATATGCTGGCGATCATCGATGCGCTACCAGGGGCCCAAGGTGCCCTGGCCAAAGCCGTTGGCGAAGCCGTCAGTTTCAGCGGCTTTGAAACCCCGCTGGATGTCGCGTTCTTTGCGGGGGATGAACCGCTGTGCGCCACCTTGCAGAAAACCGGCTTGCGGTTTGATCTACCGGAAAAGAAAACGGCTGCACACAGCCCTGCTGCGCCTGGCATGGACCCGGAGAACCCGCCGATCCTGCGTTAAGAGGCTTGAAACAACAGCGTGGCTTCAAACCGACGAATTTCCATGCGAACAATATTGTCATAGGTATTCGGGGCGACACGCAAGTCTGGATACAAGGCAAACAGTTCTTCTCTCACAGGTGCATCAAAAGCATCCAACCCGACATGCCCGGGATGAAAGCTCTCGGTTGGCAGCCCGTTGGAATAGACAATCTGGTGTTGATCAAATAGCAGGTGAAAATAGGCAAAGCCACAGGTGCGGTCCGACAAAAAGGCTTTACTGCCTGTCAGATGCTTGGCGGCCGTCAAAACCTCGGGTGTTCCGAACAGCAAATTGCAATGGTAGTCGGCCACCATAATCCGGTGACGGGGTGATACATACAGATCTTGTGCAGGCTTGCCTGCACCAAAACTGTGCGCCGGAATGCAGACTGGACGAAAATCGATTTGCATGTCGGCACCCGCAGCTATTTCCTTTCGACCAACCCAGCGCAACGGCTGCAACCCATTGTCCCGCGTTACCACCAAATCACCAGCCTCAAGCGTTTCAACAGGTCGTTCCCCTGTAGCCGTCAATATCAATGTCCCGGTTACAAAGTGGAACCCCTCGTAAAAGGCAGGTCTGTCCATGCCCGCGCCTGTTTCCTCGTCCAGCAGCGCCTGCACCGCATCGCTTGCCTGTTGTGGTCCGCCCGCGTGCTGCACAAACACCCGCAGGCTGCCGCCGTGGGTGGGCAGGCGTTCGACATCGAACACTTCTAGCCCCTGATGCTGCATAATCCGCGCAACGGACAGCAGGCTGAGGTAGGAGAAATGCTCGTGATAGATGGTGTCAAACTGGTTCAGGCGCACCAGATTTAACAGATGCGGGAATTCAAAGGTTGCCACACCATCCGCCGCCAGCAGGATTTTGAAACCGCCGACAAAATCATTGATATCGGGCACATGGGCCAGCACGTTGTTGGCCGCCATCAGTTTGGCGGAAATGCCCTCTGCCGCCAGCTTTTGCGCAGTTTCCACGCCAAAGAAAATCTCGCGGGTTTCGATGCCCAGATTGCGTGCCTCTGTGGCCACGGCGGCGGTTGGCTCGATCCCCAGACAGGGGATGCTGGCAGTCTGGAAATTCTTCAACAGATAGCCGTCATTCGAGGCAATCTCGACCACCATACTGTCCTTGCCCAGCCTAAAACGTGCGGTCATCTGTTCTGCGTAGCGGGCGGCATGATCCAGCCACGAGGCCGACATCGAACTGAAATAGGCATAATCGCTGGTGAACAGGCTGTCGGCGGCGGCAAAATCCTGCGTCTGCACCAGCCAGCACTGATCACAATACAGCACCCGCAACGGCAGCCAGATTTCCGGCTTTTGCAAATCTGCGGGCGCAAGATAGGCGTTTGACGGCGGCGCGCTGCCCAGATCGACGAATACGCGGGTCAGCGGGGCGGCGCAGTGCCGGCATTTGGGCTGATCTTGCGTGGCAGATTGCGCAGCGTCGGCAGGGCCTGATCCCGTGGGGATATTTCGGTCACTTCTAGGGGCCATTTAATACCTATTTCATCATCTAACGGGTTAACCCCGCCCTCGCAGTCGGGCGTAAAGGGTGCAGAGTGGAGATACAGCAGTTCGACATCGGGTTCCAGCGTCTGGAAACCATGGGCAAATCCCGGCGGTATATAAAGGCTGCTCCAGTTTTCGGCCGAAAGCTCGACCGCGATCCAGCGCCCGAAACTGTCCGAGCCTTCGCGCAGATCAACAGCCACATCCAGAATGCGGCCACGCAGGCAGCTGACGATTTTCACCTCGGCCGCCGGTGGGTACTGGAAATGCAGCCCGCGCAGGGTGCCCTTGCGGGCGCTGTAGCTGTGGTTGATCTGGACAATTTCCATATCAAGACCGGCCTCGGCCAGTTCCTGTTTGCAGAACAGACGCGAAAAATGCCCGCGCGCATCGCCCAGTTTGTGCTTGTCGATGCGCAGCACCCCGTCCAGACCGGTTTTGGATATTTCAAGATGTGCCAAGGCTGTCCCCGAAATAATCCCCGATCTGTTGTAGGGTGAAGGCCGCCATATCCTGCCCCTTTGCATGGGCACGATACCAATCGGCCGTTTGTTCCAACGCCTGATCAATTGACCAACGCGGAGTCCAGCCCAAATAGGCACTGGCCTTGGCGCTGTCCAGTTTCAGGATTTGTGCCTCTTTATAGGCATGGGGCTGAATGATTGGGTGCAGATCGCTGTGGCTCAGCTTCAGGAAGGTTTCGACCACATAGGCAACCGTCCTTGTATCCGATGGTCCGGGGCCGAAATTCCAGCCCTCGGAAAAATCATCCGGTTTTTGCGCCAGATGTTCGGCCAGCATCAGGTATCCCGACAATGGCTCCAGCACATGTTGCCACGGGCGCAGGGCATCGGGTGCCCGCAACACGGGGGCCACGTTACCGGCTATTGCCCGTACCATATCGGGGATCAGACGGTTGTCGGCCCAGTCCCCGCCACCGATCACATTGCCCGCCCGTGCGGTGGCCGTGGCAATGTCCAGATCGGCCAGAAAGGACTGCCGGTAAGCCGCTGTCAGCAGTTCGGCACAGCCCTTCGAGACCGAATAGATATCCTTGCCGCCCATCGGCTCGTTTTCGCGGTAGGGCCAGACCCATTCGCGGTTTTCATAGCATTTGTCACTGGTGACATTGACCACCACCGCCGGATTGCCAAGGTTGCGCAGCGCCTCGAACAGATGGGCGGTGCCCATGATGTTGGTGGCCAGCGTGCCCAGCGGATCTTCGTACGAGGCATGCACCAGCGATTGCGCCGCCAGATGGAAAACAATATCCGGCCGTGCCGCCTGCAAGGCCTGCTTAAGCACAGTCGCATCACGGATGTCGCCGCGCGTGTCACTGGTAAGCAAGCCCGCGACACGGGCCAGATCAAACAGGTTCGGCCCATCATTGGGGTCCAGCGAAAATCCGTGCACTTCGGCCCCCAGACGGGACAGAACACAGACCAGCCAACTTCCCTTAAAACCGGTGTGACCGGTCAGAAAAACCCGTTTTCCACGCCAAAAATCCGCCTGCACTCCCGTCATTCCCAGACCTTCCACGGGGCGGCGCCACTGTTCCACAAATCTTCCAGATGGTTCTTGTCGCGCAGAGTGTCCATCGGTTGCCAGAACCCTTTGTGGAAATAGGCATTCAACTGATTATCATGGGCAATGCGGGTCAAGGGATCCTCTTCCCAAGATGTTTCGTCGCCTTCAATATAGTCAATCACCTTTGGCGACAGCACAAAAAACCCGCCATTGATCCAGCCGCCATCCCCGCGCGGCTTTTCGATGAAATCACGCACCTTATCACCGTCCAGATCCAGCGCCCCATAACGGCCCAGCGGCTGCACCGCCGTGATTGTCGCAAGTTTGCCGTGTGCCTTGTGATGGGCGACCTGTGCGCTCACATCTATATCGGCAACGCCATCGCCATAGGTGAAGAAAAAGAACTCCTCGTCCTTCACATAGTCGTAAATCCGTTTCATCCGCCCACCGGTCATACTGTTTTCGCCCGTATCCGCCAACGTCACCTTCCACGGCTCGGCAACCAGCCTTTGCAGGTGGGTTTCATTGGTTTTCAAATCAACGGTGATGTCAGACTGGTGCAGGTAATAGTTCAGGAAATAATCCTTGATCATATAGCCCTTGTAGCCACAGCAAATAACGAATTCGTTCACCCCGTGCGCCGCATAGGTTTTCATGATGTGCCAAAGAATAGGCTTGCCACCGATTTCAACCAGGGGCTTGGGCCGCAAGGCGGATTCCTCGCTGATACGGGTGCCAAAACCACCTGCCAGAATGACTGCTTTCATGATGAATATCTCTGTTGCTACGTCATGATTACCGTAACATTACAACGCGGGAAGTTTAAAGGGTTTTACATTGATTAAATCTGAAAACCGCAAGCAATGAAATCGTTTGCCTATTGTTCAATCACAACATGCTGCCTATTAGTGTTGTAATTCACCCTGCAGGGGCCGATTGGGACCTGCGATGTGCAGAACTGCAGCAAATTGGGTAGCACCATAATATGACAATTCCATGCACAATTCTTATCCCGACAAAAGACCGCTCCAACCTACTTAGGCGAGCGGTCAAATCAGCATTGGATGCGGCCCCAGACAATTCTGAAATCATCGTGATAGATGACAAAAGCAATCCCCCTGCGCAGATTACGTTGGAGGAGTTTGACGATCCAAGGCTGGTTTGTCTAGTGAATGGTGACAAGGGGGGGGCTGCTGCGGCCCGTAATCTCGGGATGAAATCCGCAAAAGGCGAGGTTGTCTTTTTCCTGGATGACGATGATGAATTTATGGCTGATTACTGCCGTGAAATTCTGGATAATATTGTGCCAAACCATCACGGCCTTGCCTATGGTTTTTCCGCCTATCTGGTTTCCGGCAATAAATCGGATGGCAAAACCGAAGGTACAATTGAAAACAACAAACTGGATCAGGGCATTATTGCTGATACGGCCCCCTTCCGGCGGCGGATTTGTGGCTTTGGTATGGGGTTCTGGATCAAACGCGACGTGTTTGAAGAACTTGGCCCGATTGACGAGGCGATGGCCACCAACGAGGATACAGAATACCTGTGCCGGTTGATCGATGCAGGAAAAGCCGCGTGGTTCTCGGCAAAGCCCGGCGTAAGGGTTCACCAACACAGCGCTGAAACCGCGGCCACTGAATTGGGCCATGTAACCAGTCGCATTCAAAGCGCAGATCGCGCGCAATCATTTTTAATAATTTATCTGCGTTATCAGCGTCTTATGAAATTCGATAAACAAGCACGACAGCATATCGCACGTCGTTATATCAAACTTGCAACCAAATCAGGGATGCTGGGGGAGTGCTGGAAATTTGCTGGGACTTTACCGAACCTGTCCGAGCGCATTTCTGCCCGATATTATGCCTTGGTAAATTTTAGCGCATACCGTTTATCTGGCAAGCATTCCAAAACCTGATGACCTGATCGGCGGTCAAGGTGCTGGGTATACGGGTCTGTGCCACCAAATTCTCAGGATAGCTTGTCAGAATAACCAAACAGTTTGAAATCCTTGGCAAAGTAGTTTCTGACCATATCCTCGGTCGTTGGGTTGTAGTAATCCTGATAAGGCCGCTTGGACGATTTGCTTCTGGTCTTGTGCAGATGCTGCAACTCGAACGAAGGCAGCTGTAACTGTTCGGCGATCTCGGCAAGTTCCTGGTTTACCGTTTCAAAATGCACGACACGATCAACAAGGATTTTCCCGTCGGGATCAGCAACGAAATACGCCTGCCCCGGAAATTTGGCGAAAATAGGATCATACCAGCGTTTGGGGGACAGAGGTGGTCGCGGAAATTCGGACCAGTTGTTAAGGTGGATCAACTTATGAGAAAGACGATTCAAAATGACGAAACGAAAGAACCATTCTCCCGAATTCAAAGCCCGCGTTGCGCTTGAAGCAATCCGCGAGGAAATGACGATGGCGGAGCTGTCGAAGAAGTATGGTGTGCATCCAACCCAGATTGGCACATGGAAACGAGCAGCGATTGAAAACATGGCCACGGCATTTTCCAGACGGGGCCGTGATCCTGATCGGGTTGATGAAGCCCAGATTGAGAAGCTGCACTCCAAGATTGGTCAGCTGGTCGTGGAACGGGATTTTTTAGCCAACGCCTCGCAACAGTTGCTCGGGAAGCGAGGCAAAAAATGGTGAGCCGTGAGCATGATCTGAGTGTGCGACGACAATGCGGGCTACTTTCTCTGGCGCGCTCGAACCTGTATTACCAGCCAAAAGGCGAAAGTGCTGAAAATTTGCGGTTCATGACAATAATCGACAAGCAATTCTTGCAGACGCCGTGGTATGGATCACGGCAAATGGCCCGGCACATGCAGCGCCAAGGTTACAAGTGTGGTCGCCACAGGGTCCGCCGTTTGATGCGGCTGATGCGGTTGGTTCCGATCTACCAGACGCCCAACACGAGCAAGAAACATCCGCAGCATAAGATCTACCCGTATCTGCTGCGAGACCTGACGATTGATCGTCCAAACCATGTGTGGTGCGTAGATATCACCTACATTCCGATGCAGCGCGGGTTCCTCTATTTGGTCGCGATCATGGACTGGCACAGCCGCAAGGTTTTGAGCTGGAGATTGTCAAACAGCATGGAGGCAGATTTTTGCGTTGAAGCCCTGAAAGAGGCTATGGCCAAATACGGCAAGCCCGATATCATGAACAGCGACCAGGGCAGCCAGTTCACCGGGTTTGAATGGACGCAGGCGCTGAAAGAAGCCGACGTGAAAATCTCGATGGATGGCAAAGGTCGCTGGGTCGATAACCGGATGATCGAGCGGCTTTGGCGATCCTTGAAATACGAATGCATTTACCTCAACGCATTTGAAACGGGTTCGCAGACCCGCGCCGGGATCGGGAAATGGTTGGCTTACTACAACACCGAGCGCCCGCATTCCACCCACGGAATATTGACCCCGGATGAAGCCTATGACAGAAAAACAAAACCAATGAGTTTGGCAGCCTAAATGAAACCCTGATCCATCTTAAACTGGCTGCTGACTGGTCAAAAAAGTGGGACCACCTCTGACATCCTGTATTCCAGAAATTCCTCGAATTCCATTTTCCGGACCATTTTAGCAACCCTTTTGGTGCGAAACTGTTTCATATACTCGTAGTGGGATACCGTATGATCGAACGGATCACGCACAACGGTAAAGCTGAAGAATTGTTCAAAGGCGGGCCGTCCCAGTTTGTGAATTACCTTGGCCGCCGTATCATGGACACGGAAATGCGCTTTCTTAACGGGTTCAACTATCGGAAGGTGGCGTGTGATCCGTCTTAACAGGGTCTGCGGGTCTGGGTCTGTGTATTTTGTCAAGGCAATCGAGATTGATGAGCCCGCGGTTTTGGGAATGTGCAAAAAGATAAACTTGTAGCTGGTCGAAATAAGCACCTGATTTCCTCTTATTCGTTTCTTTTATTTATGAACCAAGGGCTTTAGTTGGTCTATCGCTTTATACTCCATTCAAACCTATGTTCGAATTTACAACCTGAAGTGCCCTATAGGAGTCCATACATCCATAAAAGCTGGCCCAACCCAGCCAGGAAAAAGAGACGTCACACAGATCTTCTGATGCACCCAGCCCCGTCGGAAACCTTTAAGCGTGGTATAATAAATGTGGCGGAGGAGGTGGTTCTGGCAGCGGACGTTCTCTGGGCTTTACGAGAACGTTGCGCAACGGTCAAAAGCCGCTAGGATTGGCCTAATGCGCTCAGGTTTCTCGAAGAATACTGGCCAAATACGTCAGGATCATATCCACGCCCTCTTGGTCAATTGTAAGCGGCGGTCGGATTTTCAGCACGTTGTCCTTTGGCCCTTCGCTGCCGATCAGAATCCGGCAATCGCGCATTCGGTTTTTGACGTATGTACAAAGCTCAGATGCCTCTTCAAGCGTGTCAGAATCCTTGATCAGATCGACCCCGATAAACAGTCCCATACCACGCACATCGCCGATTTGAGGGAATTCTTGCTGCATCTGTTTCAGACCACCAAGAAGCCGTTGGCCCATTATGCGCGCATTTTCCTGAAGGCCTTCGTCGTCAACAATGTCCAGCACCTCTTTGCCAATCAGGCATGAAACGGTGGAACCACCGAATGTCGAAAAAAATTCGGGGCCATTGGCAAAACTATGTGCGATTTCTGCCGTGGTCACCAACACTCCTAAAGGATGCCCATTGCCGATGGGTTTGCCCATGACAACGATGTCGGGAACCACGTCCTGCTGTTCAAAACCAAAGTAATGCGTTCCCAGCCGTCCCAGTCCGGTTTGCACCTCGTCAGCGATGCACAGACCTCCGGCGGCACGAATACGCTGATAGACACCCTTCAAATATCCGGCCGGCGGGATGATTTGCCCCGCGACAGAGGGAAAAGTCTCGGCGATGAAGCCAGCCAACCCGTGACCGTGCGCCCGAAGCCTTGCAATCGCCGGGTCGACCAGCTGGGCGAATTTTTGCGCCCGGTCGGGGTCATCGCGGCGGAACCGGCCGCGATAGTCGTCGGGCAGATCAATCAGCTCCACCCAATCGGACGGCCCGACGCCGCCCGGGGCATTGAACTTGTAGGCCGAAATGTCGATCGCCCCGGTTGTGTTGCCATGATAGCCATGTGTGGATGGCTCCTTTTTTGCAAGGGTTAATTTGAAGTTTTGATCATTGCGGTTGCGGTCATGTGTTCGGCCTGTTGGCGCGGTACGTTTGACCGCTGGCCCTGATGAAGTCCGCGTCGCCTGGGTCCCAATCATGGAGACGAGCTTTTATGCCCGGGCTACCGATACGGGGTGTCCCGGCGGCGGCTTTCGTTGATCATCATCATTCATCTTTGCCCTCGCAACTCGGTGCGGCGAACCCGTATCCCGGTCGCTGCGATTCCTGTCAGTTGACTGCCGGGCGGCGATAAACATCTCCGCGCAACAGCACGGCCCAGATGATGCGCGCTGTTTTGTTGGCAATGGCAACCGTGACCACACGCGCGGGCTTTTTATCAAGCAATCTGCGGATCCAGATGCCGGTGGCGCTGTCGTCGCGTCCGTCTCTGCGAATGATCGATGTGGCACCATTTACCAGCAGAGTTCGCAGATAGGGATCGCCCATTTTGGATATTCGGCCGAGCCTGTCCTTGCCTCCTGACGAATTCTGCCTTGGTACGAGCCCGAGGAAGGCCGCGAACTGGCGCCCCGACGCGAAGGCAGCCGGGTCCGGAACGCTTGCGGCCATGGCGGTTGCCGTGATGAACCCGACGCCCGGGATCGTCTGTAACCGCTGGCTCACCGCACTTTGTCGATGCCAGGCACGCAGCTGATTATCGAGCGAACGGATTTCTACGGTGAGCGTCTCAAGCTGACGGGCAAAACCCAGCAACGCCGTACGCGCGACCTCCGGCAGGTCGTCATGCTCTCCGTCCTTCATGGCCTTCGCCATTCTTACGACATGTTGCGGCCCCTGTGGCGCAATGATGCCGAATTCGGCCAGATGGCTGCGAAACGAATTGAGCATCATGGTCCGTTGCCGGATCAGCAACTTTCGCGTCCGGTGCAGCACCATGACACCCTGTTGCCCAGGCGTCTTGATCGGTACAAAGCGCATGTTCGGGCGTGTTACGGCCTCGCAGATCGCCTCGGCATCTGCCATGTCGTTCTTTTGCCGTTTGACATAGGGTTTGACATAGGCGGGCGGGATCAGCCGCACATCATGGCCGAGCGCCGCAATCTCCCGCGCCCAGAAATGGGAGGTACCGCAAGCTTCTATTCCCACAAGACAAGGCGGCAACGCGCTCATGAACTCCAGAACGGCATTGCGGCGCAATTTCTTCATCAGCACAATCTGTCCTGCAGCATCAACGCCGTGAAGCTGAAAAACAGACTTTGCCAGATCGATCCCGAGTGTTGTAATCTCCATTGTGGATGGCTCCTTCTCTTATTGGTTTGCGACAGCACCAATATGGCACATTGCGATGCCGGCGGGTGGAGCCATCCACCCCATCATGAGCGGCCTCCTTTCAAAACAGAATTAGCGGGTAAGAATGCCGACGGCGGCGAGCGCCGTATGGGCAGCGGCGATTTCCAGCGCTGTGGGCGTGCCGGCGAACACCAGATCATTGCCGTTGACGATGGCGGGGCCACGCAGCAGCACAACTGCATCCACATCGACAGCGGCCGGATCATGGGCGGCGTATTTGCCGGAGGCGGTGATTTTGCCGAGCACCGTGCCGGGCTCCAGAACCGGGGTTGCGCCGCCGGTGGCGATGGTGACGACCTCGCGGGTGTAATCGCGGAAGGCCTCCCAGACGAGGAACCCGCCAGGATGAGTGGTTTCGGTCAGAGTTGTCATTTTTTATCCTTTGCGTTTGAAGGTGCGGGCAATCACGTCGCCCCAGGGTTTGGCCTGAGGCGCGGGCCCCGGTTGCGGGTGGGAGGAGGAGATGTCGGGATCATCGGCAGCGCGGGCGTCGATCAAAGCCTTGCGGATATCCTCGAGGCTGGTCTCGGCGGACAGGAATCCCGCCGCCATTTGTGGTTGGCCGGCAAGGCGGCAGAGATCGACCACGGTCTTGGCATAGGCCATGGCCTCGTTGCGGATGGTTGCGGGGTCAGGCTCGGGGGTGGTTTTGCCCACGGGGGAAGGGTCCGGTTCAGGTTCGGGTTCCACCGAGACGGATTCATTCTTTGCCTTTACCGCCTCGATGATTTCCGGTGGCGTGTTTTGGAACCGGCTCACATCAAAGCTGGCGGCCATTTTGACCGGTTCTGCCATGGTATCGGCAAAGCCCATATCCAGTGCTTCGGCAGCATCCAGCCAGGTTTCCTTGGCCATCAGTTTCGCGATGTCTTTCTCTGCCTTGCCGGATTTCGCCGCGTAACCTCGCAGCAGGCTGGCTCCGATCTTGTCGAGGGCCTCGGCCATGGATCGCATATCAGATGCCGTGCCCATCACCATGCCCGAAGGATCATGGATCATCAGGAAGGCATTCTCCGGCATGATGATCTCATCCCCCGCCATGGCGATGTAGGAGGCGGCCGAGGCGGCAATGCCGTCGATGCTCACGGTGACATTGCCTGCGTGGCGCGTGAGCGCATTGTAGATCGCCACAGCATCAAAGACCGAGCCGCCCGGGCTGTTGAGCCGCAATGTCAGCGGGGTCTTGTCCGGCAGCTTGCCGAAGTCGGCCAGAAACGCCTTGGCCGAAACGCCGTAAGCGCCGATTTCGTCATAGATCGAGATTTCCGCGCCCTCATCGAGGGCGCAGATCGAATACCAGTTGTTCATGGTGGTTCCTTTGCTACTTTTGCTGTTCTTCGGGGTCGGCCGGTTTCATGGGCGTTGCCCGCGCGCCCTGCGTCTCGCCGGGGCTGGTGCTGTAATGAAGTCCCAAAGCGGCGGCGCGCTCGGCGTCCGCTGCATTCTCGCGGTCGATTTCCTCGATGTCATAGCCGGTGGCCTCGACCGCCTTACGCCGCGACATCAACCCGGCTTCGATCCCCAGGAGTTGCGCTTGAATGTCCTTCAGCGGATCGACCCAATCCCAGCGTGGCGGGATCCAGTGCACCGGTTTGGCCTTGGCCATGTCCGGCAGATCAAACGCACCCGACAGGGCTGCCGCCTCCAGCCAGCGCGTCCAGACCGGTCGGCAGAACTGGTGCGCCATGACACCGTGCTGCAACTGCCCGATGCGGCGGCGGAACTCGACCAGTTCGGCCCGCAGGCTGGAATAATTGGCCTGGCGCACATCGCCGGTGACCAGATGATACGGCAAGCCAAGCGAGGCCGAGATTGCCAGCAAGGTGCGATATTGAAACGCCTCGTAACCGCCGCCCACATCAGCGGGGCTGGAGAACTTGATGTCTTCGCCGGGAAGCAGGACCTGCAGGGTGCCCGGCTCGAGGCTGGCAATGCCAATGCCCTCGCCGGTATCTTCCACCTCCCCCATTAGCGCTTCTTCCGGCGCATTCTTGGTGATGAAGCCCGCGAACATCGCAGCGGTTTTCTTGCGGTCGAGCTCGGCGTCGTCATATTGATCGAGCAGAAACAGCCGCACCATCGCTGGCGCGACATGCGGCAGGCCCCTGATTTGCCCCGCATCAATGGGGCGGTAGATGTGCAGAACGTCCTCGGCGGGCACCCTTGTCGTCTCTGGGAAATCCGCACTCCGGTCCGTGCTGTCACCGGGGTGACGGCGGCGGAAATGATAGGCGACGCGCCGCCCGATCAGGTCGAACTCGATCCCGCAGCGGATGCGGTTGCCGCTCGGCGCGGTCTCGGTTTTCTCGAAGGGCAGCATTTCCGATTGCAGAAGCTGCAACTGCATCGGGACCAGCAGCCCGTCCTCGGCCCGGCGTGGCCGGATACGCACGAAACATTCCCCCGCCACAAACATTTCGCGGGCAATCATCGCCTGCAGCCCATAAAAATCCGTCAGCCCGTCGGCATCCGCCTGATCGGTCCAAGCCAGCCACAGGCGTTGAACCCGGTCCCGCAACTCGCCGTCCTCGATCAGCGACGAGGGTTTGATCCCGTCGCCGACCAGATTGGCCGCATAAGCCTCGCAAGCATTGGCGGCGTAGCCATTAGTAACGACCAATTCACGCGAGCGCGCCAGTAGGCGCGGCCCGCCGGATGCCACCAGCGAGTTGATGTTTTCCAAAGGCGGTTGCCAGCCACGCAGGCGACGGCGAGACATTGCCCCTTCGAGGCGAGCGCGTACGCCATTCGGGCCGCCAGCGGGTTGGCGGCGAAGTATGTCAAACAAGCCCATTACAATCCCTTGGTCGTGGTCACGCGCACCTGCCGGATGACGCTGCGACCCTCGAGTGTGGCGATTTCCCGGTCCAGCACATCGATGGCGCGGTCGATTTCCGCGAGGCTGCGGTATTCCACCGTCTTGCCATCATAGCTGACCCGGGCCACACCGCTCGCGCGCGAGGCCGCCAATGCCTCGCGGCGGGTTTGCAGTTCTGCCAGTGTGGTCATGTTGTTCCTTAATGTTAGCCATTGACATATAGGCCACTGACGCCTATCTAGTGTTATGACCATTGTAACCGTTGTCGAAATGCCCGAATTCCAGCGCCGCGCCCGCGCAATCATGAGTGATAGCGAGCGCATGGAACTGATCGATTTCGTAGCCCGCAACCCAATGAGCGGCGTGTCCATAGGTGGCGGTGTGCGCAAGTTTCGTTTTGCGCGCACAGGCAGCGGTAAAAGCGGCGGATACCGGGTGATCCATGTCTTCAGCCCGGAAGACGGCACACCGGTCATATTGATCACGGTCTTCGCCAAGAACGAGAAGGCCAACCTGAGCAAGGCTGAAACCGAGGCCGTAAAGACCCTTGGCAAGACCCTGACAGAAACCTACAGGAGCAAGCAATGAGCGACGCATTCAACAGCATCGAACGAGGCCTGAAAGAGGCTCTTGCCCACGCCAGGGGCAAAGGCCCGGCAGAGATCCACGAGATTGACATTCCGGAACCCGATGTTCAGGTCATCCGTGCCCGCACCGGCCTTTCACAGGCCGAGTTCGCGCGCAGCATTGGCGTGAAAAAGGGAACCCTCCTTAATTGGGAATACCGCCGCCGCCGCCCTGACGGACCGGCCCGCGTCCTGCTGGCCATGATCGCCAAGGACCCGGAAATCGTGCAACGCACCCTGAACGACTGAAGCTCTACCTCATGTAATTCGAGCGCACGGAACGACGCTGGTTTGTGGAGCGGGTGTGTCGCACAGTTTTTACCGAGCCTGTGCCTGCCTCGGCATCAGATACCGCAAGCTGCCGTTCCAATTCATCCCATTGTTTGTCCGACCAACGGTCCGCCCCAAGGATCCACGCGGCCGCGCGGGCATAGACCCGACAATCCAGCGCCTCGTTGCGTTCGCGCAGTTTCTGCCATTCCAGCCGGGCAAAGCCGCGTTTGTTGCGCACCGTCACCAGTTGCTCGGCGACCAGTTGTTTCAGCCATTCGCTGTCGATCCAGCCCGGCAGGTGCAGGGTTCCGGGCGGATAATCCGTTCCATCGCCCGCCAGTTCCTCCGGCGTTGGCCGTTCCAGCCGCAAGAACCGGTAGGTCTCGGATTTGAAGGTCGAGACCGCCACCGTCCACAGCCGCGCGCCACGGCGCAGGCGTTTGCCGGCAATCGTCGCATCCACGAACGTCGGTCCCGACACCGGACTTGCACGATTGAACCCTTCCACCCCCTTGACCGGGGCCACCTGGCCAAAGCCGACCTTGCGGGCCCAGCCATAGACAGCAGGGGTTCCATAACCGGTATCGATGGCCAGCCGCGCGATGGTCATCTGGCTGCCATTGGCATGTTGCCATGTCCGGCCAAGTAGGTCGGTGAGGCCATTCCAGCAGCCTTCCGAGCCCGGGCCGCCGTCAATCACGATGTGGTCGATCAACCAGCTTTCCAACCCGCGTCCCCAGGCCCAGACATCGACCTCGATCCGGTCCTTTTGCACATCCGCGCCCGCCGTCAGGAAGAGCGCGTTGGCCGGAACAATGCCCGGTTTCCAGTCTTCCATGCGATCGAGCAGTCGCTGCCAATCGGGTGCTTCACCAGATTCCACCCAGGTTTCACCAAGCGAGGTGTTGATGAAGGTTTTCATGGTGTCATCGCCACCGGCGCGCGCCGACAGAAACGCTTTTACCATTGCCTCAAGCCGCACCCAGGGCGAATAGATCTCGTTGAGATGGAACCCGGCAATCCCGGTGAACGGTTTGTTTGCCTGCCAACGACCTTTCCCGATTGCCGCCCAGCGGGTCTCGTCATCCCAGACAGCATTGCAATGGATGCAGTGATACTTTGCGGTTTCCGGCCTGTGCGTCCCGCTCGCCGTCTTGTCCCATTTGACCTGCCCCCAGACCAGCACCTGCTCTTCGTGACATTCCGGGCAAGGCACATGGTATTGCCGCTGATCACTCTCCTCATACGCCGCCTCGATCCGGCTCGACCCTTTGTTGGTGGGCGTCGATACCAGCACGATCTTGCGGTTCCAAAATGTCACCGTGCGCTTTTTCGCCAGATTGACCGGATCCCCCTCCGCCCCGGCGCTGAACGGGTAGCGGTCCACCTCGTCACACATCAAAAGCCGGATCGGGCGGCTGGCCAACCCCGAGGGTGCATTCGCCCCGACAATGGTCAGATGCCCGCCCGGAAACCGCTTGTGCAGGATCTTGTTGTTGCCATCCCGCGATTTCGGGTCGGCGATCTTGCCGGTAAGGCACGGGGTATCCCGCGCCATCGGCGAGAAACGGTCCTTCGACCAGGTTTCCGCATCCCGCTCGGTCGGCATCACCACCATGATCGGTGCCGGATCCTGATCAATGTGATAAGCCACCGAATTATTCAGCATCTCGGTTTTGCCCACCTGTGAACTGGACATGATCACGACGCTCTCCACACCCGCGTCGGAAATCGCCTCCATGATCCCGCGCTGGTATTCTGCGCGGCTGGTGCGCCACTGTCCTGGTTCGGCGCTGGCCTCGGAGCTCAGCCGCCGGTTTTTATCCGCCCAGTCACTGATCGTCAGTTCCGGTGGCGGGCGCAGCACGTCCAGCGCCCGTTTCACCGTCCGGCCCAGGATCGATGATCCCGATATCGTCAGGGACGGTATTTCTTTCCGGCTGCACATCACTATTGGCTAAATCCTCTAGGGCCGCGCGCAGGCTTTTGCCGAGCAGATTGCGGGCATCGGCAACGCTGCCTGCGGCATAAACCTCCGGAGCCAAACGATCCGGCACGGCCAGAATCCGGGTGCGCAACAGGGCCAGGACCCTGATCCAGGCGGCCTCGATATCCTCCACCGCCACCAATACCCCGCGACGCTGCGCGGCTTCCATTTCCACCAGATCGGCGCGGGCCCGGATATAGCGCGCCCGCTCGGCCGCATAATCGGGCGCGCCTGCCTGCGCGCTTACCGCCTGATCACGCAAGTAGTGGACATAGCCGCGCACCGAACCGATCAGGTCATATTGCCCGCGTGTGGCTTTGGGAATCACACCTTCACGGCTCAGTTGTTGCACCCGGCGCTCGGACAGGTCCAGAAGCTTTGCAATCACTGCCAAAGGCTGTGTGGCAGCGGCCATTTACAATCTCCACCTTCCGATCAACGCAATGATATTGCTGCTATTTTACTGGATAATCATCCCAGAAAGAGCGATTCTGATTACACCAAAAAGGAGCCAGACCATGACAGCCAAGACCAACCAAATCGCCCCCGCCGACCTGCTGGCCAGCATTGCCCAAAAGCCCCTCTTTATCGAGACGCTGGAGGAGCGCAAAAGCGACAGCCTCGACTTCCACGAGGTTTCGGTCTGGGGCATTCAGGCCGCGCTCGAAGCCGCCTACGCCGCAGGGCTGGCCGCCGCACAGGAGGCAAAATATTGACCCGCAGAAACGACAAGGCACTCGCCGCCTTTCTGACCCGCAAGGCCGAGATCGACACCATGCTCGCCCGCCTGCAGGCCCTGAGTGATGACCATTTTGAAGCCAGCCCCGATGAAATTCACTGATGGCGTGGATGGCCCCTGCTTCCGTCAACTCACTATGGCAAAGTGAGGGCCGTAGAAGTGCTTCACAAGGAGAGGATCATGAACAAGAAACTACAAGCAGAGGCTATCGTCACCGTCGGCCTCGACATTGCCAAGAATGTTTTTCAGGTGCACGGCATTGATATACAAGGGCAAGTGATTGTCCGACGCCAGTTGCGCCGCAGCCAGGTTCTTTCATTCTTTAGGCTGCTGAATTCCTGTCTGATTGGCATTGAGGCCTGCGCCGGAGCCCACTTCTGGGCGCGTGAGCTGACACGTCTGGGCCATAATGTGCGTCTGATGCCACCTTCTTATGTCAAGCCCTACATCAAGCGTCAAAAGACGGATGCCGCAGATGCGGAAGCAATATGCGAGGCTGTAACCCGGCCGACCATGCGCTTTGTGCCAGCCAAGACCGAAGAACACCAAGCCATCTTGATGCAACACCGCACCCGCGATATTCTGGTCCGGCAGGTCACGCAGATCGTCAATGCCATCCGCTCGCATCTGGCTGAATTCGGAATTGTTGCGCCTGTTGGCGTACAAAATGTCGACCGTCTGCTTGAGGCAGCCGCAGAGCTTCCAGAACAAGCTGGCGTTGCATTCGATCTCCTTTCCCGGCAGTTCCATGAGACCCGTGATCGGGTTGCCGAAATCACCCGCCAAATTGAGATTTCCCAACGGCAAGACCCAACTGCACGTCGCCTGACCACGATCCCCGGTGTCGGGGTGCTGACTTCCAGCGCGATTACCGCGACAACGCCGGATGTGTCGCAGTTCCGCTCAGCACGCGACTATGCGGCATGGATCGGCCTTACCCCCAAACAGAATTCAAGCGGCGGTCGGGAACGGATGGGTGGCATATCGAAAATGGGTGACCGGTATATTCGACGGTTACTTTATCTTGGCGCTCTGGCGCGTATCCGCACACGACGCCGGCGTGGGGAAGGCGATGATTGGATCTGGCAATTGCTGAAGAGAAAGCCGGTGAAGGTGGTGGCGATTGCCATTGCGAACAAAATGGCCCGAACGATCTGGGCGTTGTTGAAATCCGGCCAAAGCTACCGGCCCGCATAAATTGACCAAAACACAATAGCCGGGCCCGCCCGGCTTCCGAGACGGCAAGGCGCAAAGTGAGGTGATGGCAAAAGGCAATAAACGTATCAGGACACCCCGTGTGGCCCCAAGCGATACGATCGCGTTCCACTGATTGGACCTGATACATGCGGACTTCATCAAGGCGCGCAGAAATACATCTGCAAACAGACGCCGAATACATGGCCGCGAAACGCCAGTTGCAGTACCAATTTTGTACTTGCCCAGCAGGGGCCATCCATACATGGGGCCATGTGGGCGATCTGGCCGACATTTCAAAGAACCTGCGCGAGATTTGCGACCGCGCCTTTCAAGAAGGAGAATATTCAGCATGAGCAAACTTACCGAAACCCAGACCCTCATCTTGTCGCGTGCGTCGCAACAGGACGACCGTATTGCCTTGCCGCTGCCGGACCGCCTGCGGGGCGGGGCCGCCAACAAGGTGATCGTGCCCTTGATCCGGAAGGGTTTTCTGGACGAGGTCGAAGCCGATATTCGCAAGGGCGAACCGACATGGCGCAAGACCGGCGATGGCCACGGCACCACGCTGGTCATTACCGATGCGGGGCTGGCGGCCATCGGGGTCGAAACAGAAACGCCGCAAACTGATCCGGCACAGCCCAAACCCCGAGCAGGCACCAAACAGGCCATGCTGATCGAGATGCTCGAAGCCCCCGACGGGGCAACGATCGCCGAGATCGCCAAGGCAACTAACTGGCAGTCGCACACTATACGTGGAGCCATTTCAGGCACATTGAAAAAGCGGCTGGGATTGACCATCATCTCCGAGAAAATTGCCGACAGAGGCCGCGTTTACCGCATTGCCTCCTGACCCAGCACTGGACTCCGCCTTGATTGCGCACTACATTAGCATCTAATTAGGTGCGCAATCAGGAGCCAAGCCATGGATATCACCAAAGACATCCGCCCCCTTACCGAGTTCAAACGCGAGACTTCGCGCTTTGTGGCCCGCCTCAAGGAAACCGGCCGCCCGTCGGTGCTGACGGTGAACGGCAAGCCCTCGGTCGTGGTTATGGACGCCGCTGCGTGGCAGGACATGCAGGACCAGATCGACTATGCCCAGACCGTTGCAGGCATCCGCAAGGGGCTGGATCAGGCACGCGCTGGCGAAGGTGTTGAAGCCTCGGCCTTCTTTGACGATCTGTCCGCCAGCTGATGGCTCGCCAGTATCGCGTCATTGTTACGCCAAAGGCCGCCGATGATATCCGGCAGGAACATGCGTGGTTGCAGGAGCGCAATCCCCGTGCCGCCGACGACTGGCTGGCGGGCATGCGCAAACTGATCCTCGGCCTTGCCTTGATGCCGGAATCTCATGCGGTTGCCCCGGAATCCGCCGAGTTCGATGTTGAAATCCGCCGCGCATTATACGGGCGCGCCACCCGCTGGCGGGTGTATTTCACAATCATGGATGAGACGGTGCAGGTTTTGCACGTGCGGCATGGCCGCAGGAGCGATTGGCACCCCTGATCAGCTCATACATGCCTCAGCGCGGTTTTTTCGCCAGTTCGGCTGAGGTTTGATCTGTGCCTTCCAGCGTTGCCTGCTGCCCTGTAAACTGCTGCCAGCGCTCGACGGCGACATCGACGTAAGCCGGATTCAACTCGATCCCGAGGCAGACCCGCCCCGTGGTCTCGGCCGCGATCAACGTGGTGCCGGAGCCCATGAACGGCTCGTAAATCGCTTGTCCGGGGCTGGAATTATTCAGGATCGGGCGGCGCATGCAATCGACAGGCTTTTGCGTGCCGTGCACCGTATCGGCATCCTGATCCTTGTTGGGGTTGTGTCTCGAAAGTGGTGGAAATTGATTTCAGGCACCTCCGAGCGGGTTGAGTTATGCGCCGGTCAGGCGGCTTGGTCAAGGGTTGCGTCGGCGACGGGCTGAGCGAGCGTTTCCCAGCCATCGACCTTTCGCATGACGATCTGCCCCGAGGCCATCAGAGCCCAAAGCAGCATCGGCACGGTCTCGGCGCATGGCAGCACGGTCTGGGTCTTGATGCGGCGGCGGAATTCCTCGTTCAGGCGTTCGATCGCATTTGTCGTTCTGGCCGATTTCCACTGGCCTTGTGGCAGACGCGTGAAGGTGAAAAGCTTATCTCCTGCTTCTTCCAAGCTGTCAGCGACGGCCTTGCATTTCAGCCGCCATTTTCGCAGAAATGCCTTGCGGCGGGTGGCGATTTCCTCGGGTGTTTTGGCGTAGATCATGTCGCGGTAATCTTCTGTCAACTCATCATGCATACGCTTGGGTGCCTTGGCCAGAAGGTTGCGGTGCTTGTGCACCGTGCACCTCTGGATCGGCAGATCTTCACCCCAGAGGGCAATGAGAGCGACCTCAAGTCCCGGTGCCCCGTCCACGATGACAAATTCGGGCCGTTTCAACCCGCGCGCATCCAGATCGTTGATGAACTGACGCCAGGCGGAGGTGCTTTCGCCGCCCATGTTCATCAGTGATAACAAGACCTTCTGCCCATCCCGGCGCACGCCAATCGCGGCCAGAACCGAGATATTGGTGGCCTTCCTGTCAATCCGCGTTTTGATCACGGTGCCGTCCAGGATCAGCCGCACGATGTCTTCATCCGCAAGGCTGCGGGCGCACCACGCCTGCCAGTCCACCTTCACCTTGCGCCAGGCGCGGCTCACCACATCCTTGCTGACCGCCCCCTGAAACAGGCCGAACAGGGCGCGTTTTACCCGCCGTGTGTTGGTGCCCGAAAGGTAGACAGCAGCGATCAGCGCCTCGGCCTTCTTCGTCAGCCGCTGGTAGCGGGGCAATGCCTTCGAGCGCCATTCTCTGGCCTTGCCGGCCTCGCCTGTGATCCGCGCACGCGGCACGCGCACCGTTTCGGTTCCAAATGTTCCGACCAGTTGCCGCTCGCGATGCCCGTGGCGGTATCCGGCCTTTGCCCCGCCGCTGCGGCCATACCGGCAACGGCCCAGAAACTGCTCCAGCTCCTCTTCGAAAACCGCCTCGATCGTCGCGCGGATGTTCTGGCGCAGCCGGTCTTCAATCGGGTCATAGCCTGCTTCATTGGCCAGTAGCGCGGATGTCGATGTTGCTGTATTCTTTGTCATGGCGTGATCTCCTTGGCGGTTCCAGCCGCCGGTTGGGTGGCTTCGATGCACCCGGAGATTACGCCGTCCTCGAATTTCCACCAAACTCGCGACACTACCCAGAAGGTTTTTGGGGGCATTAGGTTTTGTTCCTTATTGTGAGGGCAGATCGTAATTTGCAATCAGAACCTCGCCGCGTTCACCGCGTGCTTCATTCTTCAATCCGATTGTGTAGGTGGTTTTGATCTGCGCGATATTGAACTGCCCAAAGGTTTCACGCACCCCTTCAACATCATTTATAGGGAACCTCTAAAAATCCCCCAAAATCCGGCCTGACGGGGTAGAATCGTCATCAGGATGAAAATGATTCGACCGACGGGGTTTTGTCATGGGTCAGATGGGATTTTTTGATCTTTCCAGCCGATACGCGGGACTGGACAAATCTGGTGATCCGCTGGTGTTGCTCAACGACATGGTGCCGTTCGAGGATTACCGGGACGAGCTGAAGGCCATATGGCGCACGCCGCCCGAACAGCGCAAATCCAACGCTGGCCGCCCGCCTTGGGATGAGGTGCTGATATTCAAGACGATGGTTTTGCAGCAGCTCTACAACCTCTCTGACGATCAGATCGAGTATCAGATCCGCGACCGCCTGTCGTTCATGCGGTTTCTCGGCCTTGGCATTGAAGACAGCGTACCTGACGCCAAGACCATCTGGGCCTACCGTGAAAGGCTGGCCGGGGCCGGGAAGATGAAGGAGCTGTTTGACAAGTTCGATGCCTTTCTGCGCGAAAAGGGCTATCTGGCGATGGGCGGGCAGATTGTTGATGCGAGCATCGTTCCGGCGCCGCGCCAGCACAACAAAAGGGACGAGAACGAGAAAATCAAGGCGGGCGAAACGCCTGAAGAGTGGGAGGAAAAACCCCACAAGAAGCGCCAGAAGGACGTGGATGCGCGCTGGACGAAGAAGCACGGCAAGAGCTATTACGGCTACAAGAACCACATCAATGTCGACCGGCGGCACAAATTCATCCGCGCTTATGATGTCACCGATGCCGCCGTGCATGACAGCCAGGCGCTTGCCGGTCTGATTGATGCGAGCAACACCTCATCGGACCTGTGGGCCGACAGCGCCTATCGCTCGCAAAAGATCGAAAGCGAGCTGGAAGAGCGGGGGCTTCACAGCCATATCCATCACAAGGGCAGGCGCGGCAAGCCGCTTGGCGAGCGCCAGCAAAAGGCCAACCGGAGGCGCTCGAAAGTGCGGGTCCGGGTCGAGCATGTATTCGCTTTTCAGGAGCGCTCCATGGGCGGCAAGCTGATCCGCTCCATCGGCCTGAAGCGGGCGCGATTTCGCATCGGGATGATGAACCTGGTCTACAACATGAAGCGCTTCGTCCAGTTCGAATGCGGCCTGGCGGCGCCGGGATAAGGGTTCATGGGGTGAGGTGTGCCTGAAATACCCAAAACCGGCTTGAAACCGGTGAAAATGGGTTTATGATCCGAAGCAATCAGGCGGGACAGGCGAAAAACCGTCCACCCCGCCGCGAAGAAGGCGAAAACGGGAATTTACAGAGGTTCCCAATACTACAGAAAGGTCATTCAGCACACCTTCTCCGCCCCAAAGCCCCATCACCAATACCGCCAACATTGCCCCGACAGCCGTCGCCAGAACCGCCCCCAGCGCCGCCAGCAACCAGCCCTTGCGCCCTTGCTGCCCGAACAGCGCGTAAAACAGCATACCGGCCAACCCCGCCCCGACAATAACAGGCAAGATCACCTCGTCCGCACTACCATAGCAACTGCTGAACGTCGTATAGCAATCGGACCAGACAAACCCGATCATCGAAAAATACCCCGCCAGCCCGATCACTACACCGGCCGCAATTACGCGTGTTTTTCGTTGAGGCATGTTGACGCTCCTTACTATTTACCCTGACAAACCAATACCGCGGGATTTAACAGTTTTCCCCCAGAAGAACAACAGGGAATGTGCAATTCCCCCCTGACGATCACTTGCACCTGCGGTAAAATTGTTGCACCAACCATTGTAAGCACTGAAAACGAAAAAGAAGCGGACCGATATCATGGACAGCACCACCAAACCCACCGAAGAAATTTCAGTCCGCGAAGTATTTGGCGTGGATACCGATATGCCCGTCAAAAAGTTCGAGGACCGCACCGACCGCGTGCCCGAAATCGACCCGACCTATAAATTCGATCCCGAAACCACGCTGGCCATCCTCGCCGGGTTTTCCCACAACCGCCGCGTGATCATTCAGGGCTATCACGGCACTGGCAAATCGACCCATATCGAACAGGTCGCCGCCCGCCTGAACTGGCCCTGTGTGCGCGTCAATCTGGACAGCCACATCAGCCGGATCGACCTGATCGGCAAGGACGCGATCAAACTGCGCGACGGCATGCAGGTCACCGAATTTCAAGAGGGCATCCTGCCCGCTGCCCTGCGCACCAACACCGCCATCGTGTTTGACGAATACGATGCGGGGCGTGCCGATGTGATGTTCGTGATCCAGCGGGTGCTGGAACATGACGGCAAACTGACCCTGATGGACCAGAACGAGGTGATCACACCGCACCCGTCGTTTCGCCTGTTTGCCACCTCGAACACTGTCGGGCTGGGCGATACCACCGGCCTGTATCATGGCACTCAACAGATCAACCAGGCCCAGATGGACCGCTGGTCGATGGTCGCGACGCTGAACTACCTGTCCCATGATGCCGAAAGCGCAATCGTGCTGTCAAAAAACCCGATCTACAACACCGATGCGGGCCGCAAGCAGATCAGCCAGATGGTAACGGTCGCTGACCTGACCCGCACCGCGTTTATGAACGGCGATCTGTCCACCGTGATGAGCCCCCGCACCGTGATCAACTGGGCCCAGAACGCCACGATTTTCCGCAACGTCGGCTATGCTTTCCGCCTGTCGTTCCTGAACAAATGCGACGAGTTGGAGCGCCAGACCGTGGCGGAATTCTATCAGCGTTGCTTTGACGAAGAACTGCCGGAAAGCGCGGCGAGTGTGAGTTTGGGGTGATGGGGAAAACCGCTACATTCCTGTTTCTCATTTGGTGCACTACAAACGTTGCTAGTGCTGATGTGCAGATATGTGGTCAGATAAGCCTTCAATATCCACGGGAGACAATTAACTGGGAAGATAAATCGCGAGACGGAGTTTTGGCCTATTGTATTCACGAGTCCGGAAAACTGCCTCGGGCTTTCAAAGCGCCAAATCTGCAGTCAGAACCCGTTCAGCCCATGAACTTCGGGTATCAGCATTCTCGGTTTCATGTGACTGCAAAAAGCATCGTCGTCGTGCAAGATAGCATATTTCTTGGTGTTTCCATTCCAAAATCTCCAAATTGTTCGAATTGGGTTGACCATTATGTATTGATGGAAAACTTATTCTGTCAATTCCGACCCGGACATGAGCCATGACCAAACCAACCGACAACCCAGCTGATCCGTTCAAAAAGGCGCTCGCCGAAGCCACCAAGGTAATGGCGGATGACCCCGAACTGTCGGTCAGCTTTACCGTGGACCCTCCGGGGGCCACGCCCGACACCGTGCGCCTGCCCCAAGTCACCCGCCGCATGACCCATGACGAGGTCTTGCTGGCCCGTGGCACGGCGGATGCCTTGGCCCTGCGCCACAAGCACCACGACATCGCCACCCACGCCCGCTATGCCCCGCAGGGCGAGTTGGCGCGCGGTATTTACGAGGCAATGGAGAACGCCCGTTGCGAGTCCGTGGGCGCGCGCGACATGCCCGGCACCTTGGGCAACATCGACGCCAAAATCGCGGACGAGGCGATGCGGCGCGGCTATGGCGAGATCACCGATCAAAGTGAAGCCCCGTTAAGCGAAGCCGCCGGTTATTTGGTGCGCCAGCTGGCCACCGGCCGCGATCTGCCCACGGATGCGCAAAACGTGCTGGACCTGTGGAAAGACTATTTTCAGGACAAGGCCGGCGGCACGCTTGAGACCTTGCAGGACATGCTGGCCGATCAGGCCGATTTCGCCCGTTTCACACGACAGGTGATTGCCGATCTGGGCTATGGTGATCAACTGGGCGATGATCCCGACGCCGAAGATGACAACAGCGACGAGCAGTCCGAGGAAAGCGACGAGCAGGACGACAACCCTGACAGCCAAGGGCAGGATGACGAGCAGGAAGAGGCCGAGGCATCCCCCGAGCAGTCGCAGGATGAACAGCAGGACCAGTCCCAGGCCAGCGTCACGATGGACGACATGGCCGATATGGAGCAGGGCGACGAGGCCGAATTGCCCGAGGGCGAGGCCCCGATGGACCCGCCGCCCCCTGCCCCCGTGTCCAAGGCCGATCCTGACTACAAGGTTTACTGCACCGATTTCGACGAGGAAATCCGCGCCGAGGATCTGGCCGAACCCGCCGAGCTGGAACGCTTGCGGGCCTATCTGGATCAGCAACTGGAACCGCTAAAGGGCGCGGTTTCACGGCTGGCCAACAAATTGCAGCGCCGCTTGCAGGCGCAACAGAACCGTGCGTGGGAATTTGATCTGGAAGAGGGTATTCTGGACGCGGGCCGTCTGGCGCGGGTGGTGGCGAACCCGACGACTCCGCTGTCGTTCAAGATCGAAAAAGACACCGAATTCCGCGATACCGTGGTCACCCTGCTGATCGACAACTCCGGTTCCATGCGGGGCCGTCCGATTTCCATTGCCGCGATCTGTGCCGATGTTCTGGCCCGCACGCTGGAACGTTGTCAGGTCAAGGTGGAAATTCTGGGCTTTACCACCCGGGCGTGGAAAGGCGGGCAAAGCCGTGAAAAATGGCTGAACGCGGGGCGCGAACAGGTGCCCGGCCGTCTGAACGATCTGCGCCATATCATTTACAAGGCGGCGGATGCCCCCTGGCGCCGCGTGCGGCCCAATCTGGGGCTTATGATGAAAGAGGGCCTGCTGAAGGAAAACATCGACGGCGAGGCGCTGGAATGGGCGCACCGGCGCATGGTGGGCCGTCCAGAGGCACGCAAAATCCTGATGGTGATTTCCGATGGCGCGCCGGTGGATGATTCAACCCTGTCGGTTAACCCCGCGAATTATCTGGAAAAACACCTGCGCGACGTGATCGAGATGGTCGAGAAGAAAAAGCTGGTGGAACTGCTGGCAATCGGCATCGGCCATGACGTAACGCGCTATTACGACCGCGCGGTGACGATCACGGATGTAGAACAACTGGCTGGTGCGATGACCGAACAACTGGCCAGCCTGTTTGACAGTGACCCGCGCGCACGGGCACGGGTGATGGGGATCAGGCGGGCGTCCTGACGCGCGCAGCAGGTATTTTTAGCAAGAAGAAGGGGTGAAGGATGTTCCAGAGTTTCGAGGTGACATCGACGCCCGAAAAGGGGCCAAAGCGGCTGGCGCAGTTGCGGGGTGAAATTGCCCGCGAAGGGCTGGACGGGTTTCTGGTGCCGCGTGCGGACAGGTTTCAGGGCGAATATGTTACCCCTTGTGATGCACGGCTGGCGTGGTTGACAGGGTTCACCGGCTCGGCGGGATTTTGTGCTGCACTGATGGATCGGGCGGGCGTGTTCGTAGACGGACGTTATCGCACGCAGGTGAAATCGCAGGTCGATCTGGCGTATTTCACTCCGGTGGACTGGCCGGAAACTACGCTGGCGGACTGGTTGAAACAGGCGTTGCCCGATGGCGGCAGGGTTGGTTTTGACCCGTGGTTGCATACCAAGGGCGAGATGGAGAAACTGGCTGATTGCGGTGTGGAACTGGTGGCCATGGATAATCTGGTGGACCGGATCTGGGCGGACCGACCTGCACGACCCAGCGGCAAGATCATGGACTATCCTGTTGAATTTGCCGGGGAAACATCCGGGGCCAAGCGCAAACGCATTGCCGCGGATATAAAAGATGGTGGTTCGGAAGCAGCCGTTTTAACGCTGCCCGACAGCATTTGCTGGCTGCTGAACATTCGCGGCAGCGACATCGAGCGCAACCCCGTGGTGCAGGGTTTTGCTATTCTGCACGCGGACGGGCAGATTGATCTGTTCACCGATCCCGCCAAGGCCGAGGGACTGGCGCTGGTCGTGCAGCCTTGGGAGGCATTTGAACCAGCCCTCAAGGCGTTGCAAGGCATAGTGCGGGTTGATCCCGATACGGCTCCGGTGGCCGTAAGTGATATATTGCAGGGCGCGGGTATCGAGGTGCAACACAAGACAGACCCCTGCATCCTGCCCAAGGCCTGCAAGAATACCACCGAAATTGCCGGCACCCGCGCGGCGCATTTGCGTGACGGGGTGGCGATGGCGAATTTTCTGGCCTGGCTGGACGATGCCGCGTCCAAAGGCGGGCTGACCGAAATCGAGGTGGTGAAAAAACTGGAGGGGTTTCGGCGCGACACCAACGCCCTGCGCGACATCAGCTTTGAAACCATCTGCGGCGCGGGGCCGAATGGGGCGATCATCCATTACCGCGTTACAGAAGAAACCAATCGCGAGATCCGCAAAGGCGAATTGCTGCTGGTAGACAGCGGTGGGCAATATCTGGACGGCACCACCGATATCACCCGCACCATAGCCGTTGGTGATGTAGCGGACGAAGAAAAGGCGTGCTTTACCCGTGTATTACAAGGCATGATTGCCATTTCCCGTGCGCGGTTTCCAAAGGGGTTGGCAGGGCGTGATCTGGATGCGCTGGCACGTTTCCCGCTGTGGCTGGCGGGGCAGGATTACAATCACGGCACCGGTCACGGCGTGGGCACCTATCTTTCGGTGCACGAGGGGCCGCAACGGATTTCCAGGGCCTCGGATGTGCCCCTTCAGGCGGGTATGATCCTGTCGAACGAACCGGGATATTACCGTGAAGGCGCCTTTGGCATCCGCATTGAAAACCTGATTGTGGTGCAACCCGCCCCTGCCCTGCAAGGTGCGGATGATCGCGATATGATGGCATTTGAAACCCTGACCTATGTGCCGATCGACAAACGCCTGACCAAACCGGATATGTTAAGCAGTGGCGAGCGGGACTGGCTGAACGCCTATCACGCGCAGACCCATAAAATGCTGTCCCCCCTGGTGACGGAGGAAACCCTTGACTGGTTGACCCGCGCCTGTGCGCCCTTATAACGAAACGGATTTTTTATGATTTGGCGGGTTTGAATGTTCGGCAGCAGTAAAGTTATTTTCGAGTTTCGCGGCTTCTTCGGGGTGCCGGTGCATATCGGTTCCAGCATCCTTCTGCTGGTTCTGCTGTTCCTGTCCTTTGGCACCAGTGCCGCACAATTGCTCTACAATGCAATCTTTCTGGGGCTGATCATCGGATCGATCTACCTTCACGGACTGGGCCACGCATGTGCCACATTGATTCAGGGAATTCCTGTGCGCCGGATCATGATTTATGGCGGCGGCGGATTTTGCGAACGGACCCGCTCAGCCACACCCAGACAGGAAGAACTGATCGTGGCGATGGGGCCGATTGTGAACCTGACCATCTGGGCGGTGGCATCCCTGATCTGGCCCTATATGCCGGAAGGGCTGTTGATGTGGGCCGTGAACCTGCTGGCCTGGATCAACCTGTTTTTGGCAATTTTCAACATGATCCCGGTGCAACCATTGGACGGGGGCAAATGGTAGTGTCGCGAGTTTGGTGGAAATTCGAGGACGGCGTAATCTCCGGGTGCATCGAAGCCACCCAACCGGCGGCTGGAACCGCCAAGGAGATCACGCCATGACAAAGAATACAGCAACATCGACATCCGCGCTACTGGCCAATGAAGCAGGCTATGACCCGATTGAAGACCGGCTGCGCCAGAACATCCGCGCGACGATCGAGGCGGTTTTCGAAGAGGAGCTGGAGCAGTTTCTGGGCCGTTGCCGGTATGGCCGCAGCGGCGGGGCAAAGGCCGGATACCGCCACGGGCATCGCGAGCGGCAACTGGTCGGAACATTTGGAACCGAAACGGTGCGCGTGCCGCGTGCGCGGATCACAGGCGAGGCCGGCAAGGCCAGAGAATGGCGCTCGAAGGCATTGCCCCGCTACCAGCGGCTGACGAAGAAGGCCGAGGCGCTGATCGCTGCTGTCTACCTTTCGGGCACCAACACACGGCGGGTAAAACGCGCCCTGTTCGGCCTGTTTCAGGGGGCGGTCAGCAAGGATGTGGTGAGCCGCGCCTGGCGCAAGGTGAAGGTGGACTGGCAGGCGTGGTGCGCCCGCAGCCTTGCGGATGAAGACATCGTGCGGCTGATCCTGGACGGCACCGTGATCAAAACGCGGATTGACAGGAAGGCCACCAATATCTCGGTTCTGGCCGCGATTGGCGTGCGCCGGGATGGGCAGAAGGTCTTGTTATCACTGATGAACATGGGCGGCGAAAGCACCTCCGCCTGGCGTCAGTTCATCAACGATCTGGATGCGCGCGGGTTGAAACGGCCCGAATTTGTCATCGTGGACGGGGCACCGGGACTTGAGGTCGCTCTCATTGCCCTCTGGGGTGAAGATCTGCCGATCCAGAGGTGCACGGTGCACAAGCACCGCAACCTTCTGGCCAAGGCACCCAAGCGTATGCATGATGAGTTGACAGAAGATTACCGCGACATGATCTACGCCAAAACACCCGAGGAAATCGCCACCCGCCGCAAGGCATTTCTGCGAAAATGGCGGCTGAAATGCAAGGCCGTCGCTGACAGCTTGGAAGAAGCAGGAGATAAGCTTTTCACCTTCACGCGTCTGCCACAAGGCCAGTGGAAATCGGCCAGAACGACAAATGCGATCGAACGCCTGAACGAGGAATTCCGCCGCCGCATCAAGACCCAGACCGTGCTGCCATGCGCCGAGACCGTGCCGATGCTGCTTTGGGCTCTGATGGCCTCGGGGCAGATCGTCATGCGAAAGGTCGATGGCTGGGAAACGCTCGCTCAGCCCGTCGCCGACGCAACCCTTGACCAAGCCGCCTGACCGGCGCATAACTCAACCCGCTCGGAGGTGCCTGAAATCAATTTCCACCACTTTCGAGACACAACCGCAAATTGTTTCATTTGTTACTACTGCGCTTTACATCACCGGGCGTGGCCACACGGATTGCCGGCGGGGTTGGGCTGGTGATTTCCGTTCTGTGGATCCCCGCGATGTATCTGGCCTATACAAAAATGGGTTTTTTGCTGTTTTTCTTTCCGCCTATTGGCCTGCATTGGCAAATGTTACGGCGCAAAATTTAAGCGCAAGCCGGAAAAATTTCGCCTGCACGGCTTTGGGACGTGCAAATCGCCTAATAGATGTGTTAGTGTCTGCTCTCACTCAACAAGATAGGGCGCAGCACATGTCGGAACATATCAAGATTCACAAAGCAAATGGCAAATGGGTGGTGCGCGCAGGCGGGGCGATTCTGGGTGAAAGCACCAATGCATTAAAGTTGAGTGAAGGTGATATGAAACCGGTGATCTATTTTCCGCGTAAAGATATTGCGATGATTTTTCTGGATGAAAGCGATCAGAGCAGCCACTGTCCACACAAGGGCGATGCACGCTATTATTCGATCCAGACCAAAAGTCTGGTGCTGGAGAATGCGGTTTGGTCTTATGAAAACCCGATCGAATCCGTGGCGCAGATCAAGGGTTATCTAGCCTTTGATCCGGCGCAGGTTACCGTCGAAGAACTGTAATAGCGTGCCCCGCACATGGTGCGGGGCCTCTCTGTTTCACAAGCTATTCGTCACTCCAGCCGTTTTCCTTGTGCGATCCATCACAAAAGGGTTTGTTGGCCGACATGCCACAGCGGCACAGGGCGGTCATCGCCTTTTCCTCGGCCACGGTGCCGTCGGGCAGTACGATCGTTTTGCAGTTTTTCACGATCAACGGGCCATCCTTGCGGATTTCGATACGGGTTTCTTCACTCATTGTTTGCGTCTCCTGTTTGCTGTTCAAAAACAGCCTAGCTGTTTTCAGCAACTGGCGATAGGGGCGCACCGGTTACGAATGTTCCTCGGCCGCCGTGGCTGCCAGCGCCTTGTTATAGGCCTTTAGCGCATCCACCTGAAACAACGCCCCCCACAGTTCGGGCGAATCCGCCTCGCTGCCCAGCGTCACCACGGGGATAAAGGCGTGCGCGGTGCTCTCGAAAATCGGCATCGCTTGTTTCAGGGTGGCATTACCGTCGATATAAACCCCCTGCCCGATCAACTCCCAACAGGCATCATCCGAGGGTGCGCCTTCGGTTCCCTTGGCCCGCATCACACTGGCCACACCGCACATCGACAATAGATACGCCTGCGGGCCTGCCGACAGATGCACGCCCTTGCGCTCTAACAATGTCAAAAAGAACGACCGATCCACAATCCGGCTGGCCAAGGCTGTGGACAGCGACACGGCCACCATCACCGCGATCCCTGTTTGCCAGTCGCCGGTCAGCTCGAACACGATCAGCGTGGTGGAAATCGGCGCGCCCAATACGGCGGCCGCGACCGCCCCCATGCCCGCCAGCGCATAGATGGTTTCGGATCCCGACACATTTGGAAAGATCGAGGTCGAGATCAGCCCGAACGCAAGTCCTGTCAGTGCGCCAGTCATCAGCGACGGGGAAAAGATGCCGCCACCCATCCGGCCTGCCATGGTGATGGCCACTGCCACAACTTTAACCACCGCAAAAATCATCGCCTGATACAGCAGCAGATTGCCGGTCAACGCCCGCGATGTGGTTTCATAGCCCACCCCGATAATATGCGGAAAGGCAATCGCAATCGCCCCCAGCATCGCACCGGCCACAGCGGGACGCAGCCATCCGGGCATATGGGTGCGTTTTTGCACATAGTTGCCCAGATCATCGGCCCAGAAAACCACCTTCATCAGCGCCACAGCGACAAGGCCACTGACCAGCCCCAGGATCATAAAGGCGGGTAATTCCACATAGAATACCAGTGACCCTTCGACCGGAACGGTAAATTCGGTGACATCGCCCAGATGTATCCGGCTGATCACCGTGCCTGCCACGGACGCAATCACGATCGGCGCAAAGGCATGCACCGCAAAGTGGCGCAACACCACTTCCAGCGCGAACAGCGCCCCTGCGATTGGCGCGTTGAAAGAGACTGAAACCGCCGCAGCGACCGCACAGCCCAACAGATCACGCCCCGTGATACCGTTTGCATGTATGCGGTTCGACACCCAGCTGGAAATTACCGAGGCCAGATGCACCACCGGCCCTTCGCGCCCGCTGGATCCGCCCGAGGCCAGCGTGATCATCGAGGCGATCGCGCTGGCGATGCCCTCTTTCTGTTCGACCCGCCCTTCGTTCATTGCGGCCCCTTCGATCACATCGGCAACCGAGCGCACCACCCCATCATCGGTATAGCGGTTCAGGATCAGCCCCACCACCAACCCGCCGGCAATCGGGATCAGCAGGATCCAGTACCAGTGCAGGGTTTCGGCAAAACTGTGCAGCAGATGCAGGTCCTCGGCCCCGTAGAGCCAGCTTTGCAGCGCCGAAATCCCTTTGCGAAACCCCAGCGCCGCATAGCCCGATGCAATTCCGATAATCAGCGCGATGAACCAGAACTGCACCTGGCTGGGGCCTTTCTGGCGTATCACGCGCAGCCCAGTGCGGAGGGCTTGTAACCCTTCGCCCAACTTCTGGGTAATCAGTGTTCTTTCTTCATTCAGCACAACCAGCGCCCTATCTGACAAATCCAGGGTTTAACCCTGCGTAACCTTGGCCTATCTTGCACCAAACAGCTTTGAGGCCCGCAATGACCATCCAAACCGCAATCACCGCTTTGACCACTGTTCTAGGGGATCGCCTTAGTCTGGCCAAGCCCGATCTGGACGCCCATGGCACATCCGAAACCCATTTCACCCCAGCCCCGCCCGACGCGGTGGCCTATCCGGTGAATACCGACGAAGTTTCGCAGATCGTGAGGATTTGTAACGAACATGACTGCCCCGTCATTCCCTATGGCGCAGGCACCTCGCTTGAGGGGCACACATTGGCGGTGAAGGGCGGTGTGACAATTGATCTGGCCCGTATGAATCGCCTGCTGGCTGTGAACGCCGAGGATATGGATGTGGTAATCCAGCCCGGCCTGACCCGCGAGGAGCTGAACACGGAACTGCGCACAACCGGCCTGTTCTTTCCGGTTGATCCCGGTGCCAACGCCACCCTTGGCGGCATGGCCAGCACGCGGGCCAGCGGCACCACGGCGGTGCGTTACGGCACCATGCGCGACAATGTTCTGGCGCTTCAGGTGGTTCTGGCCGATGGCCGCATCATCCGCACCGGCAGCCGGGCGCGCAAATCATCGGCGGGTTATGATCTGACCGCGCTGTTTGTCGGCGCCGAGGGCACCCTTGGCATCATCACCGAACTGACCCTGCGCCTACACGGCCAGCCCGAGGCGATTTCATCCGCCGTCTGTTCGTTTGACGACATCGGCAATGCGGTAAACGCGGTGATCGCCACCATCCAGATGGGCATCCCGATGGCGCGGATCGAATTCATCGACGCCGACACCACGCGCGCCTGCAATGCCTATTCCGGCACCGACCTGCCCGAGGTGCCGCATCTTCTGGTGGAATTTCACGGGTCCGACGCGGGCGTGGCCGAGCAGGCCGAACGCTTTGGCGAAATCGTGCAGGATATGGGTGGCACCGGTTTCAAATGGTCTGCCAAGACCGAAGAACGCAACGCGCTATGGGACATGCGCCACAAGGCCTATTACGCCTGCGTTGCCCTGCGCAAAGGGGCCACCGCCGTTGTCACCGACGTCTGCGTGCCGATTTCCCGCCTTGCCCAAGCGGTCGAGGAAACCCGCGCCGACATCGCCGCCAGCCCCATTCCGGGTCCGATCCTTGGCCATGTCGGAGACGGAAATTTCCACGCGATCCTGTTGGTGGAACCGGGCAACGATGAGGAAATGAAAGTCGCGAAAAATCTGTCAAACCGCATGGTAGAACGCGCCTTGGAAATGGGGGGGACAGCCACCGGCGAACATGGCATCGGCATGGGCAAGCTAGATTATATGCAGGCCGAACATGGCGACGGTTGGCAGGTTATGGGTGAAATCAAATCGGCGCTGGACAGGAATGGCACTCTAAATCCCTCAAAGGTTGTGCCATCCAGCAATTAGATTCCCTTTAACGTGCTGTTACTACAACAAAACACTGTGTTTCCGGTTCACAAGTTGGAGCAATTTGATAAGAATGGTACTCTAAAGCTATAAATTAGAGATTTTTCCCTGAGTAATTTGCATGCGTATATTGTCTTTCCGCCATAATGAACCGGAAAGACAATTGTGCAAGTTTGGTTTGGGGGTAGTGTCGCGAGTTTGGTGGAAATTCGAGGACGGCGTAATCTCCGGGTGCATCGAAGCCACCCAACCGGCGGCTGGAACCGCCAAGGAGATCACGCCATGACAAAGAATACAGCAACATCGACATCCGCGCTACTGGCCAATGAAGCAGGCTATGACCCGATTGAAGACCGGCTGCGCCAGAACATCCGCGCGACGATCGAGGCGGTTTTCGAAGAGGAGCTGGAGCAGTTTCTGGGCCGTTGCCGGTATGGCCGCAGCGGCGGGGCAAAGGCCGGATACCGCCACGGGCATCGCGAGCGGCAACTGGTCGGAACATTTGGAACCGAAACGGTGCGCGTGCCGCGTGCGCGGATCACAGGCGAGGCCGGCAAGGCCAGAGAATGGCGCTCGAAGGCATTGCCCCGCTACCAGCGGCTGACGAAGAAGGCCGAGGCGCTGATCGCTGCTGTCTACCTTTCGGGCACCAACACACGGCGGGTAAAACGCGCCCTGTTCGGCCTGTTTCAGGGGGCGGTCAGCAAGGATGTGGTGAGCCGCGCCTGGCGCAAGGTGAAGGTGGACTGGCAGGCGTGGTGCGCCCGCAGCCTTGCGGATGAAGACATCGTGCGGCTGATCCTGGACGGCACCGTGATCAAAACGCGGATTGACAGGAAGGCCACCAATATCTCGGTTCTGGCCGCGATTGGCGTGCGCCGGGATGGGCAGAAGGTCTTGTTATCACTGATGAACATGGGCGGCGAAAGCACCTCCGCCTGGCGTCAGTTCATCAACGATCTGGATGCGCGCGGGTTGAAACGGCCCGAATTTGTCATCGTGGACGGGGCACCGGGACTTGAGGTCGCTCTCATTGCCCTCTGGGGTGAAGATCTGCCGATCCAGAGGTGCACGGTGCACAAGCACCGCAACCTTCTGGCCAAGGCACCCAAGCGTATGCATGATGAGTTGACAGAAGATTACCGCGACATGATCTACGCCAAAACACCCGAGGAAATCGCCACCCGCCGCAAGGCATTTCTGCGAAAATGGCGGCTGAAATGCAAGGCCGTCGCTGACAGCTTGGAAGAAGCAGGAGATAAGCTTTTCACCTTCACGCGTCTGCCACAAGGCCAGTGGAAATCGGCCAGAACGACAAATGCGATCGAACGCCTGAACGAGGAATTCCGCCGCCGCATCAAGACCCAGACCGTGCTGCCATGCGCCGAGACCGTGCCGATGCTGCTTTGGGCTCTGATGGCCTCGGGGCAGATCGTCATGCGAAAGGTCGATGGCTGGGAAACGCTCGCTCAGCCCGTCGCCGACGCAACCCTTGACCAAGCCGCCTGACCGGCGCATAACTCAACCCGCTCGGAGGTGCCTGAAATCAATTTCCACCACTTTCGAGACACAACCTGGGGGGTTTGGGGGCATAGGGTAACGCGCGACATGGTCAAAAATACGGGTATAATCAACAGCAAGACTCCGCCCGGTGTCCGCGATGATGTGATTGACCGCCTGTACGAAGTGGCCATGGACCCCACCCGTTACGAGGAACTACTGGACCATTGGGAAGACATGATCCGGCCTTTGCGCAAAGGCGCGAACGGCACCTTGGTCAATGTTGATCTGGATGCGGAATATGTCAGCCATTTCACCCGCGCCGACAGGTTTTTGGAGAAACTTGATGAAAACCCGTCTGCCGAAAACCATTTGTCGAATGTGGACAAAGCCGCAGCATTCCTGATTGGGCGGAATTTGCGGATTGTTGATGTAAACTATCCTGCCGAACAGGTACTTGGGGTGGAAAAGGGCGACAAGCTGTCTGATCTGCCCATAGAGCCGGATGATCTGGCCGCACTGGAAAAACAGGCCGCCGCCATGCTGATGAGCAATAGCGAAACGGCTGCCGTATTTCGCGCCCGTATGACAGACAACAACCGTTTGGTGGTGTTCCAGTTGCAAACCCTGCGGCAGGAAAACGAGCCTCCTCTGGTGGTTGCGATCACATCCGAAGTCAGCTGGCCCGAGGGGTTTGACACCTTGCTGAATTCCGCCTTTGGCCTGACAACTGCGGAAACCGGCGTGGTGCGCGGGCTTGCCGAATGTCAAAGCCTGCGTGAAATCGCAGATGCACGCGGGCGGTCTGTGGATACGGTACGGGCGCAACTGAAATCGGTTCTGGGCAAAACCGAAACCCGTTCGCAAACCGAACTGGTCCGCCTGACCCTGTCGATGATGGACATCGCCAGTTACACCGAAGACACCGCTGCACAGGTTTCGGGCGAAAGCACAGGCACCCATAATCTGGAGCCGCGCCCCTTTCATGTGCTAACCCTGCGGGACGGGCGGAAAATGGATTACCTGATTTTGGGTGATCCCAAGGGGCGCCCGCTGTTCTTTTTACCCCAGGACTATGGATTGGTGCGCTGGCCTGCATCGGCCGAAACCACGGCTGCAAAAAGGGGTCTGAAAATCATCGTCCCCTTGCGCCCCGGATACGGGAATTCCTCGCCTTTTCCGAAGAAAAAGGAATTGGGACCAACCATCGCGAATGATTTTGTACAATTGATGGACCATCTGAAAATTGACCGCTGCCCGATGGTATCCTTGGGGTCGGACGTGTTTTATTCCGCCTATTTCCATCAAGCCCACCCTGAACGTATCAGCGCTGTTATCGCCTGTTCCGGGACTTTCCCGCTGGACCGCTCCGCACAATATGAACGTATGGATAAATGGCACCGATTCATTCTGGCAGGGGCCAGATATACCCCCCATCTGTTGCCTTTTATGGTCAAAGCGGGGTTTTCGCTGGCCCGCCGGTTGGGAAAACGCGGCTTTGTGCATGCGGTCTATGGTGGCTCTGACGCGGATGTGGCAACCTTTGAAAACCCCGAGGTTTTCGAGGCGATGGTCTGCGGATCCGAGGTTTGCCTGTCAAAGACACACAGCGCCCACAAATCTTTTGCGATGGAGGTCATCGCGCAGGAAACGACCAATTGGGCGCCGGTTCTAGAGAACCTTCAGGGGTCGGTTCCGGTGCATTATCTGAACGGATTGCAAGACCCGCAAGTTCCCGCCCAAACCCTGCGCGAATTTCAGGAAAAATACCCGTGGATAAATTTTCACACTTATGAAGATGCCGGCCAATTGGTTTTCTTCCTGAAATGGCCGGAAATCATTCCGCTTATCGAGAAATATTTGTAAAAGACCTCTGCATGAGGCCATGGCTTTCGGTTGAAGCAAGATTTCGGCCGCCCACCTTGCGCCCCTGCGGGTCCGGCGGACAGACGGGTGGCGGGGTTTGGGGCTATGCGATTGCGGGGGTTTGCGGGTTGAGGGTGATCCTGTTTGCGGCCTTGAGCAGGTTTTGCGCGATGGCGGCCATGACCATCTGGGCATGCACCCTGGCGCGCCCGAAATATCTCGCCCGCTGCAGGCCGAAGAGGCGTTTCATCGTGCCGAAAGTCTGCTCGATGCGGAAGCGGCGTTTCGAAATCAGCCGGTTGAAGCGTTTCTCCGATTGCCGCAGGGGGCGGCCGCGCGCTGCCTTGCGCAGGATGCCGTCGCGGTATTTGCCGCGCAGCATCTGGCGGTTGGCCTTGCTCGCATAGGCCTTGTCGGCCAGCACCCGCTGCGCCTTTGCGCCCGCGATCATGGTGGCGAATTCGGGGCTTTCGGCGGCATTGGCGGGCGTGGTGTGCACCTTGTCGATAAAGCCCTCTTCGTCGCAGCGGGCAAAGCCCTTGTAGCCGAGCGTGCTCTTGCGGCCCTTCTTGACCCAGCGGGCATCAGGGTCGGCGCTGAAATGCAGCTGTGCCCCGTCGGGTGAGACCTCGGGCGGATCATCCGGCGTCCCTTCCCTTGCCCCGTCCTCTGCCCGGTCCTCTGCCCGGTCCTGCGGGGCGTCGATATGGGTGCGCGGGCGCGCCGCCGCCGCGATCAGGGTCGCATCAATGATCGCCGCCTCAGCCTCTTTCAGCTTCAGCCCATGCGCCTCGATCTGGCGGCAGACCTCGGCCAGCAGCTCATCGTAAACGCCACCCCGGACCAGCGCATTGCGGAACCGGCAGTGGGTCGTCTCATCCGGCACCGACGCGTGCAGATCGAGCCCGCAGAACAGCATGAAATCCAGCCGCACCTTCAAGGCCCGCTCCAGCTTCGGGTCGCTCAGCCCGTGCCACTGGCCAACCAGAAGACACTTGAACAGAACCAGCGGATCATAGCCCTGAGGCCCGATCCCCGAGCGCCCCAGACCGCGCCGCAGGATCGGCAAAAACGAGTTCCAATCCATCAGCGCGTCGATCTTCGACAGAACGTCATCCGCGCCGATCCGTGCCGCCGCTTCGTGCAGGAAAAGGTCCATCTATTCACCCCAGAGATTTCCCGGCTAGCTTACCAAAACGGCCAACCCGGGGGAATCCCGATGTTATGCAGAGGTCTTTGTAATATTATCATTGTTTACCCCATATGGGGTATGACGACACATGCCAAACCGGTGCAATCTGTATTCATTGAAATACGGTGAACAGGTTACTCGCTGCAAACCCTAAATTCTTTTTGAATGCGCCATCCCCCTTCCGGGGTGGTTTGTTCAAAGTAAATATATCCGGGATACCGGGATTCGGGATGGCTCGTTTGGTGGCAATGGCACGCTATATTCAGAAGACCTCTGCATAACATCGGGATTCCCCCGGGTTGGCCGTTTTGGTAAGCTAGCCGGGAAATCTCTGGGGTGAATAGATGGACCTTTTCCTGCACGAAGCGGCGGCACGGATCGGCGCGGATGACGTTCTGTCGAAGATCGACGCGCTGATGGATTGGAACTCGTTTTTGCCGATCCTGCGGCGCGGTCTGGGGCGCTCGGGGATCGGGCCTCAGGGCTATGATCCGCTGGTTCTGTTCAAGTGTCTTCTGGTTGGCCAGTGGCACGGGCTGAGCGACCCGAAGCTGGAGCGGGCCTTGAAGGTGCGGCTGGATTTCATGCTGTTCTGCGGGCTCGATCTGCACGCGTCGGTGCCGGATGAGACGACCCACTGCCGGTTCCGCAATGCGCTGGTCCGGGGTGGCGTTTACGATGAGCTGCTGGCCGAGGTCTGCCGCCAGATCGAGGCGCATGGGCTGAAGCTGAAAGAGGCTGAGGCGGCGATCATTGATGCGACCCTGATCGCGGCGGCGGCGCGCCCGCGCACCCATATCGACGCCCCGCAGGACCGGGCAGAGGACCGGGCAGAGGACGGGGCAAGGGAAGGGACGCCGGATGATCCGCCCGAGGTCTCACCCGACGGGGCACAGCTGCATTTCAGCGCCGACCCTGATGCCCGCTGGGTCAAGAAGGGCCGCAAGAGCACGCTCGGCTACAAGGGCTTTGCCCGCTGCGACGAAGAGGGCTTTATCGACAAGGTGCACACCACGCCCGCCAATGCCGCCGAAAGCCCCGAATTCGCCACCATGATCGCGGGCGCAAAGGCGCAGCGGGTGCTGGCCGACAAGGCCTATGCGAGCAAGGCCAACCGCCAGATGCTGCGCGGCAAATACCGCGACGGCATCCTGCGCAAGGCAGCGCGCGGCCGCCCCCTGCGGCAATCGGAGAAACGCTTCAACCGGCTGATTTCGAAACGCCGCTTCCGCATCGAGCAGACTTTCGGCACGATGAAACGCCTCTTCGGCCTGCAGCGGGCGAGATATTTCGGGCGCGCCAGGGTGCATGCCCAGATGGTCATGGCCGCCATCGCGCAAAACCTGCTCAAGGCCGCAAACAGGATCACCCTCAACCCGCAAACCCCCGCAATCGCATAGCCCCAAACCCCGCCACCCGTCTGTCCGCCGGACCCGCAGGGGCGCAAGGTGGGCGGCCGAAATCTTGCTTCAACCGAAAGCCATGGCCTCATGCAGAGGTCTTTCAAAGGTTACCTTGCCTGCCGGAATGACTGTCGTGTTAACAGTAACGCCCATCACATCAGTTGAGCGGTCATCATCGTTACCGATGATGTGGTCGTCCACCATATCCATTGTTTCTAACGAATCCCACAGGAATACATGCAGCGTTGTGTCGGCAAATGCCGGCGCCGCCATTCCGGCTGTTGCCAGAACCGCCGCCGCAATCAAATTCTTACTCATTTTTTTATTCACCTTGAAATTGCCAAATGATGTATCCACCGCATGACAAGACTTCATTGCTAAATTGCTATCGCGTGCAATATGATAAGTGGCAAAAAACCATAGGGTTAGCCAATCAACTTATTGCGTAAACCATAGTTTTATATCAAAAGATTACGGCCATTTTCCGCCAATGCATGTGGCTATTTAATCCACCCACCCCGCGCCCGTATCTGGGTCGAGGACACATCCACCATCGGCACATTGATGAAACACCACGCAGGCGGCGGGCTATCCGCCAGTATCCCCGCCTGCGCGCCACGCAACCGATACCCCTCGTACCGCTTGGCCGCCTTGGACATCCGCGCCGACGTCCGGTCACCGGGTCGCGCAATTATCCCGACGGGCACGTTTTCCATAATCCATTCCCAGTGCTGCCAGCGATGGAATTGCGGCAGATTATCCGCCCCCATCAGCCAGACAAACTTTACACCGCGCCGCCGTGCAAATATCGCCTGCAAGGTTTCAGCGGTATACCGCGTCCCTACCCGCGCCTCGAAATCCGTCACCTTGATCCGTGGATGGTCCGAGATCGCCCGACAGGCCGCCAACCGCTTCTCCATCGCCGCGGGTGCATCCTGTTTCAACGGATTGCCCGGCGACACCAGCCACCACACCTGGTCCAGATTGAACCGCTTTAACGCCGCCCTGGAAATATGCACATGCCCCCTGTGCGGCGGGTCGAATGATCCGCCCAGCAGGCCGATGCGCTGGCCAGCGGCTGCGAATGGAAGTTTGTCGCTCATCCGGTTTCCGACCTTGCAGGCTTTACGAACATTTCATGTAGCCTTTCAGCAGGTCACGCCATACCTTTTGCGGACGAAACCCTCTGACCAGCCCGTTTCCCTCACGACCGGTAAAGGCTGTAATGCCATGCTGAATCATATAAGTCGGATGATATTTCGGTGGTCCCTGCCGTTTCATCAGAGCGCAGAATGCCTTGTGACGAGGGGAATTGTTCCCCCCGAATTTATTAAATGCCGCTTGTAGTTTCTTTAGCCGCGTTGACCCCAGCGTATTCCTGATATTTATCCCCAATACGTCGCCGGCCTGATGCGCCGTACGGTCCTTTACCCGCTTGGTATCATAAGCCGCACGCAGTTGCATCAGGATGAACAGATCAACCGCAGTATCATAATCTTTTCTGTCGGCGCATTTCACTACAGCCACCGCCAGATCGGCAGGAGTATACTCGCGCCGAGCATCCTTTAACGGGACACAACCCACTTTATGCGTCGGCGCCAGATTTCCGTCAGCTTCATAGTTGATAACCTGCGAATTTGCCTGTAATGGCAAAAAGCACAGCATAAACAGCAAAGAAAAATATTTCATAATCATTCCTCCCAGAGCGTTGCCCCATAAACCCCGCATCACCGGTGGGACCACAGCATGGATACCGGATGATCGGCAATTCGTCGAGATGTGCTATTCAAATGATTGCCCAGCGGCGTCTGGTTGGGTATCAAAGCCTTCAACACCAGATTCCCATTCAGGAGCACCCCATGGCAGCCTATCAATACGTTTACTTTATGGACGGCGTGTCCAAAACCTATCCCGGCGGCAAGAAATGCTTTGAAAACATCCGGCTGAATTTCCTGCCCGGCGTGAAAATCGGCGTGGTCGGGGTGAATGGCTCGGGTAAATCCACCCTGATGCGGATCATGGCTGGGATCGACAAAGATTTCACCGGCGAAGCATGGGCCGCCGAGGGCGCGAAAATCGGCTATTTGCCGCAAGAACCGCAACTGGACCCGTCGCTGGACGTGCGCGGCAATGTGATGCTGGGCGTGGCCGACAAAAAGGCCATTCTGGACCGCTATAACGAACTGGCCATGAATTACTCGGACGAAACCGCCGACGAAATGGCCAAGCTGCAAGACGAGATCGACGCGCAGAACCTGTGGGATCTGGATGCGCAGATCGACGTCAGCATGGAGGCCCTGCGCTGCCCCCCCGATGACGCCGATGTCTCGACCCTTTCGGGCGGCGAGCTGCGCCGCGTTGCCCTGTGCAAGCTGCTGCTGGAAGCGCCCGACATGCTGCTGCTGGACGAACCAACCAACCACCTTGACGCCGAAACCATCGCCTGGCTGCAACAGCACCTGATGGATTACAAGGGCACCATCCTGATCGTCACCCATGACCGCTATTTCCTTGATGACATTACCTCGTGGATTCTGGAACTGGACCGCGGTCAGGGCATCCCGTGGGAAGGCAACTATTCAAGCTGGCTGGAGCAAAAGGCCAAACGCCTGTCGCAAGAGGCGCGCGAGGATAAGTCCCGCCAGAAAACACTGGAGCGCGAGCTGGAATGGATGCGAGCCAGCCCCAAGGCCCGTCACGCCAAATCCAAGGCCCGTATCAACGCTTATAACGACATGGCCAACATGTCCGAGCGCGAGAAAATGGGCCGCGCGCAGATCATCATCCCCAACGGCCCGCGCCTTGGCAACAAAGTGATCGAGGTCGAGGAGCTGAAAAAGGCGATGGGGGACAAACTTCTGGTCGAAGACCTCAGCTTCTCCCTGCCGCCCGGCGCGATTGTCGGGGTGATCGGCCCCAATGGTGCGGGTAAAACCACACTGTTCCGGATGTTGACCGGGCAGGAAAAACCGGACGCCGGCACGGTGGAATACGGTGACACGGTGCAGCTGTCCTATGTCGATCAATCCCGCGACGATCTGGACGATAACGCGACTGTGTGGGAGGCGATTACCGACAGTCAGGACATCATTATGCTGGGGGACGCCGAAATGAATTCCCGCGCCTATTGCTCGGCGTTCAATTTCAAGGGCGGCGATCAGCAGAAAAAGCTGGCCATGCTGTCGGGTGGTGAACGCAACCGCGTGCATATGGCCCGTCTGCTGCGGTCGGGCGGCAACGTGCTGCTGCTCGATGAGCCGACCAATGACCTTGACGTCGAAACCCTGCGCGCGCTCGAAGACGCCTTGGTCGATTTCGCCGGCTGCGCTGTTGTCATCTCGCACGACCGGTTCTTCCTTGACCGGATTTGCACGCATATTCTGGCGTTTGAGGGCGACGCGCATGTGGAGTGGTTCGAGGGCAACTTCGAGGACTATGAAGAGGACAAGAAACGCCGGTTGGGTGCAGACGCGCTGGAGCCAAAGCGGGTGAAGTTCAAGAAGTTTGTGAGGTAGGGTGGGCGGTTCCGCGCCCAAGCGCGGGTTCGCTCACCATTCTGAACAATCACAAACGGTGGGCGAACCTGCGGCTGCGCCACAGAACCGCCCACCCTACACCATCGCCCAAATTCAGGCGCTTTGTTTTGTTTCCAGATCGCCACCCCACTCCGGTGAAACCATCCCGCGTGCAATTTCCCGATGGATTGACGAATAAGACCAATCCACAGCGCGTTCGACAAACCCGTGTTTCACCGGATTGCCCCAACAATATTCCACATGATTTCGATAATCGCGTTCATCACGGATCAAATGCTCCCAAAACCGCCGCTGCCAGATGCCCTTTTCCCGCTTTGCCACCAAACTTGGACGCTGCGGTGCTTTCATGCCAATCCGGTGCGAGAACCGCCCTTAGATCAATCGCCACCGCGTGGAAAAATCCGCATCCCCCTTGGGTAACGTCCAGACCGCGTGGATATGGTCCGGCAAAACCACCATCGCGTCACACACAAACGGCCGCTCGGCCATTGTGGCCAAAAATGCCGCCCGTAGATCGTCAATCCGCTCGACCAACAGATCCCCGCCCCGACGGGCAAGGTTCACGCTAAAGAAATAACTGGCTCCGGTCACACGGGCGCGGCGATAGTTTGACATGACCGCACCTTCGCACGGTCATGGTAAAGGCAGGGTTAATTCGCGCCCAACTGGATGCGCTCTAAACCCCCAGACACCACCGCATCACGGCCTTTTGCGCATGCAGACGGTTCTCGGCCTCGTCAAAGATCACCGACTTTTCACCGTCCATCACTGATGATGTCACCTCTTCATCCCGATGCGCGGGCAGGCAGTGCATGAATAGGGCGTCATCCTTGGCCTGCTCCATCAGATGGTCGTTCACCTGATAGGGTTTCAACAGATTGTGGCGGCGTTGGCGGGTCGACTGGCTGTCGTGCATCGAAACCCAGGTATCGGCCACCACCAGATCGGCCCCCTGCACCGCCTTTTCGGCGTCCCGTTCAATCACCACATTCACGCCCTTGCTGCGGGCAAGGTCCACGAATTCGGCTTCGGGATCCAGCGACGGCGGTCCGGCAAAGGTGAAGTCGAACCCGAACTGCCCCGCCGCATGCAGGAAGGAGGCGCAGACATTGTTGCCATCCCCCGTCCAGACCACTTTCTTGCCTTTGATCGGGCCGTTGTGTTCCTCAAACGTCATCACATCGGCCATGATCTGGCAGGGATGCGTGCGGTTGGTCAGCCCGTTGATCACCGGCACATCGGCGTATTCGGCCAGCTCCTGCAACACGGATTCCTCGAAGGTGCGGACCATGATCATATCCACATAGCGCGACAGAACCCGCGCGGTGTCGGCGATGCTTTCGCCATGGCCCAACTGCATATCGGCACCCGACAGCACCAGCGTTTCACCGCCCATCTGCCGCACGCCCACGTCAAAGGAAACCCGCGTGCGCGTTGACGGTTTTTCAAAAATCAGCGCCACGATGCGGTTTTTCAACGGCTGTTCCGCGTCCGGCGTGCCCTTGGGCAGGCCTTTGCGGGCCTCTTTCATGTCGCGTGCCTGATTGATCATGCCCCTCAAGGCGTCAGCATCAGTTGTGTGAATATCCAGAAAATGGTTCATGATTTCAATCCTTTGGAAACTTCGCTTGCCGCCTTGTCCAACCGCGCAACACCTTCGGCAATGTCTTCGTCGGGGATGTTCAGCGCGGGCAAAAGCCGCACCACATTATCCGCCGCCGGCACAATCAATACTTCGGCCCCGTAGGCCGCGTTGATCACATCCATGTTGGGCACCTTGCATTTCAACCCCAGCATCAGGCCGGAACCGCGCACAGCTTCGAACACATCGGGGTGTGATGCAACCAGCCCTTCCAGCGACTGGCGCAAGGTGCCTGCCTTGCGGTTCACATCGGCCAGAAATTCATCGGTGGCAACAATCTCCATCACCGCATTTCCCACCGCACAGGCCAGCGGGTTACCGCCATAGGTCGAGCCATGCGTGCCCGCCGTCATGCCCGATGCGGCATCTTCGGTTGCCAGCAGCGCGCCCAGCGGAAAGCCCCCGCCGATGCCCTTGGCCACCAGCATGATGTCGGGCGCAACGCCTGCCCATTCATGGGCAAACAGCTTGCCGGTGCGCCCCATGCCGCACTGGATTTCGTCCAGCACCATCAACGCGCCCACCTCGTCACAGGCATCGCGCAAGCCCTTCAGGCAGGCATCCGGCAACGGGCGGATACCGCCCTCGCCCTGAACAGGTTCGACAATCACCGCCGCCACGGTGTCATCCATCTCCGCCGCCAATGCCTCGTGATCACCAAACGGCAATTGCACGAAGCCCGGCAATAGGGGGCCAAAGCCTTTGGTCATCTTCTCGGACCCCGCAGCGGCAATCCCTGCCGCCGAACGCCCGTGGAACGAGCCTTCAAAGGCGATAATCTTGACCCGCTCGAGCTGGCCCTTTTCGAACCAATATTTACGCACCATCTTGATTGCCAATTCGCAAGCCTCGGTGCCGGAATTGGTGAAAAACGCGGTGTCGGCGAATGTGGCCGCAACCAGCCTGTCGGCCAGCGCCTGTTGCTGTGGAATTTCATAGAGGTTCGACGTGTGCCAAAGCGCTTGCGCCTGATCGGTCAGCGCGCCAACCAAAGCGGGGTGTGCATGGCCCAGAACATTCACCGCGATGCCTGCACCGAAATCCAGAAATCGGCGTCCGTCTGCCTCGATCAACCAGCTACCTTCGCCTTTGACGAAAGAAAGGGGTGCCCGGTTATAAGTCGGCAAAACAGAGGGTATCATAGCAAAGTTCCTTTAGAAGAAGCCCTTGGGTGGCGCAAAGCCGGGGGCATGTCAATATTTTAGGAAGAGGTGTGCCGCATGGCACGGGATTAAACACGACCCGGCGGGCCGAAAATGCTAGATTAGCGTCGGCGTCGGTTGCACTGGGCGATATTCGGGCGTTTAATCATGGGGAACGTCTTAGCGAAGGATTGCCCACCTGTGAACCCCGAAAATCCCCTGCTGAAGGTGCGTGCCCTGACCCGCCTGATGATCGGCCCCGTCAGTTTTGGCGTGGGCGCGGGGGAATGTGTGGCGATCACGGGGCCGTCCGGCACCGGCAAATCGGTGCTGCTGCGCGCGATTGTCGATCTGGACCCGAACGACGGACAGGTGCAGGCCGGCGATGTGATCCGCGCCGATGTGCCCGCACCCGACTGGCGCAAAACCGTCGCCATGCTGCCAGCCGAAAGCGGCTGGTGGCTGGATCATGTCGCCCCGCATTTTCAGGCGCCGGACAAGATACGCGGCCAACTGCCCCTTGTCGGCCTGCCCGAAACCGCGATGGAATGGGAGGTCGCCCGCCTCTCGACCGGCGAAAAACACCGCCTTGCCCTGTTGCGCTGTCTGGAGGGCAACCCAAAGGTTTTGCTGCTGGACGAACCCACGGCAGCGCTGGACCATAACACCACCCTGCAAATCGAAGCCCTGCTGAAACAGCAACTGGACAAAGGCACCGCCATCCTGATCGTCACCCATGACGCAGCACAGGCCAAACGGCTGGCCCACCGTATCCTGCATCTGGAAGATGGCCAATTGCATCAGGTGGCCGCATGAGCAGCTATATCGCCCTGACATACACCGATCTGCTGCTGGCTTCGATCTTCCTTGTGATCAACGGGCTGCTGTCGCTGTGGCTGCACCTTGGGCTGGAACGCAAACTGGCCATCGCCGCGGTGCGTATGGTGGTGCAACTGATACTGGTCGGGCTGCTGCTGAAAAGCCTGTTTTCGATCCTCTCTCCGTGGCTGACCCTGCTGGTTGCCACATCAATGGTGCTGTTCGCGGGCCGCGAGGTCTGGGCACGGCAGGACCGCAAACTGCGCGGCCTCTGGGGCTTTGGCATCGGCACGGGGGCGATGGCCTTTGCCGGGGCGGGGATCACGGTGATTGCCCTGACCACGATGATAGGCTCGGACCCGTGGTGGACGCCACGCTTTGCCCTGCCGGTGCTGGGGATGGTGCTGGGCAACACGATGAACGGCATATCGCTGGCGCTGGACGCGCTGCACACAGGCATCAGCCGCGAACGGGTGTCGATCGAGGCGCAACTGCTTCTGGGCCAAACCCGCTGGTCCGCCCTGCGCCCCGTGCTGCGCCGCGCCCTGCGTTCGGGTTTCATGCCGATCATAAATGCCATGGGCGCGGTCGGCATCGTATCCCTGCCCGGCATGATGACGGGTCAAATCCTGTCCGGCGTGGACCCGACCGAAGCGGTGAAATACCAGCTTCTGGTGATGTTCCTGATTGGCGGGGCAACGGGGCTGGGGGTGCTGGCAGCGACATTCGGCTCGGTCTGGCGCTTGACGGATGAGCGCGACCGGCTACGTCTGGAACGACTAACCAAACCCAAAGAGTCCACCTGACACCATGGCGCTTGTATCCTGCGCACGGGCCGTATATAATGCCAGCAACAGAATTCTACCAGAGTGGTCGTTGGAACGGGGCAAGCCTGCCTGCGCCACGGCCATTTTCAGTTAAGGAAAACAGATGTCCTGGACAGATGAACGCGTTGCAACGCTGACCAAAATGTGGGGCGAAGGCCAATCCGCTAGCCAGATCGCCAAGGAACTGGGCGGCGTGACCCGTAATGCCGTGATCGGCAAGGTGCACCGCCTTGGCCTGTCCAACCGTGCTACCAGCGGCAGCAAGGGTGGGGCCAAACCGAAAGCCGCGGCAAAACCTGCCGCCGCCCGCACTGCCAAACCGGCGGCCAAAGCCAAACCGAAAGCCGCGCCCGCCAATGCGGCGCCAAAACCTGTCCTGCCCCCGCGCAAGGCAATCATTCCGGCCGGCCAACCCTTGCCGCCACAACCTTCGGCAAACGAAATCAGTCCCGAAGCGCTGGCCACCGTGCGCGAAGTGGAAAAGAAAGCCAAAAAGATCGGCCTGATGGAACTGACCGAACGCACTTGCAAATGGCCGATTGGCGATCCGGCAACCGACGAATTCTGGTTCTGCGGTCTGCCATCGGAACCGGGCAAGCCCTATTGCGAAGCACATGTTGGCGTGGCCTTCCAGCCGATGTCTGCCCGCCGAGATCGCCGGCGCTGATTATCGCAGCCATTCAATTGAGATTACAAAAAACCCGCAGGAATAACCTGCGGGTTTTTTGTTGGATATTCCGGATATTTCCAAGTTGGACGAAAGAACCACTAAACCGGTTTAGTGGTTCTTTTAAGAAGCCGTTTTCAGCATTTATCCCAACGCCTTATCCGCCATTCAGGTTGTGCAGATTGCCCTAATTATTCCCCAGCAAATTCAGCAACCCCCGCTTGGCCTCTTCCTCCAGCTTGCGCTTTGCCGCATCCTCGATGCTTTCGCCGTCCTGCGTCTCGACCCCAGCGCATCTTTCGCCCGCTGTTCAGCCGCCGCCCGTTCAGCATCCAGCCGTTCTTGCAAGGCCGCCTTCTCGGCGTCTAACCGCGCTTGAGCTGCCGCTTTCTCGGCGGCAAGTTTGGCCTCCAACGCTGCTTTCTCGTCTGCAAGATTCTGGTCAATCAGCCCTTTCAGGTCAGGCCGGAATTTCGGGTTGGCCCATGTGCCGGTAATCAGCACTGGAACTGAGATACCGCCATTTCCATCCTCGTCCGCCAAGGCCACAGGATTGATCCGGTAATTCAGCGTCTGTGTGCCGATCCCCACTTCTCCGGAACCATCCGCCCGCGCCAGCGGGGCCACAAAGGACAGATCGTCATTATACAATACCCCGTCTTTCATCGTGAAGGTGGCACCAATGGAATTAAACACCGTCTTCTGCCCCTCGCCACGATAGGACGCATCCAGATTTCGCAGCATTCCTGCCAGATCAAGGCCCAGAATTTCCCCCTGTCCCAAAGTGAACGACCCATCCCCCGACAGGCTACGCATAATCGCATCAACCGTATTGCCAACCCCCAGAAATTTAACCCGCAGATCACCAACAGCAATCAATCGCTCGTAATCGGCCAAATCCATCAGCAAAGGCTGCATCGCTATATGGGCAACCTTCAGATCACCACCGACCGACAGCCCGCCGCGTCCGTTCATTACAAACTGGCCGCTGACAACCCCTTGATAGGCCTGCACCTTGTGCAACTCGAACACCGCCCGCGACCGGTCCAGTTTCACCGCCACACTGGACGGGCCCAGCTTGACCGTGCCCAGATCAATCGCATTGGCAACCAACCCGACATCGGCATCCACCGTTGATAACGCACTAACGTCGATCACATCCTTTGGCCAACCTGTCGAGGTCTCGACCGCCGCGCCGGTTTCATTATCCACACTGGCCGCAAGAACCGAAAAATCCAGCGCATCGGCCTTGAATTGGCCTTTCACAAGCGGGCGCTCCTTACCGGCGATGAAAACGTCAACCGCACCGGTCAGCACATTTTGGTCCAGACTAATCGCCCCGTTGCGCAAATGCGCAGTGCCCTGCGCCGTATAGGTCACATCCCCCGACAGTTTCGCCGTGCGCCCCATGCCTTTGGGCAGGTCCGGTGCGTCCATCCCCAGCGCTCCGAATAGCGCGGCCATATCCGCCAGATCGGCATCCACTTTCCCCTCGGCCGCAAAGGGTGAAATACCGGCCTTGCCGTCAAAGGCGATTGTGCTGCCGCCAGTTTTGATCGACGCTGTAAGTGCACTTACGCCGCCATTAAGAAACTTGCCGAAATTTGCAACAGTTGTGTCCAGCGCAATCGCCTGGCCGTGCATCCGTGTGGACAGGGATATATCCCCCTGCCCCGCGAAATCCGGCAGATGCAGATCGATATCCAGATCGCTTAGAACCGTCTTTTCGCCGCTGGCATGATCAATATAGGTCAGCTTGCCGCCCCGCACCAAGCCACGCCCCAGCGTAAACGCCGGAATGGCACCGCCGCCCGATGACGCCCCCGCCGGTGCCGCAGTGGCCCCTGCCGGAGTCATCTCCCAATTTGCACGCCCGTCTTTGGCAACCTCAAGCAGGATCGTCGGCGAGATCACCTCGACCTTTTTGATCTTCACGTCTCCCCCGAACAGCGCCATCAGGTCCACCCCGATGCTCAGCCCTTCGGCCCGCAACATCGGCTCGCCACCGGCCCAGTCGGCATTGGCAATCGTCACCGGCCCTGTCCGGACCCCTAATAGCGGATAGATCGAGGTGCGCACATCGCCTGTAATGTCCATCTGCCGGCCTGTCGCGGCCTCGAACTGGTCTTCGGCGAATTTGGCGATCCTGTCACCGGGCATGAACAGCAATGCCGTCACCCCTACAATGATCAGGATAAATACAACTAGGATAAACCGAAGGATCAGGCGCACAATAACTCTCCTGCGTTACAAGAACATGCTTTCAAACTAGGTGCCCGATGCCGTGCGCTCAAGCCCTATTTGGCGTGCTGTTCGATATGGGTCAGCTGGTGCAGAATACGCTTCTTGACCGGCGGCAGGAAATTCCCCACCCGCAGCGCCACATCCCGCAACAGGCGGGCCGGAACCGATGTGTCGGTATACAGTTTCACCAGCGCATTGGTGCCGTGATACAGCGGCAGCACCGCCCGACGGTGTGCCGATTCATAGCGTTTCAGACCTGTCATAGCACCGATATCGGTCAGATTGCGCACGGCTTCCTCGATCTGGTCGGACAACAGCTTGGCCCCGCTTAAACCCAGATTAAACCCATGCGCGGTAACCGGATGCATCCCCACAGCCGCATCCCCCACCAGCGCGAAACGGGTGGTGACGAATTGCTTGGCCAGAACCCCGACCAATGGATAAGGGTGGCGTTTGGTGACCAAAGTCATCTTACCCAGTTTGCCGCCGAACCGTTGGGCAATATCCGCGGCAAAAGCCTCGGGTGCCATATTCAGAACCGCATCGGCATTGGCCGTAGGCAGCGTCACAACCACAGAGGATTTATTGCCATACATCGGCAGGATCGCAAGCGTCTGGTCGTAAAAGAAACACTCGGTCGCGGTGTCCTCATGGGGCAACTCGTGCTCCATCTCGCAGACAATCACAACACGGCCGAAATCCAGACTGTTGGCCGCGATCCCCATCTTGCGACGTGTACCGGAAAAACGGCTGTCTGCCGCCACAACCAGCGCCGCCGTCAGCGTGGTGCCATCGGCCAGACCGACGGTGCCTTCGGTGGTGTTGGTGGCAACCGAAACCACTTCGCTTTCGCACAGCAGGGTCAGGTTTGGCTGATCCTGAACCGCCTTATATGCCGATTGCCGGATCAAATGGTTCGGCACAATCCGCCCCAGATAATCCGCCCCCGATCCGCGACTATCGAAATGCAGCGAAAACGGCGATTTGCCATTCACCACCTTGGCGTCGCGAATGGTGCCGATCTGGTCCTCGGGGATATGCGCCCACATGCCCAGATCTTTCATCAGCTTTTCCGACGTATGCGTCAGCGCAATATCGCGCCCGTCCTCGGGCGGATTGGCCAGCACGGCCTCGCTCTGCATCTCGACAATCGCGATTTGCAAACCGCTACCCGACAGGGTGCGGGCAAGGGACAGGCCTGCGGGGCCTGCGCCGATAATAACGATGTCAAAATTGCGGGGAGCGGTCATCGGAAAGCATCCTTTGTGAAAGCGGTATCGAACGACAGTGCCAGACTCATATGGCGCTTGAAATGACGTATATCAACGGAGGCAGGGTTTTTCCACTGTGTCCAACGCGAAAAAGGGGGCGCCAATTAGACGCCCCCTTAATCACATCCATCTTGAAACGATGTTAGAACTTGCGTGTCCAACCCACCGAAACGCTGAACTGGCTCATATCAAGCGTGATCGGGCCACCTGTTACAGTGTTCTCTGGCGCATATTCGATTGCAAAATCAATTGAATTGCTGGGGTTGAACGAATAGGTGCCGCCAACTGTCAGGTGATGGGTTACAACACCAGGAGCAAGAATACCCAACGATACATCTTCGGGCCCAACCGGATTTTCCGAATAGGCATACCCTGCACGCCATGTCATCGTGTCGTTGGCTTTGTATTCCATACCCAGTTTAAGAACGTTGATATCGTCCCAGCCGAAACCGGCACCACCGGGGGCACCGAATGGCCCCGCATTTACTGCGTTTGAAATCGCATCCACACCGGAATAGAAAATCCGCTGCACATCCAGCATCATCGTCAGTTTTGAATTCGCCTTATAGGCAAGCCCTGCCGTAATCGATCCGGGAATATCAAATTCGCCGCGATTTTCGAACAAGCCTGCGTATTTGTCGAACTTCGTCATGTTCATCTTGGAACTGGCCGACAGACCCAGACTCAACTGTGGTGAGGCCTCATAAACGATACCGGCACGCAACCCACCACCATAGGACCAGTCACGACCCGAACCGAACGGTAGTCCGTTTGCACGGAATGTTTGGATGACTAAAGTTGGTGAAATCCCCCAAGACAGGTTGCCCGATTTCCCAGCATAGGTTGCCGAAATAAACATCTGGCTCAGATCAATGCCCGTCGGGGTCGCTCCAAACACCGGGGCGGGGTAATCCGTGTTCATGCCCCCATTGCCATAGACCGAAATATTGAACACTTTTCCGTTGTCCAACGGCTTGTTATAGGAAAAATTCGGTACCGGGAAATAATTCGAGTTACTTTCAACGCGCAGCCCGCCCATCGTGAAACCACGGTTCGGACTGAAGATATCCAGCCCGAATTGCATCTCGTGCCCCACATTTGCGGCGTTGGCCGGGTTCAGCGTGGCCGACATGGCCTCGTAGCCATAGGCAACACCCGTGCCCCCCATCGCCCGTTGATTTGTACTGAACCCCAGTGCGAACATCCCTTCGGTTGCCATCGCCGGTGATGCCAAAATCATTGCTGTTGTAAGCGTCATCCCTAAACGGCGACCCGGGTTGTGTCTCGAAAGTGGTGGAAATTGATTTCAGGCACCTCCGAGCGGGTTGAGTTATGCGCCGGTCAGGCGGCTTGGTCAAGGGTTGCGTCGGCGACGGGCTGAGCGAGCGTTTCCCAGCCATCGACCTTTCGCATGACGATCTGCCCCGAGGCCATCAGAGCCCAAAGCAGCATCGGCACGGTCTCGGCGCATGGCAGCACGGTCTGGGTCTTGATGCGGCGGCGGAATTCCTCGTTCAGGCGTTCGATCGCATTTGTCGTTCTGGCCGATTTCCACTGGCCTTGTGGCAGACGCGTGAAGGTGAAAAGCTTATCTCCTGCTTCTTCCAAGCTGTCAGCGACGGCCTTGCATTTCAGCCGCCATTTTCGCAGAAATGCCTTGCGGCGGGTGGCGATTTCCTCGGGTGTTTTGGCGTAGATCATGTCGCGGTAATCTTCTGTCAACTCATCATGCATACGCTTGGGTGCCTTGGCCAGAAGGTTGCGGTGCTTGTGCACCGTGCACCTCTGGATCGGCAGATCTTCACCCCAGAGGGCAATGAGAGCGACCTCAAGTCCCGGTGCCCCGTCCACGATGACAAATTCGGGCCGTTTCAACCCGCGCGCATCCAGATCGTTGATGAACTGACGCCAGGCGGAGGTGCTTTCGCCGCCCATGTTCATCAGTGATAACAAGACCTTCTGCCCATCCCGGCGCACGCCAATCGCGGCCAGAACCGAGATATTGGTGGCCTTCCTGTCAATCCGCGTTTTGATCACGGTGCCGTCCAGGATCAGCCGCACGATGTCTTCATCCGCAAGGCTGCGGGCGCACCACGCCTGCCAGTCCACCTTCACCTTGCGCCAGGCGCGGCTCACCACATCCTTGCTGACCGCCCCCTGAAACAGGCCGAACAGGGCGCGTTTTACCCGCCGTGTGTTGGTGCCCGAAAGGTAGACAGCAGCGATCAGCGCCTCGGCCTTCTTCGTCAGCCGCTGGTAGCGGGGCAATGCCTTCGAGCGCCATTCTCTGGCCTTGCCGGCCTCGCCTGTGATCCGCGCACGCGGCACGCGCACCGTTTCGGTTCCAAATGTTCCGACCAGTTGCCGCTCGCGATGCCCGTGGCGGTATCCGGCCTTTGCCCCGCCGCTGCGGCCATACCGGCAACGGCCCAGAAACTGCTCCAGCTCCTCTTCGAAAACCGCCTCGATCGTCGCGCGGATGTTCTGGCGCAGCCGGTCTTCAATCGGGTCATAGCCTGCTTCATTGGCCAGTAGCGCGGATGTCGATGTTGCTGTATTCTTTGTCATGGCGTGATCTCCTTGGCGGTTCCAGCCGCCGGTTGGGTGGCTTCGATGCACCCGGAGATTACGCCGTCCTCGAATTTCCACCAAACTCGCGACACTACCGCGACCCGTTTGTCCTAGCTGTTTTTTCAATTGTCTTCCTCCCTGAATTGCGGTCTCTTTTGTCCGACCGCGACATATTGCCAGCCACAATTCAGCCTTGCCCCCTTTGAGTCAAATTCTTTTATCTAGATGTCAAAGTAATCCACGGAAATGTGTTCAGATTAGCCCATTTCCCCCGCATTTCGCTTCCAAATCGCGTAAAAAACGGGCATTAGAAAACTCCCGCACTCTTTCAGGCCCGCTCGACATGTCCCAGAACCCACCTTCCTTGCGCCCCGACCTTGCGCCCCGTGCCCGCATCGATGAACCGGCCCGCGAGGGGCAGCCGCGCATCGGTATGGTCTCGCTTGGCTGCCCCAAGGCGCTGGTGGATAGTGAGCGCATCCTGACCCACCTGCGCGCCGAGGGGTACGCCATTTCCCCCGACTACACCGGTGCCGATGCGGTGATCGTCAACACCTGCGGCTTTCTGGATTCCGCCAAAGCCGAAAGCCTGGACGCCATCGGCGAGGCCCTGCGCGAAAACGGTCGCGTCATTGTCACCGGCTGTCTGGGGGCCGAACCCGATTACATCCGCACCCACCACCCGCAAATCCTTGCCGTCACCGGCCCGCACCAATACGAACAGGTGCTGGACGCAGTGCACACCGCCGTGCCGCCCGCGCCCGATCCCTATATCGACCTGCTGCCCGCATCCGGCGTATCCCTGACCCCGCGCCACTACAGCTATCTGAAGATTTCCGAGGGCTGCAACCACGCCTGCAAATTCTGCATCATCCCCGACATGCGCGGCCGCCTTGCCTCGCGCCCCGCCTTTGCGGTGATGCGCGAGGCGGAAAAGCTGGTCGAGGCCGGTGTGAAGGAGCTGCTGGTGATCTCGCAGGATACCTCGGCCTACGGCCTTGACCTGAAATATGCCGAGGAAAAGGGTCACCGCGCCCATATCACCGATCTGGCCCGCGATCTGGGCAGCCTTGGCGCCTGGGTGCGCCTGCACTATGTCTACCCCTACCCCCATGTGCGCGAGTTGATCCCGCTGATGGCGGACGGGCTGATCCTGCCCTATCTGGACATCCCGTTCCAGCACGCCCATCCCGATACGCTCAAACGCATGGCCCGCCCCGCCGCCGGTGCCAGAACGCTGGACGAAATCGCCGCGTGGCGCGACATCTGCCCCGACATCACCCTGCGCAGCACCTTCATCGTCGGCTACCCCGGCGAAACCGAAGCCGAGTTCCAGACTCTGCTGGACTGGTTGGATCAGGCGCAACTGGACCGCGTCGGCTGCTTCCAATACGAAAACGTCAAAGGCGCGCGTTCGAATGCGCTGCCGGACCACGTGGCAGACGAGGTGAAACAGGACCGCTGGGACCGGTTCATGGTGAAAGCCCAAGCCATTTCCGAGGCCAAATTGGCCGCCAAAGTCGGCAAGGTGATGCAGGTGATCGTCGACGAGGTAGACACAGACGCCGCCACCTGCCGCACCATGGCCGACGCGCCCGAGATCGACGGGAACCTGTTTATTGACGAGGGGTTCGAAGGGTTGAAGGCGGGGGATATTGTGACGGTGGAAGTGGACGAGGCTGGGGAGTATGATTTGTGGGGGAAGGTGATTTGAGGAAGGCGCGGTGAAAATGGTGGGTTGAAACCCACCCTACACCACCGCAAGCCCGTAGGGTGGTGTTCACCCCACCACTGAACCACCACCTCATTTTGCAAAATACCGGACAGGGGCAAACGCCGCAATCCTCCACACCCCATGTCATCCCCGCACACGCGGGGACCTCTCGCCGCAAACGTCACCCTAACTACGATCCCCGCTTTCGCGGGGATGACACCCCAAAGACCACCTCACCCAATCGTCACCTGACAAGCCCGTTCCCCACCGCTATGCTCAACCCCATGCGTATATTTCTCTCCCTCCTCCTGATCCTGATCGCCTCGCAAACCTTTGCAAAAAACCGGTTGGCACAGGAATCCTCGCCCTATCTGCAACAGCACGCGGACAACCCCGTGGACTGGTATCCGTGGGGACCGGAAGCGCTGGAAAAGGCGAAGGCCGAGGGGAAAATGATATTTCTGTCAATTGGTTACGCCTCTTGCCATTGGTGCCATGTGATGGAGGCCGAAAGCTTCGAGGATGAGGAAATCGCCGCCTATCTGAACGAACATTTCGTCAGCATCAAAGTGGACCGCGAACGCCGCCCCGATCTGGACGAACAGTTTATGCTGGTCACATCCGCCCTGACCGGCAGTTCCGGTTGGCCCAATTCCGTGTTCCTGACCCCCGATGCCGAACCCTTCTTTGCCGGCACCTATTTCCCGCCCGATGCCTTCTTGCAAACCCTTGAAACCATTGTAGATGTTTGGAAAACCGACAATGCCGCCCTGCGAACCGAGGCCTTTACCATATCCCAGCGCCTGCGCGATTATCTGGACCAGACATCGGTTCTGGGCGATGTCACCGACGCCGACATAAACGCCGCCGCAACGGCGATGCTGGGCAATCTGGACGATTTCAACGGCGGTTTTGGCACCGCCCCGAAATTCCCGCGTGAAAACGTGCTGCTGTTCCTGCTGGATCAGGCCGAACGCAGCGGCGATACCGCCCTGATGCAGGCCGTCACCCTGACGCTGGACGGCATGGTGCGTGGTGGAATCCACGACCACGTTGGCGGCGGGTTTCACCGTTATGCAACCGATCCGGAATGGAACATCCCGCATTTTGAAAAAATGTTGTATAATCAGGCGCTTATTGGTCGTATTCTGTTGCGCGCCTATTCCGCCACCAGCAACCCCGACTACGCCCGTGCCGCCACGCGCACGATGGATTATATACTGCGTGACATGCGCAGTCCCGAAGGTGCCTTTTACGCCGCACAGGATGCGGATTCCCTTAATGCCGAGGGCCAAGACCAAGAAGGCGCATTCTACCTTTGGACACAAGAGCAGGTTAAGCAAACCCTTGGCCCCGAAGCCACCGCTATCATTGACGTTTTTAACATTACAAAAGACGGTAATTTCGAAGGGGCAAGCGTCTTGCACACCTCCGAAACCCCGCTAAAGGCAATATCCGGCGGGGATGGAATGATTGCCCAACGCTCGTTCAGGGGTCTGCTGGGGATGCTGAACAATGCCCGCAACAATCGCGCTAAACCGCTGACCGACAAAAAGATCGTTCTGCCCTGGAATGCCGAAATGATCATAACACTGGCCGAAGCCAGCCGTGTTCTGGGTCGCGCGGATTACGGCGAAGCGGCTGTTCAGGCTACAGAATTCATGCTGCAAAATATGTGGCCCGACGATGGGCTGAAACGCATCTTGTATCAGGGGGCGGCAAACACCAATGCCCATCTGGTCGATTACGCCGCCCTTGGCCGTGCCCTGCTGGCGCTTGACGATTACCTTGGCGGGGCGGATTCCGACTGGCTGGGGATAGCAGACAAGCTGGCCGCCGATATGCTAACCCTGTTTTCCGACGAAGGTCAGGCGATGCGAATGAACGCGCAAACGGTGGGTCTTGGCCCCATGCGCCCGCTGGACGATAACGAAATTGCGTCTGGAAATGCACAGGCACTGGAGTTGCTGGCAGGCCTTGATCGCCGTTTGGCCCGCACAGGCGAGGCCGCGCCGAAACTAGCTGCCGCATTGGCCGTTGATGCGATCAACGCACCGGGGCAACGGGCGGCAACGCTGGTTGCAATTGAAACACAGCGCAACGGGCTGACAGGTGCAATGCAGGTGTCAAACGGTGGTGCTGTTCGGGTGTTTGCATCGCTGGGGCCCAAAGGCAAGCAACTGCTGTTGAGTGTGGAGCCACGCGAGGGTTGGCACATAAACGCGCACAAGCCGCTTGAGGATTATCTGATCGGTATGGAATTGGCCGTGGGGGAAACACCTGCCCCCCTAACCGCCTATCCCAAGGCCGAAATCAAGGAACTGGGGTTTAGTAATAAACCCTTGTCACTGTATGACACGTCTTTTGTCATGGCCGCCCCGATTGTGAAAACCGGCGACAAACCTGTCACCGTCCGTCTGACCCTTCAAGCCTGCAATGACGAAGTGTGCCTGCCTCCCGATGACATGCTGTTTCGGGTCTGGCCCTAACGGCGCAATTGCTCCAGATAGTATTTCACGCAGGTTTGCACATGGCGAAATCTGTCCCCGCCCAATTTCACCCCGCCATACCAACGGGTCACAACGATGATGTGGTTTTGCAGCCCCTCGCGCTCCAGCATCCGCAAGATCACCATGCCCGCGCCGCTTTCCCCGTCGTCGTTCTTGACCGGCCCCTCGGGCAGTAACGCAGCCCATGTATTATGGGTTGCACGTGCATATTTCTTGTCCCGTTTCAGTGCCTTGATAAAGGCCTTGGCGGTGGCACGATCAACAACAGGGCCGCCGCACACCGCATATTTGGATCCTTTGTCACTGACTACATTTTCAAATTGCAGCACGCCTAGACCACCGTTGCCCCGAACAGATAGCCGACACCAGCCGTTGCTGCCATCGCCAGTGCGCCCCATAGGGTAACACGGACAACTGCACGCATGACCGGCGCGCCACCGGTACGGGCAGACAATGCGCCCAACCCTGCCAATGCAACCAATGACACACCTGTCGAAACCTCGGTAATCTGTCCAAAAGGCGCCAGTAAAACCGACGCAACAGGCAACGTCGCCCCTGCCGTAAACGCCGCCGCCGAGGCCAGCCCCGCCTGTATCGGTCGTGCCGTGACAACATGCGAAATTCCCAATTCGTCACGGGCATGGGCCCCCAGTGCATCGTGTTCCATCAGTTGCACTGCAACTTCGTCGGCCAAGTCGGCGGTCAGACCGCGATCGACATAGATCTGCGCCAACTCGCGGCGCTCGAACTCCGGTTGCGCCTCAAGACCGCGTGCTTCGCGGGCCAGATCGCTTTTCTCGGCGTCCGCTTGCGAACTGACCGAGACATATTCACCGGCCGCCATTGACATGGCCCCCGCCACCAGACCGGCAACACCGGCCAGCAAGATTTCTGGCTGCCCCGCCCCGGCGCTGGCCACACCGGCAATCAGACTGGCCGTCGAGACGATGCCATCGTTTGCACCCAGAACAGCCGCCCGTAACCAACCGATACGATCCACATAGTGGCGCTCCAGATGTGTCCATTCCATTTGGCTTGATCTTTCAAAATTTCAATTACAATTTGGATACGGTTTGGCGAACGACTTCAAGCCGCTTTGCGTTGGGGGGGTGCGAGCCAAGATATTTGTCACCCGGATCGGGAATGCGGTGAAAATACTGCGCACCCCTTAATGGATTATAACCGGAATGGGCCGTAATGACTGTGCCCAGCGCATCGGCTTCAAGCTCGTATTGCTTCGAGTACTTGCGAATTCCAATAAATGCACTGCGCTGTTCGGCCCGTTCGATCGCTTTGGCATCTGCCCCTTTGACTGCTGCCTGAAGCCCGCCAACCAGAAACCCCTCAAGGGCGCTGTCACGGCTTTTCGATATGTGCTCCAGAATATGGTGGGCCACCTCGTGTCCCAACACAAACGCAAGTTCGTCCTGATTTCGGGTTTCTTGAATCAATGCGCTTGTGAATACAATGATCGGCCGATCCTTGTCATCCAAAGCCTGAAACGCATTTGCGGGCTGTTTCCTGCGGTTGTCGATCAGAATTGTGAAGTTGCATTTGGCGGTGATGGCCCTACGGCGGCACTCACGGCGGGCAACTGGTTCCATACGGCGTACAACTGCCAGAAAATCCTGTATTTTGGAATTCTTGCTGGCGGCAAAAGCAGAGACCGGCACTGGCGGCGGAACCCGATCTTTCTCGGCCGGTTTCTCGGTGGTTGCTTCGACACATCCGGTAACAGCCAGGGCAGCAACCAGCATCACAAATCTGCGCATATTCACTTGTCCTTTTCAAACCTGTCCCGAACCCTATCAAAAAAGAAAGGGGTTGACCCAGATAACTACTTCAAGTAACGCTTAACCCATTGTCTTAGCTGCAATAACTGAGCTGAAGGGTCACTGTTGTTGAAACGCCACTCGCATTCCTTCAAATATAGCCCAAATTGGGCCTTGGGGACACCGTTAAATCGGCGCATGTGGCGCTTGGCTTGGTTCCAGAAATTCTCGATGCCATTGATGTGGTTGTGACGGTCTGCAAAGAGCTTGGAATGGTTGATGCGAAAGTGGTGGAAGTCTGACACATCCAGCACATTATAACCGCGCCAACAATCGGAATAGACGATGGAATCCGGCACGACTTTGCGCTCTATGATCGGGATCAGAGTGGCGGATTTGGCGTCCGGGATGATCTTGGTGTAAACCTTCCCACCCCTTTTTAATATACCAAAAACGGGAATTTTACCTGCCGCACCACGCCCGCGTTTACCTTTGCGTTTGCCGCCAAAGTAGCTTTCGTCCACTTCTATTTCTCCGCCGAACATAGCTTGGCTTTCCGCCTCCAGCTCATAGGCGATTATCTCGCGCAGGCGTAGAAAATAAAACGCTGCGGTCTTGCGGTTTACACCACACAAACTGGCTGCTGTTCGTGCTGTCGATCCCGAAACAAAATGCTCCGTAAGACGGTCTTGCTTGTAGTGGCTCAGGCGACTCTTTCTCATGCTTCCCATCATAACCTCTTTTTAGGTTATCTGGGTCAGCCCCAAAAGAAACCATTAGCCACCCCTATGCCAGCAAGCCAGTAGGAACATTTCTTGTGAATTGGCGAATGGGATACATAAGGGTCAGAAATCCGCCGATAGTATTGGCATTATTATTTTCATTATGGGGAAAAGCTTTGAATTGGTAGACTCGAACCGGGATGGCCGCGAATCAACCTAAACGGTGATAACGCTGCACGAGGACGCGAAAATGAAAAAGAGAACTGCAATATGCCTGCTGGCAGGCAGTGTATCCGTTGTTCCGTTATATGCGGTGGGTGAAACCGGATACTATTTCGGAACAGGTTTTTCATATCGATTGATGAGTGCACACCGCCTGAAAGACGAAAAACGCTACATTCAAAGAAAACGCTCGAATCACGATATGGTTCTGGGATACCGGATCGAAAAAGGCCGTGCATTTTTCGGGCCGGAAATCAACGTTGAGCGATTTCGGCGCGGATGGTTTCAGGATATGCATGCTTCATCCAGCTGCGATGCAATTCAAAACACATCCTATTACTGTTCACGCCGTTCTACGTACAGGGTGCGGGGAATATACGGTCGCAAACTGGGGCAAAGAACAGAAGTCTATGGCGCCCTCGGAATTGGTGTGATGAAAGGCTACGGTGCCATCCAGCAGGGCCAGATTAGCCTGGGGATCAATGCCGGTGTTACGGTAGGTCTGGGAATACAATACCCCATCCGTAGAAATGGCATGCTAAGGGCCGAGGTGGTATATGACAATTTTGATCTGGTCGTTCAGCACCCCAGGGGACCGGATGGGCAGCGTTACTCACCTTCCTACGAGGCGACTACATTAAAGCTAAGTTATATTCTGAGCTTCTAGGATTTTTGAAGCGGGAGTATCACCCAATTCTAAAAACCTTGTCCCGCGAGGTTGCGCCGCGGATCAGGGTTAGACGGGTTTTGGGCACACCCAATGCCTTTGCCAGTAATTTAGCCACTTCCTTGGTCGCCTTTCCTCCTTCGGGAACCGTGGTGACATATACACGAATATTGCCATCCTCGACGGTTATCCGGTTGCGGGACGCCTTGGGCGTTACCCGCACTGATATCTCGTCACGAGTAATGCCCGAAAGTTGGTGATGGGGTGATTGGGTGGCATATCATGGCGGTGTTGACGCGCCGCGATTCTCAGAGAGAAAAGGATATGCCACATGGAAGACGATACTATTTTGGAGTTTACCGATCCAGCCGGAATTTCACCTGATCCGCTGACGGATATCTTGCGCAAAGGCGCGCGGGATCTGTTGGCACAGGCGGTCGAGGCCGAGGTTTGTGATCTGATGGCGCAACACGCGCATTTGAGGGATTCGGCCGGTCGCCAGCGCCTTGTTCGCCACGGATACCTGCCGGAGCGCGAGGTGATGACGGGGATCGGCCCTGTCCCGGTGAATGTGCCTCGGGTGCGTGATCGTGGCACGGGGGCGGAGAAGATCAGGTTCACCTCGACGCTTCTGCCGCCGTATCTGCGCCGGGCAAAGTCGGTCGAGGAGTTGTTGCCCTGGCTCTATGTCAATGAGCATTTAAAACTGACCCGGTTTCGGCATTTAAATTTGCCCCCCCCTTTGTGGCGCAAAGCCCCCAGTCGGGCCGCCTTCATGTAGCGAGTCCGTCTGGGGGCTTTGCTTGCGGAACGGCTAGTTTTTTCTACGGCGTTTACTCTGGGCGAACCGGTATGAGGTATTGCCGGTTTCGATGATGTTGCAGTGATGAGTGACGCGATCCAGAAGGGCGGTTGTCATCTTGGCATCCCCGAAGACCGAGACCCATTCACCGAACTCAAGGTTGGTTGTGATGATGATGCTGGTCTTCTCGTAGAGCTTGCTGATCAGATGGAAGAGCAACGCGCCACCGGATTTGGGAAACGGGATGTAGCCCAGCTCGTCGATGATGACGCAGTCCAAAGCCGAGAGCTGCCGGATGATCTTCCCTGCATTGCCGTCGGCCTGTTCCTTGATCAGGGCGTTGATCAGATCGACGGCGTTGAAGAAGCGCGCCTTCTTGCCGTTGTTGATCAGCGTCGTTCCCAGCGCGATGGCGATGTGGGTTTTGCCCGTGCCGGTTCCGCCCACCAGGATGAGGTTATGGGCCTCCTCTGTGAACTGGCCGGTGCAGAATGGTTCGATCTGGGCCTGGGTGAGGGCGGCGGCGCTGTAATCGAAGGTGGCGAAGTCCTTGTGATGGGGGAACTTCGCAACCCTCATTTGATACTGGATGGAGCGCACCCGGCGCTCTACAGTCTCGGCGTCGATCAGTTGCCTTATCGCTGTGGTCAGACTTGGCGGCTTGCGCGCGGACAGCAGATCATGGGCGCAAGCTGCCATTCCATGCAACCTGAGGGCTGTCAGTTGGTCGATCAAGGCATTCATACGGCAACCTCCTCAGCCGAGCACAGGGTCTCATAGCGTTTGCAATCGGCTTCGGGCCGCAAGGTCAGCTGCGGATAAGCGCAGGCATCGCTGAGCGGTGTGATGACCGGTTCCACCAACTGGTTGATCAGATTGATGATGGCGGGCAGCCGCAGGGTGTTTTGTGCCACCGCCAGATTGCAGGCCGTCTCGACCACCTCGATCCCGTGATCCTGTGCCAGCAGGAGCAGGTCGACGAACTCCCGATCCCCGCCTTTACCAGCCATGTAATGTTCCCTGATCCGATGCATGGCCTCGGGCAGTTCCCAGCCCACAAAGGGGGCGCCATTGCGCAGGGCACCAGGCTTGCGGTCCAGCAGGGGAACGTAATGCCAGGGCTCGAAATAGCTGATATTGCGGGTAAAATGACGCCTGTGCTCGGCAATCACATCCTGACCGGAGACCACCACGATCCGGCCGGCATAGGCGCGTAGCGACACATGATGCCCGGCAAAGCGGGAGGGCACGCTGTAGCGATTGCTGGCATATTGAACCAGGCAGGTGGAGCGGACACGGACGGTCTTTTCCACGTAGCCGTCGAAGGCCCGACCCAGGGGGCGCAGTTCGGCGCGCTCGTCTTCGAACACTTCGGTAATCGTGCGATCCTGCTGCTCGGGATGGGGACGCTCTGCCAGATCTTCGCAACGCAGACGCAGCCACGCGTTCAGCGCCTCGAGATCATCAAAGGCCGGTTCGGGAACGAACAACCGGCCCCGCAAGAACTGGACCTGGTTCTCGACCTGTCCCTTCTCCCAGCCCGCAGCGGGCGTGCAGGCCACCGGCTCCATCACATAGTGGTTCATCAAGGCCAGGAACCGGGGATGGAATATCCGCTCCTTCGAGCGCGAAACGTAGGTCACCATGGTCTTGGGGTTGTCGATGATCACCCTGCGCGGAACGCCTCCGTAAAAGGACAGCGCCTGCACGAAAGCATCCAGCACCATCTCCTGGGCTTCACCGGGATAGGCAATCACGAAAGGCTTGCGGCTGTGACACAGGCGGAAATGAGCGACCTTCACCTTCTGCTCGACACCACCCAGTACGACCCGTTCTTCGCTCCAGTCAAATTGCAGCGCGTCACCCGCCGCAAAATGCAGCGGGATAAACGCATCTCCCGAACAGGCCCCGGCGCGCTTCAACTCACGAACAAAACGCTGAACCGGCGAATAGGACCCGGTATAGCCCTCTGCCACAAGCTGCTCGTATAGCTTCTGGGCCGTCCGCCGCTCCCAGCGTGGTCGCCTCGAGTCCTGATCAAACAGTTCCTGCAGCCGAAGATCAAACCCATTGCACAGTTTGTGCCGAACTGGCGGCGCATGGCGCTGGTAGCTCGGCGGATTCTCGTCCTTCAAATACTTCTTGATCGTGTTCCGCGACAGTCCCGTCGCCCGCGCCACAGACCGGATGCTGCGCCCTTCAACCAGCACCCAGCGCCGGATCTTCGATACGCTTTCCATCAATATCACCTGCTCTTTCCTCCGCACAATTTTGCGCGGATGTTAACGAAACAGGTGGGTCAATTTTACTCGCTCATAACCCACCCAAGTGGGTCAGTTTTGCACGCCGATTCACACCCTGGCTCTATCTCAAAGGTATTTCCACGGGTGATTTCGGCGAAGCACTGGCGGCCCTTCTGGGGCCTGATGCGGGTGGTTTGACATCGAGCACGATTTCGCGCCTGAAGGCGGAGTGGTGGGCAGAATACGAGCGTTGGAACCGGCGTGACCTGTCGGCCAAACGCTATGTGTATTTCTGGGCCGACGGGGTTTATTTCAAGCCGCGCACGGATGCTGACAAGCAATGCATGCTGGTGATCATCGGCGCGGACGAGTGGGGTAACAAGGATGTTCTGGGCCTCGTGGACGGGTATCGAGAAAGCAGCCAGAGCTGGCGTGAACTGCTGCTGGACTTGCAACGTCGTGGCCTCAGAAAAGCCCCTGATCTGGCCGTTGGTGATGGCGCGCTCGGCTTCTGGAACGCCTTGCGGGAGGTGTTCGGTGAGACCCGGGAGCAGCGCTGCTGGGTGCATAAAACCGGCAACGTCCTGAATGCCATGCCGAAGTCGCTGCAAGCCAAAGCCAAGGGCCATCTACAGGACATCTGGATGGCCGAGAACAAACGGGACGCCGAGGCCGCGTTCAATTTCTTCATCGAAGCCTATGGCGTGAAATACGAGCGTGCCGTGGGGAAGCTGACCAAGGACCGGGACGTGCTGCTGACCTTCTACGACTTCCCTGCCGAGCACTGGAAACACATCCGCACATCCAACCCCATCGAAAGCATATTTGCCACCGTGCGGCACCGAACGAAGAAGACCAAAGGCTGCCTCGGGCGCAAGACCGCCTTGGCAATGACCTTCCGCCTGATGATGTCGGCAAAGAAGAAATGGCGTAAACTCGACGGCGCATTCCGATTGCCGGAAATCATCGAAGGGGTTGAATTTAAGGACGGGATCAAGCAGGAAAAACATGCCGCCTGATTACTGCGTCACCAACTTTTGGGCATAGCTCTCTCGTCACCGTCTCTGGCCAGTTCAGATAGTGCACCCTTATCCAAGGAATCTCTCCGCTTTCACAATTGGTTTAGCGTCAGGATCTTAGAGGTGGTCGCGGAAATTCGGACCAGTTGTTAAGGTGGATCGACTTATGAGAAAGACGATTCAAAATGACGAAACGAAAGAACCATTCTCCCGAATTCAAAGCCCGCGTTGCGCTTGAAGCAATCCGCGAGGAAATGACGATGGCGGAGCTGTCGAAGAAGTATGGTGTGCATCCAACCAAGATTGGCACATGGAAACGAGCAGCGATTGAAAACATGGCCACGGCATTTTCCAGACGGGGCCGTGATCCTGATCGGGTTGATGAAGCCCAGATTGAGAAGCTGCACTCCAAGATTGGTCAGCTGGTCGTGGAACGGGATTTTTTAGCCAACGCCTCGCAACAGTTGCTCGGGAAGCGAGGCAAAAAATGGTGAGCCGTGAGCATGATCTGAGTGTGCGACGACAATGCGGGCTACTTTCTCTGGCGCGCTCGAACCTGTATTACCAGCCAAAAGGCGAAAGTGCTGAAAATTTGCGGTTCATGACAATAATCGACAAGCAATTCTTGCAGACGCCGTGGTATGGATCACGGCAAATGGCCCGGCACATGCAGCGCCAAGGTTACAAGTGTGGTCGCCACAGGGTCCGCCGTTTGATGCGGCTGATGCGGTTGGTTCCGATCTACCAGACGCCCAACACGAGCAAGAAACATCCGCAGCATAAGATCTACCCGTATCTGCTGCGAGACCTGACGATTGATCGTCCAAACCATGTGTGGTGCGTAGATATCACCTACATTCCGATGCAGCGCGGGTTCCTCTATTTGGTCGCGATCATGGACTGGCACAGCCGCAAGGTTTTGAGCTGGAGATTGTCAAACAGCATGGAGGCAGATTTTTGCGTTGAAGCCCTGAAAGAGGCTATGGCCAAATACGGCAAGCCCGATATCATGAACAGCGACCAGGGCAGCCAGTTCACCGGGTTTGAATGGACGCAGGCGCTGAAAGAAGCCGACGTGAAAATCTCGATGGATGGCAAAGGTCGCTGGGTCGATAACCGGATGATCGAGCGGCTTTGGCGATCCTTGAAATACGAATGCATTTACCTCAACGCATTTGAAACGGGTTCGCAGACCCGCGCCGGGATCGGGAAATGGTTGGCTTACTACAACACCGAGCGCCCGCATTCCACCCACGGAATATTGACCCCGGATGAAGCCTATGACAGAAAAACAAAACCAATGAGTTTGGCAGCCTAAATGAAACCCTGATCCATCTTAAACTGGCTGCTGACTGGTCAAAAAAGTGGGACCACCTCTCTTAACATTCTTTTCCCGTGGATCACTACGTTTATGTTATTGCCAACTCATACTTTGACCTAAATCAAATAATTATTCTTATTCTAAATCAAAGAAGAATTTTCGGTTGTGTCTCGAAAGTGGTGGAAATTGATTTCAGGCACCTCCGAGCGGGTTGAGTTATGCGCCGGTCAGGCGGCTTGGTCAAGGGTTGCGTCGGCGACGGGCTGAGCGAGCGTTTCCCAGCCATCGACCTTTCGCATGACGATCTGCCCCGAGGCCATCAGAGCCCAAAGCAGCATCGGCACGGTCTCGGCGCATGGCAGCACGGTCTGGGTCTTGATGCGGCGGCGGAATTCCTCGTTCAGGCGTTCGATCGCATTTGTCGTTCTGGCCGATTTCCACTGGCCTTGTGGCAGACGCGTGAAGGTGAAAAGCTTATCTCCTGCTTCTTCCAAGCTGTCAGCGACGGCCTTGCATTTCAGCCGCCATTTTCGCAGAAATGCCTTGCGGCGGGTGGCGATTTCCTCGGGTGTTTTGGCGTAGATCATGTCGCGGTAATCTTCTGTCAACTCATCATGCATACGCTTGGGTGCCTTGGCCAGAAGGTTGCGGTGCTTGTGCACCGTGCACCTCTGGATCGGCAGATCTTCACCCCAGAGGGCAATGAGAGCGACCTCAAGTCCCGGTGCCCCGTCCACGATGACAAATTCGGGCCGTTTCAACCCGCGCGCATCCAGATCGTTGATGAACTGACGCCAGGCGGAGGTGCTTTCGCCGCCCATGTTCATCAGTGATAACAAGACCTTCTGCCCATCCCGGCGCACGCCAATCGCGGCCAGAACCGAGATATTGGTGGCCTTCCTGTCAATCCGCGTTTTGATCACGGTGCCGTCCAGGATCAGCCGCACGATGTCTTCATCCGCAAGGCTGCGGGCGCACCACGCCTGCCAGTCCACCTTCACCTTGCGCCAGGCGCGGCTCACCACATCCTTGCTGACCGCCCCCTGAAACAGGCCGAACAGGGCGCGTTTTACCCGCCGTGTGTTGGTGCCCGAAAGGTAGACAGCAGCGATCAGCGCCTCGGCCTTCTTCGTCAGCCGCTGGTAGCGGGGCAATGCCTTCGAGCGCCATTCTCTGGCCTTGCCGGCCTCGCCTGTGATCCGCGCACGCGGCACGCGCACCGTTTCGGTTCCAAATGTTCCGACCAGTTGCCGCTCGCGATGCCCGTGGCGGTATCCGGCCTTTGCCCCGCCGCTGCGGCCATACCGGCAACGGCCCAGAAACTGCTCCAGCTCCTCTTCGAAAACCGCCTCGATCGTCGCGCGGATGTTCTGGCGCAGCCGGTCTTCAATCGGGTCATAGCCTGCTTCATTGGCCAGTAGCGCGGATGTCGATGTTGCTGTATTCTTTGTCATGGCGTGATCTCCTTGGCGGTTCCAGCCGCCGGTTGGGTGGCTTCGATGCACCCGGAGATTACGCCGTCCTCGAATTTCCACCAAACTCGCGACACTACCGAATTTTCAAACCTCTGCAAATTAGAATTATTGTAATTTGGAGGACAAAATGAAAACCCTGATCCCGATCCTGCTTGTTTCCACGGCCATGACTGGTGCGGCTTTTGCCGATGATTTACGCGCAACAGCGCTGGAACAGTTCAAGCCATTGCCATCTACCGTACCCAATGTGGCAGACAACCCGACATCTCCGGCCAAAGTCGAACTGGGGCGGGCGTTGTTCTTTGATCCGCGCCTGTCGGCTTCGGGGGTGTTAAGCTGTTATTCCTGCCACAACCTGACAACTGGAGGCGATGACAACCTGGAAACATCAATTGGAGTAATGCCCGAAAGTTGGTGATGGGGTGATTGGGTGGCATATCATGGCGGTGTTGACGCGCCGCGATTCTCAGAGAGAAAAGGATATGCCACATGGAAGACGATACTATTTTGGAGTTTACCGATCCAGCCGGAATTTCACCTGATCCGCTGACGGATATCTTGCGCAAAGGCGCGCGGGATCTGTTGGCACAGGCGGTCGAGGCCGAGGTTTGTGATCTGATGGCGCAACACGCGCATTAAAGGGATTCGGCCGGTCGCCAGCGCCTTGTTCGCCACGGATACCTGCCGGAGCGCGAGGTGATGACGGGGATCGGCCCTGTCCCGGTGAATGTGCCTCGGGTGCGTGATCGTGGCACGGGGGCGGAGAAGATCAGGTTCACCTCGACGCTTCTGCCGCCGTATCTGCGCCGGGCAAAGTCGGTCGAGGAGTTGTTGCCCTGGCTCTATCTCAAAGGTATTTCCACGGGTGATTTCGGCGAAGCACTGGCGGCCCTTCTGGGGCCTGATGCGGGTGGTTTGACATCGAGCACGATTTCGCGCCTGAAGGCGGAGTGGTGGGCAGAATACGAGCGTTGGAACCGGCGTGACCTGTCGGCCAAACGCTATGTGTATTTCTGGGCCGACGGGGTTTATTTCAAGCCGCGCACGGATGCTGACAAGCAATGCATGCTGGTGATCATCGGCGCGGACGAGTGGGGTAACAAGGATGTTCTGGGCCTCGTGGACGGGTATCGAGAAAGCAGCCAGAGCTGGCGTGAACTGCTGCTGGACTTGCAACGTCGTGGCCTCAGAAAAGCCCCTGATCTGGCCGTTGGTGATGGCGCGCTCGGCTTCTGGAACGCCTTGCGGGAGGTGTTCGGTGAGACCCGGGAGCAGCGCTGCTGGGTGCATAAAACCGGCAACGTCCTGAATGCCATGCCGAAGTCGCTGCAAGCCAAAGCCAAGGGCCATCTACAGGACATCTGGATGGCCGAGAACAAACGGGACGCCGAGGCCGCGTTCAATTTCTTCATCGAAGCCTATGGCGTGAAATACGAGCGTGCCGTGGGGAAGCTGACCAAGGACCGGGACGTGCTGCTGACCTTCTACGACTTCCCTGCCGAGCACTGGAAACACATCCGCACATCCAACCCCATCGAAAGCATATTTGCCACCGTGCGGCACCGAACGAAGAAGACCAAAGGCTGCCTCGGGCGCAAGACCGCCTTGGCAATGACCTTCCGCCTGATGATGTCGGCAAAGAAGAAATGGCGTAAACTCGACGGCGCATTCCGATTGCCGGAAATCATCGAAGGGGTTGAATTTAAGGACGGGATCAAGCAGGAAAAACATGCCGCCTGATTACTGCGTCACCAACTTTTGGGCATAGCTCCATCAATTGGTCATGGATGGCAAAAAGGTCCGCGCAATGCACCGACAGTCTTAAATTCCGTTCTGAACGAAGCCCAGTTCTGGGACGGGCGCGCCGACGATTTGAAAGCACAGGCCAAAGGGCCGATCCAGGCAGGTGTGGAAATGGCCAACACGCCGGAAAATGTGGTGGTGACGCTGAACAGTATGCCCGAATATGTCAGCATGTTTGGTGCCGCGTTTTCGGACGAGTCTGAACCTGTCAGCTTTGACAATATGGCCCGCGCGATCGAAAGCTTCGAGGCAACCCTGATTACCCCAGCCACGTTCGATGCCTATCTGAATGGTGACGACACAGCCCTGAACGATGATGAAAAGGCCGGGTTGGCCTTGTTCATGGAGAAAGGCTGTTCCTCTTGCCATAGCGGTGTCAACGTCGGTGGGCATGGGTATTATCCATTTGGATTCGTTGAAAAACCTGGTGCGGACGTTCTGCCGGTTGGCGACAAAGGGCGCTTCAAGGTTACGGAAACAGTCGACGACGAATACGTATTTCGCGCCGCCCCTTTGCGCAATGTAAGTGTCACCGCCCCCTATTTCCATTCCGGCAAGGTTTGGGATTTGAAAGTCGCGGTGCAGATAATGGCGGAATCCCAGTTAGGTGAAGAGTTAAGCGATACTGAAACCAATCAGATCGTTGCCTTCCTTGGTGCACTGGAAGGGGCCGTTCCCCCGGTTGTGCTTCCGATACTGCCAGCGGAAACCGCATCCACGCCGCGTCCGACAGCTGAAGTAAAATAAATCAACAAGCCAGATGCGCCGGCGGGGCAAAGCTTGCCGGCGTATACTACCTGCGGATAGGGGCCGACATCTGGTACATCCGGTAGACAGCAATTGCATTGTTCACAGCATCCCCTGCCTTGTTAATCCGCAAGGGTCCGAATTTATTTCGCCCGACCTGATAAGTGATAGACACGGGATCGGCACTGTCCGCGGTTTCAAAAACAGTCCGCACCGCAACACCATGCGCCCGAAAGGCCCGTAAAATGACATTGGCCAGTTCCCGCTGTGTAAAAGATTTCTGCCGCCTTGTGGTCCAGCGCACATGCGCGACGATTTCAACGGCCACCGCCTCGCCCCGATAAATCGCCTCGTCATTCAGGGTTCTGGCAAGGGGCCGCAGGGTGGGGTTTTTTGTCAGCATATAGGCCACAACCATTGTGGTTGCGGGCAAAGCAATCACAAGGATGATCGCAATCAGGATCGAGCTGTTCTTGATTTCCATAACACCCCGACCCTAGGCCGCAAGGGTTGTTATTTGGTGAACGGGCTTTGGAAATCGGCGGCCATGCGCAATTCGCGCAAAGGACGAACGCGCTGAATGGAATCCTGATAAAGCGGATGCGCCTTATAGGCCGCCAGTGCTGCTTCATCCGCAAATTCACCATAAACCACCACGTCCACGGCATCTGACAAATCGTCGGATTGCAGGTTCGGTTCAACTTCCAGAATGGTGGCGTGGGGGATATCCCGCAGGATCCGCAGACCAGCCAGAACATCCCCGATGTCGTCTTTGTTCTTTGCACTAAAGAACACGATGTGACGTATCATTGAGGGCCTCAATGCTGTGTGAATTAACGAGGGCGCGGTTACTCCCGCACCAACCTCTCGTAATCCGCAGCGATGTCGCGCGCAAGGGCCCCGACCTCGAAATGATAGTCCCCTATCTGCCCCACCGGCGTAACCTCGGCGGCGGTGCCGGTCAGCCAGCATTGCTCGAACCCTTCCAGTTCCTCGGGCATGATGTGGCGCTCGTGCACCTTGATACCTTTTTCCTGCAACATGCCGATCACCGTTTGCCGCGTGATCCCGTTCAGGAAACAGTCGGGCGTAGGCGTATGCACTTCGCAGTCCTTTACGAAAAAGATATTCGCGCCCGTGGCTTCGGCCACATAACCGCGATAGTCGAACATCATCGCATCCGAACAGCCCTTGGCCTCGGCCGCGTGTTTGGACATGGTGCAGATCATATACAGACCTGCCGCTTTGGCCGCGCAAGGGATGGTTTCGGGGCTGGGGCGTTTCCATTTGGAAATGTCCAGTTTTGCCCCTTTGGTTTTGGCGTCACCGTAATAGGCGCCCCATTCCCACGCAGCAATCGCCAGATGGACAGGATTGCGCGCGGATGCGACACCCATATCTTCGCCAGCGCCACGCCATGCGATGGCCCTGATATAGGCATCTTTCAAACGCGAGGCACGCAGAACCTGTGCCTTGACCTGTTCGATTTCATCCACGCTCCACTGAATTTCAAAATCAATCAGCTTGGCCGAGCGATGCAACCGCTCTGTATGCTCGCGGCTTTTGAAAATCTTGCCGTTGTAGGCCCGCTCACCTTCAAACACGCTGGAGGCATAGTGCATCGCATGGGTCAGAATATGGACCTTGGCATCGCGCCAGCGGGTCATCATCCCGTCCATCCAGATGGTTCCATCGCGGTCATCATATGCACCTGACATGGGGTCGTCCTTTCCGATCATCGCCGATCTTTGGCCAGTAGTTTTCATATGTTGCGCAAAATAGGTCCGCATGGGGCATAATATTGCGCAAAATCTGCTGATTGTTACGAATTGATTCTTGGAATGTCAACAACACTGACGTAAAATCAGGCAAACCGAAAGAAAACGTGATTAGGGGGTATTATGGCGCAAGATGCAAGATCGGGGGGCGAGGCGCTGTTGTTCCTGACCGACGAACAATTGCGCAAGGGGATCGAGGCGATGTTTTTTGCCTATCGCGGATTCACTGCTGATCCGGATCGTATTTTGAACAATTACTCCTATGGTCGGGCACATCACCGCGCAGTGCATTTCATCCACCGCAGTCCCGGCACCACGGTCAATAACCTGTTGGGTATTCTGGGGGTGACCAAACAATCGCTGAACCGCGTGCTGCGCACCCTGATCGAGGACGGATTGGTGGAAAGCCGCGTTGGCACCCGTGACAAACGCGAACGCCACCTGTTTCTGACCGAAGCAGGCATTGCACTGGAACGTGAACTGTCGGATGCCCAACGCAAACGGATGCGCGATGCCTATCGTGCGGTCGGGCCGGATGCGGTGGCCGGATTTCGTAAAGTGCTTGAGGCAATGATGGAGCCGGAGTACCGTCGCTACTTCAAATCCTTAAAGGAGGGTGAGTGATGAACGACACCCCCGAAGCCCACCTGCTGATCATAGACGATGACGAACGCATTCGCGGGCTGTTGCAGAAATTCCTGATCCGCCACGGGTTCTGGGTGACCGCCGCGCGCGACGCCGAACATGCCCGCCGCATCCTGTCGGGACTGGAATTCGACATGATCGTGATGGATGTGATGATGCCGGGCGAGGACGGTATCAGCCTGACCCGCAGCCTGCGCGAGGGCGGCGTCCCCACCCCCATCCTATTGCTGACCGCCAAGGGTGAAACCAATGACAGAATTACCGGACTTGAGGCCGGCGCGGATGATTATCTGGCCAAACCGTTCGAACCCAAAGAACTGTTGCTGCGCCTGAACGCCATTCTGCGGCGGATGCCGGCAGATACGCTAGCGGATCAGGGGCCGAAGATGCTGCATCTGGGGCCGGTGCGTTACAATGTGGAACGCGGCGAGATGTGGCGCGGCGAGGAACTGGTGCGTCTGACATCGACCGAAAGCGCCTTGATGAAAATCTTTGCCAGTTGCCCGAATGAACCCGTCAGCCGTGCCAAACTGGTCGAGGATCTGGGGCGCGATACCGGACAGGCACAGGAACGCGCGGTGGATGTGCAAATCACGCGCCTGCGCCGCAAGATCGAAACAGACCCCAAACAGCCCCGTTACCTGCAAACCGTGCGCGGCGAGGGGTATATGTTGGCACCGGAATAGCAATGCCGCCCCGAGGACAGGGGGCGGCATTTTATAGGTCGAACATGCAAAGCAATTATGCCGCCATATCGACTCCGATGATTTCAGCCTTGGCCACCAGCTCCTGAACAAATCCATTTGCGGCACTGGCCCAAGCGGCCTTCTCTAGCATTTCGCCGATCTGCTGCTTGACCTGGTCATAGGGCAACACATCCCCCTCGGCCTTGGCATCCAGTCGTAGGATGTGTATGCCGTAACGGGATTTGACAGGCTCGGGGTTGATCACGCCCGGCTCCATCGCATCCATTGCGGCCTCGAATTCCGGCACGGTGTCGCCGGTGACGATCTGGCCCAATTGGCCGCCCGCATCACGGGACGGACAATCGCTTAACTCTTTGGCCAAGGATGCAAAATCCTTGGGGTTGGAACGCAACGTGGCAAGGGCCGCCTGGGCCTTTTGCAACGCTTCGGCCCAGGCCTCGGCATCGGTCGGATCAGCGGCGAACAGGATGTGCGAAGGCTCGTACAAGGTGGGTGCGCGGAACATATCGGGCTGCGCGTCGTAAACCTTGCGCGTGTCATCAACGTTTGGAACCTTCGGCGTCACCGCCAGATCCAGCAATTCGCGGATCAGCGATTCATCCTCGGTTTCAAACATGCCGGGCTCCAGTTCGTTGGGCTGCGGTTGCAGGTCACGCTTGCGCGCCTCTTGCAACAGCAACTCGCGGATCACCAGAGCCCGGGCACCGTCACGCCAAGCCCAGCCGGGCTTGTCCTTGGGGGCATTGTGGTTCTGGGCCTCTGCCGCGATATCCGCGGCAGAGATTTCTTGTCCGTTCACGAAAACATCCGGGAACAGGGGTTTGCGCTCGGTGCTCATTTCGCAGCTTTCCGGCGCGAACGCACGATCTGGTACCCTTTGCGCAGCGGAGTTACATAGCGCACGGGAACCGAGAGCATGTGAACCAGCCGTGTGAAGGGGAACAGCAAGAAGATGGTCAGACCCAGCAGGATATGCATCTTGAAGATGATTGATGCATCCTGAATATAGCTGGCTGCATTGCCATCAAAATAGAATATCCCCTGTGCCCATGACATCAGTTTGACCATTTCTGTGCCATCCAGATGCTGCATGGAAACAAAGATCGTGCTAACCCCCAAAACCAATTGCAGCAGCAACAGGATCAGGATGCCGGTGTCGGCAAAGCTGGAGTTCTTGGCGATCCGTGGATCCCCCAGACGGCGCATCAGCAGCATCGTGCCACCAACCAGCGCCATGATACCGGCAATACCACCGGCAGCCATCGCCAGAATTTGCTTTGCTTCATGGCTGATGCCAAGCGCATTGAAAATCCAGATAGGTGTAAGCAGACCGACAAGATGGCCGCCAAAGATGATCAACACACCCACATGGAACAACACCGACCCGACAATCAGCTGTTTGCGACGCAAAAGCTGGCTCGAGGAGGATTTCCATGTGAAAGGGTCACGTTCATACCGCGCGATCGAGCCGATAAACAGCACCGTTAGCGCGATGTAGGGGTAAGTTCCGAACAGAAATTGGTTCATTATTCTGTCTCCTTATTCTGCCGCTGCGGGCGCTGTTTCAGGGGGGGCGTTCCGGGGCGTATCCATCTGGGCCAGCATATCGCGGACCTGTGGACAACCGGCGTTCGGATCGGGGGCGAAAGTGACTTCACTTTCTTCCCAGACCTGATCCAGCGCTTCCAGATCGTCAGGATCGTCTTCCTTTATGGCCAACAGTTCGGCAACAGCCGTCTGATCGGCCTGCTCGCCGGAAATGTGCAGGAGGGCGGCAAAGACCGGCGCATAAATGCTTTCGCGTCGTGTGAGACGTGTGCGAAGCACTTCCAGTATATGCGCGGCATCGGCCAGCACCTCCTGCGCCTCGTCAATGGGACGCATTGCGAGGAATTCCAGCAAGACAGGCAGGTGATCCGGCAATTCGGTTGACGCAGGCTCGAACCCGGCCGCCCGATAGTTTTCCACCAGATCGACCATCGCTGGCCCCCTGTCGCGGCTTTCGCCGTGGACATGCTCGAACAGATTCAAGCTGAGGGTGCGCGAGCGGTCAAACAGCCCGACATATGTTTCCTGCAGATCATAGATATCACCGGTGGCGATTCCGTTAATCAGCACGGATAGATCATTGATCATCTCGGCGGGCAGCAGGTCACCCTGCCCCAACGCCTCGATCAATTCGGCCTTGGCGGCCTGTAGCTCTTCTGTCGGATAGCTCAGAAGCGCTGATATCGCTTTCAGAGGCATGTGCATCTAAAATACCTCCCGTGCGGCGGCGGGCATCGGCGGAATAGAGAAGCCTTTGTCCTTTTTCTTGCCGCCGAACATGCTGCCGGTGCTGATCCCCGAGGAACAGCCATTACAGTCAGTAAAGCCCTGACCGGTGCGGATTTCCATGCCGTCCTCAACCGTTTCGCGGTGTGTTGTCGGCACAACAAAGCGGTCTTCGTAGTTGGCAATCGACATGATATGGAACATATCCTCGATCAGTTCAGGCGTCAGGCCGACGCGTTCGGCGATACCCGCATCAATCACACCGTCAATGGTTTTGCTGCGCATATAGGCACGCATCGCCAGCATCCGTTCCAGTGCTGTGACCACGGGGGCCTCGTCACCGGCGGTCAGCATGTTGGCCAGATAGCGCACCGGAATACGCAGGGATTTCACATCCGGCATATCGCGGTCCAGCCCGATTGCGCCGGCTTCGGCAGCATTCTGGATGGGCGACAGTGGCGGGATATACCAGACCATCGGCAAGGTGCGGTATTCGGGATGCAGCGGGAAGGCGATCTTCCAGTCCATCGCCATCTTGTAAACAGGCGATTTCTTGGCTGCATCGATCCAGTCCTGCGGCACGCCATCAGCCAATGCCTGCGCTTCGACAGCGGGGTCATTGGGGTCAAGGAACATATCAAGCTGTGCCTGATACAGATCCTTTTCCGATGGAGTATTGGCCATTTCCTCGATCCGATCGGCATCATACAGGATCACGCCCAGATAACGAATGCGGCCCACGCAGGTTTCCGAACAGACTGTCGGCATGCCTGACTCAATCCGTGGATAGCAGAAGGTACACTTCTCGGATTTGCCGCTTTCCCAGTTGTAGTAGACCTTTTTGTAGGGGCAACCGGACACGCACATCCGCCAGCCGCGACATTTTTCCTGGTCAATCAGCACAATGCCGTCTTCTTCACGCTTGTAGATCGCGCCCGACGGGCAGGATGCAGCACAAGCGGGGTTCAGACAGTGTTCGCAAAGGCGCGGCAAATACATCATGAATGTATTTTCGTATTCGCCGTAGATTTCCTTTTGAACACCTTCAAAGTTATAGTCCTTGGACCGCTTGCTAAATTCACCACCCAGGATTTCCTCCCAGTTGGGACCACCGACGATCTTTTCCATCCGCTCGCCTGTGATCACCGAACGCGGACGCGCGGTGGGGAAGGCGGGCATGTCAGGGGCCGATTTCAGATGGTCATAGTCAAAGGTGAACGGCTCGTAATAGTCGTCAATCTCGGGCAAATCGGGGTTGCCAAAGATTTTCGCCAAGATGCGCCATTTGCTACCCTGTTTGGGGTGTAGTTTGCCGCGTTTGGAGCGTTCCCAGCCACCATTCCAACGGGCCTGGTTTTCCCAGTCTTTGGGATACCCGATACCGGGTTTGGTTTCGACGTTGTTGAACCAGGCGTATTCAACACCTTCACGGCTGGTCCAGACGTTTTTACAGGTAACCGAACAGGTGTGACACCCGATACATTTATCAAGATTCAGCACCATGCCTATTTGTGCGCGGATTTTCATTCTGCTGCCTCCGTAGATGTTAAGGGGGTATCAAGCCAGTCGACTTTCTTCATTTTGCGAACGATCACGAATTCGTCGCGGTTCGAACCGACTGTCCCATAATAGTTGAAGCCATAGGATTGCTGGGCATAACCGCCAATCATATGGGTTGGCTTCACCGTAACACGGGTGACCGAGTTATGGATACCACCCCGGATGCCGGTCTTTTCCGACCCCGGTGTATTCACGATCTTTTCCTGGGCGTGATACATATAGATGGTGCCTTGCTTCATCCGCTGGGACACAACAACACGGGCCGTCAGTGCCCCGTTGGCGTTGTATGCCTCGACCCAGTCATTATCGACCAGCCCGGCGGTTTTGGCGTCCACTTCGGAAATCCAGACCACAGGGCCACCGCGGTTCAGCGTCAGCATGTGCAGGTTATCCGAATAGGTCGAGTGGATACCCCATTTCTGGTGCGGCGTGATAAAGTTCAGCACCACATGCGGCTGGCCTTCTTCGGTGTTGAAGTCGCCTTCGATGGTTTTCAAATCAACCGGAGGGCGGTAGCTACAGAAGCCTTCGCCAAAGGCCAGCATCCATTCGTGATCCTGATAGAGCTGCTGACGACCTGTCAGCGTGCGCCACGGGATCAGTTCATGAACGTTGGTGTAACCGGCGTTATAGGACACATGTTCGCTTTCGATCCCCGACCAGGTGGGCGAGGAAATGATCTTGCGGGGTTGTGCCGCAATATCGCGGAAGCGGATTTTTTCATCCTCTTTGGTTTCGGCCAGATGCGTGTGTTCGCGGCCTGTGGCCTCGCCCAATGCTTTCCATGCTTTTACCGCCACTTCGCCGTTGGTTTCAGGGGCCAGCATCAGGATCATTTCAGCGGCATCAATCGCGGTGTCCAGTTTGGGCATGCCTTTCGATACGCCCTCTTCCAGAACCACACCGTTCAGATCGCGCAGATGCTGCACTTCGACCTTGGTATCCCAGCCGATGCCCTTGCCACCATTGCCCAGCTTGTCCAGCAAAGGACCAACCGAAGTGTATTTGGCATAGATTTGCGAGAAATCCCGCTCGACCTCGATATATTTCGGCGCGGTCTTGCCGGGGATCAGATCGCATTCACCCTTTTTCCAGTCGCGAACGCGGTCCTGGGCCACTTCCATCGGGCTGTCGTGCTGCAACGGCAGTTGCACAACGTCGGTTTCCACATCCAGAATTTCCGGCGCGATCTCACTAACCGATTTGGCAATCCCTTTGAAGATTTCCCAGTCCGTGCGGCTTTCATAGGCCGGATCAACCGCCGCCTGAAGCGGGTGGATGAACGGGTGCATGTCGGATGTGTTCATGTCGTCTTTTTCATACCAGGATGCAGTCGGCAGAACGATGTCTGAATAAACTGCCGTGGTGGACATGCGGAAGTCGATGGTCACCAGCAGGTCAAGTTTGCCTTCGGGGGCCTCATCATGCCATTTGGCTTCTTTTGGCATCCGGCCACCTTCTTCACCCAGATCCTTGCCCAGCACACCATGATCGGTGCCCAGCAGGTGCTTGATGAAGTATTCGTGGCCCTTGCCGGACGCGCCCAGCAGGTTAGAACGCCACACAAACAGATTGCGCGGCCAGTTTTCCGGTGCATCCGGGTCCTCGCAGGACATTTCCAGATTGCCGGATTTCAACTGTTCCGCCACATATTCGGCAACGGGCTGACCAGCTTTCTTGGCCGCCTTTCCCACTTCCAGCGGATTGGTTTTCAACTGTGGTGCAGATGGCAACCAGCCCATGCGTTCAGCGCGAATGTTGTAATCAATCAGGCTGGCATCCCAATCGCCCTTAGGCGCAGTGGGGGACAGGATTTCATTCACATCCAGCTGCTCGTAACGCCATTGGTCGGTGTGGGCATAGAATGCCGATGTTCCGTTCATATGGCGCGGTGGGCGACACCAGTCCGTGGCAAAGGCCAACGGGATCCAGCCGGTTTGCGGGCGCAGTTTTTCCTGACCCACATAATGGCTCCAGCCGCCGCCGGATTTACCAACGCAACCACACATCACCAGCATGTTGATGATACCGCGATAGTTCATATCCATGTGGTACCAGTGGTTCAGACCGGCCCCCAGAATAACCATCGAACGACCTTCGGTTTTTTCCGCATTCAGTGCAAATTCACGGGCAACCGTTTCGATCTTGTCAGCAGGAACACCTGTAATCTTTTCGGCCCATGCGGGGGTATAGGGGATATCTTTGGAATAATCATCCTTCACCCAATCACCACCAAGGCCGCGATCCAGCCCGTAGTTGGCGCAAAACAGGTCAAACACGGTGGCAACAAGGATTTCCTTCTTGCCCGATTTGATCCGTTTGACCGGCACGTTTTTGGTCATCACATCGGGGTGGTCACATTTGACGAAATGCTTGGTGGCCTGACCGCCGAAATAAGGGAAATCCACGCCAACAACATCGTCGCGGTCTTCTTCCTGAACAAACGACATCATCAGTTCGGTGTCTTTGCCCTTGGCGCGTTCCTCGAGGTTCCATTCGCCATCTTCACCCCAGCGGAAACCGATGGTGCCATTGGGCACAACAAGGCTTTTGGATTTTCCGTCCCAAGCCACGGTTTTCCATTCGGGATTGTTCTTCTGGCCCAGCTTCCCTTGCAGATCGTCCGCCCGTAACAGGCGGCCCGGGATCAGTTGGCCATCTTTTTCCTCGATCTTCACCAACATCGGGAAGTCGGAATATTTACGGGTGTATTCCTCGAAATACGGCGCCTGACGGTCCAGGTGGAATTCGCGCAGGATAACATGGCCCATCGCCATCGACAGGGCACTGTCGGTGCCGGCCTTGGGGTTCAGCCATATGTCACCGAATTTCGCGGCCTCGGAATAGTCGGGGCTGATAACAGCGGATTTGGTGCCTTTATAGCGGACCTCTGTATAGAAGTGCGCATCGGGTGTACGCGTTTGCGGCACGTTCGAACCCCACAGCAGAAGATAGCCGGCATTATACCAGTCGGCCGATTCCGGCACGTCGGTTTGTTCACCCCATGTCATCGGGCTGGCCGGTGGCAGGTCGCAATACCAGTCATAGAACGACAGACAAGTGCCGCCCAGCAGGCTGAGGTAACGGGCACCGGACGCATAGGACACCATCGACATCGCCGGGATAGGAGAGAACCCGAAAACGCGGTCGGGGCCGTATGTTTTGGCGGTATAGGCGTTGGCGGCGGCGATAATTTCGTTGGCCTCGACCCATGTGGCACGAACAAACCCGCCTTTACCACGGGTTTTGACGTAGGAAGCACGGAGGATCGGATCGTCCTGCAGGGCCTTCCACGCGGCAGTTGCGCTCATGGTGGCGCGCAGTTTGCGATAGGCACGCAGCATCTTGCCACGGATCAGCGGGGTTTTCACGCGGTTGGCGGAATACAGATACCAGCTGTAAGAGGCGCCACGCTGGCAACCACGCGGTTCATGGTTGGGCATATCGGGGCGGGTGCGCGGGTAATCGGTTTGCTGGGTTTCCCAGGTCACAATGCCGGATTTGACGTAAATTTTCCACGAACACGAGCCGGTGCAGTTTACACCATGGGTCGAGCGGACAATTTTGTCGTGGCGCCAGCGATTGCGATAAACGTCTTCCCAGTCGCGGTTTTCAGCGGTGGTTTCGCCGTGGCCGTTGGAAAACGTATCCAGTCGCTTGGACTGAAAGAAATTCAGGCGGTCGAGCAGATGGCTCATTTTGTTTCTCTCCTGTTCTAGGGGATGCTGCCCCGGCACGGTGCCGGGGCAGACAGACGTTTGTTTTACGGGTTCTTCACATAGGCGCCGGGACGCAGGTAGAACCACCAGTTGATGACGATGCAAACCGCATAGAACGCCGCAAAGCCGTATAGTGCATTCTCTGGTGTGCCCGCTTTCATTTGCTCGCCAAACACCTTGGGAATAAAGAAAGCGCCATAGGCAGCAACCGCAGAAGTCCAGCCCAACACCGGACCTGCCTGCTCTTTGTTGAAAACGGCGGCAATTGTACGGAAGGTCGAGCCGTTGCCGATGCCAGTTGCAGTAAACAAGATCAGAAACAGGATCATGAACGGCAGGAAGTAGTCCTGAGGTGTGGCCGAGACGTAGGCCTTTTGTAGAAAGTAAGCCACGCCAAGTGTCGAGAACACCATGATGAAGGATATGATATGCGTGACCTTGGCTCCGCCCATCTTGTCAGCAATCATCCCACCTACAGGGCGGATAAGTGCACCGATGAATGGGCCCATCCATGCATACATCAACGCTGACGGACCGTCAGGGTTCACTGTATTATGGGTCATCACCCCATCTACCATCAAATGCTGGAAGCCAAAGACCACCTTGATCGTCAGGCCAAAGGCCGCCGAATACCCAATGAAACTACCGAACGTCATCGTATAGATCGTGGTCATTGCCCAAGTATGTTTGTTCTCGAAAATCTTGTATTGACGCGACAAGTTACGCCCAACAGCACCCGGAATCAGATAAAGCAACCCCACTGTGGTTCCGATAACCAACGGGATGACGATTAGCTTGTCAACGTTCCAGCCGGAACCGCCCACCTTGGCCGGCAGCATCATCCAAAGACCCACACCTGCGGCAAAGAACCCGATCAACAGCATGAATGTCATGATGCCAAAGGCCCCCAACGGGTTCGGGATGCGTGGCGAAACATGCTCATCCCGAATGTTGTTCATACCCCACCAGCCGACAATAGCGAGCGGGATCAGGAATACCAGCCAGATGTAACCGGCATTCTGGATGTAGGTTTCCGTTCCTGCCGGAATTTTCCCAATCAGCGTGCCGGATGTGTTGACCAACTTGCGCCCGACGCCGCCAAATAGCGGGATTGTCATCACCAACGGGATCAGGATTTGCATGGTGGTTACACCAAAATTACCAAGACCTGCGTTCATTCCCAAAGCATAGCCCTGCACCTTTTTCGGGTAGAAGAACGAGATGTTCGACATCGAGCTGGCAAAGTTGCCGCCACCGATACCCGACAAGAAGGCCAGTATCTGGAACTGCCAAAGAGGCGTATCGGGATTGCTCAACGCCCAACCAGTCCCGATTGCGGGGATCATCAGCAGCGCAGTGGTGAAAAAGATCGTATTTCGCCCGCCCGCGATGCGGATAAAGAACGTCGAAGGGATACGCAATGTCGCCCCCGTCAGTCCTGCAATCGCTGACAGTGTGAACAGATCGGACTTTTCAAACGGATAGCCAAGGTTGATCATTTGCACCGTGATGATTCCCCAATACAGCCAGACAGCAAAGCCGACCAGCAGGCTGGGGATCGAAATCCACAGGTTTCGTGTTGCGATGGACTTGCCGGTCGAGGCCCAGTAGCCCTCGTCCTCGATGTCCCAGTTTCTAAGATCTTGTCCCAAAGTCTTTCTCCCTTTGGTGGTGGTTTTTATGACGGGCTGCCTGTGCAGCCCGCCTGTTTATTCGAATTAGTGTGGCACGTCTGACAGGTGGGTATTCTTCACCAGTTCGGGGTGGTTCTTGCGATCCATAGAACGGATTGCCAAGTGCATCCAGATCATGCTGACCGCCACAAGGACAAACATCAGCATAAACACGACCGACCAGACTTGAAACATGTCCAGCAGTATCCCGAAGGCAATCGGCAAAACAAAGCCGCCCAAGCCCCCGATCATCCCGACCAGACCGCCCACAGCCCCCACATTTTGCGGGAAATAGACGGGGATGTGTTTATAAACCGCCGCTTTGCCAAGGCTCATCATAAAGCCAAGGATCACGGTCAGGAACACAAACACATATAGCGGAATACCAAAGCTGAACTGAATCATATTCGGGGTGCCGTCTTTATGCGGAATACCTTCGACGATGTATGTGGTTTCCGGGTAGCTCATGATGAACAGTAAAATCAGTGACACACCAAAGGTCAGATACATCACATGGCGCGCGCCCCAGACGTCCGACATCCAGCCGCCCAGTGCCCGGAAGATCGAGCCGGGAAGCGAATACATGCCGGCAAACAGGCCCGCCGAAGTCAGCGCGACACCGTAAGCCCCGACATAATACCGCGGCAGGAACGAAGCAAAGGCAACAAAACCGCCAAACACAAAGAAATAGTAAGTGGCAAAACGCCAGACTTGCATATTTTTCAGCGGCTCAAGTTGTTTCAAGGCCGATACTGGTTTTGCTCCGGTTTCCTTTTGCATCTTGCGTACCGGATCGGTTGGCGCAAACAAATAGAAAAGGACCGCCATGATTACCAGAACAACCGCATAGATACGCGCGGTATCTTCCCATCCATACGCCAGAACAAGGAAGGGTGCGGCAAAGTTGGTAACCGCAGCACCCACGTTTCCAGCCCCAAAGATACCAAGGGCTGTCCCTTGTCTCTCGGCTTCAAAGAAACGCGACACATAGGCAATCCCGATAATGAACGACCCACCGGCAAGCCCCAGACCAAGGGCGGCCATAAGGAACACTGTGTATGTGTGAACCGATGCCAGCAACCAGACCGAAATGGACGTAATCAACATTTGCAACGGCAACATCAGCCGCCCCCCAACCTGATCTGTCCAGACCCCCAGAAAAATCCGGCTGACCGAACCGGTCAGAACAGGTGTCGCCACAAGCAGACCGAATTGTGTTTCGGACAAGCCCAGCTCTTGTTTAATTTTAACACCGATAATCGAGAAAATCGTCCATACGGCAAAACAGACCGTAAAAGCCAAAGTGCTCAGTCCCAACGCCCGGTACTGATCAGTTTTGGTCACTCCATCAAGTTCATGCATCACGTGCCCTCCACGTTATTTTTGCGCAGCTATACGCTTTGCGCGATGGCGCCACAGGATAGCATTTCCCATACCAACAACTTGATCCACATCAATTTCCCTAAAAAACATGTTTAAAATAAATAATGGGAACCTCTGTAAATTCCCGTTTTCGCCTTCTTCGCGGCGGGGTGGACGGTTTTTCGCCTGTCCCGCCTGATTGCTTCGGATCATAAACCCATTTTCACCGGTTTCAAGCCGGTTTTGGGTATTTCAGGCACACCTCACCCCATGAACCCTTATCCCGGCGCCGCCAGGCCGCATTCGAACTGGACGAAGCGCTTCATGTTGTAGACCAGGTTCATCATCCCGATGCGAAATCGCGCCCGCTTCAGGCCGATGGAGCGGATCAGCTTGCCGCCCATGGAGCGCTCCTGAAAAGCGAATACATGCTCGACCCGGACCCGCACTTTCGAGCGCCTCCGGTTGGCCTTTTGCTGGCGCTCGCCAAGCGGCTTGCCGCGCCTGCCCTTGTGATGGATATGGCTGTGAAGCCCCCGCTCTTCCAGCTCGCTTTCGATCTTTTGCGAGCGATAGGCGCTGTCGGCCCACAGGTCCGATGAGGTGTTGCTCGCATCAATCAGACCGGCAAGCGCCTGGCTGTCATGCACGGCGGCATCGGTGACATCATAAGCGCGGATGAATTTGTGCCGCCGGTCGACATTGATGTGGTTCTTGTAGCCGTAATAGCTCTTGCCGTGCTTCTTCGTCCAGCGCGCATCCACGTCCTTCTGGCGCTTCTTGTGGGGTTTTTCCTCCCACTCTTCAGGCGTTTCGCCCGCCTTGATTTTCTCGTTCTCGTCCCTTTTGTTGTGCTGGCGCGGCGCCGGAACGATGCTCGCATCAACAATCTGCCCGCCCATCGCCAGATAGCCCTTTTCGCGCAGAAAGGCATCGAACTTGTCAAACAGCTCCTTCATCTTCCCGGCCCCGGCCAGCCTTTCACGGTAGGCCCAGATGGTCTTGGCGTCAGGTACGCTGTCTTCAATGCCAAGGCCGAGAAACCGCATGAACGACAGGCGGTCGCGGATCTGATACTCGATCTGATCGTCAGAGAGGTTGTAGAGCTGCTGCAAAACCATCGTCTTGAATATCAGCACCTCATCCCAAGGCGGGCGGCCAGCGTTGGATTTGCGCTGTTCGGGCGGCGTGCGCCATATGGCCTTCAGCTCGTCCCGGTAATCCTCGAACGGCACCATGTCGTTGAGCAACACCAGCGGATCACCAGATTTGTCCAGTCCCGCGTATCGGCTGGAAAGATCAAAAAATCTCATCTGACCCATGACAAAACCCCGTCGGTCGAATCATTTTCATCCTGATGACGATTCTACCCCGTCAGGCCGGATTTTGGGGGATTTTTAGAGGTTCCCTTTGGTCATATAAACGGCAAAACCGGCCAGTCCCAACCCTAAAATCAGAACCAAACCAAAAACCATTCGCATGATGTATCCTTTCGCTTCCTATGCGTAGTGGGCATATAATCTATTACCAATCACATCAATAGACAATGATTGCGGCAATAACGTGAACAAAAGGCGGGTTTTGTTTGGAAGGGTAGCAGCGTTGCCGCTGCAAGAAAGGCGAGAATGCGGCTCGATTAGAATGTTGGGTCTACACCCGCGGCATCAAGCACCGAACCAATAGCAACTGTCTTATCTTCTACTTTTGGGCGAAGTACCAAAACGACGGCAAGGCCTAGCCCGGCAATAGCGGCCGTAAGCACAACCCAATCAACAGTGACGGCCCCGTTTTCAGATTTAGCAAATTTAATTAGTGAATTTATCATGTCCGTCTCCGTGCGCCCATCTTATGGTTGTGTGGTTTCTTTGATGCTATCGTCGTACTGTGTCCAAATTGTGAAAGAGGGAAGGAATAAAGCAGGCAGATCTAACTCTAGATTTTGCAATACCCTAACGAAAAACCGCGCCCGGTAAGGGACGCGGTTTAACAATTCTCGAAAACTTCGGTTTAGAAGTTTGTGGAAACAGACATGCTGTCCATGGCCGAGCCGATTTTGTTTGTCAGAGTCTGTGTTTTGCCTTTGATCAGCGACAGCACAGCGAGGCCCAGGCCTACAACAGCAGCAGTCAGAACAACCCAGTCAACGGTTACGGGAGTAATGCCCGAAAGTTGGTGATGGGGTGATTGGGTGGCATATCATGGCGGTGTTGACGCGCCGCGATTCTCAGAGAGAAAAGGATATGCCACATGGAAGACGATACTATTTTGGAGTTTACCGATCCAGCCGGAATTTCACCTGATCCGCTGACGGATATCTTGCGCAAAGGCGCGCGGGATCTGTTGGCACAGGCGGTCGAGGCCGAGGTTTGTGATCTGATGGCGCAACACGCGCATTTGAGGGATTCGGCCGGTCGCCAGCGCCTTGTTCGCCACGGATACCTGCCGGAGCGCGAGGTGATGACGGGGATCGGCCCTGTCCCGGTGAATGTGCCTCGGGTGCGTGATCGTGGCACGGGGGCGGAGAAGATCAGGTTCACCTCGACGCTTCTGCCGCCGTATCTGCGCCGGGCAAAGTCGGTCGAGGAGTTGTTGCCCTGGCTCTATCTCAAAGGTATTTCCACGGGTGATTTCGGCGAAGCACTGGCGGCCCTTCTGGGGCCTGATGCGGGTGGTTTGACATCGAGCACGATTTCGCGCCTGAAGGCGGAGTGGTGGGCAGAATACGAGCGTTGGAACCGGCGTGACCTGTCGGCCAAACGCTATGTGTATTTCTGGGCCGACGGGGTTTATTTCAAGCCGCGCACGGATGCTGACAAGCAATGCATGCTGGTGATCATCGGCGCGGACGAGTGGGGTAACAAGGATGTTCTGGGCCTCGTGGACGGGTATCGAGAAAGCAGCCAGAGCTGGCGTGAATTGCTGCTGGACTTGCAACGTCGTGGCCTCAGAAAAGCCCCTGATCTGGCCGTTGGTGATGGCGCGCTCGGCTTCTGGAACGCCTTGCGGGAGGTGTTCGGTGAGACTCGGGAGCAGCGCTGCTGGGTGCATAAAACCGGCAACGTCCTGAATGCCATGCCGAAGTCGCTGCAAGCCAAAGCCAAGGGCCATCTACAGGACATCTGGATGGCCGAGAACAAACGGGACGCCGAGGCCGCGTTCAATTTCTTCATCGAAGCCTATGGCGTGAAATACGAGCGTGCCGTGGGGAAGCTGACCAAGGACCGGGACGTGCTGCTGACCTTCTACGACTTCCCTGCCGAGCACTGGAAACACATCCGCACATCCAACCCCATCGAAAGCATATTTGCCACCGTGCGGCACCGAACGAAGAAGACCAAAGGCTGCCTCGGGCGCAAGACCGCCTTGGCAATGACCTTCCGCCTGATGATGTCGGCAAAGAAGAAATGGCGTAAACTCGACGGCGCATTCCGATTGCCGGAAATCATCGAAGGGGTTGAATTTAAGGACGGGATCAAGCAGGAAAAACATGCCGCCTGATTACTGCGTCACCAACTTTTGGGCATAGCTCGAAATTGCCGCGCAAAACCTTTTACGACAAGCTGACCAAATACGGGATTCGGCCGGAACGGTTCCGGTGACCTGTGTGGAAATCCGCACAACGGGCCAAATTGCCTGTGTGGATTCCCGCCACCGGCCAGCCGGAAGGCTGTAACGTCAGTCGCTAACGTATTGCCAGATAACGGTTTTGCTCATTGTAACAGCCCTGTGAAGTTTTTCTTGAGCGGTGCGGGGGGCTGGGGTCTGATCTAGGCGGGTGCCTGCGGGATGCGGGTGCACATCTATGCAATGTCTCAAAACCCGGGAGGAGACCCCAATGAAATTTTTGACTGCTGTCACCACTGCTGTGGCGCTTTCTTTCACCGCACAAACCGCTGTTGCGTCGGCTGGTTGTGACGAAGGCGAAATCGTAATCAAGTTCGCCCATGTGACCAACACTGACAAACACCCCAAAGGTATCGCTGCCAGCCTGCTGCAAGAGCGTGTGAACACCGAGATGGACGGCAAAGCCTGTATGGAGGTTTACCCCAACTCGACCCTTTATGATGACAACAAGGTTCTGGAAGCCATGTTGCAGGGCGACGTTCAACTGGCGGCGCCGTCGCTGTCCAAGTTCGAGAAGTTCACAGAGGTGGTCCCACTTTTTTGACCAGTCAGCAGCCAGTTTAAGATGGATCAGGGTTTCATTTAGGCTGCCAAACTCATTGGTTTTGTTTTTCTGTCATAGGCTTCATCCGGGGTCAATATTCCGTGGGTGGAATGCGGGCGCTCGGTGTTGTAGTAAGCCAACCATTTCCCGATCCCGGCGCGGGTCTGCGAACCCGTTTCAAATGCGTTGAGGTAAATGCATTCGTATTTCAAGGATCGCCAAAGCCGCTCGATCATCCGGTTATCGACCCAGCGACCTTTGCCATCCATCGAGATTTTCACGTCGGCTTCTTTCAGCGCCTGCGTCCATTCAAACCCGGTGAACTGGCTGCCCTGGTCGCTGTTCATGATATCGGGCTTGCCGTATTTGGCCATAGCCTCTTTCAGGGCTTCAACGCAAAAATCTGCCTCCATGCTGTTTGACAATCTCCAGCTCAAAACCTTGCGGCTGTGCCAGTCCATGATCGCGACCAAATAGAGGAACCCGCGCTGCATCGGAATGTAGGTGATATCTACGCACCACACATGGTTTGGACGATCAATCGTCAGGTCTCGCAGCAGATACGGGTAGATCTTATGCTGCGGATGTTTCTTGCTCGTGTTGGGCGTCTGGTAGATCGGAACCAACCGCATCAGCCGCATCAAACGGCGGACCCTGTGGCGACCACACTTGTAACCTTGGCGCTGCATGTGCCGGGCCATTTGCCGTGATCCATACCACGGCGTCTGCAAGAATTGCTTGTCGATTATTGTCATGAACCGCAAATTTTCAGCACTTTCGCCTTTTGGCTGGTAATACAGGTTCGAGCGCGCCAGAGAAAGTAGCCCGCATTGTCGTCGCACACTCAGATCATGCTCACGGCTCACCATTTTTTGCCTCGCTTCCCGAGCAACTGTTGCGAGGCGTTGGCTAAAAAATCCCGTTCCACGACCAGCTGACCAATCTTGGAGTGCAGCTTCTCAATCTGGGCTTCATCAACCCGATCAGGATCACGGCCCCGTCTGGAAAATGCCGTGGCCATGTTTTCAATCGCTGCTCGTTTCCATGTGCCAATCTGGGTTGGATGCACACCATACTTCTTCGACAGCTCCGCCATCGTCATTTCCTCGCGGATTGCTTCAAGCGCAACGCGGGCTTTGAATTCGGGAGAATGGTTCTTTCGTTTCGTCATTTTGAATCGTCTTTCTCATAAGTCGATCCACCTTAACAACTGGTCCGAATTTCCGCGACCACCTCTCACCAAGAAATTCCGCCTATTCGATCTGCCCTTCATGTTCAAAAGCATGGATGCGGTTGATGCCTATCAGTCCTCGGATGCCGGTCAGGCGCTGCTGGATTCGATGCAGAAACGTGGCCTTCAGGGGCTGGCCTTCTGGCATAACGGTCTGAAACAACTGTCGGCTAACAAGCCGCTGATCCATCCGTCAGATGCCAATGGCCTGAAATTCCGCGTGCAATCGTCGGACGTTCTGGTTGCCCAGATGGAAGCGATCGGCGCAAGCCCGCAGAAAATGGCGTTTTCCGAAGTTTACGGCGCGCTGCAACAGGGCGTTGTGGACGGTCAGGAAAACACCTGGTCGAACATCTATGGTAAAAAGTTCTACGAGGTTCAGGACGGTGTGACCGAAACCAACCACGGTATCATCGACTATCTGGTGGTGACCAATGTTGACTGGCTGGAAAGCCTGGACGCCGATGTGCGCGATCAGTTCCTGACCATTCTGGGTGAAGTGACCAAAACACGTAACGCCGAAGCCTTTGCGGTGAATGAAGCTGCCAAGCAGTCGATCATTGATGCGGGCGGAACCATTCGCACTCTGACACCTGAACAGCGTCAGGAATGGGTCGATACAATGATGCCCGTTTGGGACAAATTCAAAGGTGACGTTGGTCAGGATGCAATCGACGCCGCCCAGAAGATAAACGAGTCCATGTAAGACCGTTTAGAAAACTTGCGCGCGCCCCGCTGAACGAGGGCGCGCGTTTAATATTTACCAAACAGGGAGGGGGACAGGATGCATCCGAAACCAGGTGCAAGCTTTGTCGACCGGATCGAGGAAACGCTGATTGCGTTTCTGCTGGGTGCGATGACGCTGCTGACATTCGCCAATGTAATTGCCCGTTATGTCTTCAATTCCAACATCCTGTGGGCGCTGGAACTGACTGTGTTCATGTTCGCCTGGCTGGTGCTGTTGGGCGCATCCTATGCAGTCAAAAAAGGCGCGCATCTGGGGGTGGATGCTGTGGTGAATATGCTGCCACGGGGACCGCGCCGTGTGCTGGCGCTGATTGTCGTGCTAATCTGCATTTTCTACAGCTTCCTGCTGCTGAAAGGGGCCTGGGATTACTGGGCCAATTTTGCCAACCTGCCGCAAACCGAAGGTCGCTGGTTTCCCACCGGCTTTCAGGAGAAATTCCGCGGCAAGGGCTGGTATGAAACCAATGACATTCCGCTGCCTGCCTTTCTGAACTGGATGCAAGGGGCGTTTAACGACGGGGATGCGTATGAAAAGCTTCCCCGAATGGTGCCCTATATGGTGCTGCCGCTGTCCATGGCATTGTTGTTGTTTCGGTTTATTCAAACCGCTTTCGCCGTTTGGAACGGTAAAATGGACCGTATCATTGCCAGTCACGAAGTCGAGGATGAAATCGCCGAGATTCAGGAATTGCGCGGGGAGGGTGAACAATGACAGTTGCTTTCCTTTTTGCGATGGTCGTCGGCCTGATGATGATCGGGGTTCCCATCGCTGTGTCGCTTGGATTCAGCTCGATTGTATTCCTGCTGATTTTCTCGGATGCCTCATTGGCGTCGATCGCACAAACACTGTTTTCGGCCTTCGAGGGCCATTCTACCCTACTGGCTATCCCGTTCTTTATCCTTGCCTCGTCATTTATGTCGACTGGTGGTGTGGCGGAACGGATCATCCGGTTCTCCATCGCTTGCGTCGGCCATCTGCGCGGTGGTCTGGCGATTGCCGGTGTGTTCGCCTGTATGATGTTTGCCGCCCTGTCGGGGTCATCCCCCGCGACCGTGGTTGCCATCGGCTCGATCGTGATCGCGGCGATGACCAAGGCGGGCTATACCAAGGATTTCGCCGCCGGTGTGATCTGTAACGCGGGCACATTGGGCATCCTGATCCCGCCCTCTATCGTGATGGTGGTTTATGCCGCCGCGGTCGAAGTGTCGGTGGGCCGGATGTTCCTGGCGGGCATCATCCCCGGTCTGTTGGCCGGTGGTATGCTGATGGTTGCGATCTATGTGATGGCGCGGGTCAAGAAAATGCCGGCGGGTGAATGGGCCGGTTGGGGCGAGATCGGAACAGCCTTTGCCGATGCGTTCTGGGGGCTGATGCTGATCGTGATTATCATGGTTGGGATCTACGGCATACCCGGTGTGACCTCGGCCATCTTTACGCCGACAGAAGCCGCCGCTGTGGCATCGATCTATGCTTTCCTGATTGCCAGTTTTGTCTATCGCGACATGGGGCCACTGGCCGCAAGGAACGGTGGGGCAAAGGGCAGTTTGCTGAACAAGCCCTACGCGCTGGTTACGGCGTTTTTCCATCGCGACACGCAGCGTACACTGTTTGAGGCGGGCAAGCTGACCGTTACCCTGATGTTCGTGATTGCCAATGCGCTGATCCTGAAACACGTTCTGACCGAAGAACAGATCCCGCAGCAGGTGGCCAATGCGATGTTAAGCGCCGGTTTCGGTTGGGTGATGTTCCTGGTGGTGGTCAACCTGATCCTGCTGATTGGCGGGCAGTTCATGGAGCCGTCGGGCCTGTTGGTGATTGTCGCCCCGCTGGTTTTCCCGATCGCGATGGAACTGGGGATCGACCCGATCCATCTGGGGATCATCATGGTGGTGAACATGGAAATCGGCATGATCACCCCGCCTGTTGGCCTGAACCTGTTTGTGACCTCGGGGGTTGCGGGCATGCCGATGATGCGGGTGGTCAAGGCGGCGTTGCCATTTTTGGCCGTGCTGTTCGTGTTCCTGATTATGATCACCTATATCCCGTGGCTGTCGACCGCTATACCCAATGCGGTGATGGGCCCGGAAGTGATTACCAAGTAGCATAGGGTAAATGTGTGAGAAAGCCGCCAAGGGCAACCTCGGCGGCTTTTTTGTGTCTGGTGATTGGGCGAGATCAGGCCTGTTCAAGCTCTGTGATGATGTCCATAAAGTCAGCAGCCTTTAGCGACGCCCCGCCCACAAGCGCGCCATCCACGTTAGACACCGCAAAGATTTCCGCTGCATTTGACGGTTTCACCGAACCACCATAAAGCAGACGCACGGACCGACCCACGCCTTCACCAAAGCGGCGCTCAAGCTGGGTGCGGATGAAATCATGCACTTCGCCGATCTGGTCCAGCGTCGGAACCTTGCCGGTGCCGATGGCCCAGATTGGCTCGTAGGCCACCACAAGGTTTTCGCCGGTGACATTATCGGGGATGGAACCGGCCAATTGACCCGAGATGATTTCCAGCGTGTTCATCGCCTCGCGTTCGGCATCGGATTCACCACAGCAAACCACGGCCACCAGACCGGCCGCAATTGCAGCCTTGGCCTTGTTGCGCACGTCCTTGTCACTTTCGTTGTGGTCCTGACGGCATTCGGAATGGCCAAGGATCACATGGCTGGCACCGGCATCGACCAGCATACCGGCGGCGATATCGCCAGTATGGGCGCCCGAGGGTTCGGCGTGGCAATCCTGTCCGCCGGTGTGGATCGGCCCGTCGCCAATCCGTGCGGCCATGGCCGAAACCAGAGTGGCGGGCGGGCACAGCAGAATTTCGCAACCCGGGGCAGGGTGGGCGGCCAGCAGCGCGTCGACCTCGGTCAGTGACGCGGTGGTGCCGTTCATTTTCCAGTTTCCGGCGGCAAGTTTTTTACGCATGATCAATATCCCTTTGTTGGTTGGGGTAATTGATGCCCTATATCGGCGCATGATGGCAAGGCGTTAGCGGTAACTGCGGCAAGTGAACGCGTTCGCCCCTATAGGGCGTCCAGCGCCTTTTGCCCCCAGATCAACACCGCGTCCGGGTCGTAATTGGCGGTGTCGGGCAGGGTCCAATAGGCCATTTTATCGCCTGTCTCTACCCCGAATTGCCGTCCGCCAGCGGCAGAGATTTCATCGGCAAAGGCCCCTTTGGCCTTTAGATACAGTGTGCCTGCGCGGTCCAGCATGGCGAAAATCGTGCCATCGCAATAGATCGATAGACCACCCATCATTTTACGGGTGGTGATCTGGCCCAGCGGGTCAAACATATCGTGGACAAAGGTGATATCGGTGTCGCTGACGCTCATTTTTTGGCCTGTTTGGCTTTGGTGCGTTTGGTCGCGGCCTTTCGGGCCGGAACCATGGATTTTCTGGCCCAGAACATGGCCTCGTCGGGATCGTCCAATGCGCTTTCAGGCAGGGATATTAGGCCAGGGATGATACGCACGCCGGTTTTGGTATCGTATTGAAACGGCACTGAACCGGCATCGGCATATTCGGCGGCAAGGGGTTTATCGGCCTTCATATACAGCGCATCCCCAAAGATCACCGCAAACATCGCATCATCGACATAAAGAGCGGTGCCTCCGAACAAGCGGCCGGTTCTGATCGGGCCAAGATCGGCGAACAGATCGCGGGCGTGGGCCAGAAATTCGGAGTCGGTCGACACTACATTTCTGCGAATTTGATGGATTCGCCGCAGCCGCAGGATTCTGTCACGTTGGGATTGCGGAATTTGAAACCGCTTTCCAGCAAGGAAACCTCGTAATCGATTTCCGTGCCGAACAGGAACATCTGCGCCATCGGGGCAATCATCACCCGCGCGCCGTCCTGTTCTACCACTTCGTCCATCGGATCAACTTCGTCCACATAGTCCATGGTGTATTCCATCCCTGCACAGCCGCCTTTCTTGACGCCGATGCGCAGGCCCTGATGGCCCTTTTCAGCCATCAGCTTTGAGATCTGTTTCGCTGCGGTCGGGGTCATGCTGACCGCCTGTTTGCCGGGGATGCCGAACATGGGGTTCTCCTGTTTCCTGACCCTTTATATAGGGTATTATGCATGTGATCTCAAGCGGGGTCAGACCATTGCCGCCGCTTTGCACATATTTGTCAGCTTTGTGCGGGTCTGTTCCAGCGTCAAAAAGCCCAACCCGCAATCGGGCGCGGCGATCAGGCGTTCTGGGGGCAGCATTGTCAATACCTCGCGCATCCGCGCTGCGATTTGATCCACCGCCTCGATCTGGCTGACGGCGATATCGACAAAACCGACAATCGCGGTGGTTTTGCGGAACTTCTCGAACAGCGAAAGGTCGCTGTGGCAATGGCAATCCTCGATCGACAGGGCGTCGATGCGGCCATCCAGCGCCTCGACCAGCTGGTGATAGACGTTGTGATCCGCCTTGGGGTAATCCGGCTGATCAATATGTTCGGGATAGCCGCAACACATGTGGGCAGTGCGCACCACATGATCGGGCGCGCCGTGGAATACGCGTTCCAAGGCCTCATACCCAAAGGCCGCTGCGTCCTCGGGCTTGCGGGCGAACAGGGGTTCGTCCACCTGAATGTGGATGCAACCGGCATCGGCCAGCGCCAGCACCTCTTGGTTCAGCGCGTCAGCCAGATCGAAGGCCAGTTTGGCATCATCATTGTAGTGGCAATCGGCCACGGTGCCGATGATGGTCATCGGGCCGGGCAGGGTCAGTTTGACAGGGCGGTCGGAAAAGGATTGCGCCTGTTTGTAATCGCGTGGCAGCACCGGTTTGCCGGCACGGATTTTGCCACGGATCGCGGGCAGGTCGGATTCATAAGCGCCGTTGCGCAAAACCCGATGTTCCAGATTGTCGAAATCAAAGCCGTCCATATAGCGGCACTGGTAATGCACATAGTTCTCGCGCCGCTGCTCGCCGTCGGTGGGAATGTCGATGCCACAGGCGATCTGGGTCTGCACCGCTTCTCGGGTGGCGCGCTCAAAGGCAGGTTCGTGTTCGGGGGAATCCGACCAGTTTTGCACCACATCGGCAGTATAGCTATCGGCGGCATGGGTGACCTTGAACCAGTCTTTGATCGGCACATAGTCGGGCTTGGGAAAGGCCCCGATGGTGGTGGTTTTGATCGGCATCTTGGATGATCCTCTGCGTTGCATCTTCCCGAACGCTAAAAGCGCGGCACAGGGCCGCGCTAGCAGGATAGCGACTGCAATATGTCGTTTTTACATGAAACCCAGTTCAAGGCGGGCCTCGTCGGACATCATTTCCATGCCCCACTGTGGTTCCCAGACCAGTTCGACATTGACGGTTTTGACACCGGCCAATGGCGAAATCGCATCGGCAATCCAGCCGGGCATTTCGCCAGCGACAGGACAGCCCGGTGCTGTCAGCGACATATAGATTTGCACATCGCCCTCGTCTGAAATCTCGATCGTATAGACAAGGCCCAGATCATAGATGTTCACCGGCACCTCGGGGTCATAGACCGAGCGGCAAGCCTCGACGATTTTGTCATACAACGGATGATCCGTGCTGGACGGTTTGATCAATGGTGTGCCTTCAAGCGGTGTATCGGATTCGGCAGTCATGGGACCCTCTTTGGATTACTTGACTGAATATATAAGGATTGCAGCCGCTGTCGTCCAGAGGGGAAGCACCGCAATCGGGGTGCGGCGTTTTCGCAGGGGCAGGACACAAAAATGGCCCACATGAAACATCACGCGGGCCATTCGGTTTTTAGTGAGTGGTCGTTACATATCAAGGCATGATGCCCAGTTCGGCATCAAATCTATTCAACCAGCATTGTATATTGGCTGATGAAATCTTCATTTTCATCAATCACGGTTTCGACGACATGTATGGCTTCCTTCAACGTCGCAATTCCGGTGATTGTGCTGTCGCGTAACCGAATGGCATAGGACAGGTTGCCATCGATATCGGATTCAGTATTGATGAAAAGGCTCATCCGTGATCCGACGCGGATGTAATGGGCGCTGCGCAATTCCTTGCCCTTGTAGGTCCATTTGCCGCGCATGTCGTGCAGCACGAAGCTTTTGATCGTCTTTGGAAATTCCATTTTGTTTCTCCATCTAGGGCTTGCAGCAGGTCAGAACATGGGGCAAATGCCGTTCCGTTCTGACCTGCTGTTAGGCTTTCCATTCCAGTTTATGCGGCTGCTGGTTCAGCGCCGGAAAAACCGGTCGCAGAATCGTCAATCGCACCCTCTGATCGGGCGATCACCACTGCCGCGCAGGCATCTCCCCACACGTTGATTGCTGTGCGGAACTGGTCAAGGATCCGGTCAATCGCCAGGATTAGGCCAATGCCGTCAAGCGGCAAACCTGCTGCTGTCAGAACGATACCCATGGTCACCAGACCAGCGCCCGGGATAGCCGCCGCGCCAATGGCTGCCAGAGAGGCCGTGATGAAGATGACGATCTGCATCCCGAAGGTCAGATCAATTCCCAACAACTGGGCGATAAAGATAACTGCCACCGATTCATACAGGGCTGTGCCGTCCATGTTGACGGTTGCCCCAAGTGGCAGCACAAAGTTGGATATCTTTGGTTCCACTCCGGCCCGCTCGGTCAGGTTTGACATGGTCATGGGCAGCATTGCCGCTGATGAAGCGGTGGACCAGGCTGTCATCAACGCCGGTGCTACGGCTTTGAACAGTTTGATCGGGTTGTATTTGCCAAATATCCACACAAGTGCTGTCAGCGTGATGAAGGCATGAATGGCAAGGCCCGTCAGCACAGTAGCTGCGTATTTACCAAGCGCCGAAAGTGCGGCAAAACCCAGATCCATGAAGATCGCCGTGACCAGCATGAAGATGGCATATGGCGCAATTTTCATCACGGCCATAATGCCGGCCTGCATGATGCGGTCAAGCCCGTGGATGACATCTACCATAGTATCGGACGCCTTACCGACGATCGAGGCCATGATAGCAAGGAAAATGGTAAAGAAGATCACCTGCAGGATATTGCCATCGGCAAAGGCCGCAGCCGAGTTTTTCGGGATCATGTTAACGAAGGTATCAACAATGATAATCACCGCCGATTTTTCACCAACCCCTGCATTTCCAACCTTACCGGGTACTTCGGCACCAATCCCCAAGGCTGACAGTGCTTCCTTATCAATGCCCAGACCGGGGTTGAAGACATTGACAACGATCAGGCCAGCGCCAACCGCCAAAGCCGTGGTCAGAAAGTAGAACCCGACCGTCTTGCCGCCCAGTTTACCAAGCGCACGGACATCGCCAAGATTGACAATGGCCATAAAGATCGAGGCAAACACCAGAGGGATAATCAACATCCGTAATAAACGGATGAATATCTCGCCACCATATTTGAAGAAGGTTTTGAGGTAGAAAATTGGCCCGCTGTCAATACCGGTGCCATAGGTCACATTGATAAATAGCCCCAGCGCAATGCCAAGCACGATTTTCCATTGTAAATCCAGCCCCTTTTTCTTTTTTGGTTCACTTGTAGTCATGGGCTTAGTCCCCCCGTAAACATCATCGGTAAGATTGTAGCTGCGTATAGAAAGCTGCGCTTTTACCGGAATGTAATTGTTCATGTACTCAATAACGCGCCCATTGCCCTGCAGTTCGGCAAGGATGAATGTGTCAAGCATATGGACAAAATCGAGATTGCCCTTGGCCACGGCATAGCCGTAGTTGTCCGGTTTGAACGGGCTATCGAATACCGTAACAACGAATTGCGCTGTTTTGGCATTGTCATGCAGCCAGATCTTCAGGAACATTTCATCATGCACCATGATATCGGCCTTGCCAGCCAGAACCGCTTCGGCTGCGGCTTCGTTCGTATCGTATTGGACAACCTGCGCGTCGGGAAAAAACTGTGGAACAGCCTTTTCGGGTGATTTGCCTTTGGTCACGGCAATGACAAGATTGGCTATTTTACCGTTCTCTTTCAGACGGGTTATCAGGCCGTTGTAATCCTTGACCTGTCCTGCCCCCAGTTTGCCCAGCCGGCCCTTGTTGGCCAGCACGGACAATCCGGTTTCGAAATACGGTTGTGAAAAATCCACGGCCATTGCGCGGTCAAAGGTGATGCTCATCCCGGCCATGACAACGTCGATCTGGCCTGACTGTACCATGGGGATCAGATCGCCAAACGAATCCGGAACGACAAGCTGTAGCTTCACCCCCATCTTCTCGGCCAGCAGGGTTGCAATATCGACATCCACACCGACGCGTTTGCCGTCTTGTTCAAATGAAAAGGGTTTGAACAACGGATTGACACCGACTTTCAAAACACCTGATTGCGTGATCCGTGTAAGGGTCGAGGAACTGTTGTCCTGCGCCTTTACTTCTTTCGCGCCGACACCCCAGACCATAGCGGTCAGGGCTAATAGCACCGGTAGTAGAAACCGTTTCATGGCGTAAGCCTCCCGTTTATGTAACGGGCCGCGCTTGACGTTTTATTTTGATTACTATGCTGTCAATGCAGCCCAAACTAATAGTGAAATTAACATTGGGGCTGACCCAGATAACTACTTCAAGTAACGCTTAACCCATTGTCTTAGCTGCAATAACTGAGCTGAAGGGTCACTGTTGTTGAAACGCCACTCGCATTCCTTCAAATATAGCCCAAATTGGGCCTTGGGGACACCGTTAAATCGGCGCATGTGGCGCTTGGCTTGGTTCCAGAAATTCTCGATGCCATTGATGTGGTTGTGACGGTCTGCAAAGAGCTTGGAATGGTTGATGCGAAAGTGGTGGAAGTCTGACACATCCAGCACATTATAACCGCGCCAACAATCGGAATAGACGATGGAATCCGGCACGACTTTGCGCTCTATGATCGGGATCAGAGTGGCGGATTTGGCGTCCGGGATGATCTTGGTGTAAACCTTCCCACCCCTTTTTAATATACCAAAAACGGGAATTTTACCTGCCGCACCACGCCCGCGTTTACCTTTGCGTTTGCCGCCAAAGTAGCTTTCGTCCACTTCTATTTCTCCGCCGAACATAGCTTGGCTTTCCGCCTCCAGCTCATAGGCGATTATCTCGCGCAGGCGTAGAAAATAAAACGCTGCGGTCTTGCGGTTTACACCACACAAACTGGCTGCTGTTCGTGCTGTCGATCCCGAAACAAAATGCTCCGTAAGACGGTCTTGCTTGTAGTGGCTCAGGCGACTCTTTCTCATGCTTCCCATCATAACCTCTTTTTAGGTTATCTGGGTCAGCCCCTTAACATTTTATCGCGGTAGCGCGATGTCTTGCACGTACCTCCCTTTATGTTCACCGTCCTTAAATAGACAACAGATGTCGCACGGTGTTCCGCGGCACAACCATAGAGGTTCAGTTGCTGTCTATTAACGATCAAGGCTAGGTCAGTTCCGGTGTTGACGCAAACGAACCATTGTTAACAATATTTCAATTAATACGTATGTTTCAGGGAAATTGTTTCCGGATTTAGTGTTGGATTTTTCTGATATGCCGATAGAATAAGCGAATTGAAAGAAGGAAAATATTATGAAACGACTTAAATTTTTCAGCGCTGCTTTTTGTGCAATTGCCATTTATGCCGGTTATGCCGGCCCACTTGCAGCACAATCATCTGTTGAAGTGAACGTCCTGAAGGTTGAAGGTCTTGTGGTCGGTGTGCCACAAAAGATAGACGCGGATTTTGCGGCTGAACATGGGGTGGCCGTGCCCAAGCCTTTCCATTTCACCATCCCCACGGACCGGACCAAAAACATCAAGGTTCTGCCGGCGCCCGGCGGAACGGGGATATTCAAGGTCAGTTTTGCTACCGAGAATGACCAGTTGCGATCCAATCTGCAATTCATTCCGTTTACATTGGGCGATGGCACGGACGAGGAACGCCTGAACGGTATGGCGCGGGTCGTGCAACAGGTGTTCGGGAATGCGGTGGTTGACCCGAACCGCGCCGAAATCAACGTCACCCGCCCAACCGAAATTGGCCCCTATAAGGCAGTCAAGGCTATCGGGCGCTATGCCGAAGCTGATGATACAATGGTTGCCCTGCGGGTGGTCGCCGTGATCGAGGAGGGGGCAGGCGACGGGCTGATTGCCATCATTAACGCACTGCCCAAGACGACAGGGATGACCAAGGTCGGGGATATCATCTATGTTGACGGCTCGCGGACACTGGGGACGATGCGATTTGAGTGAGGGCACGCCTGCGCCTATGATCCGTCGATAAAAGATAAAACCATCTGGTTAAACACTTTGGGCTGATCGCGGTTAAGGATGTGGGCAGCATCGGGAATCTCTGAATACTCGGCGCCTTTAATATGGTCGGCCATTAATAGGGCGCGTTTATGTGTGTGAGAATTCTTTTTCCCCACCAAAACCAGTGTTCTTGCCTTTATGCGATCGAACAATGGTCGCCCGTCATATAACAGGGCGGCCTTCATGACTGCATAGGCGTTTTTACAGGTCATCTTCGCGATGGCTTTTTTGACATACAAGCCGGATTCACGCCTATATCCGCCCATAGCACTGGCAGGCAGTTTTGCGATCAGTTTTGGCGAAATAATGCGCAACGGCCAAAGAAAAACCTGTGCGATGCTACGGCCAAAATTGCTGTCGGCAACATTGGCAACGGTTTCAGCCAAAACCAAATGCGTGACCTCGTTCGGCCACCGTCCGGTAATTTCAAGGGCGACCATGCCACCAAGGGACATGCCAACAACAGTGTAATTCTGCAATCCAAGGGCCTTGATTTCATCATGAACCGCTTTTGCCATACCCGGTATCCCTCCCATGACAAGCGGGCTGTTTCCGTGCCCCGGCAGGTTAACAACGATCAAACGATGTCGTTTTGAAAACTGTTTGACCTGTGGATCCCAAAGTCGGGTATCCACCCCTGCACGGTAGTGTCGCGAGTTTGGTGGAAATTCGAGGACGGCGTAATCTCCGGGTGCATCGAAGCCACCCAACCGGCGGCTGGAACCGCCAAGGAGATCACGCCATGACAAAGAATACAGCAACATCGACATCCGCGCTACTGGCCAATGAAGCAGGCTATGACCCGATTGAAGACCGGCTGCGCCAGAACATCCGCGCGACGATCGAGGCGGTTTTCGAAGAGGAGCTGGAGCAGTTTCTGGGCCGTTGCCGGTATGGCCGCAGCGGCGGGGCAAAGGCCGGATACCGCCACGGGCATCGCGAGCGGCAACTGGTCGGAACATTTGGAACCGAAACGGTGCGCGTGCCGCGTGCGCGGATCACAGGCGAGGCCGGCAAGGCCAGAGAATGGCGCTCGAAGGCATTGCCCCGCTACCAGCGGCTGACGAAGAAGGCCGAGGCGCTGATCGCTGCTGTCTACCTTTCGGGCACCAACACACGGCGGGTAAAACGCGCCCTGTTCGGCCTGTTTCAGGGGGCGGTCAGCAAGGATGTGGTGAGCCGCGCCTGGCGCAAGGTGAAGGTGGACTGGCAGGCGTGGTGCGCCCGCAGCCTTGCGGATGAAGACATCGTGCGGCTGATCCTGGACGGCACCGTGATCAAAACGCGGATTGACAGGAAGGCCACCAATATCTCGGTTCTGGCCGCGATTGGCGTGCGCCGGGATGGGCAGAAGGTCTTGTTATCACTGATGAACATGGGCGGCGAAAGCACCTCCGCCTGGCGTCAGTTCATCAACGATCTGGATGCGCGCGGGTTGAAACGGCCCGAATTTGTCATCGTGGACGGGGCACCGGGACTTGAGGTCGCTCTCATTGCCCTCTGGGGTGAAGATCTGCCGATCCAGAGGTGCACGGTGCACAAGCACCGCAACCTTCTGGCCAAGGCACCCAAGCGTATGCATGATGAGTTGACAGAAGATTACCGCGACATGATCTACGCCAAAACACCCGAGGAAATCGCCACCCGCCGCAAGGCATTTCTGCGAAAATGGCGGCTGAAATGCAAGGCCGTCGCTGACAGCTTGGAAGAAGCAGGAGATAAGCTTTTCACCTTCACGCGTCTGCCACAAGGCCAGTGGAAATCGGCCAGAACGACAAATGCGATCGAACGCCTGAACGAGGAATTCCGCCGCCGCATCAAGACCCAGACCGTGCTGCCATGCGCCGAGACCGTGCCGATGCTGCTTTGGGCTCTGATGGCCTCGGGGCAGATCGTCATGCGAAAGGTCGATGGCTGGGAAACGCTCGCTCAGCCCGTCGCCGACGCAACCCTTGACCAAGCCGCCTGACCGGCGCATAACTCAACCCGCTCGGAGGTGCCTGAAATCAATTTCCACCACTTTCGAGACACAACCCCCTGCACCATGCAATAGTATGATCGCGGGGCCATGGCCGTATTCGAAGACTTCCAGCATATTATACACAGCCACTGTTGGGGTTGGGCTTTGAAGATAGCTGGGGACACAGTAGCAGTTTTCAACCCCATTGATTATTCTCTTGCCGCAATCGCCATCCCCGCCGCCCATCCCGACGACCACGCCCACTGGAAATTATACCCGCCCAGCCAGCCGGTGACGTCCACCACTTCACCGATGAAATACAACCCCGGCACGTTCTTGGCCTGCATGGTTTTGGACGACAGCGCGTTGGTGTCCACCCCGCCAAGGGTGACTTCGGCGGTGCGGTAACCTTCGGTGCCGCCCGGGTGCAGTTCCCACGCCGTCACCGCTTGCACGATGTCGGTTAAGGTCACGTCGCCATGGTCGGCCAGATTGCCCTTCCAGCCGTGCAGATCCGCAAGGTAGGCGACCAGCCGTTTTGGCAGCCATTCGGCCAGATTGGTGGAAATATCGCGCCGCCCCGATTTTTGCCGCTGGTCACGCAGACGGTCCAGCAGATCACCGGCAGGCCACAGGTTCAGCGTGATCGGCATGCCCTCGCGCCAATAGGACGATATCTGCAAGATCGCAGGGCCGGACAATCCGCGATGGGTGAACAGCACCGCTTCGTCAAACGACACCCCGCCACAGGACACGCGCGCATCCAGCGCCACACCGGCCAGCGGTTTGAACATGTCGCCAAAGGTCAGCGGCACAAGGGCAGGGCGGGTTGGTGTGATCGGCAGACCGAACTGGCGGGCGATTTGATAACCCAGCCCGCTCGCCCCCATCTTGGGGATCGATTTGCCACCGCAGGCGACGACAAAATTATTGCTGCGCAAAACCTCGCCGGTATCCAGTGTCACGGTAAACCCGTCGCCGGTGTGCTCAACAGCAGAAACCGTGGTCCGCAGCCGCACCACGGCTGCGCCCATTTCCTCAACCAGCATGTTGATGATCTGTTTGGCCGAGCCATCACAAAACAACTGCCCCAGCGTTTTTTCGTGATAAGCGATGCCGTGACGCGCCACCAGATCAATAAAATCCCATTGGGTATACCGGCTTAGGGCGGATTTGACGAAATGCGGGTTCTGCGAAATATAGTTTTCCGGCCCAGCATACATATTGGTGAAATTGCAACGCCCGCCGCCGGAAATGCGTATCTTTTCGCCCACTGCACGGGCCTGATCAATCAGTAAAACCCGTCCGCCGGCATGCGCCGCGCACATCATTCCGGCGGCACCAGCGCCCAGAATAATGGTGTTAAATATATCCGATCCCTTGCCCATACCTATCCGTCAACCACGATGTGCGGCCAGACGCAAGCCCCTGTGAACAAAGGGCTAGCGTCACGCGAATCATTGCGCTACACTGATAGGCAGACCCGGCAAACGGGCAGTATTAGAGGCAGTAAGGCGGTATCCCATGACAGAAATGGTCTATGGAACAGTTCCGGTTCGCAACAGCGATCCCATTCTTCCCCGTTGGTGGCAGACAGTCGACAGGTGGTCATTGACTGCAATCCTGTTGTTGTTCGGCATCGGTATTTTGCTGGGCTTGGCCGCGTCCCCGCCGTTGGCGGCAAAAAACGGGCTGGCCCCGTTTCACTATGTGCAGCGGCAAATGCTGTTTGGCGGCATGGCGCTGGTGGTGATGATGGTCACCTCGATGATGGCCCCGTCTCTGGTGCGCCGCCTGGGCGTGCTGGGGTTTCTGGGGGCATTTTTGGCATTGGTTATGCTGCCGGTTCTGGGCACGGATTACGGTAAAGGGGCGATCCGCTGGTATTCGCTGGGCTTTGCCTCGGTGCAGCCTGCCGAGTTTCTGAAACCGGGCTTTGTGGTGATTGCTGCATGGCTGATGTCGGCCAGTCAGGAAATCAACGGACCACCCGGGCGGCTGTATTCGTTCATCATTGCCATGACGGTCGTCGGGTTTCTGGTGATGCAGCCAGATTTCGGGCAGGCGTCTTTGGTGCTGTTTGGCTGGGGCGTGATGTATTTCGTCGCCGGTGCGCCGATGTTCCTGCTGTTGTCGATGGCCGGTCTCGTCGTGTTTGGCGGCATGTTCGCCTATAATAATTCAGAACACTTTGCGCGGCGGATTGACGGGTTTCTATCTGCCGATATCGATCCCACGACCCAGATGGGCTATGCCACCAATGCCATTCAGGAAGGCGGCTTTTTCGGGGTTGGCGTGGGCGAAGGGCAGGTGAAATGGTCGCTCCCCGATGCGCATACAGATTTTATCGTGGCTGTCGCGGCCGAAGAATACGGCCTTATCCTCGTGCTGGTGATTATCGCGCTATATATGGTGATCACCGTGCGGTCCCTGCTGCGCCTGATGAAGGAACGTGACACGTTTATTCGTCTGGCCGGAACGGGCCTTGCCTGTATGTTCGGCGTTCAGGCGATGATCAATATGGGCGTTGCTGTGCGCCTGCTGCCCGCCAAGGGCATGACGCTGCCCTTTGTCAGCTACGGTGGCTCGTCGCTGATTGCGGGCGGGATTGCGGTTGGCATGTTGCTGGCCTTTACCCGCACGCGGCCACAGGGCGAAATTGTTGAACACTTTGCACGTCGGGGACACTAATATATGTCAAAACCACCCCTTCTGATCATCGCCGCTGGCGGCACGGGGGGCCATATGTTCCCCGCACAGGCGCTGGCCGAGGTTATGCTGCGCAAAGGCTGGCGGGTGAAACTGTCCACCGATGCCCGTGGCGCACGCTATACCGGCGGCTTCCCTCATGTGGTCGAGATCGAGGAAATTTCATCAGCCACCTTCGCCCGTGGCGGAATGCTGGCGAAACTGCTGGTGCCGTTCCGTATTCTGGGCGGTATTGCTTCTGCAACCCTGCGGATGATGCGTGACAGGCCGGCAATGGTGGTCGGCTTTGGTGGCTATCCGTCGATTCCTGCCGTATCAGCCGCATGGATATTGCGCCGCCCGCGTATGCTGCATGAACAAAACGGTGTGCTGGGACGGGTGAACCGGCTGTTTGCCAAACGGGTGAACGCGGTGGCCTGTGGCACATGGCCCACCGATCTGCCCAAAGGGGTCGAAGGCACATTCACCGGCAACCCGGTGCGTGCCGCTGTGCTGGAACGCGCCGGTGCTGCCTATATTGCACCCGGTGATTACCCGATGTCGATACTGGTGATGGGCGGCAGTCAGGGCGCGCGCATCCTGTCCGATGTGGTACCCGAGGCGATCCTGAAACTGCCCGAAGAACTGCGCGGCTATCTGCGCATCTATCATCAGGCCCGCGAGGAAGACCGCAAGCGGGTCGAAGTCTATTATGCCAGCCACGGGTTGGTGGCTGTGGCCAAACCGTTCTTTAACAATGTGCCAACTTTGATGAGCGAGGCGCAACTGGTCATCTCGCGCGCTGGTGCCTCCTCGATTGCGGATATATCCGTGATTGGGCGGCCTTCTATCCTCATCCCTCTTGCTGCGGCTATTCGCGATGAGCAAACGGCAAACGCACGCGGACTGGCCGAGGCCGAGGCCGCTGTCTTGATCCCGGAATCAAAACTGGATGCAGACTTTTTAAGTGCGCAAATCAAGGCCATTCTGACCACGCAAAAGGCCGCCGAACATATGGCAAAGGCCGCGCTTTCCTGCGGACGACCGGATGCCACCGAACGGTTGGTCGAGATGGTCGAAACCCTTGCCGATACTGCCGATACTGGAGCCAGCCAATGAACGCCGCCGCCACCAAACTGCCCCTTGATGTGGGCGCGATCCATTTCGTCGGCATTGGCGGCATTGGCATGTCGGGCATTGCCGAGGTGCTGCTGGATTACGGCTATACCATTCAGGGATCGGACCTGAAGGCCAGCAAGATCACCGACCGGCTGGAAAAACTGGGCGCAAAAATATTCGTCGGCCAACGCGCCGAAAATCTGGAAAATGCCGAAGTGGTGGTGATTTCATCCGCTATCAAACCCGGCAACGCCGAACTGGACGAGGCCCGCAGGCGTAGCCTGCCTGTGGTGCGGCGTGCCGAAATGCTGGCCGAGCTGATGCGCCTGAAATCAAACGTCGCCATTGCCGGTACCCACGGCAAAACCACCACCACCACGATGGTTGCCACATTGCTGGACGCCGGCGGTCTGGACCCGACCGTGATCAATGGCGGCATTATCCATGCCTACGGTTCCAACGCTCGCATGGGCGGTGGCGAATGGATGGTGGTCGAGGCGGATGAATCCGACGGCACCTTCAACCGCCTGCCGGCCACCATCGCCGTGGTCACCAACATCGATCCTGAACATATGGAACACTGGGGCACGTTCGATGCCCTGCGTGAAGGCTTCCACGATTTTGTCTCGAACATCCCCTTTTACGGCCTTGCCGTCTGTTGCACCGATCACGCCGAGGTTCAGGCGCTGGTGGGGCGCATCACCGACCGGCGCGTGGTGACTTACGGGTTTAACGCGCAGGCCGATGTGCGCGCGCAGAACCTGACCTACAAGGACGGCATGGCGCATTTCGACATCGCCCTGCAATCCGAGGACAGGATGATCGAGGGCTGCACCCTGCCCATGCCCGGGGACCACAATGTTTCCAATGCCTTGGCCGCCGTTGCCGTGGCACGGCATTTGGGCATGAAGCTGGATGAAATCCGCACAGCACTTGAAAATTTCAAAGGTGTCAACCGCCGCTTTACCCGTGTCGGCAAGGTGAATGGCGTGACCATCATTGACGATTACGCCCACCACCCTGTCGAGATTGCCGCCGCCCTGAAGGCCGCGCGCCAATCGACCGAGGGGCGCGTGATTGCCCTGCATCAGCCGCACCGCTTTTCCCGTCTGCATGATCTGTTCGACGATTTCTGCGCCTGTTTCAATGACGCCGATATCGTCGGGATCTCGGACGTCTTCGCGGCGGGCGAGGATCCGATCAAGGGCGCAAACCGCGACGATCTGGTCGCAGGCCTGATCCGCCACGGCCACCGCCACGCGCTGGCGATTGAAGACGAGGACGCCATGACCGCCCTGATCAAAGAACAGGCCAAACCGGGCGACATGGTGATCTGTCTGGGCGCGGGCACCATTTCCGCATGGGCCAATGCCCTGCCGGAGCGATTGAAAGGATAACCGATGCCCGATACCCTTAAACGCCGGCTCGGACTTGGTCTGTTGACGGTCTATGGTGTCGGGATCATGGTCGGGGCAGGCATCTATGTGCTGGTTGGCGCTGCGGCCGGTCAGGCGGGTATATGGGCGCCTGTTTCCTTCTTGCTGGCTGCCGTGGTTGTGACCCCAACGGCGCTGACCTATTGTGAATTGTCGTCACGCATTCCCGAAGCGGCAGGTGAATCCGCCTATGTGGACGCCGGTATTGGCTGGCATTGGCTGGCCTTGCTGGTTGGGGCAATCATGGTCATTGCCGGAACTGTTGCTGCCGCGGCGGTGCTACGGGGCGGGGTGGGGTATCTGACCTCGGTCACACCTATGCGTTTTGATGTGGCGGTGATCGGGCTGGGCCTGCTTTTGATGCTGATCGCCATGATCGGCGCACTGGAAAGCCTGAGCTTTGCCGCTATCCTGACAGTAATCGAGGTATCGGGCCTGCTGATTATCATCTGGGCCGGATTTTCCGCCGTACCCGTGGCCGATTGGCAAAACCCGCCGCCAACGCAATGGTCGGGAATTATCGGGGCCTCGGTGTTTGCCTTTTTCGCCTTTATCGGCTTTGAAGATCTGGTCAACATGTCCGAAGAAACCCGAAAACCCACGCGCAATATGCCTCGGGCCATTTTGATGGCGCTGGGGATCACGGCCGTTCTTTATGCGCTGGTGTCCTTGGCCGCTGTCCGGGCCGTGCCGATAGATATGCTAAGCCAAAGCAGCCGGCCCTTGGCGCTGGTCTGGGAGGTGGCAACGGGACGCTCCGCCGCATTCATGGCATGGATAGCGGTTGCGGCGGCGCTGAACGGGGTGCTGGCGCAAATCGTCATGGCCAGCCGCGTGTTGTTCGGGCTGGGTAAACGCACAGCATTTCTGGCGGTGTTCCACCGCGCCCACCCGCGTTTTGGCACACCGGTTCTGGCCACTGTGCTGATTGGCACAACGGTTATCATTTCGGCGCTTGCCCTGCCGGTGGCAAAGCTGGCCGAAATAACCTCGATGGCGCTGCTGCTGGTTTTCGCCATTGTGAACACGACTTTGATTGCCCTGAAATACTGCCAACCAGTGGCCCCTTTCCGGGTGCCTGCGATTGTGCCGTGGTTCGGGATGCTGGCGTCTCTGGCGGCATTTGGCGCAACGATCGGGGTGTCGCAATGACTGCCTCGCTCACGCTTGCCGCCCTTTGGGTGATCTTGGCGGCCATCGTTGTCCTTTTGCCTATGCGCCGCCAGTTCGCGCCGGGTATTACCCTGCTGATCGCGGCGCCGTTTTTGCTGGTTTATCTGGGTTATCAGCATGGCGGATGGGTTGTGCTGGCGGCCACTGTCGCCATCATATCCATGTTCCGCCGTCCGCTGTTTTACATGGGCAAACGGCTGATCGGGCGGGTCAGGGGGGCGGAATGACGCTTTCTTTCGTGCTGGCCTGCCTGTGGGTGATCGCCGCCAATGTGCTGGCGATGCTGCCCAGCAAGGACAACTACTGGCGCCGCGCCTATGTGCTGATCGCCATCGGCATCCCGTTGCTGGGCTATGTCACTTATGAAAACGGACCCGTCTGGGGGATGATTTTCCTGATCGCGGGCGCCTCATTGCTGCGCTGGCCGCTGGTGTATCTGGCCCGCTGGATAAAACGGATGGTGCGGGGGCAGGGGGCGGAATAACCCTTGATTGAATATCCGGCATCCGACACTGTGCAAGGCATGGTGAAGGTATCGGAAATCAAGGATCGGGACAGTCTGGAAGCATGGCTGCTGGACAGGCCCGAGGACGAGGCAAGGCAATTCGCACTTATTTTAATTCATCGTGCAGCAATGCGGGTCCTGCCCTATTACTGGGAATGGGTCGGGAATGCAGCTTATGCAAAAGAAAGAAATATATCAGCTTTGCGAGTATTGCATGGTAATTTGGTCTCGGGAGTTGCCCGCACTATGGTAAATTCGGATATTAAAGAGGCCGCCGAGCATGCTAACCGCGCAGCCAATATCAGTAGCCCAAATGGCTTTCTTGATGCTGTAACTTACTCGGCCTATTCAGCAGCTAAAGCTGCGGCATATATCGCGGGGTCTGCGTTTGCTGTCAACGCTATTGATCAGGTGGGCAAAGTATTTGTTTCTGCCGCTGATGTTCTATGGGGGACTATTAGACTCGATAGCGAGGCAATCAAGAATGGAGATATTTTGCTTACCACACCCTTGTGGAACGGCAATGAAAACCCGTTTCAGGCGGAATGGGAAAAGGTGCGGGGCTCGGCGTCCAAGGACTGGTCATTCTGGATCAACTGGTATCAGGACGCGCTGGAGGGGCGGGAGCCGGATTGGGACATGCTGGAAGAAATCGCCCTGATCCCTGACGAGGATTGGCAAAAGGGGCCGGAGCATATCAACAACGAGGTGATCGCGGGGATTGTCGAGAAATATGCAAAGAAAAGGGAAAGTGAAACATCCATCAATGATACCGCCATGCCAAGCAAGGCCGAACAGAAAACCATTGCGCAAAAAGTAGCTGATAATCGCGAGGCGCTGGCCTTTTCCATAGCAGGAGTTCTGGAACAGATAGCGGAATATCGCGAACGTGTGCGCAAACTGAACTCGCTTGAACCGGAATACAAGGAAGGGCTGTTGGAGTTTCTGGACCGGTTATCAAAACAGTTTTCTGATTTACTGGGGGAACTTCCTGACGAAGGTGAGGTTGTTAGCGAGGAAAAAACGACAAAACTTGCCCTTTGGTGGCGTGAATACAAGGCTTTGATTGGCGTAAAGGCAAAGAAATATGTAACCCCTGATAATTTATCTGAAGCAACAGTACCGGCGGGTATCATACTGGGTTGCGCGGGGATTGGAGCTATATTTGGTCCAGTTGGTGCAACGGCGGGGGGCGTTGTTGGTAGTTTGATAACTGGGCAGATAAAGCCGGGAAAAGCGGCAGGTGAACTGATGAAGGATTTTGACGCGCCGGATAGTAGTGCGTGAATATTCCCAATATAGGACAGCGCCCGTCCCTGGGTGGGCGCTCTGCGGTGGTTTGATGCGCGGTATCGACTGGTTCCGAACCGTTTTGTAAAGAGGCAAGGGTGCAAAAGCGCCCTCCCGTGGGGAGGGTCGGGCGCTGTCCGGGCCGCTGGCCCGTCCGGTGCGCGATAAACGGGATTGCCTTTGGCCGAAGTTTCGCTAAACCCTCGGGATATGACACAAACCTATCCCCCCGTGCGCGGCACGCTGACCGAAAACCGCCCTTTGAACGATCTGACTTGGCTGCGGGTTGGCGGGCCGGCGGATGTGCTGTTTCAGCCTGCCGATGTGGATGATCTGGCCGGTTTTCTGCAGGAACTGGATGCGTCCATCGCCGTGTTCCCGATGGGGGTCGGCAGCAATCTGATTGTGCGCGATGGCGGTATTCGGGCGGTGGTGATCCGTATGGGACGGGGCTTTAACCACATTGATATCGACGGTACTCGTGTGACGGCGGGCGTGGCCGCGCTGGATGCGCATGTGGCGCGCAAGGCTGCGGCCCAAGGGCTGGACCTGACCTTTCTGCGCACCATTCCCGGCGCGATTGGCGGGGCGGTGCGGATGAATGCGGGCTGTTACGGGTCATATGTGGCGGATGTGTTCGTCAGTGCCAAAGCGGTGACGCGGGCGGGCGAGGTGGTGACGCTGATGGCGGATGATCTGAATTTTCGCTACCGGCAAACCGATCTGCCCGAGGGCTGGGTTCTGGTCGAGGCCAGTTTTGAAGCGCCGCGCGGGGATGCGGGTGCGCTGGCTGCCCGCATGGACGATCAGATCGCCAAACGCGATGCGACCCAGCCGACCAAGGAACGCAGTGCGGGATCAACTTTTCGCAATCCGGCGGGGTTCAGCTCGACGGGGCAGGCGGATGACCGCCATGATCTGAAAGCGTGGAAGGTGATTGATGATGCGGGTTTGCGCGGATTTTCCATCGGCGGGGCGCAAATGAGCGAAAAACACCCCAACTTTATGATCAATACCGGCGGGGCAACGGCGGCTGATCTGGAAAAACTGGGGGAAGAGGTGCGAAAAAGGGTTTTCAAATCAAGTGGTTTAACGCTAGAATGGGAAATTATGCGGATCGGTGAACCGGACGCGGAAAAATAAACAATAAGGGGCCGCCAAAAAAGGCCCCATAGGCAAATAAAGCACGAGGCGGGTATGTCGAGCAGGACAACCCCGAAAGTGGCGGTACTAATGGGCGGACCTTCGCGTGAGCGCGAGGTGTCTTTGTCGTCCGGGCGCGAATGCGTCACCGCACTGCGGGAAACAGGTTATGAAGTGATCGAGGTGGACGCGGGTCCGGACCTTGCCGCACGCCTGTCCGAAATTTCCCCCGACGTTGCCTTTAACGCGCTGCATGGTCGCTGGGGCGAAGATGGCTGCGTGCAGGGGCTGCTTGAGTGGCTGCAAATTCCTTACACACATTCCGGCGTGCTGGCCTCGGCTCTTGCGATGGACAAGGCGCGGGCGAAGGCGGCTTATCAATCCGTTGGCCTGCCGGTGGTCGAGAGCGTGATCGCCAGCACGGACGAGGTGCAGGCGCGGCATGTGATGGCGCCGCCCTATGTGGTCAAACCGAACAATGAAGGGTCCAGTGTTGGCATCTATCTGGTGAACGAGGATGCCAATTCGCCGCCCAAACTGTCCGAAAACATGCCTGACACCGTGATGGTCGAGGCTTTTGCTGCCGGCCGCGAAATGACCACTACTGTGATGAGTGATCGGGCGCTGGCGGTGACGGATATTCTGACCGATGGCTGGTATGACTATGACGCAAAATATGTCGAGGGGGGATCGAAACATATCCTGCCCGCAGACCTGCCGCAGGACATCACCGATGCCTGTCTGGATTACGCCCTGCGCGCCCATAATGTGCTGGGCTGTCGCGGCGTATCGCGCACCGATTTTCGCTGGGACGAAACACGTGGGCTGGACGGGCTGATCCTGCTGGAAACCAACACACAGCCGGGGATGACCCCGACGTCGCTTGCGCCGGAACAGGCCGCGCTATGTGGATATTCTTTCCCTGATTTGTGCCGCTGGATGGTCGAGGATGCCTCATGCAACCGTTAAAGAAAACACATAACATGCGCCGTGATCCGGCCCCAAGCCGCGCCGCCTATAAGGCGCAGCGCCTGATGCTGACCCCGGGTTTTCGGCGGTTTTTGCGGGTCGGGTTGCCGGTGATTGCGATTGCCGCAGCGGTGGGGATTTACCTTTCGGATTCCGACCGGCGCGATGCGTTGGAGCTGAAGGTGTCCGAGATGCGCCGCGCGATCGAGGAGCGGCCGGAATTCATGGTCAACCTGCTGGCGATTGATGGCGCCAATGACGCCGTGGCCGCCGATATACGCGAAATCATTCCTGTGGATTTTCCGATCACCGCCTTTGATCTGGATCTGGAAGACCTGCGCGCCAATATCGCGCAAATGGACGCTGTGGCCAGTGTGGATGTGCAAGTGCGCAGCGGCATATTGCAGATCAATGTCACCGAGAGGGTGCCCGCTTTGGTCTGGCGCACCTATGAGGGCACTATTCTTCTGGATGCAGCCGGGCATCGTGTGGCCTCGATTGCTAGGCGAGAAGAGCGCCCTGATTTGCCGCTTGTCGCAGGGGATGGCGCAGACGTTGCAGTGGGTCAAGCCCTTGAAATTATTGCGGCATCTGGCCCCCTGTTGACGCGGGTGCGTGGAATTGAACGTATAGGTGAACGCCGCTGGGATCTGGTGCTGGACCGCAACCAGCGGATTTTGCTGCCCGAGGACAACCCGATTGCCGCGCTGGAACGCGTGATTGCCTTGAACAAGGCGCAGGACATGCTGGCGCGGGATTTGACAGTGATTGATATGAGAAACGGGCAACGCCCGACGATCAGAATTGCCGACAACGCCATCGAAGCGTTGCGGCAGATTCGGGCGGAAAATTGAGGGAGAACGAGGGATGAGCAACCAATACGAAGCCCAACGCGCGATGCGCAACATGCGCAAAGCGGCGATGCAGCGCGGGGTGATTGCGGTTCTGGATGTTGGCACTTCGAAAATCGCCTGTCTGGTGCTGCGGTTTGATGGCACGGACAAGTTTACCGGCGTAGACGAAATGGGGTCAAAGGCAGGGCAGTCCGGTTTTCGGGTGATCGGTGCGGCCACCACCCGTTCGCGCGGGGTGCGCTTTGGCGAAGTCGATGCGATGCAGGAAACCGAACGGGCAATCCGCACGGTCATTCAGGCGGCGCAAAAGATGGCCGATTTGCGGGTGGATCATGTGATCGCCTGTTTCTCGGGCGCGCGCCCGCGTTCATATGGGCTGGCCGGATCAATTGATTTGCAGGAAAATGTGGTCACTGAAAACGATGTATCGCATGTGCTGGCGATGTGTGATGTGCCCGATTACGGCAATGATCGCGAGGTGCTGCATGCCCAGCCGGTGAATTTTGCGCTGGATCACCGTAGCGGGCTGATTGATCCGCGCGGGCAGATCGGCAACCGTCTGGCGACCGATATGCACTTGCTGACAGTGGATGCCACAGTTGTGGCAAACCTGCTGCATTGCATCAAACGCTGTGATCTGGAAATCGCGGGGCTGGCCTCGTCTGCTTATGTGGCGGGCATTTCGGCGCTGGTCGAGGACGAGCAGGAACTGGGTGCGGCCTGTATCGATATGGGTGGCGGCGCGACGGGCCTGTCGATCTTTATGAAAAAGCACATGATCTATTCGGATTCCGTGCGTTTGGGCGGCGACCATGTAACGGCGGATATTTCGCAAGGGTTGCAGGTGCCGATGGCCACGGCCGAACGGATCAAAACCTTTTACGGCGGCGTTGTTGCCACCGGCATGGATGACCGCGACATGATCGAGGTCGGCAGCGATACCGGCGATTGGGAACATGACCGGCGCACCGTTTCACGGGCCGAACTGATCGGCATCATGCGCCCCCGGGTCGAGGAAATTCTGGAAGAGGTACGCGCCCGTCTGGACGCGGCCGGATTTGAACATCTGCCAAGTCAGAAAATCGTGCTGACCGGTGGCGGCAGCCAGATACCGGGCCTTGACGGGTTGGCGACAAAGATACTCGGCCAGCAGGTGCGCCTTGGGCGTCCGATGCGGGTTCAGGGGCTGCCGCAGGCGGCAACAGGACCGGCCTTTGCGGCCTCGGTCGGGCTGTGTTTATTCGCGGCGCACCCGCAGGACGAGTGGTGGGATTTCGATATTCCCGCAGAAAAATACCCCGCCCGGTCCTTCCGGCGGGCGGTAAAATGGTTCAAGGACAACTGGTAAACCGCAACATTTGGTGAACATGGCGAAATCCTGCCGAAAAATAACATGTTTACCCCATATTTTGTGGTATATTTGTGTTTTTTAGGTGACGTTTGCGGTATCTGTGGATAAGATCGGACAAGAGTAGGCAATCAATAGCCCTTGAAGGGCTTGGAACGAAAAACAGGCGGATAGTTACATGGCATTGAATTTTGTAGAAGACCAACAGCAGCAGGACCTGAAACCACGCATTACGGTTTTCGGTGTAGGCGGGGCAGGTGGCAACGCTGTCAACAACATGATCGAAAAAGAGCTCGACGGGGTCGAGTTTGTGGTGGCCAACACCGATGCGCAGGCGCTTCAACAAAGCAACGCCGCCGCGAAAATCCAGATGGGTGTGAAAGTCACCGAAGGTCTGGGTGCTGGCGCGCGCCCCTCGGTTGGGGCGGCTGCTGCCGAAGAAACCATTGAATCCATCGTTGATCATCTGGCGGGCGCACATATGTGTTTCATCACTGCCGGCATGGGCGGCGGCACCGGCACTGGTGCTGCCCCGATCATCGCACAGGCCGCCCGTGAACTGGGTGTTCTGACTGTTGGCGTTGTGACCAAACCCTTCCAGTTTGAAGGCGGCAAGCGCATGAAGCAGGCCGAAGACGGCGTCGAGGCGCTGCAAAAGGTTGTTGATACGCTGATCATCATCCCAAACCAGAACCTGTTCCGTCTGGCGAATGAGAAAACCACCTTTACCGAAGCCTTCTCGATGGCTGACGATGTTCTTTATCAGGGCGTCAAAGGTGTGACCGACCTGATGGTCCGTCCCGGCCTGATCAATCTGGATTTTGCCGATGTTCGCGCGGTAATGGACGAAATGGGCAAGGCCATGATGGGCACAGGCGAAGGCGAAGGCGAAGATCGCGCAGTTCAGGCCGCCGAAAAAGCCATAGCCAACCCGCTGCTGGACGAAATCAGCCTGCGCGGTGCCAAAGGTGTGCTGATCAACATCACAGGTGGTTACGACCTGACCCTGTTCGAACTGGACGAAGCCGCCAACCGCATCCGCGAGGAAGTGGACGCAGAAGCAAACATCATCGTTGGCTCGACGCTGGACACCAGCATGGAAGGCATGATGCGCGTCTCCGTGGTTGCCACCGGCATCGATGCTGTGGACGTGAATTCGGATATGCCGCTGCCACGCCGCAGTCTGGCCGAACCGCTGAAACAGCCCGAGGCAACAACCGAGGCAAGTGAAGCACCCGCTGCTGCTGTTGCGGCGACCGCTGTTGCCAGCGAAGCGAGTGAGCCATCCTTCTTTGATGCGGCACAAACAACAACCTCCGACGAAACCGACAACTTCTTTAATGAATTCAGTGATACCTCTGACGATCTGCCCCCGCCGGCCTACCAGCCTGAAACCGAGGCAGCACCGGCACAGGCCGAAAGCATTGAAGCAATTGAAGAAGATGTGGCCCAGTTTGTGGCCCAGCAAGTGCGCCAACAGCCCCCGGTTCAAAGCCCCGCTGTTGAAGCAGAGGCAGACCCAGAGCAGGAGCGGGTGGAGATTCCAGCCTTCTTGCGGCGTCAGGCCAACTAAATAACGCTCAAATCTTTTTTAAAAGGGCCTGCATTTTTGCAGGCCATTTTTATTTAAATACAATGGGTTAGAGTGACGCTGCTCAACTTGTGGCAGGTCTTTGCGCATCTGTTACAAAGATGTTTCAAGCCGTTACAAACTGTGTGTTGTGAAATGCACCGGTACCATTTACCTCAAATCCGTCGGAAACAGGTATGTCCGGCGTATCCTTTAACGGGGTTTGAATGCAAACAACGATCAAATCGACAGTCGGCTTTAGTGGCGTTGGCCTGCACACAGGGAAACCTGTGCGCATGACACTACATCCTGCTTCGGCGCATTACGGTATCTGGTTCCGTCGCACCGATCTGGATGGAGACAGTTTGATCCCCGCGCGTTACGATGCTGTCAGCGATACACAGCTTTGCACAAAGATTTCGAACGGGGCCGGGGCCTCGGTTTCGACCATCGAACATATCATGGCAGCCCTTTCGGGATGTGGCGTTCAAAACGCGCTGATCGAAATTGACGGCCCCGAAGTGCCGGTTCTGGATGGATCATCCGCTGAATTTGTCAAAGCTCTGGTTGCAACAGGTCAGCGCCGTCTGGATGCACCCGTCCGCGCGATCGAGGTTTTGCAAACGGTCGAAGTTTCCGAAGGGATGGCCACGGCCCGGTTGGAGCCGTCTGATACCCTGCATATTGATTTCCACATAGATTTTGCGGAACAGTCCGATCTGATCGGGCGTCAGAACAAAACCCTGAATATGGCCAATGGTGCCTTTGTTCGTGAATTGTCCGACAGCCGCACGTTTTGTTTGCAAAAAGACGTGGATATGATGCGCGCCAACGGTCTGGCCCTTGGTGGAACCGTTGAAAACGCGGTTGTCGTGGATGGTGATACAGTGCTTTCCCCCGGCGGTCTGCGCCACAAGGACGAAGCCGTGCGTCATAAAATGCTGGACGCATTGGGTGATCTGGCGCTTGCCGGCGCGCCACTGTTGGGCCGTTATACAGGCGTTCGCGCAGGTCATGCGATGACCAACAAATTGTTACGCAAACTGTTCGCCACACCGGGCGCTTATCGCATGGTAGAATGCGATGAAACGCTTGCCGCGCGCCTGCCTGGCGTTGGTGTTCACCGCGCCGATTTGCCCGCCTCTGTGTAATCCCATAAACAAGCGATGAAAAAACGTCGTTAAGGCGTTTTGCACCGGATTTTTCTGTGCTAGACAGAGTCGAAGTAATTGGGACCAAAGCGGTCCGTACAGGCATATGACGGGGTAGTCGGGGAATGGCACGCGGTAAAACACGCTTGGTTCTGATCGGAATGATGGCTGCTTTGGCCATTACGGCAGGCTGCTCTGGTAAAGGGGGCAATCGCGCAAAAGAGCGTCCCCTTGAATCCTACAGCGCCGAAGAATTGTACAAACGCGCCGAATTCGAACTGGAGACCAAGCGCAAAGCGACTGAAGCCACCAAACTGTTTGGCGAGGTCGAGCGCCTGTATCCCTATTCGGAATGGGCCAAACGCGCCTTGATCATGCAGGCATTCGCCTTTCACAAGGATAGGAAATATGAAGAAAGCCGTGCCGCCGCACAGCGTTTCATTGATTTCTATCCCGCCGACGAAGACGCCGCTTATGCGCAATATCTGCTGGCAATTTCCTATTACGACCAGATCGACGATGTTGGCCGTGATCAGGGCCTGACCTTTCAGGCATTGCAGGCCCTGCGCACCGTGATTGAACGCTATCCCGATAGTGATTATGCGCGCTCAGCGATTCTTAAATTCGATCTGGCGTTTGACCATCTGGCCGCCAAGGAAATGGAAATTGGTCGCTATTATTTGAAGCGCGGGCATTTCACCGCTGCGATTAACCGGTTTCGGGTCGTGGTTGAACAATTCCAGACCACATCACACACCGCCGAGGCGCTGCATCGACTTGTCGAGGCCTATCTGTCGCTGGGATTGGATGATGAGGCCCAGACCGCCGGGGCGATTCTTGGCCACAACTTCAAATCGACCGAGTGGTATAAGGATAGTTACCGCCTGTTGACTGGCAAGGGTCTGGAGCCAAAGGTGCGCGGCAAGAACTGGTTGGCAACGATTTACCGGCAGATGATCAAGGGCGAATGGCTCTGATCGGGCAAGATCGGGGAACCTATGCTTAGAAGCCTTGATATTCGCGACATTCTGATTATCGAGCGGCTGGAACTGGCGTTTCAACCGGGTTTGAACGTGTTGACCGGTGAAACCGGCGCGGGGAAATCCATTTTGCTGGATTCGCTTGGTTTTGTGCTGGGCTGGCGCGGGCGGGCCGAACTGGTGCGCAACGGTGCCGATCAGGGCGAAGTGGTGGCGGTGTTCGATCTGCCCGATGGCCACGCAGCGCGGACCGTGCTGGAAGAGGCGGGTCTACCGGTCGAGGACGAGCTGATCCTGCGGCGGGTAAACACCAAAGACGGGCGCAAAACTGCGTGGGTCAATGACCGGCGCTGTTCTGGTGAAGTGTTGCGCGCGTTGTCGGATACATTGGTGGAATTGCACGGCCAGTTTGACGACCGTGGCTTGCTGAACCCGCGCGGACATATGGCCCTTCTGGATGATTATGGCAATCATTCCAAAGATTTGGATGATTTACGGCGGCAATGGCGGGCAGTTGGTGCCGCACGAAAGGCGTTAGAACAGGCCGAGGTTGCTCTAGCAGAGGTGCGCAAGGAAGAAGAGTTCCTGCGTCACGCGGTGGCTGAACTGGACACGCTGGACCCGCAGCCACAGGAAGAGGCCGCGCTGGATGCCAAACGTCGTATGATGCAAGGGGCTGAACGTATCCGCGAAGATGTGTCCAAAGCCTTTGCTGCGATCGGCTACGAGGGGGCCGAGGGGCTGGTGAATGATGCCACCCGCTGGCTGGAAGGTGCGGCGGATCAGGCCGAGGGGCGGCTGACCGACCCGCTTGAGGCTTTGATACGGGTACAGGATGCATTGGGCCAAGCGCAGGCCGGGGTCGAGGCAACGCTTGAGGCATTGGCATTTGATCCGTCCGAGTTGGAACACACCGAAGAACGTCTGTTTGCCATTCGCGCATTGGCCCGCAAGCACGAGGTATTGCCCGATGAACTGGGCGGGTTTGCCGATACCCTGCGCGAAAAACTGACAGCGCTGGATCAGGGTGAAGGGAATGTTGCAGACCTGCGGGCAGCCCTTGTAGCCGAGGAAAAAACCTACGGCAAAATGGCCGCCAAACTGACAGCCAAACGCCAAAAAGCGGCGCGGGCGCTGGACAAGGCAATGGCCACCGAACTGGCCCCTCTGAAAATGGAACGTGCGGTTTTTACCACGGATATTACCGCAACCGATGCCGGACCGGACGGGCAGGATGCGGTGGTGTTCACCGTGGCCACCAACCCCGGTGCGCCCTCGGGACCGTTGAACAAGATTGCTTCGGGCGGGGAGCTGTCGCGGTTCTTGCTGGCGCTGAAGGTCTGTCTGACCGCACAAACCAGCGGTATTACGATGATATTCGATGAAATTGACCGCGGCGTGGGCGGGGCAACGGCGGATGCTGTCGGACGGCGTCTGGCCGCACTGGCGGATGGCGCACAGGTGTTGGTCGTTACCCATTCGCCGCAGGTGGCGGCACGTGGTGCGCATCACTGGCGGGTGGAAAAGCGGGTGGCAAAGGGGCAGACCACTTCGGCGGTCGTGCCGCTGGATGATCTGGCGCGGATTGACGAAATTGCGCGGATGTTGTCGGCGGACAAAGTGACCGATGTAGCGCGTGAAGCTGCGAAATCATTGATAACAGACAAGTAAATTCGGGACGACCGCCTGATGTTTAACACTGAAAAGACCTCTGCATGAGGCCATGGCTTTCGGTTGAAGCAAGATTTCGGCCGCCCACCTTGCGCCCCTGCGGGTCCGGCGGACAGACGGGTGGCGGGGTTTGGGGCTATGCGATTGCGGGGGTTTGCGGGTTGAGGGTGATCCTGTTTGCGGCCTTGAGCAGGTTTTGCGCGATGGCGGCCATGACCATCTGGGCATGCACCCTGGCGCGCCCGAAATATCTCGCCCGCTGCAGGCCGAAGAGGCGTTTCATCGTGCCGAAAGTCTGCTCGATGCGGAAGCGGCGTTTCGAAATCAGCCGGTTGAAGCGTTTCTCCGATTGCCGCAGGGGGCGGCCGCGCGCTGCCTTGCGCAGGATGCCGTCGCGGTATTTGCCGCGCAGCATCTGGCGGTTGGCCTTGCTCGCATAGGCCTTGTCGGCCAGCACCCGCTGCGCCTTTGCGCCCGCGATCATGGTGGCGAATTCGGGGCTTTCGGCGGCATTGGCGGGCGTGGTGTGCACCTTGTCGATAAAGCCCTCTTCGTCGCAGCGGGCAAAGCCCTTGTAGCCGAGCGTGCTCTTGCGGCCCTTCTTGACCCAGCGGGCATCAGGGTCGGCGCTGAAATGCAGCTGTGCCCCGTCGGGTGAGACCTCGGGCGGATCATCCGGCGTCCCTTCCCTTGCCCCGTCCTCTGCCCGGTCCTGCGGGGCGTCGATATGGGTGCGCGGGCGCGCCGCCGCCGCGATCAGGGTCGCATCAATGATCGCCGCCTCAGCCTCTTTCAGCTTCAGCCCATGCGCCTCGATCTGGCGGCAGACCTCGGCCAGCAGCTCATCGTAAACGCCACCCCGGACCAGCGCATTGCGGAACCGGCAGTGGGTCGTCTCATCCGGCACCGACGCGTGCAGATCGAGCCCGCAGAACAGCATGAAATCCAGCCGCACCTTCAAGGCCCGCTCCAGCTTCGGGTCGCTCAGCCCGTGCCACTGGCCAACCAGAAGACACTTGAACAGAACCAGCGGATCATAGCCCTGAGGCCCGATCCCCGAGCGCCCCAGACCGCGCCGCAGGATCGGCAAAAACGAGTTCCAATCCATCAGCGCGTCGATCTTCGACAGAACGTCATCCGCGCCGATCCGTGCCGCCGCTTCGTGCAGGAAAAGGTCCATCTATTCACCCCAGAGATTTCCCGGCTAGCTTACCAAAACGGCCAACCCGGGGGAATCCCGATGTTATGCAGAGGTCTTTTTGATGTTATTAACGCTTCTACAGATTCCGAGCATGAAATGGTTGTGACCAAGCTGTCAGGGCCTGACGGGACTTTGCCTTATGATACCGATGCAATGCGTGTGGATGAAGAAGCCGCGGGCAGCAAAGGTGAAGTATCGGAACTGCCGGCAGGTGAAAAAGGCGCGTTGACGGTGACGCTGGAACCGGGAACATATGTTCTGTATTGCAACATTGCTGGCCATTATGCCGCCGGTATGTGGACGGAAATTACTGTAAAGTAGACCGCTCACTAAACAATCGCGGCGGATGCTTCGCCGCGATTGCAGTTTAATAGCAAAGTATTTTGCAAAAACCTCTTTGTTTTTGGACACTTAATCACCGTAACGCAAATCTGTATTGTTCTTGGTATGAGGGTTTGTTTATATCCCCTTTATGAAGGGTCAATTTTCAAGACGGTTTATTCTGGGGGCTTTGCTGGCCAGTGCAGCGGATGTGGCATGGGGGGGTGCGCCCAGGGTTTCGATCCGGCCAACAGCACGGGCCGGGGATTTTCATAAACGGGCGGTGAAGGGGGCCGACGCCCTGATCGCGGCGGCGCGGTTGGGGGGCAAAGTTGCCTTTGTGGTGGCAGATGCCAAGACGGGGTTGATTTTGGAAGCCGCCAATCCGGTGCTGCCGCAACCGCCTGCCTGTGTGACCAAGACGATTACATCGCTTTATGCGCTGGATACGCTGGGCGCTGGTTTTCGGTTCAAGACGCGGTTGATGGCGACAGGGCCGGTGGTGAACGGGCGCCTGAAAGGGGATCTGGTGCTGGTGGGCGGGGGTGACCCGACGCTGGACACAGATGATCTGGCAGATATGGCGGCGGCGTTGAAACAGGCGGGGGTGCACGAGGTTTCGGGCAAGTTCAAGGTGAATTCCAGCGCGCTGCCCTTTATCAAGCAGATTGACAAAAGCCAGCCGGATTATCTGGGATACAATCCGGCGGTTTGCGGGTTGAACCTGAATTTCAACCGTGTGCATTTTGAATGGAAACGCAGCGCCAGCGGCTATGATGTAGCGATGGATGCGCGGACCAAGAAATATCGCCCCAGCGTGCGGATTGCCAAAATGCGTGTGGTGGATCGGGATTTGCCGATCTACACCTACAAGGATTCCGGCGGGGTAGACAATTGGACCGTGGCACGGCGCGCGTTGGGGCGCAATGGCAGCCGCTGGTTGCCTGTGCGAAAACCACACCTGTATGCGGCCGAGGTTTTTCAGACCATGGCGCGGTCGCAGGGGATAAGCCTGCCGCGTGCGGTTGAGGCCAAGGGAGCCACCAAAGGCACGGTTCTGGTGGAACACAAAAGCGACGAGTTGCAAGTTTTGCTGAAAGCTTTGCTGAAGTTTTCAAACAATATGACAGCCGAAGCGATTGGCATGACCGCAAGTGCGGCGCGCGGGGGCACTGGTGGGTCGCTAAAAGCATCGGCCAAGAAGATGACGGATTGGACGGTCAGCCATACAGGGGCGCGCAAATCCAAGTTTGTGGACCATTCCGGATTGGGCACGGGTTCGCGGCTGACGGCGGGGGATATGGTGTCGGCGCTGGTGCGGCAGGGGCCGAACGGGTCACTGGCGCATTTGCTGAAACCGATTGCGTTGCGGGATGCGAACGGGCGGGTGATCAAGGAGCACCCGATCAAGGTGCATGCCAAAACGGGGACACTGAATTTTGTGTCGAACCTGGCGGGCTATGTGACCGCGCCGGATGGCACACAACTGGCATTTGCAATGTTCATGGCCGACGAAAGACGCCGCGCAGGGGTGGCCAAATCGGACCGCGAGGCGCCGCAAGGGGCCAAGTCGTGGAACAAGGCGGCCAAGCGATTGCAGCAGGCGCTGATTGAAAGATGGGCGACTTTGTACGGGACGTAAGGTTACGGCATCACATGCCGCGCGCGGGCACCGCGCTCGATCGCGGCGGCGTGCAGGCGGTCGATGTTGAATTCGTAGCGGATTTCCTCGAGCAGGCGCAGTTCGGCCTCTTTCAGTTGCCCGTCGGCGGCGGCCACATCGCAGGCCAGCGCATAGGCGGTTTCATACAGCCGTTCGGGCAGGTCATTGCGGATCAGGCCGAACAGGGCATCCAGTCCGTCTTCTTCGCCAAACAGGTCGAACACGGTTTGCGAGACCGTTTTCACGCGATCCATATCATAGCCCGCAAACACCGGCAGGTGGTTGACGATGGCCTGAATGGTCACAAGTTCCGAGGTGCGGATGTTTTCATCCGAGGCCGATACGGCGATCATCACGGCGACAAGGCAATCCTGCGGGGTCAGCGAATGTGGGATCTGGTTCACGATATAATCCTAAATATGGGGTATTCTGCGGGGTCAGAATATTGACGCGGGCGGGGCAGGGCAATAGGGACGTTTGCAAAGACGGGTGTAATTGCCCAAAACCTGCCGAGAAAGTGAAACAAATGTCCGAACTGCGTGAAGCCGCGATGAATTCCAAAGCCTGGCCCTTTGAAGAGGCACGCCGCGTTTTGAAACGGCTGAACGGCAAGACGCCGGAAAAGGGGTTTGTTTTGTTCCAGACCGGCTATGGTCCGTCGGGGCTGCCGCATATCGGCACCTTTGGCGAAGTGGCGCGCACAACGATGGTGCGCCGCGCGTTCGAGGCGTTAAGCGATATACCAACCAAGCTGATCTGTTTTTCCGACGATATGGACGGGTTTCGCAAGGTGCCCGGTAATCTGCCCAATCAGGAAATGCTGGCCGAGGATCTGAACCTGCCGCTGACCAGGGTGCGCGATCCGTTTGGCACGCACGAGGGGTTTGCCCAGCACAACAACGCGCGGCTGTGTGCATTTCTGGATGGTTTCGGGTTTGAGTATGAATTTGCATCGTCCACGGATTATTACACAAGCGGCAAGTTTGACGAAGCTCTGCTGACAGCATTGGAGCGGTTTGACAAGATCATGGAGATCATGTTGCCGACACTGGGGGCCGAGCGGCAGGCGACCTATTCGCCGTTCCTGCCGATTTCGCCCAAGACCGGCCATGTGCTGCAGGTGCCGACGCTGGAGCGCAATGTGGAAAAAGGCACAATTGTTTATGAGGAACCGGATGGAGAGCGGGTCGAAGTGCCCGTGACCGGCGGCCATGTGAAATTGCAGTGGAAGCCTGACTGGGGCATGCGCTGGGCCGCGCTGGGGGTCGATTACGAAATGTCGGGCAAGGATCTGATCGACAGTGTGACGCAATCCAGCAAGATTTGTGCGGCACTGGGCGGGCGGCCTCCTGTCAGCTTGTCGTATGAATTGTTCAACGACGAGCAGGGCCAGAAGATTTCCAAATCCAAGGGCAATGGTCTGACGATGGAAGAATGGCTGGCCTATGCGCCGCCCGAATCCTTGCAGTATTTCATGTATCTGAAACCGAAAACCGCCAAGCGGCTGTATTTCGATGTGATCCCCAAAGCGGTAGATGAGTATCACCAGCAGTTGCGGGCCTATCCGGCGCAGGATCTGAAGGCGCAGTTGAACAATCCTGTCTGGCATTTGCACGAGGGCAATCCGCCCGAAAGCAAAATGGTGGTGCCCTTTGCGATGTTGCTGAATCTGGCCAGCGTTGCCGCGGCCGAGGACAAGGACGCCCTGTGGGGGTTTATCAAGCGCTATGCGCCGGATGCCAGCCCAAAAACCCATGCCGATCTGGATGCCGCAGCGGGCTATGCAGTGAAGTATTACAACGACTTTGTGAAGCCGCAGAAAACCTATCGTCTGCCCGACGATAAGGAACGCGCCGCGATGCAGGATTTGCTGGAGCGTCTGAAGGCGTGGGACGGTGGTCTGGATGGCGATGCGCTGCAATCCATGGTGTTTGCGGTGGGCAAGGAACACGGATTCGAGCCGCTGCGCGACTGGTTCAAGGCGCTATACGAGGTGCTTCTGGGGGCGTCCCAAGGGCCGCGTTTTGGCGGGTTCATCGCGTTATACGGTGTGGATGAAACTGTGGTGCTGATTGAAAAGGCGCTGGCGGGCGGATTGGTTTAGGGCTGCGTAAATGGCACAAGAAGACCGGCTGAAGTGGGACGCGAAATATAGCAATGGTGATCACCTGATTGAAAAGGGTGAAGCCAGCTTCATGCTGAAGCATTTCTATGACAAGGCACCGGAAAAGCGGGCGCTGGATGTGGCCTGTGGCACAGGGCGCAATGCGCTGTTTCTGGCGGAACACGGGTTTATGGTGGATGCGCTGGATATTTCACCGGTGGGGTTGCAGCGGTTACAGGACCATGCGGAGCAGATTTCAGGGGTTGGTAAGGTAAATTGCCAAGCTGTTGATCTTGAGGATTATTCCCCGCCTAAAGAAAATTATGGTTTGATTGTTGTCACCAATTATCTGAATCGCCCACTGATCCCGAAACTGGCACAGGCTTTGCGCGGTGACGGGATACTGGTGATTGATACTTTCATGGCCGACCCCCGGAATGGGTCACAGGATTTCAACCCTAATTATCTGTTGCGACCGGGGGAACTGCCTGAATATTTTGACAGCAGTTATGAAGTTTTGGCATTCGAGGACGCTCGGGAAGGTCAATGTAATAATGCTTTGCTGAAACAGGCAATTGCGGTGCGGAAAATTCCGAGCTGATCCTGCAATTGCACCCTACCGAACGCAATGGTTAAGGCTGATTAACCCTGCTTTGATACATCTATCCCCAATTCGGGCCAAAGGGTCCGGACTTTCAAGAAACAACTGAAATTTGAGCGGATTGATGGCGGCCAGTGGCCCCATTCGCGGTGCTGTATGTCAGCGCGCGCTTCCGGATATGTGGAAAGGGGTTAGGATGAACAAAGCGATCACCGACGGGTTGGTTTTTACACCGCCAGAGTTTGCCAGCGGGTTGAATGTCTGGTCCAGTCAGGACGGGCTGGCGGGGCAGGATACATATGCGGGGGCGGCCAATGCGGCCTTTGTGCCAGCGGATGCTGATTTTTCCGGCTGTCTGGAGCTGGAGAAAACCACGGCCACACAAAAGCTGCGCTATATGGGGCAGACGCCGATCCTGCCGGGGTGCTATTTGCGCATCACCGTCAAGGTCAAGGCGATGAGCGGCAACCTGATGGATGTGCGCATAGCCGGTTGGGCCGGGGATGCGGCTGACAATCATGTGCCGGGACTGGTCGAGGTCGGGCCAAGTGTGACGCTGACCTCTTATGGCGAGGTGGTGACCGTTTCGGCGATTGTCGGCACGGGTGCGCGCAACGGTGTGGACATGCAATGGGGCAGCGCGCCGGTTTACGGGCATTTCGGGCTGGATTTGACGGGGCCGACCGGCGGGGTGATCCGCATTGACGATTTCCAGATCGAGGACATCACCGGCGCGTTCCTGCGCGATATGATGGATTGGGTCGACGTCAAGGATTACGGGGCGATTGGTGACGGCGTGACCGACGATCAGGCCGCGTTCGAGGCGGCGGATGCGGCTGCGAACGGGCGGCGTGTATTGATTTCTGCGGGCACCTATTATCTGGCGGATCACGTGACCTTTGAAAACCCTGTGCGGTTTGAAGGCACGGTGACGATGCCGGTTGCCAAGCGGCTGGTGCTGCGCAAGAATTTCGATCTGCCAACTTATATAAACGCCTTTGGTGACGAGGAACTGGCGATCAAGAAAGCGCTGCAAACGCTGCTAAACTATTCCGACCATGAATCTTTGGATATGGGCGGGCGTCGGGTGGAGCTGACCGCGCCGATTGATGTGCAGGCGGCGGTGGCCAACCGCGATACCTTTGAATCGCGTCGGGTGCTGCATAACGGGCAGTTCAATATCATTGCCGGACCTGCGTGGGATACGGATGTGGTGACGTCAACCGCGACCTATTCTGCGGCGGATCCAAAAACCCTGACAGCGGTTGCGAATGTGGCCAATATCAAGGTCGGCTCACTGGTGGAAGGTGCTGGTGTCGGCCGCGAGGTTTATGTGCGTGCTGTGAATATCGGCGCGGGCACTGTGACGCTGAACCATGCATTATTCGGGGCGGCGGGGACGCAGACCTATACGTTCAAGCGGTTCAAATACGCGCTGGATTTTGGCGGGTTCGTCAAGATGAGCCGGTTTGAATTGGAAGAGGTTGAACTGCTGTGCAATGGCGATGCCAGCGGGGTTATGCTGCCGATGGATGGCCGGATGTTCCAGATCCGCAGCAGTAGTATTTCGCGACCGAAGGACCGGGGGATTACCTCGGCGGGGATTGGTTGTCAGGATATTCACATTGATGGCAACCAGTTTTTGTCGAACGAAATGGGATTGCGGGCACAGGATCGCACCACGGTGATGCTGAATGTGAACAAGAACGACGCGAAAATCCGCAACAATCAGGTGCACCGTTTCGCCCATTTCGCGGTGATTGGGGGCACTGGCACGATCATGACCGGCAACCACTGGTATCAGGGCGACAATGAAACCGCCGGTCTGCGCACCGCCGGGGTGGTGTTTACCAGCCGGACTGTGAATACGATTGTCGATGGCAATTATGTCGACAACGCATTTATCGAGATGACGAACGAACATGATGCCAACCCCGATCTGGTATCCGGGTATTCCTTTGGCGGGCTGACGGTTACAGACAATATTTTCATGGCCAGTGATGCGGCCAACTGGTTTAGCTGGATTGTGGTTACCCCTTACGGAACAGGCCACACAATCGACGGGCTTACCATCACAGGCAATTCGTTCCGTTCCGTTGCGGGGACGATCACGCGGGCGGACAGGGTGGATACGACGCATGCCGATCTGGATTACTGGTCATTCCGCAATATCCTGTTTGATGGCAATACGTTTCACGGTGTGAACGAACGGGTGCAAAGCCCGACCACGGTCGAGTTCAGCCAGAACACCAATGCGACGACATGGAAGGTGCCCTTTGCCCCGCATCTGCCGTTTGGCGGATTGGCGCGGCGGGTGACTGCTATTGTGGCGGATGGGCAGATTACCTCGGGCACGGCAACGCGGGTGGATGTGATGCCTTATTCCGAGCGTACCAAAGGGGCCAATTTTGACGAGGTTTGGCTGAATTGGCCGGTGGCCTGTCGTGGCAAGGTTCAGGTAACAGCGCGGGTGGACCGGCCTTTGTAATTCCAAAGGTATTTTTTGACTTTGCAAGCGGGGCACAGAAATGTGCCCCGTTTTCATGTGTTTGCTTGACCTGATTGCCCGACTGGCGCAGCTTTGTGGCGCGTGGATAATTTGGAGGATGATATGCGGGTATTGAAGGGGATGGTTCTGGGGGCGGTAATGGCCTTGCCAGCGGTCGCGATGGCGGGGGGCAAGCCGGTGAATATCCGGCCTGATGTTGCTACGGTCACGGTTGAAACCGGTGCCGGTGCGGTGGAAATCGGCCGTGTTCAGGATAATGACAATCATCTAACCGGTGATTGGGCCAAGACATCCCGCCCATGCCCTTTGTTTTGCATCCAGCCAATATCACCCGCCGAAGGGGTGGCAACCATTGGCGAGTTGGAGATCATGAATATGCTGCAACGCGATGACGCGGTTGTTGTCGATAGTCGTGTTGCCAAATGGTATTATAACGGCACCATCCCGGGCGCACTGCATATTCCCTATACGGAAATATCCGACCGGCTGGATGAACTGGGATGCGAGCCGGATTTCGACGGATGGATTTGTGATGATGCCAAACCTGTGGCATTGTTCTGTAATGGGCCGTGGTGCGGGCAATCCCCGACAGCGATCCGTGCGATGATTGGGGCGGGGTATCCGGCTGATAAGATATTTTACTATCGCGGCGGGATGCAGGTTTGGCGTATGCTGGGTTTGACCGTGATCGAACCAAAAGATGGATAACCCTTAGGCGGAGGAATACATATGCCAAATATTACCAAAGGCGGCGCGCCGCAAACTGTGATCACCACATTCGATGTCACCCCGGGAACCTGTGCCGATTTGCAGGAATTGCTGCAGGAAGCCTATGACGAGGTGATCCGCAAACAGCACGGATTTATTGGCGGGGCGATCCATGTGAACGACGCCGAGACCCGCATCTGCAGTTATTCCCAATGGCAAAACCGCGAGGATTTTCAGGCCATGTTGCGCACCCCCGAAATGCGGCGGCGTAATCGCAAGATCAACGAGCTGTGCAAAGGGTTCGAGCCGGTGATGTATGACGTGGTGGCGTCCTACGATTGAGACCGTTTAAGCGAGCGCAGGGCCAGATCGGCCTTGCCCTTGGTCAGCCATGAAAAGGCAAAGGCCCAGATGCCTATCGCCTCGATCCAGAAGATGATTTTCCAGTCAGAGACCAGGCTTTGCATTTCAGGGCTACCTTTTAGTTTGAAATAGGAAAAGAGCAAAATCAGCACGGTGGAAACGGCTATGATATGACCGCACCAGATGTATATCCGGCGGCGCACGGGTCTGGCGGTTTTCGGGAATTGCACATAGCAGAATATGGCTAGACAGACGAAAAACACCGTTGCGCTGGAATAGTGGAACAGCGGGCTGATATTCAGTCCCAGTGCCTGTTGGGAAACGGTTTCAATGGCATCGCTTTCATTCGGAAACAGCGCAACACCAAAGGCGGCAATACCTGCGGTTGTCGCAACCAGATCATCCGAAACCCGCTCGTTCGGCCTGCGTTTATACCCTTTGTAGGACACCAGAAAGATACCGATGGCAAACAGGCAACCGACAAAGATGTCGCGCAGTTTTGTGTGGTAGAAATCACTGATGGACGGTTCCAGTCGCGCATTTGACAGCAAGCCCCCGATGATCAGCATCAGTGGCAATAACACCCCCAATATCCCCAGCGCACGGCGCACCCTGTGGTATGACAACACAAGGTCATGGTTGTTGTTGGTCGATGTGTCGGGTGCCTCTGGCATGGGCTGGACCTGCTGAAAAACCTGATTTCTAGCGTTCCCAGCCCGTCATTTCAAGGTTTCAAAACCGTTTCCAGAACCCCAGCTTCAGGTTTTGGCTGTCATCCCCTGTCAAACCGTAAACAAACCCGATCTCGATATGCGTCCCTTTTTGACGCCGCATCTGCCATATCAGCGAGGGCGAGAATTTGGCGTAGGCAGAGGCATCGGGGACCTTGCCGGTTTGCAACTGCCAGATCAGCATGATACGCTCGGATGGTTTCATCCCCCATGTAAAATCAGCCTTGTAGGTGGCGCCGGATTGTCCGGGCACGGTGATTGAACTGTCCAGAACCCAGGCCGCCGACATGTCGACTGCCAGCCAGCCCCGTTGCAACCCGCGCCCCCAAGAGGCACCTATTTTGGCCAGTTTCTGATTGGTTGTGGTGCCCCAAGGGTTCGGGATGCTTTTCACCCCCAGCCCGAAACTGACCGCCAGACGGGCAGGGCGATCGGCCTTGCCCAGCGGGGTGCGCAGGAACAGATACCCCTCGGACGGGGTGCCGGTTGCCCCCAGGGTTCCGTCAAACCCGACCGTCAGCCGATCGGTCAGCCCGTATTCGGCATATAGGGATGTTCCGGTTGCATAGCGGGTTTGCGGGGCTGTTGATATTTCGTTTGCGAAGGACAGGAACAGCTCGCCTTTGTCGCGGGGCCAGGCCCCTGCATGGGCAAGGGTCGGCAGAAACAAAATAAAGGGAACCTCTAAAAATCCCCCAAAATCCGGCCTGACGGGGTAGAATCGTCATCAGGATGAAAATGATTCGACCGACGGGGTTTTGTCATGGGTCATATGGGATTTTTTGATCTTTCCAGCCGATACGCGGGACTGGACAAATCTGGTGATCCGCTGGTGTTGCTCAACGACATGGTGCCGTTCGAGGATTACCGGGACGAGCTGAAGGCCATATGGCGCACGCCGCCCGAACAGCGCAAATCCAACGCTGGCCGCCCGCCTTGGGATGAGGTGCTGATATTCAAGACGATGGTTTTGCAGCAGCTCTACAACCTCTCTGACGATCAGATCGAGTATCAGATCCGCGACCGCCTGTCGTTCATGCGGTTTCTCGGCCTTGGCATTGAAGACAGCGTACCTGACGCCAAGACCATCTGGGCCTACCGTGAAAGGCTGGCCGGGGCCGGGAAGATGAAGGAGCTGTTTGACAAGTTCGATGCCTTTCTGCGCGAAAAGGGCTATCTGGCGATGGGCGGGCAGATTGTTGATGCGAGCATCGTTCCGGCGCCGCGCCAGCACAACAAAAGGGACGAGAACGAGAAAATCAAGGCGGGCGAAACGCCTGAAGAGTGGGAGGAAAAACCCCACAAGAAGCGCCAGAAGGACGTGGATGCGCGCTGGACGAAGAAGCACGGCAAGAGCTATTACGGCTACAAGAACCACATCAATGTCGACCGGCGGCACAAATTCATCCGCGCTTATGATGTCACCGATGCCGCCGTGCATGACAGCCAGGCGCTTGCCGGTCTGATTGATGCGAGCAACACCTCATCGGACCTGTGGGCCGACAGCGCCTATCGCTCGCAAAAGATCGAAAGCGAGCTGGAAGAGCGGGGGCTTCACAGCCATATCCATCACAAGGGCAGGCGCGGCAAGCCGCTTGGCGAGCGCCAGCAAAAGGCCAACCGGAGGCGCTCGAAAGTGCGGGTCCGGGTCGAGCATGTATTCGCTTTTCAGGAGCGCTCCATGGGCGGCAAGCTGATCCGCTCCATCGGCCTGAAGCGGGCGCGATTTCGCATCGGGATGATGAACCTGGTCTACAACATGAAGCGCTTCGTCCAGTTCGAATGCGGCCTGGCGGCGCCGGGATAAGGGTTCATGGGGTGAGGTGTGCCTGAAATACCCAAAACCGGCTTGAAACCGGTGAAAATGGGTTTATGATCCGAAGCAATCAGGCGGGACAGGCGAAAAACCGTCCACCCCGCCGCGAAGAAGGCGAAAACGGGAATTTACAGAGGTTCCCTAAATATCAACAAGATACGCATTTATTAACCCTCGCTCTGATCCGCCCCGCCGACAGGGTGCCGCGAAAATGGTAAACAAGGTGTTAATCCGGACGGGATTCACGGTTGATGTGCATCATGGCAACAGGATGTGGCGGATTGCTATAATGCGGGCGAACAATAAAGGAGACGTCCTCATGTATAAAAACATCATCGTACCCGTCGCACTTGACCACGGCCATGATCCGGCCGAGGCCATTGGCATTGCCAAAGCCCTGCTGGCCGATGGCGGCAAGATTACCCTGCTCAGTGTGATCGAGCCGATCCCCGGTTATATTGCAACCTATATGCCCGAGGGGCAATTGGAGAAGAACCGGCAGGAAACTCTGGAAAATCTGCAATCGGATGCCGGTGGGGACGAAAGCATTGATACCCGTGTGATCATGGGCCACCCGGGCAGCGCGATTGTGGACCATGCCAATAGCAACAATGTCGATCTGATCGTTATCGCTTCGCATAAACCGGGGTTGCAGGATTTCTTCCTTGGCTCGACCGCTGCACGGGTTGTGCGGTATTCCAAATGTGCGGTGCATGTGCTGCGATAGGGCGGGATGATAAGGTAGCGGTGGGCGAACCTGCGGCTTTGCCGCAGAACCGCCCACCCTACGGTTATTCCGGAAACTGGATGCGGCAGTTCGCGATTGCCGCGTCCATCTTGCGCCTTTCGGCGGGCAGGCGGCGTTTCAATTGCGCCAGTTTGCGCCGTTCCTCGGCCACGTCGATGGTGACGGGGGTTTCTTTGGTGCGGTATTCGGTGTGGAAGCAATTGTAGGGTTTGCCATCCGCATCATAGCAGGTATCGATCACCTCGTAGGGTTCCTGACTGCGATGGATGGCATAGCCGCGGGCGATGTTGCCTTGGGTGGTGCTGATCAGGGTTTGCATCGTGCGCACCTGACTGCTGGCGGTGTTGATACACTGTTCCTGCGGGGTGGCGCAGGCGGCAAGGATAGCAAGGGCGGGAAGGGCGAGGTATTTGAGCATTGGGTATCGTCCGGTTGGGGTGTGCGTCCGAGCGAGAGTATTGGGGATTTGGCGGGGGATGTCAAATGGTGGGGTGGTGGGCGAACCTGTGGTGGGCGAACTGCAGCTGCGCCGCAGAACCGCCCACCCTACACCAGTGCTCTACCTCTTCCCCCACTTCCGGCTACTCCCCGCCTTACCCGCCGTTGACCGCCCTCCGGCTGCGCTTGCGGCCTCGACAGCGGATTGCCGCGCTAGCGGGTCGTCGGCGATGGCCAGTTCCACCGCTTCCAGACGGCGCACTTCGTCGCGCAGGCGGGCAGCTTCTTCGAACTCCAGATTTTCAGCGGCTTTGCGCATGTCGCTCCGCAATGCCTCCAGATGGGTTGCAAGGTTCTCGCCGATCAGCGGTTTGTCCACGGTCGCGGTGATTCGGGACATGTCGGTGTCGCCGTCATACAGCCCTGACAACACGTCGCCGATATTCTTTTTCACCGTCGCGGGCGTGATGCCGTGTTCTTCGTTATAGGCGATCTGGCGGGCGCGGCGGCGTTCGGTTTCCTTCATCGCACGCTCCATGCTGCCGGTGATCCGGTCGGCATACATGATCACGCGCCCCTCGACATTTCGTGCCGCACGCCCGATGGTCTGTACCAGCGAGGTTTCCGAGCGCAAGAAGCCCTCTTTGTCCGCATCCAGAATGGCGACCAGACCACATTCGGGTATATCCAGACCTTCACGCAGCAGGTTGATGCCGACCAGCACGTCGAAGGCGCCCAGCCGCAGGTCACGCAGGATTTCGATGCGTTCCAGCGTGTCGATGTCACTGTGCATGTAACGCACGCGGATGCCCTGTTCGTGCAGGTATTCGGTCAGGTCTTCGGCCATGCGCTTGGTCAGGGTGGTGACCAGCGTGCGCATGCCCTTGGCCGCGACTTTGCGCACCTCGTCCAGCAGATCATCGACCTGCATTTCCACGGGGCGGATTTCAATCACGGGCTCCAGCAGGCCGGTGGGGCGGATCACCTGTTCGACAAACACGCCGCCTGATTGTTCCAGCTCCCAGTTTTGCGGGGTGGCGGATACAAAGATGGATTGCGAACGCATCGCATCCCATTCCTCGAATTTCAGCGGCCGGTTGTCCATGCAGGACGGCAGGCGAAAGCCGTGTTCGGACAGGGTGAATTTACGCCGGTAGTCGCCTTTGTACATGCCGCCGATCTGGGGCACGGAAACGTGGCTTTCGTCGGCGAAAACGATGGCGTTGTCGGGGATGTATTCAAACAGGGTGGGGGGCGGTTCACCCGGGGCGCGGCCGGTCAGGTAGCGGGAGTAGTTTTCGATACCGGCGCAAAAGCCCGAGGCTTCCAGCATTTCCAGATCGAACCGCGTGCGTTGCTCCAGCCGCTGCGCTTCCAGCAGCTTGCCTTCGGCGTTGAAATGCTCCAGCCGCACGCGCAGTTCTTCCTTGATGTGTTTGATGGCCTGAAGCAAGGTCGGGCGCGGGGTGACGTAATGCGAATTGGCGTAAACCCGCACCTTGTCCAGCGTGGCGGTTTTGGCGCCGGTCAGGGTGTCGAATTCGGTGATCCCTTCCAACTCATCGCCAAAGAAGGATAGCCGCCAGCCGCGATCCTCAAGGTGGCTGGGCCAGATTTCAAGGCTGTCACCGCGCATACGAAAGGTGCCGCGGGCAAAGGCGTTATCATTGCGTTTGTATTGCTGGGCGATCAGCCCCTGCATGATTTCGCGCTGGTCGTATTCTTCGCCAGTCACCAGATCCTGCGTCATGGCGGTATAGGTTTCGGGCGAGCCGATGCCGTAGATGCAGGACACGGATGCCACGATGATCACATCATCGCGTTCCAGCAGGGCGCGGGTGGCGGAATGGCGCATCCTGTCGATTTGTTCGTTAATGGCGCTGTCTTTTTCGATGAAGGTATCGGTGCGGGGCACATAGGCCTCGGGTTGATAATAGTCATAAAAGGACACGAAATATTCGACCGAGTTTTCAGGGAAGAATCCCTTCATTTCGCCATACAGCTGCGCGGCAAGGGTTTTGTTCGGGGCAAGGATGATCGCGGGGCGCTGTGTTTCCTCGATCACCTTGGCCATGGTGAAGGTTTTGCCGGTACCGGTCGCGCCCAGCAGCACCTGATTGCGTTCGCCCGAATTGATGGCTTCGCTCAATTCCCTGATCGCGGTTGGCTGATCGCCGGCTGGTTCAAACTCGGTATGCATGACAAAGCGTTTGCCGCCTTCGAGTTTTTTGCGGCGCGGTTCCGTGGTGTTTTGCTGCATGGCGTGATTCCTATCTGGGCCGCCAGTTTTGATCTGTTTTTGTTCTTCTGCAAGGGGGTGGTTCGGCACAGCGAAGATTTCCCATGTTTTTAAGGCAAAAGGGGGGAAGTTTTATCAAATAGTTAAAACTATAGGAAGATTTTTATCCATTTAGCCACAACCCAAGGGGTATTTTATTGTTGCCAGTTAGAAAAACTATGCTTAACGTGAGGGGGCAAGCAGAAGAACTGATTGTCGATCAAGCGCACACCCACCCCACCCTCGCTCCCTAGCACTTGATCGGCAATCGCTTGTTTTTCCCAGTACGGTGCAGGCGATGTGGTGATTTACCGGTGGGTTTGTGCGTGGCGATCCGATAAATTCGAAAACCGCAATAGGCAGGTCAATGTATGCTTGCGTATGCCACCAATTTTCGGGATAACAGGGCAACTGAATATCGGAGACTCAGGATCATGCTTGCGCGGATATACCAACCTGCCAGAAATGCCATGCAATCGGGCACAGCCAAAAGCCGTCAATGGGTGCTGGAATTTGCCCCCGAAGCCGCGCGCTGCATCGACCCCTTGATGGGCTGGACCAGTTCTAGCGATATGGATTCACAAGTGCGGTTACAGTTCGACACCAAAGAAGCCGCAATTGAATATGCCCAACAGCATGGTATTGACGCGCAGGTGTTCGAACCACACAAGCGCAAGCCGGTGGTCCGCCCCGGCGGTTACGGCGAAAACTTTGCCACCAACCGGCGCAGCGTCTGGACCCACTAGGGGTTGCTTTTTCGCGTCCTTTCTCGCAGTAAGCCATGAAATTGGTCCCGTAGCTCAACTGGATAGAGCACCTGACTTCTAATCAGGGGGTTGCAGGTTCGAGTCCTGCCGGGATCGCCAATGTGTCTACCGGAGAAGGCCTAATATGGTTCAGCCCCCCATTCGCATCAATCGCGTGCGGCATTTGATCGTTTCTGTTGTGCTGCTGTTTGTTGTGGTGCTGGGGTTGGAAAACACCGGTCTGGATATGGCATTCCAGCATTTGCTGTATCGCAACGGCGCGTGGCTGGTGGATTATTCCCAGCCGGTGATCCGGTTATTTTTCTATGACGCGCCGAAAAAATTGCTGGTGCTGTATGCCATCCTGATCCTGCTGGCGCTGGTGCTGTCGTTTGTGATCAAACCCCTGCGCCGGTTTCGCACCCGCAATAATCTGTTCATCCTGCTGTGCCTGCTGCTGGTGCCTGCGGTGGTCGGGCTGGGCAAAAAGGAAACCCATGTGCATTGCCCCTATCAGTTACAGGAATTCGGCGGCGTTGTGCCCTATGTGACGCTGTTTGAAGCCAACAAATACGAAACCCCGGGGCGGTGTTTTCCGGCGGGCCATGCCTCGGGCGGGTTTGCGCTGTTGTTGTTCGTGATGATCGCGGCAACACGCAGACAGCAGATGGCGGCACTGGCGGGGGCGATGGCGCTGGGCTGGGCGATGGGGGGATACCAGATGGTAAACGGGCGGCATTTCCTCAGCCATACGTTAACCACCATTGTGCTGGCCTGGATCGTTATCCTGCTGGTGCATATGGCGCTATTTGGCCGGCGTTATTATTCCGGTTCGAACCCGTGAATCAGGTGGCGCAGGCCAATCAACCCGCCGGCTGCAATCGCAGCTAATGTGACAGGGCCGGAATAGGCCAGTGTTGCAAACGCCGACAGCCCCTGACCCACCGAACAGCCCAAGGCGGTAACGCCGCCGATGCCCATCAGGGCCGCACCCCCCACCTGACGGCCCAATTCGCGCGGGTCTTCGCAGGCTTCCCATTTGAAATCGCGTTTGATCGAGGAGCCGATGAAAGCACCGGCGATCACCCCCAAAACCGAGCCAACGGAAAACACCAGACCACCGGCCGAGGACGTCATCAGCCAGATCAGGGTGCGACCCAGCGGGGCAGTGAAGGTATAGCTTTCGGGCATCACTTCGCCAAAACTGATGTCGTTCAGGTATGATGTGCCCCAAAAGCCAAAGGTGATGGCAAACCCTACGGCAACCGACCAGAATATCTGTTCGTGATTGTTGCGCAGCTTTTCATAGGATAACGCCCACAGGATCAGCACCGTGGCAAAGGCAAGCGCGATGGCAAAGGGGGCGATACCGGTGGCCTCGCCCAAAGTGTAGGCGATCGAGCTGATCCCTTCGGAAGGTTCTTCCTTTATTAGAAACAGACGCGGTGCAGCCAGAGGCCCGTTCAGGGTGATGAAGCTGAAGATTGCCATCACCACCAGCACCACCAAGGCGCGCAAATCGCCGCCGCCAAAACGGGTCAATGCGGAATAGCCACAGTTGCCCGCCATCGCCATGCCATAGCCAAACAGCAAACCGCCGAAAATACTGGCCAGCGGGTTCCATTTGACCTGATGGTAGAAGGATAGCGAGAAATCGAAAATTCCGGCAGCGTTCAGGGTAAAAACCCCTATGATTGCCGTGCCAAGGGCCATGCCCCACATCCGCAAACGGGTCTGGTCTTCTCCATAGACAGCAGTTTCCAAGGCGCCAAGCGAACAAAAATAGCCCATCCGCCCGGCAAGGCCCAATATAATGCCGCCAAACAGCCCGACAAGGGCCGCTTGAGCACCAAATGGCAGCAAATCCATAGTATCCTCCCGCGTGCCGGTTTTCCGGTCTGTTCTTGGATAAGGATATTTGTGCGCCAGACAGGCACAGGGGTTCAAGGAAAATCGTCTCGTGCACATCCAATCTAACCAGAATAGTGCATTCATCGCACAACCCGAGGCAGTGTTCGCACTCGCAAATGCGTTCGGGGTGCGTGGTGAATGCGGTTCGGTTGGATTTGCACTAAAAGGTTCTGGAAAAAGGAAAAACCCGCAAGGGCAAATCAGGCCCGCACGGGTTGATAGCACCATTTCAATTGGCGAATTCTGTTGTTTGGTCGGGTGACCGTCCGCGTGGCAGGCTATTCCTGTTCCGTGCCGCAGAACAGGTTATAGACCAGATCGATTGCCTGGCGGGCCTTTGTATCGCCCAGCTTGTAATAGATCGTTTTACCTTCACGCCGGTATTTGACCAGCCCTTCCAGCCGCAGCCGCGCCAGTTGCTGGCTGACGGATGCCTGTCGCGATGACAGCAGTTTTTCCAGCTCGGTTACCGTCTTTTCACCCGAAGACAGATGGCACAGGATCATCAGACGCCCTTCGTGCCCCAAGGCCTTTAGAAAAGACGAGGCTTCGCTTGCGCGCCCGCCCAATTCATCGGTATCGACGCCGTCTTTGCTGGCGGCCGTGTTGTTAAAACCGGTTAGTGTCGCTTCCATTGGAACGCTCCTTACTCTTTAGAACCCGGGTTCGTCATTTGGCCATTTAAAGGCCATTTCGTTAACCGAAACAAAGGGGTTCCCTCTGAATACGGTATTTTTAGCACCCCCAGAACCTGTCCTTTGGGCAGGTGTGCAATAATCAGCGCGTTGTTCTCTTAACTTCATGCGCCCGGATCCCTTTGCAGGTCTTCGGGCAGCTTTTTAATCATGGTTTCCATGAACCACCAGAAAAATTCATCACTTCGATAACCTTCGATCCGGCCAACTTCCTGACCGTCATTCAACAGGATGAATGTCGGTGTATAGATTGGTGGAGAATTTAACGTTATGCCCTTTTCAAGCGGGTCGTGAATTTTCACTTTTACCAGCGGTGCAATGCGTCCTTCGGCTGTTTTCGGGTAAATCGGCCCGATCTCGGCCTTCCATCGTTCGCACCACGGGCAGCCGTCCTGTTCAACCATCATCAGGCGAACATCTGCGATAACCTGCTGAGATGTAAGGAAAAAACCAAACATCAATCCAATTAACAGGGTCATTATCCGCAGCATAAAACGGCATCCTTGCGTTACATAGACATATGGGAACCTCTAAAAATCCCCCAAAATCCGGCCTGACGGGGTAGAATCGTCATCAGGATGAAAATGATTCGACCGACGGGGTTTTGTCATGGGTCAGATGGGATTTTTTGATCTTTCCAGCCGATACGCGGGACTGGACAAATCTGGTGATCCGCTGGTGTTGCTCAACGACATGGTGCCGTTCGAGGATTACCGGGACGAGCTGAAGGCCATATGGCGCACGCCGCCCGAACAGCGCAAATCCAACGCTGGCCGCCCGCCTTGGGATGAGGTGCTGATATTCAAGACGATGGTTTTGCAGCAGCTCTACAACCTCTCTGACGATCAGATCGAGTATCAGATCCGCGACCGCCTGTCGTTCATGCGGTTTCTCGGCCTTGGCATTGAAGACAGCGTACCTGACGCCAAGACCATCTGGGCCTACCGTGAAAGGCTGGCCGGGGCCGGGAAGATGAAGGAGCTGTTTGACAAGTTCGATGCCTTTCTGCGCGAAAAGGGCTATCTGGCGATGGGCGGGCAGATTGTTGATGCGAGCATCGTTCCGGCGCCGCGCCAGCACAACAAAAGGGACGAGAACGAGAAAATCAAGGCGGGCGAAACGCCTGAAGAGTGGGAGGAAAAACCCCACAAGAAGCGCCAGAAGGACGTGGATGCGCGCTGGACGAAGAAGCACGGCAAGAGCTATTACGGCTACAAGAACCACATCAATGTCGACCGGCGGCACAAATTCATCCGCGCTTATGATGTCACCGATGCCGCCGTGCATGACAGCCAGGCGCTTGCCGGTCTGATTGATGCGAGCAACACCTCATCGGACCTGTGGGCCGACAGCGCCTATCGCTCGCAAAAGATCGAAAGCGAGCTGGAAGAGCGGGGGCTTCACAGCCATATCCATCACAAGGGCAGGCGCGGCAAGCCGCTTGGCGAGCGCCAGCAAAAGGCCAACCGGAGGCGCTCGAAAGTGCGGGTCCGGGTCGAGCATGTATTCGCTTTTCAGGAGCGCTCCATGGGCGGCAAGCTGATCCGCTCCATCGGCCTGAAGCGGGCGCGATTTCGCATCGGGATGATGAACCTGGTCTACAACATGAAGCGCTTCGTCCAGTTCGAATGCGGCCTGGCGGCGCCGGGATAAGGGTTCATGGGGTGAGGTGTGCCTGAAATACCCAAAACCGGCTTGAAACCGGTGAAAATGGGTTTATGATCCGAAGCAATCAGGCGGGACAGGCGAAAAACCGTCCACCCCGCCGCGAAGAAGGCGAAAACGGGAATTTACAGAGGTTCCCATATGATAATATGTTTTGACCATGCGGACAAGGACAACACAACATGTTTGATGCGACATTCGGCGGGGCACTGCTGCAGGGATTGATTGCTTTCTTTTCACCCTGTGTGCTGCCTATGGTGCCGTTTTACTTTAGCTACATGGCCGGCATTTCGATGTCGGAACTGCAAAGCGACGACAGCATCGCACCGGGGGCGGCAAGGCGGCTGGTGATCTCGGCATTGTTTTTTGCGCTGGGGGTAACCACGATCTTTTTCCTTTTAGGGATGGGGGCGACTGCGGCAGGGCAAACCGTGCGGATTTGGAAAACCGAACTGACCTACGCGGCAGCAGCGATCATATTCGTGTTCGGTCTGCATTTTCTGGGTATCCTGCGGGTGCCGTTCCTGTATCGCGAGGCGAAATTCGAAAGCAAGGCGGACCCTTCAACCATCGTCGGGGCCTATGTGATGGGGTTGGCCTTCGGGTTCGGATGGTCGGCTTGTGTTGGTCCGATGTTGGCCAGTATCCTGTTTTTGGCCTCGATGAAAGATTCAGTGATGCAGGGCGGGTTGCTGCTGATGACATTCGGTCTGGCCATGACCTCGCCCTTTGTCCTGGCCGCGTTTTTCGCCAAACCTTTCCTGCGCTGGATGGCCCGAAATCGTAAATATCTGGCCTATGTCGAAAAAGTGATGGGGTTGATGCTGATCCTGTTTGCTATTCTGATGGTGACCAATACCCTGAATGTTATCGCCAATTTCATGATCGAAATGTTCCCGTGGTTCCAGACCATCGGCTAGCACTGAAAGGATACCCCATGCGTTTTCTCGGATTTGTATTTGCGGCTTTGATGACGGTTTCAATGCCTGTGGCGGCCGTGGAAATGGGCGATGACGGCTTGCATAAACCGACATGGTTGCAAGACACCTTCAAGGATGTCCGCGAGGATCTGGTGACAGCCAATGAGGAGGGCAAGCGCCTGTTGATCATCTGGGAGCAACGCGGCTGTATCTATTGCAACAAGATGCACACCGAGATTTTCCCGCAACCGGAAATTGACAAGCTGCTGCGCGAGAAATTTTTTGTGGTGCAAATGAATCTGTTTGGCGATGTCGAAGTCACCGATTTGGACGGCACGGTTCTACCCGAACGGGAGATGGCGGCGCGCTGGGGGATTATTTTTACCCCGACAATGATGTTCATGCGCGATGGCGAAACCGACGAAGATCTGGCCAGCGAATTTGCCGCCGCAACCATGCCGGGTGCCTTTGGCAAATACACCACGCGGCACCTGATGGAGTGGATTCTGAAAAAAGGCTATGACGGGGACGAACCATTTCAGAAATATCACGCAAGAATGCTGAAAGAAGAAGGTGTCATCGAATAATCGCGCGTGGCAAAAAAATTATAATCTTCGATTTTACCTGTGTTTATTAGGGCTTCGCGCAAGAATCTTGCTTAGATACATTCACACATGCTAATTTAATGTTGCAGGGGTGCGACATTTTGTTCTACCCTTTGGGTTCGGAGGACAGAATCCAATGGGAGGAAACATAATGAAGCCAGCTGTTTTAGGCATGGCCGCCTTGATAGCAGCAACGACTGCACTATCCGCAGCCGAAGTTGAACCGGGCAAAGTCGTCTTTGCCGAAGATGGATCCGTAGCAATGTCTTTGACGGGGGTGCCGGGCGATCCGGCCGCCGGTCGCAAAGCGATAGGATCCAAGAAAATTGGCAACTGCGTTGCCTGTCACCAAATCACGGAAATGAGCGATGTGCCGTTCCACGGGGAAATCGGGCCGTCGCTTGATGGCGTGGGCGAACGGTATACCGAAGCCCAGATCCGCGGCATCGTAACCGATGCCAAGCACACCTTTGCGGATACGATCATGCCGTCCTTTTACAAGGTCGACGGATTTATCCGCCCTGGCAAGCGCTATACCGGCAAGGCCGCCGATGATACTTTCGGACCTTTGCTCGAAGCGCAGCAGATCGAGGATGTTGTCTCGTATCTGGTGACACTGAAGTAATTCCCGCAAGGGATGCGTAAAGACTAACAGGAGAAAATTTATGGAATTAACGAGACGCGATGCGATGGCAATCGGTGCTTGCGCGTTGGCCGCAACAGCGCTGCCGTTTCAGGCATCCGCCGCAACCGAAGCCGCGATGGCCTTTACCGGGGGTGCCGAACCCACCGAAGGCGGTGTCACGCTGACAACACCGGAAATCGCCGAAAACGGGAACACCGTTCCGATTGCGGTCGATGCGCCCGGTGCTGTTGCAATCATCATTATTGCTGAAGGCAACCCGGATCCGAAAACTGCAGAAGTGACTTTTGGCCCGATGTCCGGTGCCCAGTCCATTTCGATGCGTATTCGGTTGGCCGGAACCCAGAACGTTGTTGCAATCGCCAAGATGGCCGACGGCAGCTTTGTTCAGGCTTCGAATGCAGTAAAAGTAACAATCGGCGGCTGCGGCGGCTAACCCCAGGAGGAAACGAAAAATGGCATCTGGTGTAAAACCCCGTGTTAAAGTCCCTAAATCGGCAGCAGCCGGTTCAAGCATCACAATCAAAACCCTGATCAGCCACAAGATGGAATCGGGGCGTCGCAAAGACAAGCAGGGCAACCTTATCCCGCGTTCGATCATTAATCGCTTTACTTGCGAATTTAATGGTCAACAGGTGGTTGAAGTTGCGATGGAGCCGTCGATCTCGACCAATCCATTCTTTCAGTTCGACGCCAAAGTTCCTGAGTCAGGCGAGTTCAAGTTCACTTGGTACGATGATGACGGCTCTGTCTATGAGGCAGCCAAATCCATCGAAGCGACCTAAGGGAACAATAAAACAACAGGGAGGATTAAAATGAAAAACAAATCGCTAAATGGCGTATTTGGTTTGGTCGCTGTTACCGCACTTGCAGTCGGGACTGTTTCGGTTTGGGCCGAAACAGCGCCAAAGCCTGCAAATCTGGTGGTGAATGACGAAACTGAAATGGTAACCGAGGCCAAACCGGCCGAAGGTATCTCGCATCTTGCAACCGCCTATGACGGCTGGCGTTTTCGGGCGTCGGAAACACAGGCCGTCCAATCGGATGATTTCGAAAACCCCGGTATGATCTTTGTCGAACAGGCGTTGGACAACTGGAACAAGGTTGACGGCACCGAAGGCAAATCCTGTGCATCCTGTCACGGTGCCCCCGAGGACAGCATGGTTGGTGTTCGCGCCAGTTATCCCAAATGGGATGAAACCATGGGTAAAGTTGCCACAATCGAGATGGAAATCAACAATTGCCGCACGACCCGTATGGGGGCCGAGCCCTGGAAATACACCGGTGGCAAGATGACAGCGATGAATGCGCTGATCTCGACGCAATCGCGCGGTATGCCCGTGAATGTGGCCATTGACGGACCTGCCCAATCGGCATGGGAGCACGGCAAAGAGATGTATTATACCCGCACTGGCGAGCTTGAGCTGTCCTGTGCCAGCTGTCACGAACAGCACTACGGGGATAAGATCCGCGCCGAGACCCTAAGTCAGGGCCAGATCAACGGCTTTCCGTCCTATCGTTTGAAAAACGGCAAGCTGAACAGCATCCATGCCCGTTTCAAGGGCTGTGTTCGCGATACCCGTGCCGAGACCTACAAGCCGGGCAGCCAGGATTTTGTCGATCTTGAACTGTATGTCGCATCGCGCGGCAACGGGCTTTCTGTGACCGGACCTTCGGTTCGTAACTAAAGGCTAATTATTGCGCCCCGCCCTAACCAGCGGGGCGCATTGCTATTTGTTTGTCCATTTATAATAACTTTGCGGGGCGCGAGGGCATTTTGCCCTCTGGTCCTGCGTGACAGTGAACCAAGGGAGAGTACAATATGATTTCGCGTCGCGATTTCTTGCAGGCAACAGTAGCGGCTTCGGCCATTTATGGCGCATCGGGCGTTGGGAATTGGGCCAAACTGGCCGCACAACAGGCGTTAACGCAGGATCAACTGCTGAATTTTGACACCTTCGGCAATGTTACCCTGATCCACATCACCGACATCCACGCCCAGATGAAGCCGACCTATTTCCGCGAACCTGAAATCAATCTGGGGCTGGGTGATGTGAAGGGTCTACCGCCGCATGTTACGGGCGCCGATTTCCTGAAAATGTTCAACATCAAGCCCGGCACCCCCGAGGCCTATGCCCTGACCTATGTCGATTTCACATCATTGGCCAAAACCTATGGCAAGATGGGTGGCATTGACCGGATTGCAACCGTGGTAAATGCCATCCGCGCCGATCGTCCCGATGCGCTGCTGCTGGATGGTGGTGATACGTGGCATGGCTCCTACACCTGTCTGAAAACCCAAGGGCAGGATGTTGTGAACCTGTTCAACCGCCTGAAACCCAACGCAATGACGTTTCATTGGGAATTCACGCTGGGGTCCGAGCGAATTCGCGAGATTATCGACGGTCTGGAATTCCCTGCGATGGGGCAGAACATTTACGACAACGAATGGAACGAACCCTCGGAAGACTTCGTTGATTACGAATTCTTTGAACGTGGCGGCGCCAAGATCGCCGTGATCGGGCAAGCCTTCCCCTATATGCCGATCGCCAACCCCGGCTGGATGTTCCCCGAATATTCATTCGGGATCCATGACGAGCGAATGCAGGAAATGGTTGACGAAGTGCGCGCCGCCGGTGCCGATCTGGTGGTTTGCCTATCGCACAACGGGTTTGACGTGGACCGCAAGATGGCCTCCAAGATCAAGGGCATCGACATCATTCTGACCGGCCACACCCACGACGCATTGCCCGAACCTGTGTTGGTCGGGGAAACCATGCTGATTGCATCGGGATCGAACGGTAAATTCGTGACCCGCCTTGATCTGGACGTGCGCGATGGTCGACTGATGGGTTTCCGCCACAAACTGATCCCGATCTTTTCGGATGTGATTGCGGCGGAACCGGAAATGGCTGCAGCCCTCGAGGCCGAACGCGCGCCCTTCAAGGACGAGCTGGAAGAGGTGATCGGCAAGACCGACAGCCTGCTTTATCGTCGCGGTAATTTCAACGGCACATGGGATGATCTGATCTGTAACGCGCTGATTGACGAGCGCGAGGCCGACATCGCCCTTAGCCCCGGTTTCCGCTGGGGACCAAGCATGATGCCCGGTCAGGACATCACCCGCGAAGACCTGTATAATGCCACCGCGATGAGCTATCCGAATTCCTATCGTTCGGAAATGTCCGGCGAGCAGATCAAGATCATTCTGGAAGACGTGGCCGACAACCTGTTTAACCCTGACCCCTATTACCAGCAGGGCGGCGACATGGTGCGCGTTGGCGGTATGGGTTATCATATCGACGTTTCCAAACCGCAAGGGTCGCGTCTGTCGAATATGACCATGTTGAAAACCGGCGAAGCGATTGATCCGGCGAAAAACTATGTGGTGGCCGGTTGGGCATCGGTGCGTGAAGGCACTGAAGGGCCAGCAATTTTTGATGTGGTTGAAAGCTTTATCAAGAACAAGGGCACGGTACATGTTGATCCGAACAAATCGGTCATGGTGACGGGTGCCTGACACGCCGGACAAAACCCCCAGCCGCCGCGCGTTTCTAACCGCAGGCGCGGCGGCTGGCGGGGCTATGCTGACGGCAGGCCCCACCCTTGCCGGTGGCGATCCGGCGATCACCGGAATGCAGCCGTGGCGGCGTGATCTGGGTGATCCGATTGATGATGCGCCTTACGGGATGCCATCACCGTTTGAAGCCGATGTGATACGCGGGCGAGTCGAATGGCTGACCCCCGACGCCTATACCGCGATCAACTTTACCCCCCTGCACGAACTGGACGGCATCATCACCCCGAACGGGCTGTGTTTCCAGCGCTCGCACGCCGGCGCAGCACAGATTGATCCGGCAAAATACCGGCTGATGATCAACGGGCTGGTGGATCGTCCTTTGGTGTTCACCTTGCAGGATCTGATGCGTTTCCCGCGTGAAAACCGCACATATTTTCTGGAATGTGCTGCCAATTCCGGCATGGAATGGCGCGGGGTGCAAATGGACGGGGTGCAATTCACCCACGGCATGATCCACAATGTCGAATATACCGGCGTGCCGCTGCGATACCTGCTGGACGAAGGATCGGATGCGGCGGCGATGAGCCGCTCGATCCCGCTGGAAAAGGCGCTGGACGATTGTCTGGTCGCCTTTAAAATGAATGGCGAGGCTTTGCGCCCCGAACAAGGTTACCCCGTGCGGCTGGTTGTGCCGGGCTGGGAAGGCAACATGTGGGTGAAATGGCTGCGCCGGATCGAGGTCGGGGACAAACCGTGGCACCACCGCGAGGAAAGCAGCAAATATTCCGACCTGATGGCGGACGGGCGCACGCGCCGGTTTACCTGGGAAATGGATGCCAAATCGGTGATCACCAGCCCCAGCCCGCAAGCACCGGTGCTGCATGGCAAGGGGCCGCTGGTGGTGTCCGGTCTGGCGTGGTCGGGGCGGGGCACCATCCCGCAGGTCGACATCACGCTGGATGGCGGCATCAACTGGGTCAAGGCGCGCCTGTCAGGGCCGAGTTGCGATAAATCCCTGCACCGGTTCTATTACGAATTCGATTGGGACGGGCGCCCCCTGCTGCTGCAAAGCCGTGCCCATGACAGTACCGGATATGTGCAGCCGACCAAGGACGCGCTGCGCAAATTGCGCGGGGTGAATTCGAACTACCACAACAACGGCATCCAGACATGGCACCTGCAAAGCGACGGGAGGGTCGAGAATGTCGAGGTTTCCTAGCCTGCTGATGGTGCTTTGTTTCGCTATGCCGGTAACGGCCGAGCCTTTGGGTCTTGGTCGTGTGGCGGAACCCGATGAAATTGCCGCATGGGACATCGACGTGCGCCCTGACGGTTTGGGCCTGCCTGCAGGCAGCGGTAGCGTGGCCATGGGCGAAGAAGTGTTCATTGAAAAATGCGCGGCCTGCCATGGTGATTTTGCCGAAGGGGTCGGGCGGTATCCGGCGCTGGCGGGGGGCTTGGATACCCTGCAGGATGAACGCCCCATGCGCACGATTGGGTCATTCTGGCCTTATCTTTCAACCGCTTACGATTTTATCAACCGGGCGATGACGGTGGGCTATGGCGAAGCGGCCAGCGATGACGAAATTTACGCCATCCTTGCCTATCTGCTATATTCAAGCGATCTGGTGGACGAGGATTTCGTGCTGAGCCGTGAAAATTTCACCAGCATCCACCTGCCCAACGAGGGTGGTTTCTACATGGATGATCGCGCGCAAACCGAATTGCCTCTGTTCACCCATGACGCTTGCATGAGCAACTGTAAAACCGATGTGGAAATCACCGCGCGGGTGCCGGGTTCGCAGTAGCGCCTATTCCGGCGGTTGGTAATTGCAAAACAGATTGTAGACCAGATCAATCATCTGCCGCGCTTTATTGTCAGCCAGCGCGTAATACATGATTTTCCCGTCACGACGGCAGGAAACAAACCCTTCCAGACGCAAGCGGGCCAGTTGCTGGCTGACGGCAGCCTGACGGGTGGACAAAAGCTGTTCCAGCTGGGTGACAGATTTTTCGCCCGAGGACAAATGGCACAGGATCATCAGGCGCCCTTCGTGGGACAGCGCCTTTAGGAAACTGGCGGCGGCCTCGGATTGGCTGATCATGTCGTCCGGATTTACCGGAACGTAGTGATCATCATTTAATGCGTTTGCTGTAGAAGGCAAAATTCCTACCCTGCTTATAAAAAACCGTTCATATTCGCATATTAGCATGGCAAAAATAAAAAAGCGAGAATATCGCGCGGGATGGCGGGAATTTGCTGTTAGCGGTCTATTTAAACAACACAACATTGCGCCGCGCGGCCCCTGTGCGGGTGTCTTTGATGGCATCGTTGATCTGATCCAGGGTCCAGCGGCCTGAAACCAGCTCATCCAGTTTCAAGCGGCCTTGTTGATACAAGTCCACCATCCACGGAATATCGCGTTTCAGCACCACATCGCCCATTTTGCAGCCCAGCATCTGCTGGCCGGTGGCGGCGGTGATAACGGGTTCATATGTGGCCTTGTCGCCGGAATGGGGCATGCCGACCATCACCAGTTTACCACCCATCGTCAGGTATCGGGCCGCGGTGTCATAAACAGCCGTTGCACCAACGGTAACAAATACCGCATCGGCCATCTTGCCACCGGTCAGTTTGCGCACAGCCCCCCAGGGTTTGGGATCACTGGCCAGAATACCGTGGGTCGCGCCAAATTCCATTGCAACGTCCAGCTTTTCCTCAAGCATATCTATCGCAATGATTTTGGCCGCGCCGGCAATCCGCGCGCCCTGAATGGCGTTCAGGCCCACACCGCCCGCGCCAATCACAACAGCCGTTTGCCCCGCCCGCAGGCCCGCTGTATTCACCACGGCGCCAACTCCGGTGATGACGCCACAGGACAACAGACAGGCCGCATCCATCGGCATGTCGCCCGGGATCGGGGCAATCTGGCTGGTATCGACCACCACCTTTTCGGCAAAGGCCCCACATTCCAGCCCCTGCGCAACCGGCCCGCCTTCAAGCGTGGTCAATGGCCCTTCCATACGGGGAAGGTTGTTACAGATCACCGGCTTGCCGGTAGAACAGGGCACGCATTCACCACAAGACCGGATCAGCGTGACAAGCACCGTATCGCCAATCTGCACGCCCTTCACCCCATGGCCAATGGCAGTAACCCGCCCGGCAGCTTCGTGGCCATAAACCGCAGGCAAATGCCCGCCCCAGCCGCCATCCATAAAGGAAATGTCGGAATGACAGATGGCGCAGGCTTCCAGTGCCACTTCGACTTCGCCTGATTTCGGCGCGCGTAACTCCAGTGTTTCGATGCTTAACGGCTGGCCGAATTCATGGGCAACGGCGGCGCGGATTTTGGTCATGGGGCTCTCCTTGGTGTTCAGGGCGAGGGGAGCGCAAATCACGCCCTATGGCAAGGGGTGTTCTGTGGTTTCCTGTCCGGTGCGGGCCAGATAGATGCCGACGCAAACCGCAATCAGCCCCAACGACAGGATAAACGGTGCGCCCGGCATGTAGAACGGGGCGCGGGCGGATATGAAATAGCTGAACGTCTGGGTCATTAGGATGGGCGACAGGATGGTGCCGATCGATCCGACACTGCCCAGCAACCCCTGCAATTCGCCCTGCTGGTTGTCAGCGGCGGTGCGTGACATAATAGACAGCAATGCGGGGCCGGAAATCGCCCCCAGCGCGGTGACAGGTGTCAGGGCCAGCACGATCCAGCCGTTCGGAATCAGGGCGATACCCAGAAATGACAGCATATTGATCAGCAGCCCCAACAGCAGTGTGCGCTCTTCGCCAAGACGGGCAATGATATGACGGATCAGCAGGCCCTGCACGATGGCGATCGAGATACCAAAAGTCGCCAGCGAATAGCCCACCATCAGCCCGTCCCAACCAAACCTTTCACGGGTGAAATAGGCCCAGACGGCCGGATAGACGAAAAAGGCGATGGAATAGAGCAGATGCACCGTCAGCAGTGCTTTTAGCCCCGGCAGGCGGGCGATATGTTTGAACGCCCCCAGCGGGTTGGCGCGGCGCCATTCAAACGGGCGGCGAATGGCGTCGGTCACGGTTTCGGGCATCACGAAATAGCCGAAGGTGAAATTGGCGGCGGCCAGCATGGCGGCAGCATAGAATGGCGCACGGGGGCCAAGGGTGGATAACACCCCGCCAATAAGCGGGCCGATGACAAAGCCAATGCCAAAGGCGGCACTGACAAGGCCGAAGTTCTTGGCCTTGTCCTTGGCCGTGGAAATATCGGCCATGAAGGCGGTGCCGGTGGATTGGGTGGCGGCGGTGATGCCGGCCACAATGCGCCCTGCCAGCAGTATCCAGATGCTGCCGGCAATGGCCATCACCAGATAATCCAGTGACATGAAAAACAGCGATACCAGCAGCACACGGCGGCGGCCAAACCGGTCTGACAGGTTGCCGATGGTGGGCGAAAACAGGAACTGCATCACCGCGAAACTGGTTGCCAGCACCCCGCCCCACATCGCCGCCGAGGCCAGATCGGTATGGCGAAGTTGCCGGATTAGGTCCGGCATCACCGGCATGATCAATCCAATGCCCATGGAATCGATCACCAGCGTGATCATGATGAAAAGGATAGGCAGGCGGGTTTTCATTGTCAGGTCCGGTATGTTGCGCGTCCCTGACGGCTATCAAACTGAACCGAATAGTTCAATATGCTTTTGCAGCCTTGGCAAATGTGCGGGCCTGCGCAGGGGCCTCGCCCAACTGGTTTTCGGGTGTAAACAGGGCGGCAGGATTATCGGGCCATTTGGCGCGGGCCAGATCGGGCAGGGGGGTGGCGTCGGTTTTTGCCTGCTGGCACAGGGCTTTGACCTCGGCCTGCGTTTGCGGGCGGGGTTGGGTTTTGGCCAGCTCGAAACTAAGGGCCTCGGCATAGATCAGGCCCAGCCCGTCGTCGATATGGGTAAGCATCCGGTCGGGATCAGGCGTGATATTGCCCGACAGATCACCCGTTGCGGTCAGGGCGCGCCCTGTGGCCATGGTGATTTGGCCAAGGTTCATCCATTCCACAAACCACGCCGCCCCGTCGCGTTGCTGGCGGTGGATTTGCGCGCCCTGAAGGGCCGCGTTCAGGGCCGTGACCTGACGCGCCAGCGCCACCAGCAGGGACGGCAACACCGGATTGGATTTCTGCGGCATGGTCGAAGATGATCCGCCGCCACCCAGCGAAACCTCGGCAATGCCCGATTGGGTCAGCAACAGTAAATCCTCGCCCATCTTGCCAAGGCTGCCTGTCACCAGCGCCAGCCATCCGGAATAGTCGGCGATGCTGTCGCGGGTGCTGTGCCACGGGGTGTCGGTGGCCGTTAGCCCCAGCGCCATGGCCATTTTGCGCCGCAGCTCCGGCGCTTTTTCCAGTTGTGAAGCCGTGCCAGCAGCACCGAACAGGCTGATCCGCAGCAGGCGCGGGCGCAACTCGGTGAGCCGTTGAAAATGGTCAATCAGCGGCATCCCCCATGTGGCCACTGTGGCCCCGAATGTTGTGGGCGAGGCAATCTGCCCATAGGTGCGCCCCGCCATCGGCAGATCGGCATGGGTTTCGGCCAGCGTGCCCAGGGCTTTGATAATGGCTTTCAGGCGCTCCTCGAACAGCGCCAGCACCTGTTTTAGCCGCAACACCAAAGCGGTGTCCATGATGTCTTGCGAGGTTGCGCCCCAGTGGAAATACTGCGCGTGTTCCGGTGCCTCCGTTGCGGCGTGAAAGGCCTTGACCAGCGCCGGAACCACTACCGCGTTGATACCGGTTTCGGCGGATAAACCGGCGGGATCGATCTGTACCTCCATCACCGCGCGTTTGATAAAGGCGGCAGAGTCGGACGGGATCACCCCCAGTTCCCCCTGCGCCTGCGCCAATGCCCCTTCGACCAGCAGCATCGCGCGCACTTCGGCGCTATCGGAAAACAGGCGGGCGATGTCGTCATCACCAAACAACCCGCGCATCATGGCGCTATCAAAGGGGGTAACGGCCATCTAACCCTCCAGCCCAAGGATAGCGCGGGCCTGTTGCGGTGTGGCGACAGGACGGTCGTATTTGGCGCAAAGATCAGCAGCACGGGCGACCAATGCGGCATTTGAAGGGGCCAGTGTGTGCCGGTCCAGCCGGATGTTATCCTCAAGCCCCGTGCGGGTGTGGCCACCGGCGGCGATGGACCATTCGTTGATCCTGATCTGCCCTGCACCGACTCCGGCCCCGCACCACTGGGCATTGGGGGCAAGGCGGCTCAAAGTCCGAATGTAGAAATCGAACACCTCTTTATCCACTGGCATGGCGTTTTTTACGCCCATCACGAATTGCACATAGAGCGGGGATTTCAGGCGGCCATCCTGTGCCATCGCAACAGCCTGAAAGATGTGGCTTAAATCAAAGACCTCGATCTCGGGCTTGATGTCGTATTTCAGCATCTCGCCCGCCAGCCAATCGACCAGATCAGGCGGGTTTTCGTAAACGCGGGTGGGGAAGTTGTTGGAGCCAACGGTGAGCGAGGCCATATCGGGGTGCAGGGGCAGCATACCGCCGCGTTCCGCGCCTGCACCCGAGCGCCCGCCAGTGGAAAACTGCACGATCATATCGGGGCAATGGGTGCGGATGCCCTCCATCAGCAGGGCAAAGCGGTCAGGATCGGAAGTGGGCGAGCCGTCATCATTACGCACATGGCAATGGGCGATGGACGCGCCAGCCTCGTACGCCGCATGGGTGCTTTCGATCTGTTCGGCGATGCTGACAGGCACCGCCGGATTGTCGGATTTTTGCGCCACCGATCCGGTGATCGCCACGCAGATGATGCAGGGGTTTGTCATCGCTTAAATATCCAGAAACACGGTTTCATCCTGCCCCTGTATGCGGATATCAAAACGGTATGTCACGCCTTTGTCGTTTTCCGCGCGGGTGGCAATCAGGGTCTGGCGACGGTGGGTCTGTTCGATCAGGTTCAGCACGGGGTCATTACTGTTGTCACAATCGTCAAAATACATCCGCGTGTTCAGGCCAAGGTTGATGCCCCGCGCGACGATCCACAGGTTGATATGCGGGGCCTGCGTGGTGCCACCCCGGCCTGCTGTGGCGCCCGGTTTGATGGTGTCAAAACCCCAAAGACCGGTGTCAAAATCGGTGATCACCCGCCCCCAGCCGCGAAAGCCGTCCTCGACCCCGCGCCCGTCCTCGGGGTGGGCATAATGGCCGTTCGCATTGGCCTGCCACGCCTCGATCAGCACATCTTTTACCGGTGCACCCGTGCCGTCATATACGCAGCCCTCGACGCGGATGCGTTCGCCTTTGGCGTTTGGTCCGGCGATGTCCCAGCCCAGTTCCTGTTTGAAAATGTCAAAACCGGCAGCACGCGGGGCGAGGCCGATGTGCACATATGGGCCAGCGGTTTGCGACGGGGTTTCTTTCAGGTATTTCATCAGTTCCCCTCCAGCCGGTTTTCAAACAGGGTCGAACGCCGCCCGCGTAGCACGATGTCGAACCGATAGGCGATGCTGTCCAGCGGCACGCTGGCATTCATGTCGAGTTTGGCGACCAGTTGGTCAATCGCCTCGGCATCCGGCACGGTCTGCACGATCGGACATTTGGCAATCAGCGGATCGCCCTCGAAATACAGCTGGGTGATCAGCCGTTGCGCAAAACCCGCGCCGAAGATTGAAAAATGGATATGCGCGGGCCGCCAGTTGTTGACCCAGTTGCGCCACGGATAGGCGCCCGGTTTCACGGTGCGGAAATAGTAATAGCCGTCGTCATCCGTCATGGTGCGCCCGCAGCCGCCGAAATTGGGGTCAATCGGTGCAAGGTAGGTATCCTTTTTATGCCGGTAGCGCCCACCGGCATTGGCCTGCCAGATTTCCACAAGGGTATTGGGCACGGGGCGGGCGTTTTCGTCCAGAACACGGCCATGCACGATGATGCGCTCGCCAATCGGATCGCCGCCGTGGCTGTAGTTTTTCAGCAGATCGTTGTCCAGCGGGTCAATGTCTCTGTGACTGAACACAGGGCCGGTGATTTCCGATAGCGAGTTTTCCAGCGACAACAGCGCGTATTGCGGCGAACGGGTGACGGATGTTTTGTAGTTTTCCGATTTCGCAGGCGGGTGGTGCAGGCGGTCGCGCATGTAGTATTCGGCGGGTTTCATATCTCGACTCCCATTTCGGCGTAAGTGGCCTTGGCGATTTTCAGGGCGTGGTTGGCGGCGGGAACACCGGCATAGATGGCGACATGCATGAAGGCCTCGCGCACCTCATCTGGCGTGGCACCCGTATTGGCCGTGGCGCGAATGTGCAGGACGAGTTCATCCCAGTGACCACCGGCGGCCAGCAGCGCCAGCGTGATCAGGGATCGGTCACGTTTGCTGATGGTGTCGGATGCCCAAAGGGTGCCCCATGCGCCCTCGGTAATCATTTCCTGAAAGGGCGCATCAAACGGGGTTTTGGCCAGTTCGGCGCGGTCCACATGGTCATTGCCCAGCACCGCGCGGCGCGTTTCCATGCCTTTGTCATAGCGTTCAGACATGGCCTTGCTCCTCTAGAAAAGTAGTCAGGACGGCGGCGTATTCCTGGGGTTGTTCGACACAGGGCAAATGGCCTGCACCACGGATCAGATGGAATTTCGACCCCTTCATCAGATCGGCGGTTTCGCGCACCAGATCGGGCGGGGTGGACCCATCTTCGGACCCCGCAATCGCCAGTGTCGGCAGGGTCAGCCGCGCGGTGCTGTCGAACAGATCGGTTTCGGCAATCGCGGCGCTACAGCCCAGATACCCGTCAACCGGCGTGCGGCACAACATATGCCGCCAGCCCGCCAGTTCGACCGGATTTTCCCGCCGCCAGCGGGGCGACAGCCAGCGTTCCAGAATACCTGCTTCCAATGCGGCAATCCCGCCCTTGCGCACGGCCTCCATCCGGTCCTGCCACATCGCAGTGGTGCCGATTTTGGCCGCTGTGTTGGACAGCACCAGCCCGCGCACCAGATCCAGCCGCTCCGCCGCCAGACCTTGCGCAATCATGCCGCCAATGGACAGGCCGACAAAGATGCAGTTTTTCACCCCCAGATGGTCCAGCAGTGCCGCCGCATCCCCCACCAGATCACCCATAAAGTAATCACCATCGGGCGCGCCGGTCAGCCCGTGCCCGCGTGTATCGTAACGGATCAGGCGCAACCCCTTTGGAAGATACGGCATCAACTGGTCCCACAGCCGAAAATCCGTTCCCAGCGAGTTGGAAAACACCACAGCCGCGCCGTTCGGGTCGCCCTGATCGGCGTAGTGCACTGTAATTCCGTTCAATTCCGCCATCTGCATCAGTACGCCAACCCCACATAGTTTTGCGCCAGCACCTTTTGTGCGGCCTCGTTTTCGGCCAAAAATTCCTGATCCGCGCGCTGCATTTTCAGATCAAACGCGCTTTGATCGGGGAAGCGGTGCAGCAGATTTGTCATCCACCAACTGAACCTTTCGGCCTTCCAGATACGGGCCAGCGCGCGGTCGGAATAGTGCGCAAGCCCATCAATATCCTTGTCATGATAGGCGGCAATCAGGGCGTTATACAAATAGTGAATGTCGGATGCAGCCGTATTCAACCCCTTGGCACCGGTCGGCGGCACGATATGGGCCGCATCCCCGCATAAAAACAAACGGCCCCAGCGCATCGGTTCGGTGACGAAACTGCGCAAGGGCGCGATGGACTTTTCAATCGAGGGGCCGGTGATCAGCCGCTCGGCCACCTCGTCGGGCAGGCGGCGTTTCAATTCATCCCAAAAGGCCGCGTCACTCCATTTTTCCACCCCGTCGGACAAAGGCACCTGAATGTAATAGCGCGACAGGTTCGCGTGGCGCATGGAACACAGGGCAAAGCCGCGATCCGAACTGGAATAGATCAATTCGTGATGCACCGGCGGGGTTTCCGACAGCACACCGAGCCAGCCAAAGGGGTAGGCCTTTTCATAATCACGGCGGATCTTGTCAGGGATGGTCGGGCGGCTGGCCCCGTGAAACCCGTCACAGCCGGCGATGTAATCGCAGTCGATCCGCTGCTCGCCCTGACCGGCGTCATAGGTGATGTAAGGCGCATCCGTATTAGCATCGTGGATTTGCACATTATCGGTATTGAAAATGATCTGCCCACCCATCGCCTGCCGCGCGTCATACAGATCGCGGGTCAGCTCGGTCTGGCCGTAAACCACAACCGAGGTGCCGGTCAGTGCCTTGAAATCAATGCGGAACTGGGTGTTTCCGTAGGCAATGCAGGTGCCATCATGGGTGAAACTTTCGGCATCCATCCGCGTGGCCACACCGGCCTCGCGCATTAGATTGACAAAGCCGACCTCAAGCACCCCCGCCCGAATGCGACCCAGCACATAGTCGCGGGTTTTGCGTTCCAGCACTACGGTATCAATGCCCTTGCAGTGCAATAGCTGACTTAGCAACAACCCCGAAGGGCCGCCGCCGATAATGGCAACTTGCGTGCGCATCTGTTTTCTCCCTGTTCGGGGGCAGTATCAGGGAAAGTAGTTTGCATTGTCAACTAAATGCGTAATAAAAAGCCCCGGCTGCACGTTGGGAGGGGACGCGCGAGCCGGGGCCAGATAACCAGGCTGAGTTCAGATTACCATTTTTAGGCGAATTTACCTAGTCGGGTATTCCTTACCCCGCGTCAAACAGTTGCATATGTGCCATGATCTGCCCGTGGTCCGAGGCCAGTTTGTTATAAGGCGCCTCGTCATGCGAGCCATCGGTGATGTGATCGTTATAGACGCTGAAATACTCCATTTCACCCATACGGTTGTTGTTGTCAGGGTGGAAATGGCGGCTCATCAATATCTGGTCGATGCTCTCGTAAACGCCGCCAAAGGCCGAAGTATAGACCATATCCCGCATGGATTTGCGCACGAACAGCTTTTCCGCGGAATGCAGGCGGACACGCTCGATTTCGCCCCGAATTTGCTTGTCTTCCTCCTCGGTATAGCGGTCATTGGGCGATTTTGCATCATGGCGCAGCATCCAAGTGTAGTTCTTGAACGGTATTTCGCCGGAAATAATTTCGCTACTGACCGCATTTTCATTGTCGTTGAAATCACCCAGCACCATCACCGGATGGCCGTCTTCCAATTCGTCAATTATCAGGCGGCGCAGCACCCAGGCTTCGGCCATGCGGCGCAGACCTGCCCGCAATGATCCCAAGGCACGACCGGAGGCGTCATAACGGGTCAGGTCGGCTTCGGGAGCAAAATCGGCACCTTCGGGGGTAATGAATTCCCCCAGTTTTGATTTCAAGTGGCAGTTGAAAACCGTGATCACGCGGTTGCCGATGGGGATGCGCACCTTCTGGATCGGGCGTGACAGGCGGGAAACGGTGTAATAACCACCATCCCCGCCGCCCAGATCCTGCATAGGAATTTTCATTTCCGGTTCAAGCTGTTGAATGACCACGGGTTTGCCGCGAAATCCAAAGCGTGACAGGATTGCAAGGCCGGGGCGGCGTTGGCCGGGTTCGCCATCATTCACATTAGGGGCAAAGGCAACAGCGGCATCGGTATAGGGGCTATAGGCCAGTTTGCGGAAAATCGCCTTTTTGGCATAACGCTTGTTGCGGTCGGGGATCGTGACTTCGTTGGTGGCAATGCCGCGCCGGTCTGCTTCGGCAATCACGGCCTTCAGGGCGTCTTCCTCGAAAATCTCCTGAAAACCGACAATATCGGCGTTTAGTTTTACTACCTGATCGGCCATCCAGTCTTCTTTCCATGCGTATTCCTCGGGGGTGTAGTGCATGAATTTGTAATACTCCCGATCTGCCCCGATCAGGTTTTTGACGTTGAAACTGGCAATCGTGAAACGGGTCATTTGCGTTACTTTCCGTATTTTGCAAGAGCTTGCGAGAATAGCGCGGCATCGACATTTCCGCCAGAGGCAACAACGATTACTGTGTCACTTTGCAGTGTGTCGCCGTGGAACAAGGCAGCCGCCAGTGCAGATGCCCCGCCCGGCTCAATCACGATTTTCAGGCGGGTGAAGGCCTCGGCCATGGCGTGCAGGCAATCGTCATCCGACACCACCAACCCCGCACCGCACAGGCGGTGTAGGATGGGGAAGGGGATGATGCCCGGCGACGGGGTGATGATGGCGTCACAAATCGACCCTGTGGTCGCGGGGTTCTGTTCGATCTTGCCGGATCTTAGGGAACGGGCCACATCGTCAAATCCTTCCGGCTCGACCGGATGCACCTTCATATCGGGGGCTTTGGCCTCGAGTGCCAAAGCCACGCCAGAGGTCAGACCGCCACCGCCACAGGGCACGAGAACCTCGGCTTGTGTTACACCCATTTCGGCGGCTTGTTCCGCAATCTCAAGGCCAACCGACCCTTGGCCCGCGACCACCAGCGGTTCGTCAAACGGCTTGATCAGGGTCAGCCCCCGTTCCCCTGCCAGACGTTCACCAATCTCGTCACGGTCCTCGGTGGCGCGGTCATAAAGGATGACTTCGGCGCCCAATGCTTTGGTGTTGTTGATCTTTAACTGTGGGGCGTCCGAGGGCATGACGATCACTGCGGTGGTGCCATGTTCCTTGGCTGCCAAAGCAACCCCCTGGGCATGGTTGCCCGAGGAAAAGGCGATCACACCTTTGGCGCGGACCTTGGGGTCAAGTGCAGACAGGGCAGACCACGCGCCGCGGAATTTGAAGCTTCCGGTGTGTTGCAGGCATTCCGGTTTCACAAGCACGCGGCGGCCCGCGATTTCATCCAGAAAGGGCGAGGACAACAGCGGGGTGCGGCGGGCTTTGCCGTCAATCCGTTTTGCAGCGGCTTCGATCATGTCGATGTTCATTTTAATGTTCCTTTTTGCCATCATTTGTCCAATTGTTAGCATTAGCATGCCATGAAGTTTCCTGAATGTAGAGGGAAACCCGCAAACTGAACCAGAGTGATGTGAAACACACGCCAGTGTGATAGAAGCGGAGAGATTAAAACAGCGTCCGTTGGTGTGAGTAATATGGGACCCTTGATCCGAGGGCCCGCAAAACTCAATCAAACGGGTAAAACAATGCGTTTTTCATTTCCAATTCTGGCAATTCTACTGACCACATCAACCGCAGTTATGGCGCAGGACAGTTCATTATATGACCCCGCGATCAAGCACATGCCCAAGGACGGTGTTGTCAAACTATACGGGGCGGGTGGTCCGCACACGGCTTTTGCCAAGGTTGCGGCGGCATGGGAGCAGAAAACCGGACAGAAGGTTGAGATCATTGCCGGACCTGAAAAGAAATGGTCACCATTGGCCCAGGCAGATGCAGACATCCTGTGGGGAACGTCTGAGCAATCGATGACGGCGTTTCTGGAAACCTACAAAACATTTTCGTCGGATCAGGTTGAACCTATCTATATCCGCCCTACCATCATTGCTGTCAAAGCTGGCAATCCGAAGCATATTTCAGGTTTTGACGATCTGTTGAAGCCAGGGATGAAGATCGTCGTGACCGAAGGGGCGGGACTATATAACACTTCCGGAACCGGAGCGTGGGAAGATGTTGCCGGACGTCTGGGGCGACTTGATGATGTGTCCGCCTTTCGCAAAAACATTGACGTATTTGCCAAAGGGTCGGGGGCAAGTTATCGGGCGTTTTTGTCATTGGATGCGGATGCCTGGATCACATGGCCAAACTGGCCAGCATCAAAAGACGAGCTGGAGCAAGTCAGTATAGCGCCAGAACGGACCGTTTAGCGAGATGTGAATGTTGCGCTGTCGCCTGATGCCGATCCTGAAGCACAGCAATTTCTTGACTTTCTGCTGACAGAAGAGGCGCAAAAGCTGATGCTGACAGAAGGGTGGGTTCGTTAAGATTAAAGATTGTGGCGACCAGTGGTTTTCTGGCCGCCATTAGTTCAATGAACCGGCAAGTTGCGGGATGGTGGTTAGGTCGGGCAGGCTGTGCGCCGGTTGCCACGGCAGCCGGTCCATCGGTTCGCCGGCGCGGTTGACCCATGTGGTTTGAAAGCCGAAACCGGTAGCATGGGCGGCGTCCCAGCCGTTTGAGGATACGAACAAGACCTGATCTGATGTGCAGGAAAACCGTTCATTCACAAGGGCATAAACGCTTGCATGTGGTTTGAACACGCCCACGGTTTCAACCGATAGAACGTCATCCAGCAAATCACCGATACCGGCCGATTTCACAGCACCATCCAGCATATCGGGTGATCCGTTTGACAGGATGGCGGTGTTCATTCCGGCCTGTTTCAAAGCGCCCAGCATAGCGGGGACTTCCGGATAGGCGGATAGTTCCCAATAAAGCGCCAGCAGGCGTTCGCGCAACTCGGGATCGGTCAGATTGTTGGCCTCGAGCGCCCAGTCCAGACCGTCCTGCGTGACGGCCCAGAAATTGGTGTGGGCATCGGCCACAGCGCGTAGCCAAGTGTATTGCAACTGTTTCAGGCGCCAGTCATTTGCCAGCTTTTGCCAGACCTTGGCAAAATCCGCACGACCGGGCTCGGCGGCGACTTGACGGGCAGCGGCGGCGACGTCGAACAGGGTTCCGTAGGCGTCGAATATGCAGGTGGTTATGGGCATGACGTGTCCTCTGTTTGCGGGCAAACAGTGACACAGCGCAGTTCATCTGAAAAGGGGGATTTGGGCGGGCTGATTTTCGTGTAGTGAAATACAGCCCGCCCGAACCGCTACTATAACTTGCTGTGAACTTCCGCAACGAAGGTCTGGTCATCCATTGGCGGGCGTACATATCCCTGCACAACGGGGCGGTCCTCGAGCACGATGGGTTCGGGGGTTGTGTCCTCGTAGGGGATTTGACCCAACAGGTGGGTGATGCAGTTGATCCGCGCGTGTTTCTTGATGTCGGAATTGACCACATACCACGGGGCCTGCTTGATGTCGGTATGGGCGAACATGATGTCCTTGGCTTTGGAATATTCCACCCAGCGGTTGCGCGATTCCAGATCCATCGGTGACAGTTTCCAGCGTTTGGTCGGGGTGATTAGACGTTTCTGGAATCGGCGTTCCTGTTCTTCGTCCGACACCGAAAACCAGTATTTGATGATCTTGATACCCGAACGCACCAGCATGCGTTCAAATTCGGGGCAAGAGCGCAGGAAATCCTGATGTTCCTCTTCCGTGCAAAACCCCATCACCTTTTCCACGCCGCCGCGGTTGTACCAAGAACGATCAAAGATCACCATTTCACCGGCGGATGGCAGGTGTGCCACATAGCGCTGGAAATACCACTGGGTTTTCTCGCGTTCGGTCGGGGCGGGCAGGGCCACCACGCGGGTGATGCGCGGGTTCATCGGTTCGGTGATGCGTTTGATGGTGCCGCCTTTACCGGCGGCGTCGCGCCCCTCAAAGATCACCACGACCTTCAGGCCTTGGGATTTGATCCATTCCTGCATTTTGACCAGTTCGATTTGCAGGCGGGCCAGTTCGGCCTCGTATTTACGGTTGGAGATCTTTTTCTCGGCCATTTGGACACTTTCTTTGAAACTCGCGCGTTACCCGTGCGAGGCTAAATCAAAGAAGCGGATTGGTCGAATCCTAAATTTCCGGAGGCTCATCGCTCCCTTGTGGTCGCTCTTCGCGGTACAAGCGAGGAAAGCCGTAAGGCTTGAGGAGCGTCAGTTAAAGGTTTTCCGGCTGCGCCATGCCCAGCACATGATAGCCGCCATCCACATGGATGATTTCGCCGGTGGTGCAATTGCCTGCATCTGACGCCAGATAAACGGCGGTGCCGCCGACGGCTTCAAGAGTGGCATTGGAGCGCAGAGGGGCGTTGGCTTCGGTGGCACGGTAGGTCTTGCGCGCCCCACCAATGGCCGACCCGGCCAGCGTTTTCATCGGGCCGGGGGAAATGGCGTTGACGCGGATGCCGTCGGGGCCCAGGTCATTGGCCAGATAGCGCACGGCAGATTCCAGTGCCGCCTTGGCCACGCCCATCACGTTGTAAAACGGGGTCACGCGGTTTGAGCCCTGGAAAGTCAGCGTCAGGATGGTGCCGCCATCGTTCATCAATGGGGCTGCGCGGCGGGTCACGTCGATCAGGGAATAGCAGGAAATATCCAGCGAGTTTTTGAAGTTGGCGCGCGAGGTGTTAACGAAACGGCCGGTCAATTCGTCCTTGTCCGAATAGGCAAGTGCGTGGACGACGAAATCAAGGCTGCCCCATTGCGATTTGATTTGCTCAAAGGCACGGTCCATCGAGGCGTCATCGGTAACATCTGCATCTACCAGAATGTTTGATCCAAGGGATTCAGCCAGCGGTGCAACCCGTTTGCCGAAGGCCTCGCCCTGATAGGTAAAGGCCAGTTCCGCGCCTGCCCCCGCCATCGCTTCTGCAATGCCCCAAGCGATAGACCGCTGGTTCGCAACCCCCATGATCAGGCCGCGTTTCCCTTTTAACAAATCCGACATAAATAATTACCCGTGATACTTGCTCATCGCGATGGTGCCGTTGGTGCCGCCAAAGCCAAAGCTGTTTGAAATGACTGTGTCCAGACCTGCGTTTTCCACAAATTCGGTGCAGATTTCGTCCGGGTGAATTTCGGGGTCCAGTTCGGTGATATTGGCTGATGGGGCGATAAAGTCGCCATTCAGCATGATCAGCGAGTAGATGGCCTCGTGCACACCGGCGCCGCCCAGACAGTGGCCGGTGACAGATTTGGTCGATGTGATCGGCGGCACATTGCCTTCGCCAAAGACACGGCGCACGGCGTGGACTTCGGTGACGTCGCCCGCCGGGGTCGAGGTGCCGTGGGCATTGATATAGCCGACCTTGCGGTCCCCAATTGTGTCCAGTGCCAGTTTCATCGAGCGTTCAGCCCCTTCGCCCGAAGGTGCAACCATATCGTGGCCATCCGAAGTGGCGCCATAGCCGGTGACTTCGGCGTAAATCTTGGCGCCGCGGGCCAGCGCGTGTTCCAGTTCTTCCAGAACCACAACGCCGCCACCACCGGCAATCACAAACCCGTCGCGGGTGGCGTCAAAGGCGCGGCTGGCTGTTTCGGGGGTGTCGTTATATTTGCTGGACATCGCACCCATCGCGTCGAACAGACAGGACAGGGTCCAGTCCAGTTCCTCGCCGCCGCCAGCGAATACGATGTCCTGTTTGCCGAACTGGATCTGTTCAACCCCGTTGCCGATGCAGTGCAGGGAAGTGGTGCAGGCAGATGTGATGGAATAGTTCACGCCCTTGATTTTAAAGGGGGTCGCAAGGCAGGCCGAGTTGGTCGAGGACATGCAGCGGGTGACCATGAACGGCCCCATACGTTTGGGCGCGCCTTTTTCTTTTACGATCTTGTGGGCGTTGAAAAAGTTGGATGTGGACGGGCCGCCGGACCCCATGACAAGGCCGGTGCGCGGGTTGGAAACATCGCTTTCCTCAAGGCCGCTGTCGGCAATAGCCTGTTCCATCGCGATATAGTTATAGGCTGCCCCCGGCCCCATAAAGCGCAGCTGGCGTTTGTCGATATGCTCGGCCACATCAATTTGTGGCATACCGTGGACTTGTGACCGGAACCCGTTTTCGACGTAATCGGGCGCAGCAACGATGCCGGATTTGCCCGAGCGCAGGGCTTTGGTGACTTCTTCGACGTTGTTTCCGATCGAGGAAACGATGCCCATTCCGGTAATGACGACGCGACGCATGGCGTTCTCCTTAGTCTTTCGCGGCTGCAAGGCCGACTTTGAGGTCTTTTACGGCATAGATTTCTTCGCCATCAGCAAGGATGATCCCGTCCGCTACACCCAGTTTCAGGCGGCGGTCGATGACGCGGGTGAAGTCGATCTTGTAGGTGATCATTTTGGTTTCGGGGGTGACCATACCCGAGAATTTGACTTCGCCGACACCGATGGCAAACCCTTGCCCCTGCATACCGCGCCAGCCGAGGTTGAAGCCGGTCAACTGCCACAAGCCGTCAAGGCCAAGACAGCCGGGCATCACCGGATTGCCGGGGAAATGGCAGGGGAAGAACCAAAGATCGGGGTGGATGTCGAATTCGGCGATGATGTGGCCTTTGCCGTGGGCGCCGGCGTCGCCGGATACATCGGTGATCCGGTCCATCATCAGCATCGGCGGCAGCGGCAATTGCGCGTTACCCGGGCCGAAAAGTTCGCCGTTGGCGCATTTAATCAGATCGTCTTTGTCAAAACTTGTTGGAAAATCGGCCATTCAGCCCAGCCCCCCGTTAGATATTACATGTCCCTTACGGGCCTTCTATCATTGGGGGGTAAATGGTGGCAAGGGCTGGCTGCTGCAAGGGGGTGATATATAATGCGAGTGATTTGCAATTGAAATTGCCGCCAAAACCCCTTTATATACTCTGTGTAACAAAGGATGCGCGATTATGACGGTTATAGCTGCGGAACGTGGAAAAGAATGGCTGAGCGGGGCGGGATTGCGCCCGACGCGGCAGCGGTTGTCTTTGGCCGGATTGCTGGTCGGGGACGGGCAGGACCGGCATGTCACCGCCGAAAGCCTGTATGCGTCGGTTTTGCGATCGGGCGAAAAGGTGTCACTGGCAACGGTTTACAACACGCTGCGGGCGTTTTGTCAGGCCGGTCTGATGCGCGAGATCATGGTGGACGGGGCGAAAAGTTACTTTGACACCAATATGTCGGACCATCCGCATTTCTACTGGGAAGACAGCGAAGAATTGATGGATGCCCCCAGCGAACAGCTGGAAATCTGCCGCCTGCCCGAAGCGCCCAAGGGAGCCGAAGTAAGCAAGGTGGATGTGGTGATCCGGCTGCGGCGCAAGTAAACCCCTGAAAAATGGAGGCCCTTGCGGGCCGCTTTATGTCTCGGCCCCGTAAAGGGGCCTCGGGATTGCCTGCGGCGCGGATATTTGGGCCATTTGGAAGAGGTCAGGGCAACGGGCTGATGCCGATCACCGGTTCGTGCAGATACAGCAGGGCAAGGTAGAGCGCTGTGCCAAGTGTAAGGCGGACCAACCCGCGGCGGGTGATTTTGAAGCTGCGTTTTGTATTGGACAGGCGTTGCCATTCGTTCGCCCCCAGAATACGGCGGGCGCGTTTATTGATGATGCGCATACCCAGAAGCGAAAATCCGGCAAACAGGCCAAAGACGATGACATGGGCCAGGTCACCGTTCGGGACCATATGTGCCAGCGACCAGATCAGCAGAGTGACAAGCAACGGGTGATGAATCCAGCCGATCAGGCCGGGATCATTCGGATCAAACCGGTCATTGTTGCAGCCGCCAAAGGACAGCGGATTGGGTTGGCACAGGGTCATTGTGAAGATCAGCGTGGCAAAATACATTGCCGTCAACGGGATGTTGTTTTGCCAGGGTTCCCACCCCCAAAGCTCGACGTATGGCGCGCGGCCAGCGGCGATGATGATCCATGTCAGGATGGCTGTGGACAGGGCGGAATAGGCCAGTGTGAAACCGACCGGCCCAATCATTGCGACAATGCGTGATTTCACGGCCGGGCGTGTCGGGATCGAGTGGGACACGAAGAACACCACGAATGCGGCGATGAATTCCCCCCAGTCTGACAGAAGTTCCATGTGATTTTCCTGTTCGGTTGCCGTGCCTCTAATCAGGGATTGGGGCTGTGTTTTTCAAGGGCGAAATGGCCGGGCGGCGCATTTGTCACAAGGGGGTATCATATTCATATAAATTGACAAAGATCATACCTGTTGCAGTGTGGATTATGTATTGAAGGGCAAATTCCCAAAAAGGAGAAATCCCGTGTCTTACAAAGATTTGCTTGTCCATCTGGATGATACCGATATTTGCGCCGAACGTGTGGCGGCTGCTGTGGCATTGGCCAAGCGCGAAGGCGCGCGGCTGACCGGCATTGCGCTGGCGCTGGAATCGACGATTTCCACCTATATCGGCATTGATTTTCCTTCCAGCCTGACTGACGCGCAGCAAGAGATTGTGCAAAAGGCGGCAAAAAGTGCGGTCGAGAAATTCGAGGCCGCTGCCATCGGGGCGGGCATTGAATTCCGCAGCTGGATTGTGGCGTGTCCGGCCTCTAAGGCGCCGGCGCGGTTGGCGTTTTTTGCACGGCATGCAGACCTGATTTTTGTTGGCCAGCCCAATCCGAATGAAAAGGGCAAGGCATTTCAGGAAAACCTGCTGGAGGCGGTTTTGCTGAATACCGGTCGCCCGGTTTATGTGGTGCCTTATATCGGGCGCTATGAAGCCAAGGTGCGCAAGGCCGTGATTGCCTGGGACGGCAGCAAAAAGGCCGTTCGCGCGGTGAATGATGCGATCCCGATGCTGAAGGCCCGCAAAGAGGTGGTTGTTCTGGTGATCAACCCGAAAAAGCGCAGCGAAGAGTTTGGCGGTCAGCAGGGCGAGAACCTTGTCGATCATCTGGAACGGTATGGCATTAACGCGAAGGTGGCGACGGTGGTTAGCCCGGATTTATCAGTGGATACCACGATCCAGAACTACATTTCCGATTCCGGTGCCGATTTGCTGGTGATGGGGGCTTTTGGCCATTCACGCCTGCGGGAAAAGGCATTCGGCGGGGTGACGGATTCGATCCTGCACCAGATGATCGTGCCGGTGTTGATGTCTGAATAGGGGGTTCGGGGTGGTAGTCAGAACCACTGCCCCGGTTCCATCAGTCCCAGATCCATAAGCTGCTGGGAATTCCATTCGAATTTGGCCGAGTTGTGCCAGTGGAAGGTTTCGATGTCATAGGTCGAGCCGGGGTTGTGTTTTAGGGCTTTGGCAACGCGGAACGAACAGATCGCGGCGGTGATATTGTGGTGCCATTCGCAGGAATAGGTGTTGTATTCTTCGTCGTTGAAGGTGTGGTCGGGGCGCAGTTCCAGCCCCTTTTGGGCACGAAACAGGGCGATGCGGTCGATCTTGCGACGCTCCCACGGGATGTGTTCCTCGAACCGCCAGCGCAGACCGCCGTAGAAATCCAGTTGCCGGTCTTTTGGTTGATGATTGTTGGCTGCATCCTCGCGGGCAAGGGCATAGTAGCCGGATTTGTCCAGAAATGCGTTTTCCAGTGATACCGCATCAGGGGACTGGTTCAGGTCGCTTGCATATAGATCAACCGCATAGGTCAGGATGCTGGAGCGGCGTTCTTCGGTATGAAAGGCAACCATTTCGCCAACCGTGCGGGATTCGCAGAACGGATAGAACAGGTATTCGGCGTTGAAACAGTAGTATAGCCAGATGCCCGGGGCTGCCTTTATGATGCTGTTGACGGCGGTGGTCAGCGCATTGTCGGCAGACATGTCAAAGGGGATCAGGTGGATGTTGTCTTCGTTCTCCGGCGTTGGTTCCAATCCTTCGGTGGCAAACACCAGCACCGATTTGAATCCCAGTTGCAGGTGGTGCTGGATGGTGCTGTCGACTTCGGTCGCATCCTCGACCAGAATCATGGCAACCGGCCCTTTGGCCAGCGCCTGTTTTCCCCTGTTCAGGAAATCTGCCAGATCATTGTAACGCATTGCCTGCACCTTTTACCCCGTCTTGTCGCCAAAATCGGTTAAATTGCACTTCATTGCAAGCCTTGCCAAGCCGGTGTAGAGGTGCGACGCGAAATTCCTAAATTTGGTGTTCCCGATGTCGAACCAGAAAAAGCTGTATATCAAGACCTATGGCTGTCAAATGAACGTCTATGACAGCGAGCGCATGGCCGAAGCGCTGGGCGCGTCCGGCTATGAGCAGGTCGAGGCGCCCGAGGGGGCAGATATGATTCTGCTGAACACCTGTCACATCCGCGAGAATGCCGCCGAGAAGATATATTCAGAGTTGGGGCGCTATAAGAGCATCAAGGCGGAAAACCCCGATCTGAAAATCGGCGTGGCCGGATGTGTGGCACAGGCCGAAGGCGAGGAAATCATGCGTCGTCAGCCGATGGTCGATCTGGTGGTTGGCCCGCAGACCTATCACCGTCTGCCCGACATGATGAAACAGGTGGAAGCAGGGGAAAAGGCGCTGGACACGGATTTTCCGCTTGAGGATAAATTCGAACACCTGCCGGACCGCCCTTTGCCGCGTCGTGCGCCGTCGGCGTTTTTGACGGTGCAAGAGGGGTGCGATAAATTCTGTGCCTTTTGCGTTGTGCCCTACACCCGCGGCGCCGAGGTTTCGCGCCCGCCTGAACGGATTATGCGCGAGGCCTGCGAGTTGATCGAACGCGGGGTGAAGGAGATCAATCTGCTGGGCCAGAATGTGAACGCCTATAATGGTGGTGGCTGGACGCTGGCGCAACTGATCTGGGCGTTGAATGATGTGGACGGGCTGGAGCGGATACGGTTCACCACCAGCCACCCCAACGACATGTCCGATGATCTGATTGCGGCGCATGGCGAGTGTAAAAAACTGATGCCCTATCTGCATCTGCCGGTGCAATCGGGCAGTGACAAGGTGCTGAAGGGAATGAACCGCCAGCACACTGCCGAATACTATATACGCCTGATCGAGCGTATCCGCGCGGCGCGGCCCGATATTCTGGTTTCGGGTGATTTTATCGTCGGCTTCCCCGGTGAAGAGGATTCGGATTTTGAAGCAACGCTGGATCTGATCCGCGAAGTAAACTACGGGCAGGCCTATTCGTTCAAATATTCCGCCCGTCCGGGCACCCCTGCGGCGGAACGCAGTTTCGTGCCGGCCGAGGTGGCGAACGCGCGTTTGCAGCAGTTGCAAGCCCTGCTGACCCAGCAACAACGCACCCTGCAAGAGGCGATGGTTGGGCAGGAGGTGGACGTTCTGTTTGAAAAGAAGGGCCGCCTTGCCGGACAGATGATCGGCAAAAGCCAGCATTTGCATGCGGTGCATGTGGCGGGGCCGGATTTGCAGGCCGGTGAAATCCGGCGGGTTCGGGTGGTGAACAGCGAAACAAATTCGCTGGGCGGCGAATTACTGTAGGCGAAAAAGTAACCCTGTTGTGAAATGATCCGATTGCACCTTGCGCGTATGCGTCCAAGTTGGCACCATCGCGGGGCAAGTTTTGATAAACGGAGATTTGATTGGCCATAAGCGCAGCAACACCGCCGGACACCCCGAAAGAGGTTCTGCTGGAATTTTCCGACAACCGTCTATTGATCGACCTTTGTGGCGAATATGACCGCAACCTTGCCCATATCGAACAACAGTTTTCCATTCAGATTGCACGCCGTGGCAACCGGCTGGCATTGATTGGCGAAGAGGATGCGGCCCTTGCCGCTGCCCGCGTGCTGAACGCGCTATATGCGCGGCTGGAAAGCGGTCGGCCGCTGGAAATGGGCGATGTCGAAGGCGAAATCCGAATGGGGGATTCCGCGATGATCGACGAGGCCCCGGATGGCGGTCAGATTGAAATGTTCAAGGGCGGGCCTGTGGAAATCCGCACCCGCAAAAAATTGGTCGAACCGCGCACAGAGGCACAGAAGGCCTATGTCAAATCCCTGTTTGGAAATGAGCTGTGTTTTGGCATCGGTCCGGCGGGCACTGGCAAAACCTATCTGGCAGTCGCGGTCGGGGTGAACCTGTTTCTGGACGGCAAAGTTGATAAAATCATCCTGTCGCGCCCCGCGGTCGAGGCGGGCGAGCGGCTGGGCTTTTTGCCCGGTGATATGAAGGACAAGATCGACCCCTATATGCAGCCGCTATATGACGCCCTGTCCGATTTTCTGCCCGGCAAACAGGTGGCCAAATTGATCGAGGACAAGCGCATTGAAATCGCGCCGCTGGCGTTCATGCGCGGGCGCACCTTGTCCGAGGCATTCGTGGTGCTGGACGAGGCGCAGAATGCCACCTCGATGCAGATGAAAATGTTCCTGACCCGTCTGGGCAAGGGCAGCCGGATGGTGATCACGGGGGACCGCTCGCAAGTCGATTTGCAGCGCGGTGTCGTCAGTGGTCTGCACGAGGCCGAGCGACTGCTGAAGGGGATCAAAAAGATCGACTTCAACTATTTCACCGCCAAAGACGTTGTGCGCCACCCACTGGTGGCCAAAATTATCGAGGCCTATGACGCCGATGAAAACTGATCTCGTCGAGGTGAATATCGAGGATGAGCGCTGGCAGGCGCTGGATATCGAGGCGCTGGCACAGCGGGCCGGGGTGGCGACCCTGCAACATCTGGGGATTGATCCGGACGGGTTTGAAATTGGTCTGCTGGCCTGTAATGACGCGCGGATTGCCGATCTGAATGCTGATTTTCGCGGTAAAGCGGTGCCGACCAACGTGTTGTCGTGGCCAAGCCAGGAACGCGCGCGACCCGGTGAACACCCTTTGCCGCCAGAACCGGACCCGGGCGGAATGCCGGTGGAACTGGGCGATATCGCAATTTCCTATGATACCTGTGTGCGCGAGGCATCCGGGGTGGGCAAGGAAACAGCCGATCATGTGACGCATTTGCTGATGCACGGGGTGCTGCATCTGTTGGGATATGATCACATATCCGATCAGGATGCCGCGATAATGGAAGGATTAGAGGGTGAAGTGCTTGGCAAACTGGGCATTTCCGACCCATATAGAGTGCAGGACACATGATGTCCGCTGAACTGGAAAGGAAAAATGGGCGACACCACTGACGGCTCCTCTAACGCGGCGCAAAGCGCGCGGGACGGACAAAACAAAGGGCAACGCGGCTTTTTCGGCCGCCTGATGGCTGCCCTTGGCCCCACCAACACAGCTGTTAATGACAGCGAGGCACAGACAGGTCTGGCCGCGCCCGCCACAGATGTGCGCGGCATGCTGAACCTGCGGCGCATGTCGCTAGAGGATGTAGCGGTGCCCAAAGCTGAAATTGTGGCGGTGCCCGAGGACATCAAAAAAGATGATCTGGTGCAGTTGTTTCGCAAAACCGGCCTGACGCGGATACCGGTTTACAAGGAAACGCTGGATACACCTGTGGGGCTGGTGCACCTGAAGGATTTCGCGCTGAAACACGGGTTCAACGGATCCGGCGGGCGGTTCAGCCTGAAGAAACTGCTGCGTCCACTGCTGTTTGCGCCGCCGTCGATGCCGATCGGGGTGTTGTTGCAAAAGATGCAGGCGGACCGGATTCACATGGCGCTGGTGATTGACGAATACGGCGGGGTGGACGGTTTGGTGACGCTTGAGGATCTGGTGGAACAGGTGATCGGCGAGATCGAGGATGAACACGATCTGGAAGAAGACCAGTTCTGGATCAAGGAAGGGCCGGGGTGCTATCTGGCACAGGCGCGCACACCACTGGAGGAATTCGAGGCCGAGATCGGGCGCCGCTTGGTGGACGAGGAAGAGGAAGAGGAGATCGACACATTGGGCGGTCTGGTGTTCCTTCTGTCCGGCCATGTGCCCGCAAGGGGTGAAGTGGTGGTGCATCCGGACGGACCGGAATTCGAAGTGGTCGATGCCGACCCGCGCCGGATCAAACGCTTAAGGGTACGATTGCCGGATGCCAAAGGTGACTGACTTGTCGGGTTGGTCCACGCGGCGCAAGATGTTGCTGGCTCTGGTTGGCGGTGCACTGACGGGTCTGGGGCAGGCGCCTTTCGGGCTGGTATGGCTGGCGCTGATCGGGCTTGCTGGCGGGTTCTGGCTGTTTCAAAACACGGTGACAACACGGCAAGCAGGCTGGATCGGCTGGGCCTTTGGCGTTGGCTATTTCGCGCTGGTTCTGAACTGGATTGTCGAGCCGTTTCTGGTGGAACCGGAGGTTTACGGCTGGATGGCGCCTTTTGCCCTGATCGGAATGGCGGCCGGAATGGCGCTGTTCTGGGCGCTGGCGTTCTGGCTGGCGCGCTGGCAGGGCAGCAGTATCGCCTTGGTGGTGTTCTGGGCCGGTGCCGAAGTGTTGCGCAGTGTGATCCTGACGGGGTTTCCGTGGGGGTTGCTGGGGTATGTCTGGCTGGACACCGGTGTGGCGCAGTTTGCCAGCCTGATAGGCCCGCATGGATTAACCTTGCTGATATTGGCGGGCATCTGGATGCTTATCACAGCGTTGGAGCATCGCAAGCGAATGGTCTTGGTGCCGGTCGTGGTGGTTGTGGGCGCGGGGCTGTTGTATCTGGGCAATGGACAGGCGGCTTCCAAATTGCTGTATCTGGCCAAGAACAACGGCAAATATGAAAAAAAGTATGTCCGCATCATCCAGACCAATGCGCCGCAGCATGAAAAATGGGACCGCGAGATGATACCGGTTTTCTTTGACCGCAATTTGCAGTTCACGGCGGCCGTGACTGGGCGAAAACCAGATCTGATTATCTGGCCCGAAACCTCGGTCCCTTATCTGCTGAACAGCGCCGAAGGGGCATTGGAATTGATTGCCGATGCGGCAGACGGGGTGCCGGTGGTGCTGGGGATGCAGCGGCGTGGCGAGGCGGGGCAGTATTACAATTCGCTGGTGGTGTTGGGGGCCGATGGCGTCGTGGCGGATGTTTATGACAAAAGCCATCTGGTGCCCTTTGGTGAATATATGCCTGGTGGCTGGCTGGCCGCGAAACTGGGCCTGACCGGTCTGGCCGCGCAGGGCGGGTTCGGGTTTGGCTCGGGCGACGGGTTGCGGCTGGTGGACATTCCGGGGCTTGGCCGTGCTTTGCCACTGATTTGTTACGAGGCGATTTTCCCCGAGGAAGTGGGGGGTGTTACCCCGCGCCCCGACTGGCTGTTGCAGATCACCAATGATGCGTGGTTCGGCAATCTGACCGGCCCGCAACAGCATCTGGCACAGGCACGGTTTCGGGCGATCGAACAGGGGCTGCCAATGGTGCGCGCCGCCAATACCGGCATTTCTGCTGTGATTGATGCACGCGGGCAGATCACCGCGAAACTGGGGCTGGGGGTTGCCGGATATCTGTATGCACCGCTACCACACGGTTTGCCCCCGACGTTATATTCCCGCACAGGTGATTTGCCGGTTACCCTGTTGCTGATTGTCGCCGCAGCCGCGTTATTGCTAAAAAGACGCAGGTTTATTGGTTGACCCCGCCGTGCCTGCCCCTTATCGGGGATGGATCAAACCGCCACAACGGCTTCCTGACGTGGCGGTGTAACTTATCACTGGAGCACTATTCATGTCCCGTCAGAACTTTACCTTTACCTCGGAATCCGTTTCCGAAGGCCACCCCGACAAGCTGTGCGACCGCATTTCAGACGCTGTTCTGGATGCCTTTCTGGCCGAAGAGCCGGAAGCCCGCGTTGCCTGCGAAACATTTGCGACCACAAACCGTGTGGTCATCGGCGGCGAGGTTGGCCTGTCGGACAAATCCAAGCTGAACGAATATCTGGACAAGGTCGAACAAATCGCCCGCGATTGCATCAAGGATATCGGTTACGAGCAAGAGCATTTCCACTGGAAAGATGTTGAAGTAACAAACCTGCTGCACAGCCAGTCCGCACATATTGCCCAAGGTGTGGATGCTGCTGAAGGCAAGGACGAAGGCGCTGGTGATCAGGGCATTATGTTTGGCTATGCGGTGGATGAAACACCGGAACTGATGCCGGCCCCGATCCAGTATTCCCACGCGATCCTGCGCCGTCTGGCCGAGGTGCGCAAAGACGGCACCGAGCCGACATTGCGCTCGGATGCGAAATCGCAGATTTCGCTGCGCTATGAAGACGGTAAGCCGGTCGAGGTGACCTCGATCGTGCTGTCGACGCAACATTCCGAAGAATGTCAGACATCGGACGACATCCGCGCCATTGTCGAGCCTTACATCCGCGAGGTTCTGCCGTCGGGATGGATTACCGAGGCCACAAAATGGTGGGTCAACCCGACGGGCACTTTTGTGATTGGCGGCCCTGACGGGGACGCCGGCCTGACCGGCCGCAAGATTATTGTCGATACTTATGGTGGCGCTGCACCACATGGTGGCGGGGCGTTTTCAGGCAAAGACCCGACCAAGGTTGACCGTTCGGCCGCCTATGTTGCCCGCTATCTGGCGAAAAACGTGGTGGCATCGGGACTGGCGAAACGCTGTTCGATCCAGTTGTCCTATGCCATCGGTATTGCGCGGCCTTTGTCGATATACTGCGATACATTCGGCACCGGCGAAGTGCATGATTCCGTGATCGAAAAAGCGATTGATCAGGTAATGGATCTGACACCGCAAGGCATTCGCACCAAATTGCAGATGAACCGGCCAATTTATGCCCGCACAGCGGCCTATGGCCACTTTGGCCGCGCGCCCGAAGCGGATGGCGGGTTTTCATGGGAAAAAACCGATCTGGTCGAAGCGTTGAAAAAGGCTGTGTAACCAAAAGGTAACTCCGATTCCAGCAGGGTTGGTAATGACAAGAGGCGGGCATGATGTCTGCCTCTTGTTTTGTTATTAGGCATTAGGCAATCTTTATACCTGAACGTATAGGCAGGGTCGGATAAACCACAGTTTATAGATTGTTAGACCATCTATTGCCTAGGTGGAGTTGAAAGGATTGCAGTAGGCAATCGAAAATACCATCTGGCAAAATATAATGAATACCTATGCAGAAAATCTGAAAACAGTTGTTGTCTGGGATCCATATGTCCGAATTTTTCATTGGGGACTGGTAGCAAGCATTACAGTTGCCGCCATTACCGGATTTTTACTGGGGCCATACTGGATACCCGTGCATGTGGTCAGTGCTTCCCTTGCTTTGGGGCTGATCCTGCTGCGAATTATCTGGGGGTTTTCCGGTGGTACTTATGCCCGTTTTTCAAGCTTCGTCATGGGCCCGTTTCGTGTTCTGGGGTATTTTGGCGATATGCTGATGGGGCGCGAGACCCGGTATATCGGGCATAATCCGCTGGGCGGGGTGATGGTTCTGGCGTTGCTGGCTGTTGTGATTGTGTTGGGATTTAGTGGTGCAGCCGTGTTGGGCGCGTCATCAAAGGCGGGGCCGTTGGCATTTGCCATTCCCTATAAGGACAGCCGTTGGCTGCGGGAGATTCACGAAACGCTTGCCTTGGGGCTGATGCTGTTGATTGCGCTGCATATCGGCGGGGTGGTCTTTGAAAGTCGTCGCCACAGCGAAAATCTGGCACGTTCGATGGTAACAGGTAGCAAGGAACGTCGTGAGGGTGATATCATTTCTGTCCCGTGTGCCGGGTTGGTTTCGCAGGCTGCCCGTAGCGGTGCAATTTGGCTGGCAGGGGCTGCGGTTCTGATTGCAGGACTGTCATTTCTGCCGGTGCCGCGCCCGCCAGTGGCAGAATATATTTCGCTGGTGGCCGAGGAATGTTCGGCCTGTCACATGCTGTATCACCCCAGCCTGTTGCCGGCAAAAGACTGGGAACGCATCACCGCTACGGTAGTGTCGCGAGTTTGGTGGAAATTCGAGGACGGCGTAATCTCCGGGTGCATCGAAGCCACCCAACCGGCGGCTGGAACCGCCAAGGAGATCACGCCATGACAAAGAATACAGCAACATCGACATCCGCGCTACTGGCCAATGAAGCAGGCTATGACCCGATTGAAGACCGGCTGCGCCAGAACATCCGCGCGACGATCGAGGCGGTTTTCGAAGAGGAGCTGGAGCAGTTTCTGGGCCGTTGCCGGTATGGCCGCAGCGGCGGGGCAAAGGCCGGATACCGCCACGGGCATCGCGAGCGGCAACTGGTCGGAACATTTGGAACCGAAACGGTGCGCGTGCCGCGTGCGCGGATCACAGGCGAGGCCGGCAAGGCCAGAGAATGGCGCTCGAAGGCATTGCCCCGCTACCAGCGGCTGACGAAGAAGGCCGAGGCGCTGATCGCTGCTGTCTACCTTTCGGGCACCAACACACGGCGGGTAAAACGCGCCCTGTTCGGCCTGTTTCAGGGGGCGGTCAGCAAGGATGTGGTGAGCCGCGCCTGGCGCAAGGTGAAGGTGGACTGGCAGGCGTGGTGCGCCCGCAGCCTTGCGGATGAAGACATCGTGCGGCTGATCCTGGACGGCACCGTGATCAAAACGCGGATTGACAGGAAGGCCACCAATATCTCGGTTCTGGCCGCGATTGGCGTGCGCCGGGATGGGCAGAAGGTCTTGTTATCACTGATGAACATGGGCGGCGAAAGCACCTCCGCCTGGCGTCAGTTCATCAACGATCTGGATGCGCGCGGGTTGAAACGGCCCGAATTTGTCATCGTGGACGGGGCACCGGGACTTGAGGTCGCTCTCATTGCCCTCTGGGGTGAAGATCTGCCGATCCAGAGGTGCACGGTGCACAAGCACCGCAACCTTCTGGCCAAGGCACCCAAGCGTATGCATGATGAGTTGACAGAAGGGAACCTCTGTAAATTCCCGTTTTCGCCTTCTTCGCGGCGGGGTGGACGGTTTTTCGCCTGTCCCGCCTGATTGCTTCGGATCATAAACCCATTTTCACCGGTTTCAAGCCGGTTTTGGGTATTTCAGGCACACCTCACCCCATGAACCCTTATCCCGGCGCCGCCAGGCCGCATTCGAACTGGACGAAGCGCTTCATGTTGTAGACCAGGTTCATCATCCCGATGCGAAATCGCGCCCGCTTCAGGCCGATGGAGCGGATCAGCTTGCCGCCCATGGAGCGCTCCTGAAAAGCGAATACATGCTCGACCCGGACCCGCACTTTCGAGCGCCTCCGGTTGGCCTTTTGCTGGCGCTCGCCAAGCGGCTTGCCGCGCCTGCCCTTGTGATGGATATGGCTGTGAAGCCCCCGCTCTTCCAGCTCGCTTTCGATCTTTTGCGAGCGATAGGCGCTGTCGGCCCACAGGTCCGATGAGGTGTTGCTCGCATCAATCAGACCGGCAAGCGCCTGGCTGTCATGCACGGCGGCATCGGTGACATCATAAGCGCGGATGAATTTGTGCCGCCGGTCGACATTGATGTGGTTCTTGTAGCCGTAATAGCTCTTGCCGTGCTTCTTCGTCCAGCGCGCATCCACGTCCTTCTGGCGCTTCTTGTGGGGTTTTTCCTCCCACTCTTCAGGCGTTTCGCCCGCCTTGATTTTCTCGTTCTCGTCCCTTTTGTTGTGCTGGCGCGGCGCCGGAACGATGCTCGCATCAACAATCTGCCCGCCCATCGCCAGATAGCCCTTTTCGCGCAGAAAGGCATCGAACTTGTCAAACAGCTCCTTCATCTTCCCGGCCCCGGCCAGCCTTTCACGGTAGGCCCAGATGGTCTTGGCGTCAGGTACGCTGTCTTCAATGCCAAGGCCGAGAAACCGCATGAACGACAGGCGGTCGCGGATCTGATACTCGATCTGATCGTCAGAGAGGTTGTAGAGCTGCTGCAAAACCATCGTCTTGAATATCAGCACCTCATCCCAAGGCGGGCGGCCAGCGTTGGATTTGCGCTGTTCGGGCGGCGTGCGCCATATGGCCTTCAGCTCGTCCCGGTAATCCTCGAACGGCACCATGTCGTTGAGCAACACCAGCGGATCACCAGATTTGTCCAGTCCCGCGTATCGGCTGGAAAGATCAAAAAATCCCATCTGACCCATGACAAAACCCCGTCGGTCGAATCATTTTCATCCTGATGACGATTCTACCCCGTCAGGCCGGATTTTGGGGGATTTTTAGAGGTTCCCAGAAGATTACCGCGACATGATCTACGCCAAAACACCCGAGGAAATCGCCACCCGCCGCAAGGCATTTCTGCGAAAATGGCGGCTGAAATGCAAGGCCGTCGCTGACAGCTTGGAAGAAGCAGGAGATAAGCTTTTCACCTTCACGCGTCTGCCACAAGGCCAGTGGAAATCGGCCAGAACGACAAATGCGATCGAACGCCTGAACGAGGAATTCCGCCGCCGCATCAAGACCCAGACCGTGCTGCCATGCGCCGAGACCGTGCCGATGCTGCTTTGGGCTCTGATGGCCTCGGGGCAGATCGTCATGCGAAAGGTCGATGGCTGGGAAACGCTCGCTCAGCCCGTCGCCGACGCAACCCTTGACCAAGCCGCCTGACCGGCGCATAACTCAACCCGCTCGGAGGTGCCTGAAATCAATTTCCACCACTTTCGAGACACAACCACCGCTACGCTAGAAGATCACTATGGCGAGGATGCTTCGCTTGACGATGAAAGCACGGCCGAAATCCGCGACTGGCTGATGGCAAATGCCGCGGAAACGGCGGACACACGGGCGGCCAATGTGTTTCGGCTGAATCCGGCAAGGGGTATCAATTCGCTGACCGACACGTCGTTTTGGCGTGCGCGGCACCGTGGCCTGTCGGATGCGATATTCAAAAGCAAAGCTGTTCGGGCACGCTCGAATTGCGTGGCTTGTCATGAAGATGCCGAGAGCGGTTGGTTCAACCCGTTCCAAGTTGAAATTCCGTAAGAAAGAGTAAGGAGTAATAGAATGAAAATTATCTATCTGGCCCTGTCAGGTTTGCTGTTGGCGACAAGCGCCACAGCAGGGGATACCACGCCACAGAAGCTGATTGCGGGTTTTGCTGCACAGGCGGGATCAACCCCCTCTGCCACACGCGGCAAAGCATTTTTTACCGGCAAACATACTGGCGGCAAACCGGAAACACCCAGTTGCCTGACCTGCCATACCAGCAATCTGAAAGGCATCGGTCACACCCGCGCGGGCAAGGAAATAGCACCAATGGCCCATTCGGCCAATCCGCAGCGATTCACTGACAGTGCCAAAGTGGCGAAATGGTTCCGCCGCAATTGCAAAACCGTAACCGGCCGCGAATGTAGTGCTGCTCAAAAGGCCGATATTCTGGCCTATCTTTCAAGCATTTAAGGAAAGGATGCCACTATGAGACTTTGGAAAAATACGGCAGGGATATTATGTGCGGGGCTGTCTTTTGTGGCTTTGGTCGCGGCGGCGCAAGGGGCGGCGGCCGAATCCGGACGTAAGGCGTTCGAGCGGGAATGCTCGGATTGCCACATGGCCTTTCCGGCGCAGCTGATGCCCAAACGGTCGTGGCATCTGATCACTTCGACACTGGACAACCATTTTGGTGAAGATGCCTCTCTTGATCCGGATGTTACCAAGAAGATTCAGGCGTATCTCGAGGCCAACGCCGCCGATACCGGCGGGCGCACACGGGGCGCTTTGCGCGGGATCAAGGACAGTGAAACGCCAGTGCGGATTACCGAAATGCCGTGGTGGGTTGGGATCCATAAATATGAGGTGCGCCCCAGTGCCTTTAAAGACCCGCGGGTGCGCAGCAAATCGAATTGCATGGCCTGTCACCGAGGGGCAAAACGCGGGAATTATGACGACGATTAAACCAATGCGGGCTTGACCTTGGGGCGGCGTTTGGCAACAAGCCGCCTCATGACACAGGAAAAACAAACACCCAAGCGCCCGCATCGCAATTTCTATGGCCGTTTGAAGGGCAAGGCGCTGCGCGATAGCCAGAAAGTGTATCTGGACGAGGATCTGGCCAGACTATCGCCCGGCGCTGTGGGGTGGGATGAAAACCCCGATCGTGTGCCGCTGGATTTGAAGGCGCTGTTTGGCGGCCGGCCGGTGTGGCTTGAGGTCGGGTTTGGCGGCGGCGAGCATATGGTGCATCAGGCCGTCCAGAACCCCGATGTCGGGATTATCGGTTGCGAGCCGTATATCAACGGGGTGGCGATGCTACTGGGCAAAATCCGCGAGGCCGGAGTGGATAACGTGGCGGTGCATCCCGGAGATGTGCGCGATCTGTTCGATGTGCTGCCCGATGGGTCCATTGATCGGGCGTTTTTACTGTATCCCGACCCGTGGCCAAAGGCGCGCCACCATCGCCGCCGGTTTGTCACACCAGAACATCTGGACCCCTTGGCGCAGGTGTTGAAAAGGGGGGCTATTTTCCGTGTGGCGACAGATATTCCCGATTATGTGCGCCAGACGATGGAGCAGATGATGGCGCGGGATGATTTTGAATGGCTGGCCGAAGGGCCGGACGATTGGCGCAAGCCCTGGGGGGACTGGATTTCCACCCGCTATGAAAAGAAGGCGCTGCGTGAAGGCAGGGTGCCCCATTATATGACGTTTCGGAAATTGTGAGGGCGCGAAAAAGAGATTTCATGCCTGCGGCGCGGATATTTATGGAACGATAATGGGGAGGGCATGGTGCAGGCAATTGGCTTGGGTTATGCAGGGGGAAATGAATATTGACGAGGAAACTGCGATGTCAGGTCATGGTGAAGCAACCCCGATGAAATCCCGCAAATGCGGTGCGCTAACGGGTGTGGCCGAGGTGCCGGGCGACAAGTCGATCTCGCACCGGGCACTGATTTTGGGGGCGCTGGCGGTGGGCGAGACAGGGATCACCGGATTGCTGGAAGGCGACGATGTGCTGGATACGGCACGGGCGATGCGCGCCTTTGGCGCGGATGTGATCGAACATGGCGGCGGCGAGTGGTCTGTGTTCGGCGTCGGGGTTGGTGGCTTTGCCGAGCCGGATGATGTGATTGATTGCGGTAATTCCGGCACCGGTGTTCGCTTGATCATGGGGGCGATGGCGACATCTCCGATTACAGCGACATTCACGGGAGATGCGAGCTTGCGCAGCCGTCCGATGGGGCGGATTACGGGGCCGGCCGGGTTGTTCGGGGCGCAGGCCTATGGCCGCATTGGTGGCCGGTTGCCGATGACCATTGTCGGGGCGGTCGATCCGGTGCCGGTGCGCTATGAAATGGAAGTGCCCTCGGCGCAGGTGAAATCAGCGGTGTTGTTGGCGGGGCTGAATGCGCCGGGACAAACCGTGGTAATCGAGCACGAGGCAACGCGGGATCATACCGAGCGGATGCTGGCGGGGTTTGGTGCGGATATATCCATCGAGGAAACCGAAGCGAGCCGCGTGATCACCTTGACTGGTCAGCCGGAATTGCAGGCGCAGGATATTGTGGTGCCGCGCGATCCGTCTTCGGCGGCGTTTCCGGTCTGTGCGGCACTGATTGTTGAGGGCTCGGACATATTGGTGCCCGGGATCGGCTTGAACCCGACGCGCAACGGGTTGTTCACCACGCTGCGGGAAATGGGCGCGGACCTGACTTATGAGAATGAACGCATCGAGGGCGGCGAGCCGGTGGCCGATCTGCGGGTGCGCTATTCGCCTGATATGGTGGGGATCACGGTACCGCCGGAACGTGCGGCCAGCATGATTGACGAATACCCGATCCTGTCGGTGGTGGCGGCCAATGCAACGGGCGCGACGGTGATGCGCGGGGTCAAGGAATTGCGGGTCAAGGAATGCGACCGAATTGACGCCATGGCGCGGGGACTGCAGGCCAACGGGGTGATGATCGAGGAATCCGAGGATATGCTGACGGTGACGGGGCAGGGAACCGGATCGGTTAAAGGTGGCGGGATGTGCAAGACCCATCTGGACCACCGGATTGCGATGAGTTTCATGGTGCTGGGCATGGCCAGCCAGCAGCCGGTTTCGATAGATGATGGCGCGCCGATCACCACCAGTTTCCCGATATTTGTGCCATTGATGACCAAACTGGGGGCGCGGCTGGAGCGCAGTAATTAGGAGAACACAGATGCGCCTGACTTTCTGGATGATATTCGCGGTGATGATGGGTGTCTATCTGGTGATGGTGTTGTGGTCTTTGCCATTGATCATGGCGGATGCGGGCGGATTGCCAGCGTTTGATTTGCGCCCGACGGGATATTCCTTTGACGAAGCACAGGCGTTTCTGACTGCACTGTCGCCGGAGGGGCGTGCGTTTTATCTGGACGTGCAGCAATGGCTGGATACGGCCTATCCGGCGTTGCTGGGGGTCACATTGGTGATGGCCTTCGGTTTTTTGTTTCGCGGGGCGTTACGCCGGGTTGCGATTGTGTTTGCGCTGGCGGGCACTGTGTTTGATTATCTGGAAAACGCGGCTGTGGCGGTGATGTTACGGGCGGGGCTGGAAGGGATAACGCCGGATATGGCGGCAACGGCCAGCCGCTGGACATTGTTGAAGTCCGGTGCGGTGACAGTGGCGATGCTGGCACTGATCGCGGGGCTGGCAATGCTGGTTTGGCGCAAGGTCGGGAGGAAGACATGAAAACAGGTGGATGTTTATGCGGGGCGGTGACCTATGTGGTGTGCGGGCCTTTGCGTCCGGTGGTGGCCTGCCATTGCACCCAGTGCCGCAAGAGCAGCGGGCATCATGTGGCGGCGACCTCGTGCCATCGGGATGATATCGAGATCACGGGCAAGGTGACATGGTATCAATCCTCGGATACGGCGCGGCGCGGGTTTTGCGGCACCTGTGGCAGCAACCTGTTTTGGGACGGGCCGGGGGTGAACCTGTCGATATTCGCGGGCACGCTGGACGGGCCGACGGGGATAAAGATGGCGGGGCATATTTTCTGTGCCGACAAGGGGGATTATTACGAGTTGGGGGATGATCTGCCCAAGGCGGATGCGGGTGATCCGGCGCTGACCACTATGGTTCACAAAGAGTAATGCCTATTTGATGAACGATCATATGCAAGAGCAGGGTTATTTTCCGGTGATGGCGCGGCCGATTTCGCGGTATTTATCCAGAACCGATGCGGGCAGGTTGCGCGCGCCGATTTCCCAGTCACCGTCGATACCCCCTGCCCAAGTATAGCCGATCAGGGCCGCGATATCGCCGCGGTTTTGGGCATAGGCGTAATAGGCGCGCGCCACAGCTGCCATGTCGTTTTCACCTAGTCCCGCACGGGTGTGGAAAGGTGTGTGGTGCGTGTCCATCACCATAACCAGCGCCTGATCCGGCCCTAACATGGCAGCGGCGCGGTTCAGGTAGGTGGTGTAACGCGGCTCGGTTGCGGGATCGGCCACAGTGTAAGCGTTGAATCCCCAATACTGGATGTTACGGGGGATTTGGGCGGGGCCATTCGGGGAATAGGCCTCGATCACCATGATCGGGGTTTCGGGATACAGGGTGCGCAGGGTTTGGGCGGCCTGTTCAAGATCGGCATGGGGCAGGTGGCGGTGGATTGGTTCGTCTGCAAGGTAAAAGACCAGATCGCGGGGCGGGACGCCGCTGTGCTTGATGGCCTGTTGCAGCATTGGCAACAGGGCATTGGGTTGGGTATTTGGCTGAAGCTGCCCATTCTGTTCGCTGAAAAAGACCGGCTCGATGTAAAGCAGCGGGGTGAAATGGCGGGCGGATTGGCGCAGCCTTTGGGCGGTGGTCTGCGTGTTTTGGGCAATGCAGACCTGATTGAGGTTGGTAAAACCGGCAACTTCGTCGGTGTAATCGGTTTTTACGATATCATCATGCGGATCATCCAGACCGCAATTCACAGCGGCAAAACCGAAATATTCAAGCGGCGTGTCACTATAGGCCGGCAGGCCGGTGGCAAGAAGTATCGCGAATATGATGGCGGGGTTTATCAGGCTTCTACTCCTCTTCCGCGTTCATGTTGAGCCATATTCTGGCATAGGCTTCGCCCATGCATTCCTCGTAATCTATGGTGTTGGCCCAGTGGGGAATGACGGTTTGGATGTTGCAGCTGGTTTCGGCCAGATCAATCTGCAACCGATGCTGGCGTTCCAGTAGGCTGTAGTAACGGTGGCTGGTGGTGCTGTCGTTGATGAAATCGGTAGAGTCAGGGATGGCCTGCAATTTGGCTATATATAAAATGAAAGTCGCAATTTCCCAGTACTTCCGACCCAGAGAAACGATTTCGGCGCATTCGATATAGTTGATACCGCAGGATATGTCGGTGTTATGGCTGGTGGGGATGCTGTTGCGCTCGATGTTGCTGGCGATTTTTTCGATGCAGGAATTTTCGGGAACCTCGCGAACATCAACCTCTTCCAGATGGCCCAGCATCTCGCAGCGTTCAAGCGTGGCGATGTTCAGGCGATCGGCAGGGAAACCGGCATTATTGAAAGCCGTCACGCAGCCCTCGACGTTGGCTGTTTGGCAGGTGTCCAGCGCATATGCAATTTCGCGGCGCAGGGTGTAGCTGGCGGTAAGGATACCTTGGCACTTGCGATAAAGGTTTTCGGGCGGGGTGTTGATACAGGCCTCAAACTGTTTTTGCAGATCGAAAGCAAACGGAGTGAGCTGGGTATCGGCACGCGGCGCTGTGGCGGCCAGACAAAGGGTGAGGATCATCAGGATACGGGTCATAATGCACTACTTTTTCAAAACTGCTTTTTCTTGGGGGCATTGGGGAATAGAAAGGGGGAAATGTCCAGAGCAGGGATGACAAGCAATGAGTTTCACAGTGGCAATCGACGGGCCGGCGGCCTCGGGCAAGGGGACGATTTCGCGGGCGGTGGCGGATCATTTTGGCTTTGCCCATCTGGACACGGGGCTGTTGTATCGGGCCGTGGGGCGCAAGGTGCTGGACGGGGTAGATCCGGTTCAGGCCGCAAAGGCATTACAGGCCGAAGATTTGCAAGGCGATGAATTGCGCACCTCCAAAGTGGCGCAAGCGGCCAGCAAGGTGGCGGTGATCCCCGAGGTGCGGCAGGCACTGCTGGATTTCCAACATGCCTTTGCGCTGCGTAACGGCGGTGCTGTGCTGGACGGGCGCGATATTGGCACGGTGATTTGTCCCGAGGCACAGGTGAAGCTGTTTGTCACAGCCAGTGACGAGGTGCGGGCCGAGCGGCGGTATCTGGAATTGTCGGGCAAAGGGCAGGATGTAACCCGCGACGGGGTGCTGGAAGATTTGCGGGCACGGGATGCACGGGATCGCGAGCGGGAAGCGGCACCGATGGTGGCGGCAAAGGATGCGGTGGTGTTAGATACCAGCGAAATGTCGATTGACGAGGCGGTGGCCAAGGCAGTTAGGGTGATTGATGGGCGGCTTTCAGAGGACTCACTGTCATGAATTCCGACTTGGGGATCAGTGAAATTGTTGTCCGTCGCGGCGGCGGCTGGGTGGACGGGGCGCGCGCCTACAAGATCGTAATCGACGGGATAATCGCTGGCAAGGTATCTAAAAACGGAACATTGCGGTTAAAAGTTCCGGCTGGCGAACATGAGGTGATCGCACGGGTGGACTGGTGTGGCTCGCAACCGGTTCAATTGTCTCTGAAACCCGGCGAGGTGGTCGAACTGGGTGTCGTGAATGGATACGGACTGTGGAAACTTGCGCTGGGTGTGACGTTCATTTTGCCGGGGATTTACATGTTTACGGTCGGGGCCAATCGATACCTGAAACTGGGGCTGATCGGCTGAGGCGGTTTTCGGCTGGCGAAACTTGCCGGTGGCCCTTGCGTTACAGGCGTTCCCGCCCTATATAGCGCGGGTCGAAGGGCCGTCAGAGCCATAGCACATGATACGAGCAGGGTCGGGATTAACCTCCGGCCCTTTAGTATTATGTGGTTTTGTGTTGGGGCATCCCGATTCGACCAACGTCAACCTGAAAGACCGGCGGAGCCAACCGCACGGCCAGTAACATAAACGTAAGGAAACCGAGACCACATGGCTCACTCAGCATCTATGGAGGACTTCGAAGCCCTCTTGAACGAAAGCTTCGAAATTGACACACCCAAAGAAGGGTCTGTCGTAAAAGGCAAAGTTATCGCAATCGAAAGCGGTCAGGCCATCATCGACGTAGGCTATAAAATGGAAGGCCGCGTCGACATTAAAGAATTCGCAAATCCCGGTGAAGAACCCGAAATCGCAGTTGGCGACGAGGTAGAAGTATTTCTGCGTCAGGTCGAGAACTCCAAGGGCGAGGCTGTTCTCAGCCACGAAATGGCCCGTCGCGAGGCCGCCTGGGATCGTCTGGAAAAAGCATACGCTGACGAAGAACGCGTTGATGGTGCCATCTTTGGCCGCGTCAAAGGCGGCTTTACTGTTGATCTGGGCGGCGCTGTTGCGTTCCTGCCAGGATCGCAAGTTGACGTGCGCCCCGTGCGTGACGCTGGCCCTCTGATGGGTCTGAAGCAGCCGTTCCAGATTTTGAAAATGGACCGTCGCCGTGGCAACATCGTTGTATCGCGTCGTGCTATCCTTGAAGAATCCCGTGCCGAACAGCGTGCCGAAGTTATCGGCAAACTGGCCGAAGGGGATACCATCGAAGGTGTGGTCAAGAACATCACCGAATACGGTGCGTTTGTTGATTTGGGCGGTGTTGACGGGCTGTTGCACGTCACCGACATGGCGTGGCGTCGTGTGAACCACCCGTCCGAAATCCTGTCGATCGGTGAAACGATCAATGTTCAGGTGATCAAGATCAATAAGGAAACCCACCGTATCAGCCTTGGCCTGAAACAGCTGCAGGATGATCCCTGGTCGCTGGTCGAAGCCAAATTCCCGCTGGAATCTGTGCACACTGGTCGCGTGACCAACATCACCGACTACGGCGCATTTGTTGAACTGGAGCCGGGCGTTGAAGGTCTGGTTCACGTTTCGGAAATGTCCTGGACCAAAAAGAACGTCCATCCGGGCAAGATCGTTTCCACTTCGCAAGAAGTCGAAGTCATGGTTCTGGAAATCGACAGCGCCAAGCGCCGCGTTTCCCTGGGCCTGAAACAGACCCAGCGCAACCCGTGGGAAGTGTTTGCAGAAACACACCCCGCCGGCACCGAAGTCGAAGGCGAAGTCAAGAACATCACCGAATTCGGTCTGTTCATTGGTCTGGACGGCGACATCGACGGCATGGTTCACCTGTCGGATCTGACATGGGAAGGCCGTGGCGAAGACGTGATTGGCGACTACCACAAAAACGACGTGGTCAAAGCGGTTGTCACTGAAGTTGACGTTGAAAAAGAACGCATTTCCCTGTCGATCAAAGCACTGGACGGTGATCCGTTCGAAGGTGCGACCGATGGCGTGAAACGCGGTTCGATCATCACTGTCGAAGTCACCTCGATCGAGGATGGTGGCATCGAAGTGACATACGAAGGCATGAAATCCTTCATCCGTCGTTCCGACCTGTCGCGCGATCGTGCCGAGCAGCGCCCCGAGCGCTTCCAGGTTGGCGACAAGATCGACGTTCGCGTCACCAACATCGACGCCAAGACCCGCCGTTTGGGTCTGTCGATCAAAGCACGCGAGATCGCCGAAGAGAAAGAGGCCGTGGCACAATACGGTTCCTCCGACTCGGGCGCGTCATTGGGTGACATTCTGGGCGCAGCCCTGAAGGGTGACGAAGAAGAATAAACCCGCTTAGGGTAACAAAATTTGGGCGGCCCTGTGTCAAGCGGGGCCGCCTTTTTCGTGCGAATCGGCAGTTGCTTGCAAATGGCGGCGGGCGCCATAATGCGGGTGGCAAATGCGAAAAATGGCCTTCCGCGACGTAATATCGCTCTAAATCAGCGCATTAGCCTGAAAATTTCTGCTGATTGCCCCTGCAATTTGTTTCTCAAATGAAAAATTACCGCTTATAGTCGGTGGGATAGTCGCGCATCAGCTGCCTTTGCAAAGCTATCTGCAAAAACTTTATTCTCGGGGGACGGAACGGATGATCAGATCAGAGTTGGTTCAGAAAATTGCGGATGAAAATCCACATCTTTATCAACGGGACGTCGAGCGCATCGTCAACACCATCTTCGAAGAAATAATCGACGCGATGGCTGCGGGAAACCGTGTTGAACTGCGTGGTTTCGGCGCCTTTTCGGTGAAAAAGCGCGACGCGCGGATCGGTCGCAATCCACGCACCGGCGAATCCGTTAAGGTCGAGGAAAAACATGTGCCGTTCTTCAAGACCGGCAAACTGTTGCGGGACCGTCTGAACGGTAAATAATCGGGGTTAGTTCCCATGCGTTACATTCGATATGCTTTTATTCTGGCCCTTGCGGTCTGTTTGCTGACGATTGCGATGGCCAATCGCGCATCGGTCACACTGCATCTGCTGCCCGAAGAACTGGCAGGGTTCGCCCTGCTGCCCAATACACTGGAATTGCCGCTGTTCGTGATCATTTTCCTTGGGATCGTCGCCGGTCTGCTGATCGGCTTTGTCTGGGAGTGGTTCCGCGAACACAGAATTCGTTCCGAGGCCGTTCGTGCGCAACGTGATGTCAAAAAGCTTGAGCGCGAAGTGGTGCGTTTGAAGGGTGACAAGGCGGATGACAAGGATGAAATCCTAGCCCTGCTTGAGAAGAGCGCCTGAAGGCGTTAAACGCCCTTTATGGCACATGAAACAAAAGTCAAAATTTGCGGGCTAAGCACGCCGCACCATGTAGCAACGGCTGTTGCAGCTGGGGCAGGGTATTTGGGGTTCGTATTTTTCCCGAAATCACCGCGCAATGTCAGCATAGCGCAGGCCCGCGATCTGGCCGTCGATGTGCCGATCGGTGTGGCCAAAGTAGCGTTGGTGGTGAATGCGGATAATGCCACGCTGGATGCCATTCTGGAGGCTGTGCCGCTGGATATGTTGCAGTTGCATGGCGCCGAATCTGTTGAACGGGTGGCCGAGGTAAAACAGCGCTACGGGTTGCCGGTGATGAAGGCTGTGGGCGTGGCGGACGAAGGCGACTTGAAAGCGCTGGATGAATACGGGCTGGTGGCTGATCAGTTGCTGGTGGATGCAAAGCCACCCAGGGGCGCGGATCTGCCTGGCGGCAATGGTTTGGCGTTTGACTGGCGTTTGATTACGAACCGGCGCTGGTTTTCGCCGTGGATGCTTGCCGGTGGGTTAACCCCTGCAAATGTGGCCGAAGCGGTGCGCCTGACGGGCGCGCGGCAAGTGGATGTTTCCTCGGGCGTGGAAAGCGCGCCGGGGGTAAAGGATGAAGAATTGATCGCAGGCTTTATCAGGGCCGCGCAGGGAGAAGCAGGATGAACGACCGGATAAACAGCTACAAAACAGGCCCCGATGAAAATGGCCGCTTTGGCAATTTTGGCGGGCGGTTCGTATCGGAAACCCTGATGCCGCTGATCCTGTCACTGGAAGAGCAATACGAGCGCGCCAAAACGGACGACAGTTTCTGGGCGGAGATGAACGATCTGTGGACCCATTACGTTGGCCGCCCCAGCCCGCTGTATTTCGCCGAACGGCTGACCGAACATCTGGGCGGAGCCAAGATTTATCTGAAACGGGATGAATTGAACCACACGGGCGCGCACAAGATCAACAATGTGCTGGGCCAGATCATTCTGGCACGCCGCATGGGCAAAACGCGCATCATCGCCGAAACCGGCGCGGGGCAGCACGGGGTGGCAACGGCTACGGTTTGCGCCAAATTCGGGCTGAAATGCGTGGTCTATATGGGGGCGCACGATGTTGAACGTCAGGCGCCCAATGTGTTCCGTATGCGCCTGCTGGGGGCCGAGGTTGTGGCTGTAACATCCGGCCGTGGCACGCTGAAGGACGCGATGAATGACGCGATGCGTGACTGGGTAACCAATGTGGACGACACATTCTATTGCATCGGCACGGTGGCCGGTCCGCACCCGTATCCGGCGATGGTGCGTGATTTTCAGGCAATAATCGGCAAAGAGGCCAAAGAACAGATGCAAGCCGCCGAGGGGCGTTTGCCTGATACGCTGGTGGCGGCTATCGGTGGTGGCTCGAACGCGATGGGGCTGTTTTTCCCGTTTCTGGATGACGACAGCGTCAACATCATCGGGGTCGAGGCCGGTGGTAAGGGTGTGAATGCCAAGATGGAGCATTGCGCGTCGCTGACCGGTGGCCGGCCCGGTGTGCTGCACGGTAACCGCACCTATTTGTTACAGGACGATGACGGGCAAATTCTGGAAGGGTTCTCGATCTCGGCCGGTCTGGATTACCCCGGTATCGGTCCCGAACACAGCTGGCTGCACGACATTGGCCGCGCGCAATATGTATCGATCACTGATGTCGAGGCGCTGGAGGCATTCCAGCTGAGTTGCGAGCTGGAAGGTATTATTCCGGCACTGGAACCCAGCCATGCGCTGGCCCACGTGATGAAAATTGCACCGACTTTGCCAAAGGATCACCTGATATGCATGAACATGTGTGGCCGTGGCGACAAGGATATTTTCACCGTGGCCAAGGCGCTGGGCGTGGATATGGATACCGGGGCATAACTGCTCTATGATGTGCTAAACTTTGGTTTACTGCATGAAAGAATGGGCTGTATAAACCCGCGGTCAATTTTTATTGCCTCATTCCGGCCTATATACCATGGCAGAGGAAGGATGCGGGGGTATTCCTTTCGTGAGTTGCCCTTTGGAGGGGGCATCCCGTAAAACGGTGTAGGGTGAAGAGGTTTCATAATGTTGAAACGGATCATATTTATTCTTGTTCTTGCCATGGCCTTGCCGGTGGCCCAGCCGGTTCTTGCCAACCCGATTGCAGATAGCGCTGTGTCGCAGTTACGCAAACAAGGGTATAATGATATTCAGGTCCAGCGAACACTGCTGGGCCGCATCCGGATTACTGCCACCAGCGAGACATATACACGAGAACTGGTTATCCACCCAATTACAGGAGAAATCATGCGGGATAGATGGTCGTCAAATGTCCAATCCGCAAATTCGCCTGATCCGATTGCAATTAATCCAGAGGGTAACGGTGGCGATGACGGCGACGGTGGTAATGACGGCGACGGTGGTGATGGCGAAGGTGATGGCGGTGGTGGTGATGGCGGTGGTGGTGATGGCGAAGGTGGCGATGGCGAAAGCGATCATGACTGAAAGTAGCAGCTGCTGTAAAAGGAACATTTTGCGTGTCAGATAAGAATCTCATCTTGGTTGCCCTGATTATTCAGGTTGTGTGTTCCGTGTTTTTCATCGCCGATATGGCTTTAACGGTCTTTGGGTTGCCACTAATGCCGACCAGCTGGATGTTGTACGAGCTGATGGAGATTTCAGCCGCTTTGGGGCTTGTCGTTGGCTCGATTGTCAGCGCAATGGCCCTACGTCGCGCCCACAAGCGCAGGCAACGGTTGGAAACACAGCTAAAGGCGGCATCCGGCGCATTTATGGAAATGTTGAATGAAAAGCTGGACGAATGGGGGCTAACGCCGGCCGAGCAGGATGTGGCGCTGTTTGCGATCAAGGGGTTTTCCACCCGCGAGATTTCCGAAATGCGCAACACCTCCGAGGGGACGATCAAGGCCCAGACCAATGCGATTTACCGCAAGGCGGGTGTCAGTGGGCGACCACAGTTGCTGAGCCTGTTTATTGACGATCTGATGGGTGATGCGCTGGTCGCCGAGTAGGGCGCTTTTGCCTGTGGCCGTTATTCCCGTTTGTGATTAATTCAAGCGATCCAGAAAATCATGTTTTTCAAGCATCTCGATGGGGATAATCTCCAGCGCCTGTTTGTGTGTCGCGGCCAGATTGACTTTTGGTGCACAGTCTTCGTCAACGGCTTGCAGAAACCGGCTGGCACATAGGCACCATTGATCGCCGGCCTTCAGCCCGCTGAAATTGAATTCGGGACGGGGTGTGGACAAATCATTCCCAAGGTATTTGGAGAAGGCCAGAAATTCATCGGTCATGATGACACAAACCGTATGGCTGCCTTTGTCCTCGTTACAGGTATTGCAGGCCCCGTCCCGAAAGAAACCGGTCAGCGGGTCTAGCGAGCAGGGGTCAAGGGCTTTGCCATAGACATTCACAGAGGGGTGCTTTTCCATATTGGCTCCAATAATACGGGTTCAATTCATGTATAGCCTAAAATCACTCTGTATTCTGCCCTGAATATTATTCCCCACACCGGAAGGGCCGGATTTGCAGTTGCCCGCGATAGCCGCTTGACCATATCCCGCCGATCCAATAGTAATCGCCACCTGTAAGCGGGCGTTGTGTAGTGGTAAGACCTTAGCCTTCCAAGCTAATGACGCGGGTTCGATTCCCGCCGCCCGCTCCAGCAAAACCGGTATCAACCACCTGTGACGATCCACCACTTGTTCACCGCGTGCCAAAGTTTTATGACGCAAGCCTGAACAAGCGAACAAGGACGGGTTAATATGGCACGCGGTACGACTCCTGACATGGATAAACGAGAGAAATCCAAAAAGGTCAGCGCGCTGTCCGGTTTGGTGCCTTTCTTGCGCCCTTATACACTGATGGTGGTGCTATCTGGCGTCGCGCTGGTGTTTACTGCAACGATTTCCCTGATATTACCGATGGCTGTGCGCCGCGTGGTTGACGGGTTTGGCGAAGAAAACGCAGCCCTTCTGGATCAGTACTTCGGGGCAGCACTGGCGATTGCTGCAGCTTTGGCTATTGGCACGGGGTTGCGTTATTATCTGGTGACACGCCTAGGGGAACGGGTGGTTGCGGATATCCGCAAGGCGGTGTTTGACCGCGTGATCACCCTTAGCCCCGCGTTTTATGAACGCATCATGACTGGCGAAATCCTGTCGCGGATCACCACTGATACAACAGTGATCCAATCTGTAATTGGCTCTTCTGTTTCGGTTGCACTGCGCAACGTGCTGCTGTTATTCGGCGGCATGGCACTGATGCTCTATACCAGTGCGAAACTGACCGGTCTGGTGCTGCTGATCGTGCCTGCGGTGATCATCCCGATCATTGTGCTGGGCCGCCGCCTGCGCAAACTCAGCCGTGAAAATCAGGACTGGATTGCCGCTAGTTCGGGTTCTGCATCGGAATCTTTAGGGGCCGTGCAAACTGTACAGGCCTTTACGCAGGAAGAGGCCACAGCCGAGGCTTTTAATGACGTGACCGAAAAAGCCTTTACTGCGGCCAGCCGGCGGATCGGTACCCGCGCGGTGATGACGATGATTGTGATCTTCCTGATCTTCAGCGGGGTCGTCGGGGTTCTGTGGATCGGCGCGCGCGATGTGCAGTCCGAAGTAATGACGCCCGGTCAGTTGGTGCAGTTCCTGATCTATGCCATTCTGGTTTCCGGTGCTGTTGGTGCACTTTCTGAAATCTGGGGTGAACTGCAGCGAGCGGCCGGTGCAACCGAACGGTTGATCGAACTGCTGGAAACCGAGGATACAGTAAAGGACCCGGCCCAACCTGTTTTGCTGCCCAGGCCGGCCAAAGGGGCAATCGCCTTTGAAGATGTCAGCTTCTATTACCCTGCCCGCCCCGAACATGCTGCGCTGAATGGCGTTTCGGTGGACATCAAAGCCGGTGAAACCGTGGCGTTGGTGGGGCCGTCCGGTGCGGGTAAATCTACCATCATCCAGTTGTTGCTGCGGTTCTATGATCCAAAAACCGGACGCATCACAATTGATGGCATCGACCTGCACGATATGGCGCGAGGGGATTTCAGGCAGGCGATTGCGCTGGTGCCGCAGGATCCGGTAATTTTTGCCACATCTGCGCGTGAAAACATCCGCTTTGGTCGTCCCGGTGCAACCGATGACGAGGTTGAAGAGGCCGCCAAGGCCGCCGCCGCACATGATTTCCTGACCGCATTGCCGGAAGGGTATGAAACCTATGTCGGGGAACGCGGTGTGATGCTGTCAGGTGGACAAAAGCAGCGCATCGCAATTGCGCGGGCTATTCTGCGTGATGCCCCAATTTTGCTGCTGGACGAGGCAACTTCGGCTCTGGATGCTGAATCTGAACGCGCTGTGCAGCAGGCCGTTGAACGCATGGCGGTTGACCGCACGACCCTGATTGTGGCGCACCGGCTGGCAACTGTGAAAAAGGCCGATCGCATACTGGTATTCGAAAATGGCCAGATCGTTGCCGAAGGTAGCCACAAGGATCTGGTGGCCCAGGGCGGGCTGTATGCGCGTCTGGCCAAGCTGCAATTTACGGACGGAATCGCTGCCGAATAGATTTTTTCGCAGCGTAGCCCTTGCGTGCCACGCCGTTTCCGCGCATTTTTCCCTATAACAAGCTCTGCACAACGCAGACACGGGGAGGAATGAATGGCACGTTTTGCGACTTTGGCTGATGTTCACGCGATCGAAAAAGAGGGGGCCTGGGAGGATCGTGATCTGCCCCAGACCATGTATCAGTTCCTGACACGGGTGGCGGAAAAACACGGCAACCGCAATGCGGTATCATTTCAGATTACCTCGGGGCCGACGGACAAGGCCGAGACGCTGACATGGCGCGGGCTGCATACCAAAGTCGTGCAGACAGCGAATATGTTCCGTAGCATGGGTGTTGGTGAAGATGATGTGGTGGCCTATCTGCTGCCCAACAGCAATGAAACTGTGATGACTATGCTGGCTGGGTCGATCGCGGGTATCGTCAACCCAATTAATCCGCTGCTGGAGGCTGAACAGATTGCCTCGATCCTGCGGGAAACTGGGGCCAAGGTTCTGGTGACTTTGAAATCCTTTCCCAAATCAGATGTCGCGCAAAAGGCTGCTGAAGCGGTCGCGCTGGCCCCGAATGTAAAGACTGTGGTCGAGGTGGATTTGCTGCGCTACTTGTCTCCGCCCAAAAGCTGGATCGCGGGATTGATCCGCCCGAAAAACCCTGTGACGCATAACGCGCGGGTGGTGAATTTCACCAAGGAAATATCACGCCAGAATACCACCCTGGATTTTCCGGATTCGGAAGGGGACCGTGTGGCAGCCTATTTCCACACCGGCGGCACCACGGGGATGCCCAAAGTGGCACAGCACAAATATTCCGGTATGATCTATAACGGCTGGCTGGGTGATACCCTGTTGTTCGATGAAAACGACACGCTGATTTGCCCGCTACCCCTGTTCCATGTTTTCGCGGTGCAGGTGGTGTTGATGGCGGTGATTGCATCGGGTGCTCATGTGGTGTTCCCGACGCCAGCTGGTTATCGCGGGGACGGGGTGTTTGACAACTTCTGGAAGCTGATCGAGCGCTATAAGGTTACATTCGTTATCACCGTTCCCACAGCTATTGCCGCGCTGATGCAGCGGCCGGTGGACGCGGATGTATCCAGCTTGAAAACAGCCTTTTCCGGATCGGCACCGCTGCCTGTCGAATTATTCAACCGGTTTGAAAAAACCACCGGCGTTAATCTGGTCGAAGGCTATGGTTTGACCGAGGCAACCTGTCTGGTGGCGATCAACCCGCTGGATGGCGAGAAGAAGATCGGCTCGGTTGGTTTGCCGTTCCCTTATACAGATGTGCGTATCCTTGATTGCGCCGAAGACGGGACAATCAAGAAAGAATGCGGCGTTGACGAGGTCGGCGAGATTTGCGTTTTCAATCCGGGTGTGTTCCCAGGAAATACCTATACCGAAGCGCCTAAAAATATTGGCCTTTATGCAGATGAAAAATACCTGCGTACGGGTGATCTGGGCCGGCTGGATGCAGATGGCTATCTGTGGATCACAGGTCGGGCCAAGGATCTGATCATTCGCGGGGGTCACAACATTGACCCCGCCGAGATTGAAGAGGCATTGGCGGGGCACCCTGCCGTGGCCTTTGCCGGTGCCATCGGGCAGCCGGACAGCTTTGCCGGTGAGTTGCCTTGCGTCTATGTCGAGCTGGTGGACGGAGCAGAGGCGAGTGTCGAGGAACTGATGGAATTTGCCAACAAGCATGTTCACGAACGTGCAGCGCGACCCAAACATCTGGAAATCCTGGACGAGCTACCGAAAACTGCGGTTGGCAAAGTGTTCAAACCGGACTTGCGAAAGCGGGCAATCGTGCGGGTTTATAATGATGCCTTGAACAAGGCGGGGATGGCGGCCGAAGTGATCCGCGTGGTCGATAGTAAAAAACGCGGGCTGGTTGCGCAGGTTGCCAAAACCGGGGATGTCGATGAAGCGTCGGTGGCGCACTTGCTGGGTGAATACACGCGGCCATGGGAATGGGTCGAGGATTAAATTAGCAAGAACAGGATTGATATTAACAACGGCCCGATATGACTGGGTAATAGATCATACCGGGCCGTTTTCAGAATATTTGGTAGTGTCGCGAGTTTGGTGGAAATTCGAGGACGGCGTAATCTCCGGGTGCATCGAAGCCACCCAACCGGCGGCTGGAACCGCCAAGGAGATCACGCCATGACAAAGAATACAGCAACATCGACATCCGCGCTACTGGCCAATGAAGCAGGCTATGACCCGATTGAAGACCGGCTGCGCCAGAACATCCGCGCGACGATCGAGGCGGTTTTCGAAGAGGAGCTGGAGCAGTTTCTGGGCCGTTGCCGGTATGGCCGCAGCGGCGGGGCAAAGGCCGGATACCGCCACGGGCATCGCGAGCGGCAACTGGTCGGAACATTTGGAACCGAAACGGTGCGCGTGCCGCGTGCGCGGATCACAGGCGAGGCCGGCAAGGCCAGAGAATGGCGCTCGAAGGCATTGCCCCGCTACCAGCGGCTGACGAAGAAGGCCGAGGCGCTGATCGCTGCTGTCTACCTTTCGGGCACCAACACACGGCGGGTAAAACGCGCCCTGTTCGGCCTGTTTCAGGGGGCGGTCAGCAAGGATGTGGTGAGCCGCGCCTGGCGCAAGGTGAAGGTGGACTGGCAGGCGTGGTGCGCCCGCAGCCTTGCGGATGAAGACATCGTGCGGCTGATCCTGGACGGCACCGTGATCAAAACGCGGATTGACAGGAAGGCCACCAATATCTCGGTTCTGGCCGCGATTGGCGTGCGCCGGGATGGGCAGAAGGTCTTGTTATCACTGATGAACATGGGCGGCGAAAGCACCTCCGCCTGGCGTCAGTTCATCAACGATCTGGATGCGCGCGGGTTGAAACGGCCCGAATTTGTCATCGTGGACGGGGCACCGGGACTTGAGGTCGCTCTCATTGCCCTCTGGGGTGAAGATCTGCCGATCCAGAGGTGCACGGTGCACAAGCACCGCAACCTTCTGGCCAAGGCACCCAAGCGTATGCATGATGAGTTGACAGAAGATTACCGCGACATGATCTACGCCAAAACACCCGAGGAAATCGCCACCCGCCGCAAGGCATTTCTGCGAAAATGGCGGCTGAAATGCAAGGCCGTCGCTGACAGCTTGGAAGAAGCAGGAGATAAGCTTTTCACCTTCACGCGTCTGCCACAAGGCCAGTGGAAATCGGCCAGAACGACAAATGCGATCGAACGCCTGAACGAGGAATTCCGCCGCCGCATCAAGACCCAGACCGTGCTGCCATGCGCCGAGACCGTGCCGATGCTGCTTTGGGCTCTGATGGCCTCGGGGCAGATCGTCATGCGAAAGGTCGATGGCTGGGAAACGCTCGCTCAGCCCGTCGCCGACGCAACCCTTGACCAAGCCGCCTGACCGGCGCATAACTCAACCCGCTCGGAGGTGCCTGAAATCAATTTCCACCACTTTCGAGACACAACCGTGGCTATTTCCATCTATAGGGAACCTCTGTAAATTCCCGTTTTCGCCTTCTTCGCGGCGGGGTGGACGGTTTTTCGCCTGTCCCGCCTGATTGCTTCGGATCATAAACCCATTTTCACCGGTTTCAAGCCGGTTTTGGGTATTTCAGGCACACCTCACCCCATGAACCCTTATCCCGGCGCCGCCAGGCCGCATTCGAACTGGACGAAGCGCTTCATGTTGTAGACCAGGTTCATCATCCCGATGCGAAATCGCGCCCGCTTCAGGCCGATGGAGCGGATCAGCTTGCCGCCCATGGAGCGCTCCTGAAAAGCGAATACATGCTCGACCCGGACCCGCACTTTCGAGCGCCTCCGGTTGGCCTTTTGCTGGCGCTCGCCAAGCGGCTTGCCGCGCCTGCCCTTGTGATGGATATGGCTGTGAAGCCCCCGCTCTTCCAGCTCGCTTTCGATCTTTTGCGAGCGATAGGCGCTGTCGGCCCACAGGTCCGATGAGGTGTTGCTCGCATCAATCAGACCGGCAAGCGCCTGGCTGTCATGCACGGCGGCATCGGTGACATCATAAGCGCGGATGAATTTGTGCCGCCGGTCGACATTGATGTGGTTCTTGTAGCCGTAATAGCTCTTGCCGTGCTTCTTCGTCCAGCGCGCATCCACGTCCTTCTGGCGCTTCTTGTGGGGTTTTTCCTCCCACTCTTCAGGCGTTTCGCCCGCCTTGATTTTCTCGTTCTCGTCCCTTTTGTTGTGCTGGCGCGGCGCCGGAACGATGCTCGCATCAACAATCTGCCCGCCCATCGCCAGATAGCCCTTTTCGCGCAGAAAGGCATCGAACTTGTCAAACAGCTCCTTCATCTTCCCGGCCCCGGCCAGCCTTTCACGGTAGGCCCAGATGGTCTTGGCGTCAGGTACGCTGTCTTCAATGCCAAGGCCGAGAAACCGCATGAACGACAGGCGGTCGCGGATCTGATACTCGATCTGATCGTCAGAGAGGTTGTAGAGCTGCTGCAAAACCATCGTCTTGAATATCAGCACCTCATCCCAAGGCGGGCGGCCAGCGTTGGATTTGCGCTGTTCGGGCGGCGTGCGCCATATGGCCTTCAGCTCGTCCCGGTAATCCTCGAACGGCACCATGTCGTTGAGCAACACCAGCGGATCACCAGATTTGTCCAGTCCCGCGTATCGGCTGGAAAGATCAAAAAATCCCATCTGACCCATGACAAAACCCCGTCGGTCGAATCATTTTCATCCTGATGACGATTCTACCCCGTCAGGCCGGATTTTGGGGGATTTTTAGAGGTTCCCATCAGCCCTTGGCCTCGTCGGTTTTTTCGTCACCAGGCAGGATGTATTGCGCACCTTCCCACGGGGACATGAAATCAAACTGCCGGTATTCCTGAACCAGCGAAACCGGCTCGTATACCACGCGTTTCTCTACTTCATCATAACGCACTTCGACATATCCCGAGGTCGGGAAATCCTTGCGCAGCGGATGGCCACGAAAGCCATAATCGGTCAGGATACGGCGCAAATCGGGATGGCCGGAAAACAGAATGCCGAACATGTCGAACACTTCGCGCTCGAACCAGCCAGCGGATTTATGCACATCGGTGATCGACGGCACGCTTTCCTCTTCGCGGATGGCGCATCTCAGCCGGATGCGGTGGTTCTGATACATTGACAGGAAATGATAAACCACGTCGAACCGCCTGACCCGCGTCGGGTAATCCACTGCGGTAATATCAATCAATGATGAAAACCGGCAGGTGCGATCGACCTTCAGAAACTCGACAAAGCCGACCAGCCCCGTCGGGGCAACCTCGACCGTCAACTCGCCGTTGGTCACGCAATAGGACAGCACATCATCCGGCCGTTTGGCCTGAATATGGGCGCCCAGTTCATTCAATGCGTCTGACATATCCACCCCTACCTGATCAAAGTGCCCGTGCGACGGATCCGGCGCTGCAACTGCAACACACCGTAAACCAGCGCCTCGGCTGTCGGCGGACAGCCCGGAACGTAAATATCGACCGGCACGATCCGGTCACAGCCCCGCACCACGGAATAGCTGTAGTGATAGTAACCGCCGCCATTGGCACAGCTGCCCATCGAAATCACATAACGTGGCTCGGGCATCTGGTCGTAAACCTTGCGCAGCGCCGGTGCCATCTTGTTGGTCAGTGTGCCGGCCACGATCATCACATCCGACTGGCGCGGGGAGGCCCGCGGTGCAAAGCCATAGCGTTCAATGTCATAACGCGGCATTGCCGTGTGCATCATTTCAACCGCACAGCAGGCCAGACCAAATGTCATCCAGTGCAACGATCCGGTCCGCGCCCAGTTGATAATGTCATCCGTGGTGGTCAGCAGAAAACCCTTGTCCTGCAAGGCATCATTCATCAGGCGAACCGATACATCCTTGTCGGCCCCGGCGGTGTTGGCTCCAGACATCACTCCCATTCCAGTGCCCCTTTCTTCCACTCATAGGCAAAGCCGATGGTCAGCACCGCCAGAAACACCATCATCGACCAGAAACTGACATCCGTCATATCCTTGAACGTCACCGCCCAGGGAAACAGAAACGCGATCTCCAGATCAAAAATGATGAACAGAATGGCGACCAGATAAAATCGCACATCGAATTTCATCCGCGCATCATCGAATGCATTAAACCCGCACTCATAAGCGCTCAGCTTTTCAGGATCGGGATTCGTTGGCCCAAGGATGACAGCGGCAAGGATCAACACCGCCCCCAATGCTGTTGCCATACCCAGAAAAACAAGGATGGGGAGGTATTCTCGTAACAGGTCTTCCACGTGTGGCTCCTTAACGCGCTCGTATTGCACATGTTGTTGCTCTTTGGTGGTTTACTCCTGCCTTATGTGCGGGTCAACAGAACCCGTGCCCCCAAATGCAGGATATTTCGACCCTTGGTGCATTTTGTATGCAATTGTGTGCTGATCTGTATCAAGCTTTGCCTACATGGCGCCAAAACGCTCCGAATCCCTGCTTCTCTTTTGCAAAAATATCCTCGGGGGGAATTGCCGCAGGCAAGGGGGGCAAACAGCCCCCATACCCGAGCGTCAGCGAGATACAAAGCGTTGCGCAGCAACTCCGTTAAACCGGCCTACCCCTCGACCACCCAGGCTGCCTTGCGCTTCTCGAAAAACGCCGCGATCCCCTCGTGGGCTTCCTCGCCGTCCCAACGGGCCACCAGCGCGTCAATGGTTTTGCCCACCACCTCGTCATCAATGCGCGGCCCCAGCTCCCGCGCCATCTGTTTGGCCGCGGCCACAGCACCGGGCGCACATGCCAGATAAGGCAATACTTCGGCCTCGATGGCGGCATCCAGTTCATCCGGCGCGACGACCTTGGCAATCACCCCCAGCGTCACCGCCTCGTCCGCATCAAACAGGCGCGATGACATGAACACGCGCCGCGCATTGGCCTCGCCCATCCGCGCCACGACATAGGGGCCGATGGTGGCCGGAATCAGCCCCAGCCTTGTTTCGGTCAACCCGAACCGCGCGCCCTCAACCCCGATAGCCACATCGCAGACGCAGGCCATACCCACACCGCCGCCATAGGCCTGCCCGTTCAGCCGCCCGATCACGGGCTTTGGCATGGTGTTGATCGCCTGCAGCATCGCCGCCAACTCGCGCGCACCCTCGGCCCGCTTGGCCGGACTGGCCTTCATCATCGACCCCATCCACGCCAGATCGCCACCGGCACAAAAACTGCGCCCCTCACCGGTCAAAACCACAACCCGCACCAAAGGATCATCCCCCAGTTGCCCAGCCACCTCGATCAACTCGGCAATCATCTGCGCCGACAACACATTGTGTTTCTCGGGCCGGTTCAAAGTCAGCACAGCCACCCCGCGCGCGTCGGTCTCTACCTTGATCGTTTCAAACATTGCTTATCCCTGTCGCATTTTCCGCGCCATTTCGGCGGCCTCTTGCAGCGTTTCGCTGCACAATCCGGTTTCATAACCCAGCGCGGTCACATGTTCCTGCACCGCCTCGGTTGCCACATTCCCCTCGGCCCCCGGCGCAAAGGGACAACCGCCCAATCCACCAATCGCCGCATCAAACACCCGCAGGCCCAGCGCCAGCGCCGCATCGATATTGGCGATCGCATGCCCGTCGGTGTTGTGAAAATGTCCCGCCAGCCGGTGCGCGGGCACCTCTTTCAGTACCGCCAGCAGCATCCGCGCCACCGTGTCTGGCGTGCCCTTGCCCAACGTATCCCCCAGCGAAATCTCGTAACAGCCCGCCGCGAACAGATCGGCCGCCACCTTGGCCACCGCCTCGGGCGCAACCGGTCCGTCATAGGGGCAATCGGTGACGCAGGAAACATAACCGCGCACCGGAATATCCGCGTGACGCGCTGCCTTCAGGATCGGCGTAAACCGCTCGAAACTCTCGGCAATCGAACAATTGATATTCTTCTGGCTGAACCCCTCCGAAGCCGAGGCAAAAATCGCAATCTCGTCCACACCGGCCGCAACCGCCGCTTCATACCCCTTCATGTTGGGCGCCAGTGCCGTATAGGCCACCCCGTCTGCCTTGATGATCCCTTGCAACACCTCGGCCCCGTCCGCCATCTGCGGCACGGCCTTTGGGGAAACGAAACTGGTCACCTCGATATGCCGGAACCCCGCTTCGGACAGCTTGTCCACAAGCGCGATCTTCTCAACCGCCGGAATGGCGCGTGGTTCATTCTGCAAGCCGTCCCGCGGCCCCACCTCGAATATTTCAACGAAATTCCCGGCCATCTCTCAACCCTCCTCAGGTGGTGCATAAAACGCGTCTCTGTAAATCACCGTATCACCATCACGCGCCTTGGCCAGCGCAAAAGCATCGCGTGCGACCAATCGCTGATAATAACCGTCCAGCGCAGGCAACAAATCCCCCGGCACGAAATGGCGCGCGATCATCACACCATAGCCAACATTCACATCCACCGCCGAAAACCCGCTGCCCAGTAAATAGTCCTGCCCCTGCACCGCACGGTCCACCACCTCCAGCGCCTTCTCCAGCCGTTTGGCCTCCAGCCGCATCACGGTTGGCGACCGCATGGCCGGATCACGCAGGGCGATATGATGCTGCGTCAGGTTCGCCAGATGCTGGCCAATCGTTTCGGCAAAATGCAACCACTGCAACCAGTCCGCCCGCTCGACGTCCCCCACTGCTCGTCCCAAGCCGCACTCGGGCCGCGTTTCCACCAGATATTCGGTGATCGCGCCCGATTCAAACAGCACCCGTCCGTCAATTTCCAGCGCCGGTACCCGCGCGGCTGGCGACAACGCCTTAAACTCCGGCCCCCGCATGGATTTGTCAAAGAAGTTCCACTGCCGAACCTCGAATTCCAGCCCCATCTCCTGCAACAGCCAAAGGGTGCGAAAACTGCGCGCCTGTGCCACATGATGCAAAGTAATCATCGCCTATCCTTCCAAATGGCCCAAATATCCGCGCCGCAGGCATCCCGAGGCCCCTTCACGGGGCCGAGACATAAAGCGGCCCGCAAGGGCCTCCATTAATCCGCTTCTTCCAACCGGATCAAAGCCGCCCCGGCCTCGACCTGATCCCCCTCGACCACCAGCACCTCGGCCACCACACCATCGCGCACCGCCAGTAGCGCATGTTCCATCTTCATCGCTTCCAGAATGGCCAACCGGTCGCCCTCGGCCACCGCCTGCCCCGCTTTGGCAAACACACCCTTCACCAATCCGGGCATCGGCGCTTCGATCAGATTGCCGTCCCCAGCATGGCTTGCATCCGCATCCAGCGGGTCAACAATATCAAAATGGAACCCGTGCCCCGCAAACACACTAACCGACGCCCCCAAAGGCACCACATGCGCCGCAACGGTTTTGCCATCCACCAGCCAGTGAAACCCGCGCAGAACCTCATGCGCCGCACCATTCACCAGCACGCTAAACCGCCCGCCGCCCAGCGCCGAGACCTTCACCTCATGCTCGACCTCTCCGGCAACCAGCCGCACCATCTGCGCCAGCGGCTCCCACAGGGTAAATCCTGTTTCCGGCGGCATGTCTCCATGCAGCTCCAACGCCCCCAAAGCCGCCAGAGCCACAACAGCTTCACTTGCCACAGGCTCTGCCACGAGCGTTTCAATATCACGCGCGATCAGGCCGGTATCGACATCGCCTGCGGCAAAACCTTCATGCACCGCCAAAGCCCGCAGAAACGCCAGATTGGTCACCGATCCGGCCACCTCGGTCAACTCCAGCACCCGCGCCAGCTTGCCCAGCGCCTCGGCACGGGTTTTGCCATGCACGGTCAACTTGGCAATCATCGGATCATAAAACGGCGAAATCACATCCCCTGCCCGCACACCGCTATCGGCCCGCGCGGCGGGTGGAAATTCCAGATGGGTCAGCCTGCCGGTTGCGGGCAAAAACCCCGCCGGCACATCCTCGGCATAGAGCCGCGCCTCGAACGCATGGCCGTTTATCCGTAATTCGTCCTGCAAACGCGGCAAGGCTTCACCCGAGGCCACCCTTAATTGCCACTCCACCAGATCCTCGCCGGTGATCGCTTCGGTCACAGGGTGTTCCACCTGCAGCCGCGTGTTCATCTCCATGAACCAAAAGCCATCCACACGCAAACCACCCGCACCATCAACGATGAATTCCACCGTCCCCGCACCCGAATATCCAATCGCTTCGGCCGCCTTCACCGCCGCCGCCCCCATTGCCAGGCGCACCTCGTCGGTCATCCCCGGCGCCGGTGCCTCCTCGATCACCTTCTGGTGACGCCGCTGCAAGGAACAATCGCGCTCGAACAAATGCACCGCACTCTGGCCATCGCCAAACACCTGCACCTCGATATGGCGCGGACGCTGGATGTATTTCTCGATTAACACATGATCATTGCCAAAGGCCCCTTTGGCCTCGGCCTTGGCTGCCTTTAACGCATCCGCGAAATCCGCCGCTTCCTCGACCAGCCGCATCCCCTTGCCGCCGCCACCGGCCACGGCCTTGATCAACACCGGATAACCGATCTTGTCCGCCGCCTTGGCCAAATGCACCGGATCCTGATCCGCGCCCATATACCCCGGCACCACAGGCACACCGGCCTCTTGCATCAAGACTTTGGCGTTGTCCTTCAACCCCATCGCGCGGATCGCCTCGGCGGATGGTCCGATAAACACCAGCCCCGCCGCCTTGACCGCGTCAACAAAATCGGGGTTTTCCGACAAAAAACCGTACCCCGGATGGATCGCCTGCGCGCCGGTTTCCAGCGCCGCCGCAATAATTACATCCCCGCGCAAATAACTGTCCGCAGGGGCCGAACCACCGATATGCACCGCCTGATCCGCCATCGCCACATGTTTGGCCTGCGCATCGGCATCCGAATACACCGCCACCGTCGCCACGCCCATCCGGGCGGCGGTCTGCATCACCCGACAGGCAATCTCGCCCCGGTTCGCGATCAGTATTTTAGTGAACATTCTTTATCCTTTATTCCCTATCCATTTGCAGGCCCGTTTCTTGGCGTCTCACACCAACCCGCACGCCGACCACCGTCATACCAACATGCCAACCCCGCTTCGACCATCCGCCGCGCCACGCCTTCTCCATCCAGCAACAAAATCACCAGCTTGCGCTGATAACGGTCAACCCCGTCAATTTTGACGGTTATCTTTTTTGCCCGCCATAACAACCAGCGCAGGTATAATGTGGCCCTAACCGCCATCAACAATTCCGAACTGCAACGGGCCTTAAGTTCGGGTGTGTCATAGGCAAGTATCCGCGCCGGATATGAACCGTCATTGCACCATATTTTCACCGTATCACCATCTGTAACCTGCCAAACACGGCATCCTTCATGCGGCTTGACAAACCCGTTCACAATATCACCAACCGGCATCCCGAACAGCAGCAAGACCAAAACAACTCCCCCGATAAATTTCCACTTCAGACTCCGTCTTTTCTTATGAGGGGGCTTGCCCATGTCCCATTTCGTATGCCGCCTGGCCCCACGCCAGAATTCAATAACGTTTGATCTACCAGCCATCTTGTTTTCGCCGCATTTGTTACCTTGGTTCAGGACCATATGGCATCAAAGTCCAGATACAGTGTCATTCAATAACCAGATCGCCCGAAAATCACATCCGGAACAGCCCGAACTTCGTCTCCTCTATCGGTGCATTCAGCGCCGCTTTCAAACTCAGCCACAACACATCCCGCGTTTTGCGCGGGTCAATCACCCCGTCATCCCACAAACGTGCCGAAGCATAGAGCGGATGCGCCTGCTCCTCGAACATATCAATCGTTGGCTGTTTGAAGGCAGCCTCTTCCTCGGCCGACCATTCCCCGCCATTGCGTTCAATCGCATCACGCTTCACGGTGGCCAGAACCCCCGCTGCCTGTTCGCCGCCCATCACCGAAATCCGCGAATTGGGCCATGACCACATGAACCGTGGCTGATAGGCCCGACCGGCCATGCCGTAATTCCCCGCGCCAAAACTGCCGCCAATCACCATCGTCACCTTGGGCACATTGGTGGTCGCAACGGCTGTTACCAGCTTGGCCCCGTGCCGTGCGATGCCTTCGTTTTCGTATTTGCGACCCACCATGAATCCGGTGATATTTTGCAGGAAGATCAACGGGATATTGCGCTGGCTGCACAGCTCGACAAAATGCGCACCCTTCTGCGCCGCCTCAGAAAACAACACACCATTGTTGGCAATAATCCCGACAGGACAACCCATCAGATGCGCAAAACCCGTCACCAGCGTTTCGCCAAACCGTGCCTTGAATTCATCAAACCGGCTGCCATCCACCACCCGCGCGATCACCTCGCGAATGTCATAAGGCGTGCGCAAATCAGCCGGCACCACCCCCAACAACTCCTCTGGATCATAAGCAGGCTCCTCGGGCGCGATCATCCGTAGGGCGGGGTTCACCCCGCCGCCCCCGTTCAGGTTCCGCACCGCTTCGCGCGCCAGTGCCAGCGCATGTGTATCATCCTCGGCCAGATAATCCGCCACACCGGACAGGCGGGTGTGCACGTCTCCTCCGCCCAGATCCTCGGCCGTGACCACCTCGCCGGTCGCCGCCTTGACCAGCGGCGGTCCCGCCAGAAAGATCGTGCCCTGTTCCTTAACGATAATCGACACATCCGACATCGCGGGCACATAGGCCCCACCCGCTGTGCAAGACCCCATCACCACGGCGATCTGGGCAATACCCTTCGCGCTCATCCGGGCCTGATTATAAAAAATCCGCCCGAAGTGGTCGCGGTCGGGGAATACTTCGTCCTGATTGGGCAGGTTCGCCCCGCCGCTGTCGACCAGATAGATACAGGGCAGATTGCATTCCTCGGCAATCTCTTGCGCGCGCAAATGCTTTTTCACGGTCATCGGGTAATAGGTGCCACCCTTTACTGTGGCATCATTGCAAACCACCATCACATCGCGGCCATGCACCTGCCCGACACCGGCAATCACACCGGCACAGGGCGCCGCGCCATCATACATCCCGTGCGCCGCCGTCGCGCCGATTTCCAGAAACGGGCTGCCCGCATCCAGCAGGTTGGCCACCCGTTCCCGCGGCAACATCTTGCCCCGCGACAGATGCCGCTCTCGCGATCGTTCACCACCACCGGCCGCCGCCAAAGCCGCCGCCTCGTTGATCACCGCCAACGCCTCTAGATGCCCCTTGCGGTTGGTCTGGAAAGTTTCGGAGGACGGCAAAGCCGTGCTGTTCAGTTTCGCCATGATACCCTCAATAATCCGCCAGCATTCGCTGCAAAAATAACGCCTGTTTGCCTGTCATCACCATATGACAGCCCTGCACCGCCGGACCGGTGCCAGTGCCCCCGCCCCATTGCGCGCCGATATAATCACAACGGGCATCGCGATAAGCCATCCACTTGCGCTGCATATCCTGCAAGGCCGGCGCCCGTTTTGGCGCGGATGACTCCAGATCGGCCATTTCCCTGTCTTCACTCTTTTCCCGCGCCATCAACTCGGTATAGGCCGCGTTCAGGCGCTGGTCCCACACCTCAAGCTCGGCCCCCATGCAGGCAACCATACCGGCAGTGCTTTGCCCCCCGTCCGTGCGCTCCATGCAAAGATTGGCGGATTCCCCGATGCAAGGCGCTGCATTTCCCTCATGTCCGCTGTCGGCGATACAGGTGTCTGTGGCCTGCATCGAAAAGACCAGATCTTGCGCCGCCACACCGCCTGCCCCCAGCAAAAGTGCCAGCAACGCATTGGCTGTATATCTCAAACCGTTCCGCTTCATCCCTCGACCTCGCGCATTTGTTTTAACTCGATCGTGCGCTCGGCTGTCATCCGCATGAAACACCCCGTTCCATACAATTGCCGGATGCTCCCTGACCCGCCAAGCGCATATTCCAGATCACAACTGGTGTCGCGAAATACCAGCCATGCCCGCTGCGCCTTTTTCAACGCATCGGCACGGTTGGCAAATTCGGGGAATATCTCGGCCTCGTCCTTGTCCAGCGCTTTCATATAGGCCATCGTCTGGCGGTATTCGTCATTCAGAAACCCGTCCCAGACCTCGGTTTCCGAAGAGGCGCAACTCGCCATGCCATAGGTGGTTTCGCCCTGCTCCTCACGCGCCATGCAGTTGCCCGACATCACACCGATACAGTCCTTCAACGCCGCCGCATCCGCAGCCTGCGCATAACATTGGGTCAGCAAGGAGCCATAGCGTTTGACTATGCCTTCCTCCGCCCAAAGAGGGGTTGCAAGAATACTCATCACTAATACAGTTCGTTTCACCCCATCGCCCCCATCAATTCGCGCCCGATCAGCATCCGCCTGATCTCGCTGGTGCCCGCCCCGATCTCCATCAGTTTGGCATCCCGCATCAATCGTGAAACCGTGCTTTCGTTCATATACCCCGTGCCGCCCATCGCCTGCACCGCCTGATGCGCCTGCACCATGGCTTGCTCGGACGCATAGAGCACACAGGCCGCCGCATCTTGCCGTGTAACCTCGCCGCGATCACAGGCTTTGGCGACTTCGTAGGTATAGGCGCGGGCGGAATTCATTGCGGTATACATGTCGGCCACCTTGGCCTGCATCAGCTGGAAATTTCCGATCGGCTGGCCGAACTGCTTGCGCTCGGCGATATAGGGCATCACCTCGTCCATGCAGGCCGCCATGATGCCGGTGCCGATGCCGCTCAATACAACGCGCTCATAATCAAGGCCCGACATCAGCACGGCCACCCCGCGCCCTTCCTCGCCCAGCACGTTTTCAAACGGCACTTCGACATTATCGAAAATCAGCTCGGCGGTGTTGGACCCCCGCATCCCCATCTTGTCAAAATGCGGGCTGGTGGAAAAACCTTTCACATCGGTTTCCACGATAAACGCCGTGATCCCGCGCGCACCGGCGTCGGGATCGGTTTTGGCGTAAACCACGATGGTATCGGCATCCGGCCCGTTGGTGATCCAGTATTTGGTGCCCGACAGGGTGTAATAGCCGTTCTTCTTCTCGGCCTTCAGCTTCATCGAAACCACGTCCGAACCCGCGCCAGCCTCGGACATCGCCAGCGCGCCGATGTGTTCGCCGGAAATCAGCTTGGGCAGATATTTCATCTTCTGCTCTTCAGTGCCGTTGCGTTTGATCTGGTTCACGCACAGATTGGAGTGCGCACCATATGACAGCGCAATCGAGGCCGACGCCCGCGCGATTTCCTCGACCGCCACCACATGCGCAAGGTAAGACATATCCGCCCCGCCGTAAGCCTCGGGCGTGGTGACCCCAAGCAAGCCCATTTCGCCAAACTCGCGCCACAGATCGTTGGGGAATTCGTTCTTTTCATCCACCTCGGCGGCGATGGGTTTGATCCGGTCCTGCGCCCAGCGATGCACCATATCGCGGATGGCGTTGACATCTTCACCCAAATCGAAATTCATCACAGCATTGAACATGGCGGCCTCGCTTGCATTATTGAACGGTTGTTCAATTAATAGCGACAAGCAGGATTCGGGTCAATGGGGCGTTGCGGTGATGTGGCTGTGCGTTGTCACACATTATTAAGACCTCTGCATAACATCGGGATTCCCCCGGGTTGGCCGTTTTGGTAAGCTAGCCGGGAAATCTCTGGGGTGAATAGATGGACCTTTTCCTGCACGAAGCGGCGGCACGGATCGGCGCGGATGACGTTCTGTCGAAGATCGACGCGCTGATGGATTGGAACTCGTTTTTGCCGATCCTGCGGCGCGGTCTGGGGCGCTCGGGGATCGGGCCTCAGGGCTATGATCCGCTGGTTCTGTTCAAGTGTCTTCTGGTTGGCCAGTGGCACGGGCTGAGCGACCCGAAGCTGGAGCGGGCCTTGAAGGTGCGGCTGGATTTCATGCTGTTCTGCGGGCTCGATCTGCACGCGTCGGTGCCGGATGAGACGACCCACTGCCGGTTCCGCAATGCGCTGGTCCGGGGTGGCGTTTACGATGAGCTGCTGGCCGAGGTCTGCCGCCAGATCGAGGCGCATGGGCTGAAGCTGAAAGAGGCTGAGGCGGCGATCATTGATGCGACCCTGATCGCGGCGGCGGCGCGCCCGCGCACCCATATCGACGCCCCGCAGGACCGGGCAGAGGACGGGGCAAGGGAAGGGACGCCGGATGATCCGCCCGAGGTCTCACCCGACGGGGCACAGCTGCATTTCAGCGCCGACCCTGATGCCCGCTGGGTCAAGAAGGGCCGCAAGAGCACGCTCGGCTACAAGGGCTTTGCCCGCTGCGACGAAGAGGGCTTTATCGACAAGGTGCACACCACGCCCGCCAATGCCGCCGAAAGCCCCGAATTCGCCACCATGATCGCGGGCGCAAAGGCGCAGCGGGTGCTGGCCGACAAGGCCTATGCGAGCAAGGCCAACCGCCAGATGCTGCGCGGCAAATACCGCGACGGCATCCTGCGCAAGGCAGCGCGCGGCCGCCCCCTGCGGCAATCGGAGAAACGCTTCAACCGGCTGATTTCGAAACGCCGCTTCCGCATCGAGCAGACTTTCGGCACGATGAAACGCCTCTTCGGCCTGCAGCGGGCGAGATATTTCGGGCGCGCCAGGGTGCATGCCCAGATGGTCATGGCCGCCATCGCGCAAAACCTGCTCAAGGCCGCAAACAGGATCACCCTCAACCCGCAAACCCCCGCAATCGCATAGCCCCAAACCCCGCCACCCGTCTGTCCGCCGGACCCGCAGGGGCGCAAGGTGGGCGGCCGAAATCTTGCTTCAACCGAAAGCCATGGCCTCATGCAGAGGTCTTTTATTACAGTAACTGGGTTTATCAGGGATGTTCTGGGTTTAAGTGGGTTGAGGCCTTATAAATAAGGGCAATTAGGCGTAGGTGGCAGAAGGACCGGTGGTTTTGCGGCGACATTGCAGTAAGCAGGGAAATGGGCCTTTATGGCAGTGTGGCGGCGCGTATGGGCGTTTAACAGTGGAATTGGCGCCAGCCTTGAAAGCCCTTTAAAACAAGGCTTGAAGGGGTGTTTTAAAGGGTATTTGAGCAGTGTCGGCGCAAATGGAACATGCAAATCGGCTTGCATGTTCGGTTTCCAGTTGCATGTTCGGCGCAAAGATTTGTTATTTATGAATATTCCATTCCATCAGCAGGTTCACTGCTGATCTCGAACATGCAAGCGATTTTGCCTCAAAACCAGCCGGACCCGCTGAATGTATTCTCTCAGGATTGCCATGAAAATGCAGTATGTCGATATGCCCAATCTCAGATTGTGATTTAAGCCAAGCCGTGTAGACTGTTGCTAAACTAGGAGCACAATCATGGCGCAGAAATCGGGTAGTGTCGCGAGTTTGGTGGAAATTCGAGGACGGCGTAATCTCCGGGTGCATCGAAGCCACCCAACCGGCGGCTGGAACCGCCAAGGAGATCACGCCATGACAAAGAATACAGCAACATCGACATCCGCGCTACTGGCCAATGAAGCAGGCTATGACCCGATTGAAGACCGGCTGCGCCAGAACATCCGCGCGACGATCGAGGCGGTTTTCGAAGAGGAGCTGGAGCAGTTTCTGGGCCGTTGCCGGTATGGCCGCAGCGGCGGGGCAAAGGCCGGATACCGCCACGGGCATCGCGAGCGGCAACTGGTCGGAACATTTGGAACCGAAACGGTGCGCGTGCCGCGTGCGCGGATCACAGGCGAGGCCGGCAAGGCCAGAGAATGGCGCTCGAAGGCATTGCCCCGCTACCAGCGGCTGACGAAGAAGGCCGAGGCGCTGATCGCTGCTGTCTACCTTTCGGGCACCAACACACGGCGGGTAAAACGCGCCCTGTTCGGCCTGTTTCAGGGGGCGGTCAGCAAGGATGTGGTGAGCCGCGCCTGGCGCAAGGTGAAGGTGGACTGGCAGGCGTGGTGCGCCCGCAGCCTTGCGGATGAAGACATCGTGCGGCTGATCCTGGACGGCACCGTGATCAAAACGCGGATTGACAGGAAGGCCACCAATATCTCGGTTCTGGCCGCGATTGGCGTGCGCCGGGATGGGCAGAAGGTCTTGTTATCACTGATGAACATGGGCGGCGAAAGCACCTCCGCTTGGCGTCAGTTCATCAACGATCTGGATGCGCGCGGGTTGAAACGGCCCGAATTTGTCATCGTGGACGGGGCACCGGGACTTGAGGTCGCTCTCATTGCCCTCTGGGGTGAAGATCTGCCGATCCAGAGGTGCACGGTGCACAAGCACCGCAACCTTCTGGCCAAGGCACCCAAGCGTATGCATGATGAGTTGACAGAAGATTACCGCGACATGATCTACGCCAAAACACCCGAGGAAATCGCCACCCGCCGCAAGGCATTTCTGCGAAAATGGCGGCTGAAATGCAAGGCCGTCGCTGACAGCTTGGAAGAAGCAGGAGATAAGCTTTTCACCTTCACGCGTCTGCCACAAGGCCAGTGGAAATCGGCCAGAACGACAAATGCGATCGAACGCCTGAACGAGGAATTCCGCCGCCGCATCAAGACCCAGACCGTGCTGCCATGCGCCGAGACCGTGCCGATGCTGCTTTGGGCTCTGATGGCCTCGGGGCAGATCGTCATGCGAAAGGTCGATGGCTGGGAAACGCTCGCTCAGCCCGTCGCCGACGCAACCCTTGACCAAGCCGCCTGACCGGCGCATAACTCAACCCGCTCGGAGGTGCCTGAAATCAATTTCCACCACTTTCGAGACACAACCTAACGTATCGCGTATTATAAAATAAGGGGCTGACCCAGATAACTACTTCAAGTAACGCTTAACCCATTGTCTTAGCTGCAATAACTGAGCTGAAGAGTCACTGTTGTTGAAACGCCACTCGCATTCCTTCAAATATAGCCCAAATTGGGCCTTGGGGACACCGTTAAATCGGCGCATGTGGCGCTTGGCTTGGTTCCAGAAATTCTCGATGCCATTGATGTGGTTGTGACGGTCTGCAAAGAGCTTGGAATGGTTGATGCGAAAGTGGTGGAAGTCTGACACATCCAGCACATTATAACCGCGCCAACAATCGGAATAGACGATGGAATCCGGCACGACTTTGCGCTCTATGATCGGGATCAGAGTGGCGGATTTGGCGTCCGGGATGATCTTGGTGTAAACCTTCCCACCCCTTTTTAATATACCAAAAACGGGAATTTTACCTGCCGCACCACGCCCGCGTTTACCTTTGCGTTTGCCGCCAAAGTAGCTTTCGTCCACTTCTATTTCTCCGCCGAACATAGCTTGGCTTTCCGCCTCCAGCTCATAGGCGATTATCTCGCGCAGGCGTAGAAAATAAAACGCTGCGGTCTTGCGGTTTACACCACACAAACTGGCTGCTGTTCGTGCTGTCGATCCCGAAACAAAATGCTCCGTAAGACGGTCTTGCTTGTAGTGGCTCAGGCGACTCTTTCTCATGCTTCCCATCATAACCTCTTTTTAGGTTATCTGGGTCAGCCCCTATTCATTTTCATTGTGACCTGCCTCTCTGATCACTACTCGGTTGCGGGTCTCTATTCGCCCAATTATCCGAGACAATGCAGTAACCTGATTTTTATCTCAAGAATCAAGTGGTTGATGGGGGTTGCTTATGTGTATAATCCGCAACACCACACCAATTCTTGGGGCAAACGATGTTAGGCCATCTATATACAGTAAGCATTTTTCATCTGTATTGGGTCATAATCCGGAAACGTGTCCATACCGCCGAGACGCAACCATAGCGAGAAATCAGTACTGCTCTGTGTCGTGACCCTATCTGTTTTTCCACGCTTGTGTGCGTTTCAACAGTCCCTTTGACAGGATCAGATGCAGGATTTTCGCCGCTGCTGTGGTGTAAAAGATCATCATCCCCATTGCCGCCGCCGGCGCAATATCGCCCGCGTCATCCATATTCAGCACCGCCACCGAGGCCAGCGTGGTTTTGGGCGAATAAAGGAACACCACCGCCGAAACCGTGGTCATGGCATTTACGAATAGATAGATCGAGATATCCAGTATGGCGGGCAGGGACACTGGCACGGTGACCCGTGTGAACAGCTTCATGGTGGGTTGCTTCAGGGATGCGGAAACGGATTCAAATTCGCGATCGATCTGTTTCAGGGCCGTCACTGCCGTCAGGTGCGACACGGTATAAAAATGGGTGACGGTGCAGACCACAAGGATGGTCATGGTCCCGTAGATCACATTCAGCGGGTTGTCCGGGTTGTTGAAGAAGAAGATATAGGCCAGCCCCAAAACCATGCCCGGAATGGCCATTGGCAGCATCGCGAACATCTGGAATATCGAACGTCCGGTTTTAAAGCCGCTGGATTTTTCCACCAGATAGGCGCCGAAAAAGATCACCGAGGTGCCGATGACGGCGGTCAACAGCCCCAGCCGGATTGAATTGAAATAGGATTTCCAGCCACCGCCATCCATTTTGTCGAACTGGTAGTTGTTCAGGCTAAGCGACAGGTCATAGGGCCAGAACTTGATCAGCGCCGCATATTGGCAGATGGCAAGGATGCCGACGATGAACAGGGCTACCAGCGCCGAATAGGCGAAAAAGAAGTTGTCGGTCTTGCTGTTGGGGGTTGGCTGGTAAGGGACGGAGCGCGCCGATAGTTGGGCCACCTGTTTGCTTTGCACATAGCGATCAATACCAAAGGCAAAAATCGCCGGGATCACCAGCACCACGGAGACCACCGCGCCCATCTCGAAATTCTGCTGGCCGATCACCTGTTTATAGATATCCACCGCCAGCACGTTGAACTGCCCGCCGATCACCTTGGGCAGGCCAAAATCGGTGATCACCAGATTGAACACCACAAAGGCGGCTGAAATCAGCCCGTAACGCGCCGCAGGGATGGTGACGGTCCAAAAAGTGCGCCACGGACTGGCGCGCAGGGATATGGCGGCCTCGTACAGGCGGCCGTCGGATATGGCCAGCGCTGTTGATATGATCAGAAAGGCATGCGGGAAGGTGAAAAAGACCGAGCCGATGACAATGCCGATCGGCCCATAGATACTGGCCCCGAATAGCAGTTCCTTCATGATCCCCTGATTGCCAAACAGATAGACCAGCGCGATGCCGGGCAACAGCGAGGGCACCAGAATGGGCGCCATAGCGATCAGCCGGAACGCCCCCTTAAAGCGCATGCAGGACCGGTTCAGCGCATAGGCAAACCAGAAGGCAAGTGAAACCGTGATCACCGTGCTGATGGTGGCGATGAACAGGGAATTCTTGATTGAATTGAACAGGGCGGGGGTTGAGAAATAGTTGATAAAGTTGCTAACACCCGTGGCCTTGACGGGGCGCAGTTGCACGCGGCGAAAATCGTTGCTTGTGAGTTCCAGCCAGTCGGTGCCGGTATGCAGGGTCGATCCTACCAAGAACCGCCCCACATCCGTTGTGTTGCGGATCTTATACATCACGGGGCTGCGGAAACTGAAATCAGGGAAGAATTTGATTAGGGCAAGCCGCCCATCCGATCCGGTGCTCAGATCCTGTTGCGAATAGACGCCGTACTTTTCATTCAGCGCGGCGGGGGTGGTGATTTCGTCCGAGAAGGTGCCGTTTTCATCCGAGACCTGCAATTCATAGGCAGCCAGATCAATCGTGTAGATCGAAAAGGATTTCGATAGCATTGCATATAGCGGCAACACCAGCGCGATCAGCAGGTAGAGCGCGATCACAATCATACCGCCGCGCATGATCAGGTCATCCTTGCTCAGCTTGCCTTTGATCTTGGGGCCGTCGGGCAGGGTGTCGGTGATGCTCATCGTGCTATGCCCCTGCCGGTGTGAAAACCATCAGGCGGCTGGCGGGCAGTTCGATCGGAATATCCCTGCCCTCGGCCAGCTCCAGCCGCCGTACGGCGTTGATCGAAAAATCGGCAATCAGTTCCTGCTTGCCTAATATTTCGTGCTGCAAACGGCAACGCCAAAAGGCGCCCAGAAATTCCATCTCACCCATCCGCACCGTCAGGGTATTTGTGGTATCTGTCAGGGTGTCCTTGTCGTGGGGGATGATATCCTCGGGCCGGATGGCCGCGATGACGGGGGTGTCTTTGGTAAACGAATGGGAGCGGCTGCTCAGGTTGCGTCCACCAATGGAAACACTTTCCTGGCTGGCCGCGGTGGCGGTGATCTGGTTCATCTCGCCAATGAAATCGGCGACAAACAGGCTGGCTGGCTCGCGGTAAATCTCGGTCGGGGTACCGACCTGTTCAATCGTGCCCTGATCCATCACCACAATGCGGTCGGCCAGCGCCAGCGCCTCTTCCTGATCATGGGTGACCATCACGGTGGTGACGCCCAGTTTGCGTTGCAGATCCTTGATTTCGTGGCGCAGGTAGACCCGCACCTTGGCGTCCAGCGCCGACAGGGGTTCGTCCAGCAGCAACAATCCGGGATTGGTGGCAATCGCCCGCGCCAGCGCGATGCGCTGTTGTTGGCCGCCGGACAGTTGGGCGGGGTATTTGCTGCCTTGTTCGGGCAGGCCAACCAGTTCCAGCAACTCGGCCACGCGGGCGTCTATTTCGGCTTTGCTACGGCCGGTGTTTTCCAGACCGAAGGCAATGTTTTTCTTGATCGTCAGGTTGGGGAACAGCGCGTAGGACTGGAACACAATGCCGAAATCCCGCATCGACGGGGGCAGGTTCGACACATCCTTGTCGTCCTGAATAACAGTGCCGCGTGTTTGCAGGTCAAGCCCTGCAATGGCGCGCAACAGGGTGGTTTTTCCGCAACCTGACGGGCCGAGGAAGCAGACAAGTTCGCCATCATTAATGTCCAGGGAAATGTCTTTCAGCGCCAGAAAATCGCCAAAGGCTTTCCACAGATTTCTAATGCTCAGATACACGTTGTCAGCCGGTTTTGTCACGGGGCGGTCCTTGGGTAATCTATTGGTATGCTTTGGAAAAGTTATGAGGGGCCGTTGTGGCCCCTCATAATATTCAAGGTTCTATTTCGGGTCGGATTTACCGTCATAGCGTTTCTGCCATTCGGCCAGAATGGTGGCGCGGTTGTTGGCGGCCCACTCGAAATCATTGTCGATCATCGCATCGACCAGACCTTCAGGGAAATATTCCACCGGCTTGGCCACACCCGGGATGGCAACCACGGCATAGCCCTGATTATACATCTGCATCGCGTCCATCGAGACGGTGAAGTCGACCAGCTTTTGTGCGGCTTCCTGATGCGCGGTGCCGGCGATGATCGAGGTTGCTTCCATCTCCCAGCCTACGCCTTCGCTTGGCACGATGATTTCCAGCGGCGCACCGGCGGCTTTGGATTTGGCACCACGGAAAGCGAAGGAAATACCGATCGGAATTTCACCGGCAGCGGCCAGTTTGCAAGGCTTGGAGCCGGAATGCGTATAGCGCGCGATATTTTCATGCAACGCGTCCATATAGGCCCAGCCGCCGTCCTCGCCAAACATTTGCAGCCAGCTGGAAACATCCAGAAAACCGGTGCCCGATGAATTGGGGTTCGGCATGATGATTTTGCCAGCATATTGCGGATCGGTCAGGTCTTTCCACGATGTTGGCGGGGTCAGACCGGCCTTTTCGGCCTCGACCGTGTTATAGCAAACGGCGGCGACCCATGCATCCATGCCAACCCATGCGGGCGGGTTGTCGCTGTCCACAAACTTGGGGTCCAGCTTGTCCACGCCAGCGGGGGCGTAGGGCTCTAACATACCTTCGGATTTCAGCAGCAGCAGCGATGTGCCGGCAAGGCCCCAGACCACATCGGCCTGCGGATTGTCCTTTTCCGCCAGCAGTTTGGCGGTGATGATGCCGGTCGAATCACGCACCCAGTTGATGGTGATATCTGGATAGGCCTTGTTGAAGGTTTCGGCGTAACGTGGCAGATCCTCGGCTTCGACCGCTGTGTAAACGGTCAGTTCTTCGGCCAGTGCGGCGGTGGCTGTGCCCAGTGCCAGAATGGCAGAGGTGGCCAGCATTTTAATAGACTTTTTCATGATTTCTCCCAGAGTTGGTTCAGGTCCAATTTTTATCATTGCGCGAAAGGAATGATAACGAAGCTTTTAAACCGTAAAAATGATACGGTTTTACGACACATCGCCTTAATAAATCCCCCCGTCATTTCCGACTATAGCTTGGATTGCCGTTGCGGCAATCCCTTTGATCGGAAATATTTACCATCCAGTCCATTTTGGATTCTTGGATGCTTTGATGGTCAGCCACAACAGACGTGCGGCTGACCGGTTGTTTGTTGTGCCGCTTAAGGCTTTTCGCCGCGTGCCAGGCGGGCGTTGATATCGTCGATTACGGCGGGCAGCTCCACCAGTGAATCGATCACATAGTGCGCGCCGGATTCCAGCAGGATTTTACGCGTGTGATCCATGCGGCGCTGGATTTCGGCCTCGGACAATGTGGCCTCTTCGTCCAGCGAATTGATGTTCATATAGTTGGAATAGCGCACCAGACCAACACCCCAGCAACCCGCGTTCAGGGCTTCGCCGATACCGGAAACCGTATCATCGCATTTCACAACCGATTTGATTTCCGAGATGTTCATCAGGTCCAGATTTTTCCACACCATATGCGGGGCAGGGCGGGCGCCGTTGATCACCTCGTCACCAGCGACGGTGGCGTCCGGGGTAAAGCCCTGTTTGATGCTGTCTTCCAGCAGGATATCGACCATCGAGCGCACGAAACCGGTTGATACGCCGATCTTGATGCCCAGCTTTTGTAAGGCGACCAGAACGTCCTTAACACCGGGCAGGATGGTGGTGTATTTGCGCAGGCATTCCAGTTGCAGTGGCACAAAATCCTTGAACATCGCATCCACATCGGACTGGTCGGGATATTTGCCTTTCACGGCCTTCCAGCGCTCGGCAATCACCGGATCCTCGGTCAGCATTTTGATGTGCAGATCCTTGCGCAGACCCATCGGGCCGCGGGCCTCTTCCATCGAAATTTCGACACCCTGGTTTTTGAACACCTCGACGAACACCACCGCAGGGGCGATGACATAGGCGTCGGCGATGGTGCCGCTCCAGTCCAGCACCAGCGCCTGAACATTGCCGCGATAAGTGCGGGAGTAAGTGTAGTTTCCAAATTCACTCATTTTTTCGTGTTTCCTTTAGATTGAGTCAGTGAAAATTTAAGCGGCCAGTCTGGCGCGCTCGATCAGGGCAGCTTTTGGCGGGGCCGCATCCGGCACGCCCATTTCGTTCAGGGTTTCTTTGGCGGCCTGCACCACATCACGCATAACACCGGCATCCATCTGACCGATGCAGCCGATGCGAAAACTGTCCACTACGGTCAGTTTGCCGGGGTAGATGATAAAGCCTTTGGTCTTCATCCCCTCGTAAAACGCGTCAAAATCAAAGGCGTCATGGGCGGGGCAGAAAAAGGTGACGATGATGGGCGACAGCCAGCGGTCCTTTAGCAGGGTCTCAAAGCCAAGGCCGCGCATCCCGTCCACCAGTACATCGCGGTTATCTGCATATCGCGCCCCGCGTCCGGCAACGCCGCCTTCGGCTTTGTGCGCTTTCAGCGCCTCAAGAAAGGCCACAACCACATGGGTGGGCGGGGTAAACCGCCACTGGCCGGTCTTGTTCATATGCGCCCATTGCGCGTGCAGATCGAGGCTCAGGGAATGGCTACGCCCCTTGGCGGCCTCCAGTTCATCCTTGCGGGCGATGACAAAGCCGAAACCGGGCACGCCCTCGATACATTTGTTGGCCGAGGACACCATCGCCTGATAACGGATTTCGCCAACCTCCAGCGGGATTGCGCCAAAGGCGCTCATGGAATCGATCAGCAGTTTGCGGCCCTCGGCGTAAACCGCCTGTGAAATTTCCGTGACGGGGTTCAGGATGCCGGAACTGGTTTCGCAATGCACCACGACCACATGGGTGATGGCGGGATCAGCGCGCAGGGCGGCTGTTACCTCGTCCCCGCGTGGCGGCATGTAATCGCCCTTGTCGAACACCACATGATCGCGGTTCAGATATTCCAGTGTCTGCGCAATCCGTTTGCCATAGGCACCATTGGACAGCACCAGAACCTTGCCATCGCGCGGGGTGAAACTGGCCAGCATTGCCTCGACCGAAAAGGTGCCGCTGCCTTGCATCGGCACGCAGTCAAATTCACCTTTGGTATCATTAACCATGTCCAGCAGCATCTTGCGCATTTGGGCTGTGACAGCGCGGAAATCGCCATCCCAACTGCCCCAGTCGCGTAGCATGGCCTGTTTCACCTCATAGGATGTGGTCAGCGGGCCGGGGGTTAGCAGATAGGGTTCGCCCAGATGCGGCGGGGTGATATTGGGGGCGGTATCGGGCATGGCGTGGCCTTTTCGTCTGTTGGATGCGGTATCAATACCCCCTTGCAAGGACGTTTATAAAATCGTTAATTTAGATCAACCTAACGATTAATCTTATGGGTGCTGAAAATGCGCTATGTCCAGCTTCGTGCCTTTCACAATGTCGCCCTGCACGGCGGCTTTTCCAATGCGGCCAAGGCGCTGCATCTGACACAGCCGGCGATTTCAGATCAGGTGCGCAAGCTGGAAGAGGAATACGACACCCTTTTGTTCAACCGTGAAAAGCGGCAGGTGACGCTGACGGAACAGGGCGGGCATCTGCTGGAAATCACCAAGCGGTTGTTTGAAAACGAAAATCAGGCGCGGGAATTGTTGCAGGAAAATCGCGCCTTCAGTTCCGGCACCCTGCGGCTGCATGTGGATTCGGCCAGCCATGTTCTGGCGGTGCTGGCACGGTTCCGGCAGAAATTCCCGCAGGTCCGGATAGAAATCCGCACCGGCAATTCCGCCGAAGTGATCGAGGCCCTGCATGATTACCGCGCCGATATCGGCGTGCTGGGAACGGTGCCGGATACGGCAGCGATTGACGTGGTTCGGCTGGGATCCAGCCCGATCATTGCCTTTACGGCGCGGGACAATCCCCTGTCTGCGCATCATTCGCTGTCCCTAAAGCAACTGTCCGCAATGCCGTTGGTGCTGCGCGAAAAGGGATCAAAAACCCGTCAGAAACTGGAACGGGCCGCCGGGGCGCAGGGCATTTCCCTGACCGCCGCAATCGAGGCCGAAGGGCGCGAGGCGGTGCAGGAAATCGTTGCGTCTGGCGTGGGCATCGGCTTTGTGTCGCAAAAGGAACTGGCCGGGGACGTGCGCCTTGCCCCGATCACAATCAGCGGCACACCGATCCTGATGGAAGAAGCCGTCGTCAATCTGGCCGAACGGCGGGGTGGGCGCCTGATCCGGGCGTTTGTCGGGATGCTTTAGGCCATAGCGGCCAATGCTGCACGCGCATGAAATCCCGCAAGGGGGTTTTCATCACCAGAAACACAATGCCGATCGACATCAGGCACCAGATGGCCGGTGCCTCGTCAATATTGTCAGTCAGTTGGCTGGCCAGTAATGGCCCTGTAAGATATTGATATACCCCGAATTTCCATGACCCGTATACCAGCGGCATGATGAAAACGGCCAGGCTGTAGGCCACCAGTGCATTGGGGAACAGGCGCAACAGCCAGTTGGCGTTTCCGGCAAAATCATTGCCCCAGCCGTTAAGAGGGAATTTCCACGCCAAATGCCAGTTGCCGGGCAGGGTGCAGAATTGCGGCCCGCACATGGCGCGGTTATCCGAGCAGGCCCCGTATATTTCCGAGGGCATCACCTGCCAGATCGTGATCCCCGCCGCCACGGCACATAGGGCATAGACAGTTTTCTGGATTCGGCGGCGCATGTCATCGGGGATGAAATGCAGCGCCAGCAGGTTAAAGAAAAACGGCTGCAATGCGATGTGAATGAAACTGGCGATGCTGAGTGCTTTGTTTTCCGGCGCGCCGCATTGGCCGATCACCGGATAGGACAGGGCCTGAATCAACTCCATCGAGGAAAAGAACCCCATCGTCACCCACAGGGCCGCCGGTTCCTTTTTCCATGCGGCATAGGCAGTCACGCCAAATCCGGCAACGGCCAGCGCCGTTGAAGCCTCTCCACTCCAGCACATTATTAAAAAGCCCCCAGTTAGCTTGTCTTTTGCGTATCCCATGCGGCAAAAGCGTTCAAGGCGGATAAATATACAGGTTTTGCTGTTGAATAGCGATGTGTCGGGTGGATTTCTCTTGAAAAGCAAACGTATTCGCCCCATCTAGGGGGCGCCCGCACAAAGGCGGGTGTATGTTTTAAGGAGAGACCATGGCTAAGGAAGAACTGCTCGAATTTCCCGGCGTCGTAAAGGAACTCCTGCCGAACGCGACATTTCGGGTCGAGCTGGAAAACGGCCATGAAATTATCGCGCACACGGCAGGTAAAATGCGCAAGAACCGTATTCGCGTTCTGGCAGGTGATAAGGTGCAGGTCGAAATGACCCCCTATGACCTGACCAAGGGCCGTATCAACTATCGCTTCAAATAGCGATATGAACGTCCGGCTGGTTCTGGGCTCTGGCAGTCCTAGGCGGGCCGAGCTGTTGGCGCAAATCGGGGTGTTGGCGGATGACGTGCGCCCGCCCGACATCGACGAAACCCCGCAACCCCGCGAATTACCCCGCCCTTACTGCGTCCGCATGGCGCGGGAAAAGGTGTTGGCCGTGGCTGCCACGCCCGATGAAATCGTGCTGTGTGCCGATACCACGGTGGCGCTGGGCCGCCGGATATTGGGCAAACCTGTGGATGCGGGGCAGGCGGCGGAGTTTCTGTTGGCAATGGCAGGACGACGGCACAAAGTGATCACAGCGGTGGCGGTGAAACGCGGCGACAGGGTGTGGGAACGCGATGTTGTCACCACTGTGCAGATGAAACGCCTGTCGAATGAAGAACTGAACGCCTATCTGGCCAGTGATGACTGGCGCGGCAAGGCGGGTGGCTATGCCATTCAGGGACCGGCCGGCGCGTTTATCCCGTGGATCAGCGGATCCTTTTCTGCCGTGATGGGCCTGCCGGTGGCCGAAACCGCACAATTGTTACAAACCGCGGGCTATCCGCTGTTGAAAGGCTGGTCATGAAGGGCACTCTGGTTGCGCTGGATCATTATAACGGCCGCCCTGCGGCGGCCCTGATGATTGACGGAAAACTACAGGACCTATTGCTGTCCCCGCCCGATGGCGCGGCCCCGACCCCCGGTGCGATTTATCGCGCTGTGGTGGATCGTCCGCTAAAGGGGCAGGGGGGCATGATGTTGCGCCTGCCCGATGGCCAAACCGCGTTCCTGCGTCAGGGCAAGGGGTTGCGCCCCGGCCAGACCATGCTGGTGCAGGTCACCGGCTATGCCGAAGGCGGCAAGGCGGTGCCGGTTACCCACAAGGTGCTGTTCAAAAGTCGCTATGCGATTGTGACGCCGGATGCGCCGGGGCTGAATATCTCGCGCTCCATCCGGGACGAGGACGAGCGCGACCGCCTGCTGGAAATTGCCCATATCGCGATGGATGGCTCGGATTTCGGGCTGATCCTGCGGTCGGGCTGTGACGGGGTGGATGGCGACAAGATCGAGGAAGATGTCTTGGCCATGCGCGATGCCGCCGAAGCCGTGATGGGCGCTGATGGGACAGATCCCGAACTGCTGATGGACGGGCTGGACCCGCATCATCTGGGCTGGCGCGAATGGGGGGAACCCGATCAATTGGCCAATCATGATGGATCATTCGAGGATCACAGCGTGCTGGATGCCATTGACGCGCTGCACGGGGCCAAAGTACGGCTGGGCAGCGTGACATTATATATCGAACCCACCCGCGCGCTGGTGGCGGTGGATGTGAACACCGGCGGCGATACCTCGCCCGCGGCGGGATTGAAGGCCAATCTGGCCTGCGCCCGTGAATTGCCGCGTCAGTTGCGCCTGCGTGGACTGGGCGGCCAGATCACGCTGGATCTGGCGCCGCTGGCCAAAAAGGACCGCAAGCAGTTTGAAAACGCCCTGCGCAGCGCCTTTCGTGCCGACAGCATTGAAACGGCGTTGGTGGGCTGGACCCCGCTGGGCCACTACGAATTGCAAAGAAAACGCGAACGTCTGCCTATTGCCTTGGGCTAAGGTCCAGCATTTCAGCCAGTTTTTCGTATACCGTTCCGGCCACAATATCCGCGCCTGTCGGAGAAAAATGGGTAGTGTCGCGAGTTTGGTGGAAATTCGAGGACGGCGTAATCTCCGGGTGCATCGAAGCCACCCAACCGGCGGCTGGAACCGCCAAGGAGATCACGCCATGACAAAGAATACAGCAACATCGACATCCGCGCTACTGGCCAATGAAGCAGGCTATGACCCGATTGAAGACCGGCTGCGCCAGAACATCCGCGCGACGATCGAGGCGGTTTTCGAAGAGGAGCTGGAGCAGTTTCTGGGCCGTTGCCGGTATGGCCGCAGCGGCGGGGCAAAGGCCGGATACCGCCACGGGCATCGCGAGCGGCAACTGGTCGGAACATTTGGAACCGAAACGGTGCGCGTGCCGCGTGCGCGGATCACAGGCGAGGCCGGCAAGGCCAGAGAATGGCGCTCGAAGGCATTGCCCCGCTACCAGCGGCTGACGAAGAAGGCCGAGGCGCTGATCGCTGCTGTCTACCTTTCGGGCACCAACACACGGCGGGTAAAACGCGCCCTGTTCGGCCTGTTTCAGGGGGCGGTCAGCAAGGATGTGGTGAGCCGCGCCTGGCGCAAGGTGAAGGTGGACTGGCAGGCGTGGTGCGCCCGCAGCCTTGCGGATGAAGACATCGTGCGGCTGATCCTGGACGGCACCGTGATCAAAACGCGGATTGACAGGAAGGCCACCAATATCTCGGTTCTGGCCGCGATTGGCGTGCGCCGGGATGGGCAGAAGGTCTTGTTATCACTGATGAACATGGGCGGCGAAAGCACCTCCGCCTGGCGTCAGTTCATCAACGATCTGGATGCGCGCGGGTTGAAACGGCCCGAATTTGTCATCGTGGACGGGGCACCGGGACTTGAGGTCGCTCTCATTGCCCTCTGGGGTGAAGATCTGCCGATCCAGAGGTGCACGGTGCACAAGCACCGCAACCTTCTGGCCAAGGCACCCAAGCGTATGCATGATGAGTTGACAGAAGATTACCGCGACATGATCTACGCCAAAACACCCGAGGAAATCGCCACCCGCCGCAAGGCATTTCTGCGAAAATGGCGGCTGAAATGCAAGGCCGTCGCTGACAGCTTGGAAGAAGCAGGAGATAAGCTTTTCACCTTCACGCGTCTGCCACAAGGCCAGTGGAAATCGGCCAGAACGACAAATGCGATCGAACGCCTGAACGAGGAATTCCGCCGCCGCATCAAGACCCAGACCGTGCTGCCATGCGCCGAGACCGTGCCGATGCTGCTTTGGGCTCTGATGGCCTCGGGGCAGATCGTCATGCGAAAGGTCGATGGCTGGGAAACGCTCGCTCAGCCCGTCGCCGACGCAACCCTTGACCAAGCCGCCTGACCGGCGCATAACTCAACCCGCTCGGAGGTGCCTGAAATCAATTTCCACCACTTTCGAGACACAACCCGTCAATCCCCATGAAATCAGTTCCCATAAAGGTAGATGACCGCTACCGCCCAAGGTACTAAAGACCACATCAAGAAGGACATCGACTTCTGCATCCACCCATACTTTTTTGCGGCGATATTCGCGTTGATATATATCTGCGTTGCAAGGTCACGCTTCAGATTTTCCGGCTGAATGGTGAGAGACTTTTCGATAAACTCTTCAAGTTCGCCTGGAGTAATGCCCGAAAGTTGGTGATGGGGTGATTGGGTGGCATATCATGGCGGTGTTGACGCGCCGCGATTCTCAGAGAGAAAAGGATATGCCACATGGAAGACGATACTATTTTGGAGTTTACCGATCCAGCCGGAATTTCACCTGATCCGCTGACGGATATCTTGCGCAAAGGCGCGCGGGATCTGTTGGCACAGGCGGTCGAGGCCGAGGTTTGTGATCTGATGGCGCAACACGCGCATTTGAGGGATTCGGCCGGTCGCCAGCGCCTTGTTCGCCACGGATACCTGCCGGAGCGCGAGGTGATGACGGGGATCGGCCCTGTCCCGGTGAATGTGCCTCGGGTGCGTGATCGTGGCACGGGGGCGGAGAAGATCAGGTTCACCTCGACGCTTCTGCCGCCGTATCTGCGCCGGGCAAAGTCGGTCGAGGAGTTGTTGCCCTGGCTCTATCTCAAAGGTATTTCCACGGGTGATTTCGGCGAAGCACTGGCGGCCCTTCTGGGGCCTGATGCGGGTGGTTTGACATCGAGCACGATTTCGCGCCTGAAGGCGGAGTGGTGGGCAGAATACGAGCGTTGGAACCGGCGTGACCTGTCGGCCAAACGCTATGTGTATTTCTGGGCCGACGGGGTTTATTTCAAGCCGCGCACGGATGCTGACAAGCAATGCATGCTGGTGATCATCGGCGCGGACGAGTGGGGTAACAAGGATGTTCTGGGCCTCGTGGACGGGTATCGAGAAAGCAGCCAGAGCTGGCGTGAACTGCTGCTGGACTTGCAACGTCGTGGCCTCAGAAAAGCCCCTGATCTGGCCGTTGGTGATGGCGCGCTCGGCTTCTGGAACGCCTTGCGGGAGGTGTTCGGTGAGACCCGGGAGCAGCGCTGCTGGGTGCATAAAACCGGCAACGTCCTGAATGCCATGCCGAAGTCGCTGCAAGCCAAAGCCAAGGGCCATCTACAGGACATCTGGATGGCCGAGAACAAACGGGACGCCGAGGCCGCGTTCAATTTCTTCATCGAAGCCTATGGCGTGAAATACGAGCGTGCCGTGGGGAAGCTGACCAAGGACCGGGACGTGCTGCTGACCTTCTACGACTTCCCTGCCGAGCACTGGAAACACATCCGCACATCCAACCCCATCGAAAGCATATTTGCCACCGTGCGGCACCGAACGAAGAAGACCAAAGGCTGCCTCGGGCGCAAGACCGCCTTGGCAATGACCTTCCGCCTGATGATGTCGGCAAAGAAGAAATGGCGTAAACTCGACGGCGCATTCCGATTGCCGGAAATCATCGAAGGGGTTGAATTTAAGGACGGGATCAAGCAGGAAAAACATGCCGCCTGATTACTGCGTCACCAACTTTTGGGCATAGCTCGTTCGCCTGCGCAAATGCCGCCAAAAAACACTACTGAATTCGACGGCCCAGTAGTCCGCGGATAAAGGGCCGCAGCAGCGCATAAGAAGGATAGAGTTATCAAGATCAACGCAAGGTAGTGTCGCGAGTTTGGTGGAAATTCGAGGACGGCGTAATCTCCGGGTGCATCGAAGCCACCCAACCGGCGGCTGGAACCGCCAAGGAGATCACGCCATGACAAAGAATACAGCAACATCGACATCCGCGCTACTGGCCAATGAAGCAGGCTATGACCCGATTGAAGACCGGCTGCGCCAGAACATCCGCGCGACGATCGAGGCGGTTTTCGAAGAGGAGCTGGAGCAGTTTCTGGGCCGTTGCCGGTATGGCCGCAGCGGCGGGGCAAAGGCCGGATACCGCCACGGGCATCGCGAGCGGCAACTGGTCGGAACATTTGGAACCGAAACGGTGCGCGTGCCGCGTGCGCGGATCACAGGCGAGGCCGGCAAGGCCAGAGAATGGCGCTCGAAGGCATTGCCCCGCTACCAGCGGCTGACGAAGAAGGCCGAGGCGCTGATCGCTGCTGTCTACCTTTCGGGCACCAACACACGGCGGGTAAAACGCGCCCTGTTCGGCCTGTTTCAGGGGGCGGTCAGCAAGGATGTGGTGAGCCGCGCCTGGCGCAAGGTGAAGGTGGACTGGCAGGCGTGGTGCGCCCGCAGCCTTGCGGATGAAGACATCGTGCGGCTGATCCTGGACGGCACCGTGATCAAAACGCGGATTGACAGGAAGGCCACCAATATCTCGGTTCTGGCCGCGATTGGCGTGCGCCGGGATGGGCAGAAGGTCTTGTTATCACTGATGAACATGGGCGGCGAAAGCACCTCCGCCTGGCGTCAGTTCATCAACGATCTGGATGCGCGCGGGTTGAAACGGCCCGAATTTGTCATCGTGGACGGGGCACCGGGACTTGAGGTCGCTCTCATTGCCCTCTGGGGTGAAGATCTGCCGATCCAGAGGTGCACGGTGCACAAGCACCGCAACCTTCTGGCCAAGGCACCCAAGCGTATGCATGATGAGTTGACAGAAGATTACCGCGACATGATCTACGCCAAAACACCCGAGGAAATCGCCACCCGCCGCAAGGCATTTCTGCGAAAATGGCGGCTGAAATGCAAGGCCGTCGCTGACAGCTTGGAAGAAGCAGGAGATAAGCTTTTCACCTTCACGCGTCTGCCACAAGGCCAGTGGAAATCGGCCAGAACGACAAATGCGATCGAACGCCTGAACGAGGAATTCCGCCGCCGCATCAAGACCCAGACCGTGCTGCCATGCGCCGAGACCGTGCCGATGCTGCTTTGGGCTCTGATGGCCTCGGGGCAGATCGTCATGCGAAAGGTCGATGGCTGGGAAACGCTCGCTCAGCCCGTCGCCGACGCAACCCTTGACCAAGCCGCCTGACCGGCGCATAACTCAACCCGCTCGGAGGTGCCTGAAATCAATTTCCACCACTTTCGAGACACAACCCAACGCAACTACGGACACGGCAATCTCAAACTGATCTTTTCCAGTGAGGCCGCCAATCTTGACAGCGATCGAACCAAAAAGGGCTGTAGCCAGTGGTAATACAAGGGAGAGCCGAGTCTCTGACGCACGGACCCAGCCCAGTTGACGTTCAAGGTTCTTTTCAAGAGCTTCTATTTCCACTGACACACTCCTTGTTGATGAATGCAATATGTGGTGGTTGTAGATAGTTATGCAACCGCGCATTTTGTTGTCGTGTGTGGCTTCTAGAAAGTAGATTAGGTGGGTCTTCCGCCTAGATTGGAACCAGTTCCCGCCAAAAGTCCGCTTCGTTCAGCCTAGCCTCTATTATTAAGCAAGCCCGTATTACACTACTCCCCCCGTCATTTTGCAAAAATGTCAGCCCCCGACCGCCCCATGGCGGGGGCTTTTGCGGCGTTGCGTCTATGTAACGGGTTACCGGTGAAGGACGGGTTTGAATTTGTGGAAACCGATGGCGCAGGCCCCCACCCGGTCGGGGGCTGACATTTTTGCAAAATGGGTTGCGCTATGTTGGGGGGGTGATTGTGGCGTCACCGGCTTGCAACTCCCCTTTCGCCCGATCAAACCGCAGATAGGCGATGGCTTGCCCGTCCGCCTGCGTGAACAGGGTTCCGGCGGGTTTGCCGTTTGCGGTGATCGGGGTGCCGACGGGGGCGGTGCCGTCTATATCAACCGTCACATAGCCCTTTTTCAGCGTGGTTTTATGTTTCATGCGGGCGATGATTTCCTGCCCGACATAGCAACCTTTGCGAAAATCGACTCCGTTCAGGCGTTCGAATCCGGCTTCCAGAATGTAGGTTTCATTGGGGATTAGCTCGATACCCGTTTCGGGGATGCAATGGGTGACGCGCAGCGCGTCCCAGTCGGTGCCGTCATCGCCTGCCTCGGCGCCATAGAGCCGCCAGCCAAGCGCGGCATGGCGCGGGTCGGGCAGGGCGTTATCGGGGGTGGTGCCGGTGCCGCGTTTGACTTGGGTATTCGAGGGCGCGATCTGCACATCGGCGCGCAGTTTGAACATGGTCAGGCGGCGGATCAGGTCTTCGGCGGTCACTTCGGGGGCGTCCAGCAGGATGTGGTCGCCTTGGTCCAGCAGAAAGAAATCGGACAGGAATTTGCCCTGGGGGGTGAGCAGGGCGGCGTAGAGCAGGCCGTCTTTGGCCTTGGCCATATCGTTGGTGATCAACCCTTGCAGGAAGGTGGTGCGGTCGGTGCCGGTGATGTCATACAGTTTGCGCGTCATTTTACATTCCCCAATCCGTGTTGAACGTAATATAGGGGGGATGGGGGACGGGAACCAGAGGGCAAAGATGCGCGCACCGTTAAGCATAATCATACCGACGCTGAATGCCGAAGGGGGGCTGCCGGTGGTGTTGGGCACGTTGATCGAGGGGCTGGAGGGCGGATTGATCCGCGAGCTGGTGGTGTCGGACGGGGGGTCGGGTGATGCGAGTTGCGAGCTGGCCGAGGCGGCGGGGGCCGAGGTGGTGCGCGGGGCGGCTGGGCGCGGCGGGCAGTTGCGGCGCGGGGCGGATGTGGCGCGGGGCGAGTGGTTGCTGTTCTTGCATGCGGATACGGAATTGTCGGCGGGCTGGGCGTCTGTGGTGCAGGCGCATATCGGTGGCGGGCAGGGGGCGGGGTATTTCCGGCTGGCGTTTGACGCCGATGGGTTTGCGCCGCGCTGGGTGGCTGGTTGGGCGAATCTGCGGGCGCGGCTGTTCGGGTTGCCGTATGGCGATCAGGGGTTGCTGATTTCGCGCGACTTATACGATGCGGTGGGGGGATACGCGGATATGCCGTTGATGGAGGACGTGGCGATGGCGCGCAGTTTGCGGGGGCAGTTGCGCATGTTGCCGGTGGTGGCCCGCACCAGTGCGGCGCGGTATCGGCAGGCCGGATGGCTGCGGCAGGGCGGGCGCAACCTGTGGCGGCTGCTGCGGTATCTGGCGGGGGGTGATGTGGACCGGCTGGGGCGGGGGTACTGAGGTGCGGCGTTTCCCGATACCAATTGCTGTCGACAAAGTGTAACAAGCTGTTATGCCGGTTTTTGTATATCTTATCCTTCTTGTCATCGCAGCGCTCGGGGCGTGGTATTGGTCAAAACGACAGGCCCGCAAAAAACTGTTGGCCACGCCGCTAACCGATCATCAGCGCGCCATTGTGCAGCAGGAAGTGCCGTTGATCCGGCGGCTACCGGCCGAATACCACAAACCGCTGGAAGGCAAGATCAACCTGTTTATGAAGCAGGTCGAATATATCGGCTGCAACGGGCTGGATGTGAGCGAAGAGATGGAGCTGTCCATCGCCGCGCAGGCCTGTCTGTTGGTTGTGAATATCGACCAATGGTACAAAAACCTGCGCACGATCCTGATCTATCCGGGTGCTTTCAAATCGCATCAAAAACAGCGCAGCGGCTATGTGGTGACCGAACGCGAAACGGTGCGCACAGGGGAAAGCTGGTTGCGGGGGCCGGTGGTGCTGTCTTGGGCCGATAGCGAGCAGGGCGCGCTGAATGACAGGGACGGGCACAACGTGGTGCTGCATGAATTCGCGCACCAGATCGACAACCTGTCCGGCCATACCGACGGCGCGCCGCTGATGAACAAGGGGCAGAGCTTTGCCGACTGGGCGCGGGTGTTTATCGAGGCATACGAGCGGCATGTGCGGGCGGTTGAGCGGGGGCATCACACGGTGATTGATCCTTATGGGGCAGAGGGCCATCAGGAGTTTTTCGCGGTGTCGGTCGAAGTGTTTTTCGAGAAGCCACAGGCGCTGAAACAGGCAGAGCCGGAGGTTTACAAGCAGTTGGTCGAGTTGTTCCGGTTGGATCCGGTGGGGTGGGGGTAGTGGGATGTTTGAGTTACAAATCGCTTGTCGTGGTGGCGTTTTGTAGCGCGTCAAGCAAAACATATCTTTGCCCCTGAGTGAATGCATAGGTGCGCCCGCTATCGTTTTTTAGGTCATTTGCAATGGGCTTGGATAAGTGTTTTGTTTGCTCACATTCTAATGTTGAAAGATTAAAAACCTGTAGTTTTTTTCCTTTTGCCCAAGTGTTTTCTTTTAGCCAGCGGTTTAACTTTTTGTTCAGTTCGGTTTCTTTACGCATGTGATCAGCAGAGAATTCAAAATCCTCTTGGCGATCTACTATTTTTGCAATTGGGGCTTGTATTTTGCCTCCCGCGTAAAAGCCTATCCAATCAACATTTCTGAAGCTGCGGTTTGCTTGGCAAATATAAACGCCGTGCTTCTGATAGGCAGGCCATGCTGTATTGGCAGCTACGATTACTACCTCGTTAACTTTAGGGAACCTCTGTAAATTCCCGTTTTCGCCTTCTTCGCGGCGGGGTGGACGGTTTTTCGCCTGTCCCGCCTGATTGCTTCGGATCATAAACCCATTTTCACCGGTTTCAAGCCGGTTTTGGGTATTTCAGGCACACCTCACCCCATGAACCCTTATCCCGGCGCCGCCAGGCCGCATTCGAACTGGACGAAGCGCTTCATGTTGTAGACCAGGTTCATCATCCCGATGCGAAATCGCGCCCGCTTCAGGCCGATGGAGCGGATCAGCTTGCCGCCCATGGAGCGCTCCTGAAAAGCGAATACATGCTCGACCCGGACCCGCACTTTCGAGCGCCTCCGGTTGGCCTTTTGCTGGCGCTCGCCAAGCGGCTTGCCGCGCCTGCCCTTGTGATGGATATGGCTGTGAAGCCCCCGCTCTTCCAGCTCGCTTTCGATCTTTTGCGAGCGATAGGCGCTGTCGGCCCACAGGTCCGATGAGGTGTTGCTCGCATCAATCAGACCGGCAAGCGCCTGGCTGTCATGCACGGCGGCATCGGTGACATCATAAGCGCGGATGAATTTGTGCCGCCGGTCGACATTGATGTGGTTCTTGTAGCCGTAATAGCTCTTGCCGTGCTTCTTCGTCCAGCGCGCATCCACGTCCTTCTGGCGCTTCTTGTGGGGTTTTTCCTCCCACTCTTCAGGCGTTTCGCCCGCCTTGATTTTCTCGTTCTCGTCCCTTTTGTTGTGCTGGCGCGGCGCCGGAACGATGCTCGCATCAACAATCTGCCCGCCCATCGCCAGATAGCCCTTTTCGCGCAGAAAGGCATCGAACTTGTCAAACAGCTCCTTCATCTTCCCGGCCCCGGCCAGCCTTTCACGGTAGGCCCAGATGGTCTTGGCGTCAGGTACGCTGTCTTCAATGCCAAGGCCGAGAAACCGCATGAACGACAGGCGGTCGCGGATCTGATACTCGATCTGATCGTCAGAGAGGTTGTAGAGCTGCTGCAAAACCATCGTCTTGAATATCAGCACCTCATCCCAAGGCGGGCGGCCAGCGTTGGATTTGCGCTGTTCGGGCGGCGTGCGCCATATGGCCTTCAGCTCGTCCCGGTAATCCTCGAACGGCACCATGTCGTTGAGCAACACCAGCGGATCACCAGATTTGTCCAGTCCCGCGTATCGGCTGGAAAGATCAAAAAATCCCATCTGACCCATGACAAAACCCCGTCGGTCGAATCATTTTCATCCTGATGACGATTCTACCCCGTCAGGCCGGATTTTGGGGGATTTTTAGAGGTTCCCATAAGTTATTTCCCCGATATTGCGAGTCTTCTTGGTCGCCACAATGTCGCACAACAAATTACGCCGTCTTCAACACCCGCTCGACAGTGGCAATTGCATCTTCTGCATCCGGGCTCAAGGAACGGCCACCACGGCCTGAAACCCCTTGAATCATCTGCACGGTATCCGCCATTGCCTCCTGTCCTGCCAACCGTTTCAACCGCCGCGCCAACCGGCGTATGGTCTCGTGCGGGTTACGGCCCTGGGCAGCGATCCAGCGGGCAAAGATAACGATCTCCTCGGCCTCATCCAGATCCACATTAAACACCGATTGCGCCTGCTGCACCATCGCGTCCGACATCGATTGATCCCACAACCCGTCCATCTGCACTGTCGCGGCCACAATCCCCGCCGCCGCCAGCCGCGCATCATCCAGTGTATCTATCGGGTGAACATTTGCGCGGCGTTTAAACCCGAACCGCCGCGCCGCCAGCCGCACATCATTGGCTGCATCTTTCAACTCGCCTGCAACATATCCGGCCTGTTTCATCCGGTTATACCAAATCAAAGCCCCGACAAGCAGTCCTGCAATCGCAATCAATACGGGCATGGGATATCCCTTTCTTCCACTAATACGCTATCCCAGCTTTGCTCATTTATTGTCGCGATACAATAGAATTCCAGCCGCCCCCTTGCCCCGACTCGTCAGGGGTGACACGCTGCGGCGAAATCGAATTCAGGAGGCATCAAATGTCCAACACCAAAAACTTCTACATCAATGGCCAGTGGGTCGCCCCGAGCACCCCCAATGATTTTGACGTTATCAACCCGTCGAACGAAGAGGTCTGCGCCACCATTTCGCTGGGCACCGAAGCCGATACAAACGCCGCGGTCGCCGCCGCCAAAGCGGCATTTCCCGCATGGGCCGCCGTGCCGAAATCCGACAAGCTGGATTTCCTGCATGCCGTGCTGAAGGAATACAACAACCGCGCCGACGATCTGGCCGAAGCCATGTCGTTGGAAATGGGTGCCCCCATTGATCTGGCCAAAACCTCGCAGGTGGGGCCGGCATCTGGCACATCAGCAATTTCATCACCGCGTTCAAGGATTTCGAATTCGACCGTATGCTGGGCGCCCACGCCCCCAATGACCGCATCCTGATGGAGCCGATCGGCGTCACCGCCCTGATCACCCCTTGGAACTGGCCGATGAATCAGGTCACTTTGAAATGTATTCCCGCGATGGCTGTCGGTTGCACGATGATCCTGAAACCTTCCGAAATCGCGCCGCTATCCTCGATCGTGTTTTCCGAAATCATGGATGCCGTCGGGCTGCCCGCCGGTGTCTATAACATGGTGAACGGCGATGGCCCCGGTGTGGGTACGCAATTGTCCGGCCACCCCGATGTGGATATGGTGTCCTTCACCGGCTCAACCCGCGCCGGTGCGCTGATCACCAAGAACGCCGCAGATACCGTGAAACGCGTGGCGCTGGAACTGGGCGGCAAGGGTGCAAACATCATTTATGCCGATGCCGACGACAAAGCTGTGAAACGCGGCGTGCTGCACTGTATGCAGAACTCGGGTCAGTCGTGTAATGCACCGACGCGGATGCTGGTGGAACGCTCGGTCTATGATCAGGCGGTCGAAACCGCCGCCGAGGTTGCCAATTCCATCAAGGTTGGCCCAGCCGACAAGGAAGGCCGCCACATCGGCCCCGTGGTTTCGGAACTGCAATACAACAAAATTCAGGACATGATCCAGAAAGGCATTGATGAAGGCGCCCGTCTGGTCGCCGGTGGATTGGGCCGCCCCGACGGGTTGAACCGCGGCTATTATGTGCGCCCGACGGTGTTTGCCGATGTCAGTAACGATATGGCAATCGCCCAGCAGGAAATCTTTGGCCCAGTGCTGTCGATCATCCCGTTCGACACCGAAGAACAGGCGCTGGAAATCGCCAATGACACGGTTTACGGGCTGACCAATTACGTCCAGACACAGGACCACGCCAAAGCCAACCGCGCCGCGCGGGCATTGCGGTCGGGCATGGTGGAAATCAACGGCACATCCCGCGGGGCCGGTGCGCCGTTTGGTGGCTACAAACAGTCCGGCTCGGGCCGCGAAGGTGGTGTCTGGGGGCTGGATGATTTTCTGGAAGTGAAGTCGGTGAGTGGCTGGGTGGAGTAGGGTGGGGTTCACCCCACCAACCTGTCAGTTGAATTAGGTTAAAGTAGCGGTGGGGTAAAACCCCACCCTACGCGCAGCCTCACGCCTTGCGCAAAATCACCGACCCCACCGAATACCCCGCCCCGAACGAACAGATAATCCCCACATCTCCGCTCTGGAAATCATCCGAGTATTTCGAAAACGCAATGATCGACCCCGCCGAGGACGTGTTGGCGTAATCCTGCAAAATATTCGGCTGCTCACCCGCTTCGGGCACCCGTCCCAGCACCTTTTTGCCAATGAAATCATTCATCGCCTTGTTGGCCTGATGCAACCACATCCGGCGCAGATCGGCGGGGGCGACCCCGTTGTCCTGCATATGCCCCAGCATATGTCTGGCGACAATCGGCAGCACCTCTTTGAACACCTTGCGCCCGTTCTGCATGAACTGCATATCGCGCCGGTCCTTCACCCCGTCAGGGCGCGAGCGGCGTAAAAATCCGTTATTGTTGCGTATGTTATTGGAAAACTGCGTCAGGCAACGGGTGGAAATAATGTCGAAATGCTCGCCCGCCGCATCTTCTTTGCGCTCGACCAAAGTCGCCGTGCAGACATCGCCGAAAATGAAATGGCAATCGCGGTCCCGCCACTCCAGATGCCCCGAACAAATTTCGGGATTCACCACCAGAATGGCCCGCGCAGAACCCGAGCGGATCATGTCCGCCGCCGCCTGTATGCCAAAAGTCGCAGAAGAACAGGCCACGTTCATGTCAAAGCCAAAGCCACTGATCCCCAACAGCTCCTGCACCTCGATCGCAATCGCTGGATAGGCCCGCTCCATATTGGATGCCGCAACGATCACCGCATCCACATCTTCGGCCGCTTTTCCAGCTGATTTCAATGCCTTGCCACACGCACCCAGTGCCATTTCCGCCATGATCCCTGGCTCGTCATCTGACCGCTGGCGCAACAGGGGGTGCATCACCTTGGGGTCAAGAACACCGGTTTTATCCATCACATGGCGCTGGTGAATCCCGCTGGCAGCAACGATGAAATCAACGCTGGAATAGGCTTTGGCTTCAACCTCGCCAGCCTCAATAGCCGCTTTGTTTTCCTCGTTGAAAAGGTCCACATAGGCATTGAACGCCTCAACCAGTTCTTCGTTTGTGATGGTCTCGGACGGTGTAAATACCCCCGTCCCCGAAATAACCGGCTGATGCATATCATTACTCCTGTGGTGCTTGTAAATAAGGCCCCGAGAGCGGAAAAACGTCAACCCCTAGAACGGACACTTTGCCTTGAAAGTCAGCCCTTTTCCGCCATCCGGATGGCGCAGACGCAGGCTTTCGGCATGCAGCATAAGGCGCTCGACCTCTCGTGCCTCGCCGGTGGCATAGAACGGGTCGCCCAGAATGGGATGCCCGATTTCCCGCATATGCACCCGCAGCTGATGGCTGCGGCCCGTCTGAGGAAACAGCCGCACCCGCGTCGCGCTATCCTCGTATTTCAACACCCGCCAGTCAGTCACCGCCTGCTTGCCGTTTTCAAAATCCACATGCTGCAATGGACGATTCGGCCAATCGACAATCAGCGGCAAATCGACCGTGCCGGTCTTTTCTTTAACCCGCCCGAACACCCGCACTACATAGGTCTTCTTCACCTGACGCTTTTCAAACTGCAAGCCCAGATGCCGCTGCGCATGGCGCGTCATCGCAAATACCATCACCCCCGACGTATCCCGATCCAGCCGATGCACCAGCAGCGCATCGGCAAACACCGCCTGCACCCGTGCCATCAGGCAATCCGCCAAATGTTCACCCTTGCCGGGCACGCTTAACAATCCACTCGGCTTGTCTACCAGCAGTAATTCGTGGTCATGGTGCAGAATGGCCAAAGCCCCCGGCGGCGGATTATATGTGGATCCTTGCATGCAGGCTTATACGCACAGCTTGCATTACTGTTCCACAAATATCCCCGCCGGAGGCCTCAAAGTTTTACCCGCTCCGATTTCGGATCATACATCGGCCGCAAAGACACATCGGCCCGCACCCGCACCCCTGCCACGTCGATTTCATAAGACGACGCCAGAACATCCGCCGCGCTTTCACCTTTACACGGCACATATCCGAGCCCAACAGCAGCACCTAACGTATGCCCATAGGCCCCTGACGACAGATATCCCACAATCTTCCCATCCCGCAGCACTGGTTCATTGTGGTAAAGCAACGGCTCCGGCTCTGCCAATCTGAATTGCAGCAAACGGGCGTCCAGCCCGTTTTCCTTTTTCTTCAATACCGCGTCACGCCCGATGAATGCAGGCTTGCCGGTTTTCACCGCAAATCCCAGCCCCGCCTCAAGCACATGATCCTCGCAGGTGATGTCATGACCAAAATGCCGAAACCCCTTTTCGATCCGGCAGGTATCCATCATATGCATCCCGCACAGCTTCAGGCCCATGTCCTGCCCCGCGTCAAATATCACCTCGAACACATGCGCGGCCATGTCGGAAGAAACGTAAATCTCCCAGCCCAGCTCGCCGACATAAGACACCCGATGTGCCCGCGCCAGGCCCATGCCGATTTCGATTTGCTGCATGGTGCCAAACGGATTGACCGCATTCGAGAAATCATTGGGTGAAACTTTCTGCATCAGCGCCCGCGCGTTCGGCCCCATCACCGCCAACACGCCTTCGGCAGCCGTCACATCGGTGATCACCGCGTTATTGTCGCCCAGATGCCGGTGCAGCCATGTCTGATCCGCCAGCCGTGTCATCGCCGGGGTCACCACCAGATAGGCCGTTTCCGACAGGCGCGTCACCGTCACATCCGCCTTGATCCCGCCACGGGTATTCAGGAATTGCGTATAGACGATCTTGCCCACCGGCACCGACATATCATTGCCGCAGACATGGTTCAGAAAGGCTTCGGCATCGCGGCCTTCAACGCGGATTTTGCCAAATGACGTCATATCATACATGCCGACATTTTCGCGCACCGCGCGATGCTCGGCCGCAGCGTTTTCAAACCAGTTCTGTCGCTTCCAAGAATAGCGGTATTCGCGCTCCTGCCCCACGTTTGCAAACCAGTTGGCGCGCTCCCATCCGGCAGCCTCGCCCATCACCGCGCCCTGGTCCAGCAGGTGCTGATGGAAGGGTGATCGCCGCACGCCCCGCGCCGTGGCCTTTTGCCGGTAAGGGAAATGATCCGCATACAGCAGGCCCAGCGTTTCCTTTGAGCGCTCATAGAGATAGGTCTTGTTGCCCTGAAACGGTGCCATCCGGCTGATATCGACATCGCCCAGATCAAACGGCTTTTCGCCATCCTGCATCCACTGCGCCAGCGCCATACCGGCCCCGCCGGCCGACTGGATACCGATCGAGTTGAACCCGGCGGCCACCCAGTAATTCTCCAGCTCCGGCGCCAGCCCCAGATGATAGGCATCATCCGGCGTGAAACTTTCCGGCCCGTTGAAAAACGTGTGAATCCCCGCCTCGGCCAGCAGCGGCATACGGTTGATCGCCTTCTCTAGGATCGGCTCGAAATGGTCGAAATCCTCGGGCAGCTGGTCAAATTCGAAGTTCTCGGGAATGCCGTCCATCCCCCAGGGCTTGGCATTCGGCTCAAATGCCCCCAGCAGAAACTTGCCCGCGTCTTCCTTGTAATAGGCGCATTCGTCCGGCACCCGCAGCACCGGCAGTTGCTCCAGCCCCTTGATCGGCTCGGTAACGATATAGAAATGCTCGCAGGCCTGTAGCGGCACATTTACCCCCGCCATGCGGCCCACTTCATGCCCCCACATACCGGCACAGTTCACCACATGATCAGCGGCAATAAACCCCTGCCCCGCATCCGTTTCCCATTCAACACCGGTTGCGCGCCCGCCCTCGGTGCGTATCCCCGCAACCCGCACCCGTTCCAGCACCTGTGCCCCGCGCATCCGTGCGCCCTTGGCCAGTGCCAGCGCGATGTTGGCAGGATCGCCCTGCCCGTCATCACGGATAAACACCCCGGCCAATACATCGTCAATATTCAGGTGCGGATAGCGGGTCTTCACCTCCTGCGCCGTGATTTCCTCGGCCGCCACCCCGAACGCCCGCGCCATGGCCGCGCCGCGAAACAGTTCCTCGCGCCGGTCTTCGGTCAGTGCAACCGAGATTGATCCGCAGGTTCGCAGCCCCGTCGCCACGCCGGTTTCTTCCTCCAGCGAGGCATATAAATCACGACTGTATTTTGCCAGCTTCGTCATATTGCTGGACGACCGCAATTGCCCGATCAGCCCCGCCGCATGCCATGTCGTACCGCTGGTCAGTTGTTTGCGCTCCAGCAGAACCACATCCTGCCAGCCCAGTTTCGCCAGATGATATGCAACCGAGCAACCGATGATCCCGCCGCCAATAATGACAACCCGTGCTTTCGTTGGGATTTCAGCCATAATCTGCTCCTTGTTAATAGACCGGCGGGGCAATCACCCAGATCGCCACGGCAGGCTCGTCATAGGGGTTGGACCAGCGGTGCATCTCGCCTTTGATGCGGAAACTATCGCCGGGGTGGATGGTGAATTTCCGGCCAGCAATCCATATATCCAGCATGCCGGATACCAGATAACCAACCTCCTGAGTGGAACGCGCAATGGCCTCTTTGGCCTTGGAACGGGGCTCAAAGGTGGAATGAACCACCTCGAAATCATTGGTCAGATCGGGCGAAAGCAGTTCCTCGACCAGTCCCGCCTCGCGGTTGCCAATACTGCGGCGCGCATGCTTTCGCACGACATAACCTTCTTCGCCCGCAGGGGCGGCGGCATGGGAAAACAGCATCGAGATTGGCACATCCAGCGCCGCGGAGATTTTGCGCAAATCATCAACAGACGGGTCCGACAAATCCCGCTCGACCTGTGACAACCAGCCGACAGATCGACCCAGCCGTTCCGCCAAATCCGTCAAGGTCACCCCGCGCGCCTTGCGGATCGCCCGCAGGTCTGCACCAAGGGTTTTTGCCCGTAACGGGTCGCTGTGTAACATTCGTGAAATACCTTATGAAATTTTCACATCTATTTTCACCATTGCCCGTAGGGAACCTCTAAAAATCCCCCAAAATCCGGCCTGACGGGGTAGAATCGTCATCAGGATGAAAATGATTCGACCGACGGGGTTTTGTCATGGGTCAGATGGGATTTTTTGATCTTTCCAGCCGATACGCGGGACTGGACAAATCTGGTGATCCGCTGGTGTTGCTCAACGACATGGTGCCGTTCGAGGATTACCGGGACGAGCTGAAGGCCATATGGCGCACGCCGCCCGAACAGCGCAAATCCAACGCTGGCCGCCCGCCTTGGGATGAGGTGCTGATATTCAAGACGATGGTTTTGCAGCAGCTCTACAACCTCTCTGACGATCAGATCGAGTATCAGATCCGCGACCGCCTGTCGTTCATGCGGTTTCTCGGCCTTGGCATTGAAGACAGCGTACCTGACGCCAAGACCATCTGGGCCTACCGTGAAAGGCTGGCCGGGGCCGGGAAGATGAAGGAGCTGTTTGACAAGTTCGATGCCTTTCTGCGCGAAAAGGGCTATCTGGCGATGGGCGGGCAGATTGTTGATGCGAGCATCGTTCCGGCGCCGCGCCAGCACAACAAAAGGGACGAGAACGAGAAAATCAAGGCGGGCGAAACGCCTGAAGAGTGGGAGGAAAAACCCCACAAGAAGCGCCAGAAGGACGTGGATGCGCGCTGGACGAAGAAGCACGGCAAGAGCTATTACGGCTACAAGAACCACATCAATGTCGACCGGCGGCACAAATTCATCCGCGCTTATGATGTCACCGATGCCGCCGTGCATGACAGCCAGGCGCTTGCCGGTCTGATTGATGCGAGCAACACCTCATCGGACCTGTGGGCCGACAGCGCCTATCGCTCGCAAAAGATCGAAAGCGAGCTGGAAGAGCGGGGGCTTCACAGCCATATCCATCACAAGGGCAGGCGCGGCAAGCCGCTTGGCGAGCGCCAGCAAAAGGCCAACCGGAGGCGCTCGAAAGTGCGGGTCCGGGTCGAGCATGTATTCGCTTTTCAGGAGCGCTCCATGGGCGGCAAGCTGATCCGCTCCATCGGCCTGAAGCGGGCGCGATTTCGCATCGGGATGATGAACCTGGTCTACAACATGAAGCGCTTCGTCCAGTTCGAATGCGGCCTGGCGGCGCCGGGATAAGGGTTCATGGGGTGAGGTGTGCCTGAAATACCCAAAACCGGCTTGAAACCGGTGAAAATGGGTTTATGATCCGAAGCAATCAGGCGGGACAGGCGAAAAACCGTCCACCCCGCCGCGAAGAAGGCGAAAACGGGAATTTACAGAGGTTCCCCGTAATATGATTCCCTGCAAGAGGATTCGCATCTTCTTCTTGCCGAAAATACCTCCGCCGGAGGCATCAAAGTCAGGCCGAGCGCAAGCGAGGCCCCCGCCGACCCGAAAGTCCCCTGCCAAGGGGGTGTCGGGGCGGAACACCTTGTTATTGTGAAAAAACAGACGCCAGAATAGCCGCCAGTGCTTTGGCATCTTCTTGACCAAAGGCATCCGGCTGATTGCTGTCGATGTCAAACACCCCCAGCAATGTGCCACCCCTATACCATACCGGCAACACCAGCTCGCTTCGGGTGCTGGACGCGCAGGCAATATGCCCCTCAAATCGCGCAACATCCGCCACCAGTTGCACCTGACCGGTACGCGCCGCCGCACCGCACACCCCGCGCGAAAACGGGATCACAAGGCAGCCATGGCCACCCTGATAGGGACCGATCTTCAGCAGATCGCCTCCAACATTGCGGTAGAACCCCGTCCAGTCAAAACGATCGTCACTATGATGCACCTCGCAAGCCACAGTGGCCATCAGGGAAACGGCATCCGTTTCCCCTTGGGTCAGGGCGGCAATGCGTTTGGCAAGGGACGGGTAATCCACCCTTACACCCGTTCAATCGCAATCGCGGTGCCTTCACCGCCACCGATGCAAATCGCAGCCACGCCGCGTTTCAACCCGCGCTTTTCCAACGCGTTCAGCAGGGTCACGATGATCCGTGTGCCGGATGCCCCGATCGGATGGCCCAACGCACAGGCGCCGCCGTTCACATTCACAATATCACGCGACACACCCAGTTCGTGCATCAACGCCATCGGCACCACGGCAAAGGCCTCGTTCACCTCCCACAGGTCCACGTCCGACACCGACCAGCCGATCTTGGCCAGCAGCTTCTGGACCGCAGGAACCGGTGCCGTGGTGAACCAGCCCGGGGCCTGCGCGTGGCTTTCATGTCCTAAAATCCGCGCCCGCACCTTCAGGCCCTTTTCTGCCGCCGCCTCAGCGCTTGCCATCACAAGCGCCGCAGCCCCGTCGGAAATGGACGAGGCATTCGCCGCAGTCACCGTGCCGTCCTTTTTGAACGCCGGACGCAGTTGCGGGATCTTCTCGGGCCGTGCCTTGGCCGGTTGCTCATCCGCCGCCACCACGGTCTCCCCGCGCCGTGTGGTCAGTGTGACCGGCGTGATTTCCCCGTCAAACGCCCCGCTCTTTTCGGCTTCCAGTGCGTTCGAGAGAGACTTCAGCGCAAATTCATCCTGATCCTCGCGGGTGAACTGGAATTTCTCGGCGCAATCCTCGGCAAAAGTGCCCATCAGACGACCTTTGTCATAGGCATCCTCAAGCCCGTCCAGGAACATGCTGTCCTGAACGTTCTGATGGCCGATCCGCGCCCCGCCGCGCATCTTGGGCAACAGGTAAGGCGCGTTGGTCATGCTTTCCATGCCGCCCGCCACCATCACCGATTTACTGCCCAGCGCAATCTGGTCAAAGGCCATCATCGCCGTGCGCATCCCTGATCCGCACATCTTGTTCAGCGTGGTGGCTGGAACCTCTTCGCCCAGCCCCGCCGCAAACCCGGCCTGCCGCGCGGGGGCCTGTCCCAGACCGGCGGGCAGAACACAGCCCATCAGAACCTCTTCGACCATTTCAGGCGTCGCACCGGCCCCTTCAATCGCGGCCTTTATCGCGGCCCCGCCCAGCACGGGGGCTTCGACCCCGTCGAATACCCCTTGGAACCCGCCCATCGGTGTGCGGGACGCTCCGGCGATCACGACTTCTTTCATTTGCTCAATCCTTCATAAAAAATCGACAGCTCTCGAGGTTTGCATACCGTTTGGTAACGATTGCTGTCTACCCTGACGACACCGAAACGTTACGGAGAGTATAATGCAGCTGGAAACATCCCCCCGCGACGACGCACTGATCGTCACCGCCATGATGGAGCGGATCGACGCCGCCATCGCCATCCAGTTCAAGGATGACTTGCGCACGGTAACCAACGGCGAATCGCCCCGCGTGGTGCTTGACCTGTCACATGTCGATTTTCTGGACAGCAGTGGGCTTGGTGCCGTCGTCGCCGCAATGAAACTTCTGGCACCGGCCCAGAAACTGGAACTGGCCGGGCTTGGCCCCAATGTCGAAAAGGTGTTTCGCCTGACGCGGATGGACTCTGTGTTCACCATTCACAGCACTGTAGATGCCGCTTTTGACGGGGTTGCCAAAGCATCCTGACCGATTGATCCTGTTGATGAAAAGGGCTGAACCTTGCCTCAGTTACAAAATCTGAACAATAATAGTTTCCGCATCACCTTTCCGGGAAAACCGCTAGCCGTTCGCTCGGCTCTTGCGCAGATGATGGAACAACTTACCGCGCTTGATCTGTCCGATCATGACCGGGGAAACATCGAACTGGTTTTGGCCGAAGCGATGAACAACATCGTTGAACATGCCTATATCGACACCCCGGATGGCATGGTCGAATTGCAAATCACCCCGACATATAACGGATTGGTTTGTCACCTGCGGGACGAAGGTGTGCCAATGCCCGAGGGCAAAGCGCCAAATGGATCCTCCGCCCCGCTTGATTGCGAGACCGAGGAATTGCCGGAAGGCGGATTTGGCTGGTTCCTGATTCGTGATCTGGCGCATGAATTGAACTACACGCGCATATCCGGGAAGAACCTGCTTAGCTTTCGAATTTCCGTAGGGGCAACATAATTCCCCGATAATTGATGCCATTTCGTGCAAAATGCCGTATTTTGGCCGCAATCGCACCTCAAGTCGGACAGAATAGCAGGGAATATTCAAAGGGTAGCTGCATATAGCTTCCCTCGGCGTCGTGCTTAACAGCCCCCACCCAGTTCGCGACGTCGAGGACTACTCCCCAAATTTCAAATTGGAATTGCCCCTGATCCGTCCTAGGTTGTGCTTTGCATACTGCAAAGGAGACACAAGATGCGTGATTACCACCTGCCGGGCCGTTCTACCGTTTATGCCAGCAACGGAATGTGCGCAACATCACACCCCTTGGCCGCAAAGGTTGCGGTGCAGATGCTGGAAGCGGGTGGAAACGCTGTGGACGCCGCGGTTGCCGCTGCTGTTTTGTTGGGCATTTGCGAACCCCAAAGCACCGGTATAGGCGGTGATTGTTTTGTTCTGCTGAAACCGGCAGACAGCGAAGAAATTGTGGCACTGAACGGATCGGGCCGCGCGCCGGCCGGACTATCAGCGCAAAAACTGCGTGACACAGACCATAAAACCATTCCCCTTGGCAGTCCCGATGCGGTGACCATCCCCGGTGCGATCGACGCCTTTTGCCGCCTGTCCAAAGACTGGGGCAAGATCGGTCTAAAGGCATCGCTTGCGCCTGCAATCCATTACGCCGAAACCGGTGTGCCGGTCGCACCGCGTGCCTCGTTCGATTGGGCCGGAAATGCCGAACGCCTGCAAGGGGCCGCGCGGAAATATTACCTGAACGACGGTGCCCCCCTGACCCCTGGCCAGATTTTTCGCGCGCCCGGCCAGGCCGAGGTTCTGCGCCGCATATCCACCGATGGCCGTGACGGATTTTACGAGGGCGAAGTGGCCGAAGACATGGTAAATTCCCTGCAAGCAATGGGCGGAACCCACATGCTGGACGATTTCGCTGCCACCGCCTGCGAATACACCGATCCGGTCAGCGGGCAATACAAGGGCTATGAGCTGGTGGAACATCCGCCCAACGGCCAAGGCGCAACCGCCATTCTGATGGCAAAGATCCTGACCCATTTCGACCTGCCCGCGCTGGACCCCTTTGGTGCCAAGCGCGCCCATCTGGAAGCCGAAGCTGCCAAACTGGCCTATGATGCGCGCAATCGGTTCATCGCCGATCCGGCAATGACCACCCGTCTGGACCACATGCTGGCCGATGAAACTGCAACCAAACTGGCCGCGCTGATTGATCCTAACCATGCAATGGAAAACCCCGCCGCGCTGTCGGAAAACGTGCATAAGGATACGGTTTACCTGACTGTGGTCGACAAGGACCGGATGGCGGTTTCCCTGATCTATTCGATCTACTATGCCTTTGGATCCGGCCTTGCCTCGGACAAGTTTGGCATCAATTTTCAGAACCGGGGTGCCGGTTTCAACCTGATCAAAGGCCACCCCAATGAGGCGGGTGGCGGCAAACGCCCGATGCACACAATCATTCCGGGGATGCTGAAACAGGGTGGCAAAGTGATCATGCCCTTCGGCGTGATGGGCGGTGCCTATCAGCCAAACGGCCATGTGCGGTTTATGACCAATATGGTTGATTTCGGCCTGCACCCCCAAGCCGCCATCGACGCCCCGCGCAGTTTTTCAGACGAAGGCGTGATGAATGTCGAACGCGGTTATCGCGATGCTGTGCGTCAGGAACTGGCCGATATGGGCCACAAGGTGGTGATCCCCAAAGCCGCATTGGGCGGCGCGCAGGCAATCCGCATCGACCATGAGGCAGGTGTACTGATTGGCGCGTCGGACCCGCGCAAGGATGGCTGTGCTTTGGGGTATTAATTTAGCTGGAACTGTAACGGATACTGCCCGTCCTCGAAATCACCAAACAGGTCGGGCAGGTCGGGGTGGCTGACCGGCTCGCCGGTATAGTCGGCGACAAGGTTCTGTTCCGACACATAAGCCACATAATAGCTTTGGTCATTTTCTGCCAAAAGGTGGTAGAATGGCTGATCCTTGTTCGGGCGCACCTCTTCGGGGATAGCCTCGTACCAGTCCTCGGTATTGGCGAACATGGCATCCACGTCAAAAACCACCCCGCGGAAGGGATGTTTCCTGTGGCGCACAACCTGGCCCAAATGATATTTCGCACGCGATTTTAGCATTGCTTTTCAGCCCCCATATCCCGTTATTAATACCGGAACGGGTGCCTGTCCATGCAGGGGTAGTGTCGCGAGTTTGGTGGAAATTCGAGGACGGCGTAATCTCCGGGTGCATCGAAGCCACCCAACCGGCGGCTGGAACCGCCAAGGAGATCACGCCATGACAAAGAATACAGCAACATCGACATCCGCGCTACTGGCCAATGAAGCAGGCTATGACCCGATTGAAGACCGGCTGCGCCAGAACATCCGCGCGACGATCGAGGCGGTTTTCGAAGAGGAGCTGGAGCAGTTTCTGGGCCGTTGCCGGTATGGCCGCAGCGGCGGGGCAAAGGCCGGATACCGCCACGGGCATCGCGAGCGGCAACTGGTCGGAACATTTGGAACCGAAACGGTGCGCGTGCCGCGTGCGCGGATCACAGGCGAGGCCGGCAAGGCCAGAGAATGGCGCTCGAAGGCATTGCCCCGCTACCAGCGGCTGACGAAGAAGGCCGAGGCGCTGATCGCTGCTGTCTACCTTTCGGGCACCAACACACGGCGGGTAAAACGCGCCCTGTTCGGCCTGTTTCAGGGGGCGGTCAGCAAGGATGTGGTGAGCCGCGCCTGGCGCAAGGTGAAGGTGGACTGGCAGGCGTGGTGCGCCCGCAGCCTTGCGGATGAAGACATCGTGCGGCTGATCCTGGACGGCACCGTGATCAAAACGCGGATTGACAGGAAGGCCACCAATATCTCGGTTCTGGCCGCGATTGGCGTGCGCCGGGATGGGCAGAAGGTCTTGTTATCACTGATGAACATGGGCGGCGAAAGCACCTCCGCCTGGCGTCAGTTCATCAACGATCTGGATGCGCGCGGGTTGAAACGGCCCGAATTTGTCATCGTGGACGGGGCACCGGGACTTGAGGTCGCTCTCATTGCCCTCTGGGGTGAAGATCTGCCGATCCAGAGGTGCACGGTGCACAAGCACCGCAACCTTCTGGCCAAGGCACCCAAGCGTATGCATGATGAGTTGACAGAAGATTACCGCGACATGATCTACGCCAAAACACCCGAGGAAATCGCCACCCGCCGCAAGGCATTTCTGCGAAAATGGCGGCTGAAATGCAAGGCCGTCGCTGACAGCTTGGAAGAAGCAGGAGATAAGCTTTTCACCTTCACGCGTCTGCCACAAGGCCAGTGGAAATCGGCCAGAACGACAAATGCGATCGAACGCCTGAACGAGGAATTCCGCCGCCGCATCAAGACCCAGACCGTGCTGCCATGCGCCGAGACCGTGCCGATGCTGCTTTGGGCTCTGATGGCCTCGGGGCAGATCGTCATGCGAAAGGTCGATGGCTGGGAAACGCTCGCTCAGCCCGTCGCCGACGCAACCCTTGACCAAGCCGCCTGACCGGCGCATAACTCAACCCGCTCGGAGGTGCCTGAAATCAATTTCCACCACTTTCGAGACACAACCCCAACACAGCCTTATCCGCCGCCTGCTCTGGTTTGCCGGATTGTGGATTGCCAGCGTAACGGCCCTGACGATCGTTGCCTTTGCCATTCGGCTAGCGATTGGAACGGGTTAAAGGCACGCCTTTAAATGCATCTGAAGCAACGGGTATGACGACTGGATACCGGTAACTCCCGACACACCCGTTCTTTATCCAGACCACACGGCAGGTTGCGCATGCGTCCGAGGGGCATGTTTATGCGGGGCCGCTTTCGGATGGCTATTGGGTGGATGCCGCTGATCTTCTGACTGGCGACCGTTTGCTGAATGATGACGGCTCATGGGCCGAGGCGGTTTCGTCCGAGGTTTTGGCCGAGCCAATCACTACCTCCGCATTGCCGCCAATCCCACGTCGGTGGTTTCAAACCCGCCATCGGCTGCCACCACTTAACCGATGGCAAAGCTGGTCTTGCCGGAACTCAGGAACATAATCACCTGCGCAATTTCCTGTAGAGACGGTTGCTTTTCTTAACATCCTGTTAAATATGGTGTTGATTACCTTATTAAATGTGTACGGCAACTGCCGTACTAAGCTGTACACAGGAAAGCAGGAAACAAAATGGCTGCTGTAAATAAATCGGCAATTGAAAGGTCCTCGGAAGCATGGAGGAATACACTTACCCGTGCGGGCGCAGAAGGCGGTTTTTATAGGGAAGTTGGGCCGCAACACAAAGCGGTCTTCATTCGCAAGGGCCCGATTCTTGTGGTGAGTTTTGACAATTTGGACGACATTCGCCAGAAAAGTGACCGCCTGCCTTGGGGCGTTGAATTTGCCACCTCAAAGGGCTGGTCAACACTTGGTCTGCTGGCACATGGCCCAACCTGGTATCGGGACGAAGCGGTTTTCGATTTTTTTGAATCCCTAGCCAAAGACGGCTTTTTTAAACAGTTTGAAAAGGTGGTTTTTTACGGCACTTCGATGGGTGGATATGCCGCCTGTGCCTTTAGCGCTGTTGTACCGGGGTCAACGGTGATTGCAGTAAACCCACAGGCCACGCTGAACCGCGAGGTCGCCAGCTGGGAACAAAGGTTTCGGCTCGCATGGCGCAAGGATTTCAACAGCCGTTATGGTTTTGCACCGGATATGATCAAAACAGCCGAAAGGGTGTTCCTGTTTTACAACCCGACCCTGATGGCCGATGCGATGCATGCGGCGCTATTTCGCGGGGCGCAAGTAACCAAAATCAAATGCCGTTATATGGGTCACGGGATACTTTCCGTCTGGCAGAATATGGGCGTGTTGGGGAAAATTATCACCGGTTGCGTCGGGGGGACGCTTGACAGGGTTGGGATTTACAAACTGTTGCGGGCACGCAAGCATTCGACCCTTTATCAGAAAATGCTGTTAAACCATTTGGTTGCAACCAGGCAACACGCGCTAACCATCACTTATTGCAACGCAATAATGTCCAAACAGTTCCGACCACATTTTAGAAATGCCCGCCAGAATGCACTTCAGGCGCTAAAATCTCAATCAGCCACGCCAGTGGCCCGCAAAGCTGCCAAGCCAACACCTGATGCTTCAAACCCGCCATCGGCGGCCACCACCTGACCCGTGACAAAGCTGGCCTTGTCCGAGCAAAGGAACACAATCACCTGCGCGATTTCCTCTTCGGTGCCATAGCGGTTTAACGGCATGGCCTTGTAATAGGCCGCGCGAATTTCGGGGCTGTGGACGGCGATGGCCAGTTTGGTGGCCACCGGGCCGGGGGCGACGCAATTGGCGCGGATGCCGACTTCGCCCAGTTCCACGGCCTGTTGTTTGGTCAACTGGATCACTGCCGCCTTCGAGGTGCCATAGGCCACCCGCAATGTGCTGGCCCGCAGGCCTGAAATTGACGCGATGTTGACGATCGCGCCGCCCTGTTTGGCCATATGCGGAATCGCCGCCTGGGAACACAGGAACACGCCGTCCAGATTGGTTTCCATCACTGTGCGCCATGTTTCGAAATCGGTTTTGCCAATGGGTTCGAATGCAGCCACACCGGCATTGTTGACCAGCGCATCAATGCGGCCCATTTCGTCGATCACCCGCGCTACCATAGCATCCACCTGATCGGGTTGTGACACATCACAGATGATCGGCAAAACGCCCTCCATCCCGTCGGCCACCTTCATCAATTCATCCGCGTCACGGTCAATCATCGCCACGCGGCGGCCCTCGGCCAGAAACAGGCGGGTGGTGGCAAGCCCGATGCCGCGCGCGGCACCGGTGACAATGGCGGTTGTGCCCCTCATGCCGATTGCGCCGCGTTGGGGTTATAGCCGAACGACGAATCCAGCAGGTGTTTGGTGTAGGGGTGTTTGGGGTTCATCGCCCGCATATCTTCGACCGTCATTACCTCGACAATTTCACCGTTCTGCATCACCGCTGTTGCGTCGCACATATGCGCGACCACGGCCAGATTGTGCGACACCATCAAATAGGTCAGCTTGTGTTCCTCGCGCAGGTCCGACAGCAGGTTCAGCACTTCGGCCTGCACCGAGACATCCAGCGCCGAGGTGGGTTCGTCCAGCAGTATCACCGATGGTTCCGGTGCCAGTGCCCGCGCAATCGCCACCCGTTGGCGTTGTCCACCGGACAGTTGGTGCGGATAACGGAAGCGGAACGCAGGCCCAAGGCCCACATCGTCTAGCAGTTTCATGATGCGATTATCGATGTCCTTGAACCCGTGCAGCGACAGGGTTTCGCCCAACACCTGATCCACCGAATGGCGCGGGTGCAGCGATGCGTAGGGGTCCTGAAATACCATCTGCACGTCTTTGTAGAAATCCTTGGGTCGCTTTTTACCCAGCTTGAAATCACCCACCTGAATGGTGCCCGACCACGTTGGCGCAAGGCCCATGATGGCGCGTAGGATCGTTGATTTGCCCGAGCCGCTTTCCCCGACCAAGCCGAAACTGGCGCCGCTGGGCACATCGAATGTGGCCCCTTTGACGGCGTCCACCCTCTCGGCCCCGTCGCCGAACCAGACGTTCAGGTTTTCAATATGTATATGGCTCATGTCCGACCACTCACGCTTTCGGCGATACGCCATGTTTCGTCACGCTTCAGCACTTCCAGCCTATCCTTTGGATGACGGATATCCGGCAAAGACCCCAGCAATCCGCGGGTATAGGGATGGGTGGCCTGCTCCAGCTTGTCAGCCTCGCATACCTCGACCACGCGGCCGGCATACATGATCAGCACACGGTCGCAAAAGGACGAGACCAGCTTCAGGTCATGACTGATGAAAATCAGCCCCATGCCGCGTTCGCGCACCAGCCGGTCGATGATCGACAGCACCTGCGTTTGCACCGACACATCCAGCGCCGAGGTGGGTTCATCGGCAATCAGGATTTCCGGTTCTGTCACCAGCATCATCGCAATCATGATCCGCTGGCCCATACCGCCGGACATCTCATGCGGATAGCTGCGCATCACCCTTTCAGGGTCGCGGATCGACACAGCTTCGAGCATTTCAATCGCCTTGGCCCATGCCGCCTTTTGCCAGCCCCGGTGTGGAAGCGGTAGATTTCCATGATCTGGTCGGCAATCGTCATCACAGGGTTCAGCGAAAATTTGGGATCCTGCATCACCATCGAGATTTTCTGCCCGCGCACCCGCTGCATTTCCTTTTCCGACATGCCCAGCAAATCCTGGCCATGCAGTTCCATCTTGTCCGCCTCGACCCGTCCGGGCGGGCGGATCAGACGCAGGATGGCGCGGCCGGTCATGGATTTGCCCGAGCCGCTTTCGTCCACAATGCCAAGGCGTTCTTTGCCAAGGGTAAAGGACACGCCGCGCACGGCTTCGAATTCGCCCTGTCGCGTCGGGAAGGTGACGCGCAGGTTTTTGACATCCAGAAGCGGGGTCATGAGTGGCCTCCTTCTTTGGGATCCAGAACATCACGCAGACCGTCACCCAACAGATTGAACGCCAACGAGACGGTAAAAATGGCAAGGCCGGGCATGGTGGCAACCCACCAGTGATCCAGAATAAACCGCCGCCCTTCGGCAATCATCGCACCCCATTCGGGGCTGGGGGGCTGTGCGCCAAGCCCAAGGAAGCCAAGGCCGGCAGCGGCCAGAATAACACCGGCCATATCCAGCGTGACCCGCACGATCAGCGACGAAATACACAGCGGCCAGATATGGCGCGTGATAATCCGAAGGGCATGCGCACCTTGCAGTTTTATGGCGGCGATATAATCCGAATTGCGGATGGTCAGGGTTTCGGCCCGCGCGATCCGCGCATAGGGGGGCCATGCGGTTAGCGAAATTGCCAGCACCGCGTTTTCGATACCCGCCCCCAAAGCCGCCACAAAGGCCAGCGCCAGAACAAGGCGGGGGAAGGCCAGGAAGATGTCGGTGATCCGCATCAGGATGGTATCGACCCAACCACCGGTATAACCGGCCACCGTGCCCACCAAAAGCCCGACAATGGGCGCAATCATCGCCACCAGCGCCACAATATACAGCGTGATCCGCGAGCCATAGATCATCCGGCTAAGAATATCGCGGCCCAGACTGTCGGTCCCCAGAATATGCCCCTCCGTGCTCGGTGGCTGCAATCGGTCGCCAAGGCTTTGGACAAACGGACTCATTGGGGCCAGCAGGGGTGCGGCGGCGGCGATCAGCACCAGCAACAACAGGATGCCAAGTCCGATCATCGCCATCGAGTTGGATTTCAGCGTCAGCCAGCCCGAATACAGCGCCGCAAATTTTGCGTGCCGCCGCGAGGTAGGCGTATCGGTCATCAGCCATTCGCGCAGGGTTTGTTTTTGTGTGTTTGTGTCCGTCATTTTGCCGCCCTCGGATCAAAGAACCGATACAGCAGATCGGAGAAAATATTCAACAGCACAAAGATCAGGCCAATAACAACCGTACCGCCCAGCACTGCATTCATATCGGCCGACAACAGCGCCGTGGTGATATACTGGCCAATCCCCGGCCAGGAGAAAATCGTTTCGGTCAGCACCGCGCCCTCCAGCAGGTTGGCGTAGCTTAAGGCAATCACCGTGATCAGCTGCACCTTGATATTGCCAAAGGCATGCCGCCAGACAACGGTGCGTTCGGGCAGACAGAGGTGGTCGCGGAAATTCGGACCAGTTGTTAAGGTGGATCGACTTATGAGAAAGACGATTCAAAATGACGAAACGAAAGAACCATTCTCCCGAATTCAAAGCCCGCGTTGCGCTTGAAGCAATCCGCGAGGAAATGACGATGGCGGAGCTGTCGAAGAAGTATGGTGTGCATCCAACCCAGATTGGCACATGGAAACGAGCAGCGATTGAAAACATGGCCACGGCATTTTCCAGACGGGGCCGTGATCCTGATCGGGTTGATGAAGCCCAGATTGAGAAGCTGCACTCCAAGATTGGTCAGCTGGTCGTGGAACGGGATTTTTTAGCCAACGCCTCGCAACAGTTGCTCGGGAAGCGAGGCAAAAAATGGTGAGCCGTGAGCATGATCTGAGTGTGCGACGACAATGCGGGCTACTTTCTCTGGCGCGCTCGAACCTGTATTACCAGCCAAAAGGCGAAAGTGCTGAAAATTTGCGGTTCATGACAATAATCGACAAGCAATTCTTGCAGACGCCGTGGTATGGATCACGGCAAATGGCCCGGCACATGCAGCGCCAAGGTTACAAGTGTGGTCGCCACAGGGTCCGCCGTTTGATGCGGCTGATGCGGTTGGTTCCGATCTACCAGACGCCCAACACGAGCAAGAAACATCCGCAGCATAAGATCTACCCGTATCTGCTGCGAGACCTGACGATTGATCGTCCAAACCATGTGTGGTGCGTAGATATCACCTACATTCCGATGCAGCGCGGGTTCCTCTATTTGGTCGCGATCATGGACTGGCACAGCCGCAAGGTTTTGAGCTGGAGATTGTCAAACAGCATGGAGGCAGATTTTTGCGTTGAAGCCCTGAAAGAGGCTATGGCCAAATACGGCAAGCCCGATATCATGAACAGCGACCAGGGCAGCCAGTTCACCGGGTTTGAATGGACGCAGGCGCTGAAAGAAGCCGACGTGAAAATCTCGATGGATGGCAAAGGTCGCTGGGTCGATAACCGGATGATCGAGCGGCTTTGGCGATCCTTGAAATACGAATGCATTTACCTCAACGCATTTGAAACGGGTTCGCAGACCCGCGCCGGGATCGGGAAATGGTTGGCTTACTACAACACCGAGCGCCCGCATTCCACCCACGGAATATTGACCCCGGATGAAGCCTATGACAGAAAAACAAAACCAATGAGTTTGGCAGCCTAAATGAAACCCTGATCCATCTTAAACTGGCTGCTGACTGGTCAAAAAAGTGGGACCACCTCTCGGGGGAATCCCGATGTTATGCAGAGGTCTTAAGGATTGGTTTATCCAGACCCATGGCATGATAGGCAGCATCATAGGTTTCTTTGGAGGCCCGTTCGCCCACAATCGAAATCACAGGGTCAATTGGCATCACGCGGCCAATGATAAAGGTGACAAATGTCAGCCCCAGCATAGTGATAATCACAGACCCAATTGTTTTCAGGATTGTGGCATAAACGGACGAGGAAAAGGGCGACTTGCGCCGCCCGTTTCCGTTATTTTCAACGACCGCCATTTACTTGGTGACCGGCCAGTAGGACACAGCGGTAATCGCGCCGCCCAGATTCAGGTTCTGCACGTTTTCACGGCGACCTGTCTGTTCGACCTTCTGGAACAGAATGGCGAACGGGGCTTTTTGCAGGAATTCACGCTGGATTTCCTCGTACATGCCTTTGCGCACGTCGCGGTCGCCTTCAACAACAGCCGCAGCCACCTTTTCGGTCAGCCCGTCTGTATCCCACGCATTACGCCATGCCAAAAGGCCGGTTGCCTGCGCTTCGTCCGAATTGTCGGGGTTATAGGCGAAGGTGCCGGCGTTGGTGTGCGGATCAGGATAATCCGGACCCCATGCACCGATATACATGTCCAGTTCACGGGCACGATATTTTGTCAGGACCTGTTTGCCTGTGCCAACGCTCAGGTTCAGGGTGATGCCGGCCTGCGCAAATGTGTTTTGCAGCGACTGTGCAATTTCCAGACGTTCCTAAATACTGACCCGCAAGATTTGCCCAAACCAGAGAAAATACCCCGGTAACGATAAGCGGCGCGTTATTGCCCAGTATCGGCGGGGAATGGCCCATTTCACCTGCCAGACACAAAAACACCGCGCGAAAAGAAATTTTTTCGCGCGGTGTTTGATCTATCAGATTTGAAAAGGGTTACATGCCCAAGGCAGTTTTCACCTGTTCAATCACGGCTTTAACCATTTCCGGATTTTCGCCAGCCTTGTCGATAGCGGCTTTCAGCAATGTCTTTTTCATTGGGTCCAGATCGGAACCGTCAATCATCTCCCCAACTTTGGCAGCATCAAAACCATCGGCTGTCAGCAATGTTTCCTGCTCGGTTGGCGCCGGATCTTCGGACATATCTGCTGATGCAGAATCTGCTGCCATATTGCTTGTGCCTTCGGCGGGCGTTGACGCGGCATCAACAGCACCGGAAAGGGCGTTGGTGATTGCGTTTTCAGTGCTGCTTGCAGCGTCGGTAGCGGCTTCGGTTCCTTCGGCTGCTGCGGCTGCAGCCTCTTCAGCAGCTTTGGCTGCGGCAGCTTCAGCCTCGGCGGCAGCGGCTTTGGCGGCTTCTTCTGCAGCAGCAGCTTCTTCAGCTGCTTTCGCTTCGGCTTCCTCGGCGGCTTTGGCTGCGGCGGCTTCGGCCTCAGCTGCGGCAGCTTTGGCAGCTTCTTCTGCGGCGGCAGCTTCTTCAGCAGCTTTGGCTTTGGCTTCTTCTGCCGCTTTGGCAGCAGCGGCCTCGGCTTCTGCGGCGGCAGCTTTCGCGGCTTCCTCTGCAGCAGCAGCTTCTTCGGCTAACTTCGCTGCAGCTTCTTCTGCCGCCTTGGTTGCGGCTTCTTCTGCGGCTTTGGCCGACGCGGCAGCATCGTCAGCAGCTTTTGTGGCCGCATCTGTGGCCTGCTCCATCACCTCGCCAGTGCTGTTATTCCCTTGCGAATAAAAATAGATACCAGCCCCCGCAGCAATCAAAGCTGCAGCAATAAGTAATGATTTGTTCATCTTTAAACCCCTAGTTAACTTTCCGGCAAAAGCATCCGGACATCTGTGTGCTATGACAGATGCACAGCCATGTGAAAAGCAAGCAAGGGGGAATATAGCACATTATTGCTCATTTCAGGGCGAATAACACCTTGTAAGCGCGCGCGCGCCCGTCTATTTTCCGCATAAGACAAGGCTTCACAATCAAAGGATCAAAGTCATAGCCCGCAGACCACACAATGCCCCGCCACAGCGCGACACTGGCCCCCGCGTAAATGAACGCATCACATCCAAGGAAATCCGGCTTATTGGTGCCGACGGTGAAAACGTCGGGGTTGTTACCCCTGCGCGCGCCATGGATATGGCAGACGAGGCCGGACTGGATCTGGTGGAAATTTCGCCAAACGCCAACCCGCCTGTGTGCAAAATCATGGATTTCGGCAAGTTCAAGTATGAACAGCAGAAACGTGAATCCGAGGCACGCAAGAAACAAAAGACCATCGAGGTCAAGGAAGTCAAATTCCGCCCGAACACCGATACGCATGATTACGATGTGAAAATGCGCAATGTGTTCAAGTTTCTGGAAAACGGCGACAAGGTAAAGATCAGCCTGCGTTTTCGTGGCCGCGAAATGGCGCACCTTAATCTGGGCCGCGAATTGCTGGAACGGGTGGCCGAGGATGTCAAAGACCACGGCAAGGTTGAAAGCATGCCTCGGATGGAAGGTCGCCAGATGATCATGATGATCGGCCAACTTCCAAAGTAGGCAACGCTTTACAGTTTATAGAAAAGCCCTCGCATTTTGCGGGGGCTTTTTATTGCGCCCCTGCCACAGCACGATCCCCTCTCCACCACTTCCACGCATCCGGAATGTCAAAAGCCAGCGACAGCCCGTCCACGGCAAACAGCAGCCACAGATATTTCTGATAGCCACCTGTAACGGCGCCCAGAAGTGGCCAGAGAATCAAAAGCAGCGGAATCCAGATCAGCAGGTGCGGCAGGGCCATCATTTTCGACAGACCCCGCTCGGCCAGCATGATCGCAATATTCGGCATCATGCCACCTACCGCCAGTGCGGCAATCAGAATACCTTTGGGCTCGTTTAGAAATAGCAGAGACATCATATTGACAGGCACAAGGATTAGAGCGACCCAGATTTGCACCCAAGTTGGCAGGGATCGAAAGCTGTGCCATATATCTGTTATCAGTCTGATGGATCACCCTATCTAAAAATGCGCAAGCCCCGGACCTGATCCGGGGCCTTGCTGTTTGTTCTCACGGGCAGGCCCCGCATCCTATGCGGGGCCACAGCCCATTTACCCGATCGCGTTGATCGCGCGGCGTGTCATCACCTTGACCAGATGGGCGCGGTATTCCTTGGTGCCGTGCAAATCGCCGATCATGTTCATCGCGTTGATGTTCAAATCCATCAGCGCATCACTGCGGAACTCTTTGTTCAGCGCCGTTTCGGCCTCGGTCCAGCGGAACACACCGTCTTCGGATGCGCCCGTCACCGCCACCCGCACGCCATCGGCGGTTTTGGCTACGAACACCCCGACCAGCGCAAAGCGCGAGGCGGGCTGGTCGAACTTCTGGTAAGATGCAACCTCGGGGATGGGGAACCTCACCGCGGTGATAATCTCGCCATCCTCAAGCGCTGTGGTGAACATGCCCTGAAAATAGTCATCCGCCGCGATTTCGCGCGTGTTGGTGACAATGGTTGCGCCCGTGCCCAGCACCGCCGCCGGGTAACAGGCCGACGGGTCATTGTTGGCCAGTGATCCGCCAATGGTGCCACGATTGCGCACCGCCGGATCACCGATATTGCCCGCCAGAGCCGCCAGCGCGGGGTAATCCCCCTGCGCGGCCACTTCGACATGGGGTGTTGCCCCGCCGATGGTCAGAACACCGCCATCAGCAGATATGCCCTTCATCTCGGCAATACCCGACAGACTGACCAGTTTTTCCGGCGCGGCAAGGCGCTGTTTCAGCGTCGGGATCAGGGTTTGGCCACCGCCCAGCGCGGTTGCCTCTTTGTCCTTCAGCGCGGCGACTGCCTCTGCAACGCTTGAAGGGGTCTCTACATCAAATGCATACATCTCTCATTCCTCCTTCAGGATTGCATTGCTTGCCAAACGCGCGAGGGCGTCAGCGGCATGTCGATATGGGTGATATCCTGACCGGCCCGTCGCAAGGCATCGACAACGGCATTGACCACCGCGGGGGGGGATCCGATCGCGCCGGCCTCGCCACAGCCCTTCACGCCCAGCGGGTTGTGGGTGCAGGGGGTCTGGCAGGAATGATCAACCGTATAGAACGGCACATCATCGGCACGCGGCATGGCATAATCCATGTAGGAGCCGGAAATCAGCTGCCCGTCCTCGTCATAGACCGCGTGTTCCAGCAGCGCCTGACCAATGCCCTGCCCGATGCCACCATGCACCTGACCGTCAACGATCATCGGGTTGACGATATTGCCAAAATCATCGGCGGCGCTGAAGCGTTCAATCGTCACCTTGCCGGTTTCGGGGTCCACTTCGACCTCGCAGGCATAGGCACCTGATGGATAGGTAAAGTTGGCCGGATCATAGAATGCGGTTTCCTCCAGTCCAGGTTCAAGGTCTTCAAGCGGATAGTTATGCGGCACATAGGCAGCCAGTGTCACATCGCCCCAGGCAACCGATTTATCGGTGCCCGCAACGGTGAACTGTCCGTCTTTCAGCTCGATATCCCCTTCCGAGGCTTCCATAAGGTGGGCCGCAATTTTCTTGGCCTTGTTGATGATTTTTTCGGTGGCGCGCACCATCGCACTGCCGCCAACAGCCAACGAACGCGAGCCATAGGTGCCCATGCCCATCGGCACTTTGGATGTATCGCCATGCACGATGTCCACTTGCGATGCATCAATGCCGATCATCTCGGCAATCACCTGCGGAAAGGCGGTTTCATGCCCCTGCCCGTGTGAATGCGAACCGGTCATCACGCTGATTGATCCCGTGGCGTTCACCCGCACCGTGGCGCTTTCATATAGCCCCGCGCGGGCGCCCAATTGGCCTACAAGGTTGGAAGGCGCAATGCCGCAAGCCTCGATATAACAATTCACGCCAAGGCCGCGTAGTTTGCCGTTGTCGGCGCTTTCGGCGGCACGTGCCTCGAAACCGGCCAGATCGGCAATCTCGATCATCTTGTCCATCGTTGCATTGTAATCACCGGTGTCATATTCCACCGCTACAGGGGTGGCATAGGGGAATTCGGTGATAAAGTTCTGGCGGCGCAATTCAATCGGGTCTTTGCCGATTTCATAAGCGGCCTTGTCGATCACCCGCTCCAACTGGAACGATGCTTCAGGGCGACCGGCCCCGCGATAGGCGTCAACCGGCACGGTGTTGGTGAACACCGCCTTGACGTTCACATAGATCAGCGGGGTTTTGTAGTTCCCTGCCATCAATGTGCCGTGTAGCCATGTGGGCACGCTGGGCGCAAAGGTCGACAGATAAGCGCCCATGTTGGCGTGGGTATCTGTGCGCAGGGCAAGGAAATTTCCGTCCTTGTCCATTGCCAGCTCGATCTTGGTTACATGGTCACGCCCATGGGCATCCGACACAAAAGCCTCGGAGCGGCTACAGGTCCATTTCACCGGACGGTTCACTGCCTTGGCGGCGAAGGTGCAGAACGCTTCTTCGGCATAGTGGAAGATTTTGGTGCCAAAACCACCGCCCACATCGGGCGAGATCACCCGCAGTTTGTGTTCGGGAATTCCCAGCACAAACGCCCCCATCAACAGGCGGATCACATGCGGATTTTGCGACGTGGTATAAAGCGTATGTTCATCCGTGGTGCGGTCAAACATGCCGATCGCCACGCGTGGCTCCATCGGGTTGGCGATCAGCCGGTTGTTGCGCAGTTCCAGCGTGGTGACGTGGTGGGCGTTCTTGATTGCCTCATCCACGGCCTCGCGGTTTTCCTCGACAAAGCCCCAGTCGTAACACAGGTTTGACTCCAGTTCGTCGTGCACCTTGGGGCTGTCTTCGGCCAGCGCGGATTTCATGTCGATCACAGCGGGCAGTTCTTCCAGATCCAGCTCGATCGCCTCGGCAGCGTCGCGGGCCTGCTCCAGCGTTTCCGCCACAACCGCACACATTGGATCCCCTACATGGCGCGCCTTTCCGTGCGCCAGAATGGGGTGTTTGGGTTCCTGCATGGCGTTGCCAAACCGGTCAGTCACTTCCCAACCACAAGGCACACCGCCCACTTCGACAAAATCCTCGCCGGTGAAGATGCGGATCACACCGTCCATCTTTTCGGCGTCCGACGTGTCGATGCTGTTGATTTTCGCATGCGCCATTTCCGAGCGCAGGAAATAGACATAGGCCTGTCCATTTGCGTTAATATCGTCTGTATAATTTCCGTTTCCGGTTAAAAACCGGACGTCCTCGCGCCGTTTGGTGCTGGCGCCGATGCCTCCGTCTGCTGGCATGATTATTCCTCCCTGATATTCCGTGACGGCGGGGTAAACCCCGCCCTACCGCTTATTCTGCGGCGATGGCGCTTATGTCCTGACCGGATGCGGCCATGATTGCCTTGACAATGTTGTGATACCCCGTGCAGCGGCAGATATTGCCGGACAGATAGGCGCGAATTTCGGCCTCGGTCGGTTTGGGGTTCTCGGCCAGCAAGGATTTGGTGGCCATCACCATACCCGGTGTGCAGAAACCGCATTGCAGCCCGTGGTGGTCCTGAAAGGCCTGCTGGATGGTCGACAATGTGCCGTCCTCGTCCGCTTCGCCTTCAACAGTCGATACCTCGGCCCCGTCGGCCTCGATTGCGAACATGGTGCAGGATTTCACAAGCTTTCCATTGACATGCACGCTGCAAGCGCCGCATTGCGAAGTGTCACAGCCAACGTGTGTTCCCGTCAGCCCCAGCCCGTCGCGCAAGAATTGTGAAAGCAGTGTGCGCCCTTCTGCTTCACCGCTTACAGCTTTGCCGTTCACGGTCATGGTGACCTGTGTCATGGTCGTCCTCCCTTATGTTCTAATTAGAGGCGAGTAAAACACGGGGGCGACGGTTTGGCAAAATGAATCTTGCACGGCGGGTTGATGTTAGCCCGATTTGCGCAGGGTTTGGGTGATCTGTGCCATGATCGACAGGGCAATTTCGGCGGGGGATTTAGACCCGATATCTAGGCCCACCGGCGCATGAATTCGGGCGATTTCATCATCCGCGAAGCCTGCCGCCTTTAACCGGTTCACCCGTTTGGCGTGGGTGCGAGTCGATCCTAGGCTGCCGATATAAAATGCATCCGATCGCAGGGCGACGGTCAGGGCGGGATCGTCGATTTTCGGATCATGCGACAGGGTGACAACCGCCGTGCGCACATCCAGCCCTTGCGCTTGCAATGCTTCGTCCGGCCAGTCGTCTATGATTTCCTCGTTCGGAAACCGCGCCTTGGACCCGAATGCCGCGCGCGGATCGACCAGCACCGGATCATAACCGGCCAGCCGTGCCATCACCAGCAAAGGCTGGGTGATATGCACCGCCCCCACCATGATCATTTTCAGCGGCGGGTTGTGGATGGCAACGAATTCGTCGCCCTCGAAACCGGATTTGTCACTGCGAAACCGGTCGGGGAAACCGTCCTTTGTCGCCAGCCTGCGGGTTTGCGCATCAGGATTGACAACATAAGCCACCGGCACACGACCGGCGCGCGCGGCCACCAGTTCGGTTAGCATATCTTCGGGCAACACCGGGCCTATCGGCTCGATCATCACCCTGATCTTGCCGCCACAGGCCAGTCCGACGGCAAAGGCCTGATCGTCGGACACGCCAAATTCCATCATCCGCGGTTTGCCGTCCTCAAGCGCATCCATCGCCTCGATAATCACGGCGCCCTCGACACAGCCCCCCGAAACCGAGCCGGCAATTTCCGTATCCCCCGCAATCGCCAGTTGGCTACCGACGGGGCGCGGGGCCGAGCCCCATGTTTCCACCACAGTGGCCAGTGCCGCCCCGCGACCGGCGCGGTGCCAGTCAAGGGCGGTTTCGGGGATGTTGTCGAAATTCTGGCTCATGGGGTTCGGATGATCCTTAGGGTGAAGCAGTTGTTGGTGGCCGATCTTGCATCAACATAGGCAACCTTCGGGTCCGATAACAAGACCCCTGCGTAATCCTCGATTTCAGCGGTCGGGGTGATCTGCCCTGTGCCATAGACAATCCGGTTGTCCGCGCCATAGGCTTTCAGCAGACATTCCTTGCGGCTTACCAGGACCGGCGGCAGACCATCGCCCGTATAGGGCAAGCAATCAGCACATAAAAAGATCGGGCCGGTTTCGGCATAGGGCTGCGGGTCGGGAAACGGGCGGGCGGCACAAATCAGCATTTCGGCCCCCTTGGGGATGTCGGTCAGGCAATGGCGGCAGGGGTTGCCGCCGCCATCCGAAATCACGCGTTCAGCAGGCAAGCCATAAGCATCCGTGCCACCAGCGCGCAATTGCGCCACCCAATCGGGATCATAGGGTAGATAGGTCAGTTGCATCGGGGGTTCCTTTCACAAGTTGCCTTGCCATGCTGCCCCTTTCTGCCCGTTCGGACGACCCGAATGTTGTGCAAAAACGAAAACGGCCACAAGGTTTCCCCTGCGGCCGTTCACCCCGTGAGTGGGTTTTGGGCTTATTTATTCAGCCGGAACAGCGTCCGAAGGGGCGTCACCACCAACCAGTTTGTTTGGCAGGGCAAAAGCAACAACAATGAACGCAACGCCCAGCGCAATGCCAAGCAGATCGCCGGGGATGCCTGTCAGCCCTTCGAATTTCGAGCCGGGAACGGTGCCCAAAGTCACCTTGCCGCCACCGATTTTGTCGAACAGGAAGGTGCTCATGATCGAACCATAAGTCGCCATATAGGCCGCAGCGCCCAACAGGCCACCAGCGATAAAGAACAGCGCATCCTTACGACCGGAAGCAGCAGCAGCGACGCCGGTGCCGGGGCAAAAGCCCGAGAACGCCCAGCCAAAGCCCAGCAGCAGGCCGCCAACGAAAACGCCTACCTCGGCGGTTTTGACCGACATGTGGCCAACATCAACGAAACCGACCATCTGGCCGGCAAACATCAACACCGAGCCAACACCGATGGCCAACAGAATGGTTTTCATCAGGTGCAGGTTGGACAGATTCAGCATTTTGATGATCCAGTTCGGGTTCGTCGCCCCGATCCGGTCCAGAACAAAGCCAAACAGCCCGCCGATAACAAGTGCAAGAAAAACAGTCATGGCTTAGCTCCTTTTATACATGATCATGGCAGTCGGGATCGCGGCCCCGAATGCGCCCAGCGTGAACAGATAGCCAGATAGCGATGTCTGCATCAGGCCGCTCATCATATGGCCCGATGTACAACCACCGGCCAGACGCGCGCCGTAAAGCACGATAAAGCCGCCAACAAAGGCCGCGGCATAGCGCTTGGCCTTGCTGTCGCCGAAATTCGCGCGCCAGATTTGCGGCACGCTGCGTTCCTCGGCGCTTTCACGTCCGCGCGACAGGGCCGAAGCAGCAGCCCCCAGAACCATCGCAATTACAAAGACGAAGCTGTAGTTCAGCGGGTTTGCGGCGTGTTTGGCATATTTACCGTGGGATTTTGCCAGATAAGGGTTGGTCGAGGTATATTTGCCATCCTCGGTCTGTGTGATGACCGAGCTGTCAACAGCATTCCAGGCAATCCCGTCCAGGATCACGAACTGCGTTGAAACCCCGATCGGTTTAACAAGGAGTACGGCCAGAAAGAACACAATGCCCAGCGCCACCCCTCCTATTTTCCAGTCCATAAGCATGATTTATCCTTTTCACAGTTTGACGTATTCAAGATATTGAATGTCTTACGGTGGGCGATATGCGCCTTGCATTGACGGTTGTCAATAAAAAGGAAAAGAATTCTCTCAACCGCGCCAATTCACCGCAATCCATGGTTTACAAGCGGAATATTTGTGCAGAGAACACGCCTAACAGACATAGAAGTTCCAAAGCAACGAGCCAGCTTGAGCTGATTGCCCAAATCTGATAACCCTTCAAATTGACTAGGGAAATATCCCGTCGGGGTAAATTTAGTATAAAATAGTGATCAAGACGTCTTGATGCACAGTTTATTGTGAGTGGAAACTATGGCAGATCAGTTGCTAGGCGGCATTGTTATAAACGAGGTCCTGGTAGACCCGAACGGTGCAAACAATTTTGATACCGACGGCAACGGAACTGCCTCTGCGACTGATGAATACATCGAACTTGTCAATACCTCGAATGCCGCGATTGATATTTCCGGTTTGCAATTGTGGGATCAGGGCGTCGGGAACTGGTTTACCTTCCCCCCTGGCACCGTCCTGCAGCCTGGCGGTCATGCAATGGTCATTTCCGGTGTTCAGGCCGGCGGCAGCTTGCCAACAGGCGGGCCGGATGATTTGTTTTTTGATGCCGGGCGCGGTTCTGCTTTGATCAATAATGGCGGTGATAATATCGTCGTTTATGATCCCGCCAACGACGAATTCATTCAGGCAACATTCAACGGCGATGCTCTGGATGATCCAACGGCCACTTACGCCGGCTTTTCCGGCACGGCCACACGCGTCGGTGCGGGCGAGGATTTCGGCACCGACAACGACGGATTTTCGATTCAACGTTCACCGGATGGCTCGAATATTTTCGATAACAGTTCCACCCCGAGGTAGTGTCGCGAGTTTGGTGGAAATTCGAGGACGGCGTAATCTCCGGGTGCATCGAAGCCACCCAACCGGCGGCTGGAACCGCCAAGGAGATCACGCCATGACAAAGAATACAGCAACATCGACATCCGCGCTACTGGCCAATGAAGCAGGCTATGACCCGATTGAAGACCGGCTGCGCCAGAACATCCGCGCGACGATCGAGGCGGTTTTCGAAGAGGAGCTGGAGCAGTTTCTGGGCCGTTGCCGGTATGGCCGCAGCGGCGGGGCAAAGGCCGGATACCGCCACGGGCATCGCGAGCGGCAACTGGTCGGAACATTTGGAACCGAAACGGTGCGCGTGCCGCGTGCGCGGATCACAGGCGAGGCCGGCAAGGCCAGAGAATGGCGCTCGAAGGCATTGCCCCGCTACCAGCGGCTGACGAAGAAGGCCGAGGCGCTGATCGCTGCTGTCTACCTTTCGGGCACCAACACACGGCGGGTAAAACGCGCCCTGTTCGGCCTGTTTCAGGGGGCGGTCAGCAAGGATGTGGTGAGCCGCGCCTGGCGCAAGGTGAAGGTGGACTGGCAGGCGTGGTGCGCCCGCAGCCTTGCGGATGAAGACATCGTGCGGCTGATCCTGGACGGCACCGTGATCAAAACGCGGATTGACAGGAAGGCCACCAATATCTCGGTTCTGGCCGCGATTGGCGTGCGCCGGGATGGGCAGAAGGTCTTGTTATCACTGATGAACATGGGCGGCGAAAGCACCTCCGCCTGGCGTCAGTTCATCAACGATCTGGATGCGCGCGGGTTGAAACGGCCCGAATTTGTCATCGTGGACGGGGCACCGGGACTTGAGGTCGCTCTCATTGCCCTCTGGGGTGAAGATCTGCCGATCCAGAGGTGCACGGTGCACAAGCACCGCAACCTTCTGGCCAAGGCACCCAAGCGTATGCATGATGAGTTGACAGAAGATTACCGCGACATGATCTACGCCAAAACACCCGAGGAAATCGCCACCCGCCGCAAGGCATTTCTGCGAAAATGGCGGCTGAAATGCAAGGCCGTCGCTGACAGCTTGGAAGAAGCAGGAGATAAGCTTTTCACCTTCACGCGTCTGCCACAAGGCCAGTGGAAATCGGCCAGAACGACAAATGCGATCGAACGCCTGAACGAGGAATTCCGCCGCCGCATCAAGACCCAGACCGTGCTGCCATGCGCCGAGACCGTGCCGATGCTGCTTTGGGCTCTGATGGCCTCGGGGCAGATCGTCATGCGAAAGGTCGATGGCTGGGAAACGCTCGCTCAGCCCGTCGCCGACGCAACCCTTGACCAAGCCGCCTGACCGGCGCATAACTCAACCCGCTCGGAGGTGCCTGAAATCAATTTCCACCACTTTCGAGACACAACCTTGAAATGTTGAAATTGCGCTTCCTTGCTTCGCGCTTAGGGAGTGATCCACTTGCTGAGTGGGTTCGTTTTGAATCGGAAGGCTATCCAAATGATGCAGAACTACCCGACTATCGAATTCTCGGAGTGACCTATAAAGTGGATACTAGGAGTAATGCCCGAAAGTTGGTGATGGGGTGATTGGGTGGCATATCATGGCGGTGTTGACGCGCCGCGATTCTCAGAGAGAAAAGGATATGCCACATGGAAGACGATACTATTTTGGAGTTTACCGATCCAGCCGGAATTTCACCTGATCCGCTGACGGATATCTTGCGCAAAGGCGCGCGGGATCTGTTGGCACAGGCGGTCGAGGCCGAGGTTTGTGATCTGATGGCGCAACACGCGCATTTGAGGGATTCGGCCGGTCGCCAGCGCCTTGTTCGCCACGGATACCTGCCGGAGCGCGAGGTGATGACGGGGATCGGCCCTGTCCCGGTGAATGTGCCTCGGGTGCGTGATCGTGGCACGGGGGCGGAGAAGATCAGGTTCACCTCGACGCTTCTGCCGCCGTATCTGCGCCGGGCAAAGTCGGTCGAGGAGTTGTTGCCCTGGCTCTATCTCAAAGGTATTTCCACGGGTGATTTCGGCGAAGCACTGGCGGCCCTTCTGGGGCCTGATGCGGGTGGTTTGACATCGAGCACGATTTCGCGCCTGAAGGCGGAGTGGTGGGCAGAATACGAGCGTTGGAACCGGCGTGACCTGTCGGCCAAACGCTATGTGTATTTCTGGGCCGACGGGGTTTATTTCAAGCCGCGCACGGATGCTGACAAGCAATGCATGCTGGTGATCATCGGCGCGGACGAGTGGGGTAACAAGGATGTTCTGGGCCTCGTGGACGGGTATCGAGAAAGCAGCCAGAGCTGGCGTGAACTGCTGCTGGACTTGCAACGTCGTGGCCTCAGAAAAGCCCCTGATCTGGCCGTTGGTGATGGCGCGCTCGGCTTCTGGAACGCCTTGCGGGAGGTGTTCGGTGAGACCCGGGAGCAGCGCTGCTGGGTGCATAAAACCGGCAACGTCCTGAATGCCATGCCGAAGTCGCTGCAAGCCAAAGCCAAGGGCCATCTACAGGACATCTGGATGGCCGAGAACAAACGGGACGCCGAGGCCGCGTTC